>CAITUV010000043.1 GCA_903895725.1 uncultured Myxococcales bacterium | reverse complement strand
CGACTTATGACGCTCTGGGCGTCACAACTCGAGGGATGATGGAACATCGGCCGACTTATGACGCTCTGGGCGTCACAACTCGAGGGATGATGGAACATCGGCCGACTTATGACGCTCTGGGCGTCACAACTCGAGGGATGATGGAACATCGGCCGACTTATGACGCGAGGGAGGCGGGCTACCAGGTCTTGCTGCCGTGACAGCCCACGTTCGAGCAGGTCTTGGTCGCCGAGGTGTAGGTGAACGTGCCCTTGACGTCCTTGACGCAGTTGACGTGATTGAGCGGGTTCGAGATGGTGCCGTTGGCGGCCACGGTATCCCCGTGGCACATGTTGCACGCGAAGCCGAGGCCCAGGTGGGTGGAGTGTTTGCCGCTGAGCCCGGTCTGCGGGTGGCACGACTGGCACGTGAGCGCTGCGCCCGTCCAGGTGGCGGTTCCCCCGGTCGTGGAGGACTTGCCATTGCCGTGGCAGTAAACGGAGCTGCAGGAACCGTTGGCGTAGCTGCCCTGGAGGCCGCAGGCGGCGGGCTTGGACTCGGCCTTCCCGTCGCCGTCGATGTGACCGGCGCTGAGAGCATCGGCCGGGACGACGTGACACGCGCTGCAGGCGATCTTGTCCTTGTTGGTGGAGGCCGTTACGTGTTTCGTATGGGCTCCGACGACGACGTTTGAGGTGAGTGTCTCGCCGTCCACTCCTTCGGGCGGGGCGCCGGTCTGGTTGTCCTTACCTCCGTGGCAGAAGGTGCAGTTGGTCTTCCAGTTCGGGTGGCACGTCTCGCAAGAGACGGCACCACCGTTGAGCTGGGCGCCGTGGCAAGTGGTGCACGCGGTCGGTCCCTTGTTGAAGGTGGCACCGTGGGAGGAGGCGTTGCCGACGGTCATCCAGTTGGGGGCGCAGTCCGCGTGGCAGTTGGTGGCGGTTTCACCTGCTTCGCACTTGGCGTCGCCGCACACCGAAGGGCAGGCGCCGCAGTCGCCCGCACAGCTGGTGCAGGTCTCGGTGCCTTCGCACTTGCCGTCACCGCAGACGGGCACGCAGGCGCCGCAATCCGCCGGGCAACCGGAGCAGGTTTCGCCCACCTCGCACTTGGCGTTTCCGCAAACGGGGCCACAGGGACCACAGTCCGCAGCGCACGACCCGCACGTCTCACCGGCCTCGCACTTGGCGTTTCCGCAGACTGGGCCGCAATTGCCACAATCCGCAGCGCAGTCCTGGCACGTTTCGCCCACCTCGCAGGCGCCGTTGCCGCAGACCGGAGGGCACAGGCCGCAGTCCTTGGAGCACGACTTGCAGGTCTCCTCGAGGTCGCACTGACCGTTGCCGCAGCCGGCAGCGCACTGTCCGCAGTCGGTGGGGCAGGAATCGCACGCCTCGATCCCGCCGCAGACGCCGTCACCGCAGACCGTCGGGCAGGCGCCGCAATCCGAAGCGCAGGTGGCGCAGGACTCGTCCAGAGTGCACTGGCCATCTCCGCAGGACGGAGCACAACCGCCGCAGTCCTTGAAACACGTGAGGCAGCTCTCGGGGGTCTCGCAGGCTCCATCTCCGCAGAAGGGGGCGCACTCTCCGCAATCGGCCTGACACCCATCGCAGCTCTCGCCCTGGGCGCAGTCACCGTCCCCGCAGACGGGCGGGCAGGTGCCGCAGTCGGCCGGGCAGGTCTGACAGGCCTCGGCTCCTTCGCACGTCGCGTCGCCGCAGACGCTCGGGCAGGGGCCGCAGTCCTCCGGGCACGTGGCACAATGCTCGTCTCCCAGGCACTTGCCATCACCGCAGGAGAACTCCAGCGGGCACTTTCCACAGTCCGGGGCGCACGTGGTGCAAGTCTCGTCGCCGCTGCACTCACCGTCACCGCACGAGGGAGGGGGGCACCCCTCGACGGGCTCGTGAACGCAGCCCTCGACGGGATCGCACTGGTCCGTCGTGCACTCGTCTCCGTCGGCGCAGTCGAGGGGGAGGCCCTCGCCGCACTCGCCGCCGCCGCATGTGGCAGAATGGTGACAGGGCTGAGCCTCGCACGGGGTGCCATCTTCGGCAGGCAATGAGGCGCACTGTCCCGTCTCCGGCAGGCAGACGGCGACGGAGCAGCCCTCGACGGGCCTAGCGCAGTCGGGCACCGATTCCGGAGTCACGGCGCAGACCCCGTCCACGCAAGTGACTTTCCCGTTGCAGAGGTTGGCATCGTCGAAAGCGGGACAGTCATCGTCGAACGTGCAGGCGCAGGAGCCGTTTGCTCCAACGCAGAGGCCTGCGACACACGAGTCTCCGCTCGAGCAGGAATTCCCGTCGTCGCACGGCGTGCCGTCGGGCACGTTCCGGGGAACGCATTGGCCGGGTGCGACGCAGGCGTACTCGGTGCAGCTTCCCTCCAGCCGGGCGGGACAGTGGGGCACGGTGGCGGGGTCTGCGACGCAGCTCCCGTCGACGCAGTGGACGACTCCGGTGCAGCCATCGGTATCGTCGAGGTCAGCACAGTCGGAGTCGACCTCGCAGGCGCACAGCTCGGGGACGGGAACGCCCGCACAGCCACCCTCGACACAGGAGTCGTAGAGGGTGCACGAGTTGCCGTCGCTGCACGGGCCATTGGCCGGAGCGTGCGTGCAGCTTCCAACGGGGTTGCAGGAGTCGACGGTACAGGGGTTGGCATCGTCGCAGGCCTTGCGACCGGAGGCGATGCACTCACCCCCCGCACAAGTTCCGCTCAGGGCACAGGGATCGGCCGGAGCGCACGGGAGGTAGTCGGCGCTCTGGACGGTGCACATGCAATTGAAGCAGCGGCCGGTGCCCGCACACTGGCCCCCGAGCGGCGCCAGGCACTCCTCGTCGGAGGTGCACTGACAGGCGAGGGCTTCGTCCTGGGCGACGTCGTCACCCGCTGTGTCCGTGGACGCAACGGGGGACGAGCCGCCACAACCGACGGCTGTGAGAAGCGCAACGCTCAAGACAGCGGCCGTTCCGACGGACGCCGGGATTCGTGAGGTCCGCATCGTTCACCTCCTACCAGGTCTCAGTGCCGTGGCAGCTGTTGTTGGAGCAGACACGGGTCGTGGTGTTGTACGTGAAGTTGCCGGATACGTCGCGCACGCAATTGATGTGGTTGGCCGGGTTGGAGATGGTGGTGGAGTTGCTCGCCGTTTTATTGTGGCAGAGCGAACAGTTGGAGGAATGATCGACGTGGTTGCCGCCAAGGCCGGAGGCGGGATGGCACGAGTTGCAGTTGAGCGCGGTACCGGTCCAGACTGCGGAGCCGCCCGTCGACGTGGCCTTTCCGTTGCCGTGGCAGTAGACCGTGGCGCACGTAGCGGTGGCGTGATTATAGGTTCCCGACTTGCCCTTGCAGTCCGTCAGCGTGACTTCTGCGATGCCGTCCGCATCGATGTGACCGGGGGAGAAGACGTCGGCGGGAACCACGTGGCACGTGTTGCATGCGTAGGCCAGCTTCTTGGCGTTGGCCGTCATGTGCAGCGTGTGCGCGCCAACCTGGATCTGAGTCTTGAGGGTCTCGCCGTCGACGCCCTCGGGAGGGGCGCCGGTCTGGTTGTCAATCCCGCCATGGCAGAACACGCAGTTGGTCTTCCAGCCGGGGTGGCAGGTCTCGCACGACTTCACACCGCCCGCAAGGTCGGCACCGTGGCAGGGCTTGCAGGAATTGATGTCCTTGTAGAAGGCCTGGCCGTGGAAGCCCTGGGCAAGCATGGACATCCACTCGGGGGCACAATCCTTGTGGCAGCTCAGGACGGTCTCCGCTCCATTGCAGCTTCCGTCGCCGCAAGTGGGCGGACAAACACCGCAGTCGGCCGGGCAGGAGGTGCATGTCTCGCCGGCGTCGCAGGCCTTGTCGCCGCAGACGACCGGGCATGCGCCACAGTCGGCAGCGCATGACGTGCACGTTTCGGATGCGTTGCAGCTCCCGTCTCCGCAGAAGGCGGGGCAGGCAGCGCAGTCGGCAGGGCAGGAGGAGCAGTTCTCCTGCCCGTTGCACTTCCCGTCGCCACAAGTGATGGGGCAGGCGCCGCAGTCGGCAGCACAGCCCCCGCAGGTCTCGGCTCCGAGGCACTTGCCGTCACCGCAGTAGGGCGGGCACACGCCGCAGTCGGCGTTGCACGTGGCGCAAGTCTCGCCGCCGTTGCAGGCGCCATCGCCGCACGACGGGGCGCACTTGCCGCAATCCCCCGGGCAGGAGGAGCAGGTCTCGGCTCCATTGCAGGTGAGATCCCCACACGAAGCAGGACAGGCGGCGCAGTCGGACGGGCAAGTGGCGCACGTCTCGGCCGCATTGCACTTTCCGTCCCCGCAGGAGGGGGCGCACTGACCGCAATCGGCAGGGCAGGTGTTGCAGGTTTCGGCCGCGTTGCACTGGCCGTCGCCGCACGACGTCGGGCACGCGCCGCAATCGACGGCGCACGTGGCGCAGGTCTCCTCGCCGAGGCATTTGCCGTCCCCGCAGGCGGGGGCGCAGCCGCCGCAATCGGTTTCACATGTGGCGCAGGTCTCCTGTGCGTTGCATTTCCCGTCGCCGCAGGAAGGCGGGCACTGAGCGCAATCGGACGGGCAGGTGGCGCAGCTTTCCTGTGCGTTGCAGGCAGCATCCCCGCAGGTGGGAAGGCACTCACCGCAGTCCATCGAGCAGGAGGAGCACGTTTCTTCGGCGTTGCACTTCCCGTCACCGCAGGCAGGGGGGCAGACGCCGCAGTCGGCCGTGCAGACCGCGCAGCCCTCATCCGCTCCGCACTTCCCATCCCCGCAGGCAGGGGGGCACTCACCGCAGTCGGTAGCGCACGTGGAGCAGGTTTCGGCACCGTTGCACGTCGCATCGCCGCAGGCGGGCGGACAGGGCCCGCAGTCGGACGGACACCCGGTGCAATCCTCGCCGAGGGAGCAGGTCGCGTCGCCACATTCGGCCGGGCATTCGCCGCAGTCGACCTCGCACGAGGCACAGGTCTCACCGTCGGCGCAGCTCCCATCCCCGCACCCCGGGACGAGGCAATCCGAGACCGGGACGTTCACGCATCCCCAGGCCGGAGCGCAGGAATCCGTGGTGCAGTCGTCGGCGTCGTCGCAGTTGATCGCGTCTGAGGCTTTGCAGGCCCCGTCAACGCAAGAGTCTCCCTGCGTGCAGGCGTTGCCGTCATCGCACTGCCCTTTGACCGGGGCAAACGCGCAGCCGGCATCCGGGGAGCACGAGTCCACCGTGCATGGATTGCCGTCGTCGCACAGCACGGGAGACCCCAGGCTGCACTCGCCCGCCACGCAGACGGCATCCTTCACGCAGGCATTGCCGGAGGTGCAGGGGGTGAAGTCCTTCCAGGCACCGACCTGGCACTTGCCGATCTGCTGGTTGCAGAACACGAAGCTGCAGGGGCCGGTCTCCAGGAACGCCGCCTGACACTGGGCGGTATCGACGCACGGGAAGTCCTCCAGGGCCACGTCGCCCAGGGGCGGGACGAGCACATCCGCCGGGGACGAGCCGTCCGGGACCGCCTGGGTGGCTCCCGTGCCCCCGCAGGATGCGACGAACGCTACCAGGAACAGGCTGGCCGCACGATTGCAGACACGACGAGCAACGAGCATCTCTGCCATGGGAACTCCCTCCAGTTCAAACGTGGGGACACCAAACCATGAACGACGCGTGCGCTCCGCACGGGACAGCCCGACGGCAAAACATAGACTACGAGAAATAGCTCACAATTGCAACAGGAATCCGTCGGTCCGGTTGGCCTGGGGGAACGCATGTGGTATAGTGCTTCGGCGAACGGTCGGAGGTCCGATATGTACCGATGGTCGATGGCTGGAATCGTGCTGCTTCTAACCGCTTGCTCGGGGGCGGGGACGATGGGACCGCCGCCTGAGCCCAAGATCGTGGATCCTGCGGGGCCCCCCGCTCCCGGAGTGGCCCAGACCGCATTCGAAGGCTGTGTCCCCGGAATGCCGCAGAAGGACGGACAGGACGCTCCAGCCTCGGACGTGGAAGTCCTGGCCTGGCCCTGGGGAGTCGAGGTCATCCACATTTTCTACCGCGAGTGCTGCGAGGACGAGGTCGACGTCGAGGCCGAAATCGTAGACAAGGACGTGATCGTTCGAGAGGTCTGGACCCACGAAGAGTGCGAGTGTGTCTGCTCGACGCCGTTCAAAGTGGTGACGCAGGTCGGACTGGATTCGGGTGACTACCTGTTCGAGCTGGACGTGCTCAACGGCAAGGAGCTGGAGAACGTACTGTTCACCTCCGTCGAGATTGCTCCGGTCGAGATCGCTCCGGTCGAGCCCACCCCGTAGCTGCCTACAGCCCGAGCTGCTGATGCGCCACGTGCGCCATCAGGAGAATCAGCACACACACCATGAGGGGGCGGATCAGGCGCTCGCCTCTCTGAACGGCCAGGCCGGCACCGAGGATGTTGCCGACGATGCCCGCACCTGCCGTGACGATGGCGAGGGGGAAGACCACCTTGCCGGCCAGGAGGAAGACGGCAAGTGACCCCGCGTTGCTGGCCAGGTTGGCAAGGCGGGCATTGCCCGAGGCCGTCGTCAGCTCGAGCCGTGCAATAACATGGAACCCGACGGCCAGGAACGTCCCCGTCCCGGGGCCGAAGAAGCCGTCGTACGTGCCGATGACCAGGCCGAGGAGCAGGGACGCGCAAAGCTCGCGACGGGAATCGGGCGGTGAGGAGGCCGGGGGCGGGGCCTTTCCGGAGAAACGCTTCAGGAGCCTGTCCTTGCCGAGGAACAGTGCGAGCACGATTGGCACGAGCACCAGTACCACGGTTCGGATGGTGCCCTCCTCGAGCCCCAGAGCGATGCGGGTTCCGAGCGCCGACCCTCCCAGGGCGCCGAGCGCGGCCGCCAGGCCGAGTCGAATCCGGACTTTGCCTGCTCGGTAGAATCGGACCACCGCGGTCAGTGTTCCCATGCAGCTCGAGAACTTGTTGGTGGCGAGGGCGGCGTGGGGGGGAAGCCCTGCCGCCAGGTAGGCCGGCAGGGAGATGAGGCCGCCTCCTCCGGCAATGGAGTCGACGAACCCGGCGATGAAGACGACTGTGACGACGAGCGCCAGGTGGAATGGGGTGAGGCTGTCGAGCCCGAGCATCCGGGACCTCCGGTCCAAACGACCCGGCGATCCTGTCACCCTTTGCGGTCCTCGTACAGTGGATTCCTGTCTGCAGTGGACCGGACCCCCCGGCGATGGTACCATCGCAGCGCGTCGCAAGTCCCCTTCCGGAGGTCATTCGATGAAATCTGCGGCCGTGATGTGGGTGCTGATGTTGTCGCTGGCGTTGGTTTCCTGCTCCGGCGGAGGGGCCGATCCGGTCGATGCGCCTTCGGGAGCCGGGGACTCGACTGCCGACGACGTCCCCCCGGTCTCGTTCCAGGACCAGCGGGCATCGGACGCACATGATCTCGTGCCATTTGGCGATGTGGAGTGGAGCTACGAGTACGTGCCCGAGGAGGGCGGCTTTCTCTGGCCGTGCACCAGCGGTGAGGACTGCCTGTCGGGCTACTGCATCACGACCGTCAAGAGAGGGGGAGTCTGCACGACCTACTGTGAGGACGAGTGCCCGCTCAACTGGAAGTGCAAGAGCAAGCAGGTCGGTTCCGACGTGATTTTCCTGTGCGTTTCCCCGGAGGACGATCTCTGCCGCAAGTGCTCGAGTGACGACGAGTGCGGAGCGCCCGAGGACCTGTGTCTCGACATCGGCGTGGAGGAGCAGCGGTATTGCGGGATTGCCTGCACCAAGGCCAAGGACTGCCCGCCCGACTACGAGTGCAAGCCGGTGGGGGCGGACGGCTCCGGCCAGTGCGTGCCCCTTAGCGGTTCGTGCGTGTGCCTGGGGGAGCTGAATGGGACCACCCGTCCCTGCTCGGCGGAGAACGAATTCGGCAAGTGCTACGGCGAAGAGACCTGCCAGGGGGAGCTTGGATGGAGCGGCTGCACGGCCTCGTCCGCTGCCCCGGAAGAGTGTGATGGAGCGGACAACGACTGCGACGGCCTTGCCGACGAGGAGCTGGAATCGACCGAATGCGAGCTGTCCAACGAGTTTGGAACCTGTGTCGGTACGAAGCAGTGTGAAGGGGCCAAAGGCTGGACCTGCTCGGCTCCCCAGGCGCAGGAGGAGATCTGTGACGGGCTGGACAACGACTGCGATGGTGAGCCTGACGACGAGACCGTGGAAACCGGTCAGCCGTGCGATTCGGACGAGGATGAGGACAAGTGCCCCAACGGAACTTGGGACTGCCCTTCCGGCGTCGGCTCGCCCGTCTGCCAGGGCGACCTTCCGGTCGAAGAAGTATGTAACGGCGTGGACGACGACTGCGACGGCAAGGTGGACGAGGTCTTCCCTCAGATGGGGCTCGCGTGCGACTCGGAAGAGGACGAGGATCTCTGTGCCAAGGGAACGTGGACCTGCCCCGAGAACGCTTCCGAGCCCGTGTGCAACGGAGATGAGCCCAAGATGGAGGTGTGCAACGGCGTGGACGACGACTGCGATGGGCAGGTGGACGAGGCCTTCCCTCAGATGGGGCTGCCGTGCGACTCGGAGGAGGACGAGGACAAATGTCCCAACGGGACGTGGGCGTGTCCGGTGGGCTCTGGCAAGCCCGTGTGCGAGGGGGACCAGCCCAAGCTCGAGATCTGCAACGGCATCGACGACAACTGCGACGGCCTGACGGATCCGCCAGGAACCACGGGCTGCAAGAACTTCTACATCGACGCGGATTCGGATGGGTACGGCTACGCTCCTCTCGTTTCGTGCATGTGCGGGGACAAGGGGCAGGCCCCGTACACCTCGGTTGCCGCGGGGGACTGCAATGACTCGAATTCAGCGGTCAATCCGCTGGCGGCGGAGGTGTGCAACCAGGTGGACGACGACTGCGACGGAGACGTCGACAACTTCGGTGCAACCGGATGTCAGAACCGCTACAGGGATCACGACGGAGATGGATTCGGGGTGACTTCCGACTTCCAGTGCGTGTGCGGGAGCAAGGGGGAGTACAAGGCTGTGGCGGCCAACGACTGCAACGACGACGACCCGAAGATCTACCCGGGGGCAGATGAGTACTGCAACGGCAAGGACGACAACTGCAGCTTCACGACGGACGAGGAAGGGAGCCTCGGCTGCAACAAGTACTACTACGATGGCGACGGGGACAATTACGGGGTCAAGGACTTCTACAAGTGTGCGTGCAAGCCGGCCGGGATCTACAAGGCGGAGAACTTCGGCGACTGCAACGACGAGAACAAGCTGATCCACCCGGGACAGCCCGAGAAGTGCGCCAACAACCTCGACGACGACTGCAATCTCCTCACCGACGAGCAGCCCTGCGTCAACTGAGCGGGCATCTCTGCATCCACCGTGCCTTTCCGGCGAGCCACCCCCCGCGGGAGTTGACGGGACCGGGCGATAGTGATACTAGCACGAGACGTTTTCAGCGCCCTGCGGTGGCCGCCGTCGCGGACCCCGGGTGCCAAGGGAGGTATCGCCATGGAAGAGAATCGGACGGAAGAAAAGGTGGGCATGAGCCCCAACAGAACCCAGACGCTCATCTCGGCCGTGCTGTTTCTGGCCCTGGTCGGTGTCGCGGCATCGCTGTTTGTCATGATGGAGAACGGGCGCAAGGAAGCCGAGGCCCGCATCAACGGCCTGACGCAGAGCCTGGACGGCATGGGAAAGGAGCTGGGCACCGTTCGCACGGCACTGGACAGTGCGCGAGACGAGCTCAAGGTGTTCGACCAGCTCAAGACGTCGCTGGATTCGATGCTGGGCGAGTTCTCCAACCGCGTCGCCGTGGTCGAGGAGAAGGTTCCCGAGCAGGAGCAGGACATCGAGGAGTTCTCCTCCCAGGTCCGGGAGCTGAACAAGTCGGTCGAGCAGCTGGCCAACGCGATTGCCATCATCAAGTCGGAGCGCGTGACCCAGGAGCAGCTGTCTGCGGCCAAGGACCAGCTCACCCAGGGCGTCGAGGGGATGAAGAGCGCGGTCAAGAAGCTCGACAAGGCGCACGGGGCCGTGGTCTACCGGGTGCGGAAGCTGGAGAAGTTCCAGAAGGAGACCGGTGCCACGCTGCTCGACCTCACGGAGAAGCTCACCGGCCTGACCAACTCGACCGATGCTCTGCGCATCGAGTTCAACGGCTTCAAGGATCGGCCGGCTCCTCAGCCGAAGGATGACTTCAAGTTCGTGCCGTCCGAGCAGCCGGGCGGCGGGGCTCCGGCCAATCCGGGCGAGGCCCCTGCTGCCGGCGAGCAGCCAGCCCCGGCCCCCGAGGCCACCCCGGCCCCCGAGGCCGCCGCTCCGGCACAGCCCGTCCAGTAGACAAGGCTCATCCTCTGCGGAAGGACGGCTCTCAGCGATGAGGCCCTCTCTCTACAACGAGAACGACAGCCCGGCGTTGAAGGCGTGGAAGCTCGACAGGTAGGTTCCGGCATTGGCCGGGGCCGAGGGCTTGCCGAGGTAGTGCTCCTCGCAGACGTCCTTGTCCGTGTACGGGGGCTGACAGAGGCTTCCCGGGACCTGCTGGAAGATCTGCGAATCCTCCTCGGTCACGACGAACGGGGTCTGGAAGACCCAGTTGTAGGCCAGGGAGAGGTCGGCCCCGAGGATTCGGACGGTGAGGCCGGCACCGGGGGACAGGCGGTGGAAGCTGAGCGCGTCGAGATAGGCGTATCCGGGGCGGACAGCGGGGCTCTCGTAGAAGCCGCCGGCCCGCAGCCAGAGCCGGCCCGGAATGACCTGGAAGTCGCCTCCCAGGCGGACGGAGACGGTATCCATGAACTCCCGTCGGATGTCGACCTCATCAATCTTGACCTGCTGGCCGGCCAGCTCCGTCATGACCCCGGCATCCAGACGGTAGCTCTCGTTTTGCGACCACATCTCCCACTGGACGTCGAGCTCCACGTCTGCAATCTCCCGGCCCCCTTTCTCGAGGAACCAGCGAACCCCGCCGCGAAGCTGGGTGGGGAAGGTGATCTCGAAAGCGACGCGGTTGTCCTCCACTCCATTCTTCAGGACCTTGACCGGCTCATCGGTGGCAAGGTTGTCGGCGGTGACATCGAGCGTGGAATCCGTGCGGATGCGGATGGGAAGGAACCGGCCGGCCAGCGCCAGCTCGAGCCCATCGACGGGGCGAAGCCAGGCCCCGAGGATTCCGGTGAACCCGATCCGGTCCTGGCCCTTGATGGCCACGTGCATGTCGAACGGGCTGGAGTCCGGATATACGTGACGCGGACTGATGTTTCCGTCCACCACGACCGAGAAGTTGAACCGGGGCACGTCCACCCACTGGAGGCTGAGGCCCACACCGGCGAGGTCCTTGTATTTCCAGGCAACGGAGGCCGTGTAGAAGAGCATGATGACATCCTGCTCGGTCATCATGTAACGCTGGGGGCCGAACCTCGGGAACTGGAGACGACCGGCCGCGTTGGGCGCGTACATGCCGGCAGCAAACGCCCAGTCCTCGAGCCCGAAGTCCGATGTCACCGCGGCCATGGGGGACAGCCACGTCCACGGGGCCTGGTTGGTGACGTGATCGAACTCGACGAGCCTGGGGACGCCGTGCGTGGCATCACTCCAGTCGAGCGTGCGGGCCCGCCGGTACTCGATGTCGCTGTACAGGATTCGGTTGCTCAGCAGGAAGCCGGTGCCGCGCTGGCGGGCAAGCCCCGCCGGGTTGTAGTAGATGGCCGACGGGTCATCCGCCTTGACGGTCAGGGCACCGCCTCGGCCGGTGGCTCGCGCCCCCTGGTCACCGACCTCCGGTCCCCCCGCCAGTGCGGGAGTCGAGGGCAGGCAGGAGAGGGCAGCCAGCAGGAGGAGGAGTCTGGTCATGGCCCCCTCCCCTACTCGTCACAGTTGGCGGATTGCTGGGGGTTGAACTTGCCTGGAATCTCCTCGGCCTGGAGGAACCCCTGCAGCCGGTACCCGGGCTCCCCGTCCGTGGTCAGGCAGGTCGGCTTGAGCCCGAACAGGCCGACCGATGCCCCGAAGGAAATCCACTTCTCCCCACAGCGGTCCTTGCAGTAGGCGGCCAGATCGGTCTCCGGAAAAACACCCTGAGAAATGGGGGAGATGGGGCAATCCCCGGACTTCAGGCACATGCAGATGCGATTGGCATCCTCGATGGAGATGCACCCTTCGAGGTAGCCGTCCAGGATGGACGTGCAGTCTTCGTTGAAGCCGAAGCGTACCTTGAGATTGCGCATGGGAATCGAGTCGGGCGGGTCGAGGTCCGGGGCGCACAGGAGGGGGTTGTCGATGGCCCCGGTGTGGAAGTTCAGCAGCGAGTCGTCCACCGATTTGAAGATGCACTGGTTGCCGTGGTACGGCTTGAACGTGATTTCCTGGGTCATTCCTTCGAGAAGACAGTACTTGTCGACCACCGTCTCCGGCGGATCCTCCTCATTCTTGGGGGGAAGGTTGACGGGCAGGGCCGGAGAACGCCAGGCCGGCCCCGTCAGCAGCGTGAACTCGTCGAATGCTGCGGCACTGCCTTGCTTCTTGGCCACATCGATGACCGAGAACACGACGTTCAGCACGTTGTTGTGCAGGTCGGTTTCCCAGATGGGGTTGAGCAGCCCGGCAAACTCCTCCGGCTCGTCGATCTCGAGCCACGTGAAGCGGAACACCCGCTCCTTGAAGGAATCGACGGCACACTTGCAGAAGGTCGTGCATTCTCCGGTGTTGGCGGGGATCTCGACTTCCGGACAGGGGGGCTCCTCCACCGAGACGCAGCCCCAGGTCACGAGCAACAGGATCCAAATGAGCCGGACTGCCAGTCGACTGGGTGACATTGGTTCTCCTAGGATGCATGCAAGCGTCCGCGCGCAGTCCCGGTTCGTCGTGACTGCCGTTCCCTTGAGTGTTACCGCGGCTCGATGGGGACGGTCAACGCAATTGTGGCGGCGCCAGGGGAATGCAGGCCCCAGGGTCGGCAGTCCGGACCTGTCCTGGAAGAGACAAGTCCAGGGGGGGGAACAACTCGCCGGTGAACAGCCCGCAGTGGAAAAGGAACAGCCGCTGGACTCCGGTCCGTTGCCAGAGCTTCTGCCACAAGTCGGCCAGCGCCTGCTCCCCCGGTTCCGATCCGCTCTTCTGCCGGGTCGTGTCCAGAGCCTGGGCCACCCCGCACAGCCCCGTCACGACCGTGTGCACGGGCCCCGGAGGAAGTCGCCCGGCGGCAATCTCACGCTCGACGAGAGTCACGGCATGCCATGGGGTCTTGCCGGTCGGGTCGAGGTCGACCGGGGGGTGTGAGCAGACTGAAAGGACAAAGTACCCCGGCGGCTGTGAAACGACGATGAGGGTCTCGAGGGGCACAAAGGGCAAGTGTCGATCCTCGGCCTCGAGAACGGGCCAGGTGAGCGTCCAGATGCGGGAGGACCGCTCCCCGTCGGACCACAGGAGCGGCTCGAGCCCGGGCTGGAGAGTCCGTCCGCGCTCTCCGCAGATTTTGCGGGTTTCGCCGTCGAGGCGCGCTCCATGCTGACGGCAGAAGAAATCCAGGTTGGGAGCGGCCACCGCCATGGGACCCAGGGCATCGAATACTTCGCGGAAGGACTCGCCTGATTCCGTCGGCCGGTCAGCCGGGGAGGGAGAAAACAGCCCGGCCATCGGATGGCCGTGCGAGAGGACGACGGCTGCATGAGCGGGGGGCTCCTCTCCGAGCGTCGCCCTCCACTGGTCGATGTTGTGCCGCAATACCCTTCGGTCATTCCCCAGATCCACGAGGAGGACGCCTCGGCGACCATCCGGCTCTCGTACCGCAATTGCCAGGGCCGGTTGACCTGAGGAGCCCTCGAACGCAGCGGCAGCGGGCTGCTCGCCGTCGCCGAGCACGACCAGGTGGTCCGCGGATGCGCAGACCGAATCAATCGGTTCAGCGCCTGGGAATGGCGACTTGGGTCGGTGCGGCTCGTTAGGAGGCCGCTCGTCGGCCGGTCCGTGGCAGGCAATCGTCAGAACGCAGAACGCAAGTATCCTGCCTAACCCACGGGCCATCGGTACCACCTCCCTGTCCCCCTCGAGGCCCCGCACCTACCTGCCGACGGCCCCGTGCTGCGATCAGTAGCCTAGTCCTGCGAACGCCAAAAGTCCAGAAGAGAAGCAGAACCAGTTGAGATGATGGAGGTTATGACAAGTGGCAAAACCGCTCTCTCTTACCGTGGCTGGACTGCCTTTCAGAAGCTCGCAGGCCGGCTGCCGCTGCGCCGCGGTTGCCTTCCGTGGCCATCTGCGGTAGATTCCGGCCATGATGCTGCGGGGTTGGACAGCGTGGGTCGTGCCTGTTGTCGTGCTGGTCACGGCATGTGGGGGGGAGGAGCCTCTGCCCGAGGGGATCGACCCGTTCGAGGTTGCGGAGTGGGGCCCGTCCACCATTCTTCGCAACACGCAGGTCGTGTTCGAAGGACAGGGCTTCGTACCGCCCGAGGTCGGGCAGATGAGCCTTCGCATTTCCGGCAGCTCCGGGCCGGGGAAGATCGAGCGGACCGACCCGTTGACCTACATCGACGCACAGTCCGCACGCTGGACCGTACCCGCCGAGTTCGTGTCTGCAGCTCTGGCGGGCGGCAACAGCTTCCAGGGGGAGTTCCGGCTGGAACGACGGATCTCGGGTTACTCACAGGTCGAGCGCATTGCCACGAAGTGCGTCCTGTCGGTGTTCACCAACATCGAGCCCGTGCTTCAGTCCATCGAGCCTTCCGGCACCTATCTCGGGGAGGAGCTTGCGGTCCGGGGCGGCAACCTCCTCTTGCCGGGCGAGGGGCAGAGCCTGCTCTTCCTGTCCGGCCAGTTCCACGTTCAGTCTCCTCCCATGGTCAAGTCCATTCCCTCCACCGTGGTTCCGCTGTCGGTCGATGAGCGGGAGCGGGGACGGTTCGTGCTGACGCCGGACAAGTTCGGAGTCTACCCGGGCAAGTTCGTGGGGAGCGCACACCTCGAGAACTTCGTCGACGGCGAAGTGACGATGAAGGGAGACGAGCTCGGCGGCATCGAGGTGCAGGTGTACCGTCCGGGCATCGATTCGTTTTCACCCGACGTAGTGCGCCGCGGGCAGCTCGTGCACGTCACCGGCCGCGGTTTCGTGGCCAACGACCCCGTGGGGGAGACTGCCACCCTGATTCTGCTCGACGGTGTGTTCCAGGCGGACTCGGGCAAGCAGATGGACTTCCAGGGCAAGGACGTGATGGTGCTCTTCCCCGAGGCCGGGGCCTCGGCCGGAACGCTGGAGATCGTCCTCCGCGTGATGCAGGGGGTGGACGGCAACCTGACCGGCCTCGGCCTCATCCCCGGCGTGTTCACCGGAAATGCGTCGGTCCAGGTGTTCTACGGCGGGGACTCCTTCGTGGGGGACGACTTCCCATTCACGCTGCGCGTGGCCGCTCAGCTCCAGATGGTGTACGTGAAGTATCTGCCCAGCTTCGACAAGGCGTTCGACGATTTCGGCATGTCGGCCGTCCGGGACGAAGTCAAGACAGGGATTATCGAGCGATGCAACTCGATCTACTCCGCGTTCAACGTTCAGTTCGTCTCCGAGCGTCCGGAGGACTTTGCCGATTACTCCGTCATCGAGCTGTCGGGGGAGGACCCAAACGGTGCCAATCTGCTCGGATTGGACAACACGACCGGAAAGGACATCAACAACCTGCGGTTCAACGACATCGTCGGCGGCAAGAATGCAGAGACCGAGGAGCGCGGGTTCTATGCGTACGGCGGCGTCTTCCTGAAGTCGTTTCTCATGTTCAGCCCGCAGCTCTCCAAGGGGCAGACGGCGCTGGCGTCGTCGAGGTTCGACGACATCTTCTCGCCGTTCGTGCCGGCGCTGGGCGGGAAGGCGATTGAAGCCGGCGAGTACCCCGGCGGTGGTCGCAGTGCGAAGATCTCGGAGGCAATTCGGGTCCTCTCCAACCTGGTTGGCGGCACCGTGGCCCACGAGGTGGGACACAGCCTGGGGCTTGCGATGGTTCCCGGCCACCCCGAGGAATACCACAACATCGGCGACAACCCGGCCTGGCTCATGGATGCCGGCAACTACCGGCCGTTCGAC
The DNA here is from genome assembly GCA_903895725.1 of uncultured Myxococcales bacterium. Classification (GTDB taxonomy): domain Bacteria; phylum Myxococcota_A; class UBA9042; order CAIXZC01; family CAIXZC01; genus CAITUV01. The sequence goes on along the minus strand of CAITUV010000043.1, from coordinate 497,850 downwards.
GAGCGGGCGGAGATCGACGGCAAGGGGCCCGAGGTCTTCTCGGCCTACAACCACGACTACCTCCAATCCATTCTGCCCCGGGACTGAAACCATGACTGAGCGATTCTCATGGCGAGTGAGCGGCAATGCCCCATCCAGGCTGAGCGTGATGTCCGTCCTTGCGGCCTGGATTGGTCTCTTTGCGGCCTGTGTGGCGTGCTGTTCCTGCAAGTCGGATCCGTTGCCGAAGGCGCCACCGGAGAAGAAGGTGGACGTCAGGCTGTTCCCCGCCAAGGGGGACCCGGTGGTGGTTCGGGCTGAGCTCGCCGTGACCGAGGAGGAGCGTCGACGGGGGCTCATGTACCGCGAGCACCTGGAGGACGGGCAGGGGATGCTCTTCATCTTCCAGGAGGAAGCCGAGCATCCGTTCTGGATGAAGAACACGAAGATCCCGCTCGACATGCTGTTCCTGGACTCGAATCGGAGGATCGTCGGCATCCTGCGAGACACGAAGCCGATGAACGAGAAGAGTCTCTCGGTCGGACTGCCTTCCCGCTATGTGCTCGAGGTACCGGGCGGGTACTGCGACCGGCACGGCATCCACATCCGTGACAGCGCGGAATTCAACCTGTGATCAGAGCCTCTGGCGGGCGTAGCGGCCGGAGTAGACCGACTCTCCTTCGCATCTCTGGAAGATGATCTGGCAAACCCGGGCCCCGGGTCGAAGCGCCAGCGGAATCGGGCTGGCGTTGAACATCTCCAGCACCTGCTGGTTGTTCACACCCGGTTGCACGTAGGCGGCGGTGATGTGCACCATGAGGCCGAGGCGGGCGAACGAGCTTCTGCCCTGGAGCCAGGCGCAGATGTTCCCGGCCAGCTTGATGCGCTCGCGGGTGATGGCGTGCGCACACTCGCCAGGCATGATGATGAAGGGGTTGTCGTCCGGGAGGTTGACGAGGACGGTTTCTTCCTTGTAGTCCAGGTGCTCGTGGACCTCGAGGATCTTGTGAGCCTTCTTGAAGAAGCGGAACTCGTTGGCGATGGCCAGGTCGTAGCTGCCAGGCCCGATTTGTGCGGGGTCGAACGGATCGATCTCGATTTCGCCCTTCTCCACTGCTTCCCTGATTGCATTCCCGGTCAGGATCATTGCACACCTCCGTTGCGCCGTGTCATTCTACCGCAATGACGCAAGGATGCAATTCGACGGTGTTTGACGGCATGAGGCAACGGCCCCCTACCCACTCCATCCAGGATTCGCAGGCGGCCCGAGGTGTGCGCTAGCGGGACGAAAACAAAGGACTACCGCCGGAGCATCGGCGAGCGGCTCGGCATGGACGGACCGACGGACTCCGACCAGCCAAAGGATTCGCCCGTCGGCATCGACAACGACGGGAACGGCCGACCTCTTGCGGACCGGGACCTTGGCCTCGCCGAGCAGGTCCGAGACGAGGCGGCCTCGTCCCGTGGCGGACACGGCGATACGGTCGCCTCGACGGGGAGTACGCACGGCCAGGGGCAAGGCCAGGGCGGCCCGCTGGAAGGCCGCCTCCAGAGGGGAGCGAGCCGACGGCCGGTGAGACGTGCCGGAACCGGGTGGACGGGGCCAGCGCTCGCATGCCTCCACAACCAGCACGCCTGACGCCAGGGCGCACTCCCCGGCCTCGGGGAGCCTTGCGGGCAGGGGCAAGTGCGGTTGTAAGGCGTCTTCGAGCGATGCATCGGCCGGTGGGGATGCGAGGTCGCCAGCTGGCCTTCCAAGCTCGTGCGGCTCGAGCCGGATGGAGCCGTACTCGAGCCTCAGCGTGACGCCACCGGGCAGATCGGTGGAAGCGGAGCCGCCGCCGGGCCGGCCCAGCAGCTTCTCGATTTCGAGCACATGGGCCCTGGAATGGCGAAGCCCCGAACGGTGGAGCCAGCGGTGCAACAGGAGGCGGCGAAGGGCTCCGTCTCCCAGCGCAGCCACGCTCAGCCACGAGGCGGGACCCTCTTGTTTGCGGGCGGCCTCAAGCCTCTCGTCGAGCAGGGCGTCGATAGCCGTGACCTCGTCCGCGAGGAGGTCGGCCGAGCGGGCAAGCCCGACGACCGCACTGGGAATGGCACGGTTCAGGGCCGGAAGGACGGACGAGCGCAGACGGTTTCTGACATAGCGGTCGGAGCGGTTGGTGGGGTCTTCCACGAAAGGCAGCCCCCGGGCGGTCACATGGGCCTGGAGCTCGCTGCGGCGGACCGAAATGAGCGGGCGGACGATGCCGTCCTCGCGATGGGCCTGCACGCCTCGCAGCCCTCCGAGGCCGACGCCGGCGGCGAGGCGGAGCAGGACGGTCTCGGCCTGGTCGTCGGCATGATGGGCCGTGGCCACGCAGGCCGCCCCGAGGCGGTGTGCGGCGACGAGGAGGGAGCCGTACCGCTCGACCCTTGCCTGTTCCTGCAGGGAGGTTCCGGCTCTGCAGGCCCGGTCCGCAAGCCCCTGCGGGAGCGCCAGCACATGATGGGGCACATGGAGCGAGGCGCACAGCTCGGCGGTCACCCGAAGCTCTTCCTGGAACGGGCGCAGGCCGTGGTCAACGGTGGCGGCCTGGACGAGGAGGTGATGCGACGGAGCGAGTCCGGCAAGCAGGTCCAGGAGAGCCACGGAGTCGATTCCGCCGGAGAGGGCGACGAGCACGGAATCCCCGGGCCGGAACCAGCGTCGCAGCTTGTTCTGCTTCGACAGCAGGTCGAGGAGGTCGCGGTCTGCCGACGATGTGCGGCTACGGCTCATCGGCCCGGTTTCGTCTGGATCGTGGCCCCGTCCTCGATGCGCATGGCCGGGAAATCGGACGGGCCGACCCACGGGTGGAGAATGACGTTGCTCCCGATTTGCGCGCCGGAGGGAACGGTCGAATTGCGGCCCACGACGACCAGGCCTTCGCTCAGGTGCGTCGGAGTGAGCTGGTTGGGAACGGCCCGGTCGCGATGACCGATGACGGCCCGGTCGCCCACGACGCACCACTTGTCGACGATGGTGCGGGTGAGCCGGGCATCGGCACCGATCCGGGCCCGATGCATGATGATGCAGTCCTCGACTACCGCCCCTTCCTCCACGATGACGCCGGGGGAGAGGATGCTGTGGTGCACCCGGCCCCGAATGCGCACACCCGGGGAGACGAGTGAATCGGTCACGCGTCCATTTCCCTCAAGCGCTGCGGGCGGCATGGACTGAACCTCCTCGTACAGAAGGTTGGTCCTCGCCTTCCACTGGGAGAGGTCGATTCCCGTCTCGGGCCGGAGGACATCCATGTTCGCCTCGAAGTACGAGTCGATGGTGCCCACATCCCTCCAGTAGCCGGTGAAGGGGTACACGAAGAGGCGGTGGTTTCCCAGCATGCCCGGGATCACGTCCTTGCCGAAGTCATTGCCGGGCCCCTTGGCCATCTCTAGCAACACCTGTTCCAGCGTTTCCGTTCGAAAGACGTAGATGCCCATGGACGCCAGGTTGCTCTTGGCGTGTGCGGGCTTTTCCTGGAACTCGACGATCCGGTTCTCCTGGTCCTGGACGATGATTCCGAAGCGGTGCGTCTCCTCCGGAGGGACGGGCATGGCGGCGATGGTGAGGTCGGCCCGGTTGTCGACGTGGTACTCGACCATTTCGCGGTAGTTCATGCGGTAGATGTGGTCGCCGGACAGGATCAGCACCCGCTCCGGGCGGAATCGGCGGATGAAATCCAGGTTCTGGAGAATGGCGTGCGCCGTGCCGTGGTACCAGTCGAAGTCGCGGCTGGCCTGGAACGGCGGGAGGTTCTTCAGGACCCCGGTCTTGCCTGCCATGTCCCAGTGGGATCCGTTTCCCAGGTGATTGAGGAGGGAGACGGGACGGTACTGAGTGAGGACACCGACCTGGAAAAACCGGGCGTACATGCAGTTGGAGAGAGCGAAATCGATGATGCGGTACATCCCGGCAAAGGGGACTGCGGGCTTGGCGCGGTGGGCACCGAGGATGTTGAGGCGGGTACCCCGGCCACCGGCCAGCAGCATGACGAGGGTTCTACTCATGACCGACCTCCGAAGCGGGGGACGCAGGTGGCATCTTCAACGACGGAGTCGGCGGGTACCTCGAGTCCGGGAAAGACCTGGCAGTTGGCGCCGATACGGGCGCCCTGCCCCACTCTGGCTGCGCGCCCCAGCACCGTGACCCCCAGGGCCTGGGACTCGAGCAGCTCTTCGTTGGCGCGTGACGCCCCAGCGCTCCCCACCACGGCGCCAGTTGCGACTTTGACGTGCTTGTCGATGATGGAGCGGGTGATTCGGACTCCGGGAGCGATGTGGACGCCATGCATGAGCACGGAGTCGACGACCTCGGCGCCTTCCTCCACCAGCACTCCGGGGGACACGACCGAGTTCGAGACACGGCCGTAGATGCGGCAGCCCGGTGAAAGCCGGCAGCGGGAGATGTCCGCCTTCATGCCGATGAGCGCGGGCGGAACGTTACCGATTCCGGCCTGCTCCACATTCGTGCAGACCTCCCAGTCGTCGATGCGGAAGCCGGATTCCGGGTCCAGCAGGTCCATGGATGCCCGGTAGTAGTCGTCGATGGTGCGGGCGTAGGCCCAGTAGCCGTCGTGAACGAAAGCATGGGCCTTGCCGCGGGCGACGAAGTCGGGCAGCACATCCTGGTAGAGTTGGAGGTCGCCCTCGGCAGACTGCACCTCAGAAAGCCGCTCCTCGAGCGCTGCCCGGTTGAACAGGTAGATGGTCAGCGACCCGAGGTTGCTGAGGGGCTCGGTCGGCTTCTCGATGTACTGCCGGATCCGCATCGAGGAATCGACCTCGACGTTGCCGTACCGGCGGCAATCCGCCATGGGGAAGCGTTTGAAGACCATGGTGAGTTCCGCCCCGGAGGCTTCGTGGGCCTCGAGGAGCGGGCGGTAGTCCATGTGGTAGACGTGGTCGCCCGAGACGACGAGGACGTAGCGTTCTCCCCGGAGGAATCCCAGGTTTCGAAACACGGCATCGGCCGTGCCGCGGTACCAGTCGACCGACTCGTCGGCCTGATAGGGCGAGAGCACGCGAACTTCGCGGCCTCGGCCGATCAGCCCCCATGCGGCGCCGTCGCCCACATGGTCCATGAGGGACGACGGGCGATACTGCGAGATGACCCCGACACGGTCCACGCCCGAGAGCGCCAGGTTGGACATGGCGAAGTCGATGATTCGCAGGCTGCCGACGATGGGAAGTGCCGCCTTTGCCCTTCGATGAGTCAGGGCCCCCATCTCCCGCACCCGGCCACCTGCCAGAACGAATGCCGCTACCCCCTTCATGAGACCTCCTGATCCCGGGTCGCTTATATCAGATGTCGCTGGGGCGGCCAAGGTTTGCGAGAGCACGGGCGCATTTTCGCTGCGCACAGTTGCGTGCGCACGGGCGATTAGGTTATACTCTTGCCGGGTTTGGCGGTCGTTCGTCGTTTCGGCACCAGAGGGTGAACCATGCAACTCAAGACTCGCCTGCTCCTGACGGCCTCGTTCGGCCTTCTTGCCTTGGCTTCGTTCCCGGGCGGGGTCGCGGCGCAGGATTGCTGCGTGGCTCATCCGACGCCCTCGTGCAGCGACATCTTTGTGAGCTCGTGCGTGTGTGCCAACGACTTCTGGTGCTGCACGATGGAGTGGGACGACCTCTGCGTGCAGGAGGTCGGGGACTACGGATGCGGCTCGTGCGGCGGCAACAACGGAGGTGGCGCCGGGGACTGCTGCGAGGCGCATGCATACGCCGGATGCTCGAACGCCTCCATCATGTGGTGCGTCTGCGGCTTGGACTCTTACTGCTGCGACGTGGAGTGGGACACAATCTGTGCCGACGAAGTCGAGGGGATCGGCTGCGGCACCTGCACCGGCGGCTGCTTCCCCAACTGCTCCGGAAAGCAGTGCGGATCGGACGGCTGCGGAGGCACCTGCGGGAACTGCCCCGCCGGGTCGAGCTGCGTCAACGGGAACTGCCAGCCGTCCTGCCAGCCCAACTGCTTTGGCAAGCAGTGCGGCTCCGATGGATGCAACGGGAGCTGCGGAAGCTGTCCGGGGGGCCAGTTCTGCAATGTCCAGGGGACGTGCCAGTCCAACTGCACGCCGAGCTGCTCCGGGAAGCAGTGCGGGCCGGATGGGTGCGGCGGTCAGTGCGGATCGTGCGGGTTCGGCATGTTCTGCAGCAACGGCCTGTGCGTGAATTCCTGCCAGCCGAACTGTGCCGGGAAGCAGTGCGGATCGGATGGATGTGGAGGGGAGTGCGGAATGTGCGGCGGAGGTCAGTTCTGCACGTCTCAGGGAGTCTGCCAGGGCATGTGCCAGCCGAGCTGCTCCGGGAAGCAGTGCGGGCCGGACGGGTGCAGCGGCCAATGCGGGTCGTGCGGATTCGGGATGTTCTGCAACTCGTCGGGGCTGTGCGTGACCGAGTGCAACAAGAGCTGCAGCGGCAAGGAGTGCGGGGACGACGGTTGCGGCGGCTCGTGCGGTGATTGCGGATCCGGGTTCTCCTGCGTCGATGGCCTGTGCAAATCCGGGTGCAAGCCCGACTGCCTGAACCGGGAATGCGGGCCCGACAAATGTGGCGGAACCTGCGGCTCCTGCGGGTTTGGCGATTTGTGCACCGTGGACGGGTTCTGCGTCTCCGAGACCGAGGCCGACAGTTACACGATCCTCAACGAGGATGCCTGGGAGGCCCCCGCCGAGGACGACGCGTCCGAGGAGTTCGGCAACGGCATCGGTTACTCGGGCTACCTGTGTCCCCAGGGGCAGAAGCTATGGTACGGCAAGTGCATCCCGACGCAGCAGGGGGCGGACGGGCCCGACGTGGCAGGCGGCTGCAGCGCTGGAGCCTCCACCTCCGGAAGTGCGATTCCCCTCGTCCTGCTTCTCGGTCTGCTGCTGGTGATTCGGCGGACGCTTGGGAGCCTGTCCGTCTCGGCCTCTCTGTAATGCCCTGACGCAACAGAGCCTGGCGGTTTCAGTCCACTTGCGGGCTGCACGGAGGCGGGGTCACTCCGCTCCCCAGCAGAGGATCGACCTGGACCACGTCCCCCTTGTGGACCCTTCGCCAGAGGAGGCAGAAGCCGCCGACGGACAGGTACTTCCTCGCCGAGAACGGAGTGTCGCCCACGACCGGTATTGCCTCCACGCCCCAGGCGCCGCCTCGAAGCTCCACCGGCACGGCGACCGGGTAATGACCCGGTTCGGTGGTATCTCCCTCCCAACGGGCGGCAGTGGAGTGCCGGGCGACTCCCGAAAGCCGCTCGAGCACCGGGGCAAGAAACACCGTGCAGGACATGACCGTCTTGTAGAACAGATCCGGCAGAGCGAGCACCGGATGCGAATTCCCATACACGCTGAAGCCGACGTGCTTGCACGGCTGGAGGTCGACCTTCCAGAAACCGGGAGTCATGGACTCCACGCCCTCGAGCAGCAGTGACTTGATGGCATCGTAGCGGCCGGGGGCGCCATCGGACACGACCACCGACAGGTCACCGCCCAGGGCTCGGACGAGGCTGTCCGCATCCCAGGCCTCGCTCTCCGTGGCCCGAAGAGCCCCCCAGGCGCGCACGAAGTCGGCGACCCAGCCGCTCGTGGCCGCTCCGGTCGGATGATTGCCAAACCGGATCACCCTGACTTCAGCAAGAGACCTGACCCGCACCTGCTGGATTCCCAGAACGCGCAGCGATGCCAGGTGCTGCTCGCGCAGCAGAGTGCCTGCCTTGATCAGCATTTCGCCCCGGGCATATTCCTGACCCGCCAGCACCAGGTTGGAGTCGAGTGCCGACGTCCTGGGCCTCAGGTTGTTGCGGGCAGGCACGTAGTCCTCGTGCGGAATGACTCGCACGGTCCACTCGGGGACCGCGTCTCCGGTCCGCACCACCTTGTCGAGGACGTTGTCCTCGGTCCCGGTATCCGGCGCACCGACCGCGTGGCCGTCCATGCGTGCAAGGGCGGCTGCAGGGAACTCGGTCGGCACGTGCACGGCTTCCGCAGCGACCCGGCCCAGGGCATTGCGCAGCGACACGTCGCAGACCTCCCGCTCGGCCGGGATCCGTGCGAAAACAAGATCCATGGCGGCTGCATATTGCGGCTTGTACCAGCTCACCCGCTTCCTCCCTGACGCATTGCCCGATTCTGATGATCTACCAGCGGCGGCGGGATGTCAAGAGTGCCGAGCCTCGACGCTCACCCCCCGGATTCCTGGCCCCCAGAGGTGGTCGGGAGCTTCCCTGCCAGCAAATCCCCGATGGGGCGGGTCGACTCGACCCGGTCGAGGACGATCTTCACGACGGCCGTGATGGGGGCCGCCAGCACCATGCCCGGCAGACCCCACAACATGCCCCAGAAGATCAGGGAGAGCAGAATCGTGATGGGGTGGAGATCGAGCGACGTGCCCATCAGCTTTGGCTCGAGTCCGTTGCCGATGGCAATCTGCAACGCCCCCGGAACGACGAGCACCAGCAGGATCATCGCCGGACTGTCGAACTGGACGAGCGCCAGGGGCAGCGGAAGGAAGGTCGCGATGATGGAGCCCACCGACGGGATGAAGTTGAGCAGGAAGGCCAGCACCCCGAAGACAACGGCAAGCTCGAGCCCGAACAGCGCCAGCAGGAGCGCCACGATGATCCCCGTGACCGCGGACATCATCACCTTGACGGCAAGATACCGGCGAATCTTGCCGTCAATCTCGGCATACAAGCCCTTTCGCCGTTCCCCGGGGCTGTGTCCCGCCACCAGGTAGATCACAAACACGAGCACCAGGAGCAGAACCGAGGCCGATGCGACGACGGAGTTGAGTAGGTTGGCCAGGATTGAGCCGACGGGGAGATTGGCCAGCTGCTCTTCGAGTGCGGCCGAGTTGACGGGCAACCCCGCACGCGCAGCCAGTGCCAGCGCACTGTTCCCGATGTCGACCAGCTTCTCCTGGTACAGAGGGGCCTTGCTGGCGAGGCTTGCGGCGGAGGACGAGATGAGCATGATGAGCAGCGTAATCCCCCCCCCCGCCAGTGCCAGAGCCGCGGCCAGCGCAATGGCCCTGGGCACGCGAAGACGCACCTGCACCAGGTCCACCACCGGCGTTACCAGATACGATATGAGGATTGCCAGGACCAGGGGGACCAGGACGGGCCGCATGAAGTAGAGTGCCGCCCCCACGGCCACGAAGGCCAGGATCAGCAGGGACGGACCGATGAGCTGCTGCCCCGAGTTTTCAGTTCGCTTCGCCATCGCTCCTCTCACCTCATCGCAGCGTAGAACACCAGCCCCCCACCCTCTTCCCCGTGGCAGCCGTTGGTGGCGGTCCAGGCTCCGAGCCCTGTGTTCACGTCGTAGCCGGCATCGCCGTCCGTGACCTGGGCCGAGTAACTGTAGAAGTAGTGCCGCTGGCAGCCGCAATTGAGGTGGTAGTAAGTGGTCGAATGGTGGTCCACCCCCTGATTCGTGCTTCCGTTGCACGTCCCGCCGTCGGTCATGGACACGTTGTAGTCGCCTCCTCCAGACACGTTCGCGGTGGAGTAGCCGATGAACCCGGAAGCGCTCGCACCGTCCGAGGCCTTGAGTATCACGGAGTAGTGCTGATGAGTCGAGGTGTTGAGGAAGGGGTCGAAGAGAGCATGGTTGACGTGGAGCCAGACGCCGCTGCTTCGCCGGAAGAGTCCCTCGCTCGAGATGGCGCTGATGGCCATCTTTTTCTTCTGGTTGAGATTGTAGTGGCCGTTGAAGCTGATGGGATTTCCCGCTGCCTCCGAGTCGGAGACCATCTGCACCTCACCGTCCAGCCCGAGCCCGGCGTAGAACACGGTCCATCCACCCCCGTTGGTGGTCATGTCGCACCAGGCGGCAAAGGGAGACAGCCCCGCCTCGCCGTCCGGGTCGATGGTGTACTGGCCGCTGACGACTGCCGGGTAGGAAGCGTGGATGGCCTTGCAGCTTGCCAGGACGCAGGCACCTCCGTCGTCTGCGACTCCGTTGCAGTCATCGTCGACCGAGTTGAAGCAGACCTCGGGAAGCCCGTGTGCGACTCCGGAGTCGAGAGGTGCGCAATCGAGGAGGTCCGGGTCGCCGTCCCCGTCATCGTCGTCGTCGCACTCGTTGCCGCTGCCGTCCACGTCCGTATCGGTCTGCGCCGGGTTCGAGAGGTCCGGGCAGTTGTCTGCCCCGTTGTCCGTCCCATCCCCGTCCCTGTCCGGGTCGCAAATGTCGCCGACATCGTCCGCATCCTGATCTTCCTGGAGCGGGTTGGCAACCTTCGGACAGTTGTCCGCATCGTCCAGGGCGCCGTCACCATCGTCGTCCGTGTCGAGACAGTCCGCCTTTCCGTCATCGTCCGTATCGGGGAAGTCCTCGTCCGTTTTTCCGTCGCAATCATTGTCGATGGCGTCGCACTCCTCGGGCTTGGCGCCGGCGAGGGGCTCGCAGGAGTTCGGCTTGCCATCCAGGCAGTTGGGGACGGTGTGCCCGCACAGTCCCTGACCGCAGGTGGTAGTACCCTGGTCCTCGTCCCCCAGCCCGTCGCAGTCGTTGTCCAGGCCGTCGCATAGCTCAGCCGATGCTCCCAGAAGCGGGTTGCAGATGTGGGCAACTCCGTTCTGGCAGTTGTCCACGGTCTTCAGGCACACGCCGAGGCCGCACGTGGTGGTCCCGAGTTCCTCGTCGACGGTGCCGTCACAGTCGTTGTCGATGCCGTCGCAGGCCTCCTTGCCGGCCCCTTCGAACGGATTGCACTGGTACTCCACCCCACCAAGGCACGAGGCCACGGAATGGAAACACTTCCCCTTGCCGCATGCGAGCAAGGGCATGTCCTCGTCGACCTTGCCGTCACAATCATTGTCCACGCCGTCGCACACTTCCAGGGCTGCCCCCTCCAGGGGGTCACACACCACGACCTTTCCCTGGACGCAGCTCTTGACCGTGTGGAAGCAGATGCCCAGCCCGCACGGGGAGGTGCCCTGGTCCTCGTCGGTCATCCCGTCACAATCATTATCCACGCCGTCGCACGATTCTTCGATCGCTCCCTCGAACGGGTCGCACGTCTGGAGCTTGCCTGCCGCGCACAGGCTGACCTTGTGCAGACAGTTGCCCTTGCCGCAGACGAGGTCGCCCAGCCCCTCGTCGGCCTTGCCGTCGCAATCGTCGTCCTTCCCGTTGCAGACTTCGGCGGCCAGGTGGTGCACCGCTGCGCTCATCGGCTCGCAGTCCGTCGTGTCCGGATCCTGATCGTTGTCGTCATCGGGGTCGAGACAGTCTTTGAGCGCGTCCAGGTCTGCGTCGGCAAACCCCTCATCCACGGACCCATTGCAGTTGTTGTCCGCACCGTCGCATTTCTCCAGAGCACCAGGGAACATGCCGGGGTCGAGAGGGGCGCAGTCGGCCGCATCGGGGGTCCCGTCTCCATCCTTGTCCCCCTCGCATGCGTCGCCAACCCCGTCCTTGTCCACATCCTGCTGCAGGGGATTGGCCGCAAGGGGGCAGTTGTCCGCAGCGTCGGCCAGCCCGTCGCCGTCGTCGTCGACGTCGCAGGCATCCCCCTGGTCATCCCCGTCGAGGTCGGACTGGGAGGGGTTCTTCAGCCCGACGCAGTTGTCCACGCCGTCGGGAATTCCATCCCCATCGGCCTCGCCGTCACAGGCATCTCCGGCACCGTCGAGATCCAGGTCGCCCTGTGCGGGGTTGGGGGCGGCGGGACAGTTGTCCTGAACGTTGGCGGCACCGTCCCCGTCGAGGTCGGGGTCGGCACAATCGGCCGTGCCATCTCCATCCTGATCCGAGAAGCCCTCGTCCTTGGTGGAGTCGCAGTCGTTGTCCACTCCGTCGCACTTCTCTTCCGCCCCCGGCTTCCCGGTGGAATCATAGGGAAGGCAGTCGGCCGCGTCCTCGCTCCCGTCGTTGTCGTCGTCCGCATCCACGCAGTCCTTCCAGCCGTCTGAGTCGAAATCGGCAGAGCCCTCGTCCACGATGTAGTTGCAGTCGTCGTCCTTGCCGTTGCAGATTTCCTGGGCTCCTGGATGCACCGAGACATCCTTGGGCGCACAGTCGTTGTCATCCGGGGTCTGGTCGTTGTCGTCGTCCGGGTCGCACAGGTCGCCGACGGTATCGAAGTCCGAGTCCGCCTGCTGCGGATTGAAGAGCCCCGGGCAATTGTCGAGGCCGTCCGCAAGACCGTCTCCGTCCTTGTCGTTCTCGAGGCAATCCGCCACGCCGTCCTCGTCGGTATCGCTGAACCCCTCGTCCACCTGCCCGTCGCAGTCATTGTCTTCGCCGTCGCATTTCTCGAGCTTCGCCTCGGGCCCGACGCACGCGGCCTTGCCGTCCTGACACTCGACGATGCCCGGGCAGGAGCCGAACGAGTTGGTGCTGTAGCAGGGCTGCCCATCGGTTCCTTCGTCGACCTCGCCATCGCAGTCGTCGTCACCGCCGTTGCACGATTCCTCCACCGGGATGGCGGCCGAGCAGGGAGTCAGTCCAGCGGCCATGCACTGTCGCTCCCCCATGCACTTGCCCGCATCGCCGGCTGCATAGCAGTCGGTGGAGGCCGCCTCATCGACGAACCTCTCGACGCACGCACACTCCCCCTGGAGCAGGACGCACTGCATGACCTCGGCACCGGAGACGTCGAGGCGCTCGGTACAGGCGTATCCGCCCGGGCAGTCATCGTCGGACGCACACTCTTCGCCGCAGAAGAATCCTGCGGCCTCGTACGAGATGCATTTGCCCCCCGTGCCGCCGCCGAAATGGGAGCACTCGCTGTTGGAGTGGCAGGGGCGGCAGAGATCGAGGAATCGTGGCACGCAAAGCCAGACCGGGTCGGGGCCAGCCGCCGTCGTCTGGGCGCACATCCAGTCGAAGGGACACTCCTCGACGCAGGTATCCGTGCATTTCTGACCGTCCGGCGTCTGGATGCAGTAGCCCGAGCTGCACTCCCCGTTTGCCTGGCAGGCAGCGCCCGGCTCTCCGGGCAGAGGCACGTCGGAAGGGCCTTCTTCGTCCGGGAGCGGCGCACCATCCTTCTCGGGGCCGGAGTCCCCGGGGAGCTCGGGGCCCTCGCTGGCTTCGACGCCGGCGTCGGCAGCACCGAGATCGCCTTGCAGCTCCGCAGCATCCCCTGCGAGGAGGTCGGGCGCCTCGACGTCCACGGACTGTTTCTCGCTCCCTCCGGTGCACGACAGGAGGACCACCACCGGCAGGAACCGGGTCAAGGGAAGCAGTCGATTCCGAGTCATCCGCCCCTCCACTCCATCGGCTGGGCTCCATGGCACAGCGTCCTGCATCGAGAATACGCGCACGCAGGACCGTACGCAACAGTGGACATGACAGGGGGCCCTGGCTACCATGGGCGCTCTCCTGGAGGGGGGATGGAGATTCGCATCAAGGGGCTCGTCGCAACGGTCAATGCGCTCCGCCAGCGGCTTTCACGGGCGCTGTCGGATGCGGAGCGGAGTCATCTGGCCCGGGAGGTGCGGTCGGCTCGACAGTGGGTGGAAGCCACCTGCCGCGAGGCCGGTACGACACCGGCCCATCTTCCGGGTCCATCCCGGGCGGCCTACGCTGCGCTCCGAGAAATGGAGAAGACGGCCCTGGCGCCTGTTGCCACGGGGGGGGCCGTGGCGGCTTCGGCAGGCGGTCCCTGCGCGCCTGCGGAGGCCTTACCGGGGCCAGCAGGGCCGCCCCGGGTCAAGAACCTCGTCGCTGCGGCCAACTGGCTGGCCGATCACCTCTGGCTCAAGCTCCCTCAGATCGCGTCCAACGGAAGGGAACGGCAAGCGGTCATGGCCCGCGTCCGGCGGACCGTGGCCGAGACCCGGAGCCTCTGCACCTGCCAGAGAAGTACTCCGGCCGACCTGGTCGAGCCCTCCCGGTCCGCGTTCGCATGGCTGGCGTTCCTCGATGCGGGAGGTCTGGATGCACACGTCGAAGCGCTGCTCCGGGCCCGGGCAGCACTCACGCCCGATCTGCGCGTCGGCGGCCTGCCCGTGCTGCTCCACCTTCGAACGACGTCGGTCCTGTGGAAGGTGCGACGCTTTTCGAACTGCCTCCTCGTAACGTGCAGCGAAGGCTTTCTTTCGGCCGACTCCGAGTTCTGGCGGCGGTTCTTCGAGTCCATGGCGCTCAATGCACGGGACGTGGCCGCGTCCATGGCCCGGGACCAGGCAGCGACGGACGAGTTCAACGAGGTCATGCTGGAAGTCGAGTCGCATGTCGAACCTCCCGACGACGGTCGGAGTATTCGAGGCGTTTTCCACGACCTGTCGGCATCGTTCGACCGGGTGAACGCAACGCTCCTGGGCGGAACCATGGATAGGCCGGCCCTGGCGTGGAGCCGATCCGCCACGGTACGGACCCTGGGCCTCTACATCTTCTCGCGGGACCGCATCGTGGTCAGCCAGTCGCTCGACGACGCGTCGGTGCCCCAGCTCGTGCTCGACTACGTCATGTACCACGAGCTGCTTCACAAGAAGCTCGGGCTTTCCCGGTACGGGGGGCGCAGCCACGCCCATACGCCGGAGTTTCGCAACCTGGAGCGGGCGTTTCCCGGATTTGCGGAAGCGCAGGTCCACATCGAGTCCCTGGTGAAGCGATTGCGGGCATGACCTGCCGGAGGCGCCGCGTTCTTCCCGTTGTCTCCGGCCCCGGTTTCGGGTAGCTTGCTGCCATCGAGGTCGGGAGGGTGCACATGGCGGGACGAATCCAATGGGAACCATCAAGGACCTTGCATGAGTTCAGGCTGCTTCCCGGGCTCACCACGGATGAGTGCACGCCCGATCGGGTGGACCTCTCCACGGTCCTTGCCTCCCGTGGGCAGGAGGGGAGCACGATCGTCCTCTCACTTCCCGTCGTCGCCGCGGCCATGCAGGCGGTTTCCGGAGACCGGATGGGAATCGAGCTCGGCCGACTCGGCGGTGCCGCCTTCGTGTTCTGCTCGCAGACTGTGACGTCACAGGCCGAGATGGTGAGCCGGATTGCCCGGGGGCTCAGCGGGCACTCTTCCGAAGTCGTCCCAGGGCCGTGTGCCGCGGCCATCAACACGCATGACCACGAGGAGCGTGTGCCTGCCCTGGTTGAGGCGGGAGTCCGGGTGCTGGCCATCGATTCCTCGGACGGGCATTCCGTATTCCAGCAGAGAGCCTTGGCCTATGTCCGGGAGCGGTTTCCCGACCTTCCGGTGATTGCCGGAAACGTGATTACGGCGGACGGGTTCGATTTCCTCGTTTCCGCAGGTGCGTGGGGGGTCAAGGTCGGCATGGGGAGCGGCTCCATCTGCATCACGCAGGAGCAGAAGGGAACGGGAAGGGGCCTGGCGACGGCCATCCTGGATGTCGTTGCCGCACGCGACCGTTACATGGCCGCTACCGGACGCTACGTGCCGGTCATTGCCGACGGGGGCATCGGGTCGGCCCGGGAGATCGCAGTGGCGCTGGCGTTTGGTGCCGATGCGGTGATGATGGGACGGTATTTCGCCGGCCTCGAAGAGTCGCCTTCCGAGCTGGTCGTGCAGGCTGGCCGCAAGATGAAGCGTTACTGGGGAGAAGGTTCCGCCCGTGCCCGGGAATGGCGGGAGGCCCGCTACAAGCAGTCCGTGTTCGAAGAGGGTGTGGAGGGGCTGGTGCCGTTTGCCGGCCGCCTCGAGGGTCGGATGCTCGAGCTGTGCGCCATGCTGAGGGCCACTTTCTCGACGTGCGGGGCGGCTACGCTGGAGCAGCTCCGGCGGACCGCGGTGGCGGAGGTCGTCTCCGCCCTTTCGATTCGGGAAGGCCAGGTGCACGGCATCGAGCAGTCCCCCGGTCCAGGGGGGTGTGCATGAGCATCCAGGCCGGCACCCGAGAGCCGTCAAGGGGAATCGAGACCGTCGCCGTT
The DNA here is from genome assembly GCA_903895725.1 of uncultured Myxococcales bacterium. GTDB lineage: Bacteria > Myxococcota_A > UBA9042 > CAIXZC01 > CAIXZC01 > CAITUV01. The sequence continues at coordinate 482,023 of CAITUV010000043.1, read as the reverse complement.
CTCGATTTCGGGGGACAGTACACCCATCTCATCGCTCGGCGTGTCCGCAATCAGGGCGTATACTCCCGGGTCTTCGAGCCCGAGGGGTTCACCCCGGAAGCTCACCCCGAGGTCATCGGGGTGATCCTGTCGGGCGGCCCCGGGTCGGTCACTCAGGCACAGTTCCGCACGCTCGACTTCCCTCCGCTCTCGAGTCGCATTCCCATTCTCGGGTTGTGCTACGGACACCAGCTCCTGTCCCGGCTGTGCGGCGGAGCCGTGGCCAGCGACGGGAGACGCGAGTACGGCATGGCGACCGTCTCGTGCGATTCGAGCCGAGGCCTGCTGTTTGCCAACGTCCCGGAGACGACCGACGTCTGGATGAGCCATGGGGACCACGTGGAGCGCCTGCCCGACGGCTTCGCGGTCACGGCCTCCACACCGGAATTGCCCGTTGCCGCGTTTCAGGATGTTTCGGGGCGGCTGTTCGGGCTGCAGTTCCACCCCGAAGTGACACACACGCGGGAGGGCAACCGAATCCTGGACAACTTCCTCGATGTCTGCCGAGCTTCCCGAAGCTGGACTCCGCGACTCCAGGAGGAGCGGCTGGTGGAGCGCATCCGGAGGGAAGCGGGGGACAGGCCCCTCTTCCTTCTGGTTTCCGGAGGGGTCGACTCGCTCGTGGCACTGAGGCTCTGCATCGAGGCGGTGGGGCGCGCCAGAGTCCATTCCCTTCACGTCGACACCGGGTTCATGCGCAAGGACGAATCCGCTGCGGTGGAGCGGCACCTGTCCCAACTCGGGTTCTCGAACCTGACCGTGAAGGATGCTTCCGCTCTCTTTCTGTCGCGTCTTTCGGGGATTCTGGATCCCGAGGAGAAGCGGCGGATTATCGGCCGCCTGTTCGTGGACGTTCTCAACGAGTCGCTCGCCAGCCTGGATCTCGGTCCGGACTGGCTCCTGGTCCAGGGGACGATCTACCCCGACACCATCGAGAGCGGCGGCAGCGGCTCTGCGGCCCTCATCAAGACGCACCACAACCGTGTCGAGGAGATCCGGCGGCTTCTCGAGGCGGGGCGGGTCATCGAGCCGCTCGACGAGCTGTACAAGGATGAAGTGCGCCAGCTCGGGCTGGCCCTGGGGTTGCCGGCCGCGCTGGTCGAGCGTCATCCTTTCCCGGGCCCGGGGCTGGCCATCCGGATCCTCTGCAGCGACGGAGTGGAGCGCGAGCCTCCCTCCGCAGCGGAGCAGCGACTGGCAGACGAGCTGGCACGGCCTTTTGGCGTGAAGGCGCACATTCTTCCGGTCCGCTCGGTCGGGGTCCAGGGGGATTTCAGGACCTACCGCCACCCGTCGCTCCTCTGCCCCGGCGGGGAGGCCCCGGAAGCGGCGGAGCTGCTTCGGCTGGCAACGCTCCTGCCGAATCGGCTTGGTTCCGTGAACCGGGTCGTGTATGCTCCACGCAACCTGACGGAGGGGGACCTCCGCCTGGGCCCGGTCAACCTGACTAGCGCTCGGGTCAACCTCCTCCAGGAGGTGGATTCGTTGGTACGCGACCGCCTCTCCCGGTTCGAGGACATCTGGCAGGTCCCGGTCGTGTCCCTTCCTCTCTTCGATGCTTCGGGCAACCAGCATTTCGTCATCCGCCCGGTCCGGTCCACCGATGCCATGACTGCGGACCCCTACCCGCTGCCCCTGGAAACGCTCCGTCTGCTCGACTGGGAAGTGCGCACAATCCCCGGTGCTGCCGGCACCTTCCTTGACCTTACCTCAAAGCCGCCCGCGACCATCGAGTGGGAGTAGGACCATGCTCACCCTCGTCAACGCCAGCTGGGTCGCCCCCGATGGCGTTGTCGTTTCCGGGAGCATCGCCACGCCCGACGGAATCCTCGACCTCCTGCCCGGTGACAACGGTCTCCGTTTTCCGAAGGGGTCGACGTTCGACGCGGCCGGGCTGCTCGTTTTTCCGGGTGCGGTGGACGGTCATGTCCATCTGCGGGAGCCGGGACAGCTCGCCAAGGAGGGAATCGTCAGCGGCAGCTGCGCTGCGCTTGCCGGAGGAGTGACCACGCTCCTGGACATGCCCAACAACCGGCCCCCCTGCACGACAGGGGCTCGATTGGAGCACAAGCGCAGCCTGTTCGCCCGCAAGTGCCGGGTGAACTGGGGGCTCTTCGTCCAAGGCAGCAATCACGGCATTTCCCAGGCATCTCGCCCCCGCTGCATTGGCGCCAAGGTGTACCTGGCCAAGTCTTCCTCCCTGGCGTCGCTGGTGGCGCCCGAGGCATTGCAGCGCGTGTTTGGCGACTTCCCTGTCGTCGCCGTGCACGCGGAGCACGACCGCACCTTCCTCTCGCAACCCGGTCTGGCCCATCATCAGGCACGGCCCAAGTTCTCCATCCAGGCAGCGCTGGACGTGGTCGAGGCCGTGCTGCGCTCCCTGCCAGCGGAGCGGCGCCCCCGGGTGGTCATCTGCCATGCCTCGTCGACGGTGGAGATTGCCTGGCTGCGCCGGTTGAAGGGGGAAGGCTTCGACGTCTGGGGGGAGACCTGCTCCCACTACCTCTGGCTCACGCAGGATGACTACGGGAGGGAGGGGGCTCGGCTCAAGGTGAACCCTCCGTTGCGGGCTCCCGAGGATTGTGCCGCACTTCGGGAAGCGATTCGTGACGGGACCATCGATTTCCTGTCGACCGACCACGCTCCACACCTGCCGGCAGAAAAGGCCGGGGCATCGCCCCCCTCGGGCATGCCGGGGTTGGAGTGGTACCTGCCCATGGCGTGGAGGCTGGTGGACTCCGGTCTCGTGGACCCCGGGCGCCTGGCAACGCTCACTTCGGCCGCTGCGGCCCGCTGTTACAGGCTATCCGGTCGGGGCAGCCTGTCCAGTGGCTGCCGGGCGGACTTCGTGCTCGTGCGTACCCGCAGGATGGAGTCGTGGGCCCCGACCATCGTCACTCGTGCCGCCTACAATCCGTTTTCCTCCCTGGTCCCCCCCGCGCTTGAAGTCGTCGGAACCGTGGTGGGCGGGAGGCTTGCCTATTTCAACGGCCGATTTCTTCCCGGACCGCCGGGAATGGAGGTTACGCCATGACCCATGACCGTCTCGATTTCATCCGATTCCTGGTCCGCCAGGGGGCTCTTCGGTTCGGAGATTTCACGCTGAAGTCCGGTGACCGCTCGCCCTTCTTCATCGACCTGGGATCGATACGCACGGGGTTGGCCCTGGCCGAGCTCGGGCGCTATCTGGCGGAGGAGCTCGACCGCTCCTTTCCACAGGCCAACGTGCTGTTCGGGCCGGCCTACAAGGGGATCTCGCTGGCCACGGCCGCCGCGGTGGCCGCAGCAGGACGGAGCGGCAGGGATCTGGCATTGACGTTCGACCGGAAGGAGAGCAAGGATCATGGAGAAGGGGGACTGTTCATCGGCCACAGACCGAACGCAGGGGACCGGATCGTCATCGTGGACGATGTGATGAGCAGCGGCGGAACGAAGGTCGCTGCGATGGAGGCCATCGAGCGCGTATTCGGCGTCCGCCCCATCGGAACCCTGGTGACCGTGGACCGGGCGCGCAAGGATGCCGGGGTCGACCGGGTGGCGCTCGGCCTCGTGTCTCTGGCAAGCGTCCTGGACCTTCACCGCTACCTCGAGGTCGAGGGGCATCCCAAGGCGGGTGAGGTAATGAGCTTTTACCTTGGAGGTTGATGGTGAACGAGATGGTTTCATTGACGATTCAAGCAGGGCTGAAGCGATTCGGTTTGATGCCCGCTCTGGACCTGGACGACCTCGAGACCGCGGTCCGTGCGGTTGCACGCGTCGAGGGTCTTCATGCGATCTGCGGGTTCAAGGTGGGTTTTTCACTCGGGCTAGGCTACGGCCTGCCCGAGGTCGTACGGCGCATTCGCTCCGTCACGGCCAAGCCGGTGATCTATGATCATCAGAAAGGGGGCACCGACATACCGGAGACCGGGGCGCTGTTTGCCCGTGCCATGAAGCGGGCGGGGGTCGATGCGGCCATCCTCTTCCCGCAGGCCGGTCCCAGGACGCTTGCCGCCTGGGTCGGTGCGCTTGCCGCAGAGGGGGTCGGCTGCATCGTGGGCGGGGTCATGACGCATCCCGGCTATCTCCACTCCGAGGGCGGATACCTCGACGACGCAGCGGTGGAAGGCATTTACTCGCATGCGGTCGAGGCGGGCGTGCGTTCGTTCGTGCTGCCCCTGACCCGGCCGGATGCTGCGGCCCGCATCGTGGCCCGTTCCGGGATTGCTGCCGGGTGGACCTGTTACTCACCCGGGTTCGGTGCTCAGGGAGGGGAACCGGCCCGATTCGGATTCGTTTCCCGTCACGTGCTCATCGTCGGTCGGGCCCTGCTGTCTGCAGACGATCCGGCCGGATATGTCAACCGTGTTGCAGAGGAGCTTGCCAGGACGCCATGAAGAGAGACCTGATTTCACTCAATGACCTCTCCCTGGAGACGATCCAGGGCTACCTGGCTCTGGCCACCCAGGTGGAATCCATGCCCGACGCCGAGCGCCGGCGCCTCCTGGCCGGGAAGATTCTCGCCGTGCTCTTCTATGAACCGAGCACGCGTACCCGGCTCAGCTTCGAGTCTGCGATGTTCCGGCTCGGGGGCAACGTGCTCGGCTTCTCCGAGACGGGCAGCACCTCGGTCGCCAAGGGGGAGTCGCTGGCCGACACGATTCGCACCGTCGAGCAGTACGCCGACATTCTCGTGATTCGTCATCCCAAGGAGGGGACGGCCCGGCTGTCGGCTGCATCCTGCTCCATTCCGGTCATCAATGCGGGAGACGGAACCAACCAGCACCCCAGCCAGACCCTGCTCGACCTCTACACCATTCGCAAGCTGTTCGGGAAGATCAGCGGGCTTCGCATCGCGTTTGCCGGCGACCTGAAGTACTCCCGCACGGTCCACTCGTTGCTTCAGGCTTTGGGGAAGTTCGGCGACGTCCGGTTCGAGTTCGTGTCTCCCGAGTCCCTTCGGATGCCCTCGTACCTTCGCGACGGTCTGAAAGGAACCGGTTGCACGTATCGGGAGACGGTCGACCTGGCCGCAGCGGTGGCTGAGTGCGACCTCATCTACATGACCCGCATCCAGAAGGAGCGCTTTCCCGACGTCCTCGAATACGAGAAGGTCAAGGACGCCTACTGCATCGATGCCCGGCTGCTCAAGGGGGCCCCGAGTCACCTGCGCATCCTCCACCCGCTGCCCCGGGTCAACGAGATCTCTCCGGATGTGGATTCGACCGTGCACGCAGCGTATTTCCCGCAGGTCGGCAACGGCGTCATCATGCGCCAGGCCATCCTGCTCGACCTCCTGGGGGTGAAGCCATGAGCAGCGACAACAAGAAGAACCCGGTGCTCCACATTCCGAAGATCGAGAACGGCTTCGTGTTCGACCATATCCCGGCCGGTCTCGGACCGAGAGTGCTCGAGATGCTGCGCTCCTATACGGGGCTGAAAGACGCGGTAGTCACCGTGGGCCTCAACTACCGCAGCGGCAAGCTCGGCAGCAAGGACATGCTGAAGATCGAGCTGCTCGACCTTCCAGATTCCTTCCTCCATCTGATCGCGCTCATTGGACCGGGCATCACGATTAAGAAGATCGTCGGATTCGAGGTGGTCGGGAAGTATCCGCTGGAGCTTCCGGAGGCCATTGACAACCTGGCGCGATGCCGGAATCCCAACTGCGTGACCAACACCGAGCGCCACGTGCCGACCCGGTTCGAGCGGACGGGCACGGGAAGCCGCTATCGGTGCTCCTATTGTGAGCGGGTGTTCGACCTGAAAGAGCTGGAGCTTCGACTGCCATGAGCCGGGGTACTCTCCTGCCGAAGTCGGGTCACCACGACCGCCGACTCGAGGTCAGCATTGCGGGCATCCCGCTGCGCAATCCGACGGTGCTGGCCTCGGGCATCCTCGGGATGTCGGCCTCTTCGGCCGGCCTCGCCGTGGCGCTGGGGGCGGGGGCGGTGACCTTCAAGTCGTGTGGGCTGGAGCCGAGAAAGGGGCACCCCTGTCCGGCCGTGGTCCCGTTCGAGCACGGCCTGCTCAATGCAGTCGGCTTGTCCAACCCGGGGGCCGAGCAAATGGCCCGGGAGATTGCGGACTTCCGCCAGCGATTCCAGATCCCGGTCTTTGCCTCGATATTCGGGAAGACCGTGGCGGAATTCGGGCAGGTTGCCGAAATCATTTCCAAGGCCCGGCCGCACCTCATCGAAGTCAACGTGTCCTGTCCGAACGTGGAATCGGAGCTCGGCACTCCCTTCGGGCTGGATGGGGCCGTGACCGCTGAGATCACGCGGGTGGTGAAGCGGGCTTCGGAGGGGATCCCGGTGGCCATCAAGCTCAGCCCGCAGGCCCATGGAATCGGAAGGATTGCACGGGCGTGCCAGGATGCGGGGGCCGACGCCATCACCGCCATCAACACCGTGGGGCCGGGGATGGTCATCGATCCGGTCCTGCGTCGGCCAATCCTCTCCAACCGAGTCGGCGGCGTGTCCGGCGGGGCTGTCCTTCCCATCGCGGTTCGTTGTGTGTACGAGATCGCTTCGCAGGTCACGATTCCCATCATCGGAACCGGAGGGGTCAGCAGGGCCGACCACGCGCTCCAGCTCATCCTGGCCGGTGCAACGGGGATCGGCATCGGAACGGGTCTTCACGAAGCCGGTGACGGGGTGTTCACGGACGTGTGCCAAGGTTTGTCGGACTACCTCGATCGCAACGGGCTCGACAACCTGGACAAACTGCGAGGGGCCGCCCATGACTGACGGAATCCACAGCCCGTTCGAGGGCACTCCAGTCGCGGTTGTGACCTCGCCCGTTCCGGTCCGCATCGAGGACGTCATCGTCCACCACGAGGCACTCAAGACGTTCGTCCTCGAAGCGCCCTTCCCGGTAGCACCCGGGCAGTTCATCATGCTGTGGCTGCCGGGCGTCGACGAGAAGCCCTTCTCGCCGTCGCTCGTCACCCAGCGATGGCGCCTGCGGGCCGGCCGCATCGAAGTGACTGCCCGCGCCGTAGGGCCGTTCACCCGAGCGCTGATGGCGTGCAGGCCGGGTCAGACCGTGGGCATCCGGGGCCCGTTTGGCCAGGGGTTCTCACTGGAACCCTGTTCCCTTCTCGTCGGGGGAGGAATGGGCATTGCTCCCCTGAGATACCTGGCCGATGCGCTCGATTCCAACGGCCTTCCGTTCCAGGCGATGCTCGGCGCTCGTACCGCAGCGGACCTCCTGTTCGTCGACTGGTTCCAACGGCGGTCGGCGTCCTTCTACACGGACGATGGATCAGCCGGGGTTTCCGGCCCGGTCACCCAGTCGCTCGATGTCGAGCTGGAGTCGGGGCAGTTCCGAGCCGTGTGCGCATGCGGCCCCGAGCCGATGCTCCTGGCGGTGAAGAAGGCCTGCGAGACGCATTCCATTCCCTACCAGCTTGCATTCGAGCGCTACATGAAGTGCGGGATCGGCCTTTGCGGCCAGTGCTGCATGGATGGCACGGGGATTCGAGTGTGCAAGGAGGGCCCGGTCCTTACGGCCCGCGAGCTGGCCGGGGTCACCGAGCTCGGGCTGCCCCACCGTGATGCTACCGGAGCGAGGGGCCCGAGCGGGCACATCTGAGCTCCCTCCCGTTGCGTTGCTTGACAGGGTGACGGAGTCGCCCCATCATCGCCTTGTCGACTTGGCGGGGCTGAGAGCCCGCGGCCGGCTCGAGGCGTTGGTATGGCAATTCAGGGCAGTCTCGGTCGCAGGTGGCGAGCGTTTCGGGAGTGGGTCAGCTTCTCGGCGGAAGTCCGCCAGTTGGTTGAAGTCCTCAACCAGGAAATCATCGCGCCGGACCAGCTCAGGCTTCGCACGTCCTCACATCCCGGCGGTTTCGTCCGTGCGCTGACGGCTCGGCGGATCTCCATGGCGGAGGCCTATCTCAAGCTCAGCACCGCCAGCGGTATCTCCGATCATTCCGTCCGGCTGACGGCTCTGCGTGACCTCGTTCACAGCGCCTGGCATGCAAAAACCCTGGCCCTTCCCATGAACACCGCCCGAGTCCAGGTCGCGCTCATGAAGGAGTGCGTGAGGGCCCGGGGTGACCGCTCCCGGCAGCTCGAGCTGATGCAGGACTTCGCCGTGGCCTCGTACGGTCAGGAATCGGTAATCCGCCGACTTCTCCTCGAGCGGGGCCTGTTCGAGACGGCTGAGGACGGCCGCAAGCTGTGCGAGATGGGCCTTGGCTGGGATGACCACGTCCACGATTCGTCCTCGCTGGGCCGGCGCACTCCCTCGCAGCTCGTCCTGGATGCGTTCATCAAGGGGATCTCGAGAATCACCGTCGCCTACTACGACCTGGAAAGCCCCCAGATCATGGAAGAGGCCTACGAGGCCGGCCGCATGCTCGGAGTCGACGTCGAGGTGGGAATCGAGTTCAGCGTGGGCAGGGCCAACGCGCGGCACCACTACATGTACATTCCCCCGCAGGACGGCACGTTGGCCGGCTTGTGGGAATTCCTGGAGAAGCACCAGGCATCCCTGGCGTCGTTCCGGGCCGGGCTCGTCGAAAATGCCCAGGCACGCCAGGCCGGACTTGCGGATCTCCTCGAGGAGTTCAATCGGATTCACCTTCCCGGGATCAACCGCCGGTACCAGGGAATCCGGATGCTCCAGGTCCCCACCATCTCCTGGGAAGACGTGGTGAGGACCGTTCCAGAGGGCCGAATCTCCAGGGTGCAGCTCGGCTACGTCCTGGCCGAATCGATGCGCCCCATCATGCACTCCAGGGTCCTCTACCTCGCCAACCAGCTGGGACACGCAGAGTACCGCCAGCGCCAGGGGGGCGTCTCCGAGTGGGAGACCGAGCACCTGAGACGTCAGCTCCAGGAGGCCGAGAAGGACTACCGGGAGTGCACACCACACCTCCTCCAGGCGCGGTATGCCGTCCGCGGCGCATCGAGAGACCGGGATTCCACATTCCTCGACATGGGGGAACTCGGCCCGCTGCTGGCCGGCTGCGGTGGGCAGGTCGTCTTCATCCACCCCCTGAGTGTCGGTCTCAACAACGCCATCCTCCTCCTGCTCGCGAATCATCCTTGGATCACCGGCGTCGAGACCTTCAACATGTCCGATGCCCTGAATCGTGACCCGGCCGATCTACGCCGCCTCAATCGCCTGGTCAGCCTCCTCAACAGCGGAGACGCACCGGCCGTTGAGCGCATCCTGGCGGACGGCGGGATCTCGGAGTTCGACAGAGGTCTGCTGCTTCGCGCCTGCCAGCATTTCTCTGAACGGCACCTGAGGGTCAGCTTCGGCAGCGACTACATCGGCGGACATCCCGACGTGCCCGGCATGGGGTTCGTCTCTTCGACCAGTCTCGAGCCGAGGACCGTCGAGGCACTCCGCCGAAGCAGACAGCCGGCTGTACCGGAATCCATTGCCCGGGAGGCATTGCTGGCACGTACGCAGGAGGACACCGTGTCCCCCGGGGCCCAGGTATTCTTCGTGTCCCGGAATCCGACACCCGAGGACTCTCATCAGAGACCGGCGGCCGGGCAGGAGAGGGTCTCCCCGATTCGCTTCTGGCGGTACCTCAATCCCGGAGTCCGCATGTGGCTCAAGGCAGGGATTGCCATGATCCCTGCGGCCCTGACCGTGGGACCGGGATATGGATTGCTGTGGCTGGGAATCACGGCCTTCAGGAACATGATGGCCGACCTCATCGCTTCGACGGGGTCTGACCTGCGCCATTGGTCCATGGGCAGCGTGGACAAGGACAACCTGGGCAATTCGGTCTTCTGGACCGGGTTCTCGGTCCCCATCCTGGCTGCGGCCAAGTTCGGTTTCGACTCAGGCTGGCCGATCCTCGAGATCTCGTCTCCCGCCGTCACCGCGTTTGCCAAGTTCTGGGTCATCGCCGTCTCCAACGGTCTTTATATTTCCCTTCACAACCGCCTCCGGGGTTTCCCTTCTCCGGTCATTCGCGCCAATTTCTTCCGGACCGTGCTCTCGTGGCCTCTGGCCACTCTCGGGTCATTCCTGCTTTCCCCCGTGGGCATTCCCGATATCGTGCAGTCGAAGATCTGGTCGGACGTGGTCGCCGGGTTGATCGAGGGAACCGGGAAGTTCGTGAGGCGCCTTCGACTGCGCAAGCGCGACATCCAGGAAATGCTGGACACGCTGGCCACCTCGACCGGCGATGCCGCGACCCTGGCTCTCGTCGATCTGCTGTACGTGTGGGCGTGCCGCGACCGGGGACGGGCTGCCATGCAGGCCCTCCTTTCGAAATGTCGACCCAAGGGATCTCCCGAGCGGAACCCCGGGAACACGTTGGACGGTGTGGCTCAAGGGCCGGTCAACGCCCTCGACAAGTTGGCAGCCGAGTTCACCTCCGAGGGCAGCATCGAGCGCCTCTCGTGCGCCGTGTTGGCCAACTTCAATGAACGGGAGGCGGAGGTTCTGGCACGAATCGTCGGCGAGCACCACGACCGCTTCGTCGACTGGCTCCGCCTGCTTCGAAAAGAGGTGGCAGGCAAGAGCGGAACGTCCGCTGCCGGTTCGAGCCCTCAGGCCTGACTCTGTCTACGGCAAACCGGGGGTCGCCCTCACGGCGCGGGTTGCACGGGCGACGGAGAGGTCCAGCTCGCGCAGATTCTCAGCACCAGCTTGAGCTCGTCTTCGCTGGCACCGAACTTCCGGGCATCGGCTGCCCGGTCGTGAGCTCTGGCGCAGGACCAGTCCTTCTCTCGGATGTTCGCCAGAGCCCGAGATGACGATGCCCAGACGAAACGAAGGTACTTCACCTTGACCGTTGCCCGGAGAAGCTCGACTGCCGGCGTGCAGCGGGCCATGACCGAAGGGCTCGACCCAGCGACCACCTTGGCCGCCTGCAGCACATACATTCCGGCACGGGCCGGGTCCGGAGACACGTTCTTCAGCTCCTTGTACCCCTTGTTCACCAGGATCCGCAGATCCTTGACTCTTTGCGCCTCATGGTGGCTGAGGCTGCGCGGAATGCACACGTCGAGGCCGTCCTGCGTGGGCTCCGTGTATGGAAACACCGACGGCTCTTCGACCTGCGGAGGCTTGGGCCAGTTCACCACGGCCGACTTCTTCTCGACTCGGGCTTCTGCCGCCTGCGGTCCCCCCGAGTCGGTGGCCTTCTGCGCAAGCTCGGAGACGGGCGTCCCGGCCGGTGAGCCCCTGACCGAATCATCCGCTGCGGAACCTGAGACTTCTACGGCAGGACGGGTGCCAGCCGACTCTTCGCCATCCGGCGTGTGGGCCGCATCGGATGCCTTGGCGGCTGTCTCCGGAGAGTGTGCCACTACTTCTGCGGCCTGGGGCGCGGCCTCCGCCTTGGTGTCGGCAGCGACGTCCAGGGACGCTGCACCACCCTGTGCGACCCTGCTCACCGCTCCATCCGGGGATCCGGCAGCGGCTTGAGGGGCCTTGCTCTCCCCACTCTCGGGAGAGCCGGCGGGGGCCTGCGTGGCCTTGCTGACACCAGGAGCGGAATTCCCGGTCGCGGGCTCCGGAGTCTTGATGGCCATATCGGGGGGGCTGGCCGTCCCCGGATGGCCCCTCGTCGTGGAGGCCTCCGCGTTGCCCGACGTTGCACGGGTCGGGGCCGGAGCTTCTGCGCTGTCCCGGGACAGTTCAGAGTCGGCCGGTGACGCTGCGTCGGCGAGTGAAGACGCGACATCGTCCGGCCCCCCACCGTCGAGTCGCGCGGCCCCCCCATCGAGGCGAAGAGACAGGTCTTGCGCATGGCGCTCAGAATCCAGGTCTGCCACGGTTCGGGCGAGCTCCTGGGACGGCCCGAGCACACGGTCGGACAGCCCGTAGACCGCAAGGCCCACGGCCGCCATGAGTGCCAGCCCGGCAGCGCCAAGAAGCCAGACGGACGTCTTGCGGCGGTTGCGCAGTCGGCGTGCCCTCAAGACCCGAGGCTGCCCGCCTCGGAGCGGCGGTCCCGAGTGATACACGAGCACGCGCCGCTCGCTCGACCTGCCGCGGCTGGCCGCCACGTCGCAGAGCTGTTGCGCACCGACTTCAGGGTCGGCCGCACACGCCATTCCGGCCAGCTCGTCGTCGTCCACGCACTCGTGAATTCCCGCGTTGCAGAGGACCAGGGCATCCCCCTTCTCCATCTGGATGGGAATGCTCCTCACATCAGGCTCGCATTCAGGCCTGGCACCGAGCAGCTTGAGGGGCTTACGCGAATCGGGCCTCTCACGAATCTGCTCGTCCGTGAGGATCCCGTGCTCCACCCAGGTCTGGGCCATGGTGTGGTCCCGGGTGATCCGGCTGGCTTGTCCACGTCGGACCAGGTAGAGCCGGCAGTCCCCCAGGTGGGCCACGAAGGCTCTACCCGGAGCAACGAGCACCAGCAGAGCGGACGCGCCTCCGAAGGCCACGTCCGACTGGTCCCGCGCCAGACCGTGCAGCTCTGCGTTGGCCTCCTTGAGCGCCTGTCTCAGCAGGGCAATCATGCCCCGGGTGTCGTCCGAGGCAACTCGGTTGGCCTGGAGAAACCGCCGGGCAGCTTTGAGAGCAACGCGCGCAGAGCGGCTACGAACCTCGGCCTCCGGGCCCACTCCCTGGCTCATTCCGAGCAGCAGACCGTAAGGGAGCGCCGTGGTGTTGACGGTGGTTTCACTCTCGCGTGGATCCTCGTCAGGATCGGTCAGCAACCCCACGCGAGGGTAGTCGGCCCGCATCATCCGTTGCCTCGAGTGAGATTCTCAACCGCCGACGAACATCCTGAGGAAAGCGTTCTTCGGGCGTCCGCCCTTCTTGCGGTAGGCTCGCAGCCCGTAGGCAACCGCCAGCATCAACGCCATGATCCACACGTAGTGCGTGGCCAGCGTGCACATTCCTTCGGGCTCGAAGAACTTTTCCACCACGTACCCGATAAGGGCCAGGTGGAGCACGTAGATCGTGATCGATATCTCTCCCAGTGCCCAGACCGGGTCGAGAAGCTTGGGCAGCTTCACCACCGACACCAGCCAGAACGCGAGGAAGATGAATCCGGTGACCGCGGGCATGAAGCCTGCCGGCGCCGGGTAGAACAACTCGGCGTATCCGTCGCGGCTCATCATGGGGCCCGGGTTCGAGATCCACAGCGCCGTCCCGCCGGCCAGGAGAACCAGCCCCACAACCGGGAACCACCACGACTTCTGGAGTCCGCCGTCCCTGACTCCCGCCAGACCGGCCCCGACGAATGCGAAGCCAAGCCACGGGAACATGGGGAACCATCCGTCCACGAGGTAGTGAGTCAGCACCGCACACGGGATGCAGTCCGCCAGCGTGGACTCCTCGAAGAAGTAGATTTCGACCGGGTAGTCACAGTAGCCCAGCCAGGCCTGCATGAACGGCGTGGCCGCGAACACGACAGCAGCCAGGATCCAGGGAACCCATCCGCCGGCCCGCGCTGCCAGGTAGGCCAGAGGCAGCGAGATGCCGATGAGATACAGGACGTCGAAGGACGTCAGGGGGACCATGAGCCAGACCAGCAGGTCGACCAGGATCGCGGCCAGCACCACCATCGCCCCTCGAGTGATGTAGTGGCTGAACGGATAGCCCCGCGTCTTTGCGGTGAAGCAGACCATGAGCCCCGAAATCGTCACGAACAGTGGTGCGGCCAGTGAGCTGAGGATCTTGTACCAGATCGGGTACGGCTCGATGAGCGTTCCCGGTGCAGCGTTGGCTGCCACCATCAGGATGATGGCAAGCCCTCTGAGCGTGTCGACTCCTCGATCTCTAGCGGGTACGGTCGGTCCTGTCATGTCGTCCCTCCCCTTGGGTTCTTGGACGCTTATGGCATACCTGACCGGCGGAATCAATTGATTCGTGCGCTATGTCTTGTGCCCCGGGGGGCGATGGGGTATTACAGCAGACGAATGCGGGCCCCGAACGGCCCTCACCGGGAGGTCTCATGAGCTCCGATATCAGCCCCGCCCAGGTGCTGCTTTTTGTCGATGCCGGGTTCTTTGCTCCGGTGGTGCAGCACTATCGGTCCCAGACGGACGGGACCATGCCGGTGACCCCGGGGGCACTTCTATCCTGGTGTCGTTCCGACGTCGAGCGGCGCCTCGGTCGCGGGGCCCCCCCTGTTGCGATTGCCGAGGCACGCCTCTTCGTCCCGGCCGCGGACCGCACGACGGACCGGGAGGCTCAGGCGGACTGCATCGACGGCGTCTTTGCGGATGCCGGCTTCATCATCCAGAAGGCACCGGCCGGATCGGGAGCAGCCGGGCATCAGCTCGCCATGGCCGTGGAGGTCCTCGATCAGTCCTTGCGGCGCTCTCCGGACGTGGTCGTCCTCGTGGCCGGTTTCGGCGGCCTCTCCCCCCTCGTTCGCAAGCTCACCGGTGCCGGCATTGCCGTGCTCGTTCCGATGTACGACGTCCCCGTCGAGGACCGCTCCGGTGCAACTCGCCGCATGCGAACGGCCCCTGCGCTGGTCGAAGCCGCGACCTGGGCCGTGGTGCCGGTGCGAGGCCCGTCGGATCGCGGGCGACGCGAGCCGACACCCCCTTCGCCGCCATCCCCCCGTCCCGTTGCGGGAGGACCAAACGAGGATCCCTCCCCCGCGGCAGAGGACCCGACTCCCCCGCCGGCGGGCCCCCTCCTGGGAGCGGTGGCCGAGGTTCGGGAGAAGATGGGGTTCCTCCTCGAAGACTGGAATGGCCGGAAGCTCTTCTTCCACCACACGGCGGTGGTCGACCCCTCGTTTGCCCAAATCGGTGCGGGCGACCGCGTGGAGTACGAGCGCGGAATGGACCCCAAGGGGCGTGCCTGTGCGGTCAACCTGCGGCGCCTGGCCGCAGCTTCGGTCACCTCAGAGACCGCTCCCGTCGCTACGGAGGTCCCCCCCGCCGTTCCAGCAGCGGGCCCGCTCGACGGGCAGGAAGGCTAGATGTTACCCCCGCCCCGCCCCGCGGCGCTTCTTGCCGCAGCCCTGGTCCTCAGTCTCCAAGCCTCGGCGATGCCCTCGGTGCTCGAGCGGGCCGGGCGCGTCCACCAGCAGGCCCTCTGGTGCGATGCGAACATGCTCCTCCTGCGGCAGAATGCACCCTTCTGGGAGAACTGGGCCCGTCTGGATGCGACCATCGAGTCGATGTTCTTCCAACAGTATGCCGAGTCGGCGCAACGCATCACCTGGCACGACCCGGGAACCCGGCTGATGGCCGCCGGCTGGCTCCTGACCGAGCTGGCCCGCAACGTCGAGTACCTCGTCGTGCTGGGGCGGGACGACGATGCCGAGCGGATGCTCGCGGTGGCTGAGAAGCTCGCCCAGGCCGCATCCTTGCGTCGCGATCCGATCGACATCCTGTTGTTCAACACCATGGCGCGCCTGCTCTTCGTGGGATGGAGAGACAGCGCTGATCCGCTGTCCGAGCTCGAGATTCAGTCCGACAACGTCGTACGGAACATGGCCGGGCTCCGCAAGGGACTTCGATTCCGGGAACAGGGGCTTCGTGCTCTCCCGCTCCCGTCTGCCCCCTCGTTCCGCCTCGTCGAGGGAGCCCTGGCTGGCCGCGTCGACCACCTCCTGCCCAACCTGGCGCTCTCCCGGCTGGCGGGGATGGAGCGGCATGCATCCACCTTCGTCGCGGCATCTCCCTGGCCGCTGCCCGTTCTTTCCAGGTCCATGCCGGACCGTCACTCCGCCTCGGCCGACGAGGCCGCCCTGGCCCTCAACCTTCCCTTCACGCTGGTGCCCGTCGGTGCGGAGCTCGAGCGCTTCCTGACCGAGAACGCTGCGTCCCTCGTTCCGGGAGCCGCAGCGCTGCTCGGTGCCGGCGACGGCGGTGAAGCGCTTCGCACGGCAGGGCTCCCGGGCATCGAGCCCGTGTCCGCTGTGGATCATTCCATGCTTGCCTGTGAGCGCCTGCGGAGGGCCGCCGGACGACTGGCCCATGTCCCGGCCACGCGCCGCCTGTCGATCGTCTGGGGCGATGTCCGCGACAGTTCCTTTCCCGAGGCGAGCGTCTCGCTCGTGGTGGCCAGCCACCTGCTCGAGTACCTTTCGGCAGAGGACCGCAGCGAGCTGTTTTCGGAATTCCGCAGATGGATGAAGCCGGGAGGTACCATCTTCCTTCTCGTGCACGCGGCCGCGGGCGAGAAGCTCGAGAGCCTCTTGTCCGGTTACGCCAATGTCAGCGGTGCCCGCGATGCGTCCGGCGTCCTTGTCCGGATCACCTCGCTCGTTCCCGCACAGGCTGATGCCGCGGAGGTCAAGCAGTTCCTCACGCCCGAGGCGCTGGAATCCGAGCTCGACCGGGGGGGCTTGACCGAAGGAAACGGCTATGTTCGTACCCTTCGGGTGGCGCCCGCTCCAGGCGGTTTTGTGGAAATAACGGTCATTCTGACTCTCTTGAACCCCTGAATATTGTTCGCTTTTCTCCATTGACTTAGCGGTATTCCCCGGGTAGGGTCTGCGCACATCGGTAGGGGGGGGGTGTTTTCCGGTAGGGGGGGGCGGAGGCGCCGAGCGACAGGGGAGGACTATGAACGAGTCGATCAGACTGACTGTGGACGGAAGGGTCGTCAGCGGACAGAAAGGCCAGACGATTCTCGAAGTTGCCCGCAACGCCGGGCTCGACATCCCGACATTGTGCCACCATCCGAGAATCAGTCGGACGGGCGCATGTCGGATCTGCCTCGTGAGGGTCAACGGGACGGCGCTCAAGACGGCCTGCACCGAGCCGGCTGCTGACGGCATGAACGTCGTCAGCGAGGATGCCGAGCTGGCTTCGGTCCGCAGGTCGATCCTGGAGATGCTCCTCGCAGAAGGCCATCACAACTGCCTGTTCTGCGATGCCAACGGGGACTGCGAGTTTCAGGATCTGTGCCACCGATACGGAATCGAGGAGCCGCGCCAGCCGCTGCCGGGGCGGAGGCGGACTACCGACACCACGTCCAGCAAGGGGCTTCGGCGCAACGAGGACCGGTGCGTCCTGTGCGGGCGCTGCGTGAAGGCCTGCGGCGAGGTCCAGATGCTCGGCGTGTGGGACTTCACCGGCCGAGGGGACCGAACCGAGCTTACCGCAGATTGCGGGGGGCCGGTCGGCGAGTCCTCCTGCGCCCTGTGCGGAACCTGCGCACAGCTCTGCCCGACCGGTGCGCTCACGCTTCAGCCGGTCAACGGCACCGCCCCCACCTGGGAGACTCGGAAGCAGACCTCGGTCTGCATCTACTGCGGGGTCGGCTGCCAGATCGACTTCCACACGGATTCCAAGGGACGCCTCCTGTACGCGAACGGCAACGAGAACGGCCCCAACAACGGTCATCTCTGTGTCAAGGGACGGTTCGGGTTCGACTTCGTGCAGCATCCTGAGCGGATCAGGACGCCACTGGTCCGTCGTGACGGGAAGCTCGTGGAGGCCTCCTGGGAGGAAGCGCTGGACTACGCAGCTGCCCGCCTCTCGGAAATCAAGGCGGCCAACGGTCCGGACTCCATTGCCGGCCTGGCGTCGGCCAAGGTGACCAACGAAGAGAACTACCTCTTCCAGAAATTCATGCGCACGGGGGTGGGAACCAACAACGTAGACCACTGTGCACGACTTTGACACAGCAGCACCGTCGCCGGTCTGGCGACCGTGTTCGGCTCGGGTGCGATGACCAACTCCATCGGGGAGATTCCCAGCTCCGAGGCATTTCTCGTCATCGGGAGCAACACCACGGAGAACCACCCGGTCATCGGATCGATGATCAAGCACGAGGTGATTCACCGGGGAAAGAAGCTCGTCGTCGCGGATCCCCGGCGCATCGAGCTCGCCCGCATCGCGGACGTCTATCTCCCCATTCGTCCGGGGACCAACGTGGCGATCCTGAACGGATTCATGCACGTGATCCTCAAGGAAGGGCTCTATGACAAGGCCTACATCGACGAGCGATGCGAGGGTTTCGAGGCGCTGATTCCGGTGCTCGAGAAGTACACTCCAGAGCACGTGGCCGGGATCTGCGGCCTGGCCAACCCGGACGACATCGTCAAGGCTGCCCGCATTCTTGCCGCTGCCAAGCCGATGGCGCTCTACTACTCCATGGGCATCACTCAGTTCATCTCCGGCGTCAACGGCGTCAAGTCCACGGCCAACCTCCAGATGATGCTCGGCAACGTGGGCAAGACCGGTGGCGGCGTGAATCCGCTGCGAGGGCAGAACAACGTCCAGGGAGCTTGCGACATGGGAGCGCTCAGTGCGCTTCTTCCCGCGTACCAGCCGGTCATCGTGCCCGCAAACCGTGAGAAGTTCGAGAAGGCCTGGGGGATGTGCGGCTGCTCTCTTCCGGAGAAGCCGGGGCTGACGATCATCGAGATGATGAATGCGGCCGCCCGCGGGGACCTCAAGGCCATGTACGTGATGGGGGAGAACCCGGTCGTTTCCGACCCCAACACCGAGCATGTCATCGAGGCGATGGAGAAGCTCGACCTTCTCATCGTTCAGGATATATTCCTGACCGAGACCGCACGCCTGGCCCACGTGGTGCTGCCGTCCTGCGCCTTCCTCGAGAAGGAGGGCACGGTGACCAACACGGAGCGCCGGGTGCAGTTCATGAACAAGGTGGTCACCCCTCCGGGAGATGCCCGGGACGACTGGTGGATCACGCAGCAGCTCGCCCGCCGCATGGGGCTCCAGTGGAACTACACGCGGGCCGAGGAAGTGTTCGAGGAGATCCGCACGGTGACCCCGTCCTATGCCGGAATCACCTGGAAGCGGGCGAGGGAGACCAAGGTCCAGTGGCCCTGCCCCGCCGTGGATCACCCTGGAACCCCGACCCTCCACAAAGAGAAGTTCGCCCGCGGCAAGGGGCTGTTCACCGCCATCGAGTATACGCCACCGGCGGAGGTCGTCGATCGGGAGTATCCCCTCACGCTCACGACGGGACGCATCCTCGAGCACTTCCACACCGGGACCATGTCGCGCAATTCCCGGATCCTGGACGAGCTCGTCCCCCACGGCTTCATCGAGATGTCCCGTGCCGATGCCGCTGCGCTCGACCTGGTCGATGGCGAGATGGTCGCCGTTTCCTCCCGTCGAGGCAGCATCCGCATCCGCCTGCGAATCAGCCCGAGACCCACACCCAACGTCGTCTTCATTCCGTTCCATTTCTTCGAGGCAGCTGCCAACCGGCTGACCATCGATGCGCTCGATCCCACGTGCAAGATCCCGGAATACAAGGTCTGCGCCTGTCGCGTCGAGAAGCTCGTTGCGGGAGATGGAGGTGCAGCATGCTGACCACCGCTGACATCCGCAAAGTCGTCGAAAGCTACGGCACGGCCCGCGAGCACCTGATGCTGGTCCTGAGGGACCTGCAGGCCATGTCCGGGGACAACCACCTCTCCACAGAGGTGCTCAAGGGAGTGGCCCAGGAGATGCGGCTTCCCGAGAGCATCGTTGCCGGGTTCGTCGGATTCTACTCGATGTTCTCTGTCCGCCCGCGTGCCCGCCACGTCATCCGGGTGTGCAAGTCCGGTCCCTGCCACGTCGTGGGGGCCTCCACCATCTTCCGAATCCTGTCCGAGCGCTTCGGCCTTCAGCCCGGCACAGCGACTCCGGACGGTGAGTTCTTCCTGGAGGCCTGCGAGTGTCTGGGAGTCTGCTCCGTGGCACCGGCGATGATGGTGGACTACGACCTCCACGGCAATCTGACCGAGGAGCGTCTCGTCTCCATTCTGGACGGATACCGGGGCAAGGCCGCTTCCACCGGCGAGCAGTGCGGAGAGGAGACTGCAGGCAAGGCCATCGTCGTCAACGCCCCCTACCCCCGCCGTCTCCTTGCACGCGTCGGGCACATCGACCCCACGTCCATCGACTCCGGCATTGCCGCAGGGAACTACTCGGCCCTGAAGACCGTGCTTTCCGGCATGACTCCGGACCAAGTCGTCGCCCTCGTCAAGGAGTCCGGGCTCCGTGGCCGTGGCGGCGCCGGCTTCCCTGCCGGCGTGAAGTGGTCCTTCGTCGACCGGAAGGCACCGCGCCGCTTCGTCGTCTGCAACGCGGACGAGGGGGAGCCCGGCACGTTCAAGGACCGGGTCCTCATGGAGGAGGATCCCCACTCCGTCATCGAGGGCATGGCCATCTGCGGATTCGCCATCGGTGCGACTCTCGGCTACATCTACGTCCGTGGCGAATACCGTCGCTCCATCGTTCGCCTCGAAGAGGCCATCCGGCAGGCCCGCCAGCGCGGTTGGCTCGGCGACCGCATCCAGGGCACCGACTTCTCCTTCGACCTCCTCATCAAGGAAGGGGGAGGAGCGTATGTCTGCGGAGAGGAAACGTCGCTGATCAACTCCATGGAAGGTCGTCGAGGGTACCCCCGGTTCAAGCCCCCCTTCCCCGGCGTTGCCGGCTTCAAGAACCTCCCGTCCAACGTCAACAACGTCGAAACCTTCGCCAACGTCCCCATCATCGTTCAGCACGGAGCCAGGGAGTACCGGTCGATCGGGACTGCCAACTCGTTCGGCCCCAAGCTCTATTGCATGGCCGGGCACCTGCGCAACCCGGGCCTGATCGAGGCCCCCATGGGCACGACGCTAGTCCAGCTCATCGAGACCTGCGGCGGACTGAAGGAAGGTTCCTCCTTCCAGTTCGCCCAGATTGGCGGCTCTGCGGGCGCCATCGTTGGCCCGGCCGACCTCGAGCTCGGCATGGACTTCGACCAGCCGCTCAAGAAGGGGCTCACGCTCGGATCGGGCTCGATCCTGGTGTGCGACCAGTCGGTATGCATCGTCGACTTCCTCCGCAACGTCCTGTCCTTCTTCCGCCACGAGTCGTGCGGACAGTGCGTTCCGTGCAGGGTCGGCACCCGACAGCTGTATCAGCTCATGGACCGCATCGCTTCCGGCAGCGGCACGCCGGAGGACGTCGAGGCGATGACGACCACCGCCCAGATTATGAAGAAGGCATCGTTCTGCGCCCTGGGGCAGTCTCCCATTGTTCCGCTGCAGACTGCGCTGGCGAGATTCCGTGACAAGCTGCTCGATCACTGCAACCCCGCGCATCCCTGCCCGGTCTGCTCGACCGGTCGGGGTGCGTCAAAGCCGTTGACCGCACACTGAGGAGAGGTCCATGTCGAACGAGAATCTGGAAGGGAAGAGATGGCTGATCGCAATCGCTGCTGTCGTCATGCAGCTCTGCCTGGGCACGGTCTACGCCTGGTCCGTGTTCAAGAAGGTCCTGATGGCGACGCATGGCTGGGGTGAGACCCAGGTTCAGCTCACCTTCATGCTGTGCATCGGCATCATTGGTATTTCGGCCGCGTTCGGCGGTGCCCTGGTCGACAAGAAGGGCCCCCGGTTCGTGGCCACGCTCGGCGGCATCCTGTTCGGCCTCGGCACCCTGCTCTCGGGCCTTGCCGACGCCATGGGCAGCATCTGGCTCCTGTATCTCGGCTACGGCGTCGTGGCCGGCCTCGGCAACGGCTTCGGGTACGTGACCCCCATCGCCACCCTCATCCGCTGGTTCCCCGACAAGCGAGGCCTTGTCACCGGCCTGGCCGTGATGGGCTTTGGCGCCGGCGCGTTCTTCATGGGCAAGATCGCCCCTGCCAACATCGAGAGCATGGGCGTGGCCAATACCTTCTACATGTGGGGAACGATCTACCTCGTCCTCGTCACCGCTGCGGCTCAGTTCTACAAGAACCCGCCGACGGGCTGGCTCCCCAAGGGCTTCGCCCCCAAGGCCGGAGTTTCCGTCACCGAGTCCTTCACATTTGCCGAGGCCCGCGTGACTCCGCAGTGGTGGATGCTGTGGGCCATGCTGTTCCTCAACGTCAGCGCCGGCCTGGGCCTCATCTCCCAGCTTTCGCCCATGGCGCAGGAGTCCTACAAGACCGTCGCCGCAGCCGACGGAGTCTCCGCAGAGCAACTCGCCGCAGTCCTCGCTGCCGCGGGTGGCACCATCGTCGCGATTTCGGCCATCTTCAACGGCCTCGGCCGCCTCTTCTGGGCCAGTGTGTCCGACTTCCTCGGGCGCAAGAACGTGTACTCGATCATGTTCATCACCCAGCTCATCCTCTACGTCGTGCTCGCCAACCTGTCGAACTACTACGCCCTGGCCGTGATCTCCTGCTACCTGCTCGCCTGCTACGGCGGCGGCTTCGCCGTCATGCCGGCCTTCGCAGCGGATTCCTTCGGCCCGAAGTATATCGGCAAGGTCTATGGCACCATGCTCACGGCCTGGAGCGTCGCAGGGGTCGTTGGCCCGCTGGCGTTCGCGTGGGTCTTCCAGACCACGAAGAACTTCCAGGGTGCGCTCTACATCGCAGCCGGCCTTCTCGCAGTCGGGTTCGTCATCAGCCTGTTCTACAAGAAGCCGGAGCGCAAGTCGGCCCCCGCCGCGTGATTGGCCGGGGCAGTTGATTCGGGGTGTGCTGGCATCCCGGGGAGGAAGTCATGACAGGCAAGCTCATCCTCGTGATCGACGATGATCCCGACGTCCTCGATGTAATGAACATCGTGCTGACCAAGGGAGGATTCGATGTCGTGACCGCTGGTTCCGGAAACGATGGTATTGCCGCTTTCACGGCACGCCGTCCCGCTCTGGTGCTGTGCGACATGATGATGGAGTCCATCGACGAGGGGCTTCAGGTCGCTTCGACACTCAAGCGGCTCGACGCCTCGATTCCAGTGCTGCTCGTCAGCAGCGTCGGAGACAGTGCCCAGGGAACGATGCCCATGCTCGACCTCGGGTTCGACGGAGCCATCCAGAAGCCCATCGAGCCCACCGAGCTGATTGCCACGGTCCGCCGGAAGCTCGGACTGTAGCTCTCGGCCCCCCCGTGGGGCTCACTACCGTTCCATAGAGTCGTTGCGGTGCCCGTGCTCAGCTCTTGGGCTGGTGGCAGTCTTCGCAGCCAGTAGGACCCTGATCGTCCTTCTTGTGGCAGCCCTGGCACTGGTTGTGGAATGCATCCTCCAACTTGGACGGCTTGGCATTCTCGGCAGGAGTCTTGAGATGGCAGGCGGAGCACTTCCCGAGCCCGTCGTAGCTCTGCGGCTTGTGATGGCACGTGGTGCACTGAGGGAACGAGCCGATGTGGCTCTTGTGGCTGAACTCGGCCGGCTTGTACGAATCCGACAGCTCCCCGAGAGACACGGTCTCGGGCACCGCATTGGCCTGGTGGCACTGTGTGCATTCCTCTGGAGCACCGTTTCGCGAATGGCACCCGATGCACTGGGTATGATAGGCCGCCTTGAGACCGACTTCCGAAGTCGGCTTCTCCCCCCCATGGCACGCCACGCAGCTCTGGATTTCGTTGAAGCCCTTGTTGGAGTGGTGGCAGTCGGTGCAGAAGGGGGTGACCTGCGTGTGCATCTCGTGGTCGAAGGAGGCCTGGCCGAACAGGCCGCCTGCATCGCCGAGCTTGACCGTGGCCGGCATGGCCTTGGGCTGGTGGCATTCGCCGCAGGAGAGCGGGCTGGTCCGCTTCTGCTCCTCCCTGGCCAGGTCCTTCTCGAGCGACTCGACAACAGCGCGGTCGCCCGCTGCCCGGGCCTTGTTGAGGCTGGTGTGGAGCTCTTCGATACGCTTCTGGTGGAGCTGACCATTGGCTTTGTGACAGCCAAGGCACTGCCGGTGATAGGCCGTCTTCAGCTTCTCCGGATTGTCGTGGCACTCCCGGCACGGAGGCGTGTGCTCGACTCCCTTCTCGTGGTGGTGGCACTCGGCGCAACCGTCTGCCAGAGAGGCATGACTGGCGTGGTCGAACAGCACCCCTCCGAACTGATGAGCGAGGTGCCCGAGCTTCATCTTCGGTGGCAGGGACTCGAGCGCCAGCTTGGTCTGGTCCACCGGAGCACCCTTCCGCTCCGCATGGCAATCCTCGCACCCCAGCGGCCCCCCTCCCATCTGGCGATGGCAGTTCATGCACTGCCGGTGGTAGGCCCCCTTCAACCCGGGCTGATTCAGCTTCCCCGACGGTTGACCGTGGCATTCGCGACAGGGCGGCGTCTTCTCAATGCCGCTGGAGTGGTGATGGCACACCTCGCATCGCCCCTCGATGCTCACGTGATTCGAGTGTGAGAAGGAGACTGGCTCATACTGCTCGGCAAGGTGGTAGAGGCTGCTCTTCTCCGGCAACACCGCCTCCCCGGTCGGGAGGGGCACCGAGATGACGTCCGCCGGTGCGACGGTGGGGCACACCGGACAGGGCGGGCAGATAGCTGCAGATGCCTCGGGGCCGGAAGACAAGCCGTCCGCTGCCGATCCTCCGGCGGCGGGCTGGCCGAGCGAGGGCGTTCCTGGTCCCGACGGCTCCGGAGGGCACACCGTCGTGCCGACTTCAGGCCGGTCCGTACCGCGGGTGCATCCGCCAGCCCCCAGGAACAGGGCCAGGGACCAAACCGAAAGGGCCTTGACAGGAATTGCCGCCCCAGCTACGCCCCTCATCTTCCCCCCTCCTCAACCGCATGCCCGGGAATGACCGGCAGATTCATTACGGCAAAACGATACACCAAAACGAGCAGCGCGATAAGCCCCGCCGTGACCCCGAACTCCGCAAGAGAGGGGAAGTAGCTCTCCGCAGCATACGGAGGTGTGTAGGCCACCAGGAACACGTTGACCCGGTTCAGGACCACCCCGCCGACCACCAGAGAGCTTGCCACAAACAACCCCAGCTGCGAGCGCTTCACCCGGTCGGACAGGAACAGCACGAGGGGAAGGGCTACCCCGCCCAGCACCTCGAGCAGAAACATCCGGGCGGGAAGGTCGAACGGCAGGAGGAACCGCCAACTCTCCCGTATCGCCATGTCGGCCCCCTTCATCGCCAGGTAGAGGGCCAGGACAATCGGGACCAGGCGTGCCAGCGGGCTGAGCACATCCATCTCGGCTTTGAGCCGGAAAGAACGGGACGCCAGCAGGGACTCGAAGATCACCATCGGGAATCCCACGCACACCGCCGAGGTCAGAAAGAGCAGCGGGAGGATCGGCGTGAACCAGAGCGGATGCACCTTGGAGGGCGCAATCAGCATCAGCGACCCGAGCGACGACTGATGCATGCTCGACAGCACGATGCCGAGGATGATGAGCAGCCACATGATCTTTCCCACAATCCGGTCCAGCAGCCCCACAACGGCCCCCGCCGGCTTGCGCACCAGCTGCAACAGTCGAGGCAGAGGCTCGGGAGAGCGCAGCCGCTCGGCGACGATCGGCACGAATTCCAGGTAGAGCACCGTGAGGTAGGCCATCACGCACATGCCCACCTCGAACAGCACCGAGTTCCCCTGCCACATGATCATCGGGTGCCAGACGTTGTAGTACCTTCCGAGGTCGAACAGCAGCCCGAGCGCAACGAACGTGTACCCCAACATCGCAGTCAGGAGCGCTGCCCGCACCACCGGGTGATACCGACCCCGGTGCAGGACGTGGGCAAGCCCCGCCGACGTAAAGCCGCCGGCTGCCAGAGCGACACCGCTGGCCACGTCCACGGCAATCCAGAGTCCCCACGGAAACTGATCATCGAGGTTGGTCGTCGCCTCCAGCCCAACCACGAACCTCCAGATTCCGAGCCCCATGCCGGCCATGGCGATGGCCGTCAGCACCAACGTCCCTGGCGTGAAGAAAGGCACCCCCTTGATCGGAGTCGAAGCGGAATGACTCATTGCTCCTTCTCCTTTCGGCCCCGCAAGGTGTACATCGCCATCCCCAGAAGCGTGGCCAGCCCCAGCGGGGGAACGAAGTTCTTGAAGATTCCGTGTTGGATGGCCTCCGTCAGCCTGGGCGGGGCTTCAGGCGGGAGCCGAAGCAATCCCAGAGACTCGAACGGATGCGACGCAACGTAGAGCCAGCTCGTCCCGCCAGCTTCCCGCTCCCCGTAGATGTACGGGAGGAGCGGCAAGGGAGCTGCACCATTCCCGGCCGCGGCGTCCCCTGCCGGTGTGCTGGCGGCATCCGCGGCACCTTCCGTGGATGCGGTCACCTGCCGAGCGGCACTGCTTCGGATACGCTCACGGGCCATCAGGAGGAGATCCTCCCTCTTTCCGTAGGCCATGGCCTCCTTAGGACACGCGCTCACGCAGGCGGGCGCCTTTCCTTCCATCTGTCGCTCGAAGCAGAACTCGCACTTCCGAACCCTCGGCGTCAGGGCCTCGGAGTACTCGTAGGCCGGAATCTGGAACGGGCAGGCCACCATGCAGTACCGGCAACCTATGCACTTGGACGCGTCGTAGCGGACCGCTCCACTCGGCTCCTTGGTGAGTGCCCCGACGATGCAGGCGGACACGCAAGCCGGGTCGAGACAGTGAAGGCACTGGACCTTGGCGTAGGCCGGAGCCCCGCCCACCAGGTGGCGGTTGACGACCGTGAATTTGTCGGCATCCGGTCGACGGAACGTATCGAGCACGCTCATGTCGTCGAACGGTCGGTCCGGCTGAGGCAGGCTGTTCTGCTTGTTGCAGGCTGCCTCGCATTTGCGGCACCCCACGCACAGCGACAGATCCACCAGGCAACCGAAAGAGTCGGCACTTGTTGAGCTCGGGGGCTGTGCGTTTGCCCTGCCTCCGGCCAGAGTCGCTCCGGCCATCGCCCCCCCCAGGATTCCAAGAAAGCCCCGCCTCGATACCCCCATGATGCTCCTCCTCCACATCGCCCCAACGGCACAACTTGGATAGATATACTCGACAATCTTTCTGCGTCCAGCAAAATCTGAGGGCCATTCGGGCGTTCGAGCCTCCGGCGTTCCTCCGGACCAGCGGCCGTGCAGGCGAGCCCATGAATCCGATTGCCTTGCTTTGGGCCTTCCGGTAGCATTCTGCCGGTCGCGGCAGTTTTCGATTGGACGGGAGGTCGGTCATGGTACGTGGAGCTGGTATTGCCTTCGGCATGGCTTGTCTGGTGAGTTGGCTGATGGCCGCGGGAGCGGGGTGCTCGGGGTCGACCGTGGACACGGACGTCGTATCGCAGGAAGATTCGGCCGCCGAGGACCTCGGTTGCCAGTGTTCCGTGGACGAAGACTGCCTGGCGCCCATCGGCGGTGAGTGTGCCGGGGCAGCCCGTTGCATTGCCTGCCTCTGCACCGTGGAATCGGCGGATTCCAACCCGTGCACGCCCGATGACCTTTGCCAGCTCCCGGGGACGTGCATGAACGGGCTGTGCGTTTCCTCCGGCCCCAAGCCCTGCGACGACGGTGACGACTGCACTGCGGATTCCTGTGACCCGGCCTCCGGATGCCAGACCGTCCCGATCCCGGACTGTCCGCCGGTCGTCTGCGGCGACGGAACGTGCAGCGATTCGGAGTCGTGCAAGAAGTGCCCCAAGGACTGCGGCGAGTGCCCCGTGGTCTGCGGCGATGGGCAGTGCGGCGGGGAAGAGGATTGCGAATCCTGCCAGGATGACTGCGGTCAATGCCCGCTCCGCTGCGGTGACGGCGAATGCGACCAGGAGGACGAGAGCTGCAAGAGCTGCCCGCAGGATTGTGGTCAGTGCCCGATTATCTGCGGTGACGGCGAATGCAACGGGGACGAAACCTGCAAGTCATGCGTCGATGACTGCGGTGACTGCCCGGTCGTCTGCGGTGACAGTGAGTGCACGGGAGACGAGACTTGCAAGTCGTGCCAGGCCGACTGTGGGGCCTGCCCCATCGTCTGCGGTGACGGCGAATGCAACGGGGACGAAACCTGCAAGTCGTGCGTCGATGACTGCGGTGACTGCCCTCCGGGTTGCGGCGACGGGCTTTGCGACGGAGGCGAGACCTGTGAGACCTGCTCGCTCGATTGCGGGCAGTGTGCCCCGGTGTGCGGCGACACCAAGTGCAATGGAGACGAAACCGTGGTGACGTGCCACGCGGACTGTGCCCCGCAATGGCTCGTGAAGGGCGACCCGCTGTCTCATGGAACCGTGTTCCAGAAAGGCCCTGCGGCTTGCCAGGCCTGCCATACCCCCACGCTCGACGGTGGAGCCGGTTCCTGCGAAACCTGCCATCCCGGTTGGAAGTCGAACTGCACCTTCTGCCATGGCGGCAAGGACAACCAGACCGGTGCCCCGCCCGAGGGGGTTGGCGGCGAGACTTCCCCCAGCTCCCTCTCCGTCGGGGCCCACACCAAGCACGTCACCGCCACCTCCCTGAAGGGGGCGTACGGGTGTGCGTCGTGCCACTCCCCGGCCACCGACGCCCTGTCCGAGGGGCACGTGGACGGGGACGGGAAGGCCGAAACCACCATCGTGGCTTGCGGGCTTGCGGCCAGCTACGCGGCGGGCACCTGCTCGTCGGTCTACTGCCACGGGAACGGCAAATCCGCCGCCAGCGGGGGCACTGCTTCCTGGACGGGGGGCCCCATGACGTGCGACTCGTGCCACTCGACCGCGGGGCTTGGCGGCAAGCACAAGACTCACCTCGGATTCGGAATGACGTGCGACAACTGCCACGGCGATACCGTGTCCGCCAACGGAACCATTTCCAACCCGGACAAGCATCTCAATTGCGTCAAGGACGTCAAGGGGGACTACGACTTTGCTCCCCAGACCAAGACCTGCTCGAGCAACAGCTGTCACGAGGACGCTTCCTGGTGATCCGCCTGGGCCCCCTGCTCGACGAGGCGGACGCTTCCTCCAGATTCCTCGGTCCACCTGACCTTGCCCGGAGGGACGATACTCTTGACAACCGGCGCAGTAGTCCCTAAGACTTGCGCGCCTTGATTGCAGGTGACGTATGACTGAAACCCGAAAGAACTACCTGATGAGCCTGGGCGTGGCAGTGGGCACGGCCATCGTCGGAGTCGTGGCTCAAACCGTGGGCGCCCCCTGGCTGCTGGCCATTGTCGCTGCGGTCCTGGCCGCTCCCGGGCCCACCCGGAAGCTGCTGACCACCTTCGAGTTCGCCACTGCGGTGTTGATCATCCTTACCTTGGCCACAGCGGTGGGAACCCTCGACTACGCTCTCGGCGTGTTCGACTCGCTCTGGTTCAAAGGCCTCATGGCGCTCATGGGGCTCAGCTCCCTGTTGTGCCTCCTCTTCCGTTACAGCTCGGGCAAGGGCATTCCTTATGTCCTCATTCACCTCTCCATCATTGTGATTCTCGTGGGCGGTGCGATGAAGGAGCAGCTCAAACAGACCGGTATGGTCCACCTGCGGGAGGGGGAAGCCACCAACCAGCTGCAGCTGCTCAAGGACGGCGAGCTTTCTTCCGAAGTCCTGCGGCTGCCGTTCTCGATCCGGCTCGACCGCTTCAAGGTGGAGTTCTACGAATCGGACCTCAAGCTCTACGTTTTCCGGCACCAGGAGGAAGGCCCGGCAGCGGAGCTTCCCGCCAAGGAGGGGGCAACGACCACCGTCGATGGCGTCACCATCGAGTTCGTTGCGCTCCAGGATCATCCGTACGTCCCGACGCCGGGTCATCCCCCGATCCAGGTGAAGATGGCCCGAATCCTCGTCGACGGAAAGGCCGGCCTGGTTCTCATGGGACGTCCCGTCATCAACGGCAAGCTGGCGCTCGTGCTCGACGAGAAGAACGGCGAGCCCAAGAGCTACCAGAGCACCCTGACGATCCTCGACGAGAACGGCCAGGAGCTGAACACCCGCAGCGTGGTCGTGAACGACCCGCTCATTCATGGCGGGTGGTGGCTCTATCAGTCCAACTGGGATCCCCGGGACCTGAGCTACTCGGGAATCCTGCTGGTCAATGACCCCGGCCTCTACGTGTCCATCGCAGGGCTCGTCATGCTCGTGCTCGGGACGCTGGCCAAGATCCGCTTCCGCAAGCGGAACCGGGAGGGGGTGCTGCCATGATGTACGACGTCCTGTTCGGCTCCTACGGTGTGGCGGCCCACCTGTTCGGGCTCGCGGTCATTCTCGCGTTCCGCCGCAAGGAGCTTCCGGCTTCCACGCTGCGCTACGCCGGGATTGCCGCAATCGCCGTGGGCCTGCTGGCTGCCCTCTACATGATGGTGGAAGCCTGGACCGAGACCGGGCAGCCTCCCTTCAAGACCCTCTACCAGTCGCTCATCTTCTTCTCGGCGACCACAGCGCTCGTCTTCCTGTTCACCGGCTTCCGCTCCGCGGTGATGGGATTGCTGACCGCCCTGTTCGTACTGGCTACGCTCGCCTACGGCTACATGAAGCAGGATGCTGAGGCGGTCCAGCTGCCGCCTGCACTGCAGAGTGCCTGGTTCATTCCGCACGTGGTCGTCTACTTCCTGGGCTACTCGGCTCTCTTCGTGTCGTTCGTGGCCTCCATTCTCTACTTCGTCTTCCCCCAGGAGCGGGATCTCCCTTCCGCCCAGCTCTTCGGCACGCTGAGGCTCGACCTCGACCATTTCACCTATCGAATCGTGCTCTTCGGCTATGCCATGCTGTCGGCCGGCCTGATCCTGGGCGCGCTGTGGGCAAAGTTCGCCTGGGGCGACTGGTGGTCCTGGGATCCCAAGGAGAACTGGGCGCTCATCACCTGGCTCGTCTACACGGCCTACCTGCATTTCCGGTTGACCCGCAGGCTCGGCCCCAGGGGGCTGGCGTGGCTGTCGATCATCGGCTTCCTCGCCGTCATGTTCACGTACCTTGGCGTCAACTACCTCCCCTCCGCACAGCAGGCCCTGCACTCGTACTCCATGCAGTAGAGCGCTTTAGCGCTTGCAGGGCTTTACAATCCGGGCGCGTCCGCTAGAATCACGACTGTATTGCTTTGGAACCTGGAGAGGGAAACCGATGATTCTTGACGCTACGCTCCGTCGCTTGTCCCGTGCGTCCCGGATGTCAGCTCGCCGGTCCGGGGCTGTCAACCTCCTTCTGGCCGTTTGTGCCCTGGCCGTTGCGACAGGCCAGGGGGCATGCGACGGTACCGCTCTCGGAACCGGCCTGCCTTCGGAGGGTGCTGAATGTGCGACCTGTCACGGCACGGAAGGCAACGCCGCCCCCCCGGCGTCCCTGTCCGGGGAGACCTCCACCTCGGACCCGGCAGTCGGAGTCCACCAGGCCCATCTGGCCGGAGGGAAGGTTCGGAGCGCCATCTCGTGCAGTGAGTGCCACATTGTGCCCCCAACGGTGGACGCGCCTGGACACGTCGACGAGTCACCCGCTGACCTCACGTTCGGAGCACTGGCCACTGCCAACGGAGCCCAGCCCTCTTATGACCCGGAGACCGGGAAGTGCTCGAGCATCTATTGCCACGGCGGTACCCTGGCCGGCGGACGACTGACCGCCCCCGCCTGGAGAACCGGATGCGATGCCTGCCACGGCAATCCCCCCGAGGTCGGAGGGAACCCGCCCAAGGCCCACCCACGTGACAAGGATTGCTCCAAGTGCCACCCTGCCTACGTGGATGCTACGGGCTCCGTCTCGTTTGCTGGCAGCAAGCATCCCAGCCCCACCGGATGCGACGCCTGCCATGGAGCTCCGCCCCCCGAGCCGCATCCCCAGTCGACCGCCTGTGCCTTGTGTCATCCCGGTACCGTCACCGACGAGGGTACCATCGACATCGCGTCCGGCCTGCATCTCAACGGCAGCGTGGAGGCCTCCGGAAACGGTCCTCACCCGGATGGATACGCGGCGCCGACCAGTCATGGCCAGGATTTCCTCGAGTCCGGCAGTCAGGCTTGTGCACCGTGCCACGGCACCGCCCTCGACGGCGGCAAGGCGGGGACTTCCTGCGAGAAGTGCCATCCCGGCTTCCGAAAGAGCTGCACTTTCTGCCACGGCGGGACGGACAACGAAACCGGGGCTCCTCCTGAGTCCGTCCTCGGCAAGACCGATACCACGGTTCCCGCAGTCGGCGCCCACACGTCTCATCTGGCCGCGTCCGACTGGCGTGCCCCCATCCAATGCTCGGCCTGCCACCAGGTCCCGTCCGAGGCCCTGTCGGAGGGGCACATGAGCGGCAAGGCCGAAGTAGTCATCGCTCCGTTCGGCGAGGCCGATGAGGAGGATGGGCAGCCGACAGCGGGCACCTACAACGGCAAGTCCTGCTCCTCCGTCTACTGCCATGGGGCATCGCTCAGTGGTGGCTCCGTCACTTCGCCGCAGTGGACCAAGGTCGACGGATCGCAGGCGGCCTGCGGCACCTGCCACGGTCTTCCTCCGACCGACGATCACCCGAACATGGACAACTGCGCCATGTGCCACGGGTGCGTGGCCACGTCCGACCAGCAGATCAGTCCGGAAGGTGCGGCCTTCCACATCAACGGTGAAGTCAACATGGAAGGCAAGGGGGCCTGCCCCACCGAGTAGTTCCAGCCTTCCGATTGCTCAGGGTCTTACTTGTGGCAGGTGCTGCAATCCTTCGGGCCGTGGCATACCGCACAGTGCTGCGCTGAGTCACCGCCGGCAGCGGTCCCATGGAGGCTCTTCCAGCCGGCCTTGTGGGACAGCGGCGCGGTTTCCTTGTGGCAGCGAATGCAGGCGCTGGTCTGGTGGCAGGTGTGGCAGCTCTCCTCGTTGAAGGACGCAGCGTTGCCGTGCGTGCGCAGACGCCACAGCGAGGTGTGGCTGCGCGGTTGGGTCTTGGCATGACAGGAAACACAGGCATCGTTGCGGTGGCACGTGGAGCAGTCTTTGCCATGCCGGTCGAACACGCGCCAGCGGGCTGCGGCACCGTGCTGGATGCTCCAGGCCGAGTCATGGTCTGCGGGAACCGAGCGGCGCATGTCCTTGCCATGGCACGCGGCGCAGTTGCTTCCGGCGATCTCGATGCCGTTGTCCTTGTGGCAGGCCGTACAACGGTCGAACGCCATGACCGGCTTGCCCGCGACATCGGCGTCGGCAACGGTGTCCGCATGACATTCCTTGCAGTCCAGCGCTGCCGCGTGGCGTGCGTGCGGGAACAGGGCAGCCCCCTTTGCGTGCCTGGACTTGAGGCGGTACTGCATCGGCCCGTCATGACAGCCCGAGCAGTAGTCGGCGGCGATGGACGGTTTGTCCGCGGTATCGGCATTGAGGTGGCAGTCCTTGCACTCGGCCCCCTCACCGATATGAACCGAATGTGAGAAGAACGGCAGCTTGTCGGCCAGCTCTGGAGCAGCCAGGGCAGCGCTCACCACCAGCAATGCCAGACAGCCACCAAGCAGCAACCGGAGTTTCATGTGGGTCCCTCCATCGTCGTTCAATCCTCTGCAAGCCGGGGCCTCGGACCGGGCCGAGACCATTGCCGTCGGGCCATGCCTCAGAAGCTCTGCCCGAGACTCAGCGTCACCGTGTGCACGTCCCAATCGAACTGCTCCAACTCGTATCGCGCCTTGATGCGAAGCCAGCTCAACACGTCATAGCCGACCTCGGCATACCAGCTCCGGACGTCCGAAATCTCTTCCGCCTCACGGTAGTAGGCGTACTTGAATCGCTGGTAGGCCGTTCCCACCTCGGCCTTGAGGGACTTCCCCTTGTAACCGGCAGCCCCTCCGGCCGTCACGAATCCCTCACCGCCGAGGTCGGGATTCAACCCGGCAAAGTAGGCGTCCCCGACGAGCGTGAGGTAGGGACCGGGGACCAGCAGGTCGCTGACCGAGAGGAGGACGTAACCCCTGGAGCTCTCCCGGTTGAACGGCCCTTCCTCGCCCTCCAGAAGGGCCCGGCCTGCGAGGCCGACGTGGAGGCCGAACTGCCCGACTCCGGTGGGCAGCTCTTCGAAGATGTCTGCCCGCCAGCGTGCGTGTGGGAGGCTCTTGCCGAGGATCGCAAAGAACGGGTTGAGCGACTCCGTCATCTCGCCGAGCTCGACGAGCTGTGAGTCGAAGCTCGCCTCGAATCCCAGCCCGATCGAGTCAAAGTAGAGCATCCCGGCACCGCCCGCGTGCGACATCTGGGAGTCCAGCCCTCGGCCGTAGGCCCTCACCCACGCCCACTCGACCGGATTGTACCAGGCCGAAAGCCCGTAGGTGTGGTCGGTGACCGAGGCACGACCGTAAGCAACCTCCCCGTCCTCGTCCTCTCCTTCTTCTCCGTCGTCCCCGGCGCCTGCGGAGGCCTTCCCGCCCTTGGCAGACGTGTCCACGTCCTCGGTGGCAAAGCGGTAGTCCGCGACCAGCTTGAGGTTCTCCATGGGCCGTACCACCAGGCCCCCGGAGGCGATCCAGTCTTCGAAAAGGCTGTCCGTCACCTCGAAGAAGTGCACGGTGCGGCCGCCGAATGCGAAGACCTCGAGATAGGGCCCATAGGCGGATACCCGCAACTCGCCGCCGTCGAAGGTAGCGGGCAGGCCGTACGTCGCGGTCTGTCGCCCCACCCTGGCCCGCTTCAGGATACCGCCGCCGCCGAACTCGCCCCCGGAACGGTACTCGGCATACAGTGAGTAAACGTCGGGGTCCACAACGGAGCTGTCGCGAAGGGACACGGCCGGAGTAAACTCGCCGGATTCGTCACCGTCCGCATCGACCCACAGGCCCGCAGCGATCTGTCCGGCAAACCGGTCCGACGGGTCAACGATTCCGCCGTCGATGGTCAGCCGAAGATCGATGTCCTGGCCCGTCGGGTCACCGCCGGCAGCAAACCGCGCCCGCCCGTCCTCGCCCACGTCGAGCCACCAGGTCTGCCCCAGGGCAGAACAAGGCAGGAGAATCGACAGCGCCAGGACAGTGACCGATGCACAAGCAGAATGTCTCATTGGCAGCACCCCTACCCTCGGAGACAGCAGCCGAAGAGAACTACTTCGGCCGATTTCGAGGCAGTCTAGCATCGAAGTCGAGACCCCGTCAACGCAGGGAATTGCGGCGGCCGCAATACCGCAGGGCCCGCCCCGCAGGCCGGTCCCGCGCATGGACATCTTGACAGCCAAGGCCCGGGCGGCGAATATTGACATGGAATTGCTTTGAATGCCCGCCTGGTGCGGACGTCTTCGGGCGGCCTCAACTTACCTTTGGAGGGTAACGATGAAGAGAGAAGCGTTGGTCATGGTCTTGCTTGTAGGGTTCGTGGTGCTGGCCGTCTCCTTGTTCCATGCCGGCGTGACGTCTGCTGCCGGTGGGGTCTACCAGGCGGACGCACCGAAGGATGGAACCGTTCTGACTGCCAAGAACGGCAACGTGACGTACAACCACTCGAAGCACGCCGCTCTGGCTTGTGACAAGTGTCATCACAAGAAGCAGGGCGAGAATGCGCACCCCAAGTGCACCGGCTGCCACAACGCCACCTCGACGCCGACGGCCAAGGACGCTTTCCACAAGCGTTGCCTGGATTGCCACAAGGACGTCGTGGCCAAGGATGCGGGCAAGGCCGCCACGGTCCCGACCAAGTGCAACGAGTGCCACAAGAAGTAGTCCTGCCTCGTCCCTCTCCCGATTGCCTCCGGAATCGCCTGTCACATTCGGTCACGTAACGCCCCCCGAATGGCACGTGTGGTTTGGCCCGTCCTGCCTATAATCGCAGTCGTCGGAATCGGGAGGCTCGGATGGATACACCCCAGCGGACGCGGTTGCTCCTCGTGGAAGACGATTTGCGGCTTGCCGGCCTGATGTGCGAGTTCCTGGAATCCCGCGGTGAGTTCCGGGTCGAGAAGGCCACGGACGGAATCGTCGCGGTTCAGAGGATCCAGGAGGCCCCTCCCGACCTGGTCGTCCTGGACATCATGCTGCCCGGAATCGATGGTCTCGAAGTGTGTCGGCGGGTCAGACCCTTCTACAATGGGCCGGTGCTCATGCTGACTGCGCTGGGGGACGAGATCGACGAGATCGTGGGCCTCGAGGTTGGGGCCGATGACTACCTGGCAAAGCCGGTCAGCCCCCGGCTACTCCTCACGAGGATCCGCGCTCTGCTCCGTCGCACGTCCAGCAATTCCGGGGACACGGCGGAAGTCCCCCCACCGCCAGCGCTCGGGGTCGGTGCGGGAATCACTCGTCCCGTCGTCGTGGGCTCCCTCGTCGTGGACCCCGCTGCCCGCGTGGTCACCTGGCACGGAGCCGAGGTGGTCCTCACCACGGCGGAGTTCGACCTGCTCTTCCTGTTGGCTCGCCATGCAGGGGAGGTCGTGCCCCGGGAGGAGATTTATCGGCAGCTGAGAGGGTTCGACTGGGACGGACTCGATCGCTCCGTGGACCAGCGGATCCGGAGGCTTCGTGAGCGGCTGGGCGACGATGCCCGCATGCCAAGGCTCATCAAGTCCGTCCGGGGGACCGGATACCTGCTCGCGGTGACCGAATGAAACGGCTCTTTCTCGTAATCTTCCTGGGCGTGATGGTGGCCATGGCGCTGACGGGATGGGTCGTGTCGCTGATCGTGTCACGCGACTTCGACGCCCGCATCCGATCGGCGCCGCCGCCGCTGGGCCGGGTCGCTGCGGCCTTGGCATCGGAGCTGTTCGGACAGACGGCGCCGGAAGAGAGACAACCTCTGTTGGACCGGGTCGTCGCCGGCTCCGGGCTGCGCATGCGCCTCTTGGCCGCTGACGAGGCAAGCCAGGGCGATACCTGCCCCTTCCACCAGGGCAACCTCTGTTGGGGACGACGGGGCCATCAGCATCCCCCCTTCGACATGTCGGTCATGGTCGACCTTCCGGGCGGGGATCAGGTTCTCGAGATTACGGAGGCCAGGCGGTTCTCGCCCTGGACGACCAGCACCTGGCTCCTCATCGTGGGAACCATGCTCGCTGTGGCCATCGCGACTGGAGCCGTGCTCGCACTGCCCGTCGTGAGACGCCTGCGACGGGTCCAGGATACGGCCGAGCGCATCGAGCAGGGGGACCTTTCCGCCCGTGCAGACGTCCGCTCCTTCGACGAAGT
Organism: uncultured Myxococcales bacterium; assembly: GCA_903895725.1. Lineage (GTDB taxonomy): Bacteria > Myxococcota_A > UBA9042 > CAIXZC01 > CAIXZC01 > CAITUV01. Next base: position 445,403 of record CAITUV010000043.1, on the reverse strand, counting down.
GGGTGTCTTCGCCGCCCGATTCAACCGCATGGCCGCCAAGCTGCAGGAGCTGGTGGACGGTCGAAGCCAGATGATCCAGGCCGTGGCGCACGAGCTGCGCACCCCCGTGTCCCGCGTGCGCTTTGGTGTGGAGATGATGGCTGACACCGACGATCCAGCGGCCCGGGAGGCCAGGCTCCGAGAGGTCGTCAAGGACCTCGAAGAGCAGGACCGACTGATCCAGGAGCTGTTGCTGCTCATCCGATACGAGTCCGGTGGAAGCGGCCTGGCACGTTCGGTCTTCTCCCCTGAGGATGCGGTACGTGCCGTCGTCGACCGCCACCGACCGCTGCATCCGGGCAAGAGCCTGACGTTGGAGTGCGGCCTCGCCTCCAACGTCGGTCTTTCCGCTCACCGGCAGTCGGTAGAGCACGCCGTGGCCAATCTCCTGTCCAATGCCATGAGGCATGCAACCGGGAAGGTTCTGTGCCGGCTGCGCTGCGATGGGCCCGACCTGCTCATTGAAGTGGAAGACGACGGCCCCGGGATTCCGGAGGCGGAGCGTTCTCGAGTGCTCGAGCCTTTCTACCGCCTCGATCGGAGTCGCAGTCGGGATTCTGGGGGCGTGGGCCTGGGCCTTGCCATTGTGGACCGCGTCGCCCGCGCCCATGGGGCCAGTCTCGACATCCTCGACGCCGAGGGGGGCGGCGCCCTCGTCCGGCTGCGGTTTCCAGGCCCCTGCCCGGAGCTTCCAGCCCCCGCCGATGAGGTGGACAGACCATGAGGCCACTCTTCTCCTGGGCAACTGCCGTTGCCTCCCTTTGTTCGCTGCTCCTGCCCATCTCCGGACCGGCCTTTGCGTCCGAGCCAACCCCGTCCGAAGGGGCGCCGTCCGAGGCGGATCAGGCCGACCCTGCCGCCTTGCCGGAGGGCGAGCTGGGTCTCGAGCAGTGCGTCGACATGGCGCTGCACCGCAACCCGAGGACCCGCTCAGCGGCCTTCGCCCGGGACGCGGCCGAAGCGAACGTGGGAGTGAGTCGTTCCGCCTGGTACCCTAGCCTCGATGCGGCGGCATCGGCTGGTGTATCGGGGCGCCTGGGGAGTGGCGAGGTATCCTCTGGCCCAGGCTCCGCTCCCTCCGACACGGGAGTCGCCGTCAGCGGCGGGTTTTCCCTCGGGTACCTGCTGTTCGACGGGGGCGCCCGGTCTGCCCGCGTCGACCTTGCCGTTTCGCAGCTCGATTCGGCCCGCCTCCAGATTGCCGTCACGGCGTTGGACGTGGCGCTCGAGGCGGAGCAGGCCTTCTACCAGCTTCAGGGGGCTCTGTGGTACCGCTCAGCCGTCGAAGAGATCATCCGGCAGGCCGAGTCGCTGTGCGAGCTTGCCAGGGCCCGATACGAGGTGGGTCTCGCCCGTCGATATGACCTGGCTCAGGCCGAAGCCCGCGTCGCGGAGGCCCTCCTGGGTCGTGCCGCAGCTGAAAGCGAGGTGGTGCAGGCCCGAGGCCACCTGGCGACGGTGCTCGGCTTGGATGTGCGCAGCCCGCTGAGCATACGCCCCATCGCCGAGGGGGAGGAGAACACCTCGGTGGCCGACGCGGACTGGCTCATCGACCTCGCCCTGGCCAGGCGCCCGGAGCTGGATCTGGCCCGCGAGCAGGTCCAGCAGGCCCTCGCCACCGTGCGCATCGCCGACGCCGGCCACTGGCCCACCGTATCGGCCGATGCCGGCGTGTCTGCGTCCGTTGACTCACGCATGAATGGCGTTTCCTTCCCGTGGTCTGCCGGCGTGGGAGTTTCACTGCCCCTCTTCTCCGGGTTCGACACGTCCTACCTGGCTCGCCGCGCCCGGTACGACGAGAAAAAGGCGCGGGAGGAGCTCATCGGCCGCGTCAGTGACGTCCAATTCGAGGTGTGGACCGCTCGGGCTGACGCGATGGAGGCAGCCCAGACCATCGCAGCGGCCCGCAAGGTGGTCGCCGCGGCCGACGAAGCAGTTCGGCTGGCGGAAGAGAGCTACAAGACCGGGGTCGGGACCGTCGTCGAGGTGTTCGACGCCCAGGGAACCAGGGCATCTGCGCTGCTGCGGCTCGTGCAGTCCCGTGTCGGCTGGTACGTAGCGTTTTCCCGGCTCGAGAGGGCCGTGGGCGCTGCGCTGTCGACCGCAACCACGATGCCCCAAAGGGAGGAACAGCCATGAAACGTGCGCTGGTTGTGCTTGTCGGCCTGCTGCTTGCGGCGGCCGCAGCGTGGGGTGGATGCCGACTGCTCGGCGGCAGCTCAGACGCCGAATCGGCCAGCACCGGCCAGAGAGTGGAAGCCGTCGTCGAGCGCCACGATTTCGTGTCGAACGTGCTTTCCACCGGGACGGTCAAGCCCAAGGTGGGGGCCCGGGTCAACGTCGGGGCTCGGACGTCGGGCAAGGTCGAGAAGCTCAATGTGGGGGTCGGAGACCCGGTTGTCACCGGCCAGGTGCTGGCCGTCATCGAGCATGAAGACCTCGAGGCCCAGGTCAAGCAGAAGGAGGTCATGCTGGAAGCGACCCGCACTCAGGTCCGGGCCGAGAAGACCCGGGCCGAAGCGGATCTGGCTCGCCTCGAGGCCACGCTCGAGCAGCGCAGGGTGGAGCTGGCCGTCGAGCGGAAACGACTCGAATCCATTCGCGACCAACGCCAGTCGACGCTCGATGCGGAGGAGAGACGCCTCGCGTCGATCCGCGATCAGCGCAAGGCTGAGCTCGGCGTTGCCCGGGCCCAGTCGCTGGAGTCCGCAGCCAGTCTCGACTACGTGCGCAAGGATATGAAGCGGATGAAGGAGCTCTTCGACCGTGGGATGCTCCCGGAGCAATCGCTCGACAAGGCAGCGACGGACGTGAGCACGTCGGAGTGGCGCGCCAAGACCAGCAAGGGGCAGACGCTCCTGGCTCAGACCCGCCTGGTCCAGGAGGTCGCCCTCCAGGAGGAGGGAGTGCGCCTCGCAAAGGGGGCCCTGACCAACGACGTTGCCGTCCAGGAAGAGACGGTGCGCAAGGCTGAGACCGCCATCCTGGTTGCCGAGCGCGAGCTGGCCGCGGCGCGTGCTGCCTCCGAGGCGACGGTTGTGGTGCTGGAGGCAAGTCTGCCCCGGCTCGAGGCTGAGCTGGACGAGGTCCGGACGAGGCTCGGCTATGCCTCGGTGCGGGCCCCCATCAACGGAGTCGTAGGCTCGGTCTCTACCCAGGAGGGGGAGACCGTTGCGGCCGGCTTCAACGCGCCGACATTCGTCACCGTCGTGGATCTCAGCCAGCTCCAGGTGGACGCCTATGTGGACGAGGTGGACATCGGCAAGGTGGCTCCGGGGCAGCATGCCCCGTTCGTCGTGGATGCGTTCCCGGACACCGTGTTCGAGGGGGTGGTCAAGACCATCTACCCGTCCGCCATTCTCCAGGAGAACGTGGTCTACTACGACGTGGTGATTGACATCACGAGCGATTTCTCCGGCCGCCTGCGACCCGAGATGACCGCCAACGTGACCATCGAGGTCCAGTCCCGGCGGGGTGCCCTTGCCGTGCCCGCACGGGCGGTTCGGCGGACAGCCGGCACTTCGCTGGTGACGATCCTTACCGCCACGGGAACCGAGAACCGGGAAGTCACCACCGGCCTGGAAGACGCGGATTTCACGGAGATATCGGCCGGCCTGCAGGAAGGAGACAAAGTGGTGTACTTCCAGAAGGAAGAGCGCAAGGTGGCGGACGGAGGTCCCAGATGATTCGGCTCAAGAGAATTGAGAAGACATTCCGCAATGGCGGCGTTGACACCCCGGTGCTCAAGGGGATCGACTTCTCGCTCGACGAGGGGGAATTTGTGGCGCTCATGGGCACGTCGGGGACGGGCAAGTCAACACTCATGAACATCCTGGGCTGCCTGGACCGGGCCACGGCCGGCCAGTATGAGTTCGACGGCAGAGACGTGGTTGCGCTCGACGACGTCGAGCTCTCCCGGCTGCGCAATGAGAAGATCGGGTTCGTGTTTCAGCAGTTCCACCTGCTGCCCCGATCCAGCGCGCTGACCAACGTCATGCTTCCCCTGGTCTATGCTTCCCAGTACCCCGCTGATGCCCGGGAGCGGGCTGAGCAGCTCCTTGCGATGGTCGGTCTCAAGGACCGCATGGGCTATCTGCCCGGTCAGTTGTCGGGCGGCCAGCAGCAGCGAGTGGCCATTGCCCGTGCTCTCATCAACCGACCGCGGCTGATCCTGGCTGACGAGCCGACCGGAAACCTGGACCGGCAGAGTGCTCTGGATATCCTCGACCTGTTTTCCGATCTCCACCGGCAGGGGCATGCGGTGGTGATCGTCACCCATGATCAGGAGGTCGCTGCCCGAGCTCGACGGGTGCTGCACATGGTCGACGGTCGCTTCGAGAGGGAGGAGGTGAGGCCATGAGGCTCCTGCGCCTGGCAGCCGAAGGGCTCACCGTCCTCACCCGCAACCGCATTCGTGCGCTGTTCATGACCATCGGCACTGTGCTCGGCATCGCGTCGCTGACCGCTGTCATGGCCATGAACGACGGGGCCAGGGCTCAGTTGGAGCAGCACTTGAACCGCTTCGGCGCCGACAAGATCCGCGTACACGCCGGAGGGGGGCGGATGCACCACGGGGGAGAGCGATCGTCCACGCTGACGCTGGAGGACGGCAAGGCCGTCGCGCTCCAGGTGGCCGGCGTCGAAAGCGTCAATGCGCTCCTGTTCATCCCCGAGACGGACGTCCGTCACGAGGGCTCGTCGTCCAAAGCAATCGTCATCGGCACGTCGCCGGAGGGACTCGATTCCCCCATGAACGAGCTCGACAGCGGACGCGGATTCGACCGCACCGAGGCTGACGAGATGGCCCGCGTGTGCCTCGTGGGCCCCGCACTCCAGGACAAGATCTTCGGCGGGGCCGACCCCATGGGAGAACGCCTCATGGTGAACCAGGTGGCGTTCACGGTCATCGGAATCCTCAAACCCCAAGGCATGGGCTTTGGCGGCATGAACATTGACGAGCGGGTCGTCATCCCCATCTCCACCGCCATGCGCCGGGTCTTTCGCGTGGAGTACGTATCCGCGCTGGAGATCGCGTCGAACGACCGGGAACGCATCGAGCAGCAGGCCGAGGAGATCCGCAAGCTGCTGGCCGAGCGGCACCACATCAACGCCGGGGAGGAAGAGGACTTCCACGTCATGACCGCCTCGGGGATGGCGGAGTTCCGGCTTGCAGCGGTCAACAAGCTCTCCCTGCTGGTCGGTTCGCTCGCGCTGCTCTGCATGCTGGTCGGGGGGGCGGTGATGATGAACATCCTGCTGGTGTCGGTCGGTGAGCGGACTCGCGAGATCGGCCTGCGGAGATCGGTCGGAGCGTCGCGAAATGACATCTTCGTGCAGTTCCTGACGGAGTCAGTTGTGGTGAACCTGGTGGGCATGGTGGCGGGCATCGTGCTTGGATTCGGTGTGGCGCTTGTGCTCTCGACGGTCTTGCCGGAAATGCCGGTCGTGTTTTCCCTGAAGGGTGCGGGCATGGCGGTCGGGTTCTCCGTGCTGGTGGGGCTCGGGTTCGGCACTCTGCCCGCGCGGCGGGCAGCCCGGCTGTCACCCGTGGAGGCGCTGCGGTGAGATACGGCCGCAACCTCTCCATTTCGGTGGGCATCCTCATGGCCCATCGGCTGAGAACCTCGCTCAGCGTGGCCGGCGTCGTGGTAGGCGTCGCGGCGATCACGGTCGTGGTCTCGGTGGGGAACGGCATGAAGGCCGACATCGAGGACGAGTTCAGGGCCATGGGATCCGAGCTGGTCGTAGTCCGCTCGGGCCGATTTCGGTCACACGGCGGGCGGCCCCACCAGATTGCCGACGTGACCACGCTGACCGAGGAGGATGCTGAGGCACTGCAAGGCATGTCCAGCGACGTGAAGGCAGTTGGCCCCTGCGTTTCCAGGCCGATGGTGGTCAAGAACGGAACGCTGTCCACCCAGTCGACGGTCGAGGCGCTGAGCTTTGCTGCCGTCGGAATCCGAAACCTCAGCGTCTCCTCCGGACGGCTCTTCCTCGCCGGCGAGATGGGCGTTCGACGCACCGTGGCCGTGCTCGGGGCCGGGGTGGCCGAGAATCTCTTCGAGGGGGAGGACCCCGTCGGCAGGCTCATCACCGTGGGCCGGCTCCCGTTCCGAGTCATCGGGGTAGCCCCGACTCTCGGAACGGACATCAACGGCAATGACCAGGACAACGTGGTCTACATCCCACTCGATACGGGCATGCGCCGTCTCTTCCACGTGACCTACCTGCAGACGATCTACGTCAAGGGGGTCGATGCCGCCAGCCTGAGCCGAATCGAGGAGCAGGCAGGACGTCTGCTTCGAACGCGGCACAAGCTACGGCCCCAGGAGGAGGACGATTTCACGCTCCAGAACCAGGTGACCATGCTTGAGGCCGCGCTCCAAACCTCGGCGTCGATGACGCGCCTCGTGGGCAGCGTCGGAGCCATCTGCCTCGTGGTCGCAGGCATCGGAGTGCTCGCCGTGATGCTCATGTCGGTGCGGGAGCGCCGAGGAGAGATCGGTTTGCGCCGAGCCATCGGCGCCCGCCAGAGCGACATCCTCCTCCAGTTCCTGTCGGAGGCGGCCCTGCTGTCCGTCTCGGGCGGGCTCATCGGGCTTGCCCTGGGGGCCTTGGCCGTGGCACTGGCGAATGAGCTCCAATGGGCCAGAGCTGATTTTTCCGTCCAGGCGGCACTGCTCTCGTTCACAGTCTCCGTGACGGTCGGCCTGCTGTTCGGCATCTACCCGGCCCGCAAGGCAGCAAGGCTCCACCCTGCGGTGGCGCTCACCTCGGCCGGCTGAGACGGTCAGAAGAACTGGTCGGCTGGATACCGGAATGAGAGGCCCGGGCCCCCTGCCCTACTCGGACCACTTCGGCTTGTGAGGGGCCTCGACCTGCTCGACCTCCGGAGACACGGTCTGCTCGGCAACGGCCTCGTGGGTGAACCGCTCCTCGGCCTCCTCAGGCGAAAGGCGACCCGTCAGGAAGCTCGTTCCAAGGGGATACTCCTCCGGATGGAACACGGTGTGGAAGAAATGCCAGACGATGATCGACAGAACAGCCAGAACGGCCTCGTAGTAGTGAACCACCTTGGCCACGGGGACCAGCCACTTGGGGGCGTCGGCCGGCAGCTCGACGGAGAACCAGAGCACCAGGCCGGACAGAGCCATCACCGCAGTCCCCCACCAGAGTGCCCAGAACTCGGCCTTCTCCGCATAGTTGAAGATGGCAAACCGCGGTTTCTCCTTCCGGGAGAAGAGATGATACGCCATGGTGCCATGGAAATCCTTGAAGTCCTGCCACCGCGGCATCATACCCCACAACCACTTCCGGCGTCCCGACCGGGTGAACAGCATCATCCAGCCGAAGAGCAATGAATCCACAATCAACACGACGGCAAAAAGGCGGTGGATGAACGCACGAGCCGATTCGGTAAAGCCCAGCTCGTAGACCCACTTGACTGCGGCAGTCTCCGAGAAGCTCAGGGCGAATCCGGTCACGGCCAGCAGGATGAAAGCGATCAGCATGGCCCAGTGCCAGAACCGCTCGAAAGCGCTCATTCGGACCACGACGCCCCGCTTCTTCTGGTATCGGTACTTCCTCCGCACGAAGTACGTCCAGATGATCGAGTTGTGGAGCAGCATTCCGCCGATAGTGACCAGGATCAGCACGACATAGATTACGGTGACCCACTTGACCACCACCCACTGCGGCTCCTTGGCCGCCTTCTTGTGGGTGAAGCTCATGACGAACGTGTCGCTCGATTCGCCGTGGCATTCCCCGCAGGCCGCGCCTCGGTTGGAGATGTGCATTCTGGAACGCTCGTGACCCGAGGGCAGGCAGTAGTGCGCCTCGTGGCAGTCTGCACAGGTTGCCACCGCCCCCAGCGATCCCCGCTGCGCCATCCCGTGGAAATCGCTCATGTAGCTTTCCACCGGAGCTGTGTCGAGAGCGTACCGCTCCATCATCCGCTTGTTTCCATGGCACCAGATGCAGATGGCCACTGCGGCGAGGTCCCGCTGCCCGGTCTTCTGCGTCTTGAGGGACGTCATGTCGTGATCGCCGTGGCACGTGGTGCAGGACGGAACGTCGAGATTACCCGCGAGCAGTGCGCTTCCATGCGAGCCGGTCGAGAACTCCGTGGCGATCGTGCCGTGGCACTTGCCGCAGGTCTTGATCTGTTCGGTCCTGGTCACCGACGACTGCGGGTCGGAAGTCGGAAGGATCGTGTGGTGCCCGTGGCAATCGGAGCAGGAAGCTGCGGGGCGTCCCTCTTCAAGCCGCTTCCAGTGGATGCTGCTGTGGTATCTCTCGATGAGCTTGCGCTTGGCAATGCCGGGGGCGTCGGTCAGATCCTCGGACTGGTGGCACTTGCCGCAGGTATCGGGCTGGTTGTGAGGAGACAGCGGCGATCGGGGATCCTTGAGGGGAAGGATGCTGTGGCCTCCGTGACAGTTGACGCAATTCGGGGCATGGGGATTGTGCTCCGCCATTCGCTTGCCGTGGATGTCGCGGGAGTCGTAATCCTTTTGGGCCTGTTCGTGGCAGTTCGCGCACGCCAACGTCGGGGCCTTGCCCCCCTTGTCATAGTGGGCCGTGGTGCCCTCGCCGGCATCCATGGCGTGGCAGTCGGAGCAGGAGAGATCCTCGTGAACGCTCCCCTTGAGCGCATCTTTGGCTACGACGAGGGAGTCCTTGGTTCGCCCCGCAGTGACCGGTTCCAGCATGGAGGCGTCGCCGTGGCAGTCCAGGCAATCCTGGGCCATCGAGCGGACGGGCATCAGGAGCAGGATTCCCAGCACGGAAAGGCCGGCCATCCGCCGTGCGGCGAACCCGCCCAGCGAATGCCGTTGCGTCCCGAGGCAGGGGGACAGAGTGCTACAAACAGATGCGTACAGGAGCGGCAAGGGACTGCGCATGGTATCCTCCGCAGCGCAACGACTGGCGTTCGTGGGTTATCAGCGGGCAAGGATTACGTCAAGAGGAAGCTGCCGAACCTGTCGGTCTTGCTCGCATTTTTGGAGCCATCATTGCTTTCCGGCCGTGGGCATGAGGGACTTGAGGGGGTCGGGAACTGCGGATGGATCCTCCCCCCAGTTGATCAACCCGTGGCACAGCTCGCAATCCTGGGAAATCTTCCTTCCGTCAGCCGTAGCGTGCTCGTCGTCGTGGCAACGGAAGCATCCTCGACGGTCCTTGTCCTCCCCCTGATGCCCCAGGTGATTGAAGTGGGTGCCGAACGTGAGGGACATGTGCGGGTAAACGTTACGCAGGTAGAGCGGAGCCACGCCTGCAGCGGCCTTATCGAGCGCATCGGCCGGCGGCGTCTCAGCGGGATGCAGCTCGGCATACAGAGCCGCCATCCGCTCCTTGAGCCAGCCCTCCACTCCATCGCGGTCCACGTTCCCGGCGGCTGCCTCCTTCAGGGCCTTGACCGCCACTTCGTGCAGGAACGGGACGGCAGGGTCGAGTGTGCCGCTGTTGAACGCCCGGTCCACGGCCCAGGCTGGAGTGGCATCATAGATGTGCGTCGGCCGGTTGTGGCAATCGATGCAGTCCATGCTGCGCATCGGCCCGGGAGCCGCCGCCGCGTTCGCCGGCTTGTATTCCGCCTTGAGCTCCCCCTTCCGATAGACCTGCACCAGGCCGATCTTCTCTCGGCGTGCGTCCAGAGGCTCGTACCGAATCTCCGTGTCCGTGTCGACGTGCCAGTGGATGCCGTGGAAGTCGCCCGTAGTGGCATCCCGCCCCCCGACCTTGAGGAGGAGGGTGCTGACGCTCGGAGTGTTTGCCGCATCGTCCCCGTAGTGGACGCGGAACGCCACGCGGTTGCCGTGGAACTTCGACGGCCAATGGCACTGCTCACAGGTGTCACGGGCAGGCCGGAGCTCCTCCACGGGCGATGGGATAGGCCTGCGGAAGTCGCCGGTTGCCACCCCCCACACCTGGCGCAATCCGTCGAGCTTCGACTTCACAGCGAACGAAGCCCCGGGGCCGATGTGGCAGGTGACGCACTTGACGCGGGAGTGGGGAGATTCCCGGTACGTGTCGTACTCGGGCTGCATGACCGAGTGACACAGGGTCCCACAGAACTCGGGGGTATCCATGTAGCTGACCGCTGCGGCTCCCGTGAGCAGCACGATCACCACGTTGACCACCGTGGCGGCACCGACGAATATCGCCTGCCTCCGGATCACGGGCTCACGAAACGCCGCAGCAAGCGCCTGCCCGAGCACATCCGGCACACTGCCCGCTCCTCTGCGGACCCGGATGCGCTGCCACACGAATCCGACCGCAATCAGGACGAGGCCCCCTACGAACAGCATCGGAAACACGAGGAGCATGAGCGCTGCCTTGTATACATCCGCCTGCTCCGTGACCACGAGGAGCGCCAGGAGCGCCGCCATGCAGACGGCCGAGACGGTGGTCACCACCGACCCCAGCAGGGTGAGCCAGTTTGCCCCGAGCCGCGGAATGAAAGACGTGAACCACCGGATCATCTTGGCCTCCTGCGAGTTGCCGCTCAACGATAGGCGATATACATGGCGTAAACGATCAGCCCGATCAACGTCAGACCGATAACGAGCATGGAGAGACCGAACACCGTCGCCCAGCGCACGAACTGGGACGACGGCTTGGGAACGTACATCGATTCCAGCGTGCCCGCTTCGACGGCAAGCCGATATTCACGCGGCCGCTCCTCCTTGAACTCCGAGAGCGGGACTGCCCCCGTGAAGATCACGGGATCCATGGGGAACCGCTCCGGCCGGAAATGCGTGTTGAAGAAGTGCACCGTGAAGATGAACCCCGCAGCCAGCAGGGCCTCGTCGCTGTGCACGATGGTGGCGACGTTGACCATCCAGCCCGGAAGAAGGAGGGTGAACTGCTCCGGAAACCAGAGAATCAGCCCGGTCAAGCCGATCACGGCCACACCCCAGAAGACGGCGAAGTAGTCGAACTTCTCCCAATAGGTGAACCGCCCGTAGTCGGGCCGAGGGCCCTTCCCCAGGAACCACTTGATGGTCTGCCCGAACTCCTTGAGGTCGCGCAGGTTCGGGAACATCGATTCCGGATGCAGAACCAATCGGATGAGCGAGAGCTTCCGCCCCGCCTTGTTCCTCCAGAGGAAAATCAGGTGCATTGCGAAGTAGACGAACGTGGCGATTGCACAAACCCGGTGGATCATCGCCGTGCTCTCCTGGCCGCCGAACACCCGGGCCAGAAACTGCGCCCACTCGGCGTACGAGAACTTGAGCGTCATCCCGGTTATCGCCAGGCCGAAGAAGCTGAGAATCACGATGAGATGCGTCGCACGGTGGTAGGGGAGGAACCGACGCACGTACGGCTCATCCGCCGGATGCGGGTGCTTCCTGCGCTCGAGCATGAGCTTGAAAGACCGGGGCAGCCACAACAGCGTGTGAAGCGTGAAGAACGCCAGCGTACCGAGAAGGAGCGCCGTCATGAACAGGAACGTGTAGTAGAGGATCGGGTACTTATCCTGATCCTTGTGGGTTGCATGGGTCAGGTAGCCTGCAAACTGTCGGTGCGACCCCTCATGACAGCGGCCGCAGGTGGCCACGATGTTCTCCCGGGACAGCGTGGAGTTCGGATCGTCCGGAGGAAGGATGCTGTGCGCGGAATGGCAGTCTCCGCACTCTGCCACGGCCTTGCCGCCCAGGCGGGCCGCCTTGCCGTGGTAGGTCTCGAAGTAGGCCTCCGTGAGGTCCTGGTGGCAGGCACCGCATCGGTCGACGATCTGCGCGCGGAAGTCCCCGGAATCCACGCGATTGATCGTATGGCTCGAGTGACAGTCGTTGCAGGCCGGCAGTCGCTTCGTGCTCGAGCTCACCAGGGGACTGTGGATCGACTTGCTGAACTCCTCGAACACGCCCGCATGGCAGGCTCCGCAAGTGGCAGCCACGTTCCCCGGTGAGATGGAGGAAGCAGGATCCGTCTTGGGAAGCGGGTGGTGCGCCGTGTGGCAGCTCGTGCACACCGCGGTCACGAGGAGCCCGCTCTCGAGCAACCCCTTCCCGTGAATCGATTCCGTGTAGGCTTCCGTGATGCCGTCGATTTCGTGATTCCGAAGCAGAGTTGCCGGCTGCCCGGTGCGATGGCATCGCGCACAAAGGACGGGTATGTTGCGGACCGAAATCGGCGAGTCCGGTTGGTCTCGACGCTTGACCCCGTGAGTACCATGACAGGTGACGCACTCCGGAGCATCCGAATTCCCCTGGGCATGCAGCTTCCCGTGGATGCTGTCCGCCTGGAGCGCTGCCTCTTCCTCGTGACACTTGCTGCACTCGACTCGTCCCACGTGCGCGCAGGGACGCTTTTCACCGGGCAAGAGGTTCGAGTGACACATCGCACACGTGACCTTGGTGTGCGCCGAGTGCAACACCTCCTGGCTGTCGATGAACACCGATCGTCCATCGGCCCGCCGGGCGTCCGCCTTCCCATGGCAGGCCAGGCAGTCGTCGTCCGAGACGCTCTCGGCGTACTTCACACGCCGGATCTTGTGGGGCGAGTGGCAGTCCACGCAAACCGGAATCTGCCCCGGCTTCTCCTCCCAGAGCTTCTCATTGATTACCTTGACGTGGACCTTCTCGATCTCCGCATGGCACCTCATGCAGGTGTTCGCCACCTGCCGCCGGTTGATGCGGGAGTTTTCGTCCTCGTGGGGCAGAACGTCGTGAGCCCCGTGGCAGTCCGAGCAGACCGCAGCCCCCAGCAATCCCCGCTTGAAAAGGCCCTCGAAGTGTATCGACTCCCGGTACGCCTCCACGACCCCCTTTTCCCCGAGCTGCCGCTGCTGGGCCACACTGTGCCCCTCCGCATGGCACGTTCCGCACGCGGCCGGAACATTCATGCGGTAGATCCTCGAGCGGCGGTCGGTGGGGGGGAAAATGTCGTGAGTCCCGTGGCAGTCCTTGCACCGCGGCGCAAGCTCGTCACCGGCAGCCAGCCGCTTGCCGTGAGTGCTCTGCTGGAAAACCGAGGCTTCCTTGTCGTGACACTCGCTGCACTCCACCGACTTCAGGTCCTTGGGATGCTCCATGTCGGTAAGCACGGCGTCTTTGTGGCAGTCCTGGCAGCCGAGGTCCGTGTGAACCGTCCCCTTGAGGACGTCGGCCGGTACGAACAGCGAATCCACGGTCCTGCCCGGGGTCTCCGGGGACAGCATGTTCTTGTCTGCGTGGCAGTCCGCACATTCCTGCGCCCCGGCCGAGCCGCCAGGCAGCGCCAGAAGACAAGACAGGACGGCCAATCCGATCCACCCGCCCGCCAACACTCTGTCCCCGTGATGCTCCATACCGACCTCCGCAGAATCACCCGTCCCAGCACGATAGAGCAGTCGCGGACCGAGGTCAACGCCTGGACGCCAATGACCAGCAAGGCTGCGGAAATAGTGCCGTATCCAGCGGTGCGGAAGCGTCCCTCCTTGACCTTCGGGTCGCGTGTTGTTAATTGTGAGCGCAGGTCTCGGTGGATGTGGAATCAGCCCCGCTGGTGTGCCACGCTCCGCCGCATTGCCGAGGGAACGGGAAATGAACGGTCTCGATCGCTTCCGAGCAGCCTGCCGCGCCGAGTTTGTCGACAGGCCCCCAGTCTGGATGATGCGCCAGGCCGGCCGAACGCTGCCCGAGTACCGTGCTCTCAAAGAGCTGCACTCCTTCTGGGACATGTGCAGGACGCCGGAGCTTGCGGCGGAGGTGACCCTCCAGCCCCTGCGGCGGTTTCCCCTGGATGCAGCGATTCTGTTTTCAGACATCCTGGTGGTTCCTGCCGCCATGGGGATGGAGATCGAGTTCCTCCCGGCCCCCTCCTTTGCATGGACCGTTCGTTCGCGCTCGGATATCGGCCGGCTCACGTTCCCCGACGTCGGCAGCTCGCTGAAGTACGTTGCGGACGCCCTCGGCGTCATTCGCAGGGACGTCGGAGACACGCACGCGGTGCTCGGCTTTTCCGGAGCTCCGTACACGCTGGCGTGCTACATGGTCGACGGCACGGGAGCCAAGGGGTTCACGAAGACTCGGGCCTTCATGCACTCCGACCCGGAGGGCTTCCACCAGCTACTGGACCGGATTGCCCGGGTCGTCGCCGACTACCTGCGCATGCAGGTCGAGGCGGGGGTGACCGCATTCCAGCTCTTCGACACGTGGGCGGGCGATCTGGCCGCTGCGGAGTTCAAGGAGTTCGCCGCGCCGTACGTGGCACGGGTCGTGGAGAGCCTGGCGGGCGCTGGTGCTTTTTCAATCTATTACGTCAACGGGATCGCCCCCCATATCGCCCCCGCAGCAGCCACGGGAGCCGACGTCCTCGGCATCGACTGGCGAATCGAGCTGGCCGATGCCCGCAGCCGCATTGCGGCGGCAATGGGAGGACGCTTGCTACCCGTCCAGGGGAACTTGGACCCGGCCCTCCTCTTCGGCAGTCCGGCCCTGATTCGGGACAAGGTGAAACGCCTTCTCGATTCGACCGGAGGTCGCGGCCACATCGCCAATCTGGGCCATGGCTTGATGCCCGACACGCCCCTGGCCGGCATCGAGGCGTTCGTGGATGCGGTGACGACCTGGCCGGGCGCCAAGGAGGCCCCATGAGCGAACCCCTTATCCCGTTGAGCCCGAGACAGGTACCTGCTGAGCTCCTGGCTCGATACCAGGCCAACGCCCCTCGGTACACCAGCTACCCGACTGCGCCGCAGTTCGTCCCCTCGCTCGATGAGGCCGAGGCTGCAAGGCGCTGGAAGGCGAGCAACACCTCCAGCCCCCGCGAGCTTTCCCTGTACATCCACATTCCCTTCTGCCGAGTGCGGTGCCTCTATTGCGGCTGCCACACGCGGGTCGGCTGCTCCGATTCGCTCGTGGACGGGTACATTGCTGCGGTCCTCCAGCACCTCGATGCGTCGCTCGAACTGGTGGATTCCTCGCGGCCCGTGGAGCAGCTCTCGCTGGGCGGCGGAACGCCCTCCTATCTCACTTTGAGCCAGATGACAGGGCTCCTGCGCTCGCTGCGCGACCGTCTCTCCTTCACCTCCCGGGGTGAGCGGGCCATCGAGCTCGACCCGAGAACCGCGGATGCCGACTACATCGATCTGCTCCTGGACCTCGGCTTCAACCGAATCAGCTTCGGCGTCCAGGATCTCGACGTCTCGGTGCAGGAGGCGGTGAGGCGGATTCTGCCGGTCGAGCGCATCGCGTCGCTGATGAGCCACCTCGGCTCTCGGGGGATGAAGGCGGTCAACCTCGACCTGATCTACGGCCTTCCGAGGCAGACGCCGGAGTCCTTCGGTCGGACGGTGGAGCAGATCATTGCATTGGCACCGAGCCGCATTGCGCTGTTCGGGTATGCCCACGTGCCCTGGGTCAGCCCCCATCAGAAGGAGCTGGAGCCTTTCCCCATGCCCGGTCCGGCGGAGCGGATGGAGATCTTCGGACAGGCGTATGAGCGCCTGGTCGCTGCCGGCTATCTGCACGTCGGCATGGACCATTTTGCCCGTGAAGATGACGAATTGATCCAGGCACTTCGAACCCGGACCCTCAGCCGTAACTTCATGGGGTACACGACTCGCCGCGGCCTGGATCTCGTGGCACTCGGAGCATCGGGGATCAGCAGCGTGGGGGGCACCTATGCGCAGAACGAGAAGGACATCGACCGCTATGTGCAGGGGACGGGAATGCGGTGGACTCGCGGGTTCCTGCTGTCCGAGGAGGACAGGCTCCGCCGCGAGGTGATCCTCGATCTCTTCTGTAACTTCCACTTGGACCTGCGGGACGTCGAGCGCCGCTTCGGGATCGTGTTTCGATCTCATTTTGCGAGAGAGCTGAGCGCGCTGCAGTCGTTTATTGAAGACGGGCTCGTCGAATTGCGCGAGGATTCGTTGTCGGTTACCGACCTGGGGCGCTTCTTCGTCCGCAACGTCGCGATGGTGTTCGACCAGTACATGCGCGGCGGCGAAGGTGAGCCCCGCTACTCCAAGGTCATCTGAGGTGGTGCATGGCAGAGGGGAACGGGGTAACGGGGGTGGCACTGCTTGCCATGGGGGGCCCTGCCAGCCTGGGTGAGATTCGGGACTATCTTCGCAGGTTGTTCGAGGATCCGATGCTCATCCGGCTGCCGGGGGGCAGGCTGTTCCGGCGTCCCCTGGCGGCATTCGTTTCGAAGCGCAGGGCTGAACGGGTCGCCCACCGATACGAGCAGATCGGCGGAGCGTCCCCCCTGCTTGCCGAGACCCTTCGCCTGCGCGACCTCGTGGTCGCTCGCCTGGGGGCCCCCGTCGAGATCGCCATGCGCTACTCCAGGCCGACGGCGGATGAGGCGGTCGATGCGCTCTGCAAGGCGGGGGTGGCCCGGGTCGTTGCCATTCCGCTCTATCCCCAGTTCTCCACGTCCACTTCCGCATCGTCGCTGGCCGACTTCGCCCGGGCTGCGGCGGGCCGGCTCGAGCTGACCGGCGTCAGCGACCATTTCTCTCATCCAGGCTTCGTGGCGGGACTGGCCAGTCAGATACAGCGGGCCATCTCCACCTTCAAAAGCCTCGAGCGCACTCACGTCCTCTACACCGCCCATTCAGTTCCGGAGTCGCTGACCGAGGGCGGCGACCCCTATATCTCTCAGGTCAAGTCGACCATCGAAGCGGTCGCCAGGGAGCTGTACGAACGCGGCGTCAACCTTCCTTCGTCGCTCGCGTTCCAGAGCCGGGTGAAATTCGGCCGGTGGCACGGTCCTGCCGTCGAGGACGAGGTTTCCGACCTCCATGCCTCGGGCGTTCGCAGGCTGGTGGTCGCACCGGTATCCTTCGTCTCCGAGAACCTCGAGACGAAGTTCGACCTCGACATCGAGCTGCACGAGCAGCTGTGCGACGAAGGGTTCGTCGAGGTCGCCCGATCGGGGACGTTGAGCGACAGCCCCGAGTATGCCGATGCGCTGGCTGCCCTGGCCCATGACGCCGCAGAAAAGTCGTTTGGGGGGTGGAGATGATCGATACCCTCGTCGTCGGTGCCGGAATTGCCGGCTTGACTACGGCCTTCGAGCTCACTCGGGGCGGGCGCAAAGTCCTGGTCATCGAGCAGCAGGAGCGCTCC
The DNA here is from genome assembly GCA_903895725.1 of uncultured Myxococcales bacterium. Taxonomy (GTDB): domain Bacteria; phylum Myxococcota_A; class UBA9042; order CAIXZC01; family CAIXZC01; genus CAITUV01. Next base: position 428,295 of record CAITUV010000043.1, on the reverse strand, counting down.
GGCGGAAACGTGTACACCCTGTCGCACCAGGACTACCGGCTCGAAAGCGGGCCCCACTCGTTCATGGGGTCCGCAGAGAACCTCTGGAAGCTCCTGGATGCAGCGGGGCTCGAAGGCGAGGCGGTTGCGGCATCTCCCGCTGCGGAGAACCGCTACATCTACCGGAACGGCCGCCTCATGGCTCTCCCCATGTCCGCTGGCCGCTTCCTCACCTCGCCTCTGCTCAGCTTCGGTGCCAAGATGCGCCTGGCCATGGAGCCGTTCGTACGGGGCGGAGCGCGCGAAGACGATACCGCCTGGGACTTCTTCGTGCGACGCTTCGGAGTCGAGGCCGCCAGCTACATCATGTCCCCGTTCATCTCCGGGATCTACGCGGGCGACATCCGGACCCTTGGGGCTCGGGCCGCGTTTCCCAAGTTCTGGGGCTTCGAGAAGGAATCGGGCTCCATGATCCGCGGGGCCATGCGCTACATGAAGGCTAAGCGACGCCGGTACAAGGCCGAAGGAAAGCCGCTGCGCAAGGGGCTCTTCAGCCTCAAGGGGGGCCTCGGCACCCTCACCGGACACCTGTCCTCGCGGCTGGGCCAGCACCTTCGAACATCGTGCGCAGCGACCTCGATTCGCGTGATTCCGGGCGGATTCCAGGTTGCGGCCCAGGGCGAGACGATCCAGGCCCGCTCGCTGGTCCTGGCGGTTCCGCCACAGAAAGCCGCTGCGCTGCTTGCGGACGTTTCACCCGCGGCTGCCCAGGCCATCTCCAGCGTCCCCATGGTCCCCGTTGCCCTGGTGCACTGGAGCGTTTCGACCGGGCGCGTCACGATGCCGTCCGGCTTCGGCTTCCTCGTACCACGGGACCAGGGGCTCAACGTCCTGGGCACGCTCTTCCCCTCGCAGCTGTTCGGAGACCGCGCCCCTGAAGGCCAGCAGCTCATGGCTTCCTACTACGGCGGGGCCTTGTCACCCGAGGTGGCGCAGCTTCCTGACGACCGTCTCCTCGCTCTGGTTCGGGAGGACCACCGCCGCGTCCTTGGAGAGGATCCGGGCGTCCCCGACATGGTCAAGATCTTGAGATATACCCACGCGATTCCCCAGCTCGTGCCCGACCATCCCGAGCGCATGGCCGACGCCCGACGTGCGCTCGAGCGGGTCCCAGGCCTGTTCCTTGCGGGGAACTACCTTTCCGGGGTCGGGATTGAGCAGGCGGTGGAGAGCGGATTCGACGCGGCTGGGGGCACGTCGAGATTCCTGGAGGAACATGGCAGCAACGGCAAACGGAGCGATTGAAGGAAGCGGCCGGACTCCGGTCGAGATTCCCCTGGTCGTCGTCGGATGCGATTTCCGCACGGCTCCGTCGAGCCTTCGGGGGGCGCTCGTTACCACGCCGGAGCAGCGCGTCGAGCTGAGCGACGCCATCCGCAGGATGGACCCCACGGCAGGCTTCATGGCCCTCGAAACCTGCAACCGCAACGAGTGGATCGTGGCCACCGAGGAGCCTGCCTGGATTGGGGAGCTCCTGCGCGCCCAGATGCTCTCCCGATGGGCCGAGATGGGAGCCGACGGCGATTCCCCGATGCGCATCAACGTGTTCGCCGGACGGGAAGCGGCACTCCATCTCTTCCGCATGGTGGCCGGCATGGAGTCGCTGGCCAGCGGAGAGGCCGAGATTGCCGGCCAGTTCCAGCATTGCCTCCAGTCGGCCATGGCGGAGCGAACCTCCTCGCGCATCCTCAATGGCATCGGCCGCTTCGCAGGCGGCATCGCCAAGACGGCATTTCGACTCGGCTTCCGTTCCACTCGAACCCGAGGGATTCACGTCCTCGTCGGACAGTACCTCCAGAAGCACTTCTCCCCCTCCCCCGGAAAGAAACAGGTTCTCGTGGTGGGGATGGGGGAAATCGGCCGGAAGATCGCCGACTTCGTCGAGACCAACGCAGACCTTGCCGTGGTTCGCATGAACCGAACGGTGGGGGACAGACACGCGGCCACGTGGAAGCCTCTGTCTGACTTTCCCGCGGTCGCTGCGCAGGCCGATGCGGTAGTACTCGCCACGGGCTCGTCATCCCCTGTCATCGGTGTCGACATGGTTCAGCAAGCCACGGAAGGAAGGCCGCTGCTGATCCTCGACGTGGGCATCCCGCGACAGGTTGCCCAGTCCGTGGTGGAGCTTCCCGGCATCCAGTATCGCTGCGTGGACGACCTGGCCACTCTGGCCACGTCGGGGCCACTCGATGCCGACCAGGGGCTCGAGACCGAAGTCGTTCAGCAGGTCGAGCGCTTCCGGCGTTTCTGCCTCGAGCGTCATATGGTTTCTCTTCTCAAACGGGTCCAGGAGAAGCGAATCGAGATCACCCGGGAGACGATTGGAAGGGTCGTGGACGAAAGGCTCTCCGACCTTCTCGACGAATCGCAGAGGACCAAGGTCGTCCAGGCCATGCGAGAGCTGGTCGTCGAGTACTCCAACGAGGTTTTCGACTCGCTCCATTCCGCTCTCGTCGACTTCTGGAGCAACGAGTGAACATGAACGAGCCGAGAATCTTTCGAATCGGAACCAGGGGCAGCGCCCTTGCTCTCTGGCAGTCCAACACGGTGCTGGGGAGGCTTGCGGTCCCTGCCCGAATCCACGAAATCGTCACCAGTGGGGACCGGTTCCGGGACATCCCCCTGCAAGGGGGTGCCCAGACCGGCTTCTTCACCAAGGAGATCGAAGAGCGTCTGCTCTCCGGAGAGGTGGACCTTGCCGTCCACTCCCTCAAGGACCTCCCGACCAGCCAGCCCCCCGGTCTGCTCGTTGCAGCTTGCCTCGAACGAGCTCCGGTGAGCGACCTGCTCATCGTCCACCCCGACTGGCTCGATGCCAACGCACTGTTCCCGGTGCGAGAAGGCTGCATCGTCGGGGCGGGCTCCCTGAGGCGGCAGGCACTGGTCCGCCTCTACGGGTCGCAGGCGCGTCCTGCGCTGATTCGCGGAAACGTGCCCACCCGTCTGCGCAAGTGCGCCACCGCGGAGTACGGCGCAGTCCTCCTTGCCCGTGCCGGCGTCGAGCGGCTCGGCCTGGACCTCAGGGGCCTGTCCGTGTTCGAGATGAACGCCGAAGTCTGGCTGCCCGCCCCGGGCCAGGGGGCCGTTGCCGTGGAGGTCCGCTCCGACGACGCCGAGGCAACCGCCGCCGTGCGGGCTATCGACCATGCCGCAACCCACGCGGCAGTGAAGCTGGAACGGGATCTCCTGGTGCGCTTCGAGGGAGGCTGCCACACCGCCTTTGGTGCCCTCGCCGCTCCGGTGGAAGGCGGATGGCGGGTTCGTATCGGAATCGACCGCGGCGAGGCTGGCTGGGGTCAGATGACCTTCGAAGGACCTCGGGAGCAATGTGCGGCTCTCTCTCCAAGGGACATCGAGTCCTTCATCCCCTTGCGCGTGGCCCAGCCCGAGGCGCTTCGCCGCCCCGCACGGCTGACTTCTGAGGGGACGCTGCTTTGATGGTGCCGACCGGAATGGCCCTTGTGGTCCTGACGAGAGAGCCCGAAGACAACGCACCGTTGTCCCGTCGACTCTCCGAAGTCGGCCTGACCGTAGTCGAATACCCGTGCCTCACGACCAAGACCCTGCCGTGGGAGCCCTCCATGCTCCCGGTCGGTGTGATGATCCAAGACGTTCAGCTGGTGGCCTTCACCAGCCGCCGCTCCGTGCGGAGCCTGACCCCCGAGGTGGTGGCATCACTCTCGAAGTGCCGACTCGCAGCGGTCGGGGCGGCAACGGCAAGGGCCGTGCTTGAGCGCTTTGGCCGCGGCCCGGACGTCGTCTCGGAGTCACGGTCAGCAGACGGCCTTGCCGACGAGCTCATCCCCACGCTGCACCCGCAGGATCGGGTCCTTCTGTTTCGAGGAGACCTCTCGGTGGGAGTGCTCCAGGACAGGCTTCGAGCGACGGGGATGGAGGTCATCGAGGCCGTCGTCTACCGGAACGAGGAGCCGAAGCTCGAGCCGCTGGCGCTGCCGCCGGTGCCCGAAGGTTTCCCCTCTCGTACGCTACTGGTCGTGCTGGCCAGCCCGTCCATCGCCGACCGCTTCTTTGGCCTCAATCCGTCCTTTCTGGATTGCGCATGGGCAGTGGCCTTCGGGAAGACCACTGCCGCCCGGCTTCGGGAGATCGGATGCCGCCTCGTGCGGGTCACCGTCAACCAGGAGCCTGAATCCGTTGCCCAATGTGTTTTCAGCATACTCACGGAGGTTGGAGCATGAAGAATACCAGGTCCAAGGAGCTTTTCGAGCAGGCCCGCACGAAGATTCCCGGTGGGGTCAACAGCCCGGCCCGAGCATTCAAGGCCGTCGGAGGCACTCCCGTCTATGTCGCCAGCGCAGAGGGCGCCACCTTCACCGATGCGGACGGCAACCGCTACGTGGACTTCTGCATGTCGTGGGGCCCCCTCATTCTTGGCCACGCCCGCTCCGAAGTCGTTGCTGCCGTCCGCGATGCAGCGGGTCGCGGCCTTTCCTACGGTGCGGTTCACGAGGGGGAGATCACCCTCGCAAACCTGGTGCTGCAGGCTTTCCCCGAGTACGAGCGCGTCCGCGCCGTGAACTCCGGGACGGAGGCCGTAATGACCGCGCTGCGCATCGCCCGCGGCAAGACCGGCCGTGAGCGGATCATCAAGTTCGACGGGGGCTACCACGGTCACTTCGACGGCCTCCTCGTCAAGGCTGGCTCCGGGCTCGCCACGCTCGCCATTGCCGATTCCGGCGGCGTCCCCTCGGGCATCGCGGAGACGACGCTCGTGGCTCCGCTGGACGACCGGCCCGCAGTCGAGGCGCTGTTCGACCGGTACGGCAAAGAGATCGCTGCCGTGATCATCGAGCCCATGCCGGCCAACAACGGTCTGCTTCTCCAGCGGACCGAGTTCCTCGAGTTCCTCCGGGAAATCACTCGGGCCAACGGAGCGCTGCTCATCTTCGACGAGGTCATCTCCGGCTTCCGCCTCCGCTTCGGCGGCTACGGCCAGATGGTCGGCATCCGCCCCGACCTGGTGACACTGGGGAAGATCATCGGCGGCGGTATGCCGGTCGGAGCCATCGTCGGCCCGGGCGACATCATGGATGTGCTGGCACCGGTCGGCTCGGTGTACCAGGCGGGAACCCTCTCCGGCAACCCGGTTTCGCTGGCGGCCGGAGCGGCTACCCTGCGTATCCTGCGTGACGAGTCGCCCTACGAGGCCCTCGCCGCACACGGTGAGGCTTTCGTTGCCGAGCTTTCCAACGGAGCTCCCGCCTGGGTCAAGGGGCTCAACGTCGGCTCGGTGCTGTGGCCCTACTTCGCTGAAGGGGCCTTCCCGAGGGACACGGCCACCATCGACCGCACGCACGTGAAGCGGTTCAACTCCATCTTCTGGAAGCTGCTGGAGCGCGGCTACTACTTCCCGCCGTCAGCACTGGAAGTCGGGTTCGTTTCGACGGCACACACGCGGGACCAGGTCCTGGGCCTGGCTCGTGCGATGAAGGAGGAGCTGGCGGCAATCGCATGAGCTCGCCCCGTCGAACCTCCCCGCGCCTCGTGGCAGCCCTGACCTGGACTTCGACTCACCGGTATCACCTGGTCTTTGGCGGCTCGCTCTTCCTCCTGGCGCTCCTCGTCGCCTGGTGGGGAGTCTTTCTCTGGAGGTCGATCGAGAGGACCCACCAGGACCGCTACTCCCTCATCGAATTGAGGATGCAGATCTACTCGTCCCTCCTCGGGCACGTTGAGGATTCGAAGGCCCTGGCCGGCGTCATTCCCAAAGGGGAGGGCCTCGACGTCGTGGCGTGCTCAGACGCTGAGTCGGGGCTGCAGATTGCATTGTCCCCCTTCCACCAGGAGCTCTGCATCGTTCCCCAGGCGGATGTTCTGGATGCTCTCGACCGCGAGTATCGACGGACTGCCGCCATGGTGGCCGGCGAGGCCGTTCTTTCCGTGGTGCTCGTCCTCGCCATAGCCGGGATGTTCTACCGGCTCCTGGCCACCGAGAAGCGCTCCCAGCAGGAGCTCCAGGAGCTCTGGAGCCGAGTGACTCATGAGATCAAGACTCCCATCGCGGGGATCAAGGCTCTCCTCCAGACGCTCCAGACCCAGGAGTTCACCCGGGAGGAGCTGGCCCCTCTGCTCGAGATGGGCTTGAGGGAGGCCGACCGGCAGGAGATGCTCGCGGAGAACCTTCTCATCGGGCAACGGCTGTCGAGAGGTGCTTATGCCATGCGACCTGCTCGGATGGCGCTTCCTGACCTCGTTCGAGGGTACTTCGACCGGGCTGGTCTGCAGATCCGGCCTGAGCAGGTCAACGTTCAGATCGCGTGCCCTTCGGATACCGAGGTCATGGTGGACGCCGGGGGACTGCGCATGGTTCTTGACAACCTCGTCGACAACGCGGTCAAGTACTGCGGTGACGGGCTCGTCCTGTCCGTCCTCGTCGAGCGGGTCGGCGAGCGGGTGACAGTCACGGTGGCCGACAACGGCCCTGGCTTTCCCCCGGCCGATGCCGAGGCTATCTTCGAGGCCTACCGCCGCCTCGACGGGGAATCCTCGTCGGCTCGACGGGGGACCGGAATGGGGTTGCACATCTCGCGCCGCCTGATTCGCGAGATGGGCGGCAATCTCACGGCATCGAGCGAGGGGGCCGGAAAGGGCTCCCGGTTCGTGATTGCATTCTGGGAGGCTGGCTCATGGCGAGGGTAATCCTGGTCGAGGATGAGAAGCTCATCTCCACGATGGTGGTCCTCAACTTGAAGCGGGGTGGCTTTGACGTCGTGGCCTTCGACCGCGCAGAGCCCGCTCTCGAGTACCTGTCACGCGAGACCGCGGATGTCGTCCTTCTCGACATCATGTTGCCCGGTATCCAGGGGGACGAGGCGCTCCGGAGAATTCGCTCCATGGGACTCAAGATCCCCGTTCTCATGATGACTGCGAGACGGGAGCTCGAATCCAAGGTCACCGCCCTGGATTCCGGTGCCGACGACTATGTGACCAAGCCGTTTGACATGAACGAGCTGCTGGCCCGGGTTCGGGCCGCGGTTCGCCGCTCTTCCGCTCCGGCGTGAGAGGACTTTCGATTGCCGGCTCGATGCCGACTGTGCTGCATCCACTGAGGAGGGTTCCATGTTTCCGATCGTGAGAATGAGGAGGTTGCGGGAGAATGCCGCTGTCAGGGGAATGGTCCGTGAGACTCACATCCGCGTGGACGGTCTCATCGCACCGCTCTTCGTCGTCGAAGGGCTGAGCCGCCCCGAGGAGATCCGCTCCATGCCCGGCCAGTATCGCCACTCTCTCAAGAGCCTCGTCCGGGAGTGCAAGGAGCTCCAGGAGTGCGGAGTCAAGGCCGTCATCCTGTTCGGCATCCCGGCCCACAAGGATCCGCTCGGCTCTCAGGCGCATGCCCCCAAGGGCATCGTCCAGCAGGCCATGCGGGCCATCCGAAAGCAGGTGCCCGGCATGCTCGTGGTCGGCGACGTCTGCCTGTGCGAGTACACCAGCCACGGGCACTGCGGAGTCATCGAGGGCGACCGCCTCCTCAACGATCCCACCCTCGACATCCTTGCCAGGACCGCAGTGTCCCAAGCCGAAGCCGGGGCGGAGCTCATCGCCCCTTCGGACATGATGGACGGCAGGGTGGCCGCAATCCGATCCGCCCTGGACGATGCCGGCTTCACTCATATCCCCATCATGTCGTACGCGGCCAAGTACGCTTCCGGCTTCTATGGTCCCTTCCGCGACGCAGCGGAAAGCGCTCCGGCATTTGGTGACCGAAGCTCGTACCAGATGGACCCTGCCAATGTCCGGATGGCCCTGGCCGAGGTCGACCTCGACCTCCAGGAAGGGGCCGACATCGTGATGGTCAAGCCCGCTCTCGCTTACCTCGACGTGATCAAGGCCGTCAAGGACACCTTCACCGCACCGGTGGCCGCCTACAACGTCAGCGGGGAGTACTCCATGGTCAAGGCCGCCGGGGCCAACGGCTGGATCGATGAGAAGCGGGTGACTCTGGAGATGCTCACGAGCATCACCAGGGCGGGTGCGGACATCATCCTCACCTACTTTGCCAAGGACGTCGCCCGCTGGCTTTCGTGATTTCGAGCGGTCCGCTCAGGACCAGACTGACTCGCACTCGCAGCGTCGAAGCAAGACGCCTCAGTGCGTCCCGCCGCAGGTATCCTTCTTCGGGCAACCGCCGCAACCGCTCTGCACCGGAGCGCCGCCTTCTCGCGTGGCCACTCCCTTCAGCTTCGCCTCCGGAACGACTCCCTGCAGTGCGGACAGGATGCCGTAGGGGCAGCCTGCGCTATAGGTGACCATGAACAGACCGGCCGCTTCGTCGCTCTTGGCCGCCACCACCCCCTCATTCTCGGATAGGGCCAACGTGAGCTGCTTGGCAAGATCCATGGTCAAGTTCGGAATCTCGTAGGTCGCCACCTTGAGCTCGGGGACGCCCGGAACAGACTCCTCGCCCGCCTCAGCCTCCGCCGCAGGCTGCTCGGCCGGCTTTCCCGCCTCAGCCTCCGCCGCAGGCTGCTCGGCCGGCTTTCCCGCCTCAGCTCCTGCCGCAGGCTGCTCGGCCGGCTTTCCCGCTTCGGCCGGCTTTGCCGCCTCGCCTGGCGCGGCAGCCGGAGCCTTTCCCTCGGTCCCGGTCTGGTCCCCCTGCTTCTGTGCGCACCCGAGCGCCAGTCCAACGACGACCCACAGGGTCACGATGCTCCACCTCATTGCTTCCCTCCATTGCCTTGTTCTGAAACCTTGTTCGACGGTGCTACCTCGACGCCGTCGACGGACAACACGTGGAAAACCCGGAAGACGAATTCCCCGCTCGCCTCCATGTAAACGGGACCCTGGAGCCGCTTGACCAGTCGGCCGATGTCGGTCCTGCCCGCGTCGTAGGTCACCACGACCTCCCCACGCGAAGCATACGCCACGAACGACACCACCCCAGGTACACCCTCGAACACGCTCGCTGCAAGCTTGGCCGTGTCCACGCAACGAACTCCGCGGACCACGAATCTCACCTCCGCGGGCTTTGTCGCCTCAGACAGAGGGCTGTAGTCTCGGGCAAACGATGGCAGGGCGAACAGGTTGCCTCCTGCATATCCGAATGCCACGGCGGACAGGACGACCAGGGGAACAACCAGCCAATGGAGAGCCCTTCGACTTCGGGGCACAGCCAACGTGAGTGCGCCCGAGGCCGGGCAGGCCGACACGCACTCGAGGCACATCGTGCACTCCCCCGAGCGCACGTCGCCCGCGGTCGATACCTCAATGGAGTGCCCGCACACGCGATCGCACTGGCGGCAGTTGGTGCAAAGAGCCTCCGACCGCCTCACCCGCAGCAGACCGAACCTCGAAAACGGCCACATGGCCCCCCCAAGGGGGCACAGATAGCGGCACCAGATCAGGGGAATAGCGACTACGCCCACGATGAAAATGCCCAGCAGGTAGTAGCTCCACACCTGCACGTCGTGCCCGTGGAAGCTGAACATGACGTAGTAAGGGCAGAACGGTCGAAACACCAGCTCTGCGGTCCTGAACGTGGCACCGAGAATCACGGCCAGAACCACGAAGCGCGCCAGCCTGAGCCACCGATCGACCTTCCGTGGCGGCTCATAGCACGAGAGGCAACCCGCCCCACCCCGCGAACTGCGTGACCGCCCGCTCAGCCAGGCACCCGCCATCCCAAGAATCTCGCTGACGGTCCCCACCGGGCACAGCCATGAGCAGAAGGCCTTCCTCGCAACCACTGCCAGAAGGACCAGGGCCAGCAACATGGCGAAGTTCATCTCGCCGGTCGCACAGCTGAACTGACCCTCGCTGGCCAGAGAGTAGCTGGTTGCCAGCCCCCCCATGGGGCAGTATCGCTCGATCGACGTCAGAGACAGCCCCGCCATGAAGCGATACCCGGTGACCAGGCTGGCCACCACGATCGAGAGCTGAGCCGCCCGGCGCACCACGTGCATCGTCAGGCGTGGTCGTCCGGTGCGTCCCATGGCTCACCTGCAGAGAGGGGGTGAGGAATCACTCGAGGGGGGTGATGGCTTTCAATGGCACTTCTTGCACGCCGGCCCGAGGCCGCCGCTGTTGTTCGGGCCGTGGCACGCGTTGCACGTGGACGTCGACCCGCTCTTGTGCATCACACCGTCCTCGCTCTTGGTATGGTCATTCGAATTGTGGCACATGTAGCAGCTCGGTCCGCCGCCGCCCTTGAGATCCGCTCCGTGGCAGCCGACGCAGTTCTTCAGTGGGTCGTTCTTGCCCGGCTTGTGCATGACGCCGCTCATGCTCTCGGTGTGCCCGGGATTCCCCGCCGGCTCCTCGACCTTCTCCTCGGGGACGTCCGCAACAGCCAGATCCTCGGGCGGAACCACGTTGTCCTCCGGGGCAACGATATCCTGCGGGGCGACGTTGTCCTGCGGCAACAGGTCGCTCGGCGTGACCAGGTCGTCCCTCGGGACCACATCGACGCCGGGGCCCTCCGTGTCATTGCCCGGAACAGCGGTATCAACTCCCGCTGTGTCTGCAACGGCATCTTTGCCCTCATTGCCCCCACCGCCGCCGCTGTCGCAGGACAGGCCGGCAAAGGCCCAGCCACAAGCCAGCACGAAGAACAACACTGCTCGAATGGAACGGGTCATGGCATAACCTCCAAACGCGGAGAAGCCCGCACAGTTGCACAGATCATGTTCCAATTCCGGTCCCGCGTCAAGCCGACGCACAGGAGCGCGGCCTACAACGGGATCTTGGCGCCGGAGCTGTCGAAGCGCTGGCCGAAGATCCCCCGCTCGTCTCCATCCTGCGCAAAGCTGTACCAGACCACGATCCAGCCTCCGTCCTCGAACGGAGCCACGGAAGGGTCCCCTTGCCCGTCGTACTTCCACGTGTTGATAGGCTTGTCCGCCGACGTTGCGGGCGAACCGTCCGCATTGTACACGCGTTGGAACACATCCCCCTCTGCATCGGGGTCGACGTAGGCCTCCGTGAAGCTCTCCCAGGCCACCACAAACCTCCCGTCGACCAGGGCGGCCATCCTCGGTCCATATTGATCCGCCGCGGTGATCGTGTTGATGCCGAATTCCTCCGAGACGGGCTTCAGCGCTTCGTCCACAACCCGCCCCGACACCCCCCAATCGTCGTGCGCCCCTTCCCCGTCCCAGGCCACGGCGAAGTCTCCTCCGGCAAGAGAGACCATCCATGGGGTCCACTGCAATCCCTGCACGTAGCTGTTGATTTGCACGTCGTCGCCCAGTGCGATCCCCCCTCCGTCAAATTGGCGGGCAAAGATACCATAGTCGCTGCCGTCCTGGGGCTTGCTCGTCCATGCGGCGGCAAAGCCCCCTCCTGCCACGCCCGTCACCACGGGGCTTTGCTGGTCGTTGTCCTGGACCAGGTTGACGAGGATTTCATCGCTGACCGGCGTCCCGTCCGCAGCGTAGATTCGGGCGCAGATTTCATGATTGAACATGACCTTCCCGAGACTGGCCCAGGCAACGACGAATCCACCCCCGTCGAGCGCCGTGACGCTTGCCCCCTCCTGCGCCTTCTGCATGAACGTGTTGACCGCTTCCTGTCCGCCCAAAGCTTCCCCGTCCCCTCCGAATCGGCGCATGTAGATGCCGTGGTCGTCCTCCTCGCCGAAGCCATTCCAGACAACCACCACGTCTCCTCCAGACAGAGCTGCAATGCCGGGGTGCTCCTGATCTCCGAATGTCGTCGTGTTGACGGGCACCTCTGGCGTCTTCGAGTCTCCCTGTGCATCGTAGAATCGAAGCGATATGCCGTGGTTGTCGGCCTCGCCGTTCCCCTGCCAGGCAACTGCGAACGAGCCGTCCGCTCGGGTTGCCACGGCCGGATGGGCCTGAGCCCCGACCCAGAACTGGTTGATCTTGAACTCGGCGATCTTGCCCTCGTTGCACCCGTCCCACGCAACGTCGTTGCCGTCCCAACATTCGACAGCGACGCACTGCCCCTCCTTGCATACGAGCGGTGCCTCGCACTCTCCGCAAGGTTCGGACGAGTCGGCCCCCGGAACATCGCTCGGCGCAGGCAGGTCGGAGCCCACGACATCGCCCGGCCCAGGCAGGTCGGCCCCCGGAACATCGCCCGGCCCAGGCAGGTCGGAGCCCTCGACTTCGCTCGGTGCGGGCAGGTCGGCCCCCGGAACATCGCTCGGCCCAGGCAGGTCGGAGCCGTCGACATCGCCCGGCGCACGCAGGTCGGAGCCCTCGACATCGCCCGGCGCAGGCAGGTCGGAGCCCTCGACATCGCCCGGCGCAGGCAGGTCGGAGCCCTCGACATCGCCCGGCGCAGGCAGGTCGGGCGTTGAGGGCACGTCCGCCGCACCGTTGCTCCCAGTGCAGGCCCCGCCCAGAAACAGAGCGACTGCCGCGACCCATGCCATGCAAGGGCAGATGCCCTTTCTCCTCATCCCGACCTCCCTTCTATTTCACGCGTTCTCGAAGCCCGCACGCCCCCAGATCCTCGGTGCAGACCAACTCGCGTGTCATGATTCCCAGGGCAACGTCTTCGGCATGAGCGGCCGACACGACCCCGCCGCCGAGCACCAGATCCCCGGGAACCCCGAAGGCGTTCTCCTCCTCAAGCCCGTCATCGGTCAGACTGAACTGCCACTTCATGGCTCCCGAGAGGAGCTTCTCGAACATCTCACCGCCCGGGCCTTCCGCATGGAGAGCGTGCCCCTCGAACAAGACGAATGCGAACGGTTCGCTGCTTTCGCCCGCACACGAGGCAACGCAGAGGTAGTCGTACCGGAACGCACCCGAGGCATCCTTGAAGTAGGAGATGGTGCTGACCTCCAGCTCCCCCGCTGCGTGGGTGGGAACGAGGTCGCCCGCGTCCCCGATTCGTACCACCCCGCCGGTCGGGAGCCCGCCTTCGGCTTGAGCATCGCCCCCCATACTCAGAAACACCGGCCGCAGCGTGATTCCAGGAGGAGGCATGCCATCCCCCGCACCCACATCGACTCCCAGGAACTTATCCGCGTGGAAGACAGCGTGCAGACGCAGATCGAGGAGCACGCTGACTGCTGTTCCCTCATCTCCAGGCAAGCCGCTTCCAGCCCCGATCTCCTGGGGAACCGCCGTTCCATTGAAGAAGAGGCGCACCCCGCCCCGCTCCTCGTCCAGTCCCAGGGCCAGCCCCTCCAGTTGCTCTCCGAAAGCCCGGTAGCCGTGCCCGTCCAGCAGCACCAGCACATTGTCCCAGGGAGCATCCTTCTGGAAGTAGGGAAAGTACTTGCCGTGGCGGCCTGCCGCGATCACCACCTTCCGTCCGGCCTCGTCCCTTGCGGCTACAACGGTATTGAAGTACTGCGTCGTGTACCAGGCATCCCCGCCCGTACAGTCCGGCTCCCAGGGGTTCTCCGGCGGAAGCGGCTCCGGCATGTCCGCTGACCATACTTCAGGACCCTCGAGCAGCCCATCGGCGTCATCGGCACAGTCCGCGCTGGAGTCAACGGTTTGGCCCACGGTGTCTGAAGCACCGCTGCCGCCGCAGCATGTGAGAGCCAAGCCCAGGAGGGCTGCCGCAATCCAAGCAGGCACGAGCATCGACCTCCGTCGAGGTTTAGGCACATTCTACCGCCCTGGCTGCCGTGAGCAAGAGGCTTGAGCTTTGCGCACACCCCGGTTGGCTTGCAGTCTTCTTCGGGCTTGAACACCTTCGGGCTCCGGCGTAGGGTATGACTTGGTGACTCCAGGGCAGGTACGATGAGACAGATTTCCAGGCGCCGGTTCCTTCGCGATCTTTCGTTGCTGGCCTCCGGTACCGCCGTGGTCGGATGCGGCAGTGCGGGCGGTACCGCGGACAGCCGAGCCGGAGGCGAGTTGTGCGGTGATGGTCTGTCCCTTCCCGAGGCCCTCCCCGTGGACGCCGTCGATGTTCGACAGGGAGGCTCCGAAGAGGTTCTCCTGGCGCTTCTTCCTCCGGGGCCAGCCATCCTGGATTCCCTCCGGGAAGTGTGCGCCGGCCTCGACTGGTCCTGGCTCAACCCCGGAGACCGTGTCTTCGTGAAGCTGTCCTGCAACTCAGGCAACGCGCATCCTGCCGTCACCAGCCCAACGGCGGTCAAAGCCGTGTGCGCCGAGCTGCTGGCCCGAGGTGCGGGCGAGGTCCTTGCCGGAGACCAGTCCGGAATCGCCTGGGTTCGGCTGGACCGGAGCGGCAAGCTCACCGGCTCCACCCGTGAGATGATGAAGAAGAACGGGCTGCTGGCCGCCATTGAGGAATCCGGCGCGACGCCGTGGTGTTTCGAGGAGCATGGCTACGAGCAGGGGTACTTCGCCGCCGACATGACCGCAGTCCCCGGATCGCACTGGAGCGAAGGTCCCTTCCTGGCATCCGTCCTGAACGAGGTCGACCACGTCGTGACCCTGCCGCGACTCAGCTCGCACCTCATCGCCGGCTGCTCCCTGGGACACAAGTGCGCCATCGGTTGGCTGAGGGATGACAGCCGCTACCTCCTGCATTTCCAGGGCGAAACCCTCCATGAGAAGCTGGCGGAGCTCAACTTCTCCTCCCCGCTGGCGGACAAGCACCGCCTTGTGATCACCGCGGCCGAGAAGGTGCTCCTCGACATGGGACCCGACCAGGGCACCGTAGCGGAGGCCGACCCGGTCATCGTGATTGCCTCGAGCAATTTGACGCGGCATGACGCGTTGGCGACCGCCTCATTGGCGTTCATGGACGCGGCCACGCCACCAGCGGAAGGGCTCTTCGCCACGTATGGGCCGGATCAGGCGGACAAGGCCAATCGGCTCCTGCTGGATGTGCTCGTCCCGGCACGATACGGCGCACCGTGGGGCGACCGGGATCCGGAGCTGTACACGCCGGTCCCTTTCCATGAGTATGCCAAGGGCATCGAGTCGAACCGGGTTCTCGCCCGAGCCTTCGAGCTTCAAGGGGGCATCCCGGAGTCCATCCCCGTGCGGCTGTCCGGCCTGGAGCCGTCGGCCGAGCTCAGAGCGTTCCTGGAAGCATTCGGCGGGGGCATCCTGCATCTCGCCGGGAGTTGAGCATGGTGGGTGACATGGAGGGTATCGTGGAATCTCGCATCCGGTTCGGTGCGCGTGGCGTCCGTCTTGCTCTGGCCTGCCTGGCCTGCTGGCTGCTGACGTCCCTGCCGTCCTGCGGCGGTAAGGAAGACAGAGCCGATGCTGCCGGGGCAACCGACCTGCCTGGAGATGCCGCCTTCGACGTCGGGGATGACATCGCCCATTCGGACGCCGTCGACGACGTTCCGCTTCCGAAGCAGGTAAAGCCTCTCAAGGAGCTTCACGCAGGCAAGATCACTCAGAAGGTTCGCTTCGTTTTCGACAAGCTCTACGAGGGCAAGGTCGACGTCGGTGCGCTCGAGGATTACGTCCTCACCCGCGAGCTTCGGGAGGCGGACGACTACACCACGCTGACCGCAACCACCGACTGGTGGGACGACTGGCAGGACGTGGCCCAGATCCTCTACTACAGTGCGGAGCACGTCTTCTCGTCGGAAGCGCCCTACCCCGGGGCCACGTTCATGCCCCACATCTGGAAGGACATGCGGTACGGGGTCTCCGACGTCACGATCGAGTTCGCCGACCTCTCGCAGCTCTATGCGGCGGTCGATAAGCGCAAGATGAAGCTCCAGGAAGCCGCCGGGACCGAGTGGACGCTGCTCAACGCCAACGACGGGCTGGCCTGGGCCCGCGAGCAGTACCCGCACGATCCCAACGAGATGGTCGTCGTCGTCACGGCCAACAAGGCCTACGAGAAGTCCGCGTACAGCTACTACTTCATCGAGGAGGAGTACGGCAAGGAGAGGGGGTTTTCCGGCTACAACTTCAACGTTCGCCTGGACGAGTGGCCCGAGGCGATGCAGACGGCGGAAGGACTCACACCCCACGACGTGCCCATCTGGATGCACTTCGCTTTCCTCAATGGAGAGTGGGACGCAGAGGGGGGGGCATGGCGACTGTTCCCCAATACCCGCTGGGGCGGCTACGAAAGCGACGGAATCTACTTCATCGAGGGCATCCAGGACCTCGGTCTGAACATGGCCGACTGCGAAGAGATCCCTCCCTACCCCGCGTCCCACTATTACCTCGACGAGCAGAAGTTCAAGGTCTGCCTCGACAACACCGAGCGCATCGAGTTCGACTGGTACCGACTGTGGCGGCACGCCTTCAACGTTCCATCCTTCCCGTTCTGGTGGAGTGAGAAGGTGGACGTGCGCATCGTCGTCGTCGACCTCCGCGAGTACACGGATGGAGAACCCGAGTACGAGGAGAAGGACGTCATCGACTGGACCACAGTCGAGGACTCGATCCGCGAGGCCAACCCGCTCGCCAACCTCACAGTCCAGCGCTACAACTGGGTGCCTCCCGGCGAGATTCGCAAGGTGCTCATCGACAACCTGATCACCGAAGCGGGCTACCCCATGCACTCCTACGTCAACCGAATGGCCAACAACGGCACATGGAACCAGTTCACGATGGACTGGCACCAGCACTTCGATATCTCGGGGCTTCCGGGGATGCAGACCTACCTGGCCGCCAAGCTCGCGGCCTACTTCGGGGGCGAGGATGCCAAGGGCAAGCCGCTGGACTACAGCCCGTTTGCCGCGCCCTACCACGAGACAGGAAAGCCGTTCATCGTGCCGGGAATCTTCTTCCTTACGCCGCACAAGCAGTTCGACGGGACGCTGGGGGGCTGGACTACGAACACCGGCGACCTCATCTGCATCATGGCCATGCAGTTCGGCTACACGTGCGAGCAGGTCAACGAGATGATGGAGAAGATCTTCGGAGGCCCGGTCGGGCCGAACCTCATGGCCTGGTCCGACGCCTACTGCCTCTGGTGGGAGGTGTTCGTCGTAGACTGGACCTACACGCCGTCGCCGGTCAAGACGCTTCGATGGATTCTCGATCCCAAGCCGTTCCACGAGATGCTCCAGGCCATTCCTGAGGTCGGCCAGCTCATCGACGTCGGCGCCCCCGAGCTGTTCGACATGGTCTTCGGCCGCTTCCATCCATGGGCGACCGGGTTCCCGTTCTGGCTCAAGGAGACGCTTGACGACTCGGCGGCGACGGAGCTTTCACGCGAGTTCGCAAGCTACCAGTTTGCGGAGAGCATCCAGCACAACATCGGCTACAAGCACCAGACGACCGTGATCTTCGACAGCCCGTACCTGGGCATGGAGAACGGCTTCGACTATCGCAGGCACCGGGATCTCAAGGAGACCTTCGAGATGACCGACGAAGAGGCCTCCATGCCCTTCTACTCGACCGAGCCCGGCTCCCGCGACTTCCCCATCGATGCCAACTCCTACATGACGCACAAGATGGGAACGGGGACCATCCATATGCTCCAGCGAATCTTCGCCCGCCGTGAGATCGTGGCGCTGTACGAGATCCTCACTGAGACCGACCCCACCTACGAGACCGCAGATGCCGACTTCCAGCAGGCCGTCGCAGACTATGTCGAGGCCACGAAGCTCGCCCTCAAGTGGGACCACGCCGGTGCCTACGGCAAGGCCCTGGACGGCTTGGCCGCTCTCGACCGCCATCTGGCCGCCAATGGCAAGCCTGACCGCATCTTCTCGGACTGGGATTCCAAGGTCGAGTTCACCCCGGCCGCCACAGGGATCGACATCACCCCGGAGCAGCTCGACAAGGACCTCAAGAAGATCGGGGGCAAGGTGGAGTAGGAAGGCTGCCCCCGGAGACACAGGGAAACAGTGGCCGCGATTGGGAGACCTCAAGCTCCACGCGTCGAACCGTGCGCAATGATTGAAAGTCATCGCCCCGCCCTCAAACGCATTTTGTCGATTTTTCCTATTGCTCCGCAAGGGCACCCAAGGTAAGCTGACAGAACGTCTCTTGCGTTGCTGGACGGGGTGACCTGATGTTCGTCTCGCTGATTGTGCTCATCGTGGCCGCCATCATTTTCGACTTCCTCAACGGCTTCCACGACAGCTCCAACATCGTTGCCACGATGATCTCCTCGCGGGCATTCTCGGCGAGGCGGGCCCTGGCCATCGTCACCATTGGCGAGATGGTCGGACCGTTCCTGTTCGGCGTTGCCGTTGCCAAGGCGGTCGGCCATGACGTCGTCTCCGGCGAGACGGTCACCGTGGCCGTGGTCATCTCGGCGCTGGTCGGTGCCATCGTGTGGAACGTCTTGACCTGGTGGCTCGGCATTCCCTCGAGCTCGTCTCACGCTCTCATCGGAGGCATCATCGGTGCGGTGGCGGTCGAGCATGGCTTTGCACCGATCCAGATGAAGGGGCTCGAGAAGGTGCTCATTGCCCTCTTCTGCTCTCCCATCATCGGTCTCGTGTTCGGCTTCATCATCCAGCGCTTCATCCTGCGATTCCTGGTGTCGACCGGGGCCGGGCCCGGGGCCAACCGTTTCTTCCGAACGGGCCAGTTCTTCACGGCCTGTGCGCTGGCCTTGTCCCACGGCACCAACGATGCCCAGAAGACCATGGGGATGATCGCCATGGGGCTGGTGGCGACGGGCTTTCAGAAGGAGTTCTCCGTTCCCTGGTGGGTCATTCTCATCAGCGCCATGGCCATCGGAGCAGGCACGGCCACGGGCGGTTGGCGGCTGATCAAGACGCTCGGCTTCGGGTTCTACAAGATCTGGCCCATCCACGCCTTCACCTCGCAGTTCACGTCAGCCTCCGTGATCCTCGGGGCGGCACTGGTCGGTGGTCCCGTGAGCACGACTCAGGTCGTGTCCAGCGTGATCGTGGGAGCCGGTGCCTCGGAGAACTCCCGCAAGGTGCGCTGGCAGGTCTGCGCCAACATCGCCATTGCCTGGGTGCTGACTATCCCGGCGGCTGCCCTGGTGGCCGCAGGAACCTACTTCGTCGTCAAGTTCATCATGGTTCTGGCAGGAGTGCAGATATGAGCTGGTTCAGCAATCCCCTCAAGCCGAAGAAGGACCGAATCATCGAGCGCCTCATCCTCCAGGCGGAGGCGTGCGTCGCCGGACTGGAAGGGCTGGTGAGCTACGTCGGCAAGCCCCTCGAGGAGACGGCCAAGGCCGTGAAGGATGCCGAGGAGCGCGGAGACGAGGAGCGTCGGCTGCTCATCGACGAGCTCAACCGCACCTTCGTCACGCCGCTCGACCGGGAGGACATCTTCGCCCTCTCCCGGGCCATCGACGACGTGCTCGACTATGCGTACACCACGGTCGACGAGCTGTCGCTCTTCAAGCTCAAGAGCAGCCCGTTTCTGGGCGAGATGACCGGCGCTCTGAGAGACGCAGGCAAGGAAATCCACCTCGCCATCACCCGAATTCTCGAGCATCGCGCAGTGGCCAACGAGCATGCCATGCGCGCCAAACATCTCGAGAATCGCGTCGAGAAGCTATATCGCCAGGCCACTGCAGAGTTGTTCCAGCAGAAGGTCAACTCCCTCGAGGACGTCCTCGAGATCATGAAGCTTCGCGAGGTCTATCGCCACCTGTCCAATGCGGCAGACCGCGCCGATACGGCAGCCAACATCATCGCCGACGTGAACATGAAGGTGATGTGACCCCGAAGTTCCTGTGGTATCATGCGACTGTCATGCCGTAGCGTCACGCACGGCGGAGGAAACCATGAAAGCAACGCTGGTGGCAGGCCTGTTGGCGACTCTGTGCGCGGGGTGCGGCAGCGGCGGTGACTCCGGGTGCACCGCCGGAGAGACGCAGAAATGCTACTGCGTCGGCGGAGGAGAGGGGGTCCAGGTCTGCGCCGAGAGCGGAAACGCCTGGGGCAGCTGCGAAGGGTGCTCCCCAGCGGACATCGTTCCCCTCGATGGCGGCGAAGAGCTCCCGACTCCGCCCGGCGACCTCGTGCCCGGGACCGACACGGCCGCAGACGGCCAAGAATGCGTCCCTCAATGCGATGGAAAAGACTGCGGCGAGGACGGATGCGGAGGTTTCTGCGGCACCTGCGGCTCAGGCTGGACGTGCGATGCGGGGACCTGTCAGTGCCCCAACATGGTCTGCGGTGATGCCTGCTGCGCTGCCGCTGAGCTGTGCGTAGAGGGAGCCTGCTGCCTGCCCGCCTGTGACGGGAAGGAGTGCGGAAGCGACGGCTGCGGCGGAAGCTGCGGCACGTGTGAGGGCGAGCTCGTCTGCCAGGACGGCAAGTGCGGCTGCGAGTTCGTCGAGTGCGCGGGCCAGTGCTGCTCCGACGGGCAGGCCTGCTTCGAAGATGCCTGTTGCGACCCTCAGTGCGAGGGGAAGGAATGCGGCGACGACGGCTGTGGCGGCCTCTGCAACGGCTGCCTTGACATCCTCTACGATGACGGCAAGACCGAGACCGCCTACGGCTATTCCAGCGAGCCGGACCCCAAGCCGGACCGGATCGCCTGCGTCGTGAAGTTCGAGCTCCCCCAGGCGAACATGGTCCTTGCCAGCTTCACGGCCGGCTGGATGTGGGGGCTCTACAACCTCCAGATCCCGTTCGACCTCGGCTACCTCAAAGGAAGCGACATGGAGTGCGAAGAAGTCCCCGATGGCGCCTGGTACAAGGCCTGGTGCAAGTTCGCCCCCGACAAGGTCGTCAGCATCGGGAGCAAGCTCCTTCCGGTGGAACCGTACAAGCCGATGGGCAAGGACCTCATCGGCGAGGTCACGCTGCCGGAGAAGACCATCTACATGGTTACCCTGTTCGACATCGACAAGTACCCTATCTACGTGTGCCCCATCGACACCTCGGCCAACGGGGGTGGCTCCTTCATGATGTCGCAGCACGCTGATGGCCCGGCAACCATCATCGATGGACCTTCCTTCGACCAGAAGGACAAGAACGTCGGAGTCATTCCGTTCCGGATCCGGGTCGAGCTGCCTCAATAGTCCTGCGCTCCATCCTCGTTCCTGTTGCTCTTCTCCGCTGGTCCACCACCCCCGAGCGCAACTGGGGCAGGATTCTGGCCAGCATGCATGCTCTTGAACCGAGTGGTGGAGTCGGCGGCTGAGCCCCGAACGCTGGATGGGACCGGGGCCGGCAGCGACTTGGGCTCGGTCCAGAACGCTCGACAAGGCCAGGCAACTGTGCTGTAATCCGTTGGCAAGCCGTTGACTCAGCCGTGTCCGTTGTCTCATTTTCGTCGAAGGGAGGTCGCATGCAGCAGACAGGGAAGTCGAGTAAAGCCATGGTCGTTGTGGGCCTCGTGGTCTGTGCGGCGTTGGCCGCAGGCGTCGCCTGGTATCTTCTCCGCGTCAAGCCAGGTGGGGATGCCGAGGCGATGGCGGCACGGCTGCCTTCGGAAGTCATGCTGCTGGCCTGGTCGACGACCGTCGACGACGCCCTGGCAAGCACCGCCGGAGTCGGCCTTACTGGCGACTTGCTTGCCCGCATCTCTCCCGATTTCGAGAGGATTCGTGCCAAGCTCGGGTTCGACCCGCTGTCCGCTGAGGGGTTGCGCCAGATCGGGATCGACACGGCAGGGCGCCCTTTCTTTGCGGCAATTGCCGGGACATCGCTGCGGATGCTGGGTATGGTATTTGTCCCGATGCAGACTGGCCGAAGCGGCATCGAAGCGGTCAAGACCGTGCTTCTCAACCTCCAGGAGACGGGACTCGTTTTGGAAGAGGCAACCGAGGGCGGTCGGCCGGTCGCATGGCTGAAGACGGGCAAGATGGACCCTGCGATGGGCTCCCTCGTGGACGTGGAGGGCGGGACGTTCGTGGTCTTTCCGGCAGATCCAGGGGTTCGGAACGCGGACGAAGTCGCACCGGACATCCGCTCTCTTACCCAGAAGCTCGCCACGTCGGATGGTGCCAGGCTCAACTCGGTTGACGGGTTCGCCGACAGCGTTGCGGGAAGCGACGGTGCCCTCCTGGGAGTGTACTTCAACCCGCTTGGTGCCCGGCCTTTCCTGGCCGGGGACAAGGAGTTCGCCGTGGTCGTTTCCGCACTGTCCGACCTGGCCGGCGCAAGCTTCTTCGTCAGGGAGGAAGGCAAGGCACTGTTGCTCGCAGCGAGGTCGGTTGCACGCGAGGCGGGCAAGGGAATGTTCTTGCGAGAACGCGACACCTCGGTGGCGGGGAAGATCCCGGGCTCGGCCCTGGTCGGTCTGCATTTCGCCGTGGACTCGGAGCTGGCGTTCAAGGAAATCGAGAAGGGGCTCGCCATGGACTCCGGGGTCTGGGACGACTATCGCGACGGAAAGAACGAGGCCCTGCAGTTCCTCGAATTGCCCCCTGGGACGGAGCCGTACCACCTCTGGAATGGTGAGCTGGGATTCTTCCTGGGGGATATCGCTCCCAACCCGGAGCTCGTTGCGCGAACCATCGTGGCGTTTGCCGGCGTCGCCGAAATGCAGAAGGTCAAGTCGCTCGTCGACTCCCTGGTGTTCAAGTTCGGGGCCGGCGGTTTGATTTCAGCTCAGAAGATTGCCGCTTCGGACGCCTACCGCATCACCTTCCAGGGATTGAACATGGGGCTCATGCTGCACGATGGACGGGTCTGGTTCGCTGGCGACTGGGGGAACCTCGAGAAGATCCAGAAGGGGGAACCGGGAGGAATCTTCTCGACAGAACGTGGTGCCCATGTCGCTTCGGTGATGAAGGATGCCGGCTCTCTGGCGATGTTCGTAGACCTCGAGAAGCCGATTGCGCTGCTGCCGACCCTCCTGGGCCATCACGAACGAGCCGCTCTGGAGCCCGTGTGGCCCCTCCTGTCCAAGCTCGACTTCCTCACGTACGAGGCCTCCCAGGACGGTCGGGTCGGTTCGGCAACGTTCCGGATCGTGCTCAATGCGGAGGGCTTCCGCAAAGCACTGACCGACACCATCGGGCCGCAGCTTACGGGTGCCCTCGAGAAGGAGCGCCGCAAGGCCATGACGACGGAGCCAATCGATATGCTCGACAAGTTGTACAAGGGGGCGGCCATGTACTACTCGACGCCTCGGGTGGACTCGGAGACCGGCGAGAAGCTCCCGTGCCAGTTCCCGACATCGGTCGGTCCAACTCCGGCGGCCGCCTGCTGTGCCGCCCGGGGAGGCCCCGATGCCGACAACGACGGCCTGTGCGACCCGCAACCCGGGGCGTGGGACAACCCGATCTGGGCCGCTCTCTACTTCCAGATCTATGAGCCGCACCGATGCGTGTATTCCTTCGAGAGCAACGGCCAGACCGGCGTGGACGCCCAGTTCACTGCGACCGCCAACTGCGACCTCGACTGCGACGGCGTCATGTCCACGTTCCAACGGTATGGAAAGGGAGACCCGCAAAGCAGCAGCTTCGAGTGCTCCGTCGTGCCGACGGCGCCACTGTTTGTGTACGAGGAGTTCGAATAGGCTCTCTTCCCTGAGCGGCCCGCAAGGCTGCATCCGGCGCCATACCCATTGCGAGGTTGTGCAACAAGCTCCTTCGTGCGGTTGGAGCCGATTGGCCGCAATGTCCCTGCGGTCCATCCTCGTTCCTGTTGCTTTTTCCCACTGTTCTGCTGCATACTCCGATTGCCAATCGGAGGAGGGGAACATGGGGTTCAAGATTGCTCTGCGTCTTCTGGTCGTTGCTGCGCTTCTGCCGGCGTTCGCGTGCGGCAGCTCCAAGACCGTAAAGGGTCACCCGGACGCCAGCGACGTCTCGGGCGAGAAGGTCGACGGCCCCGATGCGGCGGACGGCAAGGGGGACCTGGGCCTGCCCGAGGTGACCGACCACGGTGCGCCGCCCCAGGATGTGGTTGCTGACGCCTCGGCGGACGCTGCGCAGGACGCGGGTCCCACCGACGTTCCCAAGGAAACGGAGCAGACGCAGTGCACCAACTACCTCGTCGATGCGGACGAGGACGGGTTTGTTGCCGAAGGGCTCGTGCAGTGCCTGACCGCTCCGGATCCCGAGGGGGTGTACGTGGTTCCGGAAGGCACGCAGAAGGGCACGGACTGCGATGACGCAGCCGCGGCCATCAACCCGGAGGCCGACGAGATCTGCGACACGCTGGACAATGACTGCAGCGGTGCGGCGGACGACAACGCACTCGACTGCTCCCAATTCCTCAAGGACGAGGACCTGGACGGATACTCTCCGGAGGGGGATATCGCCTGTCTATGCCTGGCGGGCCAGGAACCATTCTACACCGTCGTGCCAGGAACGGAGAAGGGCCCGGACTGCGATGATCAGAAGGCCCTGGTCCATCCGGGCGTCATCGAGCTCTGCAACGGCATCGATGACAACTGTGACGGGGTGGTGGACGAGTACTGTGCGATCTGCAAGCCGGGTAGCTGCGACACATGCGCTCCGGTCGAGGGATGCGACGTGCTGGAGTCGGGCGAAGACCACTCCTTCGAGTTCGGCAAGGGCTCGGACGTCCCCTTTGCGTTGGACGGACATGACAATGAGGCCGTGGCACTCACTCAGGACTCCGAGCTCATGGTTGACGCCTCCGAGGTCGTTCTGCCCTTCCTCTGGGCGGCCAACAATGCCGACGACACGGTATCCAAGGTGGACACGAGCGCGGGCAAGGAAGTCGGCGAGTACAGGGTGTGCGATGACCCGTCTCGAACCGCCGTGGACACGGACGGAAGCGTGTGGGTGGCATGCCGGAACGGAAGCCAGATTGCGATCATCGCCGCCCACACCACGTACTGCATCGACAGGAACGGGAACGGCTCCATCGAGACTTCTTCGGATTTGGACGGCGACGGACGGATCACGGGGGGAGAGATCCTGGATACGGGAACCGATGAGTGCGTGCTCTACCTCGGCAGCCCGCTCTTTGTCGATGAGAACGTCACCCTCTGGACCAAGTATAGCAACGGCTCCTGCGGCAACGTGGGGTTGCGCGGCCTGGCCATTTCCGGCGAGCACGAGGCGTGGGTCGGAGGTCTCTGCTCCATGACGAACTGCAACTGCACCGACTGGGGCTGCTGCGGCAGCAACTCCAAGAACATCTGGAAGCTCAGCTACGAGTTCGACCCGCTCAAGCCGGTTGCCATGGGAATGAACCCCCGCGTGGTCGTCACCCAGACCATCAACAGCGGCCTGGACTACCACTACGGCTTTGCCATTGACCAGGATGGCATCATCTGGGTCAGCACGCTCGACAAGAAGCTCCTCGGTCGCGTCGATCCCAAGGACGGGTCGGTGAAGACCTATCCGCTCAATGGAACCAACTACGGGATCGGAGTGGACTACAAGGGACGCATCTGGATGGGAAGCTGGGGCGGTGCGGACAGTGCAATTGCCTACATGTTCGACCCGATCACCGAGCAGTTCTCCTACATCTCCGAGCGGTTCGACTCCACCCCCGGCTCCCCCAAGCTCTGGTCCGAAGGCACGGGCATGAGCTCGCTGCTCAACAGCCGCGGCATCATGCCCTCGGGCAAGCCGGAGCACCCCTACGTCTACGTCTCCCTCAGCGAGTATGACTACGGGGTCGTCAAGATCGATGCCGAGTCGCTCAAGGTCGTCGGCGTGGTCAAGCTCAGCGGCAACGGGGTCTGTGGCCCGGGCGCCAACTCCGGTTGCGGCGTGACCATCGACGGAGAAGGCGACGTGTGGAACCTGAGCATGAACAAGTGCGGAAGCTCTGACGTCGACGGTGCCGCTCACGACTTCAGCGTCGCGGTCGAGGTCGACATGGACAAGGTGGGCATCGACATCGATGCCGACCAGGACGGAACGCCGGACAAGCCGTATTTCATCAACCCGCCCATCGGGAACGGAGACCCCCTCGAGAACACCGTGGTATCGGCAATCGTCGACCTCGGCAGCGCGACCTACAG
The DNA here is from genome assembly GCA_903895725.1 of uncultured Myxococcales bacterium. Classification (GTDB taxonomy): domain Bacteria; phylum Myxococcota_A; class UBA9042; order CAIXZC01; family CAIXZC01; genus CAITUV01. The sequence continues at coordinate 402,571 of CAITUV010000043.1, read as the reverse complement.
CTATAGCGACCTCAGTGGCTACCAGCTCAACACCGTGGTGGCGCCCAAGGGCCATTATGTCCAGCGCTTCCAGGGGTGGGGCTGCTGTCCGGGGGCATCCACTCTCGAGGGCCTGTGCTCGGTGACCACATTCTGGGACAAGGTGACGACGCAGCACAAGCCCCTCCCGGAAGGCGCCAAGATCCGGGTTGCCCTTCGAGCAGCCGACTGCGAAAAGGACCTCGACGGGCTTCCCTATTCGCCGGCGATTGCGCCCGCCTCGTGCAATGCGGATTCCTCCGAGTGCTACTTCGATTTGCCCGCGTCGGCTCGAGGCATGTTCCTCGATCTCAAGGTGCTCCTGATCCCGGGAACCGAGGGACTCACCCCGGTCCTCTCGAAGGTGGTCGTGCACGCCGTGCGGGATGAATGTGCCGCTTACTCGTCCCTCTTTGGAACCTGCAAGGACATCCTGGCTGCGGACGCCTCGTGCCTGAGCGGCAAGTACTTCCTCGACCCCGACGGCACGGAAGGCCCGGGAGAGCCGTTCCAGGCGTTCTGCGACATGGTCAAGGACGGTGGCGGCTGGACGCGGGTGGCGTACGAGGACTTCGAGTCGCCGACGGAGGGCTGGTCGGCAACCAATACCATCACGTCGTGCGGCGTGTTCGGGAACGTGTTGGGCGGCTACAATGCGCTCGCCGGGGGAACCAATGCCAAGAGCTACCCGCTCCTGGGCGTGCCGCATGCCGAGGCGCGGGTTGCGGTGGACTTCGTGAAGATCGACAGTTGGGACGGGGAGACGGCCATCGTGAAGTTCGCGGGTCAGGAGGTGTTCAAGAGCACCTTCTGCTTCTGCTCGGCCGGCTGCCAGAACAGCGACCCGCCCGGCCTTTGCGACGGAGCCAACGTGTGTGGCGGCAGCTGGCCGCAGGAGCGCGTGGAGCATGTCGCTGCGATCCTGGCCCACACTGAAAACCTGCTGGAAGTCGCCGGCCAGTCCACTCTGGACCAGGGCGCCGATGATGAATCCTGGGGCCTGGACAACATCGTGATCGACGTTCGCTGAGCGCCGGCACCTTCCCCCCAGCCCCTCCCCTTCCCCGTCCCGCGTTCGTTTCGAACGTTCCATGTTCGTTCCCGCTTGCACCGTTCTTCATTGGCGGATACATTTCGGGACCAGCCGGACGATGTTCCGGCCCATGGAGGGTGACGGATGGGCAAGATCAAGAAGGTCGTGGGGCGTGAGATCCTCGATTCTCGTGGCAATCCTACGGTCGAGGCCGATGTGCACCTGGAGAGCGGAGCCTGGGGACGGGCAGCGGTCCCCTCCGGTGCTTCGACGGGAACCCGTGAGGCCCTCGAGCTTCGCGACGGCGACAAGAAGCGGTATCGCGGCAAAGGCGTGCTCAAGGCCGTCGAGAACGTGAACAAGGTCCTCTTTCCCGGCGTGAAGGGCATGGATGCCATCGAGCAGGCCACCCTGGACCGCAAGATGTGCAAGCTCGACGGCAAGCCGTTCAAGAAGAACCTCGGTGCCAACGCGATCCTGGGCGTTTCCATGGCTGCTGCCAGGGCCGCGGCCAATGAGGCCAAGGTCCCCCTGTACCGCTATCTTTCGACTCTGGCCGGAACCGAGGGCAACCTCCTGCCGGTCCCCATGTTCAACATCCTCAACGGCGGCGCGCACGCGGACAACAGCGTGGACTTCCAGGAGTTCATGATCGCTCCGGTCGGCGCAAAATCCTTCCGCGAAGCGCTGCGCATGGGGGCCGAGGTCTACCACGCGCTCAAGGCGCTGCTCCACGATCAGGGGCTGGGCACTGGAATCGGTGACGAGGGCGGATTCGCCCCCAACCTCAAAGCCAACGTTCAGGCCATCGAAGTGATCCTGCAGGCCATCGAAGATGCCGGCCTCAAGAAGGGCAAAGACGTCGTCATTGCGCTTGACCCGGCCGCCAGCGAGTTCTTCGAGGAAGACAAGGGCTACTACTTCAAGAAGTCGGACAAGAAGTACCGGACCTCGGACCAGATGATCAAGTTCTGGGCCGGCTGGGTGAAGGACTACCCGATCTGGTCCATCGAGGACGGACTGGCCGAGGGAGACTGGGACGGCTGGAAGAAGCTCACCGACAAGCTCGGCAAGAAGTGCCAGCTCGTCGGCGACGACATCTTCGTGACCAACCCGAAGATCATCGAGGAAGCCATCGAGAAGGGAGTCGGCAATGCCGTGCTGGTCAAGCTCAACCAGATTGGCAGCCTCACTGAGACCCTCCAGGCGATGGCCCTGTCGAAGAAGGCCGGATACGGCCTCATGGTCAGCCACCGTTCCGGCGAGACGCCCGACGACTTCATCGCAGACCTCGTCGTGGCCACCGGCACCGGGCAGATCAAGACCGGCGCCCCGGCCCGCGGAGAGCGCGTGTCCAAGTACAACCAACTTCTCCGCATCGAGGAGGAGCTCGGCAAGTCGGCCCGTTATGCGGGGCCCCTGTTCCAGAAGCTGGGCAAGCTAGGCACCTTGTAGAAAGTCCTCGATCTCCTTCGCCGTGTCCCTCGGGTTTGAGTGAACGAACGTGTGGTCTCCGGAGATCCGTCTCTCTACGAGGCGGCCCTGCAGAGCCCGCCGCAACGGTCTCAGCTCCCCGGGCCAGAAGCTCACGGTGAACGTCGGCCGCATCAACAGTACAGGACAGGCAATCCGCGGCAGGAGGGGAGTCGTGTCCTCCTGCAGCGTGACATCCAGGATCTGCCGGTAGACTACATCCGGCACGCTCGGCACGAACGACCCATCCGGCTGCTCGCTGAACTTTCGGGTCCAAAAGGCCCGGTCCGCGTCGTCCCAGGCAAACAGGTACACGATCTTCGCGTGGGCGTCCTCCACGGCCTTCCGGTCGGGATAGGAGCACCGCTCCGGTGCGAATCCGGCGGTTGCGAGGCCGGGGAATCGGCGCAGGGCTCGGTTGAAGCCTGCGGGCAACACAGGGTCAGCAAGCAGAAGGCGTGTGACCCGCTCCGGATGTCGGGCCGCGAAATGGACGGCGATCTTGCCGCCCCAGGAGTGCCCGAGAAGCGCAACCTTGTCGAGGCTTGCGAAATCCAGGAATGCAAGCAGGTCCCCCGTGGTGGAGTCGAGGCTGAAGTCGGGACGACACGCTGGAGCGCTCGGAACCGCCCCATGACCTCGCAGAGTCGGTGCCCAGATTGCCCGCTTGTCCCGCAGCAGGGAGGCCAGCCTCGCCCAGATCCACGGATTCGACAGCAGACCATGGACCAGGACCAACGGACCTCCGCAGCCCTCCGACGGCCAGTGCAGGAACGGTACGTCCCAACCGCCACACCCGGCCGTGCCGCTCTCAGGTGCGGGGGCGATCGGCAAATCCCCCACCCGACCGAAGCTGCCGGAAAACAGCCGGGCGGACTTTCTGAGCAACCAGTGGAACATCGACTGCCTCCGGTGTCTCTGGGCCCCATTGTGCCTCCGGGTCGATGCCGAAGCAAACCGGTTTCTGTACTTGGAGGGCGCGTTTGCAGTACTCTCGTTCCTGTTCAGGATTCGGAGGCCTAGGACATGAAAACGGCAGCCGGTTTGCTGGTGGCAGTCTCCCTCACGTTCACGAGCGTCGCCGCGCACGCTCAGCTTTTCAACGACGGGCAGCCTGTCGGAGCATGGTCGGTCGCAGTGGGCCCCGTCAAGGAGGGGTCCTGGGCGCCCCTCATCTATGGATGCGCTGGCGGTCCGAACATGATGATGGCGGTGGCGTCCGAGGGTGGTGCGGTCAATGCCATCGGTCCGGGGTACTTCGTTGATGCGCCCTGGACTCACCCCGTGGCCGCCAAGGGTGATTTCCAGCAGGCGGCAGGCGGGCTCAGCCTGGGCGAGATTCGGGCTCTTGCGTCCTCCCGGGACCTGGCGACCCTGTACGCCGGGTTCCAGGCTTACGGAGACGTGGGAGGCCAGGGAGGCAGCCCGATCTTCTCCTTTACGCTCGAGGGAGACGTGCAGGTGCTCATCCCGGTCGAGGAGGTCAATGACGCAGCGGGGTCCCCGGTATCGGTGATGTCCATCGCCCCCGGTGCGGAAGGAACGCTCTGGGTGATCGTGCAAGTGGTCAGCGAGCCCACCCGGCACCTGCTGCGGGTCGACCTGTCCAAACCCACCGGCAGCCGGGTCGAAAGCGTGCTCAACAGCAAGGATCTCGTCAAGAAGCTCGATGTTCCTTCCGGGACCGTGGCCCTCAACATCTACGAGATGGGCAACAACCTGACCGCGGATGAATCGGGCCGTGCATTCTTCGACGCCAACGTGGAGATCGCCAACGAGGAGACGGCTTCAGTCCTGTCTCGGATGCTGATGCGGCTCGATCCCGATGGCAAGGTGGTGGAGCTGACGAAATTCGAATACAGCCCTCTCAATGAGACGAACTCGTGGGGCTTCTTCAACTACCCGGCGCATGGCATCTGGAATGGGCTCCAGTGGGATCCCGACACGGGGATGCTGGTCGGTGCTGGGAACGGGCTGTGGCTGATCGATCCGGACGTCCCCCACAGCGCTTTCCCCCTCATGCAGCCCGAGACCGTGATGGGGATCGCAGAGCAGATCTCCCCGCAGAACTGGACTACCTCCCCGCACGGTGCGGCCGGGGGTTCCACATGCCTGGCCCGGCTCGAGGACGGCTGGTTCGGGACCATGATGCAGGCGTACTTCGCGTTCGGCTACGACCTGGACTTCCTCGACTACGATATGGACGGTCTGACCGGCGGCGTGGAGAAGAAGCGCGGCACTGACCCCAAGGTCCGGGATACGGACGGGGGTGGCATCAGCGATGGCCTGGAGGTCTCGGACTTCACCGATCCGCTGGACCAGACAGACGACCGGTGGTTCCCGCAGCCGTCGGAGGACTGGACCATGTCCGCCCTCTATTGGGGCTCGGCCTTCCAGGCCGGTCCTGGAGGCGGAACCATAGACGGCAATACGTTTGCCGGGAAAGACGGAGGGCTCGTCGTCGCGGGTTCCAACGGCCCTGACATGATGATGCTCTACGAGTTCGAAGGGTGGGACCTCCCGGGCAAGCCGCTCTCCGTGCCGGCATTCCACTCGCCCATGGTCTGCGACCCCAAGGGAAACGTGTACGGACTCGACTACGAGCTCAAGCCCGGGAAATACCCGGTAGTCCGCATGGCTCCGGACGGCACGAGAACCGAGGTCTTTCCCGAGACGGTCGTCACCAGCTTGGTCGGTCCCGAGCCGGTTCCCACCTCGTGGATGGTCGACCCGCTCGGTCGCGTCTGGGTCGGCTACCGCGGGGGCAAGATCCTGCGGTCGGGTCCAGACGACACGGTCGAGTTGGCCTATGACGGCCTGGCGGACCTGGTGTCGGTACAGTACATGAAAGAGGACGGGACCGTGCCGTGGGGAGCCTGCTCGGTCGAGATCTCCGTCGACGGCCTGCTCTTCGAAGAGGTCCGCGGCATCGTGTACTTCGCATTCAACCGGAGCATTAACTGCGCGGAGGGGTCCGGCACCTCGCCCCTGGTCGCTGCGTTTCTGCCCGACGGACGCATCGTGCGGGTCGTGGACATCGTCGACTTCCAGAAGGCCTCCATCCTCTTTGGCGGAGGGGACATCGTCGATCTGGCACCGGACAACTCCGGGGGCATCTACGTACTCATGACCCATCTGCTGGACCGAAGTCTCCACCGCGTCGACGCGAACTGGGTGGTGCATGCCGTTGAGTTTTCCCAGGAGCCCTCGCGTCCGAACGGAGACAGCATGAGCTGGTCGCTCGGCCATGCGTCCGACATCACCGTGCTTCCCGATGGCCGAATCTTCACGGTCGGAGCGACCTACTACAACCAGTACCCGACCTACTACGGCCTGCTCGAGATCAAGCCCGTCGATTTCAGGGTGCGGGGCGGGGAGCTGCTCGTGGTGCTTCCTGAAGAGCCGTTCCTGGGCAAGCTCCTTCCGGATGGGGGAGGAGCGAATCTGATCTGGGAAGAGCCGCTCAAGCGCCCGGTCGGCGTCGCGGCCACCGAGGACCTCGTAGCCGTGTCGGATGCGGACCTCAAGGGAGTCCTGATGTTCACCGTGGGCGCGGACGGAAAGCTGCAGGAGCCGGAGCTCGTAGCCGGCATTTCCGCTCCGGCGGGGCTTGACATCGATGCCGCGGGCAATGTGCTCGTGTGTGACGTGGCCGCCAACCGCGTCGTCCGCATCGCACCCGACGGAACCGCGTCGGATGCCGCGTCGGGCGCTCCGCTGAGCGCTCCCATGGACGTCGTTGCCACCGGGACCGGCGGATTCGTGGTGGCCAATCACGGGGGAAACGCGCTCCTCCACTACGACGCGGATGGGGCGGTCCACGAAGTCGCTTCCGTCGACAGCCCACGATCGGTCGTCCTGCTGACCGGCAAGGGCTACGCCGTGTCGTCGAACAAGCCGGCCATGTCCCCCTTCTGGCTGGTTGATGGTGTTGCGGTGCCGGCCATGGATCCGAAGTGGTCCGCGGACAAGGAAGTCAACAATGCCCCCGGGGGCATTGCCGCGGCGTTGGACGGCACGCTGTTCTGGTTCGACAGCATCGGCAGCCCGAGCTACCTTCCCGTTCCGTTCAAGGGCATGAGCTACGTCTGGCGGATTTCCGCGCAGGGGACCATCGGCTCCCTCAGCCGTCGCAACCTCACGTGGTCCCCGACCGGAGGGGACCTTTGCCGGGTGCGGAAGCGGGGCGAGGCGCTGCCCTACGAGCCGGGAATCGAGCCCCCGCCGCCGGCGGGGGACGATCTCTCCTCCGGGGACTCCGCAGCGCCCGGTGACGGCGGCACGGGTTGCAGCGCGGCCGGACGGGGACACGAGGCCTGTGCACTGCCGCTGGTGCTTTCCCTGCTTGTGCTCGCCGGTCTTACTCGGCTGAGACGAACGCCCATTCCGTCGCTCCCTGCCGTAATCTCGGCGTCCCTGCTCATCGCCTTGCTGTGCGTCGCCGCTTGCTCATCCAGTGGGGGTACTGCGGATCAGGTTTCCGGAGCGGACGACGTGAAGCCTTCCGGCTGGGATGCCTGGGGCAGCGACTTCTCGGTGTGGGTGCCGGACGTCCTCGAGGAGCAGTGCAAGGGCAAGTCTCTCTGCCCTCCCGGGACGGGACCTGAGTGTACCGGTGAGACTGCACACCACCGCTGCATGGAGGATGAAGCGGGCTGCTGGGTCTGGTCCGACGAAGCCTCCTGCCTCGACGGGGAGACGTGCAAGGACGGGCTGTGCGTGGGACCATGCGTTCCCCTTTGCGCCCAATTCCAGGAATGCGGCGATGACGGGTGTGGCGGAAGCTGCGGGACGTGCTCCGAGGCGGGCGAGGTGTGCTGCGCGGACTTGTTCTGCGGAGCGTGTGCGCTGGATTGCACCGGAAAGCAGTGCGGACACAATGGGGTCGGCGGAAGCTGCGGCTCCTGTCCGGAAGGGATGGTCTGCGCACTGGGCGGCTGCGTGAAGGCGGGCACCGGCACATGCCGTCAGTGGTACCAGTGCACCGAGTGCGAGACCTGGGACGACGCCTGCTGGGACGACTGCGGCAAGTGGCTGGATTCCTCGGGAAAGCAGGCTCAGGCGAAGCTGAGCGGATGCGCAGCGGTGCATTGTACCGAGTGCCCGCAGGGGACGGAGGGACAGGCCTGCTGGGACGAATGCCTCTTCACCTACTGTGCTTTGGAGTTTGCCGAGTGCTTCGCCCAGGGAGGCACCAAGACCTGCAAGCAGATCTATGAGTGCACTCTGGGCTGCGAGGAGGGCGATCAGGCCTGCATCGACGAGTGCTACTTCAGCGCTTCTCCCTACTACCTCTACTACGCGCTGACCTGGGAGATGTGCGCAGAGCCGTTCTGTAGTGACAAGGCCCCCGGCTCCGAGATGGACCAGTGCCTGGCCGAGGTGGCGTTCGACCAGTGCAAGACCGAGTTCGAGATGTGCATTCCCCAGTGCAATGCGGACTGCGGGGACAAGGAGTGCGGCCCGAACGACTGCCTCTTCTCGTGTGGCGATTGTGCAGGTGGGATGCAATGCGTCGAAGGCAAGTGCCAATGAGAGGTGAGGTCATGGCCATGTCGCCGGGAATCTCGAAGATCTGCCTGCCATGGTGGGCAGTTCCCCTTTCGGTCACCCTCTTCCTGGCTGCTGCCGGATGCTTCGGCTCGTCGGACGGTGAGGGGGGCGCCGACACGCTGACCGGCGCGGACGGTACCATGCTGGTGGATCCGGTGGAATCGCCGGGGCCGGTAGGGACCATGACCTACTACCCCCTCAGCCTGGACAACACGACCGGCTCGGAGAAGGCGTGGTTCATCGACAGTCACATCCCCAGGCTGGGCGAATGGTGGCTGGTTCCCGGCTACGTCTTCGAGGTGTCGCCTGACGGCACGCGGTTCGTCTGGGGCTCGATGGAGGAATACCAGAACGTCTTCAAGATGTCGCTGATTTCCCCCGGAGCCTCGTTCTCGGAGAAGTGGAAGATCCTCCTGTTTGCCATGGAGCAGGCGGTGTTTGCACCGGACAGCCGGGCGCTCCTGGGCAAGAACATCATTACCAAGAACTGGGAGTTTTTCGTGCCGGGCACCGAGTCGCACTTTCTCACGCACAAAGGTCAGCCGGGCGGGCCGCACATCCCCCCGGTGCCTGTCTGGGGACCCGACAGTCGTTGCTTCTTCGTCTGGGGGGGAGACAGCGTCTCTCTCTTCGAGCTCGAAGACCGGCACTGGACTTTGCCGTTCGGAACGGGAGAGGAGTTCAGGCAGTATGTGGTTCCCTCGTTCTCTCCCAATGCCGAGTGGGTGGCCCTCGCGTACTACCGCGAGCCGGCGGAAGGGCAGGCATATGACCGCCAGTACCTCGGCGTCCAGTTCTACCATATCCCCTCGCGCGCATTCACGACCGTGGAGCTCGGGGACGGGCCGGATGGCCTGAAGCTGGGCTTCGGCGCCGCTCTGGATCCGGGGCCTGCTTCGACCGAGCTTCCCGCTCCCTACTGGAGCGAGGATTCCAAGTACCTGGTCTTCAACCGTACGTACCTGCCGCAATCCGCGGATTCCTGTTCGTGGAGCGACCATGCCTATCTAAGCCTCCTCGACGTGGCGGCTTCGGTTGCCAAGGGAAAGGACGTCGTCACCTCGCTCTCTCTGGGATTGACGGTCAAGGGGGATTCCTGCCTGGCATGGACCGTGTCCGGCGCAGCGATGCGCCCTGATGCCCTGCTGATCACAGCGCACGACCTGAAGACCGCTGAGATCGACGGGAAGGAGGGCTTCCTAACCCGCAGAGTCGTGATGTTCGAGATCGACCTTTCCAAGGGCACGTCGGAGCAGGTAGCAGAGTTGGACAACGAGTGCGCGGACGGGCCCCATGGCCTGTGTCAGCCGGTCACGCCGGGTCACGACACGGTCCTGTGCCGATCGTGGCGCTTCGGCGATGTTCTGCTGGCCAGCGGGTTGATTGCCAACCCGGCCGATGGGTGGATCGGGAAGGTGAACTTCCCCCTCGACGCACTGTCCCCCGACTGCTCAGCCTTCGCCGTGGACAAATTCCCGGCCATCGAGATCTACGGGTTTGACGGAGAGCTCATCAGCCGTGCGGACATGAGCAAGTTCACAACCGACGTCCAGACGGCGGAGAAGCCGGATGAAAAGGGGGTGCCGACCATCGATTTCGGCATCCGCCAGTGGAGGTGAGACATGACACCCAACGTACGAGTGGCGGCAGCGCTTCTGCTGTTCTCCTTGGCAGCGACGGCTCTTCTCGCCTTGTCCCCGAAGCAAGGAGACGCCGCACCGCCTGGATTCAAGCACCCCAAGGCGCCCTCAGCCTCTGAGAGCTACTACGGCTCCCCGTTCGTTTCGCACGTGACGCCAGCTTCGATTCCATCCGGTACCCAGTTCTCGGTGCTCGGCAGGGGCTTCGGCACCGCGGCCGGAAAGGTTACTCTGGGTGGAGAGGAGTGCGAGGTCGTCGAGTGGGCTGACCATGCCATTTCAGCCCGGGCTCCCGACGAAGCCGTTGCCGGTAAGGTCGCGGTGATTGCTGGAGGCAAGACGCTCACCGGAACGCTCGAAGTACGAGTCGTCACAAAGTCAGCGGTGAAGCTCCCCTCAATCGGAACTGTTCAGATTGAGAAGGGCCCGAACAACTACCAGCAAGGACTCGCCGAACCGGGGGACACATTCGCGGTGACCGGGAACGGCTTTGGTACCGCACAGGGGGAGTCCTGGCTGGGCGAGGGCTTCCGTCCAACAGTTCCTCTTCCCGACGCCGAGTCGCCGGCTCTCGAGGTCACTTCGTGGTCCGACACGAGCGTGAAGCTGAAGCTCACGACGGAGTGCAAGGGGGATACCCGCCTGCGCATCCGGGCTGGCGCTTTCCTCCTGCTCGCTCCCCAGGGAATTGCCTGCCCTGTGCCGCCGCCTGAGGAGTAGCCTCATTGCTCCCCGGCCAATCACGATGTTTTCCTGCAATCATCCAGACTTCTGAGAGAGAGCAATCCGCTTCTCTTCGGCCCGGAATTCCCGGCCGAGCCGAATGATGGCCCAGACCCAAATCAGGCAGAGCGGCGCAACGGCAGCAGCCACCCCCTGCGGGCCGAATCCGAGCAGCGCGGTCAGGAACAACAGGATCAGCCCGGCCACGCCTCGCGCGAATCGATACAGGAACACCTCGATGTACCCCTTCACCGCGTAAATGATGTCCCGACTGGTGACTGTGTAGGTCAGCTCCTTTCCCGCCTTGAACCAGGCGTGACGCTGCCCCTCTTCAAATCCCTTCATCAGGACGGCCAGGGCAAACACGGGCCATACCGCAAAGCCCCCGGCAAAGAGGACGATGGAGACCGGGACGGTGAGCATCGCGATGGTCGGGCCCCCCAGGGACAGCAGCGCCGGGGTGACGAAGAACGTGGCCGCGAGAACTGCCACTTCCCGCCACTTGTCGAACTGAGCGAAGAACGCGGTCCATTCCGTGGGATGATCGATTGCATCCTTCCCCACCGACTGGAAAATCCAGTCAACGAAGTCGGGGGCTGCCCGCTCGAAGAACACCACCACCACGATGAACAGGAGGAGAGGATTGCCAGCGACCGTGCGCACTACCTCCCTCAGCCTACGCAGGTCAGCCGGCCTCTCCTGTGGTTCGGCGGAGCGCACGGCCGACCTGCCTCCGGTGACCTTCTCCAGAGCCAGGAAGAGGAGCAGGACCACGGCGAACAGCCCGGCAGCCACCAGGACCAGGTCCACCGGGCCTACGGGACGGGCCAACACCTCTGCGAGCCACGCACCCAGGAATCCGCCAGCGGGTCCTGCGGCTGCCAGCACTCCGAACGTCCGCTTGGCCCCGCCCGTCCCGAACACATCGTTGGCAACCATCCAGAAGACAGTCACGGCAAGGCTCGAGAAGACGTCGACCCAGACATAGAAGAGGGGGGAGGTCCAGTCCCAGGCCGAGCTTCCGGCCGCTCGCGCCTTCACGGCCATCCCCGCCGCCCACCACCAGAACACGAGGGTCAGCAGCAGCACGACGATCGTGCCGCCGACGAGATGCGACCTCCTCGCCCTCGAGAATCGTGCGAACACCCACACGGCAAGCCCGGTGGCCAGCGCAGTACCCATGTACACCCACGGAAGCGCCTCCGGTCCCAGCGAGAAGAGCACGAGGGTGCTCCGAACCGGCCTCACGACGTAGTAGGACGCTATGGTGAGCAGAAACCACAGGAACAGCAGGAGCGTCGGCAGGCGCTCCCCGCGCTCGATCGTCAACACATCCTTCAGGTGAAACCCTCTGCCGGCCATGTCGTGCCTCCGCTGCGTGCGCTGGCAGCTTACGACGGTTCTGAGCCACTGTCGAGGAATCGAGGACATCACTGCTCGAGGCATACGGTTCGTTGCGGGGACGGGTGCGTTGGCCAGTTGTGCGGACGGAGCGCCGGGGACGATGGGCAGATGCGTTGCTTCCGCTCTCCGTCAGCGCTATCATCCGTGGTGCCTGCAGACCGCATACGAGGTGCAAATCATGAGGGGTGCAACGATGACGTGGGCGACCCTGTTCAGCGCGGTATCGCTGATTGCGCTGGCTGCCTGCACTGGCTCCTCGGGAGGACTCCACGTGCCACCGGACTTGGCCGCCACCGATGTCGCTGCCTCGCCCGACACGTCGCTGCCAGACTCGAGCTCCGACGGTGATCCGCCTCCCTGCTGCCGATTTGCGCCTCCCGGCCCTCGGCCCGATGGCGCACCCGTCGCCCTGCATGGCTTCGACAAGACCCCGAGTCTACCCTTTCCATCCGACATCTTCACGCTGCCGGAAGACACGTCGCCGTCGGGTGTCCGGCTGGACCTCACGGACGAGAACACGCTCCTCCTCGACCCGGCGCTGAGCCTTCTGACCACGACTGAGCAGATGCTCGGTCTGATGGCCCCCATGGATGGTTTTTCGACCTGGACGCCCATTCTTTTTGCGTTGTCCGGGCCGGCTGCCACCTATGAGCCGATCAGCGCTGAACAGTCGGTCGCGCCCGATTCCCCGGTCTTCCTCGTGAAGCTGGATTCCCAGGCCGGAACCTGCAACGAGCGCCACCCGGTGACCGTGGCGTTCCAGCAGACCGAGGGGCCTGACGGCCCAATCACGCTCCTGATCATCGAGCCCTACCTTCCACTCGAGCCTGCTTCTCGCTATGCGGCCGTGGTTACAAGAGGGCTCGTGAGCAAAGAGGATGTACCGGTGCAGCCGCACGATCACTTCCGGGCACTCATGGGCTGCGGCGGCACCATCCCGGCCTCGGCGCCGGCTGACCGCGTCCAGCGGGCACGGGAAGTCCTGGCGCCGTTCGCGTGCAGCGCACCGGCAGCGGGCTCGTCCACCGGCCCCGAGGACCCGCAGATGCGGGCCCCCTGCAAGACCTGCCTGTCCTCGATGGACCCTCCGCTGTGCGCGTGCGACCTCGCCGCAGCCACCGTGTTCACAACCGGCTCGCCGGCGGCGCCGCTCGAGACGGTCCGTGCCTACCTGAGAAGCCCCGATTCCCCCCCGCTCAACCTGACCCTCGATCCGGACGGCGACGGACAGCCTGACGTCATGGCACCGGCCGACCTGCCCGGTATTCCAACCGATGTCACGGCTTTCCCCAGCACCTCTCTGGCGCTCAAGGGAGCCTTCGACATGCCGGACCTTCGTGGTCAGGACAAGGACGTTCTGGATGCGCTCTCGGGAAAGCCGAAGGGCGCAGAGACCCTTCGCATCGGCTTCGTGCTCATGCTGCCGAAGGGCTTCCAGCAGCCGTTCCGAGTCGTGGTCCTTGGGCACGGCCACAGCGGCTACAAGGAGCAGATTGCCTACCTGGCCGAGGAATTCGGCAAGCAGGGGCTCGCTCTGGCTGCCATCGATGCCATCGGCCACGGAGACCTGGCCGACGAAGGCAAGTTCATGACTGCGAACATCCCCGAGGTGCGAGGGAGCTTCTTCCAGACCCAGGCCGACCAGCTCCGCCTGTTCCAGGCCCTCGAGGAGCTGGCCGACCTGGACGTCTATCCCCTCGGTGCCCCGGACGGCATTCCCGACCTGGACGTTGGTAGCGGATTGGGGTTCATCGGCGAGTCCCTCGGCGGTCTGGCCGGAACCCCCGCCTGTGCGGTCGAGCCCGGCGTCACCGCTGCGGTCCTCAATGTCGCCGGAGGAGGCATCTCAACCTTTGCCATGGGCCAGATCACGTCCATGCTGCCTCCAGGCAACGAGTTGCTTCTCTGGAGCCTCAAGGTCTGTGCCCAGACACTCCTGCAGCACATGGATCCGATCAGTTTCGCGTATCTGCTACGGGGATCTGCCCCGTCACGCGGCCTCTTCATGCAGGCCGTGGTGGGCGACGAGCTGCTCGACGGCCCGCCCACTTGTGACATGGCCAGGGCGCTCGACCTCACATACGTCTGCCCGTGCCCCAAGGAAGTCCCGGGTCTGCCGACCGCTGCGGCTCCCTTCTCCGGAAACGGCCTCTTCTACTTCGGCTCCCCCGCAGTCCACGGCTGTCTGCTCGCCGCCCGTCAGAACGTGGAAATCAGCAAAGGCATGCGCAGGCAGGCCGCGTGGTTTCTGCGGAATGCCCTGGAAACCGGAACAGGCAAGATCCTCGATCCTTTGGAAGAGCTCCCGGACTACTTGTAGCACCGCCAGTGAACCGTGCTGCAGAGGTAGGGCTTCCAACCGCAGGACGTCCCGTTCCCTTCGTAGTACTCGTTGCCGTTGCCGCAGTAGCCGCACACGGTCCCGCAGTTTCCGCCCCATCCGTTCACGTCCGTGTAGCCCAGCTTCTGGCAGATCGCAACGGCGTTGTATGTACCGCCCCACGCCCCCGTCACCCACGCCGTGGAGGCGTCTGCACGGCAGACCTGCCACTTGCCTCCATAGCTGGTCTCGCTGTAGCCGACGGGGGGCGGACTCCAGCATCCCTCATCGGTGCTGCCGTCACAGTCGTCGTCGAGCGAATTCCCGCACTGCTCGGCCTTGGCCCCCTCGAGCGGATTGCACACCTGCGGGCTGCCGTTCTTGCAGTTATCCACGGAGTGGAGACAGATTCCCAGGCCACAGGTCGTAGTCCCCAGGCCGTCGTCAACTGCACCGTTGCAGTTGTTGTCCTTGCCGTCGCACGTCTCGTTCGAGGCCCCCTCGAGCGGGTTGCAAACCTGCGGGCTGCCGTTCTTGCAGTTGTCCACCGTGTGAACGCACACCCCGATACCACACGTCGTAGTTCCAAGCCCGTCGTCGACGATGCCGTTGCAGTTATTGTCCTTGCCGTCGCACGTCTCGTTCGAGGCCCCCTCCACGGGATCGCACGCCTGCGGGCTGCCGTTCTTGCAGTTGTCGACTGTGTGAACGCACACCCCGGATCCGCACGTAGTGGTTCCCAGGCCGTCGTCGACGATGCCGTTGCAGTTGTTGTCCTTGCCGTCGCACGTCTCGTTCGAGGCCCCCTGGAGCGGGTTGCACACCTGGGTCACGCCGTTGACGCAGTTGTCCACCGTGTGCACGCATTCCCCCTGGCCACACGTGGTCGTGCCCAGCGCCTCGTCCGTTGCTCCGTCGCAGTCGTTGTCCTTGAGGTCGCACGATTCCGCCACGGCCCCCTGCTTCGGGTCGCACTGCTGCACGACTCCTCCGACACAGTTCGAAATGGTGTGGTCACACTCGCCCAGGCCGCAGGTGGTCGTGCCCAGACCGTCATCGACCAGACCGTTGCAGTCATTGTCCTTGCTGTCACAGAACTCGGGCCCCGGTTGCCCCGCGGTGGCATTGCACTCGACCCCCTTGCCATCCACGGTGCAGACGGTCAGCCCGGTCTTCTGACATTCCCCGAGCCCCTCGATGCAGATCTCGTTGAGAACGAAGATCTCGTCGGTCTTGCCGTTGCAGTCGTTGTCCAGGCCGTCGCACAGCTCATCCGTCGGCTTTCCCTCGACCGCGCTGCAGACCGTTCCGAGCTTGTCCTGCGAGCAGACAAGAACGCCGGAGGCCTTGCACTCTCCCGTTCCCACGTCGCACTTGAGGCCCAGGACGAAATCCTCATCGGTCTTGCCATTGCAGTCGTTGTCCAGGGCGTCGCAGACTTCCGCCGAGGCTCCCTGCAGAGCGTCGCAGATCTGCACCTTGCCGCCCACGCAGTTCTCCACCGTGTGCAGACAGACCCCCTTGCCGCAGGTCGTCGTCCCGAGTCCTTCGTCGGTCTGTCCGTTGCAGTCGTTGTCCAGCCCATCGCACGCTTCCGGGGCCCCGGGGAACGACGCCTTGTCGAAGGGCAGACAGTCGTCGCCGTCGAGTGAGCCGTCACCGTCGTCATCGGGGTCACAGACATTGCCGAGACCATCCTTGTCGAAGTCCGCCTGGTCTGCATTGGACTGCACGGGGCAGTTATCCTTGAGGTCGGCCACGCCGTCCCCATCGTCGTCATCGTCCACACAATCCGCCTTGCCGTCACCGTCCAGGTCGCCAAACCCCTCGTCGACGGCCAGGTCGCAGTTGTCGTCCAGGCCGTTGCACTTCTCCTTGGCTCCCGGATTGATCTCGGGTTCGAACGGCTTGCAGTCGCCGAATACCGTGGCCACGTAGAGGTCTTCGCCCTGGCAAAGGCACTTGAGCTGGCTAAGGACGCCGTAGCTGTCGCCGTCGAGGTCGAGATAGAACGCCTTGCAGCCGGAGGCATTGGCCTCGTCGATCAGTTTGTCGCAGTCATCGTCGATCCCGTTGCATGCCTCGGGAGCCGCGTGCGACACCAGGACATTGAACGGCTCGCAGTCCGTCACATCCGCGTCCGTGTCGTTGTCATCGTCCGGATCGCAGGCATCTCCCTGGCCGTCCGAGTCGAAGTCGGACTGGTCCGCGTTGGCCGTGGTGAGGCAGTTGTCGTCTGCATCGGCGATCCCGTCTCCGTCGAGGTCCCCGTCACACAGGTTGCCCAGTCCGTCCTTGTCGAGATCGTCCTGCCCGGGATTCTGAACCAGCGGGCAGTTGTCCTTGGCATCGACCACGCCGTCCCCGTCGTCATCGAGGTCGCAGGCGTTGCCCGACTTGTCGGAATCCGCGTCGGCCTGATCCTCGTTGGCAACATCCGGACAGTTGTCCAGGGCGTCCGGGATGCCGTCGCAGTCGACCTCCCACTCCTCCAGGTCGGCCAGGTAGCATCCGAAGTCGCACGGCTCACCGTAGCCGTCCTCATCGCTGTCCAACTGGTCGGGGTTGGCCTTGAGCGGACAGTTGTCGTCGCCGTCCTTCACCCCGTCGTCATCGTCGTCCTCGTCGACACAATCCGCTGCACCGTCGAAGTCCGTGTCGACAAACCCCTTGTCGGTAATCCCGTCGCAGTCGTTGTCCAGCCCGTCGCACTCCTCGAGCCCCTTGCCCTCGAGCGGGTCGCACGTCTGCGTCTTCCCGCCGGCGCAGTTCTCGATGGTGTGCAGACACACACCAAGCCCGCACGAGGTACTGCCGAGGCCCTCGTCGGTCTCACCCGTGCAATCGTCATCCACGCCGTTGCAGATCTCGGTGGCAGCGGGAAACACTGCGGGATTGAACGGCTGGCAGTCCTCCTCGTCGGGGGACTTGTCACCGTCGTCATCCGGATCGCAGGCATCTCCGTCGCCGTCCAGGTCGAAATCGGCCTGCTCCGGGTTGGCAACGGTCGGGCAGTTGTCCTCGTAGTCGAGCAGGCCGTCACCGTCATCATCCGTTTCAACGCAGTCTGCATACCCGTTCATGTTCGAATCGGCAAATCCCTCGTCGGTCTCGCCATTGCAGTTGTTGTCCACCGCATCGCACACTTCCGGAGCCGCATTCTCCGCGTCGCACTCGAGCTTGCCCTGGGTGCAGACGGTTACCCCCTTGCACGTTCCGAACTCATTGCTCGCCTCGCACTCCTGGCCGTCGCTCTCCTCGTCGACTGCCCCGTCACAATCGTTGTCCGCCCCGTCGCACTGCTCGGCAGCCGGCTCCTGGGCACTGCACGGCGTGAGACCGTCGGCCAGACACTCCCGCTGGCCGAGGCACTTGCCGAAATCGTTCTCGAAGTAGCAGTCGGTCGAGGCCATGTCGTCCACGAACAGCCCCTTGCACTCGCACAGCCCGTCGTCCTTCACGCAGTTGTCGACCGTGGCACCGGCCACATCCGCTGTCGTCTGACACGTGTAGCCGGTGGGACAAGGCTGCTCCGCCGAGCAGGATGTCCCGCAGAACGAGCCGGCACCTCCGTAGGGAATGCATGCGTCCCCCTTCACCACCTCGCCCACGGCACAGTCCTTGTTCTTCGTGCAGGGACGGCACAGCGAGACGAACCCGGGAACACACACAAACACCGAGTCAGGCCCACCGGACCCAAGCGGTGCACAGATCCAGTCGAACGGGCACTCGGTCTCGCAAGTCTGCGTGCACTTGAGCCCGTCCTCGGTCTGGATGCAGTAGCCCGAGTAACAGTCCTTGGCCGACTGGCAGTCGGAACCGGGCTCCCCCGGTGCGGGAGGTCCGTCCGACTCGATGTCCTGCGGCGTGACGAGCTCGGCGAGCTCGAATCCCACTTCAGGCAGCGCACCATCGGGAGCCACCTCTGCCGCAAGATCGGAGGTCACCCCATCATTGCCGCCGACTCCGTCCGCCCCCGTGTCCTGCTGAAGAATGACGCCGCCGGTGCAGCCGCCGGCCAGCCACGACAGAGCCAGAAGAACGAGCAAACATCTACCAAGTCGAATGACGAGTCCGTTCCCCATGATACATTCCTCCTGATTGCCGCCTCGCTGAGGCAGGTCATCATCATACCCGGCGTTCGGCATCCCGTAAAGGGCCGCACCCGCGTACGCAGGCCGGGAGCGGTGCCGCCGACGGCCCCGAGCATCCGCATTCCAGAAGCCCACGCTTTCCGCCGGCGGGTCCAAGCCTCGGGTTTTCTCTTTCCTGTCGCACCGTACTGTCCTATTCTCGGCGGTCGTGCGGCCCTTCCAGCTAGGTCGCGGAGGTTTCCAATGCAAAGGCTCCACGCCTGCCTGACTGCTCAGTTGGCTCTCGCTCTCCTCGCTTCTTCCTACGGATGCAGCACCGGCTCGAAAGGCTCCCCGGCCGATGCCGCCGACGCCTCGGACGCTAGGAGCGCGGACTCCGCCCCACCGGACGCAGCCGGCGACCTGTCGGTCGACCTGCTCGATGCCGTCGATTCGGACACCCCGTTTCCTTCCCCTGACTTCCTCTGGCAGGCTGGGGCCGAACCCCTGGTCTGGCCCACCTGGATCAGCGATCACCCCTGGCTGCTCGACGTCGCCCCGTGGTCGCACCGGCTCGAGGAAAAGCCCTCCAATCCGCCCGAGCTGCGCTATTTCGGCGATCTCGCCGTCGGCAACGGCAGCATCTTCTCCTTCGTCGGCTACCAGGGCCCGTTCAATCGGTTCCACTCGATGGTGGGGCCCAGCTACGAGCGTGGTCCACAGTTCTTCTCCGATGCCTGGCTCGAAGTCGTCCCGGAATCAGGCAATCCCTATGCCTGGCAACGGGAATGGCTGGGCCGCGTCCGTCAAGCTCCGATCGTCCTGACTGCGGCGGAACAGTCCTCTCTCCGCCTGTTCACGGTGGATGCGGCGCTCATGACCGACAAGCCCACGGACCCGCTCTCCAGGGCCATTCTGCGGGTTGCCGTCCTGAAGAACCGGACGGACAAGCCGCTGCAGGGACTCACCCTGAGCGTGCGCTTTGCACGCGACCAGGTCGCCGGTGAGCAGGCGGTCGTCGAGACCCTGCTCGACAAGACCCGGACGGTGAAGGTGCTGTCGGGTGGGACAGGCGTGCCGCTTGCCAAGGAACTGGCGATATCCATTCCCGACATCGGTCCACAGGGGGAACACGTCGTCGTCCTGGCCTTCGTGGTGAGCGATTCCGACGAGCCCGCAGAGCCTGTGTTTGCTGGGCTGCTGGACGCGGCAGCAGAACCCGCTTTGCTGCTCCAGGACACACACTCCCGCTGGAAGGATCGCCTCTCGGCTGCCACCACGATTGAGACTCCCGACCCGATGGTGGACGGGTACCTGGAGACGCAGCTCATCGTCAGCCTCTCGCAGCAGAGTGCGGGCGGCGCGATCTGCCCCATGTCCCAGTACACCCATGCCTGGATGCGCGACACGGCCGGCCCCGCCCGCCTCCTGATTTCCCTCGGCCTGTTCGAGGAGCTTCGCCGCAACCTCGACTACATCTGGTACGGCAGTGTCGAGGGGGGTGGCCTCCAGAATGCCTATCCGGCCGACCTGATGCCCGTTCTCCCGGTCAACGACCAGCCCGACTGGGCCTCCATGGGCACCATGAAGGATCACCTCAAGGCCGAGACTCCCAGCCATATCCCGCTCATGCACTACTGGTAT
The DNA here is from genome assembly GCA_903895725.1 of uncultured Myxococcales bacterium. Lineage (GTDB taxonomy): Bacteria > Myxococcota_A > UBA9042 > CAIXZC01 > CAIXZC01 > CAITUV01. Next base: position 382,690 of record CAITUV010000043.1, on the reverse strand, counting down.
TGGATGGCCTCCGGCAAGCTGGATTTCATGCCCGAGCGGGTCGAGATGATGAAGCACTCCATGTGGAAGCAGCAGTTCGACGGCGACCTGCTCCCGTTCAGCGGAGACGAGACCTACCGGGCAGCCATGGCCGTTGCCCACGACCTCTCGCTGCTGGAGCAGTTCGAGGTGGGCTTTGATTCCGCGTTCTCGTCGTTCCTCTGGGTCGTCGGTGCGGAGACGATGATTGCTTTGTGCGACGCGGCCGGGGCCGACTGCGAACAGGAGAAGCTGGCAACCCGGATGGAAGAGATGCGTACCGCCATGAACGATGCGTTCCTGACCAAGGACGGTGCTTATGTTCCCTACGTGAAGACGCCGTCCCTGGAGCAGGCCCCGAAGCTGTTCGAGGATGTCTCGATGTTTCCGACCTGGCTCGGCCTGCTTCCCCCGGACGATCCGATTGCCGTGTCCAACCTGAAGGTCGCCATCGACCAGATCGGCGGTGAGGACGGCATCCTGATCTCGCCGCTCCCGGCCAGCTACGAGAACATCCTGGGGCTACCGGTCGAGAAGGGCATCTACACCGGTATGAATCCGGGGCACTACCTGTGGGCGCTTGCCGCGGCCCGGCATCACCTGGCGGAGAAGGCATTCAATGCCATGCGCCTGCATGCCACACCCACGGGAACGACGCCGGAGTACCAGATTCTGGACGACTTCTCTCCTCTCCACCTGCTTTACGGCGAGATGGGCCAGGAGCCTGCAGACTACACTGCTCGCTACCGTCCCTGGGAGGGAGGCATCAATGCGGAGGCCGTGGTGTTCTACCTGCTGGGGCTCAGGCAGGACGCTCCGGCCATGACCTTGACCCTCGCTCCGCACCTGCCCAACGGCTGGCACTGGCTCGATGCCCGCTCCGTGCGTGTCGGCGATACCCGGATCGATGTCCGGTTCGAGCGCCCGGACGACTCCGCGTGGAAGGTCACCCTGTCGCACCAGTCGGGCGAGACCCTTACAGTCAAGCTGGATCTGCCTTTCGACGACGGAATCGACGTCGAAGCCACGACTCCCCAGGACCCCGGTCCCCCGACCGTCACCGCAAATGGCCAGCCGCATGGCGCGGAGGTTTTCTTCTCTCCCTGGGGCACACCGTTCGTGCGTCTTGCTCCGGTCGAGGTGACTCCAGGCACGCAGGTTGTCATGGTGGCGGTACCGTAGCACGGGCCCCAGCCCCCGGGCACTCTCCGTCTCCTAGGCTCCGGGCGGTGCCCAGGATACTTCGATGACGTCGAGGTTCTCGTACTCGCCATCCGGCCTCACGATGACGCCAACGTCACCGGCCTTCTTGCCCAGCAGCGCCCGGCCAACGGGAGCATCGACATTGACGTAGTTTCGGGAAGCACTGACTTCGTCCCTCCCCACCAGTCGATACGTCCGCCTCATGCCGTCCTCGTCCTCCACCGTGACCCAGGCGCCGAAGAAGGCGCGCGGCTCGCCGGTGTGCGGAGGTACCACGATCATGAGGGGAATGAGGCGTCGCAGGAACCGGGCTCTGCGCTGCCCGACATCATCCAGGGCCTCTCCGACCCGCTCCAGCTCGTCGAGCTCGCGGCGGTAGGCATCGTATCCGTCCGGCGTCATGCGCCTCGGCTCGTCGCCCAGGGGCTCGTCCCATCGGACCTCGGTGTCGATGTCGTCTTCTTTGATGAATGCCTTGTTCATACCCTCTCCCACCGACGGCCCCTGGCTGCCGGTGACTCGGTGAGGATACCGGCCGCAATCAGCCAATGCAACCTCCCGAGCGCATGCTTGATTCCCCTCGGCGTCGGGCAGATACTCGCTCCGTGAGGTGGTACCATGAAGCAACCCTTTTCGGAGATGTTCAGAGTCGGTCCGGCAGTTCAGCTCGGCGTGGCGTGGGCAGTGGTTCTCGGCCTGGCCTGCGGTGCCGTCACTGCCGAGGAGCTTCCCGCCGGCTGGAAGCTGATCTCCCTGCCCTATTCCTACACGGACGGCGACGTGATCCAGGTTCCCGTTCCAGCGTCACTCGATGGGATTGGAGCCAAGGACAAGGATCTCAAGCCTGAGCAGAAGGAGGCGGGGGCCCGCATCGTGACCGCCGGGTTCACGGTGGAGAACATGATGATCGAATTCTCCGTCACATCCTCGGATGCGGCCAGCCTGCAGAAAGGCGAGCCATCGAGGGACGGACTCAGGAAGAAGTATGCCGACGTCGGGTTCGAGGTCCTGGAGGACGAGACCCTGGGAGGTCAGACCTATGTCCACTTCAAGCTTTCGCCGACGTCCCACGGCTATGCTCTTCCTCTCATTTTCAAGGGGCGGGGGATCATCTTCAACGTGGGCGTGACTTCGGCGGGAGACGGGAAGCTGGCGCTGGACGACGGACTCAACCTCTGGCGCCGCATGGCCGGCTTCGTCCGGGGGCTTCCGACGGAGCTGACCGACGAGGAAGTACGGAATCTGCTCGAGAATCTCCGCAACGGCAAGGTCGTGCCCTCACCGCCGTCCTCGGCCGAGGAGCAGAAGCCCACTCGAGTGGATCCGTAGGCACACAGGCCCCGGCTTGTCGCAAATGGGGGAACACGAGTGCGTGGGCCTCAAGGGACGACGGGTCAGGGGGGGACGCTTGACGTGGTTCCCGTCCCGTCGGGGCATGGAGATTCCCCGCCCCGCATGGTACAGTATCCGGTCGTACGAGGAGGTGTGGTATGCGCGCGATTCTCCGGATCTCATGGACCCTCTCCCTGCTGGCCGCCTGCTCCGGATCGGGGACCGTGACCCTGCTCGATGCTGTGCCCGACAACTCCGCCGCCCCGACGGATTCGGTGGTCGAGACCGGCTCCCCGGCAGATGTCGTGGAAGCGGCAGCCGAGGTCCGCGACGAAGAGCTTCGGGAGGATGCCGACTTCAACCGGGGCGGGTGCAAGCCGGGCGAAGGGTGCTTTGGAGACAAGTGCCTGGACAACCTCGATTGCCAGTCGGGCTTCTGCGTTGAGCACATGGGGGATGGCGTGTGCACGCAGGTATGCAGCGAGGAATGCCCCGCTGGCTGGTCCTGCAAGGCCATCTCCGGGGCCGGCCGGGACCTCGTATACGTGTGTGTCTCCGATCACGCCAACCTCTGCCGACCGTGCCAGGACAACGGAGGCTGCGGGAGTGCAGGAGGCGTGGACGACGTCTGCGTGGACTACGGCACCGAGGGGAGTTTCTGCGGCGGCACGTGCAAGGCGACTCAGCAATGCCCGTGGGGCTTCTCGTGCAAGATGGCCAAGTCCGTGGACGGCATCGAGAGCATGCAGTGTATCGCGGACACGGGCCTGTGTCCCTGCACCGGGAAGTCCGTGGAGCTGAAGCTCTGGACCCCCTGCCAGTCCGTCAGCGAGTGGGGCTCGTGCAGCGGAAAGAGAGTGTGCGAGGAGTCGGGTCTTACAGAGTGCGATGCCCCGGTCCCCGCCCGCGAGATCTGCAACGGAATCGACGACGACTGCGACGGCGACGTGGACGAGCCGGATCTGCTCGAGGGCGTCTTCGTCCCGCTCTGCGACGACGGCAACCCCTGCACAAAGGACTCGTGCGCTGCCGATGCGGGGTGCGTCAACACCGTCCTGGACGAGGGGGAGTGCGGGGACGGCAACCCTTGCACCGTGGCCGATCACTGCGTGGACGGCCAGTGCGTCGGCGACCTGGTCGAGTGCGACGATGAAAACCCCTGCACCGAGAACGTGTGCACGAAGAACGGAGGGTGCGAGTACCTCGCTGCTCCGGGCTCCTGCGACGACGGCAACCCGTGCACCGTAGGCGATCAGTGCAACGAAGGGACGTGCGCCGGCTTTGCCGTGGAGTGCGATTGCAAGGCCGGTGGGGACTGTGCGGTGCTGGAAGACGGAGACCTCTGCAACGGAACCCTCTTTTGCAGCAAGGACAAGCTCCCCTACCAGTGTGCGGTGCTCCCCGGCTCCGAAGTGCAGTGCCCCATTCCGAGCTTCGTGGCTGACGGAAAGGACTGGCTGTGCCTCCAGGCTGCCTGCGACCCCGCAACCGCCAAATGCTCCCTCGTCCCGGGCCAGGAGGGCCTCCCCTGCGACGACGGCGACCCATGCACTCTCGACGATGCTTGCGCCTCAGGCCTTTGCGCCGGAACGGCTCCTGCCAACTGCAATGACGGGAATCCGTGTACCGACGATTCCTGCCTCCCGCAGTCCGGCTGCCTCCACATCCAGAACTCGGCTCCCTGCAACGATGCCGACGCTTGCACCACGGGTGACCTGTGTGTCGAGGGGATGTGCCAGGGGGGTGGCATCCTCTCCTGCAACGATGGAAACCCCTGTACGGACGATTCCTGCGACCCCCAGAAGGGATGCGTGGTCCAGCTCAATCAGGCCGCTTGCGACGATGGCAACGCATGCACCGGTCCTGACCAATGCAAGGGGGGATCGTGCGTGGCCACGGGGCTGTTGGGGTGCAAGGACGACAACCCGTGCACCGACGACGCCTGTGACCCGGCCGTTGGCTGCACTCACGTTCTCAACCAGGCACCCTGCGACGACGGCAACGTCTGCACATCGGGAGATCAATGTACGCTCGGGGCCTGCAAGGGCGGAGGCACGCTCAAGTGCGACGACGGCAATCCGTGTACACTGGATTCCTGCGACCCGCTGGCCGGCTGCCTGCACAAGCCAAACTCCCTCCCCTGCGACGACTTGAACTTCTGCACCCAGGGGGACCTGTGCAGCAACGGCGTCTGCCTCGGGGTCAAGGCGGTCGACTGCAACGACTCCAACCTCTGTACGGACGACTGGTGTGAGCCGGCAAAGGGGTGCCAGCACTCTCCCAACACCGCCCCGTGCGATGACGGAAGCGTGTGCACCTTGGGGGACAAGTGCGGACAGGGCAAGTGCCAGACCGGCACCTCCCTTGGCTGCAACGATGGAAACCCGTGCACCCTGGATTCCTGCTCGCCGGACTCCGGGTGCGTCTACTCCCCGCAGACCGCCCCGTGCGACGATGGAAATGCCTGTACGACAGGAGACTCGTGCCTGGCGGGCACCTGCTCGGGTGGCCCCGCTCCCTCCTGCGACGATTCCAACGTCTGTACGGACGACTTCTGTTCCCCGGCGACCGGATGTGTGCACGTGAACAACGCTGCCGGCTGCTCTGACGGAGACACGTGCACACTTTCCGACTCCTGTTCGAATGGCACCTGCAAGCCGGGAGCGCTGATGCTTGACTGCCAGGACGGCAATGCCTGCACACAGGATGCGTGCCTGCCCTTGACCGGGTGCACACACACTCCGCTCGTCGACGGCACGGACTGCGGGGCCGGCAAGAAATGCAAGTCGGGCCAATGCGTGGCCGACGTGATGGCCTCGTGCCTGGCCTGGAAGACCGCATCCCCCAACAGCCCCGACGGAGTGTACCAGGTCGATCCGGATGGCAACGGCGGTGACGCCCCCTTCCAGGTCTACTGCGACATGACTCAGGACGGTGGCGGCTGGACGCTGGTCTACCGCGACAACATCGAAGGCGCCCTCCTTGCCCAGACCACCGGAGCGCAGGGCGACCCGGCGGGTCTCCTCTCTCTTTCGGGTGCAAGCGCCAAGTTCTCGGACGCGGTGATCAACAAGCTCAAAGCATACAACGATACCCGGATCGGGTACCGCTGCTCGTCGCCAACGGTAGCCCACCGCTACTTCTTCCCGTCGGAGTGCACCTATCAGCACTCGGCGCATGATCTGGCCCAGTGTCGCCGCTACACCTACACGTTCTCCACGTCCAACAGTCCCTCCTACCAGCAGTGCACCAACTGGGGCGGGAACTCCGGCGGGCTCGACGCCTGGTACGGCTGCAACGGCACCAGCGAGTACACGAACGTGGTGAAGACCCACAGCGCCCCCGAGCGCGGCATGAGCGGAATCACGGACAACTATCTCGGAAACAAGCTCGGTGCCGCGGGTGGAACCGTGCAGTATGGTGCCCCTCCTGGAGGCGGATACAACAACAAGCTGCTCATGTGGGTGAAGTGATACCGGGTCGCCGCCCCGGCGCTGCCCGCGTGGATCGTTGCATCCTCGATTCGCTGCCACCCGGCAGGGGCCGAAAACGTTTGCGCTGATGCTCCCCTACTGCTCCTGGGAGTGGAAGATCGCCGAGGGGTAGAACGCCGCGGCAAACTCGGGCGTCAGGAACTGCTTTGCGTCCGAGATCTTCTTCACATAGTAGTCCAGAAAGGCGACCGAAAGCCCGTTCGTCATGGCAAATGCCTCGTCCGCAGTCAGCATCCCCTCGACCCCGCAGTAGTCGGCCAGCGCCTGCTCCGCCAGCGGCACGTCACAGACGTTGGTGAAGCTCATGTGACTGACGTCCTTCAGGACCACCTCGTACTTTGGCGGAGGCAGCGCATTGTAGATGGGGTCGATCTCCACCTCGACCGGAGTAGTTTCATCCAGCGTGCCTCCGAAGATCATGGCCGGTACCTTCACTTTGGCAAGCCCCGCGTCGTCGAACGACGAATATCCGCCGGGAGCCAACGCCACCAGTGCCTTCAGCCCCGGGATTCCGTTCTCCGCCTTGACGACCTGCCCCGACGGCCAGTACCCAACGTAGTCGCAGAAAATGTCCGATGGGGCTCCGGCAGCACAAGCGGCCTGGGCCACGGACACTTCCACCTCGCCTCCCCCGATCATGAGGGCGGTCCAGCCTCCAAACGAATGCCCGGACATCGCAACCCGGGAGGGATCGATCATTCCGTTGAGCGGCGAGCCGGACTTCATGCTCTCGGCGCATGCCTGCTCGTAGGCGTACACGACGTCCCTGGGTCGCTCCAGCGCGACCTCGGCGACCTTCTCGTCATCCGAAAAGAAATCGGTCAGGGTGTTGCCCACATGGTCCATGGCCACGACAACGTAGCCGTGGCTGGCGATGAACTCCGTGAAGGTCACCGACTGCACCGCCACCCCACGGAATCCATGCGAGAACATGACGAGCGGGTATGGAGCGCCGCCCTTGTCTGCCAGCGTGTTGGTGTAGGCCTTGCCCTCGATGACAACAAGGTACTTCGCCTTCGGCTGGCTGCCCGGAATTCCAGGATACCAGATCGTCGTCGGCACCAGCCGCATCCGCTCCATGTCGAACCACTGGTAGGTGCGTGTCCCGACCTCGTACGGTCCCCACTGATTCGGGAAGTTGTAGGCAGGAGACAGGTCGGCTGGCGTCACGTCCGAAGGCACGAGCGCTTCCTCATCCGCCACGTCAGGAAGGTCCGAGAAGACCCCTGAGTCCGGCACAAGCTCGGGCTGTTCGGCCAATTCCTCATCCGGAAGCTCCCCCTGTGCCTCCGGGAGCTCCGGCACATCGGCACCGACCATCTCCACCAGATCCACGGGAGGCAACGCCTCATCACGAGGCACATCGCCGCGAACGTCAGCCGGCCCGTCGGAGCTGTCCACAGACGCGTCTGGAACGGACGAGCCGTTGCTGCTCCCGCATGCCGCCGCCGAACACGCAACGAGTACCGCGATAAGGATTCGGTTCATGGTCATTCCATCCCGGTTGTGCCCTCATGATACCCCGCTGCTCCCTTGCACACAAGGCGCTCAGTCGAGCGAGCACGACTGGGGGTCTTTGAGCTGGCACAGGGCCTCGGGAGAGATCCCCTGCCCCGACAGACAGGACTCCACCCACTCCAACTGGAGGTTGATGGTCTGCAGGGCCGTCTCGAAATGCGTCAGCCCCTGGCATTCCACAAACTCCATCTCGTAGCCCATCCCGCACAGGGTCTGGAACGTCGTCCTCTCCACCGTGTGGTCGACCAGCTCGTCCTTCTCTCCGATGATGAACAGAACCTGTCCCGACGGGACGACGGGAGCGGAAGACGTTGGGAGTGAGTTCTCCTTCGCGATGCAACCCCACGGTTCGATGGCAGCAAGCCCGCCGGCCTGCACCGCCTCCAGGAATTCCGGCGCAAAGACGTCTTCGATTGACTGGGCCCCCTTCAGCAACTGCCCCGCGTTGCACGTCTGCACGAACGTAACCGGAATGTGCACCGAGTAGTCTTCAGGTCCCTCAGCGTTGAACACCGAGGATGCCGCAGCGTCAGGCTCATACCAGAGGAATGCAGCGGCCAGAAACGCGGTGCCCAGCTCAGCGGCGGAGCCCAGGTTCGAGAAGGCCTTCGATGCCTGCTCCAGGAGGTTGGCCGGTGGAATCATGGAGATAACGCACGGAACCTCGAACTCGGGAGCATACAGAGGAGCGTAGCGCTGGACGAAGAGAGCAGCGTGCCCCCCCTGGGACCCGCCCCAGGGCACGATGCGTCCGTCAGGCACGGCCCCGTTCTCTGCAGACAGCAGGTCCACCAGCTCGAAGGCCGCGCGTGCGGCGTCCAGGGAAGCGATGGCCGTCGCTTCACCGATGAGATAGGGATGGAAGGCCTGCCCGCACGAATCCGGGGTTCCACACAGGCCCAGGTAGTCCGGAGCCACGGCGATATACCCTGCCGAGGCGGGCAGAATGGCGGCCGCTCCTCCTTCCAGCGACTTGGAGGGAGCGCACTTGTCCGCATACCCTGCAGTTCCATGCAGAAAAAGAGCGGTAGCAAACGGCTTCTGCCCCTCGTCGGACACAATGATTTCCGGCAGACCGACCATGGCCGAAGCCTGACGCTCCACCCCGCGATCCTGAGTGGAGTACCGGATCAGAAAGACGCGCGGCGTGTAGGTCAGCGGCAGCTTCAGGGCATATCCGGCATCCTGAACGAGCATCTCAATCAAGGCCGGAGGCAGGTGATACGTAGGGTTCTCTTCCCACCACAGCAGCTTCCCTGTCTTCGTCGCCGGCAGCCACTCGTACGGTGCCATTCCACAAGCTGGTGGTGGCTGCTGCAGGATCGCGTCCGCCCCGTCGGACCCGTCGGACCCGTCCGAGACCTCGACGTCGCTCGGCAAAGGCACGTCCGAGACCTCGATATCGCTCAGGCCAGGCTCGTCCGAGACCTCGATGTCGCTCGGCAAAGGCAGGTCCGTCCCCTCGACGTCGCTCGGCAGAGGCACGTCCGAGACCACGCCGTCGCTCGGCAGAGGCACGTCCGAGACCACGCCGTCGCTCGGCAAAGGCACATCCGACACGTCCACCACCCCGACATCGCTCGGGGCAGGAACGTCCAACCGGTCCGCCATCTCAACGTCGCTCGGCAAAGGCACATCCGACCCGCCCACGTCGTTCGGGCCTCGCGCGTCAGCCCCAACCGATGCCCCGCCACCCCCGCCAGCGCAGGACTGTGAGAACGCCACTTGCAGCAGCAGCGCCCACCAGCCGATGGCCCCTGCCCTCCAGTTCATTCCCGCTCCTACTTGATTAGCTTCACCGGAAGAAACTGATCCCCCGTGACGCTGGTTCCGCCCACAGCGATCCCCCCGCCGCAGGTCTTTGCGTACATGGTCAGGGTGCCGGCCCCCGGTCCGGTGAGATTCGGAGTCACTGCCCACGACAGCGTCACCGTCTGGTTCGTGGCACCTCCACACTTCTCGTCCAGGGTCTGCTGCCCCCCGCCTGGAACCGAGATGCTCCCCTTGGCACAGAAACAGACGTATCCAGCCCACCCCGGGGCGTGGTTGCCTGAGACCGCGACGGTCTTGACGGTCATGTGGGAGGTCGAAGGGTCTGTTGGACCGAACGAGCCGGAGTACGTGACCTGGTAGCCCTGGCCGTCGTAGACGTTCTTGCCACCGCCAGACCACAGCCCAGCGTCCTCCTTGAAGTACACGCCGAGGTTCGTGTGTGTGTGCAGAGCGTCTGCCGAGCTAGCCTGTCCAGCGGTAAGCTTCTCCAGACTGGCCCGGGTCACCTCGCTGTCCGACAGAGAGAAGTCCGCCGACACTTCGAGGCTTCCATCGACAAAGACCTTCTTGGCCGACAAGGTCACAACGTTGATCTTCCAGGAAACGAGCTTCCCGCCGTTCCCCAGGACGTCGTCAACCACCTTGATCGTCCACTGCCCGGCGGGGTTCTTGCCGTCGAGGCTGGAAAGGTCCCCCTGGAGCGGCTTGGTCTGCAGATCGAAGTTGGTGACGATCCCCCCGCCGATCGCCGGGCCGTGATCTCGGAGAACGAACGTCTGTCCGCTCGGAGCGACAAGCACGACCTTGAGATCCGTTGGGGATGTGTGCTCGATGTTCACGTCGACGTTCAGCTCCTGGATCGTCCCGAGATCCGGGATCGTGATGGAATCCACCACACCGGCAAGGAACCCGTCCACGATGACTACCGGTGCCGTCGTGCTGGCAAAGGACGCGTCGAACGTGGCGGTGATGAGTTGGTTCGAGACCTCGTCCAGCCCATCCGGAGGCAGCATCGAGGCCGGGATTGGCTCACCGGGCTTGAGATAGCCCTGCGCTGCGACTCCGTCCAGGCATTGTTGGAGAGTGAGGTGCGGCCCCGGCACGTAGCCGCCGGCATCGAGCAGCGATTGGGCGTCCGCATCCGAGTAGTGGGGGCCGGCAACGAACCCCTTGCCCCCCAGGTACGCCTCCACGTCCTTGTCCGAATATCCCGGTCCCGGCGTGAACCCGTTGGCAGCCAGGTACACGGCCACATCGCCATCTGTGTAGTGCGGACCCGAAGAGAATCCGTTGGCAGCCAGGTACGCGGCCACATCGCCATCCGAGTAGTGCGGTCCGGCCGAATAGCCCTTGGCGTCGAGAAGCTTCTGCGTGTCATCTGCCGTCCAGTGAGGACCTGAGACGTACCCATTGCCCGCCAGATACGTGGCCACGTCTGCATCCGAGTACGACGCCCCCGGCGAATAGCCGTTCGCTGCCAGGTAGGCGGCCACTTCCTCATCCGAGTAATGAGGGCCTGCGACGTACCCATTCGCTGCCAGGTAGGCGGCCACGTCCTCATCGGAGTAGGTGAGCCCGGGCTGATATCCAAGCTCGATGAGCTTGGCGGACAGGTCATCTGGAGCGATACACATCTTGCCAAGATCTTCGAGCACGACAAATGCTTCCGGCGCAAGCCCCCCGAGCTTGGCCGCGTCCTGAGCCATGGATGCCTGCTGAGCAAGAAGGGCGTAGGGCTGGCTCACCACGCGCTGGCGAGGCTCAAGCACCACAGTCTCTTCGCCCGACGTGATAGAGACTTCGAGCCAGAGCGCGCCCCCCTTGACGAGCTCCAGGGTCAGGCCGTTGTCCGGCGACGCCCCCAACTCCACATCAAAAACGCCCGCCTTGACCTCCACCACCTGGTCTTCGGCGAAGAGGGGCAGGCCCGCTTCAGGGGCGGGGAACAGGCGGAATTCCATGGTCCAGGTGCCGGAGACCGGTGTTCCCCCGACGTCGGTCAGAAACCCCTGGTACCGAACCGCAGTCGGCACCTCCACTGCCCGTGCGGGCGAGTGGAGCAACATCAGCAAAGCGAGAGCAAGAGAAGGCAGGGCAGTGTCTCCAAGACGGGTCAGTAGCGAACGCATCGATATCCCCCGAAAGAAATGTCTGGTCATGGTTTGCTCCCTCCGCTTGTTCCGGGAACCAGGAGAAAGCCTCCGCCTGATGAGGGCCCGTGGTATGGGGGTGAACAGAGGCGGCCCGACAGCCAGAATCCTCCCCCCTTGGACTCACCGGAACCGCTGCCAAACCCGGTTCCATTGAGCTCGAGGCCCAGCAGCACATCTTCGTCCGTCAGCCCGTCGCAATCCTCGTCGAGGCCATCCTGGTGCAGATCCTCTTCGACGGGGACTCCGAGGCACTGACCGCCCGAGCAGAAGTACTCCTGGCATGCGTCCGGCCCCGAGCAGCCCCCTGCAGTGGGGGCGTGCCCGCAGCCGAGCGAGGGAGAACAGGTCTCGAGCGTGCACTCGTTGCCATCGTCACAGTCCGTCCAGGAGCCCATTTGGCAGCACGTGCCCGGCTCCGGAAGGCACTGATAGACGTCCGGAGCCGCAGGATTCCCATTCGCTGGCCGGCACGAAAAGCCAGCCGGACACCCCGCATCGTCAGGACTGCACAACTTTCCGCAATAGCCCACTGGACCGCCCGCCAGGACGCACAAAGCGCCGGCCAGAAGGCAGTCCGAATCGGCCTTGCAGACCCGGCAGAGAACTTCCACCGGCGGAAGGCACATCGACACGGGATCAGGACCGTCCAGGTAGATCGACTTGCAGGTCCAGTCGAGAGGGCACTCCTCCATGCAGGACGGAGCGCAGAAGTACTGTCCACTCCCCGGAACGAGTTCCACGCAGTAACCATCGCCGCAGTCCTCATGCGACTGGCAGGGTGCGGGCGTCCACGTGCCATCGTCCTGATGCCAGTCTCCCGGATGGGATAGCTCCTTCACCTCCGGGATCTCGTCCTTGCCAATGTCCGGAAATACCGGGACTACATCCACTTCGGAAGGGCTTGCGGCATCGGAGCGCTCCACGGTTTCTTCAGGCGAGACAGCCCCTACGCTTCCGCAAGCAAGCATCGGCAGCGTCGCCAACCACGCAACTGTTCGATTCACGGTCATGGCACTCTCCGTGCCGGCAGGGCAGGGCAGGCACGTGCGCAGTTTCCCCCTCGGTGGCGACGCTGTCAAGGCGGGCATGCTCCCGGCCATCCTTCCCTCACCCTGCCGCCTGATTGTTCGAACGTTCCGGCGTCTGTTCTGGACCTCGAGGGTCGCACGCAATACAATCGGGCCGACGAATCAGTGGGGGTGATTGCATGAACAGGGCGGGCTCTACGCGGACTACGGCATGCCTTCTGGCGCTGGCCTTCGTTCTCGCAGGTGCATGCGAGGGCAAGTTCGATTCGGGGGACCCTGCAGACCAGAGCGGCTCCACGACCGACTTCGATACCTCGGGGCCGCTTCTGGAGGACGACGCCGTGGCTCCGGCCAAGGACGTCAAGCCCCCTCCCACACCGGGGAACGTGCCTTCGTATGATGACGATCAGGCGATCCTCGATTACTGCGAGGCAGTTCTGATGCAATGCCCTCCACTGTCCCAGTCGACCGTGCCTGCAGGCTGGGACATGCTGATGGTTACGGAGTCGGGATGCACGGTCCACGCGCCGCCGGGCTGGCTTCACGGAGTGGATGGTGTCACCTTCGAAGTGACGAAGGACGCGGCCGGGACTGCCGGCTACTTTGTCCTCGCCACCTACGTTCCGGGAACGGACTGGAACGAGGCGACGCTTGCCGACTACCTGTACCAGGAGCTGCTCAACGACTATCCGGACATGAAGATCCTGAAGGCGGAGACCTTCACGGATTCCTTCGGGCTCGGGCTGAAGATCCGGGTGGTGAGCGTGAAGTTCACCCAGGGGGGCCTCCCGACGGTCGGAGTGCTCCGGGTCGTGCACTATGAGTGCTCGATGATTCTCGGGAACTGTCCGCTGACCTCGACCGGCGTGTGGGTTCCACTGGCCGAGGTGGCGTCCCTATCCTGCACGCTGGCTCAGATCGATGCCTCGCTCCGCTGTCCGAGCGGCGGCGGATCCGACTGCAGTGAGGGGGAGTGCGACACGTACTGCAAATCGCAGGGCTACTCTTCGGGAAGCTGCGTGGGCGATGACTGCCAGTGCGGCTGAGGTTGCCCCTCAGTCCTCGTCACACGCATCACCGACCCCGTCCCCGTCCGAATCCCGCTGATCCGGATTGGCAAGCCCCGGGCAATTGTCGGTCACGTAGTTGAGGCTCGGGTTGGGCTCGTAGATCAGGTCGATGGCGTAGTCCCGATCGGGGTCGAGGGCACCGGTCGTGAACTCGGAAGACGTGGGGTGATTGAACGGATAATTCCCCAGCCCTTCGAACGCGTTGTTGAGGAACGGGTACAGGAGGCCGGTATTGGGGAAGTTGCCCGGTACCACCGTACCGTCAGCCCGAGTGATCTGGGCGTATCCCTCGACATAGTCGTGAACCGCATTCCAGTCGTGGTAGATGGCCCCTCGGTCCTCGTAGCGGAAGCTGTGCAGCACCCCCTGCTTGTCGAGCTGCTGGTCCAGATCCATGAACGCTGCCGGCGGCCCCTCGAAGTCGAGCGTTCCCGTCGTGAACATCAGATTCCCATCGAACGGGTACTTCTGGAAATCCGCCTTCCAGGCCGGCGGGGCCCCCTGATCGGCTCGGCAGGTGGTATCCAGGCCGCACAGCAGACCCAGCACAATGGCATTCGAGACGGCAGGCGGCGACATCCAGAAGCAGGACTTGGATCCCGCAGGAATGGAGCGCTGGTCAATGGTGATGCTCCGGACCTCACCGGTCGAGGGGCACGGGTCGTGATCGCACGTTCCGGTGCACCCCCCCTCCGGCACGCAATAGCCCTTGGGCCGCGAGCAGGCCATTCCCTCCGGGCACGGTGTGATGGTAGCGGGATCGATCATCGCCAGATCCCGGTATCCCCCTCCCACCGGCTCGTAGGGGTAGTTCGGATTGTCCGCCGTGTTGCAGATCTGCTGGCTCGTGATGGGGCCGGCAGGATTCCAGTAGGCATACGGATTGAAGATGGAGGGGGATGCCCCGATCAGGGAGAACATGGCGCCGTAGTCCTGGGGGAACAGGAAGGTGTTGATCGGAGTGCCGAATCCCCCGCCGCTGCACCCGGTGATGCCCCAGGCACGACGGTAGAAGTCGCGGCCGGCATTGTCGTCCGGGTTCTCCTCGTCAATGGGATTCCCTTCGTTGTCCAGCTTGTTCCCGCCGTCGTCCATTCCCCGGATCCGGAATTTCTGCGCCACGGCCTTGCGCATCGTGTTGGCCAGGAAGTACGAGTAGTTGGTGTACGCATTGAAGTCGGGAATCTGCTCGGGGTTCGGAATGCCCATGAACTGCGTGTAGCAGGTCTTCTGGGGATTCACGGGCCAGCCCCAGCCCCCCTTGCAGTACGGCTCGGGCACCGTGCCGTCCGGAAGGATCAGCAGGATCGGCTCCAGAATTCCCTGCGAGCTGAACCGGGGCAACGTGCCCCAGCCAAAGGTTCCGGCCAGCGTCAGCCCGTCCGCGTTGTAGGTGTGAAGGCCCACCAGTGCGGCGTAGCGCTGCTTCTTGTTTCCCCACGGCATGCTCGAGTTGTCGAGCGCGGGGTCGACCGACTTGTACTCGGGGGGGACGAACACGTTGACGTGCACCGGATGCGGGAAGCACCGTTCGCACACCTCCGGCTCCACGACGAAGTCGACGATCTTGTAACCGGGAGTCCAGCCGGGGATGGTGTGGAAGACCCGCTCGTAAACCTGGTCGCCCAGGTTGATCGTGACCCTGTACGCTGTGGTGGGAAGGAACTGGTTGTTGAGGAATCCCTCGGTGCACTCTCCCGCATCAAAGTTGCACTCGGCAGGCTCGAGCCGCAGCGCGGGCCACCGGAAGAGCCCGGGCTTCACGTCGCGCCATGTCTTCTTGAGCGGGATCTCCGCCCCGGCAGTCTCGGTATCGGGGTCCCACACGGTGACGTGGGCCTCGAAACGCTTGTCGTACCAGACTTGCTCCGCTGCGTTCTCGGGCATGTGCGTGCCCTGGGCAAACTCCAGCAGGATCTTCTTGCGGGGAGTAACCATGTCCATGTGCTGGAGGTTGGTCCAGACCAGGTCGAGCTTCTCAGGGAGCCACTCGGGCGGGACATCCGGGTCGACCAGGTCCACCGTCTCCTCCGGTTGGGTCTCGCTCCCGTCAGGCAGGTCCGCAGGCTGCACCTCCGGCAACGCAAGATCCACCTCTGCGCCCACCTGGTCGATGAGCCGCCTGGGCGTGTCTTCCGGGGCCTGGGCACCGTCCTCGAGAAGCCGAGCCTCGGGGAGTGTGTCCCCGGTGGTCATCGTCGTGCTGTTCGGCTCCCCGCCGCACGACACTGCAAGAAGCGCTGCTGCGCCGGTAACGACCAGGATCTTGCTCATGAAATCCCCCGCCGGAGGCTCCGAACCGCCACCGTTCGGATCTCCGCATACAGGTATGCCGCTAAAGGGGGTTGCGTGTCAACGCTGACAACGACGGCAGCGAGTGCGGGCTGACACGGCGCCTGGGCTGCCCGTGGCCAAGGCCAACGAAAGGCACGGGCACTGAAACACGGCAGAAGTCCCGGGGCTTGAACCCCGGCTCAGACCTGGCAGGTGCGGATCGGAGCCGTCATACCGTCAGCGGCGATCCTGCGCTCCCGAACCGTCATGCGCACCAGGAAGACGGCCAGCACGACGGCGAAGTGGCACATGACCGAAGGAGTGGAAGTGCTGGACTGCGGAACCACCACTTCGGTAATCAGCGCTGGCAGCACGAACCCAATCGTCCCCATCTGGATGTCTCCGAGGTGACGCCTCACGGAAGGGTCGTCGCTGCGAATCATCCCTTTGGCCGCGCCGAAGATCATCGCCATGAGCCCGAACTGGTAGAACCCCCCGTAGAACATGTAGACCGGGCCCGGTGTGTGGTAGGTCGCGATGACAGCCTGGCAGACGGTCCTGCGGACGAACTGGTCGTCGAGCAGGATGAATGCGGCCAGGCCGCCGGCGATCCCGAAGAGCCCCTTGCCGAACCGCCTGAACAGGCCATCGTCCGGGGCAGCAAGCTGAATGATCAGCCAAACGCCCAATGGAGGAAGCCAGATCACATCCGCAAGTGCAAGACGGCCGACGAGGGTCATGCTCGGATTCCCGCACGCATACGCCTCGAGGAGCTGGTAGCCCGCCAGGAAAATCAGGATGAGCCCCGTCGGCCTCAGGACGTTGGCACGCCCGGGGGAGCGGAAAACCCACGTAGCGGCCGCCAGCTCGAAGAAGGCCGTGCACAGCGCCAACGCCGGAAAATACCTGTCCATCTACAACCTCACTTCATCAAGCGACCGGTCCTCCCCGGTCGGAAACAGATCCTGGTTCCAGGGCTGGCAGCGGGACTACTGGCATCCGGGCAGGAGCGGCCCGGGCTGGCACTCCCCCTCGAGGCACCAGTCGGGCTCGGTGCACGGGTCGTCATCGGAGCAATAGAAGTCACCCGTGAGCTTTTCGTGCTCACACTTCCCTCCGGTGGCGCAGCTGTCCACCGTGCAGCTGTTGAAGTCGTTGCAGTCCTTTTCTCCGGAGGGGATGCACTTGCCTCCGAGGCAGTAGTCCGCCTGGGTGCAGCCGTCCCCGTCGTCACACGGGGTCGAGTCCGCCGCATTGGTGTGTACACAGCCCGTTCCCGGTGCGCATGAGTCCACCGTGCAGGGATTGGTATCGGCACAGTTGGCCGCCTTGCCCGGAACGCACTTGCCGGCCTGGCAGGAGTCGCCGACGGTGCAGATGTTCGTGTCGTCGCACCCCGTGCCGTCCCACACCGGGTCGTTGTGACAGCCAACGCCCGTCTCGCACGTGTCAGTGGTGCAGGGGTTCTTGTCATCGCAGAGGTTGGGGCCTCCCGGAATGCAAGCCCCTTCCGAGCAGGCATCTCCCTTCGTGCAGGGGTCTCCATCGTCGCACGGCAGAGTGTTGGCGACCGAGGAACAGCCCGCGGCGGGGTCGCACGAGTCGCTCGTGCAGGGATTGTCGTCGCTGCAATCGAGCGGGTCCGGGCCGGCCTTGCACTTCCCGCCGCCGCAGAAATCCCCCACGGTGCACTGGTTGCCGTCGTCGCACTCGCTGTCCTGAGGCTGGAACGCACAGACTCCCGACAGGTCGCACACCCCCAGCGCACAGGGCGGGTTGCCCTTGCAGCCGGCATCCACGATACAGGGCTTCCCGCACCCGTTGTCGTCACCGCATTCCTTGTCGGCGCAGTCCGGAACGCACGGCTCGCCGACCTCGTCCGGCTCGACCCTGGCGTCCGGCTCCGCCCTCTCGTCCGGAGTGGTGCCTTGCTCATCGGGCTCCGCCTGGATATCGGTCAGGGGCGGTGCCGCCTCATCCTGTACCTCCTCCCACCAGCGCGGCCCGAAGTCCTTCTCCCCGCCCCCTCCGCCACCTCCGCAGGACACGGCAACGACTGCCCCGACTGCCGCCACCACGCTGCGACTGAACCAGGACATCGACATGAGCACCCCCTCCGCAAGGCAGTTCCAAACTTCCCGCTGCGCCCCTATTGCACACACAACAGGGGTCGCTTCGCAAGAAAAATGTCTGTTCCTGCCATTCCGGAAATCATGCAGACCCGGGTGGACGGTCACGGCTCAACGATGTATCATGCCCGGGGTTCCATACTGCAGGTGGGATCATGACGAGTTCCGGTGTCCGTTCCTTGTCGCTGTTGAGCCGCCTCCTCTGCGTTGCGACCCTGGCGACCCTGTCTGGCTGTTCCGGGGATTCTTCGGGAAGCTCGACGGACGACTCGGTCCGCTTCAATCCCTGCTTCTTCGACTGTCAGGGGGCGCACGATGACAGCTTCTCCTTTGACGAAGGGGTGGGGCCCGAGGGACGGCAGCCCATCGGTCAGCCGGAGTCCTGCAACGGCCTCGATGACGACCTTGACGGGGTCACGGACGAGGACGGCTCGAAAGGATGCGAGGTGTTTCTCGCTGACAACGATCAGGACGGCTGCGGCAACGACCAGCAGTCCTCCTGCGTCTGCGTTCCCCACCTGCCATACACCGCGCTCAAGGGGGGGGATTGCGACGACAATGATTCCGCCCGCAATCCCCTCGCCGAAGAGGTCTGCTACAACGACATCGATGAGGACTGCGACGGAGCGAGCCTCCCGGACTGCACCGGCAAGGTGTGCGGTCAGGACGGCTGCGGCAGCCTGTGCGGAGCCTGCAATCTCGGCGAGGTGTGCAACAACGGCGGCTGCTACGCCGAAGACTGCCTCGGAGACTGCACGGGCAAGGAGTGCGGCAACGACGGCTGCGGGAACTCGTGCGGCGACTGCCCACTTGGCCAGACCTGCTCCGGTAACACGTGCCTGGCCTGCGCTCCGACCTGTTCGGGCAAGGACTGCGGGCCGGATGGCTGTGGCGGAAGCTGCGGAGTCTGCTCAGAAGAGCACGAGTGCGTAGCGGGCGTCTGCAAGCCCCAGGGTTGCACTCCCCAGTGCGCAGGCAAGGGGTGCGGCGACGACGGCTGCGGAGGAAGCTGCGGCACCTGTCCTGCTGGACAGACCTGCGAGGCCGGAATCTGCACGTCCGGGCCCTGCACACCGCAATGCACCGGCAAAGTGTGCGGCGACGATGGCTGCGGAGGAAGCTGCGGCCAGTGCGCGGCCGGCACGCAGTGCCAGGCAGGGGCCTGTGTCCCGGTCTGCACACCGCAATGCGCCGGCAAGGTCTGTGGCGACAACGGCTGCGGAGGCACCTGCGGAAGCTGTCCCTCCGGTCAATCCTGTGTGGCAGGGAAATGCCAGGTGGGGGATTGCGTCCCCAACTGTGATGGCAAGACCTGTGGCGACGACGGCTGCGGAGGAGCCTGCAGCGGCGGGGTTGGCACGGGACTCCCCGCGGGCCGGGCCCTCTTCACCGTGGCCCTGGCACGCCTCAATCCGGGCGGCACGAGCTGGGCCAGACTGGCACAGTACACGTTCAAGTCCTCTGGTGAGGTGTCCCAGACGTTCTGGCTCTGGAGCTACCTCAACGAAACCGGCAAGACCGAGGTGACGACGACCATCGCACCCTGCGACAAGGACAAGTGCAAAGTCTACGGCGCAACCCGCTTCCCGTCCGGCGGAGGCTATCCCAAAGTGCTGACCGGCAAGTGGACCGTCAAGGACGCCAAACTGGCCATCGACTGGTCCGACGGGGCCTCCGAGAGCTGGAAAGTGACGGACCTCTGCGACCGCGTGCGGCTCGACCTGGCGGGCTCAGACTACAACGTCACGAACGCCATCGGCTACGGCAGCAATGCCGCCCTCGAGACGGGGTTGGGAATCACCGAGCGAATGGCGTCCCCTTCCGTCACTCTCCACGGCCCGTACGCTCAGCTGGCCGGGGACAAGGTAACGTCGGGGGAGATGTCCCTGGAGTTCCCCGGCGATTGGAAGGGGTGCACCGATGACGTCGCTGTCCGCTTCGCCCCATCGGAATCCTGCGGCTCCTGCCCGAACGGAGAGGCCACTTCTCCCGTGCGCTACTACCTCGCCTGGCTCGACGGACGCAAGGATGCTTTCGAGCACTTCTGCGAGTGCCTCCTCACCAGTGGCAAGTGCTACAACGGTAACGCCCGCCTCAAGTCGTTCCTCCAGGTTCTGGGGGACACCGGGACCTTCCACGGGTGGGTTGGAGTCGAGGCCTCCCTGTACACCGGGGGGGCACACACGCTCGGCTGGGTCCGCCTGACCGAGGATTGAGGCGGTCCGAAGTGCCCCTGTCGACATGGGTTGAGCTTTGCGCGCACGCGTGGTAGTATCTGGCGCGGTGCAGGGGCTGTTTCGTGGTGGAGCGGGATGGTGAGTGGGGGGCCCCTCGGCAGGTTTCTGGAGTCCGGTGACGCAGATGCCAACAAGACCCCGAGCGGGTGGAGTGTATCCGGTAGAGCTGGCAGGTGTTCTGTGTGCCATGGCTCTGCTCTCCACCGCCTGCCTGGACAAGAGGCTGGGCATTCCCCCACCTGGCACCGGCGACGCGCAGGATTGGTCCGGCTCCGGTGAGCTGACCGGTGACCTCTCTGACCTGGCCAACTGGGAAGCCCGAAACGAGGTTCCGGAGTCGGTCGGCGATCTGGCCGACCTCACTCCCGAGGTGGTCGACCTGGACTCCGCCGGCCAGACGGATGGTGACTCTGCCGTCGCCCCGGACGCGTTGAACGACATCGACATCCTTCAGGACGCCGATGCGGCGGAAGACCTCGATGGCCTGGCCGAAGCCGAAGGCATGACCGATGCCGAGCTGCACGACGGGCTCGACTTCATCGATTCTGACTCGGGGGAGGTCGAGCTCATCCCCGATCTCCAACCCGACGACGGGCTGCCTCCCGATTCCCTCGTGGATGCCGACGCTCTGTCGGACACACCGGATCTGCCTCCCGATACGTCGTTGCCGGATGCTCCCGACGACACGCCACTGCTGCCCGACGCCGACGCGGCGCCCGATGCGGACGTGCCCGTCGATGCGGACCTGCTCTCCGACGTACCGGGCGACCTGTCCGACGTTCCTTCGCCGGACGTCCCCGACATTGTCTGCGACGGCACTTGCGGAGATGGATCCTGTGCGACCCAGTGCGGCGAGAATCCTCTCCTGTGCCCGGCGGACTGCTGCGGGTTGAGCGCATGCGGCGATGGGCTTTGCGCCAAGGGATGTGCCGAGAACATGGCCACCTGCCCGCAGGATTGCTGTGTCGGAGCGTGCGGGGACTCCGTCTGCTCGAAGGAGTGCAGCGAGACGGTGACCACCTGTCCGCACGACTGCTGTTCTCTGAGCGGTTGCGGGAACGGCAAGTGCCAGCGCACCGGGAGCTGCCCCGAGGATGGAGAGAACTGCCCTGCCGACTGCTGCCTGTGCGGGGATACGTACTGCGAGCCGGCATGCGGCGAGAAGGAGCCTGGACCGGGCTTCTGTGCGGCGGACTGCTGAGGGGGAGGGGTCGAATGCCTGGCCGGAAGAAATTCTGCCCCATCTGCCTCCAGGAATGGGAGGGCGAGGACGGCTTCTGCCGTACCTGCGGTGTGCAGCTCGTCCGGTCCGACCCCGAGGACATCACCGGATTCCTGGTCGACCGAAAGTACCGCGTGGATGCCATCATTGCACGCGGAGGCATGGGAGTCGTGTATCGAGCGACCCAGGTCTACCTCAACCGCGAGGTGGCGCTCAAGGTGCTGCGTGCGGACCTGCCCAAGGATGCCAATGCCACACGCCGTTTCCTGCTCGAGGCACGCGCAGCGTCCTCTCTGAGAAGCCCCCACACGGTCACGGTCCACGACTTCGGCATCTCGGACGATGGAAGGCTTTACTTCGCCATGGAGCTCCTGGACGGAGAGCCGCTGGACAGGCTGCTTGCCCGAGGTCCACTCCCGTGGCAGCGGGTGGTCGGGATCATCCTCCAGGTCTGCGATTCCCTCGGCGAGGCCCATGCGCAGCGCATCTTCCATCGGGACATCAAGCCCGCCAACATCTTCCTGGCCCGCACGACGGGGGGGACCGACTTCGTCAAGGTGCTCGACTTCGGCATTGCCCGCATTGGTGAGGAGACCGGACTGACCAAGCCCGGGGGGCTCTGTGGGACGCCGGAATACGCGAGCCCCGAGCAGGCCATCGGAGGAGAGGCGGATCTTCGCTCCGATCTTTATTCCCTGGGTGTGGTGGCCTACGAGATGCTCAGCGGACGGAAGCCGTTCGATGGGGTCGGCCCGAAGATCCTCATGGCGCACGTTCGGGAGAAGCCTCAGCCGCTGGCCTCGTGCTGTCCAGAAGGCTCCGTGCCCCCCCCTCTCGACGAGGTCATCCAGTGCATGCTCGAGAAGCTGCCGAGCCGCCGCCCTCAGTCGACTACGGAGCTGGCCGAGGCACTACATCGTCTCGCCGCCAACCAGGGGATCTCCCTTCATCTCGCCGTCCCGGTCCTGGCACGCTCGGAGCAGAAACCTCCTGCCGGCGACACCCCGCTGCCCACTCCTCTCAAGTCAATCCTCGGGAACAAGAAGGATAGTGGCCAGCCCAATGGGACCATCGAGGAAGAGCTCAACGAGATCATTGATGCCAAGGTTGCGGACGTGCAGGAGGCCCCGACTCCGCCGCCCGTGTCGCCGCGGAAAGAGGAATCCGACGAAGGGGACTTTTCCGTCGCCGCTCTCCCAGGCTCTTCCGCCGTTCGCAGAGGGTTGCTGGCCGCAATCGGAGCCGGAACCGGATTGCTCGTGGGTCTTCTGGCCTGGATCCTCTGGCCGTCGGCCACGATGCCCCCTTCTGACTCAAGCCAGGATGCGGCCCCGGCGACGGCCGTTGCAGCCGGATCGACGGATGTCTCACACAGCCAGCCTGACGATTCAACCCCGGTCCGCCGGGATGTCGTTCAACCGGACGTCGCCCCTCCTGCCGAAACCCCCACGAATTGGGCCTCTTGGGGCCTTCCCGATACCGGCCCGCTGGGGCGGGGAGGCCGTCTGGCCGTATCGCTGATGCTTTCCGAGACTGCCCGTCGGGCACAGGAGCTGGCCTCTGCCGACCCCGCCACTCAGGGCGTTGCTGCCCCGCCTGTTAACGGGGAGGCCGGGTCGCCTCTGGCTGAGGGGGCTTCCCGGCCGAGCGTCGAAGCCGCCTCGCCCATGGACCAGGGGACCGTTCAGAAGACCGTCGAGGCCGCCAAGACCGTGGACCAGGGGGCCGTTCAGAAGACCGTCGAAGCCGTCAAGACCGTGGACCGCAAGGCGACCCAGAAGGCGGCCGCTGCCGGCAAGCCCCGGGGTCAAGACGCTGGCGGGATATCGGCCGAGTCGAAGTTGGAAGGGCAGCAGAAGGGCCCTCCGGATTCGGGTGTGTCCGATGGAGGGACAACTGAGTCTTCCGCACCGAAGCTGGCGGGAGGCACCGAGGCGAGTGGAGACCCGGCTTCGACGAAGGGAGCGGGTAAGGAACCGGACGAGGAGTATGGGATCATTCCAGAAGAATAGGAGCCTTTCGCGCTCCGCCTGGATGGCTGCCTGGGGCCGCACGTGGTTCGGTGTGACGGCGCTCCTCTCCGTCTGCCTTGCGGCCCCCCCGCTTGTGCGGGCTCAGTCGGAGGCAGCCCCGCCCGACCCGGCTCGTTTGAACGAGCAGGCAATCGAGCTGTCGCGCCAAGGGGAGCTGGCCGAGGCCATCGAGATCTGGTGGTCCATTCTGGAATCCCAGGGGAGCGAGTACAAGCACGCAGCGGTGGTTCACAGGAATATCGGTCGTAACTACCAGAAGCTCGAACAGTGGCCCGAAGCCTGGTACCACCTCGATCGTTGCGTCACCCTCGCTCCGGCCGATGCCCGCTGCGTCGAATGGCGGGCGGCAGTGGAAGGCCGACTCTCCGGTGCGTACGTGAAGGCGCAGCTCAGGACCGATGTGACGAGCTGCGGGGTTCTCCTTGGGGAAATGGAGCGGGAGCGGGTGTACGCTGCACCGGTGGACTGGTGGTTCAAGCCGGGGGTGCACAGGCTGACGGTTGTGGATGCCAGGCTGGGCACACGCTCCCACTCGTTGGAGCCGTCGTCTCAATCGCCTCATGTTCTCTCCTGTCTTCAGCCCGTGCCGGCTGTCTCCCTGACCACGAAGTCGATTTGGCATGAGAGGGTTGGGCTTCCGGAATGGCTCCTCGTCGGGGGTGGCGCCGCTGCCATCCTGGCCGGGGGAATTACCTGGTGGGTGGCCAGCGATCGCCTGGATTCGCTGCACAGCGAGTTTGCTCGGGACTACGGAGCTCTGTCTCTGACGCAGGCGGAGTACGATATCGTTCAGCGGGAGTGGGACTCGAAGGTGAGCAGCCGTGTCAATCCGCTCGAGCAGGGAAGCTACGCGCTCTGGGGCATTGGAGGGGCGGCGCTGGTATCCGGAGTGGTGATGGCCCTACTGGGGGACGACAAGGGGATGCAGCAGCCCGCCGTCTCGGTGACTCCCCTGCCCCCGGTCGACGGCGGCAGGGGCATGCTGCTCGAGGTTCCGTTCTGATGCGAGGCCGGATTGCGGCCAACAGGTGGGATGATGAGAGATGTGGAGAAGTCACGAGATCAGCTGGTTTATGAGCTGAGTGAGGCGCGCCAGCGCATCTCACAGCTCGAATCGCTGGCTGCGGCGGGCACCCGAGGCGGGGCCACCGTCGAGCAGACGAGCACTCGATACAAGGCCCTGTTCGAAAGTGCCACCGAGGGGATCCTGGTGGCGGAGATCGAGAGTCGAAGGCTCGTGTACGCGAACCCTTCAGCGCTGAGGATCATCGGCTACGGCGAGGAGGAGCTGTTCAACCTGACGGTCGGTGACCTCCATCCGGAGACGGACCGGGAGCACTGCCTCAACGAGTTCACGCACCGTGCGCAGGGCAAGAGCACTCAGGCTTCGGCGCTTCCCTACATGAGAAAGGATGGGACTCGGATATTCGTCGACCTGACCGCAACGCTGGGGCTGGTCGGTGGAAGGGAGTGCGTGATCGACTTCCTCCGGGATGTCACGGAGCGCACACTGGCCGAGGCCGAGATTCGCAAGTCCCGCAACGACCTTCTCTCCATTCTCGGGATGCTGAGAATCGTGACCGTCATCGTCGGGAGCGACGGCAAGATCTCGTTTGTGAACTCGGTCGGTCTCGAGCTGCTGGGGGCGCACGAGACCGAGGTGCTCGGACTTCCCTGGGATGAAGTGTTTCCCCTCTCGTCGCGGGACCGGGCCGTTGTTCGACTGAAGCTCTCTACGGGCGAATCTCAGTCCGCACGCCTTCCCGTCACCATGGATTCCCCGGGCGGCAGACGCTACTGGATGGATGTCGAGATCCACCCCGACCCGGCCGATGCCGAGAGGCGCATCATCTTCCTCTACGACATGACCGAGGTTCATCTTCTCCGGGATGAGCTCGACCAGACGACTGAGTTCGAGGGGATGCTGGGGCACAGCGCTGCCATGAAGCAGCTCTACAAGGAGATCGTCGAGACGGCCCGAGTCGACTGGACCGTGCTCATCGAGGGGGAGACGGGTTCGGGAAAGGAGCTCGTGGCCCGCGCAATCCACAGCAACAGCGAGCGGAGCGAGCGGCCTTTCGTTCCCGTCAACTGTGCCGGGCTCACCGATTCCCTCCTCAGCAGTCAGCTTTTCGGCCACAAGCGGGGGTCGTTCACCGGTGCGGTGGCGGATGAGAAGGGCGTCTTCGAAGCGGCCAACGGCGGTACGGTCCTCCTCGACGAGATCGGGGACATCTCTCCGTTCATGCAGACGAGCCTGCTGAGAGTCCTCGAGACTCGCGAGGTCACCCGCGTCGGCGAATCCCTCCCTCGTCGTCTGGACTTCCGAGTCCTGGCCTCGACCCATCGAGACCTGGCGAAGGAGGTGGCTGCCGGGCGATTCCGCGAGGACCTCTATTACCGGCTTCGGTCCGCGCGGATCGTGGTACCGCCTCTGCGGCGGCGGTCTTCCGACATCCCGCTGCTGGCGGCGGAATTCGTGGAGCAGTCGGCTGCGGCAACGAGCAAGTCAGTCCAGGGGCTCACGCAGCAGGCCATGCGGGTGTTGCTGCAGTATCCCTGGCCCGGGAACGTGAGGGAGCTGCGCAGTGCCATCGAGCATGCGGTCCTGAGAACCGCCCACGAGCTGGTCCAGCTTGCAGACCTCCCGCCCGAAGTGCGGGAAGGGGGGGCCACGCCTCCAATTGATGGTCCAGACGATGTGGACGAGCGGGAGCGGGTTCTCGCAGCGCTGGCCCGCGCCAACGGCAAGAGAACGCTGGCTGCCCGCATGCTCGGTGTGAGTCGGGCCACTTTCTATCGCACCTTGGAGCGTCTCGGGATCGTGCCGTAGTATCTGCTGGAAGGAGTTCCGGAAACTGCCAGGCTAGTTTCGCTGTGAGGTAACCCGCCACCCCTGAGTACGCCATCCTCCGCCCTTCGTGCCGGCCGAGTCGGGGGGCTCGTCGGCACTACGGACAGCAGCTACGAGGCCGCCGACCGCGAGCACAAGCATGGCGAGCAGGAGCATGACCACGAACAACCTGAAAAATACTGCAGAAAACTTGGAAGGGGTGGCGGTGGCATCGGACACCATGACATGCTCCTGTCTCACTCAGGGGTGGCGGAAGGCCACCTCACAAATCGAACCATGCCTTGTGCAACCACCGTGCCAGATTGCATGATGGTCCCGCCAAATGCCAGAGGAGCGGCTCACCAGGCGGCTGCGACAAATCTCCGGCTCGGGAGGGACCACGGATGACCATGTTTCCGACTTGTTTCGAAGACCAACTCTGAGACAGCCGTGAGACAACCCGCCTACCAGACGGTAGCCTCCACGGTCGACCGGGGGAGGCTACCCTGGCCCACCCCACCGAGGATGAAGATGTGGGCGGCACCGACCGTGCTGCCCGGAAGGTACCGCTCTTCCAGCAGGCCGATCCCTGCATTCCAGTTCTGGATGGCCGGCGGCACACCGCAGGAGAACCCCTGTCCACAGAGCTGGGACGACTTCCCATTGGTGGCGGGGGCCCCTCCCTGTCCGCCGAACACCCACAGCTGGTTGGCGGCAGCGGCGAATCCGTAGCCTGCAAACCCGGGCTTGATTGCCTCGACGGCCTGCCAGCTGCCAAGTTTCCCTCCGGTCAGAACCAGGGCGGCATCGAAGTTCGTCTTGAGCTGAGAGGCTGCCCCCAGACCTGCCCCGGCATAGATCCAGGTGTTTCCGGGAGCGGACCGGATCGAAACCGTGTCGTCCACGACGAAGACCCCGAGCTGCCAGCGCCCAGCCCCCAGCACGTTGTCCGTTACTTCCACGAATGCCCCACCCGCAACGACGGGAAGGCCCGTGTCCGCCTTGATGGCCAGATACTCGTAGCTCGTCGGGAAGGTCCCGCCCGCGGTGCGTCCCCCCACGGCGTACAGGTAGACCTGCCCGTTGCCGGAGGGATCGACTCCCAGGCCCAGACCAAGCCCCTCGCGGGTCTGCTTGAGCGCACCGGCCGTGTGCCACACGCCCAGGTCACCCGGCACAAGAGGCACCTTCGTCGGGTCGGCCGCAACCCCCGTGTCTGTGAACTCGTGAACAGGAGCCTGCACCACCCCCACCAGTTGCTCCGTACCTGAAGGTTTACCGGCCTCCGGCGTACGGTAGACCCGGTACTCCTTGGCTCCGGGAACCGCCTTCCAGTAGAGCGTCACCTTGAGCGGCTGCGGCAGCCCCTTTGGAACCTGGAGCGGCAACGGATCGCTCGGTAGCGTCTCGCCGCCCGGGTTGTCGGGGTCGCCAGGAAGCATCAGGGCGGACACGCGGTAGGACCAGATTCCGGCACTCAGCCCTCCCGGCGCCAGGTCCAGAGTGAGATCATCGAGCACGGGGGCCCGCGCAGGGTCGAGAATCTCCGCCCGAAGAAGGCTGCTCTGCGCTGTCGTTCCGTTGCTCCCGCCTGCCAGGAACAGGAACCGCCCTACCCTCCCGACCGCGGCCAACGTCCTCGCCTGGGGAAGGCTTCCCCGGACGTTCCGCCATGTCCCCAGCTCACCGTAGGCATCGAGTGGAACCGTCTCTACCGTGGCAAAGGCCTGCCCGGTCCCGTTGTCGCCACCGATGGCGTAGAGGAACTGTGCCGACCGGGTCGCACGACCGACAACCACGGCCGGCGCACGCCTGGCCTGCAACATCGGGGGCCTCGGCTTCATCGGCTCCAGGTTCTCTGCCGGGTTGGTCACTCCCAGCGCCGAGTAACGGGCATAGCTCCCATCCGAGTTGGTCACCTGGACCACGCACACGGAGCCCGCCGCTATCCCCGACGCCGGTACCGTCGCATTGATCTTCCCCTCGAGCCAGCTGCTCACCGTCACCAGGTAGGCCGAGATCGTACCCTCGGGGGACTTGCAGGTCAGGTCCACCTTCGGGTTGGCAAAGTGCGAACCCGCGATCACGATCGAGGCCGGGGACGAGTTGGGCACGGAGCCGGGAGACACGGAATCGATGAGAGGTGGCGGCAGCGCCATCACGTCGAACCCGCCGGGCAGGAGACCCACCGCACCATCCGGGTTGACCACCACGATGTCGTAGGCACCGGGGAGCAATCCCTCCGGCACCACCGCCGTGATGCGCCCGCCGCTCACGAAGCCCACCGCGTTGAGGCCGGATGCGAGCTGCCCGGGAGCGGCAACCACCGGGTTGAGATACACCCTCGGCAGGCTGATGAACGGCTCCTCGCCCGGTGGTGCCGGGTCGTCTGCATACAGATCGACCGAAGTTCGCTGCTTGGTCCAGCCGAACTCCGGTTCCACTCCGGCAAGGCTCAGCGTCAGTGTGTCGGTGACCTGGAGCGCCTCGTCGAGCTGAGCCGTGCAGCCCAGTTCGTCAATCAGGAACACGTCGTAGAGCCCGGGGGCCAACCCCTCGGGAATGACCGCCTGGAGCCTCCGCGGCTTGGCTGGATCATAGGTAAACTGAAGCTCGGAGAAATCCTCCGGGGAGCCGCTCGGCCTGATCCCGAAAAACTCGACGCCCCCGCCCTCGATGTTGGTCACGAATGCCGTCACCTGGAGTGCAATCCCGTTGTACACCACGTGAGGATCCACGAAGTACACGGCCGGTGCCGGCACCACCAGGACCGCTCCGGGCAGAGTGGACTTGCAACCCGCCCCGGAGGACACGGTCACGTCGTACGGGCCCGGCTCCAGGTGCTCGAACCAGGCCTTGAGATGCTCATCATCTTCCAGGACCACCGTAGTCGCAGGGATGTCGTCGAAGAACACCTGGGTCGACGCCACGAACCCCTCGCCCTTGAGCTCGAACCAGTTGGCTCCCTCGCAAACCGGAGACGGGCTGACCTGGTCGAGGTCCGGAGGAGGAGCCACGCTGAATACGACGCTCTGCCCGCACTCCTGGGTCAAGGGCAGACGCACGGTCACGACGTGGTCGCCGATGGCGTAGTCGCTGGACGTCTTCACCACCATGGACGTGCACTGCTGGGCTGAGTTGAGCACGCCAGCAACCGGCTGGCACCCGCCCATGGAGCTCACCGGAGTCTGCTTGCCGTCGACCGTCACGGTGGGAGGCACTCCTTCGAACACGACGAACCCGCTGCCAGAGAGGGTCAGCGTCGGCTTGGAAACCTTCGAGTCTTCGGAAGGCACGCAGATGCTCTGCGGGTCGATTGCCCCGACGAGGAACTGGGCACACCAGTCGAACAGCACGCACGTCATCAGGCAGCCGTCGCTGTTGTCGAGGTTGGCGTCGTCGCACTCCTCGTTGCCCCCCCACACGATCCCGTCCCCGCATTTGGCCGGTGTGCAGTCGGAGAGGCACGCGTCCAGATCGGATGCGTTCCCGTCGTCACACTGCTCCACGCCGGAGTAAACCTTGCCGTCTCCACAGGCTGCCGGCACGCAGCCGTTCAGGCACCCGTCCGAGTCCGAGAGGTTTGCGTCGTCGCACTGTTCCACGCCGGCATGAACGAAGCCGTCTCCGCAAGATGCCGGAGCGCAGATGGACAGGCATCCGTCTTCGTTGACTGCGTTTCCGTCGTCGCAGCCCTCGCCAGGCTGTAGCACCCCGTCCCCGCACCCCGGAAGGGAGCAGGAGTTCGAGCAGCCGTCGAGGTCCACCGTGTTACCGTCGTCGCACCCTTCCACGCCGAGGCGGACGAAACCGTCTCCGCACCAGGCCAGCAGGCACGAGGAGAGGCAGGCGTCGGCGTCGATCGTATTGGCGTCGTCGCACTCCTCACCCGGCTGGACTACACCGTCGCCGCAAGTGGGCAGAACACAGGTGGGCGTGCAGGCGTCGCCGGCCAGCTCGTTGCCATCGTCACAGGCCTCTACACCCAGGTGAACGAAGCCGTCCCCGCAGGTGGCCGCGATGCACCCTTCGACACACCCGTCGAGCGAGCCCGAGTTCCCGTCGTCACACTCCTCCACCCCTGTGTACAGGATTCCATCCCCGCACCGCGCATCCAGGCACAGGGTCGTACACGAGTCGCCGTCGAACCCGTTGCCGTCGTCGCACTCCTCCACGCCGACCTGGACGACCCCGTCGCCACACGAGGCCGCCTTGCACCCCAGGAGGCACGAGTCGGTCGAGTCGGTATTCCCGTCGTCACACTCCTCCACGCCGACCTGGACGACCCCGTCACCGCACGTGGCCGCCTTGCACCCCAGGAGGCACGAGTCGGTGGAGTCTGCGTTCCCGTCGTCGCACTCCTCCACCCCGACCCGGACCAGCCCGTCGCCGCACCGAGCCTGCACGCAACCGCTGGTGCACCCATCCCCATCGATGACGTTGCCGTCGTCACACTCCTCGACTCCGGACTGGACCAGCCCGTCGCCGCAGGAGGCTTTGCGGCAATCCACCAGACACCCATCCGTCTCGACATCATTGCCGTCGTCGCACTGCTCGACTTCCGGCCAGACGATGCCGTCGCCGCACCGGGCCTTCTCACAGGAGCTGATGCACGCGTCCCAATCCGAGCTGTTGCCGTCGTCGCACTTCTCGCTGCCCTGGAGCACTCCGTCACCGCACCGGGGAAGCCGGCAATCGTTGCGGCAGCCGTCGAAATCGACTGCATTGCCGTCATCGCACTCCTCGCTCCCCTCGAGCACGATGCCGTCGCCACAACGGGGAGCTGGATCAGACTCGTCCCCATCGCCCCCCGAAGAGCCGCATCCGCCCAGGCCCAACCCGGCGACGCACAGCGATGCGGAAATCAACCATCGCCAGTTCTTCATGACCATGTCTCCATCCCGTATTGGGGGCGACGCCGTCTCCTACCAGCTGTGCTCGCACACGAATGCCCTGGACTTGTCGCAGCCGCCGTCGGACCACGTTGCGGCCGGGAGCGCCATGTACGCACAATCCCCCGCCGAATCCGGCCCGTTGTCCGGCTGCCCGGCAGCCCAATTCGCATAGGTGGATGCCAGGAGCTCTCCCCCGCCCAGGGACCACACGAAAGTCGACTCGCTCCACTGGTCGGTGAACCCGAGCCACAGCTCCGGAACCGTTCCCGACGCGAGCTGCGAAACCACACCGTTCTCCGCCGCATCCGCCACTGCCACGAGGTGGGAGTCCAGCAACGCACAGATGGCCGCGGAATCCTTCCAGGTGGCCGCCTGCTTGAACAGCATGTAGCAGCCCGCCGTGCCCATGGCCGTCTTGTCACCGAACAGGCATTCCTTCTTGCAGAGAGCACTGCACCAGTCGCCGCTGGTCAGGTTCCCGTCGTCGCACTCCTCTGCACCGGCCTGGACCAGCCCGTCGCCACATTCGGCAGCCAGGCAGGACGGGAGGCAGCCGTCCGTGCTCACCAGGTTCCCGTCGTCGCACTCCTCTCCCTCCTCGGCAATCCCGTTGCCGCAGGACGGAAGCGTGCAGGCAGCAGTGCATGCATCCCCGTCGTCGACGTTTCCGTCGTCACACGCCTCGACGCCGGCCCTTACGAAGCCGTCGCCGCAAACCGCCAGTTTGCAGCCCTCAGCGCAGCTGTCGGAGGGGTCGGTGTTTCCGTCGTCGCACTCCTCCCCGGCCTGCACGAACCCATCGCCGCAGCTCGACTTGAGGCAGCTCCCGAGACATTCATCCGCGTTGCTCAGGTTGCCGTCGTCGCATTCCTCGACCCCTGCGAGAACCTTTCCGTCGCCGCACTTGGCCAGCTTGCAGGTGGAGAGGCATCCGTCCGTGTCCTCAGCGTTGCCGTCGTCGCACTCCTCGACCCCTGCGAGGACCTCTCCATCGCCGCACTTGGCCAGCTTGCAGCCGGTCAGGCACTCGTCAGACTCGTCGAGGTTGCCGTCGTCGCATTCCTCGCCGTCCTGGACGAAGCCGTCGCCACAGGAAACCGAGAGGCAGGTCGTGAGACACGAGTCGGTGCTGGAGAGGTTGCCGTCGTCGCACTCTTCCCCGGCCTGCACGATCTTGTCTCCACAACTCGGGAGGGCGCAGCCGTTGGTGCAGCCGTCAGCGTCCAGGTCGTTGCCGTCGTCGCAGGCCTCGACACCCTGCCTCACCGCGCCATCGCCGCACTTGGCCAGCTCACACCCGGGGAGGCAGGCATCGCTGTTGCTGAAGTTGCCGTCGTCGCACTCCTCCTTGAGCTGCACGAAACCGTCCCCGCAGCGGGCCGCAAGGCACGTTCCGGTGCACTCATCATAGTCGCTCACGTTGCCATCGTCGCACTCCTCGACCCCTGCCCGGACCTTGCCGTCCCCACAGGTGGCAAGGAGGCAGACGTTGAGGCAGCCGTCGGTCTCTTCGGCATTCCCGTCGTCACACTGCTCGACCCCGACGTGGACCAGCCCGTCCCCACACAATGCCTTGAGACAACCAGCCGTGCAGGAGCCGGAATCGTCCAGCCGGCCGTCGTCACATTCCTCGGTTCCCTGCAGGATTCCGTCGCCGCATCGGGGGAGCCGGCAGTCGTTGGTGCACCCGTCGTAGTTGATCGAGTTGCCGTCGTCGCACTCCTCGATCTCCTTCCAGACCAGGCCGTCGCCGCAGACGTTGGCCAGACACACGTTCGTGCAGCCGTCGCCGTCCTCGACATTGCCGTCGTCGCACTCCTCTCCCTTCTCCACCTTGAGGTTGCCGCACTTGGCTCCCTCATCGGAGCACGCTCCGGCAATCGTTCCGCCCAGCACCACGACCAACAGAATCCACAGTACGGAGACTCTCATCTCACCCTCCCCGGTTCAAAGTATCGCCCTTCAATCCTGCACCGTTCTCCGGAAGTCATTCGAACATCATCCCGCGAGCGTGTTAAGCAAGACCTGTGCCACGCCCGGGCCTCGCTGGAGACGGACGAACGCAGGCCGGGTCTTGTCCTGCGCCCCAGTCTCCTCACCTGTTGCGTTCTGCACGGTTCCGACTCGCCACGAAGCGTCTCAAAACGGCCCGCCACGCCTCCACTGAGACAACACTGAGCCACCTAGTCGCACAGCTCCAGGGCAAGCCGATCGGCCAGTGCCATCCCCTTCAAGGTCGGGACCACCCGCACGGAAGCCCGGTCACCCGGGCTGCGTCCCCGGAGCTCCACCGCGCCCGCAGCGCACATCGCCGAGGCCCTCTCGAGCAGGCGCTCCACGGCGGTCTCTCCACATTCCGCTCGGCAGGCCTCCAGGTCGATTCCCTCCCGGCAGCGGAGACCGAGCATGACCCGCTCCATGAGGAGTTGCTCCGGCGAAAGGAGCTCACTGTCGGCGGGGGGCCTCGCCCCTCGTTCGAGCGCCTCGAGCCAGGCGGCCAGCTCCGGGCGGTTCCACGTCCGCCGGTGGCCGCTGCCGTCGACCACGTAGCTGTGAGCAGCGGGACCGACCCCCCGGTAGGGTCGGTGGGCCCAGGTCGCCAGGTTGTGGCGGCTCCTGTCTTGCGTTCTCCGGGCAAACGACGATACCTCGTAGCCCTCGAACCCCAGCCGCTCCAGAGTCTCGTGAGTGGCAAAGAAGAAGCGCTCTCCCATCGAACGCCGCACGATGCGCCCGCCCACGGTTGCCCGCCCTTCCTGCACCCGCTCCCGGTAGAGCGGGGTCCCAGGCTCCCAGGTGAGCTCATAGGCCGAGATATGGTCCGTCCCGCATCCGCTGGCGTTGACCAGTTCCTCCTCCCAGGCCCGCACCGACTGCCCGGGCAGCCCGTAGATGAGGTCGATGCTGGTCCTGAGCCCCAGCGAAAGGGAATCCTCTACGGCCTGCCGGCCACGATGAGCATCGTGGATCCGCCCCAGCCATTCCAGGTTGGAATCCACGAACGACTGGATACCGATGGATACTCGATTGACCCCGGCGCTCCGGCAGGCCTGGAGCCCCGCCCTGTCAATGGTCTCCGGGTTCACCTCCAGGGTCACCTCGCAGGTGGAGGACACGGGGGACCTTTCTCGAACGGCGTCCAGGAGTCGGGCGATTCTCGCTGCGCCCAGGAGGGAGGGAGTTCCGCCGCCAAGATACACCGTTTCCAGCGCCGGCCCCCGCCTGCTGCCAAGCTCGGTTGCGACGCACGTGACGAAACGGTCCATGAGCCCTTCGTCGGCGGCTTCGACCGAGTAGAACGCGCAGTACCGGCACTTCCGGACGCAAAACGGGACGTGAATGTAGAGATGGGACGTGGGGGCCCCCCCCGATGCAGGGGCGTTCATGCGGCCCGCCGCCGCGTGAGCGGTAGAACAGCTGGAACGCCGGCTCCCGGCTGCTGCCATCGAATCGGCCTACTCCTCATGTCGTCTCAAAACCGCGAAAAAAGCCTTCTGGGGGATGTTGACCTGGCCAAAGGAGCGCATCCGCTTCTTGCCCTCCTTCTGCTTCTCGAGGAGCTTGCGCTTTCGGGTGATGTCGCCGCCGTAGCACTTGGCGGTCACGTCCTTGCGGACTGCGGAGACGGTCTCCCGGGCGATGATCTTGCCGCCGATGGCCCCCTGGATGGCGATGCGGAACTGGTGGCGGGGGATCTCCTCCTTCAGCTTGAGGCAGATGGCACGCGCACGCCCTTCGGCCCGGTCGCGGTGCAGCAGCATCGACAGGGTATCGACCGCCTCTCCGTTCACCTTGATGTCGAGCTTGACGAGCTGGCCGGGGCGGAACTCGAGAATCTCGTAGTCGAATGAGCCGTAGCCTCGTGTCAGCGACTTGAGGCAATCGTAGAAGTCGAAGATCACCTCCGCCAGTGGAATCTCCACCATGAGGTCGACGCGCCCCGGGCTGACGTAGCTGTGCCGCAGGTTGGTTCCACGGCGGTCCATGCACAGCTTCATCACGGCCCCGAGATACTCGTCGGGCATGATCATGGATGCCTTGATGTACAGCTCTTCGGCCCCTGCAATCTCTCCGGGGTCCGGATAGTGCGCCGGGTTGTCGATGAGCCGGACCTCCCCGCCCTTCATCGTAATCCGGTACTGCACCGATGGAGCGGTCACGAAGAGAGAGAGATTGTACTCCCGCTCCAGCCGTTCCTGCGTGATCTCGGCATGAAGCAGACCGAGAAAGCCCACGCGATACCCAGTCCCGAGCGCGGATGACGACTCCTTCTGGTAGTGGAGCGAGGCATCGTTGAGAGCGAGCTTGGCCAGCGCGTCGGACAGCTCCTCGAAGTCATCGGTGTTGACCGGATACACCGACGAGAACACCACCGGCTTCGCCTCCACAAAGCCCGGAAGGGGGCCGTCCGCCGGCTGCTCATCACTGGTGATCGTATCGCCGATGGGCGTCTCGCCGACGGCCTTGATTCCCGAGATGATGTAGCCGACCTCTCCGGCGGAGATTCTGGCCATGGGCCTGTTCTTCAGGCGGAAATGCCCGACCTCTTCGACCAGAGCGGTCCTCCCCGTGGACATGACCCGGAGCCGGTCCCCGGCTCGAACCGACCCTTCGACCACGCGGACATAGACGATGGCCCCCCGGTACGGGTCATAGTGCGAGTCGAAGATCAGGGCCTTGAGCGGGTTTTCCACCCGGCCTCGAGGCGGCGGAACCCGGGTCACGATGGCATCGAGCACCTGGTCGATGCCGGCACCGGTCTTGGCACTGCAGAGAATGGCCCCTGCCGGGTCGAGGCCGAGCTCTTCCTTGATCTGACGCAACACCCGGTCGATGTCCAGGTTGGGCAGGTCGATCTTGTTGACCACCGGAATGATCTCGAGGTCGAGCTCCATGGCCTTGTACATGTTGGCGAGGGTCTGTGCCTGCACACCCTGGCTCGCGTCGATGACCAGCACGGCCCCTTCGCAGCCGGCCAGTGCGCGGGAGACCTCGTAGGAAAAGTCCACGTGCCCCGGAGTATCGATGAGGTTGAGGAGGTACTTCTCTCCGTCGGGCCCGACGTGGTCCATGGTCACGGCCGAGGACTTGATGGTGATCCCTCGT
Source organism: uncultured Myxococcales bacterium (assembly GCA_903895725.1). Classification (GTDB taxonomy): domain Bacteria; phylum Myxococcota_A; class UBA9042; order CAIXZC01; family CAIXZC01; genus CAITUV01. The sequence goes on along the minus strand of CAITUV010000043.1, from coordinate 346,372 downwards.
TCCCGTTCCAAGTCCATCGAATCGAGCAGCAAGGCCCGGGTCTCCCGGGGAGGAATGGCCCCGGTCCGACGCAGGATGCAGTCCGAAAGCGACGTCTTTCCGTGGTCGATGTGCGCAATGATGCTGAAGTTCCGAATCCGCTCCAAGTGTGTCCTCTCGTCAGTGGGGTTTGCTTTTCCTACTTGCCCCAGGAGGCGACGTCGGCGACTGCCGCACAGTCCACGAACTTCGCGCTGCTCGGGTTCTTGAATGGGGAATTGCAGTACTCGAGGAACATGGCCATGGCCTCCACCTGTATCCCCTCCGCTGTCTCCGCGGGGCGGAAGCCGGAGCCGGAGCCGTATTCCCCACCGGCGACGGTCTCGGCCCACAGATCCCAGTTCGGCCAGCCCTCGAACTCGGCGACGGCCTGGGTCCAGTGTTTCTGCACGAGCCGCGCCTCGTCCCAGTTCAGGGGGAACCCGAACGCAGCGGCCTGGACGAGCAGCGTTGCCATGTCGCGCTTCCAGTTCCCGTCCTTGGCCCCAGGCTCCTCGCCGTTCGGGTCCAGGTACGTGTCGAGCCGCTCGGTCATCCCCTTCAACAGGTTGAGAGCGATGCCGTCATGCCCGTACACCAGCGCATTGCCGAGCGCAGCCATGTGGTAGTTCCAGATGATGGGGTAGTTGTAGTAGTGCCCGCCCGGAGCCACCATGTCGTACACGCTCCCGAACCCGGAGCCGCAGTCGTTGGTCTTGGGCTCGCCATACGCGATGAGGTCGCTGGCCAGACGGTTCGTGCACTCGCTGAGCGGGTCCAGCTCGGAGTACCACACATAGTTGCCGAGGTCCTGATCGGGAATCTTGAACGCCACGCCGTCGGGGCCTTTGGTGCGGATGTAATACCCGGAATCGACGATGTCCTTGTTGAACCCCTTCATGGTGTCCAGGGTTTCCTGGCAGGCGTCCTTCACCCAGTCATAGGGGGCATCCGCGACGGCATAGGGAAGGAATGCCGTGGTGCGGACGATGGCGCACACGTCATCCTTGCTGCGCATGTTGGTGATCCAGATGCTTCCCCAGGTGGGGTTGTGCGGCCAGGCGAACGTGTGGGCGTTCCAGCCGTCCTCGATGTGGTACATTCCGCTGAACTCGACGACCTTCTTGCGGCCGTCGTCCTTCCAGGTCACCTCGTCCAGGGTGAAGGAATGATCCATGGGGAAGATGGCGCGGGCCATGAGATAGGGGGCAGGATCGTTCTCGTCCCAGACGAAGCCTTTGACCGAGGCCGTGAGCCCCTTGCAGTACTGCTCTGCCACCTTGCAAGTGTCCCAGTCCGCAGTCAGGATGCAGCCGTTGATAGCCTGACTCAGAATCTTGGAGCTGGGGATCCACATGTTGTGCTCGCCGCCGGTCTCCTTGAAGGTCACCGTATCGCCGGCCTTGACCGCAAGGACGTCGTTGTGCCAGGCGAGGTAGTCGTCCTTGCCGGTCGAGGGGTCGACCCCCGTGCTGGTTCGCAGGAGCCAGCGGAAGTACCCCACCTTCTTCCACATCCCCGTAACGGCCTTGGTGAACCCCGCGGTCTCGTCCTCCGGGATGGGGTCGCCCTTCATGGGGCGGGTGTACTCGAACGGAAGCTCCCGCGGCGGGAACGGCTCGGGCACGTCGGCGTCGGCAGCGTCCGGGGCCAGCCCGTCAGCGAGGATCTCTCCGCCCCCGACGTCTCCGCCACCGGCCTCGGTCGTCTCAGACGGCACGGGGGCGTCCGGGCAACAGGCCTCTTCGGCCCGCACGTCCGCCTGGGCATCCGGCAGGCCCGAGTCCTTGTCACCTCCCCCACCGCAACCCGCAAGGGCAACGACCAGAAGCGCCAAAGCCAGACAATGGCGAAGCATGAGAGTCCCTCCCCGGGGTGCTGCCCGCACCAGCGCAGGCAAGCGCATCATGCCAGAATTGATCTCCGCGTGAAAGGACAAGCTTGGTGGAACCGCCGCTAGCTGCCCGATTCCGGTCGGACGCGCAGCAGCAGAACCGCAGCGCACAGGGCCAGCAAGGCCCCCAGCCCGAACGCAGCTTCCACGCTGACCAGCTTCCACACGGCACCGAACAGCAGGCTGGCGGGCAACGCGGCAAGCCCGATGGCGCCGTGATAGAACCCGAAGGCCGTTCCGAGAAGCCTCTTGGGCACCATGCTTGACACCAGCGCCTTCTCGGTCGGCTCCGTGAAGCCGAAGTACACTCCGTAGGCCAGGAACACCGCGATGGCGGCCGACGGGTGGTCGACCAGGGCGAACGCAAAATAGATGAGTGCGTAGAAGATCCATCCGGCAAGAATCATGTTCCGGTGGCCGAACCGATCCCCGAGATTCCCCCCGAACCACGCTGCCCCCATCCGGATGAGGCTGTGCACGGCCCACAGGAATGCCACCTCCCCGGCCCCTACCCCAAGCTCGGACAGCCGCAGGAGCAGGAACGCATCGGTCGAATTGCCCAGCGTGAACAGGAGCACGGCCAGCAGAAGGTTGCGGTATCCCGGCCCCAGCGCTGCCAGTCCAGCCGGGACCGTGCCGGGGGCTGAAACCGGCGAATCCGACGCCCCCTCCCCCCTCGAACACGATTGGCTCGGGCTGGCTGCCGGAGCAGGTTCCTTCACTCCACCAACAATGAGCCCCACCACGATCACGGCAGGCACTGCAGCCACCAGGAATACCTCCTGTAGCGACAGACCGCCCAGCCGCAGCAGCGCCATCGCGATGAGCGGTCCCAGCACGGCACCTGCGTGGTCCATGGCGCGGTGGAAACCGTAGGCCTTGCCGCGAATCGAGGCGTCGGTTGCCCCCGCGATCAGCGCATCACGCGGGGCCGATCGCAACCCCTTGCCGACCCGGTCCCCAAAACGCAGCGCCAACACCACCGGCCAGGCCCCGGCCAGCCCGATCAGCGGCCGGACGGCACCGGAAATCGAGTACCCCGCCAGCACGAGCGGCTTTCGCCGCCGGACCTTGTCCGACCACCAGCCCGAGGCCGCCTTGAGCAGCGCAGCGGTGGACTCCGCCACCCCCTCGATGATCCCGAGAGACAGCGCTCCGGCCCCCAGTACCGAGGACAGAAACAGCGGGAGCAACGGGTAGATCATCTCGCTCGACATGTCGGTGAAGAGGCTCACAAGCCCGAGGGCTACGACGGTGCGGGGCATGCCCGCCATCCCGCTGCGCCACCATGGTTCCCTGTGATCCAAACGCACCTCCACGCCCATTCCTTCGGCGAGGATAGTCGAACGCCCCCGGGTTTGCTAGAATGCGCCGCGATACGAGGTGATTTCATGCGCTCCCACGCTTCTGTCCCGACGTTTCTGGCCGCGTGCCTCCTGATCGCCTCCTGCGGGGGCAACGGAGGAAAGGACTCAGTCGACGCCCCCGTGGACCGCGTGGGAGAGGACGCTCCTTCCGTTCCAGATGTCTTATCCGATCTCCAGCCAGGCGACGCCGCTGGCCCGGATTCGACACATGCGGACCTCCTTCCGGACGCTCCGGGGCCGGATGTGCCGGAACCTGGCTGCTGCGAGTGGGGATGCGTCCCCAAGCCGGAGGTGGACCCGGCGCAGCGCAAGTTCGCGCTCAGCATGTTCCACTTCAACATCCAGTACGTCGTGGGCGGGCTCGATGCCGACACGCCGGACGGCGGCACGCTCTCCATGTGCGGAGAGCCGTGCCTGGGGTGGAGCGACGATGCGCTTCACGACTGGTACGTGCGCAAGGTGTTCGAGCCGGTGCTCGACCTCTACCTCGGGCACCCGGGCTGGACCGGCACCTTCGAATTCCAGGGATTGCTTGTGGACGTCGTGAAGGCACGCCACCCCGACCTGCTCGAGAAGATGCAACAGGCAGCGCAGACCGGCGCCATCGAAATGGTCAGCCTACATTACTCCGACCAGTTCTTCGAGGCATTCCCCCGCCACGACCTCCAGCTGTCCACGGACTGGACCCGCAAGCTTTTCCAGGAGGCATGCGTCCCGCTGTCCGGGGTGGTCTTCAATCAGGAGGGACAGGCCGGCGAGGGCAAGCATCGTTACATGAAGGACAGCGGGTACGGGATCTCCGTCTTCCCGGTGAACCTGTTCAAGTACTACCATTGGCAGGAGCCTCGCGAGCTCCTTTACTCGGATCGGGGAGTGGATGTCATCATTGGCCCGGACGGCATCGATCTCGAGCAGCTGCCGCCGCCCGCCCCGCTGCCGGATGGGGGTCTTCACGTGACATGGACGTTCTTCGATGACGGCGACCTGCTGGCCTACCCGCCGTCTCCGTACCTGGCCCCGTTCTACACCGATGAGGAGGGGGCCAAGAACATGAACGACTACCGGGTCAAGCTCGAGAAGTTGGCCGCAGACGGATACGAGATATCCGGCATTTCCAACTACGTGGCGCACCTCAAGGCGATGGGGATCGAGGCGCAGCCGCTTCCCCCCGTGCTGGACGGAACCTGGCAGCCCAAGGATACCAATAGCGTCCACCGATGGCTGGGCGGCAGGAGCGTCGTCACCGGAGCGGCCAACGAGCGGGACAACACGATCAGGACCTGGCACTATCGGTCCAGAACTGCACTGCATGCGGTCACGCTCCTGTCCGAGGCAGCGGACAAGGCCGGAGTCCTCCCCGTGGGAACCGCCATCACGCTGGACGATGCCTGGCGCCACATGCTGCTGGCCGAAGTGTCCGACGTGACCGGAATCACTCCCTGGATGGGCGAGTACTTCTACGGCGTCATCCACACAAGCGCCGTGGACGATGCCGTTGCGCTGCTGCGGGACGAGCTGCTCGCTGCCCTCGGTTCGAAGCATGCCCGAGTCGACCTCGAAGCAGGGACGACAACTCCAGTCGATGCCATCGAGCAACCCCCGGAGCCGTTGCCGGCCGAGGCACCGATCGAGGCCCTGCTGGATGCCCCGAGTCGCGAGGCTTCGACCGAGTGGTTCGGAGGGCCGGAGCTCTTCACCCTCCGTCTGAAGTTCGGTCCGTCGTCCGATCCGTCTGGCAAGGACGCGGCCGCATGCAAAGTCACTCTCTCCTTCCCCCGCTACGAGGAGGCGTTCATCTACACGCCGGCCCTGGCCGAGGACGAAGTGGTTCGCCACGAGATGAAGGACTTCACGTTCCAGCTCCCCGAGGTTTACCTGCCGCTTTCCAACGGCCTCATCGGACTGGGCAACGACTGGTGGGTCGTCAAGGTATGCGGCAAGGTCCACGTCGCGGCCCGCATTCCGAACACCGGAGAGCCCCTCATCCAGTTCGTGGACGAAACGGCCGATCCCGTGGCCGGTGATTCCTGGGAGTTCCGCGTGTTCCATGGTTCCAAAGAGGATGCCATCGCCCTCGCCCGGGCAACCAACACGCATCCCGTCGTGGAGTTCTAGAACGGCGGAGCGCCGGCCCTGCAACCCTCAGCTCTTGGGAGCCCGCGGTGAGTACATCGGCCCAGGGAACGGGAAGACCGCCCTGCCCGCCACCGGGTTGGCCAGCATCCCGAATGCGATCCAGAGGGCCAGCAGCGCCAGGCCGACCGTGCAGACGGCCACGGGAAGGGCGAACATCTGCGTCTGCAGTACCGCGTTGGCAATCCTGAACACGAACAGCAGCACGATGTCGAGAAGCAGGAAGAACAGCAGCTTGCTGAAGAACCCGAACACCCACATCATCATCACGAACACGACCAGGAACAGCACGTCGACCGCAAGCACGATCCCGTGGTCCGGAATTACGCCCGCTGCGATCTGCTTCAAGGCCCACCAGTTCATGACCCAGTTGAGCGAAAATGCGGTCAGAAGGGTGCCGCCGTGCAGGTTCCGGTTCGCAAAGCACATCATCCCGGCCAGGAACTGGCATCCCCCGCCAAACAGCAGGCAGAACATGGCGGCGGTCTCCAGCCCCGACGGAGTCAGCGGCATGCCGAACGCAATCGGTGTGAGCGCAGCGCATCCGACGGCAAGGCCGATGAGACCCAGCGGCGTAGGCTCGGCAAACGGTCCGGTGGCAACCTGGGGATTCTGGGTGGACATGGCAGCTCCTCCTGCTCGAGTGTCGAAGATGCCCGTTCCGAGGCCGCAGTACCCGCCTCGGCTCCAGGCGCTCGAGCCACCCTACACCAGGAGATGCTGCATTGCAACAATCAGTTTGTGCGACGCACCATCACTCGAAGTCGAACTCGTACTCCATGTGCTCGGCGAAGAGGGCCGCCGCATCCTTGTCAAAGTACTTGAGGGATCCCGGGCTGTCCCGCAAGTAATAATTGAAGATTCCAATACCGAACTGCCGGATAATCGGGTGGGCGATTTCCACGGGGATGTTGTCCTCCCCGCACCCGTCTTTCAGCGCATCCTCCGCGTCTCCGAAGTTGGCCTCCTTTGCCAGCTTGAGAAGGTCGAGCTGGCAGATATCGGAGAAGGTGTAGTGCCCGGCGGTGGGGAACTTGAGGAACGCCTTGGGCGGGTGGAGCTTGGGATAGGCAGGCAGCATCTCCTGCTCCGGGGTGAGCGTCTTGTCGGCCAGACCACACATCATCATGATGGGGATGGCCACCTTCTCCAACGGATACCCGATGACCCCGAGCCAGCCCGTCGCCGGTGCCATGGGGACCCCCACCTCGATCCGGGGATCGAGCGACGCCATGAGCAGCGTGAGGAATCCACCGAAGGAGTGTCCGCTCATCCCCACCTGGTCCGTATTCATGGACTGGTAGAGGAGATCCCCCGGCGTCTCGTTGCGGACCATGACCGCCGTCAGCGACACCACGGCATCATAGGGCCGGTCAAGCGAGGAGAGGAGCACCGTGTCCATGTCGTAGCCGTAAGCAATGATGTCGTACAGCGTGTTGCCGGTGTGATCGATGGATGCCACGACGTACCCGTGCGAGGCCAGCGGAATCGTGAAGAACACGCTCTGGTAGCGCACTCCGTACGCTCCGTGGCTGAACAGGACCACGGGATAGGGGCCGTCCGACTTGCGGACCGGCGCCTCTCGGACCGCCTGGGTCTTGATCGGGGGAACGATCTCCTGGAACTTCTCGAAGAAGGGCTTCTCCTTCTCCGGGCAATCCTCGTAGATGTCGATGGTTTCGAATGGTCCGTTCCGGGCCTCTTCCACCGCGGGATACCAGATCTCGACCCGCACCGTGCGCGGCTCGCCCTGGTGGTCGAACAGGTCGACGGACATGGTGGTGACCCCGACCGGGAACGGTCCCCACGTCGACGGGTCGGGGGCCGAATCCGGGCCGGCCGCACAGAAATCCCCCACGCAGCCCGGCGTCTCGTCCACCTCCCGAGGCGGCAGATCTTCCGTGCCGGCAGAATCGCCGGCAGCGTCCGGATCGGGAAGGTCCCCGGTGCCCATCGAGTCTCCGGCACCTGCGTCGACGTCGGCAGCAGCAGCGTCCCCCGCCACGGTGTCCCCGTCCGGCGGGGCAGCCGAGTCCCCGCCGTCCGTCCCGCCCGAACAGGACATACACAGAGCCACTGCCGCCAACCAGCACGAAAGCGTTCTCATCAGTCCCTCCCCGGCAGCCGGAGCCACTCGCCGCGCGGCATTGTAGTCCAATCGCGCCTCCGGACCAAGAGGCCTGTGATGCCGGTTTCGCGTTCCCGGCCTCGGTTTCCCTTGCACGGGTGTCCGGCTGCGTGCATAAGGGGTTGCCGGAGTTGAGGGAGGGGAGGATGGAACGACGACTGCACGGGGACAGAATGCCGGGGATGCTTGACGGGCTTCGCGTGGTCGAGCTCGGTGGACGGCTGGCCGCCCCGCTTGCCGCTATGATGCTGGCCGACCATGGTGCCGAGGTCGTGCAGGTCCCGATTCCCGGGTGCCCGCAGGATTCGGCCCTCCGGGCCATCCTCGGCCGCGGCAAGAGCGCCCTTTCGCTCGACCTCGACAGCGCAGGCGGCCGGACCGACCTGCTCGACCTGCTCTCCGCTGCCGACGTCGTGGTGACCGACCTGTCCGCACAGGAGATGGCATCGCTGGGCGTCGATTTCGCCAGCATCCGCACGTCGTTCAATCCAGGGCTCGTCTCGTGCGTCATTCCCTCATTCCCGACCGATGACCCCCGAAACGCCCTGCCCCACTTCGAATCAGTTCCCGCTGCAGCAGGTTGCTTGTACGAGCGAATGATCGGGGCCCCGCGGTTCCACGACTTTCCCGTCCCATCCGTTCTCGCCTCGCTCTTTTCTGCCAGCGGGATCGTGGCCGCTCTCTATGCCCGCCTCTCGTCGGGACTGGGACAGCAGGTGGAATCGAACCTGTTCGGCTCCGCGCTGTTCGCACAGATTCTCGTCGTCTTCATGAAGACCGGGGTACCCCGGGGCTTCGTGCCGCTCAAGCTCGTGGCCACTCCCTTCATGCGGGCCTGGAAATGCAGGGACGGCAGGTACGCCTACCTTCACATCACCCTGCCGGCTCACAACGCAAGGATGATCGAGATGCTCGAAGGTTCGGGCCTCGAAAAGCACGCTCGCAAGCTCCGTTCGGTCCTCTCGGCCGATACCGTACGTGACCCGAGCCAGGTCGGAAGCATCGGCGAAGCCCGCCGGATCATCCGTGCGCTCGAGCAGACCTTCCTCGAGCGCACAGCGGACGAATGGGAGGCGACGCTCGGCAAAGATCTCTGTTGCATCAAAGTCCGGACTGTCGATGAATGGCTCCATGACTCCATGAAAGCCGGCATGGTCGATGCCGTGAGCGTCGAAGACCCGGAGCTGGGTCCCATCCTCGCCCCCGGGCCCGGCGTGGTCAGCCAGGAGGCTCCCGCCCGTCCGGGCCCGAGGCGGTTCCTGGATGATGTGGGTCGGCTGGTCGAGCGCTGGAAGGCGGCGGGAGCCCCGACCTCCGAAGGCGCCGGCACCGCAGAGGTTCGGACGACAGCGGCGACGCCGACGACTGCGCCTTCAACGGAGCCTGTGCGTGAGTCGGGTGCTCGCGGCGGCACTCCTCCCCTGGCCGGGGTCAAAGTGGCGGACCTCTCGCGGATCATCGCCGGACCTTGTGCGGCCCGGCTACTGGCTGAGCTGGGAGCCGAGGTCACATCGATCCAGAGTCCGGGAGGGCTCGATTGGGCACTGTCCTTCCACCTCCTGTTCAATCCCGGCAAACGCTCCGCTGCCATCGACATGTCCGCCCCGGAGGGACGAATGACGCTGCAGCGCCTGCTTGCTGAGCTCGAGCCTGACGTGCTCATCCACAACTACCGCCACCTCGACGTGGCTCGGGGCATCGGACTCGGGCCCGATCAGGTCAGGGAGGCATTCCCGAAGATCGTCTACACGCACCTCAACGCCTATGGAAACGCGGGTGAGTGGCAGAACCGCCCCGGGTTCGAGCAGGTCGTGCAGGCCGTCTCCGGCATCCAGATGTCGTATGGCAGCGGGGGGAAGCCACGCCTCCTTCCCACGCCGGTCATCGACATCGGCTCAGGCCTTGCCGGAGCGTTTGCTGCGCTGCTCGGCCTCTACAATCGGCGCCGCACGGGGCGAGGTGCATTCGTCACCACCCACCTGACCTGGGTGTCGGTCGTCTTCCAGATCCTGCAATTGGCATCGCTCCAGAGGGCTCCGGGAGACGTCCGGACGGCGCAGGCCGATGCCGTGGCCGGCCTGGTCCGGGTGCGGGGGGGGCACGCACTGCTGGCCGGACCGCGTGCCGACGTGTCTTCATGGCTGCAGACCCTCGGCATTGGGCCTGGAAAGGACCTCGTTGGTGGCGTGGGACGCTCCCTGGCTACCCGCTCTCTCACTCACTGGCAGAAGAGATTGAAGGAATCCGGCCTCGAATCGACGGTGGCCCTGATTTCCTGCCAGAAAGCCCGGAAGCTTCTTGCCGAGCACCCGAGAATCTCCTCCGGTGCCGTCCCGCTGCTTTCTCGACGGTCATACCCGGGTAGTCCGATCCCTCTGGCCTACCTCTCGTCCCCTCTGAGTCTCGATCGCAATCCGCTGCGGCTGGTGGAGCCCCCTCCACTGAGGGGGGCCGACACCAGGGAGCTCCTGGCGCGAATCGGGATTCTGGTCCCGGAAGGAGCGGGCGTCTCGCCCTACCCCAAGGACAAGCCCTACCTGATCTGGCTGGTCAGTCTGGTGCGCTGGGGTCTCTTCGCCTGGCGATCCGGCTCCGTGTGAGATTTGAAAAGTTCTTGACTTCCCGATTCAGTTGCCTATGGTAACGCCGAGGAAGGAATCTCCAGCACGATGCTGTGGGTTTGGCTTCCATGACAGCCGAAGCAAGCTAGCCACACCCGGACGGCCAATCGGCCGCCGCGGTTTTCGAGCAGGTCCTATCCGGCCCATCGAGTGGTGCTTCAGCCAGCGGCGATTCTCCTGGAGGGAGAGAGATGAAGAAACTGTATGTGGGCGGGTTGAGCTACAACACCACGGACGATGGCCTCGAGGCCGCTTTCGCCAAGTTCGGCGATGTCAGCGACGCCAAGGTCATCACGGACCGCGACACCGGGCGCAGCCGGGGCTTCGGCTTCGTGACGTTCCAGGACAACGCGGCGGCCGATCGGGCCATCGCCGAGATGAACGGCGCCAATCTGGACGGCCGGACCCTCACGGTCAACGAAGCCCGCGATCGGCAGGGCGGCGGTGGCGGCGGCGGCGGCGGTGGCGGCCGCGGCGGCGCCCGTCGCTGGTAGTCCCTCGACCGGTGCGCCTCGCCTGACGGGCGACGCGATGCCGGTTGCCCCCTCTCTCCGGGCAGCTTTCCCGCTCCCATTGTCCCTGCTCGTGCTGCTTTCAGAGAACTCTTGATTCCGTTTCTCTTCGGGAGTATTTCTCGGTCCATTCGGGTCATGGAGGGCCCGAAGGAAGAAGAACTCTTCGACAACCAGGGAAGGAGGAAGACATGCGGCGAGGCATCATGCAGGTTTCCATCGTGGCGGCCGTGCTGCTGGCTCTCGGCGGATGCAACAAGCAGGCCGAGGAGGCCATGAAGAAGCAGGGCGAGGAGCTGACCAAGGTCAAGGCCGATGCGGCCAAGGCCGATGCGGCGGCCAAGGCGGAGCTGGCCAAAGCAAACGAGGCAGCGGCAGCGGCCAAGGCCGACCTCGACAAGGCCACGGCGGAAGTGGATGGTCTCAAGAATGCAGCGGACAAGGCCAAGGCAGACTTCGCCGCATGTGAGCAGGCAGGGGCCGAAGCGGCAAAGGCCAAGGCCGATCTGGAAAAGGCGGGTGCGGACTGCGCCGCGGCCCTCGAGAAGTGCAAGGCTGAGCTGTCCCCGCCTCCTGCTCCGGCAGATGCGATCAAGGCGGCCATCACGGGCCTGATGCAGGCCCAGTATGCGGCAATCGACAAGGGCGACGTGGATGGCTGGGCCGTCGGTCTTGCACCCGACGTCTTCTTCATCGGCTCCGCTGCCACCGAGGCCATCGCCGGCAAGGACGCGGTCGTTGCCGACCTCAAGGCCGTCTTCGGACCCGCCCTGCAGAACGGCGGCAAGTTCGCGACCAAGTCCGCCGGGCTCGTCATCGGCGTGTCCCCCGACCTGAAGGCCGCCTGGGTCGCCGATGAGCTGGAGATCACCATCACCATAGGCGATCAGGTCATGCCGCTCCCGTTCCGGATCACCGAGCTCTTCGTCGAAAAGGATGGCCAGTGGCTCGTGGTTGCCACCGCCTGGTCTCACGCCATGTCCGATGCCGACGCGTTCAAGGCCGTTGGGGAAGGCAAGCTCCCCGCTCCCGCCGCCATTGCGGACCAGATCGATGCCGGTGCCGAGCCTCTGGCCGAGGCCTTCAATGCCACCGTCAACGACGTCAACGCCTTCCTCGCCACCATCCCGGACCGTGACGACGCGTTCGTGTTCGGTACCGCCGCGGAGGAGAAGATCCCGGGCGGGGCCAACATCAAAGCCGCGTTCGGGCAGCTCGTGCAGGCCCTGTCCGTCACCACGACCAAGAACGGCGGCGTGCGGGCCGGAATCGCCCCCAGCGGCACGACCGGCTACATCGCAGCGAACCTCGACTTCGGTGCCACCGTGGAAGGCAACAAGGTGACCGTTCCCTACCGCTTCATGGGCGTCTACATCAACGAGGAAGGTGCCTGGAAGCTCGTCCAGGTCCACTTCTCCATCGGCATGGCCCAGCAGCAGTAACACCGGGCCGGTCTTCTCCCCCATGCGTACCCGGTTCGCCCCCTCTCCCACCGGTGACCTTCACCTGGGCGGCGCCTACATCGCCCTGGCCTCCTGGCTGACCGCCAGAAGCACCGGCGGACAGTTCGTGATTCGGGTCGAGGACCTCGACGCGCAGCGGACCGTTCCGGGGGCCGTAGGCAGAATCCTCGGGGACCTCACCTGGCTCGGCCTCGATTGGGACGAGGGGCCTGATGTTGGTGGCCCTTGCGCCCCTTACGTCCAGTCCGAGCGGCTCGGCCTCTATGAGGAGGCGATGGGTCTTCTTGCAGCAGCCGGGCGGGTCTACCCGTGCACGTGCAGCCGCACGGAGATTGCACGGGTGGCCTCGGCCCCCCACGTTGGCGAGGAAGGCCCGGCCTATCCCGGCACGTGCCGCGACCCGGCCAGGAGGCGCTCGGATCGTCAGCCCGCCCTCAGGTTCCGGATTCCCGACGATCCGTCCCGAAGGGTGACCTTCGTCGACGGCTTCTACGGCCCCCAGGAACAGGATGTCTCGGCTGCGGTCGGCGACTTCGTCTTGCGGCGTGCGGATGGCCAGTTCTCCTACCAGCTTGCCGTCACGGTGGACGATCTGGCCATGGAGGTCTCGGCCGTGATTCGCGGGGACGACCTGCTCCCGTCCACGGGAAGGCAGCTTATGTTGGCCCGGTTCCTGGGCGGGATCGCACCGACCTACATCCACCTTCCGATGGTGCTCGGGCCCGATGGAGAGAGGCTCGCAAAGCGCCACCAGAGCCGCTGGGCCGGATCGACTGTCCGCGAGCTCAGGGACGCCTCATTGTCCGCCGGAGAAGTACTGTGTGCACTGGGCGAGGCCCTCGGACTCCTGGCCGTGCCGGCCGGGTCGAGTCCGGTTCGCCGGGAGCCGCACACGGTATCCCCGGGCACGCTGCTCGACGCCATGCGGACGAGGCCGATCAGGCCCCCGAAGCCATGGCCGGTCCCCGCGGATTGGATGAGACCCCGATAGGTTTCTAGAAGCTCCAGGGCTTGAGCGGCTCGAACCGTCCCTGGAAGAAGCGAAGCACGGGCGGCTCATAGACGAACTTCAGCCCCGAGATCTCCTCCCGGTGCCGATAGAGGCGGGCGATTCCCTCGACGATGTAGTCGAAGTGCGACGGCGTGTACACCCGGCGCGGAATGGTGCAACGGACCAGCTCCAGCTTCGGCTTGTAGTTCTGCCCCGTCTTGGGATCCCGCCCCTTGGAGACGTTGCCTCGCTCCATGGTCCGCACTCCCGTCTCGATGTAGATGGCGGAGGCAAGCGCCTGTGCCGGATACTGCTCCTGGTCGATGTGCGGCAGGAACCGCTTGGCATCGATGAAGATCGCATGGCTTCCGGGCGGCACCACGATGGGCACTCCCGCCTGCATGAGCTTGCGACCGAACTCCTGGGTCTGCTCGATGCGCATCCGGATGTAGTCGTCGTCCAGCGACTCGATGAGCCCTCGATAGAGGGCAACGAGGTCACGGGCGCACATGCCGCCGTTCGTCACGTCGCCTTCCCACACCCGCAGCATGCGCTGGAATCGCCGAGCCAGGTCCGCGTTGTTGCACGCGAGGAGCCCGCCCATGTTCACCAGGAAGTCCTTCTTGCAGCTCACGGTACAGCCGTCCCCGTAACTCAGCATCTCCTTCAGGATGTCACGGACACGCCACCCTGCGTACGCCGGATCCTTCCGGCGAATCATCTCCGCATTCTCGACGCAGCGGGTCGCATCGTACATCACCGGGATGCCATGCTTGTGGCAGAGAGCCGAGACCTCCCGGGCATTCTGCATGGAGAAAGGCTGTCCCCCGGCCATGTTCACCGACATCTCGAAGCTGATATAGGCAACGTTGTCGGCGCCGACCCGCCGGATCTCCGCCTCGAGCTTCCCGAGATCGATATTCCCCTTCCAGGGGAACTCGCTGGTCGAGTCATGAGCCTCGTCCACGATGACGTCCACGAACACGCCCCCGGCCATCTCCTGGTGGAGCTTGGTGGTCGTGAAGTACATGTTGCCCGGCACACTCTGGCCCGAGCGGATCATGACCTGTGACATGATGTGCTCGGCTGCGCGGCCCTGGTGGGTCGGGATGACGTACTTGTAGCCGAGCACGTTTCGGAAGGTTTCCTCGAACCGCTGGTAGCTCATGCTGCTGTACGGGGTATCGTCGGCATCGGCCATGCCTTCCCACTGCCAGGTGCTCATGGCCGCGGTCCCGGAATCCGTGAGGAAGTCGATGTAGATGTCGTCCGACTTGAGCAGGAATGTGTTGTATCCTGCCTGCGCCATGGCCTCCTTGCGAGCCCCCTTGTCGGTCGGCTTGATCGGCTCGAACACGGCCGCCCGGTACGGCTCATAGCGGCGGGCTTCCTCGCCTCGCGCCCCCGCTGGCGGCAGCATGAGTCGGTCCTCGACCGGCTCCATCACGGCCTCATCCACGAACTCGGGCTCGTTGAGCAGCCTCAGCCCGCGAATCTCCTCCCGGACCTTCCAGACCTGGGCCACGGCCTCCGCAATTGCAGTCAGGTGATTGCGGTTGAGCGCGAGTCTCGGAAGCTCGAGAAGGAGAGTCGCTGCCCCATCACCCGAAACGTGGCCTGCAAAGGGACCCTCGATGCGGCAGCGAATCCCTGCCTGGATATAGAGGCAGGCGGCCAGCGCAAGCTTGGGATACTGCTGTGCCGGAACATTCGGGAGGAACCGCGCGACCTCCAGGACGATCCCCTTGGGAGTCCGCACGACGGGTACGCCGGCAGCCTCGACCTGGCGCTGGAGCGACTCGACCTGGCGCTGGTGCCACTCGACGTACTCGATGCGTGCCATCTCGCTCACACCGCAAGCGAAGACCTCCATGGCACGACCGGACATGCCGCCGTACGTGTGAAGCCCCTCGAACACGACGACCTGATTCAGGAACTTCTCGAAGTATTCCGGATTCGTGCTCGCGACGAAACCGCCGATATCACACCGAGCATCCTGCCCGGCATCCATGATGACGACGTCCGCGAAGCCGACGATCTCCCGCGCGACGTCGAGGACCTTTCGCTCCGATTCCTTCGCCTTGCAGATCCACCAGGCATTGACGAGCACGTTGGAAATATCGACGGCCAGCGGAACCCCCGCCTCCTTCGCCAGGCGGCTCACTTCCCGGATGTTGCCCGGGCCGAACGGTTGGCCCAGCCTGCAATCCGGACAGGTCTCCATGTACACGAAAGCGACCTTCTCCCGACCCAGCCGCTTGAGCGTGGCCTCCAGTCTGGGCAGATCGAAGTTCCCGTTGAACCCGTCCGGCCCGCGGGAGAGGTCCCGGGGCATCCCCAACTCGATGCTCTCTCCGCCACAAGCCTGGACCAGGCCGTCGCATCGCCCCCGGTTGTGAAGCACGGCCTGCCCCTTCCGCATCATCGTGGTGACCAGGAGCTTCTCGGCCCCCATCCCGTTGTGCGACGGGACGATTCCTTCCACGCCCAGCACGTCCCGGGCGGCCTTTGTCAGGTGGTAGAAGTTGACGGCACCTGCATAGGCCTCATCCCCAACATCCAGCCCGGCCTTCTGGAAATGGGACCAGGCCGACGTACCGCGAGCGACAAGATCGAACACCACCTGGTTGGACTTGAGCCGGAACGTATTGTAGCCGGCCTCGAGGAGAGCGGCGACGCGCTCGCTGGGCTGCATCACAGGCAGGTTCTTCACGTCCTTGAGCTTGAAGGGTTCACTCAACATGTCGCTCCTCCATGGACTTTCAGGGGACTTGTGCTCTGGGGCCCCGCACCTCAGGCGCACCCTAGCGTCATGCAGCGTCATAGTCAAGCCTTCCCCCAAGGGTCTGTTCCGGCTATACTTCGCAGGGAGTTGCGGCACGGAGGGATCACATGTCTTCAATGCGCGGTCGGATTCTGGTCATGGCAGGGGCGGCACTGCTGGCGGCATGCGGCGGCAGCGACGCTCCGGGGGGCTCGATGACGGCCGACGGAACGATATCGCCATCGGACGCCGGCGACTGGATCGAGCTCGTCCAGGACGTCGGGATGGACACTTCCGCCGAGGCGATCGGTCCGACATGCAAGCCCGATACCCCCTGCGACGACCTGGACCCGTGCACCGTCGACGACTTCTGCACCGATGGAGTCTGCCAGGGCAAGCTCATCGATTGCGACGACGGGCTGGACTGCACCGAGGATCTCTGCCTTCCGGACGGCGGATGCGACCATCCGCTGCGCCCGGACTGGTGCTTCATCGAGGAGGTCTGTTACAAGGAGGGTACACCCGCCCCGGAGGCCCCCTGCATGGAGTGCATCACCTCCGTGTCCCAGGATCAGTGGAGCGCGGACAATCTCAACACCTGCGACGACCAGGATGCCTGCACCACGGGTGACCAGTGCCTCGCCGGCCTGTGCCAAGGCGTGGCCGTACAGTGCGGACCGTCGGGGAACCCCTGCGCCGTCCTGAGCTGCCTGGACGGTCAGTGCGAGCCCTCCCCCATCGAAGGTCCCTGCGACGATGGCTCCGTCTGCACCCAGGGGGAAACCTGCGTCGACGGTACCTGCACCCCCGAATCCACCCTCGACTGCGACGATGCCAACCCCTGCACCGACGACTCCTGCCACAAAATCGCCGGCTGCATCCACACTCCCAACGAAGCACCGTGCGATGACGGAAACGCCTGCACCGGCAACGACACCTGCAGCGCCGGAGCCTGCCTGCCGGGTGGGCTCCCCCCCGAATGCGATGACGCCAACCCCTGCACCGACGATTCCTGCCACCCGGTCCAGGGCTGCATGCACTTCCCGAATGCGGCCCCCTGCGACGATCTCGACCCCTGCTTCGTCGGCGACTTCTGCCTGGGCGGTGCCTGTCAGCCCGGCCCCGAGCCCATCTTCTGCGACGATCTCAACAACTGCACGGACGATGCCTGCGTTCCCTTCACCGGCTGCGGCTTCGTGCCCAACACCGCTCCCTGCGACGACCTCGACCCCTGCACCCTTGATGATGCCTGCGGCGGCGGCCTCTGCCAGCCCGGTCCCGGGCTCCTCGCCTGCGATGACGGCAACCCCTGCACCGTCGACTCGTGCGAGTCCTTCAGCGGGTGCGTCGCTGTGCCCGCTCCCGGGGTTTGCGACGACGCAAACCTGTGTACCAGCGACGATTCCTGCAACGCGGGCAAGTGCGGAGGCACCCCCGTCTCCTGCGACGACGGGAACGAATGCACGGCCGACTCCTGTGCAGCCGACACCGGGTGCCAGCATAAGACCCTCAAGACCGCCGACTGCCGGCCCAAGATCATCATCACCTATCCTCCCCGCGGGGTGACCCTCAAGGGCCCGGGCCCCGTCACGGTTACCGGCAAGGTCACCAGCAAGGCCGCGCCGATTGCCTCGTTCACCATCGGAACGGTCAGCGTCCCTCTCGCCGCAGACGGGAGCTTCTCCCATGACTTCGTCGCGGGCCAGGGGATGAACCTCATCATCGCCGAGGCCACCGACCAGGCTGGAGGCACATCGAGGACGACTCCGTCCTTCTACTATTCGACGCTGTACTACCCGATCGACGCCGCCAACCCACAGGGTTCGATGGTCCCCGACGGCATCCTGATCTTTCTCGGCCCCGAGGTCTGGGACGACAACGACGTGAGCGACGTCGACGACATGGCCACCATCATGGTCTACTACCTCAAGGGGCTCAACCTCGGGTCGCTCATCACCAACCCGGTCACCACGGGCAATCTCGGCTGGTGCTCATACAAGATCAACATCTACAACATCAAGTACGGCGACCCCTCCATCGACCTGATCCCCATCGACGGAGGGCTCCACCTGTTCGTCTCGATCCCCAACTTCTCCGCGGACATCCAGATCGACCAGTCCGGCTTCCTCTGCCCCGACATGACGGGGACCGCCAAGGCCTCCAGCATCACCATCGACTCCGACGTCATGATCACAAGCACCAACGGAGTCGTCTCCGCCCAGATGGCGACCAGCCAGGTCAAGGTGAACAATCTCGACATCAAGGTCGACGGCATTCTCGGCTTCCTCCTCAACTGGCTGATCGACTTCTTCGAGGACAGCTTTGCAAACCAGATTGCTGGGGCATTCCAGCAGCAGCTCGGCGGCGTCATTCCCAAAGCCATCGTCGATGCGCTCAACTCCCTTGCTCTCGACCAGGTCATCGAGATCAAGCCGTTCATGGGCTCCGGTCAGCCGGTCCAGCTCTCGCTCAAGACCGGCCTCTCCTCGGTCGACTTCAAGAAGGAGGGGGCTACCCTGGGCATGAAGGCCACGGTGGTGACTCCCAAGGCAATCTCCCACGGGTCGCTCGGCTCCATCGGCCGCGCCGCGTGCCTCAGCGGGCTCGGCGAGCCGTTCGTCTTCCCCAAGAAGGGGCAGCTCGAGATGGGGCTCCACGACGACTTCTTCAACCAGCTTCCCTTCGGCATGTACTGGGGCGGACTGTTCCAGATGGACATCCTGCCGGCCGACCTGGGCACCGACCTCACCCAGTACGGATTGACCGACGTCATCCTGCACGTCGACTTCCTCCTGGCACCGATCCTCACGGGCTGCACGGCCGACGGGAAGACGGTTCTCCAGATCGGCGACATGCGCGTCGATGGCGACATGAAACTGTTCGGTGCCCCGGTTGCCATGACGCTCTATGCCTCCATGGAGGTGGAGGCCAATCTCATGCCCGTCGACGTTCCGGGCCAGGGCAAGCAGATTTCTGTCGCCCTCGGCCAGACGCGCCTCATGGAGGTCGAGATCACGCAGGTAACCGGTGCGCTGTCGGGCGCAGAAGACATCCTCGTCGGACTGGTCAAGGAGCAGCTCGTCGGCAAGTTCCTCAGCTCGTTTGCCGGCGGAGCCTTCGGTTCATTCCCCGTTCCCGACATCGACCTCTCCTCGGTCAACCCGTCAGTACCCCCGGGGTCGAAGATCAGCCTCGACCTCAAGGAGATGCTGCGCATCTTCGGGTACACCGTCCTGACCGGCGCCGTGAAGTAGGAGGGGAACCATGAACCGATTGCTGCGGGAACAGACGATGACCCACCGATTGCTGATGGCCCTCCTGGCTCTTTTCTGGAGCGTTGCGGCCTGCTCCGGCGGCGCCAGCCAGTCCGGGGACGCTGCGGCAGGCAACGACACTGGAATTGACGCGGTTCATGACGCGCTCGATGACGCGAATGACGCAGCGTCAAATCCGGACGAAGTGCCCCTGCCCGATTCCGGTGACGCCCTACTCCCTCCTGCTCCCGGGACTCCATGCGACGACGCGGACGCCTGCACGTTCGGCGAGGCCATTCAGGCTGACGGTTCCTGTGGAAACGGCACCTCGTACCAGTGCGACGACGGCAGACCCTGCACCGTGGATACGTGCGACGGCAAGGGCAACTGTGACTTCGCCCTGGTGGACGCCTGCCTGGTCGATGGTATCTGCGCCGATGACGGTCAGGCTGCACCGGGAATGCCCTGCCTGGCGTGCGACATCGATGTGTCGATGACGGAATGGACCCCCGCTGAACTCGGTGCCGCCTGCGACGACCTGAACGCCTGCACTACCGGCGAAATCTGCTCTCCCGATGGCTGTGTGGGGGGCACGGCGACCGACTGCGATGACCAGAATCCCTGCACCGTGGATTCCTGCCTGGCCGATTCCGGGTGCCTGCATGATGGAGCCCCCCTCGAGGAGCACCCCTGTGCGCTCGAGGACCCATGCGTCGCCTGGGCCTGGTGCGTTGCGGGCGAGTGCATGGCCGGAGATGCTCTCAGCTGCGACGACAAGAACCCCTGCACTGCCGACACGTGTGATGGAGAGGGAGGCTGCCTCCATGCTGCGCTTGACGGCCTTGAGTGCAGCGACGCCGACACCTGCACCATCGGCGACCTCTGCGTCGCTGACGTCTGCCAGCCCGGGCCCGAACCCCTTGACTGCAATGACGGAAACGAGTGTACCAACGACCTCTGCCACCCTGTGTCCGGCTGCTACCATGAGCTCAACGACAACCCGTGCTGCGACACCTCCGGCAAGAACATGTGCGACGACGGCAACCTCTGCACCATCGATTCCTGCAACCCGGACACGGGCGAATGCTTCTACGAGCCCGCCACGTGGAAATGCAACGACTATGACCCGTGCACCGGCCCGGACCAGTGCCAGGACGGAAAGTGCATGGGGCCCCTCCTGACCTGCGATGACGCAAACCCGTGCACTACCGATTCCTGCCAGAAGATGGGCGGCTGTGTCCACTCCCCATTGGACGCCCTCCCCTGCGACGACGGCCTCTCGTGCAGCACCGGCGATACCTGCGTGGCCGGCGTGTGCACTGCCGACCTCACCGCATGCGGCTGTCAGCCCCAGTTCTCGAGTGCCGTCAACAAGATCTCCGCCCTGGCAGTCGGAACGGACGGCAAGGCGGGCAACGGGCTGGATGTCGACATGAACCCCGCCACCTGCTCCCCCGCCGGCCAGTGCTCTGGCGGGATCGACAATGCCCTCTCATTCCTTTCCGGTTTTGCCGGAAGCGCGTTGCAGGGGGCGGTGGACGACGGCAAGGTCATCCTTCTCTACGAGCACCGGAGCTTTGCCGCGGACGGGACCCCCTACGAGCTTGCCTGCTACATCGGAGCGCTGTCCGACCCCGCCTGTGCGTTGCAGACTGCGACTTGCGACTACCTGGTCAAGCAGAGCTCGTTCTCACCGGACTGCTCCCCTCTCATTTCCATGGACAATGCCAAGGTTGTGGGCACCAAGCTCACTGCGGGCGGCCCGGGCTACGACTTCCCGCTCCTGCTGCCGCTGTCTGAAGGGGCAATCCTCGACGTGACCCTCTACTTCGCCCAGATTTCGGCCACGGTGACGTTCCAGGCTGGGGAGCCCGCCTCCCTCCAGGGGATACTGGCCGGGGCCGTTTCGAAGCAGGGAATGATTGACGCCATTGACCTCGTGCCTCCCGATCAGCTTCCGCTCGACAAGGAGACGGTCAAGGCCATGATCGAGATGCTCGTGACGAATGACATCGATACCGACGGGGACGGTACGCCGGATGCGGCCTCCATCGGTCTCCCGTTCAGTGCCATTTCCGGGAACATCACGGGAACCACGCCCTGAAATGGGGCGGTCACTCGCCTCGCCCTAGGGCGCTTCGTCGGCCGTCCGCTCCACCACGAATGCAGAGTAGGTAGGATGCTCCGAGACACATTCGACGTCGTCTCGGGATGTCGAGATGTCCAGGCTGACCACCCGGTAGGTCCCGTCCTCGGCCCGGAAGAAGCGCTCCTCGCCGGGGGCCAGCGAGGCGCTGCGACTGCCCGCCTCCACCTCCAGGAAGTGGTGGGTCAACGTCAGGGCGCACCCGGAGGCCGTTGTCAGGGCCGTGGTGAATGCGGAGCGATTCGACCGATCCACGGACAAGCCCTTGGGCAACTCCGCTGCCCCGGCCGCTCCATCTACGTCCAGCAGGTAGAGCAGACGCCCCGTCTCGTCCAGGATCGAGACGGCCAGGGCGGGCGGAAGGAACATTCCCCGGTGTTGAACTCCGAATCGAACGTGAAAGAAGGCGGAACGCTTGAGCTTGGGGACGAGCTTCTCCTCCATTCCCAGGCCAAGCCGATAGTCGGTCTCGCCGTCAATCGCCCTGAACTGAAGAACCCAGAAAGGAATCCCCTCCTCCTCTCGCTCGTCCGCTGCCGGCCGGATGGATTGAAAGCCCGCAGCCACGAGGAGGCCGTCGAATTCGAGCCCGTCCGGCTGGTTGCCGAGCACCGGTTGACCGTCCACGAGGAGAACCACTTCCGGCCGCTCGGCCGGAGACGTCCCGGCGCGTGGCAGTGGCCTCTGGCGGATGAGCGGCGGACCACAGGAGATGGCAAGCAGACCTAGCCACACTGCGAGGATTGGAAACGGTCGGTGCGAGTCGATTCCCCGTGAGGGAACGGAGGACATCAATCGATGAACTTGTTCAAGTCGATGCCCAGCTTGCGGGCGTAAGCCTCGATGCCGATCCGATCGATGGTCCGCAGCGCCCGAGTCGATACCGACAGGGTCACGAAACGGTCCATCCCGGGCACGAAGAGCCGCTTCTTCTGGACGTTCGGCTTCTGCACCATCTTGGTCCGGTTGTTCGCGTGGGACACGTTGTTTCCAACCAGTCTCTTCTTTCCGGTCAAATCGCACTTCGGCATGACGACACCCCTCATCGCTGGCATCGGCAGAGCATTCCGCACCCTGCACGTGCGGGCGGTACAATAGCGGCGGGGACTGCTCCTGTCAACTGATTTCGAGCCTGTGCCTCCTTCTCCCCCCCCGAACCGCAGGATTGACATGGGCCCAGAAGGCGCCCTATGCTCCGGACAGTGACATGGGGTTGTGACCACTTCCAATGGAGGGAACCAAATGCGAAGAACAGCTCTGGCCTGCGCTCTCTTGACCGTGTGTGTCGCAACGGCTGGCCCTGCTCTGGCCGAGGAGAAGATCGCGGCGTGTGCGAACGACTGTCTGGCCGGAATCGCCCAGACACTGGCCGATGCGCTCAAGGCCGGCGACGTGGACAAGGCCTGCTCCGTCTACGTCCAGTCGGATGATATCCTGGCCATCGAGTCCAGCGGCCGCGTCCACGAGGGCATCAAGGGAATCGCCCAGATGTACACCTCTGCCTTTGCTGAGTCGAAGTTCCTCGACGCAAAGTTCGAGTTCGAGAGAACCCACCTCGAGGAGACCTACGGTATCAGTTACTTCAAGCTGCGTGCGACGCTGCAGACGAATCAGGACCGCAAGAAATGGGAGTTCTATGTGCAGGGAAGCTGGGTGCTCCAGAAGGACGGGAAGCAGTGGCTCATCCGGCACGAGCACTTCTCCCCCATCTTTGACGTGGATCGAGTCAAGCCGCTCGACCCCCAGGCAGACGAGCCGCCCAAGGGTTCCGACGGAGAGAAGGGAGCCGATGCCTCCAAGGCGGGCAAGTGCGATCAGCCGGCAGCGCAGAAGGGGAAGGATAATGAAGAGTGACATCTTCCAGGATCACTACCCGGATTCCCTGGCCCACTGTTACGGATGCGGGCGGCTCAATGATCAAGGGCTCCACGTGCAAAGCCGCTGGGAGGGGGAGGAGTCGGTCTGCGTGTTCGAGCCCAGGCCCCACCACACGGCCGTTCCCGGGTACGTCTACGGCGGGCTGATTGCCTCGCTGGTCGATTGCCATTCCACCGGGACCGCCTCCGCTGCAGCCTACCGGGCAGAAGGGAGACCGCTCGGTTCCGAGCCGCCGCGACGATTCGTCACGGCGTCGTTGCACGTCGACTACCTCAAGCCCACCCCCATGGGAGTCCCGCTCGTGCTGCGCGGTAAGGTGGAGGAAGTACGCCCGCGCAAGGTGGTCGTGTCGACCACGGTGCTGGCCGACGGGATCGAGGTCGCTCGAGGCCGCGTCGTCGCCGTCCTCATGCCCGACACGTTCCTGCCGCCTCCGGGTTGAGCCGTCCACGGTTTCGGGCTCGCCGACCTCGACAATCCCCCGCACTGCTCTACTGCCTCCGGGCATCCTTTGACAGGACTCCGGCCACGATGCGCGCCATCGTCCGGATATCGTAGGGCTTTGGAATCGCTGCATCGAACCCGTGCTTCCTGTGATCGGACATCACCGGGTCCATGGAGTAGCCGCTCGACACGATGGCGGGGACATTCGGATCCAGGCGCCGGATCTCCCGCAACGCCTCCGTGCCTCCCATGCTCCCAGGCACCGTCAGGTCCAGGATGACGAGATCGAATCGCTTTCCCTGGGACAGCTGCTCGGCAAAGGCCGAGACGGCCTCGTTTCCGTCAACTGCCAGATGCACGGAGTATCCCAGAGTCCCGAGAATCTCCCTGCCCATGTCCCGAATCATGTCCTCGTCGTCCATCAGGAGGACGTCCCCGCTTCCGATGGGCGGAGCATCGTCCCTGTCCGCACTGGCAGGAGATGTCCCATCCGCAGCCGGAAGCCAGAAGCGGAAGGTGCTCCCCTTGCCCAGCTCGGAGTCGACTTCGATGCGCCCCTCGTGTCGGGCAACGATGGAGAAGCATACGGCCAGGCCAAGCCCCGTCCCGCCCGGGCGGGTCGTGTAGAAGGGCTCGAATATCTTGGGAAGGTGTTCCCTGGCAATCCCCGGTCCTGTGTCGGATACCTCGACACGCACGTACCTTCCCGGGCGAAGCTGCAGCGCCCAATCCTCCTCCTGGAGCGTGCAGTTCTGGGCCCTGAGATGGACCAGCCCACCACCGGGCATGGCCTGGCGGGCATTGAGGACCAGGTTGTGCACGACCTGGGCGACCTGCCCCTCGTCGGCCAGGACCGGCCACAAGTCATCGGAGATGTCCAGCTCACATCGGACGGAGGAGCCTCTCAGCGCAAACCCGGCCGTCTCGCCGAGCACTCCCGCCATCGGCATGGCCTTGCGGATCGGAGCGCCACCCGTCGAGAAGGTGAGAAGTTGGAGAGTCAGGTCTCTGGCCCTCACCGTGGCCCGCTCCGCCTCCACCATGCGCTCTCGGACCTGCTGGGGATCCGCGGCGAACCGCTCTCTTGCCAGGGACAGGTTCCCGAGGATCGCCGCAAGCAGATTGTTGAAGTCGTGGGCAATGCCCGCGGCCAGCAGCCTCACCGAATCGAGCTTCTGAGCTCGGATCATCTCCTCCTCGAACCGCCGCCGTTCCGTCACGTCACGGAACACCAGCACCACGCCGATGACTTCCCCGCTCGCATTGCGGATCGGAGCGCCACTGTCCGCAATCGCCCGCTCCACCCCGTCATGCGCCAACAGGAGCGTGTGATTGGCTAGCTCCACGGCAATCCCTTCAGTCAACACTCGCTCCACGGGGCTCGCCAGCGGTGCCCGCGTAGTCTCGTCCACGATCCGGAACACCTCGTCCAGCCGATGCCCCTCGGCATCCCGACGCCGCATTCCGATGAGCTGCTCCGCCACGGGGTTCATCAACACGACCCGGCCCGCCTTGTCCGTGGCGATCACTCCGTCCCCGATGCTCCCCAGCGTCACAGCGAGCAACTCCTTCTCCTCGGACAGAGCGACCTGAGCCCGGAGTCGCTCGGCCACCTCGCGGTGCAAGCTCTCGTTGGCCTCGGAGAGCATCCGGTTGAAGCCCTCAAGCTCGGCTCCCTTTCGAGTCACCTCGTCCCGTGCTTCCCGAATCAGCGCCACCGCCTCGGAGAAACGGCTGGTGAGCTGCCCGATCTCATCCTTGCGCCCGCTTCGGGGTGGCGGGAAGTCCAGGTTGCTCCAGTTGAGCTTCTCGACCCTCCGCGTCAGAGACACGAGCGGCCGGGCTGCCACATAGTTCAACAGCAGGCCGACCAGCACACAGATGACGATGATGCATGCGGCCAGCAGCATGTAATCGCGCAGTGTGCGGTCCGTCCCTTCGTTGAGTACCTTCTCCAAATCCAGGGCCCGCTCTACGACTTCCTCTTCCGGCACCACGACGGCCAAGCTCCACCCGGCCGATCGGACCGGGGAGAACGCCACGATCCGTTTCGTGCCGGCCAACTGGAGCTCCGACACCGCACCGTCGCCCCGCTTCATGGACTGGACCACCCAGCGGACAGCCGGATCCGGGTGCGTTTCGAGCGAAGTGCCCTCCAGTGCCTTGATCTTGCCCTCGTCCCAGCGCTGTTGCCCTGCGGGCAGACTCGTCTCCCTCAGCGCAGCGGCGTGAGCCTCGTCGAACAGCAGCTCTCGAATCCCGGCCTCCGGCATCGCCAGGGGTCTCCCGGAAGCCGTCAGGAGAAATGCATACCCCTG
Source organism: uncultured Myxococcales bacterium (assembly GCA_903895725.1). GTDB lineage: Bacteria > Myxococcota_A > UBA9042 > CAIXZC01 > CAIXZC01 > CAITUV01. Next base: position 320,441 of record CAITUV010000043.1, on the reverse strand, counting down.
GCCGCCCGGATCGGTAGCCAGCACCTTCTGAACCAGTACGTCGAGAAGAATGTCCAGACCGACGGTGCCGAGAAACTGATCGCCGTCGTACAGCGGAGCGACCGCGCTCGTCATCCAGATTCCCTTGAACTGGTCCAGGTAGGGTTCCAGCCACCGCAGCTTCCGACTCGGGTTGTTCACTGGGTTCAGCAGCCGGACGTAATCCTCTCCGCTCTCATCGAGATCGAGCACCTTTGGCTCATCTCGAATGACCTCGTAGTAGGTGTACTCCGGGTGCACGTTCGTTGCCCCCGTCAACAGCACGACCCATGCCAGATCGAGTGTCCCCTTGAGAGCCTGCCATGCCTCCACGAGAGCGGGGTCGAGCAGCATCACTTCGAACAGCGACCGCACAGCCTCCTCCCGGTACTTCGGGTCCGTCCGAGCCCTCTCCACTGCGTGCTTCGGCAACCATGGGCAGCCGGCCACACGATTGTCGAAATCGTTGAAGGCACCAAACAGCGGATGAACGTATCCGAATCCGGGAAGACCTCCGGAATTCCGGTCGGGATAGGCATCGATGAGCCGCGAAAGGTCGTAGCGGTCGGGGGTCTGGCGGATGCGTGCATAGGTGCGTGTCATATGCTCCACTTCCGCCTCATAGCGAGCGCAAAACCGGTCGATTTCCAGTGCCTTGAGACGGGCGTACTCCAGGAGGCGGACGCGCTCTGCCTCCACCAGCTCTGTCCGGAGCTGACGGCCCGCACGGTGCCCCACCCGCTGGATGGCCAGATACCCGGTAATCCCCAGTACGGCCACGGGCAGCAGGAATGCCACGACGAGCACCAGGAGAATCTTGTACAGCAGCCTCATGAACCGAGCCCCTTCAGGAAGCCGACTCCAACCACCGACACCAGTGCGGTGGCTCCACCGAGCGCCCCAATTCCAAAACCAGCGAATGCGTACCCGGGAATGCTTCGGCAGACCGCATCCCCGCCTCGCAGTCCTACACTCCCACCAACAGGACTCCCATTACCGTCAGCAAAGCCAAAATACCTTCTGAAGTGAGTATAGACCCTTGGACTGCATCTGTGAAAACAAAAATTGAGCGGATAGTTGCGGCCGGGTGTCCGCTTCCCCGCGAGCTCGGTATCAGTGCCAGCCGCCCCCGTCCGCCAGCTCGCCGAGGTAGCGACTATAGGCCGTTCCCCCGTATCGCTGCCTCCGGGCCTGCAACTGGTCGCGGCCGATCCACCCGGAATGGAATGCAATCTCCTCGATACAGGCCACTTTCAGCCCCTGGCGCTGCTCGATGGTCTGAACGAAATTCGATGCCTGCAGCAGCGCCTCGGGGGTCCCCGTATCCAGCCAGGCGTACCCACGCCCGAGGTTCTCGAGCCGGAGCTTGCCTCGCTGCATGTAGTCACGGGCCACGTCCGTCACCTCCAGCTCCCCGCGCCCGGACGGTTTCAACCCCCTGGCCACCCGAACGACATCCGAATCGAAGAAGTACAGGCCGACCATGGCCCGATTGCTCTTGGGAGTCGACGGCTTCTCCTCGATGGAGAGCAGCCGGCCCCGCCGGTCGATCTCGAGCACGCCGTACCGGTGGGGATCCTGGACCGGATAACCGAACACGACGCCCCCACGCTGCTGCTCCACGTCGAGCACGCACTCCCGGAGCAGCCCGGTCAGCCCGTGGCCGTGAAACACCGTGTCCCCAAGCACCAGGCAGGCCCCCCCTCCCGCCAGGAACTCCTCCGCCAGAAGGAACCCCTGGGCCACTCCGTCCGGCGATGGCTGCACCACGTAGGATAGCTTCATGCCCAGCTCGGTCCCGTCCCCCAGCAGCTCCCGGTAACGCGGAAGATCGACTGGAGTCGAAACGACCAGGACCTCCCGGAGCCCGGCCAGCATCAGCACCGACAACGGGTAGTAGACCATGGGCTTGTCAAAGACGGGAAGAAGCTGCTTGCTGGTCACCAGCGTGAGCGGGTACAGACGGCTCCCCGTCCCCCCTGCCAGGATGATCCCTTTCATGAATCCTCCGTTCCCGGGCTTTCACGCCCGTGAGACTAATCTACATGGCAAACCGTTGTCCGGCAATGGCGGCGGCGCACGCCAGAGGGGCAGTCGAGATGGCAACGACACGGGAGTGGCGCGGGACTGCCCGTGGCACCCCTGATCTTGACCTTCCCCCGCGGTTGGTGTTGAATCCGTCGCGGCGACTCGGGAGGTCCGTTCCATGTCGGAAATGTCGGTGGTGGTTGCCGGAGGCTGCGGTTTCATCGGGTCGCACTTCATCCGACTCCTGCTCTCGGCATGTCCCGATGCCCGAATTCTCAACCTGGACCTGCTTACCTATGCCGGCAATCCCGCCAATCTGGCGGATCTGGCCACGGCCCCCGGACTTGCGTTCAGCCGTTGCGACATCGCGGATCCAGACGCGGTCCGCTCCGCACTGACGGCATGGAACGTAACCCCGCGCTACGTGGTCAACCTGGCTGCCGAGACGCATGTGGACCGGAGCGTGCTCGAGCCGGAGTCCTTCCTGCGCACCAACGTGCTGGGAACCTATACCCTGCTGGAGCTGTGTCGGGGCATCCCCGGAGTCCGATTCGTCCAGGTCAGCACCGACGAAGTCTACGGAAGCCTCGGCGGGGCCGGATGCTTCAATGAGGACTCCCCCCTCCTTCCCAGCAGCCCCTACTCGGCCAGCAAAGCCTCTTCGGACATGCTCGTACGGGCATGGCACAAGACATACGGGCTCGACGCCGTGATCACGCGCAGCTCCAACAATTACGGTCCCAACCAGTTCCCCGAGAAGCTGATTCCGCTCATGATCCTCCACGCGTCCTCGGGGCAGGAGCTCCCCGTCTATGGCGACGGCAGCAACGTGAGGGACTGGATCCACGTGGTCGATCATTGCGTCGGCATCCTCGCTGCCATGCGGCAGGGGAGAGCGGGGGGAATCTACAACTTCGGGGGTGATTCCGAGCGGACCAATCTCCAGGTCGTGAATTCGATCGTGGACCGCATCTGCGGCCATCGCGACCTGATCCGGTTCGTGCCGGACCGCCCCGCCCATGACTGGCGCTATGCGCTCGATTCGTCCCGGGCCCGCTCGGAGCTCGGCTGGAGGCCCGAAGTCCGATTCGAGCAGGGGCTGTCCGAAACCATCGACTGGTACCTCGCCAACGATGCCTGGTGGCGGCCGATTCTTACCGGCGAGTATCTCCGGTTCCGAGAGCAATGGTACGGAGCCCGCAGGTGACCCGTCCCATCCACGTCCTTACCATCATGGGTACCCGCCCCGAGGTCATCAAGCTGGCCCCGGTCGTCGGCGCCCTCCAGGACGCCCCCTGGGCCGTGTCACGTCTGGTCGTCACGGGCCAGCATCGGGAGCTTGCCTCCACCATGCTGGAGACCTTCGGCCTTCGGCCCGACCACGATCTCGACATGATGCGGCCCAATCAGGACCAGGGGAAGCTGCTGGCTCGAATGCTGACGCGGCTGGTACCGCTCCTGCGGAGCGGCTCCCCGGATCTCGTCCTGGCCCAGGGGGACACGACCACCGTCCTGGCATCCGCACTGGCTTCCTATCATGCCGGGATTCCGTTCGGGCACGTGGAGGCCGGCCTGCGGAGCCATGACCTGTCACAGCCCTTCCCCGAGGAGATGAATCGGACGTTGGCCGGCCGCCTGGCCGCCCTGCATTTTGCTCCCACTCCCCGTGCGGTGTCGAACCTGCTGGCCGAGGGAGTGACCGCCGAGACAATCCACCTGACCGGGAATCCCGTGGTGGACATGCTGCGCCGTATGGTCGAGCAGTCGTCCAATTGCCCCGCTCCGGTGCCCGGAATGGACGGGCCGTTGCTCGACGATGTCATCGCAGGCCGCAAGACCCTGCTCCTGGCCACCATGCACCGGGGAGAGAACCTGCACGGCGGAATTTCCCAGGTGACCGCGGCGCTGCTCGAGCTGACGAGCAAAGTCCCCTCCTGCGTCGTCGTGTGGCCCGTGCATCCCAATCCGGCCGTTCGACGAGCGGCCGCACGCCTTGCCGGAATCGAGGGAGTCCGGCTTCTTCCCCCGCTCCCCTACCCTGCGTTCCTGCGTCTGCTCTGCCTGGCCCGCCTGGTGCTGACGGATTCGGGAGGAGTTCAGGAAGAGGCTGTCGTGCTCGGGCGACCGGTCCTCGTGCTGCGCCAGGTCACCGAGCGCCCCGAAGTGCTCGAGAGCGGCCTGGGCACGGTAGTGGGCACCGACCCGACTGCCGTTGTGGCAGCGGCTCTGAGCCGGCTGGCGCTTCCCGACCGAGGCGTCTGTCTGTCGGGCCCCACCCCATTTGGAGAAGGCATTGCAGGCCGCAGAATCGCCGATATAATCCGTTCCTGGTGGTCTGCCAGGTGCAGGAGGTCTTCATGAATCGTTCCCCCCGCTCACGCCGAGTTCTGGTTACCGGTGGGGCCGGCTTTCTCGGCTCCCATCTTTGCGAACGGCTCCTGTCCGACGGACACGAGGTGCTGTGCGTCGACAACTTCTACACCGGACGCAAGGCCAATGTCCTGCACCTCATGGACAACCACTACTTCGAGCTGCTCCGGCACGACATCACCGTTCCGCTCCAGGTCGAGGTGGACGAGATCTTCAACCTCGCCTGCCCCGCATCGCCCATCCACTACCAGCTCTATCCGGTGCAGACGACCCTCACCTCGGTCCAGGGTGCCATCCACATGCTCAACCTGGCCAACCGCCTGAAGATCAAGGTGCTCCAGGCATCAACCAGCGAAGTGTATGGCGACCCGCACATCCACCCCCAGACCGAAGGGTACTGGGGCAACGTCAACCCCATCGGCGTGCGGTCGTGCTACGACGAGGGCAAGCGCTGTGCGGAGACGCTCTTCTTCGACTATCACCGCCAGCATGCGCTGCGCGTCAAGGTGGCCCGGATCTTCAATACTTACGGCCCCCGCATGCTCCCCAACGACGGCCGTGTCGTGAGCAACTTCATCATCCAGGCGCTCAAGGGGGAAGATATCACGATCTATGGCGACGGCAGGCAGACTCGAAGCTTCTGCTTCGTCTCCGACCAGGTGGAAGCCCTCATTCGACTCATGAACAGCCCCGACGACTTCACCGGTCCGGTCAACCTGGGGAATCCGGAAGAGGTCACCATTGCGGACCTTGCGGAGCGCATCATCCGACTCACCGGCTCTTCTTCGTCCCTGGTGTTCCGGCCGCTCCCTCACGATGACCCGCACCGTCGGCAGCCGGACATCACGCTCGCCAGGAAGGCCCTCTCCTGGGAACCCACGGTGCGTCTGGACGAAGGTCTCAAGAGGACTATCGAGTACTTCCGACGGTTGACGCAGGCCGAGTAGCTACAAGGTCACCTGCCGGACCCAATCACGGTTGGAAAGATACCACTCCACGGTACGGGACAACCCCTCGCGCAGGGAGACCTCGGGCTTCCACCCCAGCAGTCGGGCCGCCTTGCCGATATCCGCCCAGGTGGCAGCCACGTCCGCCTTGTTCATGGGCTGCTGGTCGATGACCGCCTTCCTGCCCAGGAGCTCCTCCAGGATTCCGATCATCGCCAGCATGGTCACCGGCTGGTTGCCCCCGCCCAGGTTCACCACCTCGAACCCCAGCGGCTTCATGGCCGCAACGGTGCCGATTGCAATGTCGTCCACGAAGGTGAAATCACGAGCCTGGCTGCCGTCGCCAAACAGCTCGATGGGAGTCCCCTCGTCGATCCAGCGGATGAAACGGAACACGCTCATGTCGGGCCGCCCCGCCGGTCCATACACCGTGAAGTAGCGCACGACGGACACATCGATGCCATGCAGGTAGTGATACGTGTAGGCCATCACCTCGGCCGCCTTCTTCGACGCGGCATAGGGGCTCACCGGCGTGTTGACCGGCAGCGACTCGCAGAAGGGCATGGTCTGCCCGGCATACAGAGAGGATGTCGAGGCCAGCACCAGCTTCCCGACCTGGTGGCGCCTCATCGACTCCAGCAGGTTGAGCGTCCCCAGCGCGTTGGTCGTCATGTAGACTCGGGGATTGACCATGCTGTAGCGCACGCCCGCACGGGCAGCGAGGTTCAGCACGGCATCGAACTTCTCCCCCGGGAAGAGCGACTCGACGAGCTCCGGATCCTCGATATCCCCGCGCACGAAATGGAAGCCGCTCCGGGCATCGAGCCCCTGGAGCCGGTGCTCCTTGAGGCGCACGTCGTAGTAGTCGTTGAGGTTGTCCACCCCGACGACCCGGCATCCCCGATCGAGCAGCAGGTGAGCCGTCCTGGCACCGATGAATCCGGCCGCGCCGGTGAGCAGAACATTCGCCACGGCTAGAGCCTCCAATGGATGAAGCCGGCCTCACGTGCCTGAGTCGGGGTAAATACCCCCTTCACGTCGATGAGCACCGGGGAATCCCCGCCCGCGAGCTTGCGAAGCGCCGGCAGATCGTATCGCTTGAGATACGCCGCATGCTTGACGGCGAGCACGATGCCGTCGTACGGCGCCTTGTCCTCCGGGCTGTTCATCAGCGCGAGCCCGTACTCGTGCAGGGCCTCCTCCGGGTAGGCCAGCGGGTCGTGCACGCAGGCCTCTACTCCAAATTCGCCCAGCTCGCGAACCAGGTCCGCCACCTTCGTATTGCGAATGTCGGAGATGTTCTCCTTGAACGTGAGGCCGAGCACGAGCACGCGGCTGTCCTTCACCCGCTTGCCCGCATCGATGAGCTTCTTGACCGTCATCTCGGCCACGTGCTTGGCCATGCCGTCGTTCAGCCGTCGGCCCGCCAGGATCATCTGGGGATGGTATCCAAGGGATTCGGCCTTGAACGTCAGGTAGTACGGGTCCACGCCGATGCAGTGCCCTCCGACCAGCCCCGGCTCGAATGGAAGGAAGTTCCATTTCGTCGCTGCCGCCTCCAGCACACCCCGGGTGTCGATGCCCATCCGGTGGAAGATCAGGGAGAGCTCGTTCATGAGTGCGATGTTGAGATCCCGCTGCGTGTTTTCGATGACCTTGGCGGCCTCCGCGGTCCGGATGTCGGGGGCTTCGTGAATCCCCCCCTTGATCACCGACCCGTACACGTGCACCAGCAACGAGAGCGTGTCGTGCGTGTCCGCGGCAACGACCTTGCGAACCCGGTCCACGGAGTGCTCCCGGTCGCCGGGGTTGACCCGCTCAGGCGAGTACCCCACGAAAAATCCGTCCTTCCACTTCATCCCGCTCTCTTCCTCGAGCATCGGGACACAGTCCTCTTCGGTGAGCCCGGGATAGACGGTCGACTCGTACACCACCACGGTGCCCCGCTTCATGTGCCGGCCCACCAGCCGGGTAGCCGAGTGCACGGGTCTGAGGTCGGGATTGCGATGCTCGTCAATCGGAGTCGGCACCGTGACGATGACCACGTCGCTGCTGCTGATGGCCGCCGTGTCGGTCGTGTAGCGCATCCGACAGCGCCCAAGGACCTCGGCATCGACCTCTCGCGTCCGGTCGCATCCTCGCGACAGCTCGTCCACCCGCTGCCTGCTGATGTCGAACCCGATGACGTCGAACCGCCGGTCCAGGGCCACTGCCAGCGGAAGGCCCACATACCCCAGACCCACGACGCAGATCCTCGGCTCCGCTCCCTTGTATGCCTCAGCCATTTCCCCCTCCTCTCGCATCCGGCCGGTCCGGCGCAACGCCGCCGCCCTCTTCCTGAGCCTCCCCACAGCCTCCCTCGTGCGCGTTCACGCTACGGGACAGGCGATCCGCCACCACCTGCAGCAGGATCTCGGACTCGGACGACACGCGTCCCTGCTCCGAATGCCAGCCGAACACCAGCCTTCCCTTCTCGCCGCACGACTCGTCCAGCAGCGGAATCTCGGCCAGGAGGACTGGCTTGCGCTTCTGCACCGGATAGTCTTCGTTGACCACGATGCTGCCCGGTTCGGCCCCGCAGTGCACCTCGACGAACTTGATCTCCGCCTCCCGGATGAACCAGGCCAGGAACGCCAGGACATCCCCGCGATTCACGGCCCGATCCGCACGCCCGAGCGCCTCGAACACCAGCCTCCGCAGGATTTCGGCATGCCGGGAGCGGATCCCCATGCGCCGCTCACGCCGCCTCCGCACGTAGTCGGCAAACCCGACGATCCGGGCAAATGCGAACAGCACCGCGACCATGGTCAGCAATGCGAAGCCCACCTGCCACTTCCGACCGTACTGGAGCAGCGACGCGGCCAGGACGAGAACCACGGAGAACCCGTACAGCACCAGCACGACACGTCGATGTGTCAGTCCCATCTCCAGCAGCCGATGATGGATGTGCCCCCGGTCGGGCGAGAACATCGGCCGCCGCTCGAGGAACCGGCGCACCATCGAGAACAGCGTGTCCATGATGGGCACGCCCATCGCCACAATCGGGGTCAGCAGAGCGACCGTCGTTGAGCTCTTCTGTCCGGAGTTGATTGCGCCCAACGCCAGCACGTACCCGATGAGCATGCTCCCGGAATCGCCCATGAAGATGCTGGCCGGGTTGAAGTTGTAGAACAGGAAGCCGACGATGGCACCGGCCAGAGACGCCGACAGCATGCACACCATCACGCTGCCGTAGAGCCACCCCTGCACGAAGTTCAGGATCAGGACGAAGAGCCCGATGCCCGCAGCCAGCCCGTCCAGCCCATCGATCAGATTCATGGCATTCACGATGCCGACGATCCAGAGCACCGTCACCACATACGAGAATACCCCCATGTCCAGGAGGTCTCCCACCGGCAGGCTCACCGCCTCGATGCGAAAGCCGGCGACGTAGGCCACCGTAGCGGCAAGCACCTGCAGCAGGAGCTTCCTCTTGGCGCCGAGCCCCCGCAGATCGTCGGCCAGACCGACTCCGATGATGATGAGGCCTCCCACGATCATGCCGAGGACGTAGTTCGAATTCGTGTAGATGGCCTCCCCGATTCGGGCCTCGGTCAACGCGATGCCGACAATCGGAGACAGAAACGCCAGGACGATGGCCACGCCTCCCGTGCGCGGGATCAGGCGAGCATGCACCTTGCGCTCGTCGGGGGGATCATAGAATCCGATTCGATAGGAGAGGTATCTCACCAGCGGGGTCAGCAACGCTGCCACCACGAGCGCGACGACGAATGCCGTGGCAAAGGTGATCATGGCCTCTCCACCCGATGCTGCAAGGGTCGGAACAACGGGGGGATTATGGTCAATGCGGCCCGCAGATTCAAGCTCAATCGATTGACTTGTGCCCCGCTCGGTGGGACCATCGGCGTCCAACTGGTGGAGGGTCCCATGAAGCGACTCGTTCTCGTCAATCCGCCGCTCACCATGGAGGAACGTTACGGCAACCTCGCCAAGGCTGGCAGCCGGCTGCCTCCGGTGGGGCTCTGCAATCTCGCAGCCACGGCCAGGGCCGCCGGCGTCGAAACGGCCATCGTCGACGCTCCGGCCAAGGGCTGGGGTGTCGAAGAAACCTACGAGGCCATCGCTCGCTTCTCGCCCGACATGGTCGGAATCACGGCGGTCACCATTTCCATCTACAACGCCGCCGCCCTGGCCGAGTATATCCGCAGCAAAGGTCATCCCGCACGCATCGTGCTGGGCGGACCCCACGTGACCGCAGTCCCCGAAGACACGCTCACCCGCTTCCCCCACTTCGATTTCGCCGCCATTGGCGAAGCCGAGGACACGCTGGAGGAGCTCCTCGCCTGGGATGGGATCTCCCCCCTCGACGACATTGCGGGGCTGGCCATTCGCAAGGGCGAAGAAGTGGTACGGACGGCCCCGAGGCCCTTCATCAAAGACCTGGACCGCCTCCCCATGCCCGCCTGGGACCTGCTCGACGGCTATCCCAACGCCTACTCTCAGTCGGCCATGAGGTCGCACCGCTTCCCCACCGCCAGCCTCATCACCTCACGAGGGTGCTACGGCCAGTGCACCTTCTGCGATGTCTCCTGCTTTGGTCGCAAGCCCCGCAAACACGGCGCCGAGTACGTCATCCGCCTGATCCGGGACCTCATCGACCGCTACAGCGTCAAGGACATCTCCTTCTACGACGACAACTTCCTCGACTTCCCCAGTCGCATCGAAGCCATCTGCAACGCCATCATCGACCAGAAGCTCGACGTCACCTGGTCGTGCGCCGCGCGCATCGACACGATCCGGTCGCCGGAGCAGCTCAAGATGTTCCGCCGGGCCGGATGCTGGCAGATCCTCTACGGCATCGAGAGCGGATCCCAGATGATCCTCGACGAAGTGAAGAAGAACGTGAAGCTGGACAAGATCCGCGAGGTCGTCCGATGGACGGCCGATGCGGGCATCGCGGTCAAGGGGTTCTTCATGATGGGCCTCCCCCTCGAGACCGAGGAGACCATGAAGGAGACCATCCGCTTCGCGCTCGAGCTGCCCCTGACCAACGCGCACGTGACGTTTGCCACGCCGCTGCCCGGCTCCGAGCTCTACAACACGGCCCACCGCTATGGCACGTTCGACAACGACTGGCGCAAGATGAACATGTGGAGCCCGGTCTTCGTGCCCCATGGTGTCACGGCCGAGCTGATGGAGAAGTACAAGAAGCGCTTCTTCCGCCAGTTCTACTTCCGGCCCAGAATCGTGGCGGCCTACGCTCGCAACATCCGCCATCCCAAGCAGGTGCTCAGCCTGGCCAACGGGTTCTTCACCCTCCTCTCCAGCCTGGTCCGCAAAGGGAAGTGAGGGCCGGTCACCCGACTCTCGGAACGGAGCGGCCTGCCCCGGTCCGCTCCAACCACCTGCTGAAGAACAGAAGAACCCATAGCTTGAAGCTGAAATCCCGCTGGCCCAGGTCGTGCGCCCGCATGAGGGAAGCGACGAAGTCCTGACGCACGTACGCGGCAATCGGATTGCCCGGGTCGAGCAGAACATCCGCCAGCCATGACCGCTTCTCCTTCCGGAACCAGTCCATCACCGGAACGGCAAATCCCTGCTTGCGACCGCTCAGGTGCTCGGGCGTCAGCAGCGGTCCAAAGGTCTTTCGAAAGATGAGCTTGCCCTGGTCGGGCGAGAACTTGAGGCGTGTCGGCATGCGGAACGTGAGCTCTGCCACCTTGTGATCGAGCAGCGGCGCTCGGACCTCCAACGAGGTCGCCATGCTGGTGCGGTCCACCTTGGTCAAGATGTCGTCGACCAGGTAGGTCCGCATGTCCAGCTCCTGAGCCTGGGAGACGATGCAATCCCCCGTGCTCGCTGCCGCGAGCCCCCTGCGCTCCTCACGCCCCGGACCGTGCCGCAGAGCGGCCCACAGGTCGGGGGCATACAGCGCCTTTCTCTCCGTGCCGGGAAACACCTCGAACGCGGACAGAAGCCCGAGCCGGTCCTGAGACAGATAATAGAGGAGCCCCTTCCCCGCCGCCCACATGGGCCACAAGGCCCCCAGCGTGCCGAACGTCAGCCTGCGCAGCAATCCGGGCAGGACGTCGAGCCGGGCCAGCCGATGGAGCTTTCGATAGGAGAGGTAGCCTGCGAACAGCTCGTCGCCTCCGTCCCCCGACAGCGCTACCGTCACATGCCGCCGGGCAAACCGGGACACGATGAAAGTCGGAATTGCGGAGGAGTCGGCAAACGGCTCATCGAATGCGTCGACCAGCGTGTCCAGCAAATCCAGTGACTGAGGCTCCACGATCTCTTCGTGATGCTCCGTGCCGTACTTGCGAGCGATCAGCCGCGCTCGCTCCACCTCGTTGTAGGCAGGGTTCTGGAAGCCGATGGTGAACGTCTTGACCGGCCGGTCCGAATGCCGGGCCATCAGGGCGACCACGGTGCCGGAGTCGAGCCCCCCGCTCAAGAAGGCCCCGAGCGGCACATCGCTGACCAGGCGCATGCGCACGGCCTCCGACAGCTCGTGCTCCAGCTCCTCCTGCCAGTCCCGCTCGCTGCGCCCCTCCTCCGGGGCCAGCCGGATGTCCCAGTACCTCGTGATTTGCGGCTCGCTCCACGGCTCCTGCCGCAGCGTCAGCGTGTGCGCTGCCGGGAGCTTCTTCACCCCTCTGTAGATGCTACGGCTCCCCGCCACGTACCCCCACGAGAAGTAGGAGTCGAGCGCATCGAGGTCGATTTCACGGGGCACTGCCGAGGCCGCCACCACCGCCTTGAGCTCGGAGCCGAACACGAACCGCGAGCCGTCGTGGAAGTAGTAGAACGGCTTCTTCCCGAACCGATCCCGTGCGCAGAAGAGCGTCCTGGTCCTTCCGTCCCAGATGGCGAACCCGAACATGCCCCTCAGCCGGTCCACCACGGCGGGGCCGACGTCCTCGTAGAGATGCAGGATCGCCTCGGTATCCGTCGATGTCCGGAACACATGTCCTCGGGCGAGCAGCTCGGCCCGCAGCTCGGGGAAGTTGTAGATTTCGCCGTTGAAGACGATCCACAGCGTTCCATCCTCGTTGGAGAGCGGCTGGTGCCCGGTGCTCAGGTCGATGATGCTCAGCCTGCGAAAGCCGAGCCCCACGCTGCCATCCACGTGAGCTCCGGAATCGTCGGGACCTCTCCGGTGCATGGACGAAGCCATGCGCTCCAGCTCGCTCCGGTCAACCACCTGCCCCCGGTCGGCCAGGAGCTGCCCGCAGATCCCGCACATCTACCGGACCTCCCCGGACTCCATGAGAACGGACACGATGCGCTCCGCCGCCTTCCCGTCCCACAGGTGAGGAACGCGGCCCGCCTTCGTCTGGCCGCTGCGGAACCGCCCGTAGTGCTCCAGGATTCCCTCCCGCGTGGTTCCCGCCAGGACGTTGGTCCCCTCGTCGATGGTCACGGGCCGCTCCGTGTTGTCCCGGATGGTGAAGCAGGGCACGCCCAGCGCAGTCGTCTCCTCCTGCACCCCGCCGCTGTCCGTCAGCACCAGCGTCGCATCCTTCCACAGCCGCAGGAAGTCCATGTAGGAAACCGGTGGCAGAACCTGAATGCCGGCCCCAGCGATTAGCGGCTGCAAGCCGTTCTCCTCCATCTTGCGACGCGTCCGGGGGTGCATCGGGAAGTGGATGGGCATGTCCCTTGCAATCACGCACAGCGCATCCAGGATCCCCCGCAGCTTCAAGGCATCATCCACGTTCGAAGGACGGTGAAGCGTTACCACCGCATAGGGCCCCTGCACGCGCTTGCCCGGTACATCGTCCAGGCGGGTCAGACAGTAGTGCAAGGTGTCGATCATCACGTTGCCGACCAGGTGGATCGCCTCAGCCGACCGCCCTTCCCGCAACAGGTTGTCCACAGCGCTCTTCTCGGTTGCAAACAGGATGTCGGAAATGGCGTCGGTCACCAGCCGGTTGATCTCCTCGGGCATGGTGCTGTCGAAGCTGCGAAGCCCGGCCTCGACGTGTGCGACCCGAATCTGCATCTTGCGGGCCGTGACCGAGCACGCCAGCGTCGAATTGACGTCTCCCACGACCACCACGACGTCCGGCCTCCAGCCCAGGAGCACTTCTTCGAACGCGGTCATGATCCGTGCCGTCTGCGCTGCGTGCGATCCCGAGCCCACCCCCAGGTGCCAGTCCGGGTCCGGGATTCCGAACTCCTCGAAGAACGTGCGGGACATCTCCGGGTCATAGTGCTGTCCCGTATGCACGAGTCGCACGTCGACCTTGTCCGGATGCCTGCGACACTCCCGCATGAGCGGGCCGACCTTCACGAAGTTTGGCCGTGCGCCGGCCACCAGGAGCAGTCTCTTCACGGTGTTATCAGCCTCACACCAAGGACTTCAGACGAAGAGCATATCAGGCCGGCGCTGCTTGAGCAAGGCGACCTCCTCGTCACGCCACTCCTCGACGAAGCCGTCTCCCCGTCCCGCGGTGCGCAGCCTCGGATTGGTTCGCTCGAGAAACCGACCCGCGCCACGGAACCGTCGAGATCGAAGCGGTGTGCGGGGACTACCGGGACGATCGTCCGCTCCACTCTCCCCATGTCACCTCTCCTCGTCCAGCAGATGGAACAGGCTCAGCAGAAGGAAGATGTGGCGCTCCCGGTTCCACCCCGCCTCCTGGCGCTCGAGCACCCGCTCCACCTCGGCAAGGTCAAAGTACGAGGAGAACCTCGTTCCCCGCGCCAGCAGGATGTCCCGCACCGGCCCCCGCCGCCCGAACCAACGCCCAGTCGGCGACAGGAACCCCTTCTTCTTCCGCTCCACGATGCGGAGCGGCAGCACCGAGCGGGCATACGCCCGATGAATGATCTTCCCGCCCGACAGACGCACCCGGTAGTCCGCCGGCAGAGACTCGATGAACCGCACCAGATCGTGATCCAGCAGGGGCACTCGGCACTCCAGGGAATGGTGCATCGTAATCTTGTCCGTGTAGAGCAGCAGGTCGTCCGCCATGTCCAGGCGCATGTCCATCGACATCATCCGCTCGACAGGCTCGAAGCGTCCGTCCAGACCGAGACGCTGCAGCGTGGCCCCAAGCTTCGAAACCGCCCGGGTATCTCGCACTCCCACCAGCCGCTCTACTTCCTGTGCGCCAAAGACCTCGTAGGTCGCCACCAGCCGGTCCAGGTAGGAGCGGGAGCCCAGGGCCTTGAGCCCCCGAACGACCTGGTCGTTCCGCACCCCGAGAAGACCGACGGGCCACCGCATCGCACGCGCAAGCAGGGGAGGAACGAAACGTGCCAGCACCTCACCCCGGTATCGCCCGTACCCGCCCAGCGGCTCGTCCGCTCCCTGCCCCGACAGCACGACCTTCACCTGCCCGGCAGCCATGCGCGACAGGTGATGCATCGGCAGCAGCGATGTCGTCGCCAGCGGCTCCTCCACGATGCGCACGCACTCCCGAAGATCGCGCAGGAAATCATCCCAGCCGATACGGACCACGTGGTGCTCCATTCCGAGCACGGCAGCCGTCTCCGCCGCATCAGCGACCTCGTCCTCCCGCTCGTTGCCGTGGAAGCCCACGGTGAACGCCTTCATCCGGTAGCTGGCCCGCCGACTCGCCGCTTGAGCCACCAGCGCCGAATCCACTCCGCCGCTCAGCAGGATGCCCACTTCCACGTCGGACATGAGCTGCCGCTCCACCGCCTGCGGGAACAGCGTCGAGTACCGCTCCAGTGCCTGGCTCCAGGCCATGCCGGCCCGCAGCGGGGCTGGCCAGGAGTAGAAGCTCCCCTCCTGGCATGACTGACTGCCTCCCGCTCCGGATTCTCCGGCAGACACGATCCGAGGAGCCTGTCCCGACAGATCCACTTCCAGCGCAAACCCTGGCGGGACCTTCCGTATGCGCCGGTAGATCGTGTGCGGCGAAGGAGAGAAGCGCAGCCTCAGGACCTCAGCGATTCCCTCCGGATCCGGCTCGTCGTCCACCAACATTCGAAGGGGCCGCATCTCCGACGAGAAGGCCAGCCCCTGCCCCGTCATCACGTAGTAAAGCGGCTTGACCCCGAACGGATCCCGGGCCAGCAGCATCCGTTGCCGAGGTTCGTCCACCAGCGCCATCGCAAAGATCCCGTTGAGGTCGCAAAGCCCGTCCCGCCAGCGCCGGGCCAGGTGGTGGAGAATGGTCTCGGTATCCGAGTGACCTCGAAACGATACGCCACCGCATCCGGCCCGAAGCTCCTCGTGATTATAGACCTCGCCGTTGTAGATCAGGTGGTATCTTCCATCCGGAGTGGACATCGGCTGGGCGCCTGCCGCAGACAGGTCCACGATGGAAAGCCGCCGGTGCCCCAGCCAGACCCGGCAGCCGCCGACCTCCACTGACACGAGCCCGTGGTCGTCCGGCCCCCGGTGCGCAATGCTGCCGAGCACCTCGTCTCGAAACGGCAGGTTGACGGCCCCCAGGATCCCGCACATTACCTGTTCCTGATCAAGACGGCCGGCACTCCGCCGACGATGGCTCCCGGCTCCACGTCCCGGGTCACCACGGCACCTGCTCCCACGATGGCTCCGCGGCCGATGCGGACGCCGGGCATGACCACGGCATTGCGCCCGATCCACACGTCATCCTCGATGACCGGCGGCGCAGGCGCCTCCTCACCCTGCAGGACCATGGGCACGTCCTTCCTGTCGAAACGGTGGCTCCGGCTCAAGATGGCCACCCCCGGGGCCAGCATCACGAACGACCCGATGCGTGCTCCCTGGATGAACACGTTCTCGTTGATCTGGCAGCACTTCCCGATGCGCACGGTCGTGCCGTCCGAGAGGTAGACCCCAGGCTCCACGAAGTTGCCCGGGTCCGCCTCCAGCACGCCCAGCACCCGGGCCACATACCAGCATCGCACTCGATTGAAAAGCATCACGTACCGCGAGTGAGGCAGGTGTGACACCAGCCCGTAGTAGCCTGCCAGAGCCAGCTTTCGAAGCATGCCCATCTACTTCCCTCTCGGAACCATGTGCGCCCAGAGGCACCAGCCGAGCAGCCCTCCCAGCGGAAGCAGCTTCACCGGGAAAGGCGGCGCGTGCATGCAGTTCTTGTAGGTCTTCACCACCTCGAAATTCTCGAAATCTCGCCGCACCTCCGGCACGTCGTAGACCTTCGAGTAGGGGTTCTCCGGACCGTCCGTGTTCGGCCCGAGGAAGTTCTCCTCCTTGAGATACTCCAGCAGCCCCAGGCGGCGGGCGTTCTCCACGTGCTTCCCGACCTTGCCCCCCGGGTTCAGCCGCAACGCGTACAAGGCGGCCAGTGCCGCCCGCCGCGCCACACTGATGGACACGAGATAGTTGAGCGAGTACTTCGCATACAGCATCGCGACCAGCATGCCGCCGGGCTTCAGGACTCGAGCGATCTCCCGCTGTGCCGTCCTGATGTCCGGAATATGGTGGAGGACGCCGTGCGAGAATACGATGTCGAAGGTGTTGTCCTCGAACGGAATCCGCAATGCGCTGCCGACCTTCAAGTCGTCGTACTTCAGCCCGCGAAGCCGGAACCGGGTTTCCACCCGCTCGATCGACTCCCGGGTGAGGTCCAGACCGCTGAACCGGCCGCCGCGGCGGATGATCTGCTCGCTGTCCGCCCCCAGCCCGAGCCCGATCTCCAGGACCTTCTTGCCGGCAAATGGAATCCGGTCCAGGCAGCCCGGTATGTGGTCCAAGTGCTTGTAGCGGTACTCGTCGTACTCCCTGAAGAACCGCTCGTAGTCACCCTGGATTCCGCCGACCAGGACCTCGCCGCAAGGGTGTGCGGCCCAGAAATCACGAATGGTGCTCTCTTCCATCAATTCCTCCCCCCGGGGACCCTTTGGCCCCGCTCGAGCTCGATTCCGCCTGCCGCAGATGTGCAAGCGCATTCAGGTACGGCATGACCGCCCATCGCAGCGTGTTTCTCAGCATGCGATGGCCCAGGATACTGACCCTGGAGAAAACGTCCATTCCTTCGACAAACCGCCGCTGCACAGCCGCATCGAGCGTTCGGGCAAGCGGCAGGTCTCCCATCATCACCGCCAGTCCGAGCGCCTCCGCATTGTCGTAGAGGTCAAAGGCGACCAGTGAGGGTCGACGGCTGACTGCGAAACGCCGGAACAGCCCCGCCCGCTCATCGAACATCGTCTTCCCGAGGTAGTCATATCCGCGACGCACCACCTCGGCGCACGAACCGAGCGGAACGATGGCATCGGTCTTGACCAGGTTCTTCAGCACGATGCACGTGTGGAAGCAGTCGATGAACGAGCGGCCCCGGGGCGAATACATCCAGCTCCCGTCGGGCCTCTGCTCCCGGCGGATGAACTCGTACAGCTTGCCGACCCTGGCGACATTGTCCTCCCCCTCCGCTCCGCCGCATGCCCGGTGCAGCATCGCATGCGCAAACATCGTGTAGGAGACGGCGTTGGTGACGACCCGATCCCTCAGGGGACCATAGGCCGTCGCCATCGCGACAGCATCCTCCTCGAGGACCGGAATGGCCTTCCAGAAGAAGCGTCCGACCTGGGCAATCACCTCGTCGAATCGGGTATCTGCCGTGACCCGACGATACTCGCAGAATGCCTCCAGCGGGTAAGCAGTGACCGTGGTGTACGGAGTATCCGCGGGGTAGCTGAGGTCGGCATCCACGGAGAAGGGAAAGCCGACCCCCCACCCTATTCCCTCCCAGCCCTTGGAGAAGTTGTTCGAGAGCCAGCTCAGGTGCTCCAGGCACGCCGTCGTTTCCCGGACGTCGGACCGCTCCACACCGGGGATCAAGGCCAGTGCTGCATGGGCCCTGGCCGCCGGATACTCCCTCTTTCGATACACTCGTCCCCTGGCCGGGTCCAGAAGCAGATCGAGCCCGGTCAGTGCCGCTGCCGGCACGACTCCCAGCGCCGGAGTGACATGAAAGAGACGCCTCGCCCACTGGCCGGGCCGGGCGGCCCACACATCGTAGGGATCGTTGGTCGACAGATCCCGACGCAGGCAGAAATGCTCAATCAGCTCGTGCACCCGACACCAGCCTCCCGTATGTTTCGATCAGCCGCCCCGCCACGAGCGATGCGGCAAACCGTGCCGCAGCATAGCGGCGATTATATGTCCCCATCGACCTTCTCAGCTCCGGGTCGCTCACCAGTTTCTCCAGCATCCCGGCAAACACCTCGCCATCCCTCGAGTCGGACAGGTACCCCATCCGCTCGTTCTCAAAGAAGTCGGCCACGCCGCCGGCCGGCCTCGTGATGGCCGGCATCCCGTAGGCCATGGCCTCGATCAGGGAGATGGGCAGCCCCTCCGGGTAGAAGGTCGGAAAGAGGTAGATGTCCGACTCCAGGAAGAGCCGCTCCTTGTCGGCTCCCCGCACGTACCCGAAGAACTCCACGCCCTCGATTCCCTGATCGCTCACCTGCCTCCTGGCCCGCTCGAGGTCCGGCCCTTCCCCCGCCACCAGCAGGCGCACCTTCGGAAATCGCGCACGCACCCGGGCGAAGGCGTCCAGCGCAGTGAACACCCCCTTGGCGGCCTCGATTCGGCTGAGGTACAGGACCTTGACATCCCTCCCGGTCTTCCCATTTCCGCTGCGTCGCAGGAGCTTGTCCTCCGGGATCTGAAAGACCTCCTCGTCGACTGCCGTGGTCTCCACGATCACGGGCCTCCGGTAACCGGAATCCTTCAGGAAATCGCCGAACCGGGACGCCAGCACGGCCACCGAATCGGCCCGGAAGTAGGCAGTCCGGAACAAGGCTGCAAGGAGCCCGTTGACCCTCCCCTGCAACCCCACGTCCCACCCGTGGAAGAAGACCAGGATGCGTGCGCCGGATAGCGCTGCCAGCAGGACGAACACTCCGTCGCGCACGAGCGCCTTTGGCACGAAGGAGGGATTCAGGTGCACCACGTCATGGTGCTCCGCCCGCAACCTGGAGACGAAGCGCCCCCAGTCTGCCACCATCCGCCCCACCGTCTTGCGGCGAGACTCCTCCCCGCTGCGCGAGCCCAGGGTGAAAAACTCCACGTCCTTCCCGAGGAACGGACGGATGGTGCGGAAGAAATTGGCGACTCCCCCCTGCATGGAGAGATCCGGTGTGGCAATGAGGACCTTCATGCCTCCTCCCCCACGAGTCTGCGGAACAGCTCGAGGTAGCTTCCCGCCACGGCCGATGCGGAGTGACGGCGCTCCACGTACTCGACGGCACGCCGCCCGGCGGCCTCCCTCTCCCTCTCGTCGGAAAGAAGCTCCCGAATTGCTCCTGCCATCCCCTCCACGGTCCCGTCAGCGACCCGACCCAGGTGGTGCGACACGATGACCCCGCCCGGGTCCACCCGCAGGCTTACCACCGGAATTCCGAGCTGCCAGGCCTGCAGGAACACGTTGGGAAACCCCTCGTTATGGGACGTGCTCGCCACCAGTCGCGCAGCCGAAAACCGGCGGAATGCCTCCTCGTAGGGCACGGGGCCGGAGAAACGCAGATTGGCCCGTCCTGTGGCCCGCCCCACCAGCTCGTCCTGCCAGGCCGGCTCCGTGCACCTCGCCATGATCATCTCGAAGCGTATGTCGGGCATCCGGTCGGCCAGTGCAAGGAAGAGCTCCGGCTGCTTGACGCGCGCACACGAGCCGACCCACAGCACGTCCACATCCTTCTTTCCGAACGGAGCAATCCCGGCCGGAAGCACGTGCGCCATGTTCGGAATCACGACGCCGTCGAGCCCCCGTACCCGCTTCCCCTGCACCCGCTGCTCTTCGGTCTGGAACACCATGGAATCCATCCACCGCGTGCCGACCGTGTACAGATGTGCCGTCAAACCGGGCTCCCGCTCCGAGATGTCGGTGACGTCTGCCACCACCTTCACCAGCCTGCCTCCAAACACTCGGCGGTGCACTCCGAGGCCGAAGAGCAGGGCCTTGGGCCCCTTGAGCACGACGACGTCCACCTTAAGCCTTCGCAACGTGTCCACCAGCATCGGCGTGTCCGTGAAGAAGCGCCAGTTCGGGCCGCCGAAGTAGCGGAAAGGGCAACCCACGACGCTCAGCTCGCCCACCTCGAATACCCGTGTCCCTCGTGATGGCCCGTTCGAGAATGCGGCCCTGTCCACGACGAACGTAACGCGGCACCCCGCCCGCACCAGCGCCCGAGCGAGAAGCACCTGCTGCACTTCGGCCCCGCCGAAATGGCTCGTGCTCGTCCCGGCAATCACGGGCCACGCATGTGGACTCACGAATGCGATGGACAGGGCCCGACTCATGACTTCCGTCCTTTCTCAAGGGACCGCAGGAACTGCTCGAGTGCCGCGGCATGAACCCGGTAGTCGAAACAGGCAAGCGCCTTCTCCCGCCCCCGGAGCCCGACGCTCCGTCCCCGGTCGGGCAGCATCAGCACGTCCCTCAGCCGGTCGGCAAACGCGTCCACGCTGTCCGGCACGCAGAAAAAGACCTCCCGTCCGTCCTCCAGCCACTCCTGCAGCTCGCCGACCCGGGTGACGACGACCGGATTTCCCGTGGCCAGGTACTCGCCGAGCTTCGTGGGAAATCCCCCCTGAGCCTGCAGACCGCTGGGCCGCGCCAGTGCCAACACGTCGGCCTCGCCGATCAGCCGCGGAACCTCGGTTGCCGGCACGCGGCCCGTGAACACGACCCTCCCACCGATTCCGAATCCCTCCGCCTTTGCCCTCAATCCGTCCAGCACTCCGGGCACGAATGAGTCCCCGATGATCCACAGCCGTGCATCGGGAACCTCGGCCGAGATGCGGGCGAAGGCCTCCAGCAGAATCGGCACACCATCCTTGTTCCCATACGGGTCGCCGCAATAGGCCACCCGTACTTCCTTCCTCGGTTCCCGCTTCACGGGAGCAAACCGGTTGAAATCCACGAGGATCGGGATCCTCAACAGCTTCGCCCCGGGCCCGGCCACACGGCCGAAGTACTCCTCGAGGCTCTGGGAAATCACGATGATTCCGTCGTAGCACAGCCAGGTGACGGCCTCTTCCAACCGTGCCCGGACGCGATCCGACATCCTCGTCCTGTCGGGGAACGGGTACTCGTTCTTCTCTGCCGCAACCGGCAATCGGCCCAGGAGAGAGGCCCCCCGATACATCACGTCCACCCAGCCCGGGACGACGTAGGAAATCACGGCATCCACGCCGCCCTGGCGCCGATTTCGGGCGATCTCCCGGATTCCCTCCACAGCCCCCTTCAGCTCCAGCAGACGCCTTGCGACGAAGCCGCCCTGCCGCTCCGCCTGCCCCGGAGTCCACCGGTACTCAATGCCGTCCAGGACCCCGTCCGTCGGCACCCGCCTGCCCGAGGGATCGGGAGGCAGCACCGCTCGAACGCACAGCACCGTGACCCGGTTGCCCAGCTCCACCAGCCCACGCCCGTAAGCGTGGACCCGCTGAGCGTACGCAGACCCGTGGGGGAAGGGACCGCCGAGCACGAACACGACGTGCATCCCGCCGTGCTCGATGCCTGTCCCGCTCCCGGACGGCCTCTCACAGCACCCCTTCACCTCTGCGCACCTTTCCGCCTGGCCCGGGCCTGGAACTCGGGTGCCTCCTTCATGGCACCGCCCAGCACCTTGAGCGACCGCATGACCATTTCCATGGTTGCGGGATTGAGCCGCGCCGGAGCCTCTCCCACCTGGGAGAACCCCGTTGTTGTCAGGTCGTCCGCCGGAATGGCCAGCGACTCCCAGTTGGCAAACAGCCGCCCCCACTCGCTCTCCAGGATCTTTGAGATGCGCTGCTGATGCCTCGGATACCAGTACGAGTCGTGATAGAGGACGCTGGCAGCGTAAGACCAGGGCGCAAGCACGGTCTTCAGGGTCCACTCGAGCGGCTTCTTCAGCGGTCCCCAGTAGATGAGGTGCTGCATCCGGCTGGCAAACGTCATCTTCTCGAAGGGCCCCACGAAATTCCAATTCTCACGGGCCGCATCCAGGTCCCCGACGATCTCGATGTCACGTGGGTCTCCGCAGCCGAGCCCCTTCTCGTGCGCCAGGCGGACAAACTTCAAATCCGCCATCGGGTCGAACCCCATGAGCTTGGCCGCCACGGCATCGATGGCCACCTGGTCTGCGGACGCGAGCAGCACGTTCTTCACGTGCGGGAGCATGCAGCGAGGCCCCGGCCCGTCTCCGGCAAACGTCCCGTCCATCACAGCGAACAGGCCGGAGTGGATCTTCTTCTGCACCATCAGCAGGTCCACCAGCGTTTCATGAATCACCGGATGGGTCCAGTGGCGACGCTCGTTGAGCAATCCTCCGAACGCGTTCTTCATGGCACCGGTCGTGGTCGTGAAGATGTGCGTCTTGACCGTGGGCAGGTGCACGATGTTTTCCCCGATGAAGCGCTTGGGAATCATGAACCCGTCGGGAAACACTTCGTTGAGCACGAGGAACCGATCCGCCAGATCGCCGACCGCATCCCGGATCGGAATCCACTCCTCTCCCCCCTCGTAGAGGTGGACGTTGCGCAGGCCATGGTGCTCCACCACGGGAAGTTGCTTGTTCTCGCGCTCCCCAAGGTGGGCATCAATCACGACCGTGCGGTTGTGGCAGGCGTGGATCTTGTCGGAAGAGAACCCGTCCTTCTTCATCGCCCGAATCACGCCGTCGAGCTGCCACGGGGTGGTCGATGCGCCAGGGTAGAAAAAATGCCAGCTGATGTTGACCTTGAGGGCCGTGTCCGCACCCGGGTCCAGTGCCTCCCGGTATCCGGCAAGATTCATGACGCGATGGTAGTCTGCAAGCACCGTCGCCGGTGACGTGCGGACCACCGCAACCCGACTCTTCTTCATGGCTGGGCCTCCCCCACCTTGTACGGAAAGAACACCCGGTTGAGGCCGTGACGACGGCACTCGTTCACCACGTCCAGGATCCGCTGGTAGCTCGCCGCTGCATCCCCCTTGATGTTGACGGCCGTGTCCGGTCCCGACTCTGTGGCCAGCTTCTCCAGGGCGGAGGACAGCTGGCGTGTCGTCAACAGTCTGCGCCCCTCGACCGGCTCCGAACGGTCTGCACCGGGCTCGTAGAGGAGGAAATCCCCCTCCTTTGTCACGAACACGGTGGGCCGCTTCACCTTCGTCACCTCGGTCCGCTGGTCCCCCACCGGCAGCACGATGGAGAACGCCTGCTCCTGCGACTTGAACGTCGTCGACACCAGCAAAAAGATCAGCAGGTTGAACACCACGTCCACCAGCGGCGTGATGTCGATGGCGGCTGCCATCCCCCTGCGCTTGAGCCCCTTGCGAAGATTCATGCATCACCTTCCGGCCTGCCGTTGACCGGGAACAGCTCGTCGAGCAGGCGCAGGCCATACTCCTCCAGGCGGCCCGCTATCTTGTCGATGCGTCCCTCGAGATAACGGTAGGCAAGGTACGCCGGAATGGCCACTACCAGCCCGGCAACCGTCGTCAGCAAGGCCTCCCAGATGCCCCCGGCAAGCTGCCCGATCTGCGGATCTTCGACGCTGGCCACGCCCTGGAACACCTTGACCATGCCGGTCACGGTGCCGAGCAGTCCCAGGAGCGGGGAAATCGTGGCTACCGTCGACAGCCCCCCGACGTACCGCGCCAACGTGGCCACCTCGATGCCCCCAACTTCCTCCATCCGCTCCTTCACGCCGGCACGCCCCGTGCCCCGAGATTCCAGCGCCACCACCGCCAGGGCGGACAACGGGCTCGGCTGCTTCCGGGACAGCGATACCGCCGCATCGAACTGCCCCCCCTTGGCCAAATCCAGCACCGTCTCGGCCAGCCTCGGCGGGAAGATCCGATCCGGCTTGAGGGCAATGAGCCGCTCCAGGAAGATGGTCAACGCCACGATTGAGCAGAGCAGAATGGGGACCATGAGCGGTCCCCCCTTGATGAACAGGTCGACGTATTCGGACATTTTGAATCACTCCCGCGGCAGTGTCACGATGAAGGTAGTTCCGGTCGGCCCGGTTTCGTAGGAGACCGACCCCTTGTGCTGCTCCACGATGCTCTTGACGATAGCGAGCCCCAGGCCCGTTCCGTCCTTCTTGCCCTGAGTCACGAACGACTGGAACAGCCGGCCACGGATTTCCTCGGGAATTCCATGGCCCGTGTCCGACAGCCGAATCTCGACGTTGGCCCCGTCCTCCACGCAGCGGATGGTGAACGTCCCACCTTCCGGCATGGCATCCCGGGCGTTGCGTGCAATGTTGAAGAAGAGACGCTTGAGCTTTCCTTCGTCCGCCTTGATCTTCTGACGGCAGAGGTTCTCCACCTTGAGCGCGATGTTCCGGCCCGAGAATTCCTGGGCAAGGAGCTGTTCCATCTCGTCCAGGAAGGTCTGCGGATACAGGCTCCGCTTCAGGATCTGCGTCTCCCCCCTCGCAAACGCCAGCACCTCCTGCGTCATGGTCGAGACAAGCTTGAACTGCCTCAGGATGTTCTCCGCATGCCGGTGGCGCTCGGCCGGGTCGTCCTCGCATTCCATGAGCTGCACGAAGCCGGAGATGATCGACATGGGCGACTTGAGGTCGTGCAGCACTCCGGACAGGGCACCCCCGATGAGAGCCAGGTTGTTGGACCGAGTCAGCTCTTCGTGCTGTGCCATCCGCTCGATGGCAGCGCTGAGCTGTCGAGCCACGATCTTCACGATCTGGGCGTCCTCGTTGCTGAAATTCATCTCGCCGGTCCGGTCGGCCAGCGCGATGGCCCCGATCTTCTCTCCGTCCGATCGGAGCAGCGGCTCGGCCACGACCCCCCGAACGTCGACGTCGAGCTGCGGGTGCAGGATTGGAAGCAGCTCGCTGGCAGGCCCTCCCCCGAGCACTCCCTCACCCGTGCGGGCCACCTTCCCCATGATTCCTCCCTCGGCAAAACCGAGGGCCATGTAGGGCTCCTTTCCCCGCACCTTCACGAACAGCCTGGACGGCGATTCGGACGTGAGCAGAATGGCACCGACCTCGCACGACAGCGCATCGCTCAGCTCGGCCAGCACCCCCTCGATCAGCGCCCCCCGCTCCCAGGTCTGCGTCATCCTGGCCTGGATTCGGAACAGCGTTTCCAGGCGGGAGTAGTTGCGCTTCAAGCCCTCCTGGGCCGTGTGCAGGGCGGAGTTCGCTTCCCTCAGCTCGGTGAAGTACTGCGAGTTCTCGATGTACACCGTGGCCTGCGTCGTCAGCGTCGAGAGCAGGTCCTGATCATCCATGGTGAAGTAATCGGATCGCTTGTTCAGGATCTGAATCACGCCCACCGTTCGCCCACGGTAGTTGATGATCGGCTGGCAGAGGATCGAATGCGTGACGAAGCCCGACTCCTGGTCCACTGTCGGGTCGAACCGGCTGTCCTTGTACGCGTCCTTGATGTTGGCCGTCTTCCCCTCGCGGGCCACCCAGCCGGCGATCCCCTGTCCCCGCTTCAGGCGCAGGTGGCGCAGCTCGGGCCCCACGATGATCCGGGCCTCCAGCTCCCCCGTCTTGTCATCCACCAGGAAGATCGTGGCCCGCTCCGCATCGAGCATCCGCGCCGCCTGCTGCGCCACGATGCCGAGCACCTCGTCGGTCCCCGCCCGGCTCCCCACCGAGGCCGCAACCGTGCGAAGACAGTTGAACCGCTTCTCGAGCAGGTTCACCCGCTCGTGGAGATATTCGAGCCGATCCCGCAGCTTGTCGTCTTCCACGTTCCCCTCCCGAGCGCTACCCGTGGACCTCGGCCCAGTTGGCACCGACCCCCACGTCCACTTTCAGCGGCACGTCCAGCGGGAATGCGGATTCCATTTCCTCCCGCACCACCCGCGCCGTGTCCTCGGCCGCGTCCTCGTTGACCTCGACTACCAGCTCATCGTGCACCTGGAGCAACATCCTCGCCGGCAGCCGCTCCTTTCTCAGCCGCCGGTCGAGCTTCAACATCGCCAGCTTCACGATGTCCGCAGCACCCCCCTGCACCGGCGTGTTCAGGGCCATCCGCTCCCCGGTCGACCGAACCTGAGCATTGACCGCGGACAGCTCCGGCAGCGGCCGCCGCCGCTTCAGCATCGTCTCGCTGTACCCAAGCTCCCGGGCCCTCTTCACCACGTCCTCGAGGTACTTCGACACCCCGGAGTAGCGGGCAAAGTAGGTATCGATGAACGCCTGCGCCTGCCTGAACGGAATCCCCTGCTCCCGACTCAGCCGGTACGCACTCATGCCATAGATGATTCCGAAATTGATCGTCTTGGCCACCCGCCTCATGTCCGGAGAAATCATCCCCGGCAACACCCGGAAAATCTCGGCCGCAGTGCGCGAGTGGATGTCCTCTCCCTTCCGGAACGCATCGATGAGCACCTTGTCCCCGGCCAGGTGCGCCAGCACGCGCAGCTCGATCTGCGAGTAGTCCGCGGACACGAATCTCATCCCCGGCGCGGCCACGAAGGCCCGACGGATCGCCTTCCCGTCTTCCCCCTTGATCGGAATGTTCTGCAGGTTCGGATCGGAGCTCGAGAGCCGCCCCGTAGCCGCCACCGCCTGGTTGAAGCTCGTGTGGATGCGTCCGGTCTTTCGGCTCACCAGCCCGGGCAGCACGTCCGCATAGGTATTCTTCAGCTTCGCCGTGCCCCGGTGCTCCAACATCAGCCTCGGGACCGGATGCTGCGGTGCCAGCTCCTCCAGCACCGAGACGTCCGTCGAGTAGCCCGTCTTGGTCTTCTTCCCGCGGGGAAGACCCAGCTTGTCGAACAACACCTCGGCCAACTGCTTGGGCGAGGCCAGGTTGAAACCGGTTCCGGCAGCCTCGAAGATCTCCCGCTCCAGCCGCAGCAGCCTCCCCTGGAAATCCCTGGACAGGGCCTGCAGCGCCTCGGAGTCGATGGCCACCCCCGCCTGCTCCATGCGCCCCAGCACGGTCGACAGGGGCAGCTCCACGTCGGCCAGCAATGACTCGAACCCCTCCGCCACGATGCGCGGCCCGAACCGGTCGGCAAGAAGCAGCGTCGCCCAGGCATCCTCCCCCGAGTATCTCGCGGCGGCAGCCACCGGTACCTGGTCGAAGGTCACCTGACGTGCCCCCTGCGACGTCACTTCCTTGTACGTGATGAGCTTCAGCCCCAGGAAATCGGCCGCAAGGCTGTCGAGCGAATGGCTCAGTCGCCCGGGGTCGAGCAGGTACGAGGCCAGCAGCGTGTCGAACGACAGCCCCTCCACCTCGAACCCGTGGTTCCACAGGACCAGCGTGTCGTACTTGAAATTCTGCCCGACCTTGCGCACCGCGGGATCCGCCAGCACCGGCCCCAGCACCTCCCGCACCAGCCCCAGCGGAAGCTGTGATTCCGGCATGACGCCCCGGTGCCCGACCGGGATGTAGTACACCCGCTCCGGGACCGTGCAGGCGGAGATCCCGACGAGCACGGCCTCCACCGGATGCGTGGACGTGGTCTCGGTATCCACCGCGGCCCGCCCCGTCCGGCGCATATCCTCGGCCAATGCCCGAAGCTGCTCTTCCCGGCACACGACCTGCGGCTGCGGCATGGCCGAAGCACCCAGGGAAATGCTGCCCGAGGCCCCCTCCCCCGCATTCGAGCCTGCACGGCTCCCACCCGTGCCCGCCATCCCGGGCAACAGCCCGGTCGAGGAACCCCGAGCACCCGCTGCCCCCTCGATCCCCGGCAGCAACCCCGACGACGAGGACTCCCGGGCACTCCCGCCTCCCCCAATGCCGGGCAGAGGGCTCTTTCCCGCATCCGCCCTCGACGCACCGACATTGCCCAGGCCGGGCAGCAGCCCCGGAAGCGTTCCGCCCTGCCCAGTCCCCTGCGCCACGGCCCCCGTCTCGGACCCGGGCAGGAGATCCCGAAGCAAGGTCCGGAACTCCAGGAAGCCGAAGAGCTCCCTCAGCGCCCCCACGTCACGGCCCCCCGGCACGAGGGTGCTCGGATTCCACTCGACTGGCACGTCCCGCCGAAGCTCCACCAGCCTTCGCGACATCATCGCATCCGCCTGGTGCTCCTGCAGCGCCAGCCGTACCTTGTCCCGCGCAACCTCGGGAAGCCTGGCGTACAGCGCCTCCACCGTTCCGAACTGCCGGATCAGGTCCGCAGCCCCCTTGGGTCCAATCCCATGCACCCCGGGAACGTTGTCCGAGGAATCCCCCATGAGCGCCAGCACCTCGGCGACCAGCTCCGGAGGCACGCCGAACTTCTCCTTCACCGCCTCGGCATCCCAGAGCTTGTCCTTCATCGGGTCGAACATGGACACGCCCGGACCGATGAGCTGCATCAGGTCCTTGTCTCCGGAGATCAGGGTCGTCGGAATCCCCGCCTGCTGGGCCCTCACCGCCAGCGTCGCAATCACGTCGTCCGCCTCGAACCCTTCCATGCGGACGGCAGCCAGCCCCAGAGCCCTCGTGACCGGCTCGATGTACGGAAACTGCTGCTTGAGATCCGGAGGAACCGGGGGACGGTTGGCCTTGTATGCCTCGTACAGGCTGCTTCGAAACGACTTCCCGACGGGGTCCAAAGCCACCGCCACGTGCGACGGAGACATGTCCTTGACCACCTTCAGCAGCATGGTCACGTAGCCGTAGACCGCGTTGGTCGCCATCCCCTGGGAGTTGGTCAGCCCCCGGATGGCATGGTACGCCCGAAACACGTAGCTGCTGGCGTCGATGATGCAGAACGTCCCTTTCATCCCCGTTCAGTTCCTCCCGGCCTTATATAGCAGAATGCGCGCGCGCCCGAAAGGGGGGATTGCAAGGGGTCGGCTAGCCTCCCCCCAGAAACCCCGCCCTCTTTTTTGACAGGTCCCCCGCCTGATCCAGAATCGACGGTGCGAGGATGAGGTGCCGACCATGATCGGAAACGTGTTCACGGAACAGGAAACCTGGGGAGAGAAGAGAACCGGAGACGGCCGCCGGGACGTCCGTATCCGCATCGTCCTGGACGACCAGGTCAATCTCAACATGGCGGCCACGGTCAACCTCTCCGACGACGGCCTCCTCATCACCGCCGGGGTCGATCTGCGTCCCGGTACCCCCGTCACCATCTTCCCCCTCCTCAACGAGCTCGATGCCCAGCTTTTCGAGCTCAAGGGCAAGGTCGTCCGCAGCTTCGAAGACATTATGGTCGCTGCCTATTCCGAAGAACGGTACCTCATGGGTGTCCGACTCGACCTCACCCCGGGCCAGAAGGATGCCCTCAAGCGCTACATCGACGGCGGAAGCAACTAGACGCCACGTCCTGCAGGATTCAATCGACCTTGGGTGATTTCACCGAGGCGGGAAGCCGTTTCTTGAGCGAGTAAACCAGGAATCCGATCCCGATCAGGACGAACGGGATGCTCAGCCACTGCCCCATGGTGAAGACCGATGTCCCGTGAACATGGATCACCTTGCTGACCGGATCCACCGTCATCCGGGCCAGCGTCTGGTACTCCTTCACCAGCTCGACCAGGAAGCGGAACGTGAAGTACCCGATGAGGAAGATGGAGGCCATCAGCCCCCGGGGCCGCTTCTCCCCCAGCCAGCGGTCGACCCCCAGAAGGACCAGGAAGACCACCAGTGCCCCGCTCGCCTCGTAGAGCTGCGACGGGTGGCGCGGCAGTGCCTGAGCGACGAAGCCGAGCGGCTTGCCCAGGCGCCCTTCGAGGATCTCCTGGTTAATGCGATCATATCTCGGAAAGCGGACTGCAAGCGGCCCCCACCACTCCCGACCGACGATTTCGCTGTTCATGAAATTGCCGAGGCGCACGAAGATGGCCCCCATGCACGTGGGCATGGCGAACCGGTCCATGACCTCGACGGCCGAGAACCCGTATCGTTTCGCGTACGTCACCAGCGCCAGGATCAGACCGATGGTCGCACCATGGCTGGCCAACCCCCCCTTCCAGACCTCGAGAATCTTCCAGGGAGCCCGAAGGTAGATCTCGGGCTCATAAAAGAAGCAGTGCCCCAGCCGGGAGCCCGCCAGCACCGCCACCACTCCCCACACCAGGAACTTCTCGGTAACCACCCGGTCGTGCTTTGCCCGGAGCATCTGCCAGCGCCACAGGCAGTAGCCCAGCAACAACCCCAACGCGAACAGAATGCCATAGTACCGGATTGTCAACGGCCCCAGGTGCAGCAGGTCGGGGTCCATGTCCCATATCGGAAAGGAATCGAGTCGAACACCATCAGGCATCTGAGTCTCCTTGACCGGGCTTCGAGCGACTGCCCGTGCGCGGCGGTACACTAGCCCATTGCGACTCAGGCTTCAACCCTCAGCTCTTTCGGGCCGCAGGCGGAGCGCTCAAGGCGGCCACGATGCAGGCTGCAAGCGCAATGGCAAAGGCCGAGAAACGGGCGGACAGAATCGCCTCCAGCGCAGGAACCCGATTCCAGACGATCGTGGTCGCCGCCCCCGCAATCATTCCGGCCAACACCCCGCGGCCGTTCATCCGCTTCCAGTGGAGCGTCAGCACCAGCGCCGGGCCAAACGCCGAGCCCAGGCCGGTCCAGGCCATCGACACGACCCCGTAAATCAGGTCGTCGTTCACCCAGGCCAGGGCGAATGCGACAACGCCCACCGCCACCGTGAGCACCCGGCTCATCATGACCAGCCCCTTCGGGCTCAAGTTCCTCCCCATGGCCTTGCAGTACACGTCCTCGACCAGCGTGGAAGTGGCAATCAGGATCTGGCTGTCCGCGGTCGACATCATGGCAGCAATGGCCCCGGATACCAGGATCCCCGCCATCCACGCCGGGAACAGGTGGCCCGCCATGACCGGCAGGATCCGCTCCGGGTCTCCCCCCGCGCCCTGGAGCCCGGCAGCCGGCAACGCCCCGTGGTACACCAGCGCCATCCCCACCACCCCGATGAGCGCAGCCCCGCCATACGCCAGGACAGTCCACACCAGCGCAATCCGACGGCTCGCAGGAATCGCGTCCGCCCGGTTCACCGCCATGAACTTCGTGACCAGGTGCGGCTGCCCCATGTATCCCAGCCCCCATGACAGGCCGCCGATCACCGCAGCGGCTGCAGCCCACCCTGTCTTCCCTCCCATCAACGACGCACGATCCCCCGCAGCGGCCAGCGCCGGTCCCATCTCCAGCCCGTGGGAATCCAGGTACCACAACCCCACCAGCGGCATCACCACCAGCGTGAATACCATCAGGAAACCCTGCACGACATCCGTGTAGCACACCGCGGCAAATCCACCCATCATCGTGTACAGCACCACCACCACAGCCGCCAGCGGCATCCCCCAGTGAGGTGCCAGCCCGAACGTCGCATCCAGGACCTTGCCGGCTCCGATGAACTGAGCCGCGATGTAGAACGAAAAGAAGAACACGATGATGAGCATGCTCACCAGGCGCACTGCCTGCCCATGCGACCCGCTGAGCTTGAAGAACAGCTCGGGCAACGTGATGGCTCCGTGCTCCTCCGATACCTCCCGCAGACGCCTTGCGATCACGTACCAGTACAGAAAGATCCCCGACACGCAGCCGACCACGGTCCACAGCTCGAGCAGGCCAACGGCGAACAAAGCCCCCGACAGCCCCAGCACCAGCCAGGAGGACTCCGCTGCCGTGCGCTCGGAAAAGGCAATCACGAACGCTCCCAGCTTTCTCCCGCCGAGGATGAAGTCCTCCTTGGTCAGATTCATGCCCCAGGTCCACAACCCGACCGCTCCCACGATGATCAGGTACACGATGAGCCCCAGGTAGGGAGTGTCCACCGCTGCCCCTCCTTCTGCGATGGGCGGCCTCCGGAGCCGCCCGGCGTTCCCGACTACGGCATCCTAGCGCGGCCGGCTGCATGCCTCAAGGGGTTTGTCCGGCGCAACGGGACCGGGGTGCAGATTCGCCGCCGCAGGATGCCTGGAGAACGCTTCGGCCGTCGGGTTGCCCGCACTTGCGGACCATGAGGACGCCGGCCCTCCAACCCGATTCCTCTTCCCGCCGGCAAGGAGTAAGATGGGCGTCGAAAAGGAGGAGGCTCCCATGCTCAGACCGCTTCGTCCGACTCGTCTGACCGCCGCAGCTATCATCGTGCTCACGCTGGTCGCGGCAGCCTGCTCCTCGGGAGGAAGTGGCAAGGAGACCCCGGATGCCGGACCGGACACGACGACAGGGGGTGACCTCATCGCTCCCCCCGCGGATGCGGTCGGGTTGCTGGATTCGCCGGCAGACCGGACACCCTCTCCCGACAGCACGGCGGACCTCCCGTCCGACGCAGGCGAGCCGGACGGCCTGGCCGTCGACGCCCTGGCTGATGCCCCACTCCCCGATGGCACCGTCCCCCCCTTGCCTCCCGGCCCCGTCCTCCTGCTCGACTTCGAAATGCGCAACCCGATTTCCTGGTCATTCCTTATAGATACACTTAAGGATCTAGGGCATCAGGTGAGCTACCGCCGATGGTACCCCCACGTCACGACCTACGACCTCGGGGACGACCCCGAGACCGGGAAGCCCCGCTATTCCGTCCTGGTCGTGGCCGCGGGCAACGGTCCCTCGGAGCCCAGCGAACGGATGCGCATCGACGATGCCAACCGCCTCGCGGCCTGGCTGGCGGACGGAGGTACTCTCCTCCTTCTCGTCCGCCATACCTGGCTCGACGGCTACGGCGGGGATGCCGAATGGCTGCTCTTCAACCGGGTCCTCGAGAAGGCCGGTGCGCACATCCGAATCGCACGCAACACCTCCATCGGGTTTGTGAGCCAGCCGTCCGGGGGCAAGCCTCCCCTCCACCAGGCCCATCCCGCGGCCTACCCCGGGTCGCTCGAGTGGACCCTCAACTACCCCCTGGCCTACCCGGCCGAAGACCACCCGGCGATGGAGGGCATCTCCGGCGCGTATGCGGCGGGTGTCACCGCGACTTTGCAGTGTGACGGGGACGACGTGGCCGCACTGGCCTGGACGCACAAGAACATCCTCCTCTGGGAGAAGCTCGACAACAGCCCGGCGTCGGTGAAGATCCCGCTGGCTGCCCAGCCTTTCGTACTTGCAGCCCCCGCAGGCAACGGGATGGTTCTGGTTGCTCCCCGTTCGCTGGCGCAGCTTCCGGTCCACACCGAATACATGTCGGACAAACCGGTACTCGACCTCGATCAGCTGGACAGTGCCGAGGCCGGAGCCAAGGCGGTGCTCACCCACCTTTCCGCTCTGTCGCGAGACCGCTCGGTCCACCAGCCGGCCCCCTGCCACGTCACCGGCCCCGGCGGCCTGCTGAGCGCATCGGGAAAGAGCCTCCCGCCGCTCGGCGACGGACCGGAGGTTGCCGCCCTTTATCCTCCGTCGGCCCGCAGCGTGGCCGAGGCCCCCCCCGAGCCCCCGGCCGGTGCGGCGCCGCTGGTCGAGTCCGCGCCGGTGCCGTCCTCAGGCGAGGCCGTCACCCCTGCCTGGTTCCCGGCCGGCCGCGGGCGCTTCGGTTACGGCGGTTACAAGCCTTATGAGCAGCTCCTCCCGTTCTTCGACAAGGCCGTGGAGAACGGGATCGACACGTTCGTCATCACCGTGGACCCGGCCTGGCTGTCCTCACGCTACATCGAGGGCACCACGTCCCCGCAAATCGAGGAGATTGCCCAGGCAGCGGCGCAGTCCGGTGCCCGGGTGTTCCTCGGAATCAACTTCCTTCTCCCGAAGTACACCGACCTGGCCGGCGAGATTGGCGCGGCAACCGGGGCCGACGGCCAGGAGATTGCAGCGCCCCCGCCGGTTTCGAAGCTCTACTGGGACGAGGCGCTCCTCCCCGTTTACCTGGGAGGCGCACAACTTGCGGCGGAGCAGGAGGGTATCGCCGGGATCCACATGGACACGGAGCTCTATGGGGCGGGGCAGCTCTGGTATTCCCAGGGCTTCATGTTCGACCCCGGCACGTGGGAGCTCGTCGTGTCCGCCATTGCCGAGGTCGACGACGCCCTGGCCGTTGAAGCTGCCGCCGTTCAGCAGTACGAGCGTCTGGCCTGGCTCGTCGACAACGGCGTTGCCGGGCTCGCAGCCGAAACGCTGGAAGCAGCGGTGGCTGACCGGGCGGCCGAGGTTCGCATTGCGGCTCGAGAGCTCAACCCCGACGTCGAGCTCGCGTTCTACGGAGTCATGCTGTCCTCCGCCTGGTTCTACCGAGGGCTGATGAAGGGGTTCGGGACGAAGGAGCAACCGGTCATCCACCTGTCCTACGACGTCTACACCGACCGCTGCCGCCGCATGCTTTCCGGCCAGGGAATTCACGTCCGCATCCTGGGCGGCCTTCTCGGCGTCCTGTTCAAGCCACAGGACATGGGCACGGCGCTGCTCAACATCGGAACGCGAGGGGACGGGTACTGGCTCTTCCAGTTCACCGATTTCCCGGTCCAGTGGGACCCGGCCAGCCCGCCCAAAATGCACGGAACTCCTGATGATTACTGGGCTGCGATGGCCTCCGCTAACCAGGCCCTCGACCTCCTCCCTCCCCCCTAGACGCCCCGGATCGATTATGGTAGCTTGCCGCAGCACGGCCCATTGGGGGCCGGGTTGAATGCGTGGGGGCAAACATGAGCAATGAGAAGAAGCGCATCGGGTTCGAGCCGGACCAGGCCGTCGCCAACGCCAGGGCCCTGTGGTCCATCGACGACATGCTGCACGAAGAGGAGCGGATGATCCGCGACACGGTGGCCCGCTTCGTGGAGAAGAACGTCCTTCCCGATGCTGCCAAGCACTTCAAGGCCGCCACCTTCC
Organism: uncultured Myxococcales bacterium; assembly: GCA_903895725.1. GTDB lineage: Bacteria > Myxococcota_A > UBA9042 > CAIXZC01 > CAIXZC01 > CAITUV01. Next base: position 285,466 of record CAITUV010000043.1, on the reverse strand, counting down.
CGCTCGATGTCGGCCGCCGACTGGGTTCCGAGCTTGGCCTGTTCGGCTGCACCCTGCCCACCAAGTACGGTGGCTCCGAAATCTCCAACGTCGCTTACGGCCTCGCCAACCAGCAGCTCGAATACGGCGGCAGCGGCTGGCGAAGCCTGCTCTCCGTCCAGAGCGGCCTGGTGATGTTCCCCATCTACACCTTCGGCTCCGAAGAGCAGCGCATGCGCTGGCTTCCGAAGCTTGCCAAGGGCGAGTACATCGGCTGCTTCGGCCTCACCGAGCCCGGCTCCGGCTCCGACCCCGGCTCCATGCGCACCACCCTCAAGCGCAAGGACGGCAAGCTCATCCTCAACGGCGCCAAGCAGTGGATCACGAACGGCACCGTGGCCGATGTCGCGGTCGTCTGGGCCAAGGACGACGAGGGCAAGGTCCGTGGCTGCGTCATTGAGAAGGGAACCCCGGGATTCACGGCCCGCGACGAGGAGCACAAGTTCTCCCTCCGGGCGTCCGTCACCTCGAACCTGTTCTTCGATGACGTCGTGGTCCCCGAGGAGAACGTCTTCCCCAACGCCAACAGCCTGGGGGCCCCGCTCAAGTGCCTCAATCAGGCCCGATACGGCATCATGTGGGGTGCCACCGGGTCGGCCATGTTCTCCTTCGAGAGCGCGCTGCGGTACTCGCTCGAGCGCTGCCAGTTCGGCTCCCCCATCGGCGGGTTCCAGCTGCAGCAGCAGCGCTTGGCCTACATGTTCTCAGAAATCTCCAAGGGACTCCTGTTCGCCTTGCGGGCCGGCCGCCTCAAGGACGCGGGCAAGATCCACCACACCCACATCTCCATTGGCAAGCGCAACAACGTGTTCATGGCCCGCGAGTGCGCCCGGATGGCCCGCGAGATGTTTGGTGCCAACGGCGTCTCCGGTGAGTACCCCGTGTGGCGCCACATGGCAGACCTCGAGAGCGTCTACACCTACGAAGGAACCCACGACGTTCACACGCTGATCATCGGCGAGGCCCTTACGGGCATCTCGGCATTCCGCACGAAGTAGAAGCGCTGACCACGTTCTTCAGGAGCATCGCAACGGTCAGGGGTCCAACTCCTCCGGGGACCGGAGTGATATAGCCCGCTCTCTCCGCTGCCGCGGCAAACTCGACATCCCCGATCAGCCCCGAAGGCGTCGGATTGGTCCCCACGTCAATCACCACCGCACCCGGCTTGATCCATTCGCCCCGGACCAGCCCGGCACGGCCCGCTGCCGCCACCACTACGTCCGCCCTGGATACCTCGTCGGCCAAATCACGCGTCCGGGTATGGCAGACGGTCACGGTCAGATCCCGCTGCAGCAGCAGACACGACAGCGGTCGCCCCACGATGAGGCTGCGTCCCACAATCACGGCCCGCAGGCCGGCCAGAGGAATCCCCAGGGAATCCAGGATCACGCACACCGCAGCGGGAGTGCAGGGCATCAACCCCGGAGTACCGCGCATCACGAGGCCCAGATTCAACGGATGGAAGCCGTCCACGTCCTTGTCCGGAGCCACCGCCGAAACGACCCGCTCCACATCCATGCCACGAGGAAGCGGAAGCTGGACGATGATTCCGTGAACCGAGCGGTCCCGGTTCAGCCCGTCGATTCGAGCGAGAAGCTCCCCCTCCGTCACCGACTCGGGCAGTCGCACGGTCACTGAGCGGAGACCGGCCCTCTCGCAGGCCTTCTCCTTCTGCCGCACATAGGAAACCGAGGCACCATCCTCCCCCACCAGCACGGCGGCCAGCGTGGGGACAACGCTGCTCTTCTCTCGAAGCTCGGTGGCCTTGGAAGCCACTTCCTCCAGGATCGTCGAGCTCAGCTTTCTACCGTCGACCAGCACCGCCATTCCACCCCTCCCGCAGCGTTCATATAGCCGAGGATCGATCATATTACAACCTTTCCCCCGGTTTTTTGACTTCCCGGGCCGCGATGCTAGCCTCGTTGTCGAGAGCCACGGGAGGTCTCCCATGAGCACCCGAGTATTCGCCTTGTTCCTGATCCTGCCGGCCCTGCTGCTTGCTCCGCCGGTCCTCGCACAGAAACAGTCGCTCGACGTCGTCCGCAAGGTCGTCATCGACCCCGGTCACGGCGGAGACAACAAGGGAGCGCTCGCCTACAACGGCGTCTACGAGAAGGACATCGTCCTCCAGATCGCGACCAAGGCCCGCAAAGAGATCCAGTCTCGCACTGATTCGGACGTCCTCCTCACCCGGGAAGACGACCGCTCGGTCGGACTCAAAGATCGGGTCACTATGGCCAACGAGGCCGGTGCGGACCTCCTCATCTCCATCCACTGCAATTCCTCCTTCAGCCTCACTCCCCAGGGCGTCGAGACGTACGTCCTCTCCGAGCAGGCCCTCAAGGAGGAATCGGGCAAGCTCTCCAGACAGGTCGTCCAGCCCCGAGGCCTCTACGCCTCCGCTGCGGATTCCTCGGCCGCTGCCGTGGTCAAGGAGATGCTCCAGTATTCCGCGTTCCGGGATGCACACACCCTCGCCTCCGTGCTCCAAGGCGCGGTCGTCCGTCGCACCAAGGCCATGGACCGGGGAGTCAAGGAGCTGCCCATCGTGGTCCTTCGAGGCGCCGAAATGCCCGGCATCGTCGTGGAAGTCGGGTTCGCCTCCCATCCCCTCGAGGCAGAGCAGCTCACCAAGGACTGGTACCAGGAAAGAATCGCTCAGGCCATTGCCGATGCGGTGATTCGGTACGATCAGATTGCCGCCCAGGCCCGCTCGGGCGTCCGCACGCCCGTCAGCAAGTCCAACTAACGCCCTACTTCGCCCAGCCCAGCGCCAGGCCGCCAAACACAATGTACTCGTCGCCAAAACCCGGGTTCGTGACCTCGACACCACCCTCCGGGTCCCACGTACCGTCCAACCCAACCCTTCCAAGGTCCGTCCACCCTACGGAAACGCTCGGCGTGACGTAGAAGTCCTCGAGGAACGTGTAGGTGACCCCGATCTTCAGGAGCACGTCCAACAGGTTGTTCTTTGTGTCTTTGTCTGAAGTGTAGATCTTGTAGCCCCCCACCAGCTCGGCCCCGAGTGCGAGCACGGGCGTCAGCTCGAACTCTTTCCCGATCGACGGGTTCAGGTAGATGTAGCGGTAGTCCTTCAGGGCATCCTGCACGCCCAGGTACCACCAGGCGCACATGCGGGCATCAACGAGCCCCGACCAGCTCAGCGCCACGAACGGGTCGAGGTAGACGGGGAACGCTGTGCCCGCGGCCTCCTCATCAGCGAACGGGTACATGTAGGAGAGAACGCCGACCTCGACAGCCAGGTCCGCCGGCAGCTCGTGCGAGTAGCTCACGGCCAGATCCTGCTCGGCGCCCAGCCCGACATCGATGTTCTCGGAGATGTTGTCTCCGTTTGTCTGGAATCCCCCCCAGTACACGATGCTGAACGGCCCGAGCGCGTACGTCACGGACAGCGAGGCCAGCCCGTTCTGGTCCATCAGCTTGTCCTTCTTGAACAGGTTGTCCCCGCGGAAATAGTAGATGGATGAGAAGGCGGCTTCGATCTCCAGGCCGAGGGAATCCTCCTCCTCCGCCTCTTCGGCCTCCTCCTCCTGGCAGACCGCGGCGGAGGGGAAGCTCAGAATCAGGCAGGCTGCAGCGAGGCACGTCCCCCAACCCATCCTCCGCCCGAGTGCCCCGTCTGTCGTGCGAACGTTTGCTCCATTCTCCTTTCGCATGGTCCTCCTCATCTCAGGTTCTCGACCTGCTGCTTGCGGGCCGCCACCTGCGGCAGGGCGGCGCAATCCACCACGCACTCCCGGCTCCACTGTCCACCGGATTGGCTGACCTTACAGGGAATCGACTGTTCACTCAAGAGGGAACAGGCCGGCCTCTGCAAATGCCTCGGCTACGGATTCTTCCGAACGTGATCCTGTCTTCACGAACACCGCCGGCTCCCCCAACGGAGCGGGCACGGACACCCATTCGCCCTCCCCTGCCGCACCGAGCTGCTCACCGGTCCACACGTGTGTCCACGGCCCGGGTGGCAGGTACACCGCCCTCTGGCACGCCTGGTCCGCACACGGTTCGAGCATGGGGGCCACCAGCAGCTCCGCCCCCAACAGGAATTCGTCGTTCACGGCCCAGCTCTCCTCATCGTCCGGGTAGTGCATGGCCAGGTGCCGCACCATCGGCCACCCCCTGGCATGTGCCTCTTCGAACAGCCCCTGTCGATAGGAGGCCAGCGCCGCGTACAACTGTGTCATGCGCGCAAAACCGTCCATAGCGCTCTCGCTCCCGTACACCTGCATCGACATTCCCGGTGCGTTGCCCTCGTGCGTCCGCAGCACAGGGCCGAACGCGTTCATCTCGGCCCACCGCAGAAGGAGCTCCTCGTTCCGGAGATACTCCTTGCCCAGGAGCGGCAACGACGTGTACCCGCCGACGTCCGAGTGGTTCAGTGCGATCCCCGAGAATCCCCCTGAAATCAGGCCGTGGAGAGCGCTCTCAATGCCGTCGAAACGGTCCCACGTCGTGAGCTGGTCTCCCTCCCAGACCAACAAGGCCTGAGACGGAGACGTCGTGAATCCTGACCGGTGGAACACAAGGGCCTCCCCTTCGAGCCCGGCCTCCTGGAGTGCCTCGCGGTTGAGCCGCGCCCACTCCACCGGGTACCGGTTGTGCCATTGGGCCCCCGTCTCCCCTGAGGCCATCACCGCGTCCATGGGCAGTGCCTCCCCGAAGTCGGCCATCCATCCGCTGCACCCCGCCTTCTCCACCATCTCCGTGCGGATCACATCCTTCATCCATGAGCGGGCAGCCTCGCTCGACAAGTCCAGCAGGGCCACATCGAACGCCGTCACCGGCTGGAGATACACCTCGCCTGCGCCGTTCCGAACGAAGTACCCGCCGGCGATTCCTTCATCGAACAGATCCCGCTCGACCGCCACATCCTCTGGCGGGTCGCGGAACATCGGATTCACATAGCACAGAATGCGCGCACCGACCTCGTCCTCCACGGCATCGACGAAAGCGCTCCATCCCGGGTTGGCTTCCTCGTTTCGGGCCCAGTTCCACAGAACCTGCTCCCCCACAATCGTCTGCACCTTGCCGCACCAACCCTGGTTCCAGACGCCGGCAATCTTCACCCCGTGGGCCGCAAGCTCGCTCACGATGGCCAGGCTCTCCGGCAGATCCCGGGCAAGCGCCACGATGGCTCCGCTGCCGGTCCATTCCGGAAGAGGCGACATCCGGCCCGAATACTCGGTGAAACGCTCCACCAGCTCCAGTGGACCGGTTCCGTGCACGACCCGGCCTGTCAGGCTACGCTCGTATCCCCGCACCTCGACCAGCCCTTCCTGGCTGAAGTCGAACACGGACACGCCATCCCCCTCGAGGAAGAGTGATCTCGACTCGCTCGTAATGTAGTGAGGCACTGGATAGTACGTGCTCTCCTCGCTCCCCGAGGCGCCTGGCGAGAGGGCCTCGGCCACCGGCGATACCTTCTCCTCGCCCCGGCCGATCCCCCCCTCCTGCACGATCACCGGAATCACGCGGCCTTTCAGATCCAGCGTGTCGTGCGTGAACTGCTCCCCCATTCCGAAGAAGTGCTCTGCCGCCTCCGCTCGCGACTGAACGAAGATGCAGTCCGCGTTCCCCTCATCCAGGCTGACCTCGAATCTCAGATGGTGCTCCAGCGGCTGGCAGAAACGCACGGTGAACCGCTGCCCATCACACGCACCGTCCAGCTCCCCGGCCAGCTCGAGCCGCAGACCATCCTCCCTCACATGCTCGACCGCACCGTCACATCGGGCCGTCCCGCTCTCCTCCACCTGGAACGAGCCTTGCGCCTCCTCCAACTCGAGCTTGCCAACCGCACCGACGAGCACCCGCCCCGCCGGCGTCTCGAAGAGCACGCGCCCCGGCTCGTCGGCATGCTCGACCGCCATGGAGCCGTCCGCCCGCACGGCCACGGAAAATTCCCCGACCTTCCATGCTCCGGCCGGGGCCTCAACGGCATCCTCCGCTTCCAGCGTTTCAAAATCACACGGGTCTCCCCCTACCCCTGCGCCATCCCCCCCGGTCTCGACGAGCTCCCCGCCGGAACCTCGCCCATCCGAGACCTCCACGTCGCGTCCCGCTCCCCCCGTCCCCCCGCAGGCCGCAGCAGCGATCATCGAACACGCAATCGCCGCACGGGCATACCTGGACAGTTCCATCTCGCTTCCTCCCTCGGCCATGGTACAATCCTCCCCGGTTGTGTTCAACACGGGAGGTGTGTCCATGCGATTCCAGTTGCCCGCCGTGCTGCTTCTCTCGGCCCTTTCCATCTGCCTCGGATGCGGAGGGAAATCCTCCAAAACGGATACGGTCAGCGCTGCCGACGTCCTGACGGACTCTGTCCCCACGGACATTCCGGCTCCCGACGCGGCGGCCGTCGATGCGGTGGACCTACCCTCTCCCGACGCCCCCGACACCTCCGCTCCCGATTCGACGGATGCCACGATCGACCTTGCATCGGACACTCAGGAAGTCCTCGTGCCGGATGTCGCCGAGGCCAAGCCGGAGGACGTCGTCCCCCAGGGCATCCCCTTCAACAAGGGACCGTACGGCACCAATCCGTTCGATTTTGCAGGACCGTTCGTCCTCCCCACGACCCATGGCAAGTGGGATTTCGAGAAGGAGTGGGCAGGCGGTGATTTCAGCTACGTCTTCCTCTTCTATGCCCCGGGGTACGACTACTCCGAGGAGCTCTGGAATTCTCCGGTCGAGGACTTGCTCAAGAAGTCCCCGCTCAATGTCCACTACTTCTTCCTGTCCTACGGAGCCACTGCGCAGCAGGACGTCGAGAAGCTCGAGGCACGCTTCGAAGAGGCCATGGCCAAGCTCCCCGAGGGACTCACGCTCAAGTGGAAGGAGCGCATCCATTTCGTGGTCACTGCCGCTCCCAAGCTCAACAACTGGGTCTCTGACGTGGTCAACGCCAAGGGCTACTTCTCCTTCTGCATCGACCGCCGCCAGCGCATGCGGGAAACCGGGCTGCTTGCCGACATCACCGGCGACAGCAAGGGGAAAATGCGACACCTGGCCTATGAGGTCGAACGGTTCAACTTCGAATGGGACCGGGACGCTGCGCTCGAAGCCGAGCAGGATGTCACCGTCGTCCAGATCTTCGACGGCGAGACTTTCTCCGGCAATGGATTTGCCGAGGTCGAAATGCCCTCCAAGGAGGAGATGCTCCAGTTCGATACCATGGAAGTCGACCTCTCCATGGGGTGCACCGACCAGGTCGACGGAAACTGCGGTGACTGGGACTACCTCTCCTACCTGTTCCTGTGCGACAAGGCCAACCCGGACCTCTGTGAGATCGAGCTGGCCCGCTGGATCACCGCGTACAAGCGCCAGGGACGCTGGGTGACCGACATCAGCCCGGCCCTGGTCTTCCTCAAGGAAGGCGGCAAGATGCGCTTCCGCTATGATGCCAGCGGCCAGTCCTACGTGATCCACATGAGCCTGAGACTCCGCAATCTCGGCTCTGGCCTTCACCCCACTACGGCCTTGAAGCTCTGGGGCGGCGGTCCGTTCAACCAGGACTACAACACCGGCAAGACCCCCATCGCGTTCAACCCGCCGGAAGGCACGAAGAAGGCCCAGATCTTCGCCTTCATCACGGGACACGGATTCGGCAACGACCTCGCCAACTGCGCCGAGTTCTGCAATCACACGCACCACTTCACGGTCAATGGCGGCAAGGAATTCGTCAAGAGCCATCCCGAGGCCGGCACCTCCACCGGTTGTGCGGCGCGGGTTCCCGAAGGCGTCGTTCCGAACCAGTTCGGCACCTGGCCCTTCGGCAGGGGAGGCTGGTGCCCGGGCTGGGACGTGGCACCGTTCGTGGCCGACATCTCCAAGGAGCTCGTGTCCGGCGAAAACGTGATCGACTACGAGGCACTCTTCTTCGGCAAGAACTACGAGCCCAAGCCCGCCCCCCAGCCCAATGGATTTGGTGCCAACATCAACATGTCGTCCTGGCTGGTCTTCTGGGAGTAGAACCTGCCCCTGGCTCGCCGGGAGCGGAAGGCCCCCCGGGTCGCCCCCCCGTCAGCAGCCCCCGTCACAGGAGCACGCCGACTCGCCGCTGGAGGGCCGAGCGCCTCGAAGCGAGGCTAGCCATCCCGCCTCGGAACGTCCCGGACGGTCTCGCCCAGGTAAATCTGACGCGGCCTGGCCAGCTTCTGGTCCGGGTCGGTCAGGTGCTCCTGCCACTGCGAGTACCACCCCGGCGTCCGGGGGATGGCGAACAGCACGGGGAACATCTCGGTCGGGAAGCCGATGGCCTCGTAGATGAGCCCTGAGTAGAAGTCCACGTTGGGGTACAGCTTCCGCTTGATGAAGTACTCGTCCTCCAGCGCAATGCGCTCGAGCTCGATGGCGACGTCGATGAGCGGGTTGCGCCCCATCACTTCGAACACCTTGTCCGCACACGTCTTGATGACCCGGGCCCGGGGATCGTAGCTCTTGTAGACCCGGTGCCCGAACCCGAACAGCTTGCGCTCTCCTGCCTTCACCTGCTTGACGTACTCCGGAACGCCGGCCGTGCTGCCGATCTCCTTGAGCATACGCAGCACCGCCTCGTTGGCCCCTCCGTGCAGCGGACCATACAACGCAGCGGCCGCGGCCGAGACCGCTGTGTAGGGGTCGGTCTGCGCACTTCCCACCATCCGGATCGAGCTCGTCGAGCAGTTCTGCTCGTGGTCCGCATGCAACAGGAACAGTGTGTCGAGCGCCCGTGCAAGCACCGGGCTGTGCTCGAAATCCGGCGGCCGCGTGGACGAAGGCTCCGATCCGTGGAACGTCATGTTCAGGAAGTTCTCTGCATACCCCAGACTGTTGTCCGGATACACGTACGGCATGCCCATCCGATGCCGGTACGCGAAGGCGGCCAGCGTCGGCATCTTGGCCACCAGCCGGTAGAACTGGATCCGGCGCACGTCGGCATCGAAGACCTTCTTGGACTCCGGATAGAAGGTCGCAAGAGCCGCCACGGTCGACACCAGGATGCCCATGGGATGGGCGTCATACCGGAATCCGTTGAGGAACTGCTTGATCCCCTCGTGAATCATCGTGTGGTAGCGGATTCCATGATCCCATCTCACGAACTCATCCGGCTCCGGCAGAGTGCCGAAGTAGAGAAGGTACGCCACTTCCAGGAAGGAGCTGTGCTGCGCAAGCTGCTCGATCGGGTAGCCCCGGTAGCGGAGAATCCCCTTGTCGCCATCCGTGAACGTGATCGTGCTCTTGCACGACGCCGTGTTCATGTAGCCCGGGTCGTACGACATCAGACCGAAGTCCTCGTCCGAGACTTTGATGGAGCGCAGGTCCATGGCCCTGACCGTCCCCGACTCGATGGGAACCTCGTAAGTCCTGCCGGTGCGGTTGTCTGTGATTGTCAGCGTGTCCTTGCTCATCACCTGCCTCCCTGGACGTTTTCATCGGAAGTGAGAATCCGGCGGAGCACGGCAGGGAGAATCCCCCCGTGCCGGAAGTAGCCAATTTCAGCCTCGGTATCGAGACGCACGACCGCCCGGTACACTCGTCTCCCCCCGGTCCCATCCCCCGACTCCACCACGACGTCCGCCTCCTGGCCCGGACGAAGATCCTCGCTCAGCTCCACCGTGATCTTCTCGGTCCCCTGCAGGTCCCAGGCAGCCGCCGACTCGCCCGTCTTGAACTGCAACGGCAGCACGCCCATCCCGATCAGGTTGGACCGATGGATTCGCTCGAAGCTCTCGGCCAGGACAGCCCGGACGCCGAGCAGCGCCGTCCCCTTGGCGGCCCAGTCCCTGGAGCTTCCCGTCCCGTACTCGCGGCCGGCCACAATCACCAGCGGCGTCCCCTCGTCCGAATACCTCATTGCAGCATCGTAGATGGACATCACTTCCCCCGACGGGAAGTGCACGGTCACGCCGCCATCCTTCGAGGGAACGAGGCGATTGCGGAGCCTCGGGTTGGCAAACGTCCCGCGAAGCATCACCCGGTCGTTGCCCCGCCGAGCCCCGTACGAGTTGAACTCCGAGGGCACGATCCCCAGGCCGACCAGATAGCGGCCGGCCGGGCTCGACGCCCCGATGGTCCCCGCGGGGGAGATGTGATCCGTCGTCACGGAATCTCCCAGCCATGCCAGGATCCTGGCCCGTCGCAGCGGAACCGGAGCCGGGATCTCCCGCCCCACACCAGCCAGGAACGGCGGCTCCTGGATGTAAGTGGAGTGCTCATCCCATCGGTACAGAAGCCCCGGCTCGCACTCGATGCGCCCCCATTCGACACTGCCCGCGGCCGACGCCTCGTACACATCCCTGTAGGTCGCGGCACCCCCTGCGGAAGCGACCAGCCGGCCCAGTTCCTCGGGGTCCGGCCAGAGCTCCTGGAGATACACGGCCTTGCCGTCCGAACCGACGCCGACCGCCTCCTCCGCCAGGTTCACGTCCACCCGGCCCGCAAGCGCGTACGCCACCACGAGCGGCGGCGATGCCAGGTAGTTGGCACGGGTCAGCGGATGCACCCGCCCCTCGAAATTCCGGTTCCCCGACAGCACTGCGGCAACGACCAGCCCCCGTGTCCGAATCGGGTCCGCTACGGCACCGTCGAGCGGCCCCGAGTTGCCGATGCACGTCGTGCAGCCATACCCCACCACGTGGAATCCCAGCTTCTCGAGACTGCCCAGTAGCCCCGCCCGCTGCAGGTAGTCGGTCACCACTCGCGACCCCGGTGCCAGGCTCGTCTTGACATGCGCCGGAACCGTCAGCCCGCGCTCCACGGCGTTGCGAGCCAACAGCCCCGCAGCCAGCATCAGACCCGGATTTGCCGTGTTCGTACAGCTCGTGATTGCGGCCAGCACCACGGACCCATGATGCAGCGTGGTCTCACGCCCCTGCGTCACGACCCCGACCGAGGTGCCGACCGCATCTTCCGCTACGCCAAACCCGTTCTCCCTGACCGGCCGCGTCAACGCTTTGGAAAACCCTTCGGAAACGCCAGCGAGCGACACCCGATCCTGCGGTCTCCTCGGCCCTGCAAGGCTCGGCTCCAGGTCGCCAAGATCGATTTCCAGCACCTCCGGATACTCGGGGTCGGCGCCGCCCGTCGTGCGGAACATCCCCTGCGCCCTCGCGTACCGCTCCAGCAGGTCCACCTGCCACGCCTCACGGCCGGTTCCCCGGAGAAACGCCATCGCCGCGGCATCCCAGGGGAAGAATCCCATGGTGGCTCCGTACTCCGGCGCCATGTTCGCCACCGTCGCCCGGTCCTGCAGCGTCAAGCGATCCAGCGCCGGGCCGAAGAACTCCACAAACCGGCCCACGACGCCTCGTGCACGCAGCCGCTCCGTCACCAGCAACGCCAGGTCGGTCGCGGTCACCCCAGTCCCCAGGCGCCCCACCAGTCGAACACCGAGGAACTGCGGGAACGGCATGCACACCGGCATCCCGAGCATCGCCGCCTCGGCCTCGATTCCGCCCACTCCCCACCCGATGATTCCCAGCCCGTTGATGGTGGTCGTGTGCGAATCCGTGCCCACTACGCTGTCCGGATAGACCACGCCGTCCGCACCGACAAATACACCTCGTGCAAGACGCTCCAGGTTCACCTGGTGCACGATGCCCACGCCGGGCGGAACGACGCTGAACGTCTTGAATGCCTGCTGTCCCCACTTCAGGAAGCGGTAGCGCTCCCGGTTGCGCTCCATCTCCAGTCGCATGTTTGCGGCCAGGGCCCCTGGATTGCCCGACTCGTCCACCTGGACGGAATGGTCGACCACGAGCTCGGCCGGCAGCACCGGCTCAACTCGGCCCGCATCGCCCCCGTGCCTCGCCACGGCGGACCGCAACGCCGCCAGGTCCGCCAGGACCGGAACTCCCGTGAAGTCCTGCAGCAGCACCCGAGCCGGCATGAACGGTACGTCCACCTCCGCCGAGCCCTGAGTCCAGAGAGCAGCTCGGACCACATCCTGCTCCGTCACCTCCAGCCCGTCGAGACTGCGAAGAAGGGACTCGACCACCACTTTCCAGCAGTAGGGAGCAGTGACCATGGTCCCCACCCCGCTTTCGTCCAGGGCAGTCAGACTGTAGTACCGCAGCTTCCCCGTGGAGTGGTCCAGGTCGCGCACTACGCCAAATGGATCCAGCCGCTTCGTCTCCACGTCATTCCCCCTTGCCCGGGCTTCCCGCTGCGGCGTCCACGGCCGCCTGCCAGCGCACGTCGAGATCCCCCGACGCCAACGTGGCAATCACGTAGTCGGCAAAATCCTCCGCCGTCGCGCCGTCGGCCCTTCCGGTAATCACGAGCCTCCTCTCGAACTGCCCGCACAGGTCGAGCGCCTTCTCCAGCCTGGCGGACGCTTCCGACATGCCGACGTGCCCAAGCATCATGACCGCAGCCCTCATCAGGCTGGACGGATCTGCATAGGCCCCCCGCCCTTCCTGGACCATCCGGGGAGCAGAGCCGTGGATCGCCTCGAACATCGCATGCTCGGTCCCGATGTTCGCGCTCCCCGCCGTGCCCACTCCCCCCTGCACTTCGGCGGCCTCGTCGGACAGGATGTCCCCGTACAGATTGGGCAGCACGAAGACCCGGAAGGTCGAGCGCCGCTTCGGGTCGATCAGCTTGGCAGCCACGATGTCAGCGTACCAGGACTCCCAGGCGATCCCGGGGAATTCTCTGGCGATATGTGCCCCCACCTCCAGGAACAGGCCGTCCGTAGTCTTGATCACGTTGGCCTTGGTCACCCCGAGCACCCGGTCTACCCCATGTGCCCGGGCGTGCTCGAATGCCATCCGGATGATCCGCTCGCAACCGGGCCGCGTCACCGCCGTGAAATCCACACCCAGCTCATCGCTCACCATGAGTCCCTTGCTGCCCAGGATGTAGGCTCCCTCGGTGTTCTCCCGGAAGAACACCCAGTCAATCCCGAGCTGGGGAACCTTCACCGGACGCACGTTGGCAAACAGATCGAGCTCGCGGCGCATGGCCACGTTCGCACTTTCGATGTTCGGGTAGGGTCCCCCTTTCTCCGGCGTGGTCGTCGGGGCCTTGAGGATTACATGGCACTCCTTCAGGGCTGCGAGCACCGGATCTGGAATGGCCTTGCCATGCGCCAGGCGGTTCTCGAGGGTCAGGCCGTCGATGACGCGCAGCTCCACTCGGCCCGATGCAAGCTCGGAGGACAGCAGAACGCCAAGCACCCGACCCGTCTCCCGCGTGATGACGGGACCGATGCCGTCCCCGGGGCAGACCCCGATCACCAGGCGGCTCACCTCCGCAAAGGCAGGCCCCCGGGGCCTCTTCTTCATCCGCTCGACCCGCTCGAGCTGCTCTCGCATCAATCCCGCAAAATGGGCTACCGCCCGGGCAATTCCCTCGCTCATCCTCCCCCCCCGGCTGCAAATTTCCACTTCTTCCATCGGCATGATGGAAGACTATGCCGAGGCGAAAGCTAGGAACACGCTGTCGAGTCGTCAAGTCTTCCGCTGCGTCCCCTGTCGGTGGGGCCTTGAAAGCCAGTCCAATCCGGGATTCTTCCCAATCGTGTGCGGCCGACGGAACTTCCCCGTTCGTCGTTCGTAGCACGCCGCCCATCTTTCCGGTCTACCGGGTGCGCAACAGAGGGAGGTGGTATCATGACAGGCCTGATTTCGAATTACTTCCGGGCAGTTGCAAGACCTGCGGTCACCCTGACGGCGGCGGTTGCTCTCGCGGTCTTCAGCATCGCCCCGTCGTCGGCGGCACCGCCCTCGGGTGGTGCCGGTTCCATCCGCCTGGGAAGTGGGAATTCCCTTGGGGCCCCCTTTCGGCTCGACAACCTGGTGATCTTCCCGATCTATGCGGACAGTCAGCCTCACCTGGGGGACATCATCACCCTGGATGAGGCCCTCCGGTCCGGCAAGGCCGAGGTCAAGGAGATGGGCGCCGGAGCGGTGGCCGTCATCAACACCAGCAACGCCAACGATGTAGAGGAAGACGAGGAGGACGACGACGGAACCGTCACCGTCGAGCATCGCTACGGCACGGTGATCCGGTGGAACAGTCGGCCCAACGGCGAGGAGCACCCCCGGCACCATCATCATCATCGTCCCCCCCAGCCCCCGCCGCAGCAGCAGGTGGTTTACAGCGGCGGTGCCCAGGTGAACACCCTCGTGATCATCAATAGCTCCGGCTCCACCATCCTGGTCCTTGCCGGCACGGTCGTCGTCGGCGGCAAGCAGGACCGCCAGATCGGTCAGGACTTCATTATCCCGCCCTGGAAGACCGTGCCCATCGATGCGTTCTGCGTCGAGCATGGACGCTGGGATGCCAACCGCCAGGGGCGCAACACCGGCGGTTCCTTCGGCTCCGTCGGCATGCTCGCCAACCAGAAGGTCCGCGCCGCAGGCCAGTACAAGGGGGACCAGTCCCAGGTCTGGTCCGAGGTGGCCGAGGTCAACCGGGACAATGCCAAATCCGCCAACACCGGGACACTCCTGGCCACGCTGGCGGACGAACAAGTCAGCCGAGCCCGCAACGACCTGGTGGAAGACGTGGAAGACCACATCGCGGACCTCAGGGACCATTCGGACGTCGTGGGCCTTGCCTACGCAGTCGATGGACAGGTCCGCGGGGCCCGCTGGTTCATCAACCACGACATCTACGGGAAATTCGAGAGCACCCTGGTCAGCACTATGGCCAACGAGGCCCTCACCGCCCAGGCCGCCGCACGCTCGGCTGGCCGTCCGGTCGATTCGTCCAAGGTCGAGGCGGAGGAGGTCCAGGAATTCGTCGACGACCTGCGCACCGCCGCCGTGAAAGAAAAGAAGAAGACGGAGGGCGGCAACGAGAACCGCTACCGAGAAAGTTCACGAGGCTACAACTCCGAGTGCATCATCGAGGAGGGGGGCAAGGCCATGCCGGTCACCACCGACTACCTATCCAAGTAGTGTCGGCGGTCCCCCTCGTCGTCTCCATAGCCCATCGCCCATCGACCATCGACCATCGCCCGGGCCGCATCTCTACTGGATGTCCTCCGGGGTCGCTCCCTCGTATCCCGGCCAGCCGAGCAGTTCCCCCAGCGAGAAGCCCACGAACGTCTGCGACGGCACCGGAAGGGCTCCGGCAGCAACCCAGAAACGGAGCTTGGCCGGGTCGAACACGATGGCGTACAGCGCTCCGTTGGTGGCCAGGCTCTTCCCGTTGTCGAACTCGTCGGCAGGTGATTCCTCGCCGGTCTCCGGGTCGATCCGGTCGCGGGCGACCTTCACCAGCACCTCTGGAGACAAAGTCCCGTAGAGCGACTCCTCCCCGCCCGGGTCGAGAAGCTGAGACAGCCGGTCATAGCGCAGCGTGCTGTGCTTCGAGGGCGGGTCCTTGTCCAGCCCCGAGGTCTCTGCAGCCACGAAGTGGTTCGTTGCGTAGACCACG
This sequence comes from uncultured Myxococcales bacterium, assembly GCA_903895725.1. Taxonomy (GTDB): domain Bacteria; phylum Myxococcota_A; class UBA9042; order CAIXZC01; family CAIXZC01; genus CAITUV01. The sequence goes on along the minus strand of CAITUV010000043.1, from coordinate 270,040 downwards.
CCGTCCACCTGCCCCCGAAAGGCCAGGGCCCCCGGGGCCATTTCGAAGATCTCCCCGCCGGTGGAGTCCGAGACCCCGAACAGCTCGAGCGTCATGTGGTTCGCTGACTCAACCATCGCCTCAGCCTCAGCCCGGTCGTGCGCCTCGGCGAGGATCCTGGCCTGGAGCTGCACGTGGCTCAGGCCCACGCTGTCATGGCAGCCGTTGTTGAGCGGGCTCACCTCGTTGGAAGCGGACACCAGCCCCTCCCCATTCATCCCCTGGTAGGGGGACAAGTTGCCGGGGAAGCCGATGAAGACGTGCGGGATCTTCCCGTCCGGCTGTCGCACGAAGACCACAGGGTTATCGACGATGAACTGGATGAGCGCCCAGTCCAGCACCCGGAGTTGATACGTGGCGCCGTCCGCCGTTGCCGCCCCGGACACGATGGCCTCCGCACACGCCGGCTGGATGTCCCCTCCTTCCGGCATCCCGTGCTGGAGGAACTCGGCAACGGCATCTCCAAAGTTGAGGATCATGCAGTGCTCCATGGTCCAGCCGACGTCACCTGCAGCGTCGACGAGGCCCTGGCATTCCTCCTTGATCTCGGGCAGCGATAGCTTCTCTGCCAACTCGAGAAGCCCACTCTTGAGCGCCAACGCCATCATCGTCGACAACGTCAGGTCCTGCTCGATCTCGAGGACCCCGTCGGCAAGCTGCTCGTGAAGCAGCGTGCCATGCTGGAACCCCATCTCGTAGGGCGTCCCATGCAGGTACACCACCTTGATGTTGCCGCGCTCGACCACGGGCAGACATTCGGGCCCGAGCCCCTCGCACGGGTCCGGCAACACCTCGGCAGCATCCTCACGGCAGTCCTCGTCCACGAAATCACCGGGGATCACGCAGTCCCCCGCTGGCCCGTCGAGCGCACTGTCCGAAGCGTCGACCACCTTCCCGGACGACGCAGAGCACGCGTACAGTGCGGCACCGACAGCCATGGCAACGAGCGACCAGGCTCGAAGGGGATTGCGCATCCCCCGGTCCCCTTCCCTCGCACCGACTACCATCGACCATCGACCATCGACCATCTCTTCCACCTCTCGCGTGGCCTCCACCCCCTACGGAATCTTCTCCTCGGAACCGTTCACAAGCTTTCGCACCGACTCCCACTGGTCCAGGACCTCCTGCGGACATTTCCCGGACTCGTCGAAGCACCCGGCATCGAAATAGGCGTCCACCGGCATCAGCCGATGCGAATCATCGGGGGGAAAGTCCACCTGGTTCACCACGAACGCATGCGCCGGGACGTCGAAGTCGACCTCGCCCGTAGGGTTGCGGTGCACCCGGAGCGTCGCCAGCATTCCGAGCTGGCACCGCAGGGTGGACATGGCCGATGCAAAGTTGCCCAGCGAATAGACGACCAGCGCCTTGCGAACTCTTCCCGGTGCCGACAGCAGGCAGCCGTCCGGAGCATGCATCGCGGGGGTGTCCAGCCCGGCCTCGAGAAGCTCCTTCTCCGCCCCGTTGACGAAGCACAGCTCCATCGGCTGCTGCACGTGAGAATGCGCCCCAATCACGATGTCCGCGCCGGCATGCACGAGCTCCCGCGCAATCCTCACCTGGAGCGGGCTCGGGTAGACCTCGTACTCGTGCCCCCAGTGCAGGAACACGATGCGCAGCTCGGGCCCGGCATCCTTCATCGCCCGAAGCACGGCCCGCATCCTTCCCAGGTCCACGAGAGCCTTCCCTTCCGGTGCCAGCCCGGGAACCCAGTCGATGCCGACCATGGTCTTCTTCATCAGCGACGGCTCGTTGAGCCCCCATGTCGCGGCATACAACCCCATCTTCACGCCGCCCCGCTCGAACAGCACGACCGATTCCTCTGGTGCAGCGCCCTTCATCTTCCACACGCCGGCACTGGCAATCCCGGCCTGCTCCAGGAAGTCCAGCGTCTCGAATGCTCCCTTGTCCTCCATGTCGAGCGTGTGATTGTTCGCAAAGGACAACGAGGCAAACAGCGACGCTCCGTCCTTTGCTGAAAACGACTCCACCAGACCGGGTGCTGAATTGAAGTTCTTGTAGTCAGGGAACGCAGACGGAACTTCGTAGCTCGCTGCAATCGGCGTCTCCAGGTTGCCGAGCCAGAACTCCGCCCCCCGCATGTACTCGAGGATACGGTCGTCCAGGAACGTCCCCCATCCGTCCCGGATCCACATGATGTCGCCCACCAGGCCCATGGTGAACGCCGCTGCCCCGCCCCCGCCGCCTCCGTCGGCCCCCGCATCACCTGGTGCGGCGGCCAGCGCGTCGAACAGCTCCGCCTGCCTCCCGAAATACTCGACCTCCGCGGTCGACGCGGTCAGCTTGTGGTCCGCTGCCTTCTTCAGGTAGTCGAGCGCATGCGGGACCGATTCCTCGAACGAAAGCCCTTCAGCCTGGAAGCGAAGGTACTCCGGGGAGGGATCGTCATCCACGAACACGTACGGAAACCCGGTCACGGGCGGCACGTGCGGGTCCAGGATTCCCGTATCCACGTCCGGCGCATCGGCCCACGGATCCACGTCCGGCTGAGCGATGTCGGACGCGTCCGACACAGAACGCAAATCGAACAGGTCAGTCCCATCAGACTGCGCCGCACCGGGCACGTCCGACGTCCAGGGGCTGTCCGCAACGCCGCAGCTCATGCAGGCCACGCACGAGGCCATGGTCACAGCCACACGGAGCCATCGCCAGTTCGTCTCCAGCAGCGGAACAGAGCCCTCCAGGTGCATGTCCACGGTCACCTCCTCGGGCGGAAGGATAGCGTCGCAACCTCAACAAGGCAATCGCTCCTTGTGCTCGTTCGCCGGCCTTGCCGCCGGTTGTGCTTGTGAGGTAGTCTGGTGCCGTGGGCAGGTAGGCCCGCGTTCGAGGAGGAAGCCATGAAGACCCTTCGGTGGTGGCTTGCGGCTGCGTTCCTGGGAGTGCTCGGAGGCTGTCAGAATGCCACCACCGGGAGCACCGGTGGCGAGGTCGACAAGCCTCCGGAGAAGGAGCCCAACGTGGTCTGCGACCCGGTCTCGGTGTACGGCCCCAAGCCTTGTGACTCCGACCTCGAGTGCCGCCAGGACTACGGTCCGGAATGGTACTGCGACGACGAGCACTCCTACGACGACGGCTGCGGCGGCGAGATCCAGTGGCCCATCTGTAGAAAGAAGTAGTGACTACTCTCCGCCCATGCCATCCGCTCGGGGTCGGCATCGGTATCGACGCTGGACTCGCTTCTTCTATCGTCTGGAGGTAGTCCATGGACCTTCTCGGCACTGCAGGGCGCTGGCTGGCGGTCATTCTTCTCCTGGCGACTCTGGGAATCGTGACGATGCTGGGCATCGGGCGCCGACGTCGAACCGCACCGTATCGGATACGAATCGCCCTATGGGTGGCCTTGCTCTCGCTCGGCGGAGGCAGCGTCCTGGCCTCGAGCCTGGCCACGGACGAGGACCCGCCCGGGAAGTCTGGCGACGAGCAGCCGCCCGCGTCGGGGCAATCCCAGCCGTCACCGGAGCCGGGCGTGTACTACACCTGCTATGACCCAACCATCATCGAGGGGGAGTTGACGCAGCCTGAAGCAACTCCGCCTGCTACCGCCCCGGACGTGACGGCTCAGCCGCCGGATGATCCCGACGCCACCTCTCAGCCGGCCGAGGAGGAGTCGGACGTCAAGTCCGGGCCCTCGGCCAGGAAGCCCGATGCGGTCGAGCAGCCCAAACCGAAGCCGCTCGGGCCCATCGAGACCTGCTACTACCTCATGCTGTAGGCGACTAGTCGTCGAACCGGATCTCCACGCGGCGGCATTGTGCCCAGCACTCCTCGGTCGCTTCGGTGCAGGGCGGACGCTCCTCGCCGTAGCTCACGGTCTTCAAGCGGGCCTTCGGCAAGCCGGCCTTCTCGAGGTACCTGGCGACCTGCCGGGCCATCCGGTTGCCGAGCTCCAGGTTGTATTCTTCTGTCCCGCGCTCGTCGGTGTAGCCCTCGACGACCAGAACCCGGTCCGACTTGAGGATGCATGGAACGACTCGATCGAGCGCCTCGCGACCGGCCGGGTTGATCGTGGACTCGTCGTAGTCGAAGTAGATTGGCTCAAACGCACACTCGCCGGCTGCGCCCTCCCCCTCGATGACCGGATCCGCCTCGCCGGCCGCCTTGCCGCGCGATGCGGCCGAGCAACCCGCCAGCCCCCACACTGCCGCAACGAGAATGACGACCTGGAATGTCCCCTTCATCGTGGCCTCCGAACGAAGTCCCCCCCATCATACACGATGCAAGACAATCCTGCTCCAGGTTGCTAGAATTCCGTCCCTGGAGGAATCGAGGAATGCCGAAGGCCGAGTTGCTTCTCATCCCCGACGGCCCCGACTGCCTGTTTCCCACGGGCGGGCTGAGGGCGCACTGGCTGCGCCCCGACCGACCGTCCCACACGGGCGTCGTCGTGCTGCCGATCCAGGCAGGGGACTACGAAGTCTCGAAGCTTCTTGCGGACCACCTTTCCCGCTGCGGCCATCACACGCTCCGCTTCGAGCGGCGCAGGGACTGGCTCGAGGCCGACCGTGATCCGGCCGAGCTGGTTCCGCACCTTCGCCAGTATCTGCGGGACATCTCCGCCGGTGTCGACCTGTGGCTGGAGCACGGGGAGGTCGCACCGGACCGCATTGGTCTCATGGGCGTGTCCATGGGGGCCATCGTGGGCGCGGCGGTCCTGGCCGCGGATCCCCGCTTCAAGGCCTCGGTCCTGGTCATCGGCGGGGCGGAGCTGTCTGATATCCTGATCACCGCCCACGATGAGGCCATCGAGGAATACCGCACTGCACTCAAGGTCCGCCTCGGCCTGACCGACCGGCAACTGGCCACCCGGATCCGCGAGCTCCTGTCTCCGGTCACCGAGATGGACCCGACCGGCAAAGTCGACCCGGGTACCATCCTCTTCATTGCTTCCCGTTTCGATCGGCTGATCCGCTGGCCCCGCTCGATCCTGCTCTGGGAGCGTCTCGGCCGCCCGAAGCGTTGGATTCTCCCCTGCGGCCACTACTCGACCGCCCTGTTCCTTCCTTTGATCAAATGGCTGGCGAAGCGATGGTTCGCCGTGAGGTTGTGAAGCCCGGTTGCCCCCCTGGCCCTTCAGCCCATCGCCCCCCGCACATACGCTTCCGGGAAATGATCCTGGATGAAGTCGGGCAGGAACCCGTACGCGACGTTGTTCAGGGTCTTCAGGGCGCAGCGCCTCCCCCAATCCAGGCGGAGCATGACGTCGGGGCCGATGGCGCAGTGGATCTCATCGCCAGCGTGCTCATAGTCCATCACCTCGAGCGGTAAGCGGGGCACGATGTCCTGTGCGTTGACCAGGCGCCATGTGCACTTGCCCACCGCAGGGTCATTGTCGTAGGCAGCCGAAAAATCGTAATCGCCCACCCGCGGCTGGCCAATCGTGTACACGCCGCGCAGACGCTTCCGGCACTCGTCCGGAAGCCTGGCCGCAGTGATCATCGCCAGCGCCCCTCCCAGGCTGTGTCCGCCGAGGTACAGGTAGCGGTCTCCGGTCAGTGTGCGCTCCAGCTCGGGCAGAAGCTGTTCCTTCCACACGGCCTCCACGCCGTCCCAGAACCCCTCGTGCAGCCGGAAGGTGCGCCCCCCGCCGAGCGTCAGGGGTCTCTCGACCAGGCAAACCTCGAAATCCAGTGCCCAGTCCACCAGGCTGAGCGGCTCCGTGCCCCGGAACACGCACAGCACCATCCGGTCCCCCGCAGCCAGATACCCCTGGACATCCCTGCCCTTGTTCTCGAGCATCCTGATGCTGTGAACGTCGAACCCGGTCTGCCTCCGCAGAGCATCAGGGATCCGGCCCAGCCCAGGGCTGTCGTCGTACGCGAGCTGAGCGGCCTTGGCCATCAGCTCCATCTTGCCCGGTCCGAACGCGGCCGAGGCGGGGTCCTCCAGCGCCACCGAGGCTGCCTCCTGCGGTCCCAGGAGAACGAGGTTGACCACGTGCGGGACGAGCCCTACCGTCGGAAGGGCCCGCATCAGCCGCAGTCGGCCCTTCGCCCGCCTCGCCCTTCGTCGCAGCTCGTCGACTTGGTGCCCGCTCAGAATCTCCCGTTTCCGTTCCACCAGTGTCGTCTCCTCAGGAGTTCTTCTCCGGCCGCTGCGCCGGCGACCATCGACCATTCATCGGCCACTACAGAAACCTCAGCCCCCGCACCGGTCTACTCCACCGGAGCGCAGGTGGACACGCCGGCCCCGGTAATCACGTAGCCCGTATCCTCGACCTCGGTCACCACTTCCCCAGTGTCCATCACACGCCAGATGCCTGATGAATCCTCCGAGGTGGACTTGAAGAAGATGTAGAAGTCGCCGCCCCAGTTGGCAAACGCCCACGCCTGCACGTCTGCAAACATGTTCGCAGGCAGGTCGATCTTCAGAGTCTGCGCTGCCGTCATCTTGTCGATGCGGGCGATTCGCGGGGGGAACGTGTGCGGGAAGAACCCCCACAGCTCGGCCGATCGGTTGCCGGTCAGCTCCGGCAGACCCGAGCCGGCCACGAACGGAGCGTGCGACGTCACCGTCAGAGTCTCGGTATCGATGCTTCCCAGCGTTGAGTCCCCACCGCTCATCATGTCCCACAACGGGCCGCCCGCGATGTACAGGGTCTCGTCGCTCGAGTCCTGGCTGTCCGTCGAGAACCCCATGCCGAAGATCTCGAACCCGAGCTGGCCGACGACGAAACCGGTGGCCGAGCAGGAGGCGTCCTCGGTATCCACCTTCCAGAGAGAACCGTCGCTGTACAACACCCACGCAAAGGAATTCCGGTCCACCGACATCGAGTAAGGTGTTTCCGTCCACGGTACGCCGCAGTCGAGCGGCCCGATGGGGATGATGTCCTTCGTGTCCGGCTCGAAGCGCAGCAGGAACCCGGACTCACTCACGACGAAGATCTGCTTGGCCTCTTCGGAGCAGCCGTCGACGACCGGCTCCGGTACACAAAAGCCTTCTTGGCAGACTGGCATTGCCGGCGGGCACGTGCCGCACTCGCCGCCGCAACCGTCATCCCCGCATGACAGCTCGTTTCCGGGCTCGCCGCAGTAGGGCTGGCACACGACCTCGCACAGCCCGTCCACACATTTCGGGGCCGCTTGCGGACACGGGCCGCACTCGCCGCCGCACCCGTCGTCGCCGCATTCCTTCCCAAGGCAATCCGGTTCGCAGACCAGGGTGCACTTGAAGTCTGCGCACGTGGGTGCTGCCTGCGGACACGGGCCGCACTCGCCGCCGCATCCGTCGTCCCCGCATTCCTTGCCCGTGCAGTCCGGCACGCAGGGCGGAAGGGCACACATTCCGGCCGCGTTGCACACGAGGCCGACCTCACACACGCCGCAGTTCCCTCCCATGCCATCCGGTCCGCACTGCCTGCCCTCGCATTGAGGGGGGTCGAACTTCACGCACTGGTGGCTCGATGGAAGACAGACCAGGAGCTGCCCTTCGTCACATTCGCCGCAGCTTGCGCCGCACCCGTCGTCGCCGCACTCCCACGGGCTGTCAGGCTCTCCGCAGTAAGGAGTGCAGACCTCGGGCACCGGGGCGTCCGTCCCCGAGGCCTCCGGCACCTGTGCGTCGGCCCCTCCGCCGATCGCGTCCTTGGGACCGCCGAACCACTTCCAGCTGTCCTCTTCCCCGCCGCCCCCCCCACCGCCACAAGCAGCGGCCAACAGCACGGCAATAGTCACAGCCAGCTTTCTCAAGGCTCGAGTCCTCACGGCACCCTCCATCCTGACCGCGCATATTCTGCTCCATGTCGGGAACCGCAGTCCAGCGGCTTCTGCTCGGCCAATTCGGGGACGTAAACCGCCGACAACGCGACGCCGCCCCCCACGCAGTTGCGGGGAACCCCCAACCCTGACGTGCCCTGTTTGCCCTTGCCGGCAACTCCGGCTACAATCTTCGAGTCCTGTCGTGGAGGGTCGCGCATGGCCAATCGTCCGCTCCTCATCCCTTGGTTTGCCTCGGCTTCCCTTGCAATCGCCCTTTCGGGCTGCTCCGGCTCCTCGTCTCCGACGGCGGACGCCCTCGGCGACGCGACGCAGGATGCTCAAGACGATGCGGACATGGGCTCGATTTCGGACAGCGCGGATTCGGCCTATGCGGATGGGGTGGATTCGGCCGATGCGGATGGGGCGGATTCGGCCTATGCGGATGGGGTGGATTCGGCGGATTTGGCGGGGCCGGGCACGTTCGTTGCCGAGCCCGGCCTCCGCTGCGCTCCGAGTGAGCGAATCGGCCGGATCTCCATCTATGGTGCGGACTACAACGGCAACACACTCAATGCATCGGCTGCCATCTTCGACAAGCCCGAGCCCCTCTCTCCATCAGAACCCAAGCTCAGCGACGAAGCTTGTGCGTTCTATCAGCAGCCGCCCAACGGATTCTGCGGTGGCTGCTCCGCCGGCGAGATCTGCGCACCGGACGACACGTGCCAGACGCTGCCGGTACCCGCCATGGACATCGTTTTTACGGTCCAGGCCGGAAACCAAACCCAGGCCTTCGCGTCCGAGGGGAGCCCGAGCGGCGCGTGGGGAACGTTGACTCTTCCCGGCCGCACCTTTTCCGCCACGGTCACCTGGGCGGGAAACACGCTGACCATCCCCGAGACGACGGTGCCCCTCAACCTGCTCGAGCTCAAGGGAACGGTCGTTGGGGGATACGATAAGCCGACCGGTGCCGACCTGACCTGGACTCCACCCGAGGCTCCCGCTCAGCTGTTCACCAACATCCCCATCAACCATCATGCGGGTGGCCAGACCTTCACCGAGTGCGTAGTGGAGGCCTCCTCCGGATCGCTCCACGTTGCCGGAGACATGTTGGCCCCGCTCGCAGTCATCACCGGACTCGAGTTCCAGGGGATCGAGCACGTCCGCTTTGCCGCGGCGAAAACGCCGGCAGGCTGCATCGAGGTTCGGTTCCACGTGTACCAGATGGTGGACCTGAAGTACTGAAGCCCGTCGACCTTTTCGCTTTCCTCCGGTACGGTTTGAAGCTAGCATGCGTTGAGGTTTGTCTTGCGGAGGACTGATGCAGGCCGCGCTCGAAGCTGTTCAACTTTCGGAATCATTGGCAGCGCTCACGCTGGACCTGCATGCGTTCCTTCTGCGCCTGCACGACCGGAGGGCCGCCTGGTCCGAGCCCGCATGGGTGGAGTCGGCTCGGCGGTCCGGGCGGGAGCTCGCCGAGCGTGTCTCGGCGGCCCGCGAGGCAGCGACCCGGCATTGGGAGACGGTCGGCCGGAGAATGGCCTCGGCCCGCAGCAACGCGTCTCTGCGCTACCAGAAGCTGAGCGCCTCCCTCGAGGGCATGGCGACCAACCTCCGCACCCTCACGTCGGAGCTGGCAGAATCGAGCCGGAAGGCCACGGCCAGGGAATGGTGCGACCGGCTTTCCTGGAGCTACGAGGACATGGTGCGGGCCCTGCGGCGTGCTCGACTGGCATCCCGGGGCATCAAGCTGTCGCTCCCCCACCTCAAGCCGGTGAACTACTCGCGCAACGTGTTCCACGTGGCCATGGGAGTCGTGTCGGTTGCGCTGTACGAGCTCTTCCTGGACTGGCCCACGACCATTCTGATCCTCGGAGTGCTGTCGGCTCTCGTGATCGCTGCGGAGGTCAGCAGAGCCTTCATCCCCGGAGTGAACCGTTGGCTCGTGACGCTGCCGGTCTTCAAGCAGACGATTCGCCCGCGCGAGATGGGACGCATCAACAGCGCCAGCTCCTACTGCCTGACGCTCACGGCCATGTGCATTCTGGCCCCGATGGCGGCCGTGGAGACCGGCCTGCTCGTGCTGGCGCTTGCCGACCCGGCCGCGTCGATTCTGGGAATGCGGTACGGAAGGCGAAAGCTGTGGAAGTCCAAGAGCGTGCTGGGAACCCTGGCATTCTTCGGGGTTGCGCTGATCACGTCGGCCGTCGTGCTCGGGCTGCGGTCCGGCCTCGGCCCGTGGGGAATCGCGGCCGCATCCGGTGCAGTGGCCGCCGCATCCGCCGCTACGGAGCTCTTCAGCGACCGGTTGGACGACAACTTCTCGGTCCTGGCCGTGGCTACCGGGGTTGCCGCGCTCTTCATGATGTGACGGGAGCTGCCCCTGCAAGTCCCCGATGAGCCGGACCGTCGAGGAGGAGAATCATGCACCTGGCAACCGTGAACGGAGAACAGCTCACCCAGACCCTGCGGCGCATGGCCGGTGCAGGTGCAGGCCGCATGGGTGGAGCAATCTGGCGCGTGTTCTACACGCTCGAGATCGAGTGGGCGGGTGTCTGCGAGGAGCTGCCTGCGGAGGTGCACGAGCCCATCACGTTCGGGCTGCTCGTGGCCAACGACGCCATGCACCACGTCTGCGGGCGATTCTCCTACACCGGCCCCACGCCGATTTCCTGGGCGGAAGGCAAGCTCGGAATCGGAAAGGACCTCGTTCCCGCGACGCAGGTCGATGGCCCCCGGGCACCCCAGCTTCCGCTGGACGCCACCGAGGCTGACCTGCTTCGTCGACTGCTCACCGACCCCATCGAGGTGATCCGTGGAGCCGGCTATACGTCCGAGTGCGATGACGTGGTCAAGCGCTGGCAGACCAGCATCGCTGCGGCCCACAAGGCGCTTGCCTGGACCGGGATCGACGAGCGCACGCTCGAGGCGGTGGCTGCCCAGCTGGTCCGCAGGCGCAGTCGCTTGCGGCGGCCTGCCGGCGCCGATGCTCCGTCGCGCCTCGACCAGCCCCGCTGTGCCATCTTCTTCTCCGATGCCGTGCTGTTCAACACGGCGGCCTACCACGATCCCATGTCGCTGCTCTTGGCCATGCTCGGTGAGGTGCTCTCCGATCCGGCGGAGCGGACACGCGAGGTTCTTTCCCTCCTGCCCGTCCTGAGGGAGCACCCCGGCGGGTTGTCGATCCTGGCCGCTTACGCAGCCACCCAGAAGCACGATTCACCCGACCTGCTGCATGCCCTGTTCGACCTCGCCAGGGAGCTGGGCTCCGTCGCCGTCCTGGACCCGTGGCTCGAGAAGGCCGTCGCTCTTCAGGTCGATCACGGACTGCTGGTGGATCTGCTCGACATGCTGGCCCGTTCGGCGGACCGCATCCAGCTCTCGGCCAGGGACTCGGCGCACACCTGGGAGGCCCTCCCCCGATGGCTGAGGGTTATCCTTCCCTACCTCTATCCGGCCCCTGCGGATTGGCTGCGGTGGGTGCTGCTTGAAGTCGGCCCGAGGCTGCAGAACGTCCCCGACACGGTCGGCTACCAGGTGGCGTTTTCCCTGTCGGAGGCCATCTTTGGCATCCCCGAGGACGAAGTGGGCAACGTCCAGCTCATGCTGGCCAGACACACGGACCGGGCCGCTCAGCTTGCGCTCGACCGGCACCTCCGTGAGGCCCTCGGCAGGAAGCTCGGGTTCTTCAGCGCAACCGACAGGTGACGCATCCTCCATGCGCGGCAGGAACCACTGGAACGACAGGGTCGAGGTGTCCCACCCGGGGCGCCCGACGCCGGGGTTCGTCCGCTGCTTTCTCCGATACGTCGCCCCGCTCGTCCGCCTCTGTCACCGCCCCACGATGACCGGCATCGAGCACCTGCCCACGTCCGGCCCCTACCTGTTGATCGCCAACCATTCGGCGGGGGTGGGCATGGCGGAGATCAGCTCGTTTGCCACGATCTATCTCGAGCAGGTGGGGGCCGACCGACCGCTGGCCGCATTCGTCCATCCAATTGACTTCCGCATGCCCCTCCTTCGACCGCTGGTCCAGTCCATGGGGGCGATTCCCTCGACCTACGAGGCCGCCCGGGAGACGCTGGCTGCCGGCATCCCGGTCATCGCATTTCCCGGTGGAGACCATGAGTCGCTCAAACCGTTCTGGCAGGGCAACCGAGTCGACTTCGGCGGCCGGCTCGGCTTTCTCCGGCTGGTGCGTGATGCCCGTGTCCCCCTGGTGCCCATGGGGATCCGCAACGGCTACCTCACGGCTCCCATCCTGCTTCGCTCGAAGCTCCTGGCCACGATTCTGATACAGCCGCGCCTCCTCGGGGTCAAGCGCTGGGGGCTTTCCCTGTTCGGCATCGTCGTCGCAGCGCTCCTGTCGCTGCTGCCACTTCCCTGGCCTGCGACTGCCGCTTTGATCTTCCTCTGGCTCGGCTCTCCACCCGTGTTCCTGGCCTGCATCCCGTGGACGGTGCGACTCCACATCGGTCCCCCCATTCCTCCGGATGAGCTGGTCGGCCCGCCCGGAGCGGCCCACACGGACGAATCGCTGCGCGGTGCCCTTGCTCGCGTCGAGGCAACGATCCAGGCGTTGGTGGAAGGGTGAGGCGCTTCCAGTCGCGGCCGCTCCTTGAACCCGGCCGCCATTCGTGGGACCATACGCAGAGGGTCAGCCATGGGGATTTCGCATGAATGCTCTTGTCTGCCTGCTTCTAGCCCTGTCGCTTGCCTGCCCGATGCCCGGCCCGTGCCCGGAGCCGGGCAGAACTGCCCTTCTCCAGGAGGCCTCCCTGGTGATCTCGGAGGGAGGGTACGACAAGGTCGGCGAGCTCGCGGTGAAGGAGACCCGACTCCTCGCGTGGTACCGGACCAGGACCGTGCATGGCGACCCGAGGGACATGGCCCTGGTCTGGGCGGCCGCTGATGATGCCGGCGGGAAGCCGATATGGGCCATGGCCGTGATGTACTGCGACCCCACCGAAGGAGAGCGAGATGCCGGCTGCACTCCGTGGAGACTCTTCCAGTGCTTCGACTGCAGCAACAACTTCATCCATGCCTTTGCGACAAAGCCTCGGCAGGACAAGGTCTACCAGGTCCTCAGCGGCTTCGTGATTCGAACGGCCGACGAGTGCGGCAAGCCTGCGGCGTGGATTGACCAGGACGCGTGGAGAACGGTGTTCGGCGAAGCCCCGGACTCGCGCTCACGTGTGCCGCAGGACTGTGCACAGGACGCTGAGCGCTCGGTCGCGCTGGCTTCTGTTGCCGCTGCCCGCGTTCTGGCGCAGAAGGGGCGCTGCTGCTGGGGCGATTGTGCGGGCATCGAGGTGAAGGAGGAGCAGCTTGTCGCCTGGTACGGGCTCGACGGACTCTCCCAGGGCTCGCAAGAACATCACGCTCTGGTCCGCATGAAGGTGACTGCGAAGGGCACCGAGCGCTGGGTCGTTGCCCACCTCCAGCTCCAGTCATCGGAGCTGGCGGGCGAGTGGACCCCCGGCGAAGACCCTTGCGGCGCTCAGAAGCGGGTCGGCTGGTTCTCATCTCCCCCGGCGCCTGCAGCGCTCGCAGACAGCTTCCCCGTTCCGGAGGTGCCGCCCGAGGGTGCGCGGTTCCTCGGGATCGGAGTGGACGAGAAGTGCTGGGGCGGGAACCCTGGTCGCGACGGGCTTTCCAAGGGCCTGCGGTGGGCCCTGCCCTGTACCCCAGCACCGGCAGGCCCCGAGAAGCAGTGAACGACCGCGGCCCCTGGCGGCCTGCCGATGCCCCCCTCCCCGCCGGCCCACTCTATCGTCCGTCCCCCGATTTGGCGAGTCCTATGCCGCGGGGGTCGGCCGAAGTGCGGCCCGAACGGCTCGCCCACGGCTCTTGACATCTGCGGGCCCGAGCGTCTGAAGTGGCTCCTGAGTCAGCCTTGCGAGCCGAAGTCTCCCTGGTAGCCGCTGCGAAGGCGGCGACTCTCATCTTGGCCTGAAGCCGCCCTGCCCGACCAGGCTCGAAACCCACGATTCGATGTCCAGGGCCTGGCCGCTGCGAATGCGCTCCAGGAGCGCCGAGTCACGAAGCAGCGCCTCCAGGATGCTCTTTCTCGTTGCCGCATCGGGCACCCTTTCCCGGAGCTGGTTGCGGACTGCTTTGAAGTGGTCTGCCAGGGCACCCAGCTCTGGCTCCAACGCCTTTTCCAGCCGCTGCCGCAGCCAGCCCGCCACCCCGGGTGCGATGCCATCGGTCGATACCGCCACCTGGATCGGCCCCCGCCGCACGACTGCGGGGAAGTGGAAGTCGCAGGCGGCAGGGTCATCCGCAACATTCACGAGTATTCCCCGGAGGCGGCAGACGGCCGCTAGCTCACGGGCAAGGGCATGGTCGGAGATGGCAATCGCCACGAGCCGATGGCCGGTCACATCGGAAGGCACGGCCCCGCGTACAAGCCATTCGAGACGGCCCTGAGCGGCCTCCTCGACGATGGCCGTGCCGGCTTCGGGGGCAATGACCCTCACCCTGGCTCCGGCATCGAGGAGCGTCCGGACACGGCGGGCGCCGACGGTTCCGGCCCCGACGACCAGCGTGGGCCAATTGGCCACCGAGAGTCCCAACGCCAGCATGGCAGCCTCCTCGCGACGTGGCTCAGATCCCCGGGCCGTCGAGGTAGTGCTCCGTTGCGGAGGCGTACTCCGGGGCTCCGCACGACACCCAGACCCCTTCCTGCTCCCGCCGGAAGGTGACGGGGATGAAATGCTCCCAAGCCCAGTTGAGGAACGCCCCAAATGGCCGCATCCCCGAGAAGCGCAGCGCTACACGCTCGCCAGCCCGTACTCTCGCCAGGAACCTGGCGTCTGCTGCGATCTCGATGTCTCCGCCTTCGGACCGCAGGTCGATCAGGGCCCCCGATGGGTCCACCAGAAGTCGTTCGCCCAGCTCGATGACCCGCACGGAGCGGGCACCGGACGCCATCCCGAGCGAGCGGATAATGCCCCCGCCCCGCACAACCCCCTGCTCGACCAGCACGAACCGCCCGAGCTTCGGGTTCGTCTCGAAGGTATCCGCCGCCACCGGCTTCTCGAGGCGCAGAACCACCCGTCCCACCTCCGACTCGCCGAGCCATTCGGCATATCGCTGCCGCACCTCGAGGCTGACCGGGTCGATGCGCTCCTCGATGGCGACGACCTCGGCCTGGGCGTCGGCAGACCCGATCTTGAACCCGTAGCGGGTACCCAGGCTCAACGGCGTCCGCCCCATCCAGAATACGCTCGCGTGGACTTCGACCGCGGGCACCGGTCCATCCTGAGGACGGGACATGACCTCCCCCGGCTCCACGTAGACTTCGTCCTCGAGGTGGATACCCACGCACGTCCCCGCAGCGGCGGCAGGCACTCGGGCTTCGGGCCAGCGCTCGATGGACCGAATCCGGGATTCACGGCCCGACGGCAGAAAGCGTACCCGGTCTCCACGGCGGAAGGTGCCGGACTCGACCCGGCCGACGTACCGGCGGACGTCGTCCCACCGGTACACGTCCTGGACGGGCATACGGCCAGGCCTCGAGCGGTCGAGGGCCGCCGGAGAGAAGGCGTCGAGCGCATCGAGAATGGTGGGCCCCTGGTACCAGGGGGTGGCGGAGGAGCGCTCGACGACGTTGTCACCCTGCCGCGCAGAAATGGGCACGAGGAACTGGGCGGTCAATCCGATGGAGTGCAGGAAATGCACCGTCTCGGCCGCGACCTGGTCGAACCGGGCCCGGTCGAACCCCACCCGGTCGAGCTTGTTGATGGTCACCATCACCTGGCTGATGCCGAGCAGAGCCAGGATGTACGCGTGCCGGCGTGTCTGCTCCCGCACGCCCTCCTCGCCGTCCACGATGAGAATCGCGGCGTCGGCCTCGCTCGCACCGGTCACCATGTTCTTGAGGAATTCCTTGTGCCCCGGCGCATCGATGATGAGATAGCCGCGGCGGGACGATCGGAACCGGGTCTGGGTGGTTTCGATGGTGACGTTCTGTTCCCGCTCCTCCTCGAGTGCGTCCATCAGATAGGCATATTCGAAGGGACGCCCCTGGGCCTTGCAAGTGCGCTCAATCTCGTCGTAGCGCTCTGCCGGGATGGCTCCCGTGTCGTAGAAGAGACGCCCGATCAACGTCGACTTGCCATGGTCGACGTGCCCCACGATGACGATGCGCAAGGCCGGCTCCACCGATGGTTGCCTGCTGATGTTCTGGATGGTCATGCAATACTCCTCGTGGTTGTCGTCAAGGTCAGTCGAATCGTCGGCTCCGCCAAGCCTACATGTAGCCGAGAGAGCGCAGCTTCTGCATCATATAGGCCTTCTCGTGATCCTGTGCGCGCCCCGCCCTCTCCGGAGTCGTCGTGTGCTCCAGCTCATGGATGATCTGGTCCACCGTCGAGGCCGTCGACGGGAAGTTCGAATTGCACGGGACACACCCGAGGCTCCGGTAGCGGTGCGTGCCGTTCGAGAAGTAGAGAGAGCACACCGGGATTCCTTCTCGACGGATGTAGCGCCAGATGTCCATCTCGGTCCAGTGCAGGATTGGATGGATGCGCACGTGCGTGTCGTCGCCGTAGGCGGTGTTGAACTGATCCCACAACTCGGGCGGCTGGTCCTTGAAGTTCCACTGGAAATCCCGGTCGCGGGGAGAGAAGACGCGCTCCTTGGCGCGCGAGCCCTCTTCGTCCCTGCGGATCCCAAGGAAGATCCCCTTGAACCCGTGCTGCTCGATCAGGCGCTGGAGCGCGCTGGTCTTGAGGGCGGTGCAGCACTCGAACCGCCCCTTGTCGGGGCCCATGCCCGAGTCGAGCGCTTCCCGGTTCGTCCCCACGCGCAGGTCGAGCCCCCATTCGCTAGCGATCTGGTCCCGGAACTCGATCATGACGGGGTGCTTCATCGTCGTGTCGATGTGCACCAGTGGGAATGGCACCCGGCCGAAGAAGGCCTTTCGTGCAACCCACAGCATCGCGGTGGAATCCTTGCCGATGGACCAGAGCATGGCCAGGTTCTCGAAGCGCCGATACGCCTCCCGGAAGATGAACATCGTCTGGTTCTCGAGCGCATCGAGGTAGGCCGACTCTTCTGGGTCAACTCTGAGCAGCCCGGGTGTCGTCATCGTGCTCATTCTCATCTCCATTCTGCCTGTTGTGCAGTCGCTACTTTCGCCCGCCGAGCGGATGCAGACCGCATTCCCCGTGCGATGGATCCTCCCACCACCAGCGACCGGCCCGAGGATGCTCCCCGGGACGCGTCGCACGCGTGCACGGCGCACAGCCGATCGACGTGAAGCCCTCCCCGTACAGCAGGCTCGTTGGCAACAGGTTTCCAGCCACGCAGTCCGCAACCTGCTGGTCGCTCCAGTCGACCAGGGGATTGAGCTTCACCAGCCCTCCGAATCCATCGTCCCACTGAGCGACGTGCAGGGATGACCGGGTCTGCCCCTGCTCCCGACGCAATCCCGTGAGCCACGCAGGCGTGTCTGCAAGCGCCCTCTGGAGAGGCCGCCTCTTGCGAATGTCGCAACAGCGCCTCCGCTCCTCGAGCGAATTGCGGAACGAGAACGGCCCGGCCTGGCGCACCAGTGCCTCCACGTCGTCGGCGTCCGGGAAGTACCACTCCATCTGCAGGCCCCAACGCTGCTCCACCTGCGCCGCCACCCACAGCGTCTCCTCGTGAAGTCTCCCCGTGTCGAGCGCAACGACCCGGCAGGGCAGACCCGTTCGCACTGCCATGTGAACCAGAATCACATCCTCCATGGAGAAGCTGCACGCGACAGCGACCCGACGACCGTAGGTTGACAGCGCCCACTCCACCACCTGCTCGGCGCTGGAACCGCCAAGCTTCTCCTGGATGGCCGCAATCGCTGCCGCACCGTGGTTCATCTGCTTCCCGCCCATCGGAAACCTCCCTCAAGCGCCAATCACCACCAATCTAGTCGGATTCCTGGCAATTGTCAATCCCCAGCCTCTCCCGGCCGCGTCCGGAGCGGCCTGCAACGTATTCCGGTTGACTTCCCGGGTGCCATTGTCTACTTTTTTCGTCGGCTTTGCGGTATTTGGCTGGAGGTGACTGGTGGAATCGGCGGCAAGAAGCCTGGCGAAGGCGGTTTCCTGGAGGATCGTGGGACTTGCGGTCACCCTCGTCGTGGCGCTCGCAGTCACCGGCGACTACCGCGTCGCACTGGCGGTGGGGCTGTCGGATACGCTGGTCAAGGTCCTCATCTTCTACGCACACGAAAGGGCCTGGAACCGGATCTCGTTCGGGCGCAAGCAAGCCCCCGAGTACAACATCTAGATGGTGCGCAAGCCGCTGGAGGCATGCAATGGCAGACAAACTGGCGAAGAACTCGAAGATCAGGCGGTACGAAGACGTGAGACAGCTGATTGCCACCCCGGAGTCGCCCACACCGCTCGTCCGACTGAACCGCGTCATGAATGGCGCCTCCGCTTCGTTCTATCTCAAGCTCGAGTGGTTCAATCCTTTCGGCTCCGTCAAGGACCGTACGGCGCTCTACCTTCTCAGGGGGCTGGTCGAGCGAGGGGAGTTGGAGGGCCGCTCCATCGTCGAGCCGACTTCCGGGAACACCGGCATTGCGCTTGCCGCGATTGCCGCACTCATGCAGAAGCCCATCGCACTGACCGTACCGGAAGGCGTGCCGAGCGAGAAGAAGGTCATCATGCGCATGCTGGGGGCCGAGGTCTGGGAGACCCCCGATGACCTCTGCCCCATCGACCACCCCAAGGACGGTGCCATTGCGCTCGCCCACTCTCTGGTCGAAAGCCCCGCCAACGCGGGCAAGTACGTCATGCCCAACCAGTACGCCAACCCGGACAACGTGCGGGCGCACTACGAGACCACCGGGCCCGAAATCTGGGAGCAGACCGAGGGGCTGGTCCGCTACTTCTTTGCCGGCTACGGCACCTGCGGCACCATCAGCGGCGTGGCAAAGTGTCTCAAGGAGCGGAATCCGGATATCCGGATCGTGGCGGTCGAGCCGCAAAAGGGGCATCGCCTGCCCGGCCTGAAGAACCTCCAGGAATCGAAGACCCCCGAGATCCTCAACGAGGGGCTCATCGACGACGTCATCCGAGTCGACGACGGACCGGCCTATTCGATGACCCGCCGCCTCTATCGCGAGGAGGGGCTCATCGTCGGGCCCTCCACCGGTGCGATCGTGCACGCAGCGGAGATCTATCTATCCGGGCGGCAAGGCCTGGCAGTGGGCATTTCACCCGACGGGGGACACAAGTATGGCAGCTTCTTCACGGATCTGCTGGCCGACGAGGGCATGCCTTCGGCGTAGCCTGCCCCCTTCGTTCAACCGCTCGATGCCGAGAGGAGGAAATGGAACATGATCACGATGACCACGCCAAGTGAGAGCACGGCGGCCCGCCTCGAGCGTTTCCGGGAAGAAACCGAGCGCTTCCGTGCCGGCAAGTGCAGCCCGGACCACTACCGGGCGTTCCGCATCCCGTTCGGGGTCTATGAGCAGAGGGTGTCCGGCCGCTACATGCTTCGCCTCCGGATCACGGCTGGAGATCTGACCGGGGCGCAGCTGCGGGCCCTTGCCCGCGTTGCCGAGCGTGACGGGTCTGCCAAGCTCCATGTCACGACACGCCAGGCCGTGCAGGTGCACGACCTTCCTGTCGGGCGCCTCCACTCAGCCATGGTCACCCTCTCTGAGGCAGGGCTGTCCTCGCTGGGAGGGGGAGGAAATTCGGTCCGAAACATCACGGCCTGTTCCCGGACGGGGTTCTGCGACCGGGAGTGCTTCGGCGTTGCGGGTCATGCACGAGCCCTGACGACCCGGCTCCTGCAGACTCCCTTTGCCCTGGACCTGCCCCGGAAGTTCAAGCTGGCGTTCTCCGGGTGCGATGAGGACTGCGCGGCGGCCCGCGCCAACGACCTCGGCTTCGTGGCCTGCGTCCAGGAGGGCCGTTCCGGATTTGCCGTCTTTGTGGGCGGGGGCATGGGGGGGCACAGCTGCGTAGGCCACGTGCTCGACCAATTCGTCCCCGAGGAGCGAATCTTCCACGTGGCCGAAGCGGTCAAGAGGGTCTTCGATCGGCACGGCAACCGCCGCAACAGGCACCAGGCCCGCCTCCGATTCCTGGTGGCTCAGCTGGGCTTTGAGAGCTTCAAGGCCCGATACCTCGAGGCCATCGACGAGCTCAAGGGCGAGCCGCCGTTGACCCTCGACCCTCCAACCGCCACACCTCCCGCAGCCCGTCCGGCCCCTCTCGTCGTCGCCGGGGCGGCAGGTACCTGTGATTTCCTCTCTGCGCCCCCCCATCGGCTGGAGGCCTGGCTTCGGTCACAGGTCAACGCCCAACATCGACCCGGGCTGAGCTGCATCGAGATTCCGCTGTTCCTGGGCACGCTCAGCAGCGCCGAGGCGACCGCCGTGGCCAATGTAGCCGACCTGTGCGGCATCGGGGCCATCCGCTCAACACAGGAGCAGAATCTGACGATCCCCTGGGTCCCGGAGGCCACCCTTCAGCGAGCCTTCGAGCTCCTCGACGCGGCGGGTCTTGCCGCACCGATGCCTCCCGTGTTGAGCCGGATGATCGTCTGTGCAGGTGCCTCGACCTGCCGGCTCGGGATCTGCCATTCCCGGGGGCTTGCGGACGAGCTGCGCAACCGGCTGCTGCTCTCCTCCATCGACCTTCACGCACTCGGTCCGGTCCGCATCCACGTCAGCGGCTGCCCCAACTCATGCGGCCGTCATCTGCTGGCCGACATCGGCCTGTCCGGTGCTGCCCGCCGGATCGGACAGTCACTGGCACCCCATTACGAGGTTCGCCTGGGAAGCCGCTCGACCACGGACACGCTGAGCTTTGCCGAAGGAAGGACGGTCGTTCCCGCCAAGGCCGTGCCCCACCTCCTCGTCGACCTGCTCTCGGCGTTCGAGCGCGAGGCCGTTTCGGGCGACTTCACGCGTTTCGCCCGTGAATCCGGCGCACGCCTCCTCTCCTCCCGCCTCGAGCAGTTCCGGGACGGACTTCGCTCAACAGCCTGCGGAGATCCCCACGTGGACTGCGGAACGAGCGAGCTGTTCTCCCTGGCCGGCCGCAGCCCGGGGGAGTGCAGCGCCGGCGTCTTCGACCTCATCGAGATCGACCTGGCCGCTGCGGAGGAGGCGCTCGATTCCGGAGCGCTCTACGCCGCGACGGTCTCCACGTGCAGGGCCCTGCTCGTCAGTCGAGGAATCGGCGTCACCACCGACCGGGAAGCGCTGGAGGCATTTGCACGAGCCTTCGTATCTCCAGGCTTTGTCGCCGCCGAGCACGGCCCACTCGTCCAGGGAGCCCTGGCCGCGAGCGGAACCGAGAACCCGGCCGTCGACTTCCTGGGGTCGGCCGGCTCCGTGGCAGAGCTGCTCGAAGCGGTGCGCGCCCTCTACGTTGGGCTTGGACAGTCCCTGCGCCTGCCGGAGCCCCAGCAACCGGACGAGCCCCGCCAATACGACAAGGCCCGGTCATCCAACGAGGCGCACCAAGCCGACAGGACTCGGCAGGCGGTGGATCGGCGGGCGTCCGAAGTGCACGAGCCCGATCCCAGGTGCGGACCGTCAGGGGAACCGGCTGGGCTCGATGCTTCCATCGAGCTCCCCGCCGCCGAGATCGATCTGCGGGGGGTCGTCTGCCCGCTCAACTACGTCAAGACCCGCATGGCCCTGGGCAAGATCGCCAGGGGCAAGCTCCTGCTGGTGCTTCTCGACGAGGCCGGGGCCAGGAACGTGCCCGAGAGCGTGGCCCGTGACGGACACGAGGTATGCGACGTCCTCCCGGCCGAAGACCACTGGCGCGTCGTGATTCGCCGATGCTGAGGACGTGCGACCCCAAAGGAGGCTGTCATGTGCGGAAAGGTCTATCTCGTTGGCGCAGGCCCCGGTGCTGCAGACCTGCTGACGCTTCGAGGACTGACGGCGCTGCGTGATGCGGACGTCATCATCCAGGACGCATTGCTTCCTCCCGACTACCTGGCAGCTCTCCCGCTCTCTACCCGCACGAAGAAGGTCCTTCGACTCGAGGATGGAGAGGCCCGCCGCTGCGGGGGGGGCATCCTGCAGGAGATCGTCGAATTCGCTCGGGCCGGCCGCAACGTCGCACGCCTCAAGGGAGGAGACCCCGGGATCTTCGGCCGCCTGGCCGAGGAGATCGATATGTTGCGTGCGGCCGGATTGGATGTGGAGATCATACCCGGTCCCTCGGTCGCCACCTCGGCTTCGACGTCTGCGGGCACGCCGCTAACCGTCCGCGGACGGGGACGGTCGTTTGCCGTCACGACGGCCCGGAACCTGGGGGGCGACACCGTCGAGGAGCTGCCTCGCGCTGACTCGCTGGCCATCCAGATGTGGGTCGAGGCCGCTCCGGTCATAGCCCGCAAGCTCCTGGACCAAGGGTGGCCTCGGGAAACCCCCGTTCGCATTCACGAACGAGCCAGCATGGAGTACGAGCGGGTCTGGCGGTGCTCGCTGGACGACCTGCCGGAGCGGGTGTCGAGCCTCGGGGTGCGTCCGCCAGCCCTGCTCATCGTCGGTGCCGCTGCGGCCGTCCCGACAGGGCGCACGCTCCCCGTCATCCTGTACACCGGCAATCGACCGGCCAACTTCCGCCAGCACGGACAAGTGCTCCATTGGCCGGCCCTCCGGGAACGCCCCGTGGCCGGAGCTCCTGAGCGCTCCCGGCTGTCGAGCGTCCTTTGCCCGCGCGGCAAGCCGCCCAGTCTGGTACTCACCGACGGTGCCGCGGTCCAGTGGCTGCTCGAGTCCATTCGCACTCAAGGTCTCGATTCCCGTTGCCTGTCAGGCGTGAGAATCATTGCCCTGGACGCGACGGCAGCGCGGGCCCTTGAAGCCGCGGGCATAGTGCCCGACGCGCGGACCATGGAAGAGCTCATTCGGTTGGTTCCGGGAACTCCTGCAGGAAGGGCACGGGTTCTCGTCCTGGGCACCCTCTCGGCATGCAGCCGGGTGCGACGGCTGACGGACGCTCACCGGTTCGACTGCCGCACCATCGTGACCCACGTGGGCGAGTGCACCGATGCGTGGCCCGACAAGCTGCCGCAGGCAGACGCGCTGCTCTTCGATGCGCCGGAGGAGGTTGAGCCGTTTTGGGCTCGCTACGGCAGTTCCTCACTGCCCCCCGCCATCTGGTGTGCCCAGCAGGCATCCCTGGTCGTTGCCAGAGGCCTCGGTCTGCAAGCCGTCTCGCTGGAGGAGCGCAGGTTCGGGCCGCGTCGAAGCACCGGGTCGTCAACCGCACCGGGGCTCGGTGCCCAGGAGCGCCCCCACGATGATTGCAGCCGCGCAGCCAACGCCGGCATCGACGGTCAATGCCAGAGTGGGACAGTTCCGTGCGCAAGCCCCGCACTCCATGCAGGCATCCCGGTCCGCGATGGTCACCCTGCCCCGCTCCCCCTTCGCCAGGACGGCATGAGGGCAGACATCTAGACACATGCCGCAGCCGGTGCACCGATCCGCATCGAGCCGGAGCGTCGTCACCCCTGAAAGGTATCTCGGTTCGAGCATCTTCATCCTCATTCATGCACCGAGCACGAGGAATCGGTCGATTCCCCAAACCACCAGCCCCGCCACCAACGCAACCGCCTGGACCGGTACCGCAACCCGCATCTCCCTGCGCACCCCGGACAACGACGTGAAAGTCGATGCCCCGGTGAAATTCATCGCCACGAAGCTGGCCAGCGCCCCCCCCAGCAGGAGCCACGACACGAACCCCCAGGTGCTGCCCGAGGACGGCCACCCGACCAGCAACCCACGCAGCCAGGCGGTCACGACCACCCCCACCAGAGCCCCCTTGAGCGCAAACGGCCGCCCTGGCACAAACGGAAGAAGAAGCGGCGTCACGAGCGCTCCGCTCAGGAACGCACCGAGCACCAGAACCGCCTCGGAAATGCCCACGGACAGGACTCGGTCAAGCACGTAGCCATCGGCTCCAAGCCCCCCCAACAGCACGAACACGGCTGCCACCAACAACGCGTAGCCCCCACCCTGCACCACCTCGACCGGCACCACGGCAGCTCGATCGGCAAGTCCGAACCTTACCGTCCTCATGTCCCCGGTGGCCTTCATTCCATCGGCCAGGAAACGGGGAAGGTCCGCGGCTCGAACGGGGCCGTAGACCACGCGAAACCCGCAACCGGACTTCACCTCGTGCGCAGAGATGCCCGGCGCACCAAGCTGAGGAACCACCAGCCGCCGATGCGTGACGACCTGGTCGAGCCCCGTCGCCTTGACCCGGCGCACCAGCTCCTCCGTGCCGAACGTCCCCTTGCCCGCAGCACACCAGACGTTGATCCCCTTCGTGTTCAGCACCAGGATCCAGGCATCGATTCCCGCAAGCTCCTGGCGCAGGCGGTCGAAGCTCATCTTGTAGTTGGCTGAAACCAGCACGACGGACTCGGCCGACGGCGACCCGACCGCGTACAGGCCCGGTGGCACGGTGAAGTCCGAACGCCCGAACCCCCAGCGACGCGCCCAGGCACCCGCCCGATCCTGGCGCGTCAGCTTCGAGCGAACACGGGGCACGGGGCCCGCCTGCGTGTCGACCGCCCCGTCCATCCAGGGACTGTTCCACGTCTCCATCTGCAGCCTCCAGGGTCAGACGCTACTGCAGCCATCCGTAGCGGTTCGCCAGCGCAGCCAGGATCAGCACCGCGGCCCCAACCACGATCAGCACGTAGACGACCGTGCGCACGCTCTTCCCCTTTCCCCCGGTCGCGGGCGAACAACAACAGCTCTGAGTCGCACAGCAGTCGACCTGTCCGCCATCACTCTTCCCGGTCGTGCTCATCCTTTCCTCCGTCCAATCCGCAACCTGAAGTCGCAGCGGCCCCGCAACATCCTGCGAGCCGCTCGAGAAACGCTCCTGCCAGCCGCAACAGATCCCGGTTCACGCTGAAGTCGTTGTGCCGCCCTCTCTTCGTCCGCGTGATGAGACCCGCCTCATGCAGCTCCTTGACATGGTGGGATACCGTCGATTTCACGAGGTCCAACTGCCCCGCCAGGCTGTCGATGCACAGAGTCAGGTTCTCCGCCGTGCAGCACCGGGTTCCCTCGCTGCATCCCCTGACCAGCCGCCCGATGAGCTCGAGCCGACTCGGGCTGGACAGAGCTCGAAACAGCCGGGCAAGACGAACAGCCTCTCTGTGGCTTTTGTTCGACATGTATCGAACTATAATCGACTCGACGCGATTGTCAAGCGTGGTCGATGCGTTGCCGTTCCCGCTCTGGTTCAGGGACTTTGCATTGAGCCCGTTGACGCCCGGCTCCGGACGGGGGAGCATGGCTCGGCAGCGACGGAGGCTCTCATGACTGCTCGATCTCTTGTTATCCTGATGCTCCTTGTCTCGGTTCCGGCCCTCGGAAAGGAGACTCCCTACCAGGGCGACCTCTTCTCGTTCAGCTACCCCGACACCTGGTCCATCGTGAGGGAGGGGACCGAGAATGGAATGCAGCACGTCGGCGTGCGGCCCAAGGATGCTACCGGTGTGTCCGTCTGGGTCGCAGGGTTCCAGGTCCCGGAGACCTCCGACTCGTCGGAGCTGGACGACTCGGGGGAGGTACTCTCCTTCAAGTTCCTCGCCTCTTTCCTCAAGTCCGCCAACAAGGCCAAGGACTCCGCCCAGGCGACCGTCATGTTCGGCCGAATGGAGACTGCCGGGGGCGAACAGCCCAGCAGTATCATGATGTTCCCCACCCCCGACGGGAAGAGCTACCTGATGGCGGAGTGCAGCATCGTGAGGACCGGTCCGAGGACCACCATCGGTGTCGTCGTGCTCAAGGCCGGCAAGCCGGGCATCCTGGACTCGTCAGCGGAGCACCTGGCCCATCACCGGCAGGCCTACGACATCGCGGCTACGGTCAAGAAACGGAAGGCTGCGGCCAAGAAGGGCAAGCCAGAATAGGCTAGTCCTGCTCGCTCGAGTCATCGCCCCAAGTTGACGGCGGTATCCTCAACTCACCGTTGAACCACAGAGGCCGGCTGCCTCCTTTTCCCGGTCAACGGATTGACCCCGGTTCCGGCGACGAACCGGCCAAAGGCCAGCAATCCGGCGACGAGCAGCACGTCGGCCGCAATCCACGTCACGCTGGCCATTCCGACGGTCAGCTCTGAGCCTCCGCTGACCGGTGCCACGGCCACCAGCAATGCCCCCTCCGTCGCTCCGTGGAACAACCCCACGGCCAGCGTCGAGCCGGACCTCTCGCGAACGTACGCATACCCCACCGACGAGACCAGGCAGGAGGCCCCCAGCAGCGCTGCTCCCAGCCCGGGATGCACGGGAAAGCCGTACCCCAGAGCCACGAGCGGCATGTGCCACAGCGCCCACAGGCCTCCGGTGACCAGGGCATTGCGCCAGAACCCCAGGGGGCGCAGCTCCGCATGCACCAGCCCACGCCAGCCAATCTCCTCGCCACACCCCACCGCGAACGACATGGTCACACCGGACAGCAGTCCGGCAAGCCCCAGGAGCACGACCGGAGGCAGGGACGCATTCGCCGCGGTCGACTGGAGGAGCTCCAGATCTTCCGGCGAGAGGAAACGGGCATCGACGGCCGGCTGGAGACTCCCGTCCCAGGTCACCCCGGGAACCAGCAGCCCGATCCCCAGAGCCAGGAGACACAGGGCCCAGGCAAGCCCAATGGCTGCGGCAAACCACCTCCATCCCGGAAGCTTCCGCCCGATGCCAGGAAGCCACCAACCAGGCCGTAGCTTGCGCCCCATAGGAGCACGTTGTAAGCCAGCACCCTTCGCCACCTGACACGGTCCTCCCCGTGCCCGTGCCCGTGCCCCCGCCCGTGCGGCCGTCTTGACTCGGCCTTCACCTGGATTTCGAGCCTTCGGATTCCGGTTGGGCAGCGTCGGGGGTCAACGGAACGGCCTGCCGGATCACGACGCCTCCGACCTTGACCGGGACGATCGGCTCGGCGGCCGGGCGCAGCACCTCGGGGACGGGGACAGCAGGCCATCCAGCGGTCGCCGTGGCAGCCGCTGCGCGTGATTCCGCAACCGCCCGCACGACGAGCGTCGGTTCGTCCGCCGCGATCCGGAACGTGCGCTCGACTCGCGTCCCGGCTGCTGGCACGCCCAGCTCCTCCCTCGCCAGTCCGGCCTCGAGCACCGTGCCCGGACCCGGTACCGCGGTCAGGACGATGGGGGCAGGGGCACGGCCCACGACGTTCAGGACGGCTCGCAGCTCGACGACGGGACCGGTCCCGACCCTCTCCAGCACGATGGTGAAGGGGGCCATTGTCGCTGTCGGCAGAGCCCCCCCACTCGGCAAGGCCCCGGCCTGTATTCGAACGCTGCCGTCATCCTGCACCGCACGGCTGGAGGTGCAGCCAAACCATGCTGCCCCGACCAGCAATAGCGCCGAAATCGTAATCGCTCTCATGATGCCCCTCCTTGCCTAGTTGCCACAATCGGGCTCCCCCTCATATGGGAAGCCGAGGTGCTCGATCAACGTCCCCACGACGCTCTCCGCCAACGACGGCGCACCGCACACCACGGAGTCGACGAAGTCCACCAGGTCGGCCCCCGTTGCCCCTCTGTCCCCCCCGAGGAACCGGGGCGTCGCAACCGCAGCGATGACCACCTCGGTGCCCAGAGCGGTTCCATCCTGCGGAGACTCGGTCTCGGGAACGTCGTTGCCGTCCCACAGGTCCCAGAGCGCCGCGGCCACCCAGTTCTCGTCCAGGCTCTGCTCCATGCCTCCGTCGGGATCGGGTGCTACCATGTCGCCGGAGGAGGTCATCTGGGCGTAGTCGACCCAGAAAGACGACCCCTGCTGGATGTCCCAGTACAGAGGCACGGCCTCGCCGAACCACCGGCTCATGGTGGAGACGGCGAAGAAGGAGGCCCACCCCTCGCTCCAGGCGAAGGGCGGCACCACCGGCACCCCGAGCGAATGGCTACCCCCGGGGCTGTCGTCCCGCGAGTAGTTCCTCGCAACGTAGTGTCCGAATTCATGCAGAATCACGGCCCAGCCCCAGGCGGACGAGTCACTGGCCTCACCGCTGATGAAGATGGAGTTGTCGAAGACGGTCCCGTCCATGTTCTGCGTGAATCCCTTCCCGAAGCATGCGCCGCAGTCCCAGGCGAGCCCCGGTGTCCAGACAATCGCCAGTGTGGCAAGACCGCTTTCGTCCCCGCCCAGGATGTCCCAGAGAATGGTCTGCATCGCCAACTTGGTGAAGAGGAAGAGGTAGATGGCCCCCGACCCCTGATCTTCCGTGATGGTCACCGAACCCACGTACCCGTCCGGGGGAGTCGCCACCTGCCAGGCCCAGGGAACGATGTTCCCGGGGGCGGCCTGACCGCCGGCGTCGGATTGTCCAACCGCCAACGGGGCGATGTCCGACTGCAGCGAAGGAGCCCACACGGTCACGAACAGCAGGGTGTCGTCCTCCGAGGGCGGTCGGGAAAGCGGCACCGTGAAGTGCCCCTGGTCGTCCACCTGTGCACCGCCCACGACATTGCCCTGCACGTCGAACACCATGGCCAGCATTCCGGCCCCGGGAAACTCGGAGACCTGATCCAGGACGATACTGCCGTTGTCGTCCACGGTCGGGACGCGTGCCTCGAAGAACAGGTCTCCATCGACGGTCCCCTGGTCCGCGGACACGCACTGATCGAGGTAGTCGCAGACCTGTCCCTCCCCGCAACCGCCGCACACCCCTCCGCACCCGTCATCGCCACATTGCTTCCCGCTGCACTCGGGCTCACACGCGGACTCCCCTTCCTCGCACACCCCCGATACGCAGCTCTGGCCGGACGAGCAATTCCCGCAGCTCCCTCCGCATCCGTCGCCGCCGCACTCCCGTCCCGAGCACTCGGGCGTGCAGGAGTCCTCGCCGCGTGAGTCCTCCCCTTCGGTGAGGAAGTCACATCCAAGGCCCGCTGCCATCATGGCTGCCGCCACAACCGCCAACGCCAACCTTCCGGCTCTCATCACCCTTCACCTCGTTCCAGCAGATTCGTTTCGGCCGCAACTCGCCCATTGCACGGGGCATTTTCCCACCGTCGCCTCCCGGAGTAAAGTCCGCAGCGAGCCCGTCACGCAGCCCCACCCAGTCCTGGGCAGGGACCAACGCTGTTGCATTCCTCCTCGGCGATGGTATCGTGACCCTGCATCAGGAACGGTCCCATGCGGGACCTGCCAACCGGGGCTGGAGGGCCCACGGTGGCTTTGCCGGCAGCGACATGCCGGCGGATGTGCCCGGGGCGGGTGACCTCGGGAACACCCCCTCCGCGTCGCTCCGTCGTTCGTACGGGGCCTCCGCCTCCTGATGCACAAGGAGGCAATCATGAGAGACAGCCATGAGGCGGATCTCAGGCTGGCCGCGTCGCCGGACATCGAGCTGCTGTGCAGACGATTCGACTTTCTGCTGGAAGCCCGGGAGCGGATCCTGGCAGCTCCCCTGCTGTCCGGCTGCCATCCGGACGGCATCTGCGTGGGCTTCTCGTTTTCCGGTGCGATTCCCATCCACCTGGGCCTGCTGCTCAACGAGTATGCTGCGGGGCATCTGTGTCGGCCTTGTCGATGCGGCGGCACCCTGCACCTGCTGCGGGGGGGAGCAGGACTGAGCGGCCACTCGGTCATCACGGGCTGGTGCCCGAAGTGCCGCAGGAAGCGGTGGATCGAGCTTGCGGGCACGGGCATCCGTTTTCTCGACTTTGTGGCCGGGGTCCTGGGCAGGAATGCCCGGCCTCCCGTCGTGGGCGCCCTGTCGCTGCTCCAGGTGTGCGACGTCCTGGACCGGCCGGTGGAAGTCTGACGGAGTCCCCATGCGGGTGTGCCGTAGGTGGGGAATGTGGATGGGCCGACGCACTCGCAGCAAATCCGCAAGCACGGTCAAGCAATGTGCTACCATGCGCGGTACGGTCGTGGCGGGAGGGGGATGGGACGTGCTGACTCGCTGGGACAAGATCCGGGTGACGGAACGGATGGTGGAGTACATCGAAGCCCACCTGACCGAGCCGGTGACTCTGGCCGCCCTGGCCGCCGAGGCGAGGTATTCGCCTTTCCATGCGGCGCGGATGTTCAAGGAGATCACGGGCCTTGCCCCGTTCGAGTACCTCCGCAAGCGGCGGCTGTCCGCTGCGGCGGAGCGGCTCCGTGCCACGGATTGCAGGGTCGTCGACGTCGCGTTCGACTTCCTGTTCGACTCGCACGAGGGGTTCGCACGGGCGTTCGCACGCCAGTTCGGCTTCCCTCCCAGCCGCTTCCGCAGGAGCGGAGCGGATGCTGAGCTGTTCGTGCCTCCCCGGCTCAGCGACTGGTACGCCCGGAGGCAGCGAGGAGAAATCGCCATGACCGAGAGCGCAAAGTTGGAGACCGTCTTTGTCCAGGTTCTGGAGCGGCCCGCCCGCCGACTGATTCTCAAGCGCGGGACTGCGGCCACGCACTATTTCGAGTATTGCACGGAGGTGGGATGCGACGTCCCGGAGATTCTGTCCACGGTCAAGGGGGCGCTGCACGAGCCCATGGGGCTCTGGCTGCCCGAGGCCATGGTGCCCGCAGGGACTTCGCGGTACGTGATGGGAGTTGAGGTCCCAGCCGACTTCGCAGCCCCGCCGCCTGAGGGGTTCGAGATCATGGACCTCCCGCCGTGCAGGTACCTGGTCTTCCAGGGGCCTCCCTTCCCGGACAGCGAGTTCGAGCGGGCGGTGACGTCCCTGTGGGATGCGATGAATGCGTACCGGCCCGAGACGTACGGCTACCGCTGGGCCGACGACGATGGCCCGCGATTCCAACTGTCTCCCGAGGGCTACCGCGGGGCAATCGAGGGGCGCCCGGTGCGCCCCGTGAACGGGTAGGCCCACAATCCGTTGCACATAGGCATATTTCCTGGAGCCAACGCGGGGATTTGAACCCCGGACCTGCTGATTACGAATCGCGGTTTGCGGTGTTGGCGGCTGATGCGCCACTGTCGCGAAAACCCTTGCTATTCCTGGCCCTGATGCTATTTTGGTGTTGATTGACAGGTGGGCTGAGTTGGTCAATTCCTGTGACCGGGCTGTGACCGGACTGTGACCGGAACCGAGCGAGGAGACCATGCAGAAGAAGCTGAAACTGACCAAGCGGACACTGGATTCCCTGGAATTGCCGACCGACGTGGACAGGGTTCGCTACTACGACTCCGAGGTGAGCGGCTTCGGCGTGACTGTCTATGCTTCCGGCCGGAAATCCTTCTTCCTGAACTACGGCCCGGAAAGCCGCCGGCGCCGGATCAAGCTTGGTGACTACGGCCCCCTCACCCCGGACGCGGCGAAAGCGATGGCCCGGAAGATCACGGGGGACGTCGTGAGCGGCGGTGACCCCCTGGCGGAACGTGAGGCCGTCCGCTCCATGCCCTCTTTCGCCGACTGGGTGACCACCTACATGGTCGAGGTCGAACGCCGCAAGAAGCACCCCCGCAACGACCGGCATTACCTGGCGATGGCCAAGGAACGCTGGGCCACCATGCCGCTCGACACGGTAACTGTCGCCGATGTGCGCAAGCTGTTCGAGTCCATCACGGCAAAGGGGAACAAGATCAATGCGAACCGCTGGCTCGCTTCGGTCCGTGCCTGCCTCCAGGCGGCGTGGCGGGAGGACCTGCTCGAATCGAATCCTGCGATGAAGGTGAAGCCGAACCGGGAGAGCCCTCCCCGCGACCGGGTTCTTTCGGATGACGAGTTCAAGCGGGTGCTCAAGGCCATCGCAGCGATCGAGGATCCGCACGTGAAGGCAGCGTTCACGATCCTGCTCGAGACCGGTGCCCGCGTTTCCGAGGTGCTCCATGCCCGGTGGGAGGATTTCAACCTGGACGCCGCCACCTGGCGCATTCCGAGCACCAAGGCCGGCAAGCCTCAGGTCCTCCCTCTTGCCCCCTCGACTGTCGCCGTGCTCGACAACCTGGACCACTTCGGCCCCTTCGTTATTGCCGGCCGCACCGACAAGAAGCCCCGTGCCGACCTCAAAAAGCCGTGGGCCGCGCTCCAGAAGGCCGCCGAGATCCCGGACGTGCATATCCACGACCTGCGCCGCACCTTCGGCCTCCACGTCGCCCGCCGCGCCGGCATCCACGTCGCCTCACGCCTCCTGCGCCATTCCGACATCCGGGTCACGGAACGGCACTATGCACCCCTGGGGCTCGATGACCTGCGCAAGGCGCTGGATGCGAGGGCAGCGGATGTGGTGGAGATGGGGAGGGGAAGGTGAGATCATGCTTCGGAGCTTCAGTGGCCAGGATGCCCGACCCAGTCAAGGTGACACTCAAGTACCGATCAGTCCTTCCCGACGGCGATACTGATACACGGCGGTCTGGGCTTGCCTATACGTAAAACCCTTTGACTTTAGGAATTCGATACATTCTTTTGGTTTCTTATTCCTTGCATCAATTGATTCCAGAAGGCGATCGTATTCACGTCGGCTGCCGGTTCTTGTTCGTAATGAGTTTCCGTCGTGATGCAGATAGACATAAGCGCCATTTTTGGCCTGTTCATCGCTTGCGCCGTGCTTGATGAGTACATTTTCGCACTCCACCTGACCCAACCCACGCTCTCTCGCAGAATATGAATCAAGTATTCTATTGTAGTCTTCCTGTGCGGCGCGCTGCGAAATGGTTGCCGTCTCCTTTCGCCTGATGATTGCCATGACGTCCCCTCCCTCACATCGTGCGCTGCTGGCGGGTCGAGCCCATTGCCCGCTCCATGAATGAGTACCAGTACGCTCGGTGAACGTCAACTGGGCCCCGCCTGCCAATGCGGAGCGCAGCGAGTGGAGACCTTGAGTGCGAAGTCACTCTTGTAACCGATCACTGCCGGGTTGAGTAGACGGGTGGGCCACGCACTGACTGCTGTTCGGCAGCGGCCGGGGTTGGCAGTGGGGGGAAGTTCGGCGAAGCCGCGTCATGAGTCGTCTCGTGTCGGGCATCGCAATACACGGCACCAAGCAGGTGGATCTCATCCTCCAGGTCGGAAGAGGCCTCCCCCTCGACGCACAGGTTCCAGCCCTGGTGGAATGCCTGCACAGCGCGGTTGCCGGGACACAGCGACAGGTCCACCTCTCTTCGGAACGTCGCCAGTTCCTCCTCAGACAAGACCAGTCGGATGTCCGCAGGGGTCATGAGCATCTCGCCGGCCTTCAACCGATCCGCCACCCAGGCCTTTCTTTCGGCGACCGAGAGCCTCCGGCAAGAACGGCGCCTCTCCCGGATCAATCTCCTCCAGCCGGGGTATTCGTCACGCAAGGCCCACAGGGACATAGAGCCGCCCCCACCGACAATCAGCGCTACGTAGGAGGGCAGGCCATCAAGGACGTGGGCGGCCTTGTCCTCCCATGACAGTTCGTGCTCAGCCACATCGGGGAACGACGCACCGAACGGGTCGAGTGCGTGAGGGACGAGTCCCCGCCAGACCAGGAATGCTCGCTCGGCCTCAGCGCGCAGCAGTTGCTTGGATGAGCGGATCCATCGCACGTCGCCCCGGAGTCGGAGATTCTCGGCCAGCCCTACCACGCTGGAACGGTGGGGCTCCGCCTTGCGAGCAAACTCGGCGAGGTGCACGTAGGACAGAACGGGCACGTACTCCCCGCGGTCCACGGAGCGCAGCAACGGGGCAGGGTCCACCGCTCCGTCGGCCAGTTCGTTCCAGTTGGCCGTGTCCATGTAGACCGTCTTTGGAACGGTGCCTTTCGACATGCTGCTCCCCTACCCCTCTGCTCCGACCGCGACCATAGCCTCCTGGCCCGAGTGCGCCTGGAGGCGGCACGTAGTGCAGCATGGCAAGACGAGAGACAAACGGAATCCCCCGTTCCTGTGACCATCCTGTGACCGGACGATTCCGCGCCACCCGGTCACATCGCTCACACCCGCATAAACACAAGAGCCAACGCGGGGACTTGAACCCCGGACCTGCTGATTACGAATCAGCTGCTCTACCGACTGAGCTACGTTGGCAAAGCGGCAGGCGGGTGTCAAGCACCCGTCCAATGCCGAAACGGGCCGGAATATAGCGCGTACGGCAGGAAAGGCAAGCGAAAACGCGTGAGCTCAACGGCCCGCCGGTCCAGACCCCCGAACACCACAGGTCCGGCCGAGCGGGAAAACAGGGGCACTACTTCTGCCCGGCCCCCTTGTCGTCCGAATTCGACTTCCCCTTCTTCCCCTTCATTGCAATGATCGGGGCTACCAGCGCGAAAATCACGAACACGGCAACCACCACGATGGTCATCTTGAGATCTGGGCTCATTCCTTTCTCCTCTCCATTTCGGGCTGCACGCAGGCAGCGGCTCCAATCGTCCGGAAATGCAGGTCAGGAAACGACACGAGAGGCGTGATCGGAATCAGAATTCCCCATTCGCAGATGACTGATCATGACTCCCAGGAGTGACTGGGAGCAGGGATGCTCCTCCGGACATTCCATGCTGGACAGCCGAAGCCGCTGCCGAAGCCGCATCACGTCTGCCACGAGGAGGTCCATTCCGTTGCGAAGTCGGCCCAGGAGACGCACCTGGCAGCGCCTCCAGTCCGGGGCCTGGAGGTCCCCCGGAGTCGCGGGGGGCACGACAAACGAAGACTCGGGACTCCCTTGCTGCCCCGGTGCCTGCGGCACCGCAAACGCCCCCATGGTCGCCAGGACCACGCAGACGAGAAGACAGGCAGAAACCAGATGGAGCCCCGCTCGAGGCATCGTCGGATCCCCCTTTGCACCTGGCACCATACATCCCGCTACCCGAGAAATCCAGCGATTCGTCGGTGCGGCACGCCGCGGGTACGGACCGCGGACCGAGTGCCCTGTACAGGTAGAGCGGCACCGTGTTAGGCTCCCTCGCAGGCCAGAGCTTCGGTCCCCACCAGATGCAGCAGCTCCTGGCCGTGGAGGTAGATAGATGCTCGTCTTGCTACTCGGACTCGCATTCCTGACTTTGTCAGGCATGGCCCCCCAGGATGACCAGGATGGTAGCCGCCGAGCCCCGACGCCCGCCACGGACCGCCTGAAGGAAGCTTGCCGACCGCTGCTCGGCACGAAGGACGTGTCGACGGGAATGGAAGTGCTCGAGGCCGTCGAGCGCTGCCGTCGATGGGAGGCGATTGAAGTTTCGGTCCGGCAGATCGAGCTTGCTTCGGGCAACACCGACCTGCGCCGCCTCGTGCTGGACCGGATTCCAGGCCCCCTGTCCGACATGCTTCCCTTCGAGGTCTCCGCTCCCGACACGGGCTCCCCGGAGGACTCAGACCTGCTGCGGTTCGACGAGGACGGACAGGCTCCGGGGACCGACGATGCACCGGGCAAACTGATGCCCCTGGTACCGGGAGCGTCGCGGTTCCTGGCCCGGGCCGCCGCCGATGGCAAAGTTGGAAAGCAGGCAGATTGGAAGCGCCTGCCCGGGCTGCTGCGGGCCGTCGAGCACGACGGGGTAGTACTTATCGAGGAGCTCGAGCTCTCGAGCCGGGTGCAGGCTTCCAGTCGTCTACGGATGACCCTCTCCACGTTGAGGGGAATTCCAGAGTCGAAGGCGCCTCAAGTGCAAGTGATCGAGGAGATCACGGAGCAGCTAGAGAAGGGCGAGATCGATGAATTGAAAGAGCTTCGCAATCGGCTGCGGGCGGCCTGCCCGGAAGCCCCGGACACGCTCCCGACGGTCACGCCCACGGCTTCCGAAACCCTGTGCTACATCGCATTTGCGTTCCGGGAAACGTTTGCATCCAGGGACCTTCAGCTGCGCCTCTGCCCCGGAAAAGGCGATGGCGCCGGCGCCATTCGGCCCCACCTCGAGGTGATCCGCATCGACGTCCAGCCGGTAGTCGAAGGTCGTCCAGGCCATGTGGAGCTAAGCGGCCTCGCCCCGGACAAGGCCTTTGCCGACCATCTGGCCGAGCTCTCCGCTGCAACCCCCTGTATGAAGGACGCTCGCCTGACGGTTCCGGAGCCGATGCCGGGACAGACCGGGATCCGCTTCACACTGGAATTCGAATTCCACTGCCCGTTCTGGACCTGCGCTCCGGCCGCTGCCCCCTGGTGCTCGACGAGCGATGGGGATCCCACGATGTCGCTGTTCGAGGCGGTTCTCGAGGTCTGCCCCGAGAACCTCGACTCGCTGACACGATCCTGGGTCGATCCGCCGGACTGCAGTGCTTTCGACGGCCTGGGTCCACCTCCACCCGGAATGCCGAACGGCCTCTCGACCGACGGCCCGGCCTCCGATCCCAACTCTACTGAGGAGGCTCAGGCCCCCTCCTGGCAACCCGCCCGCCCATTCGCTGAGTGGATTGTTCAAACCAAGACTGCGGGCACGTACAAGGTTGAGAGAGCGCCTCTGCTCGAAGTCATCGACCACCCGGAATTCCTGGGCCGGGAGGCACGAATCGTGCCGCACATGACCGAGGGGAAGATCGACGGCTTCAAGGTCTTCGGGATGCGTCCCACGAGCCTCTACGCTGCGGCAGGATTCCGCAACAACGATCGGGTGACGCGAGTCAATGAAACTCCCCTGGATTCCCCGGCCAGACTGGCTGCCGGCACGCTCCTTCCGGACGGCACCGACCGCATCGAGGTCGAGCTCGTGCGCCAGGGCGAGACCGTCAAGCTGGTCTTCCTGCTCCACTAGCCCAGAGGCCGCTTGACACTCCGGTCCGAGTGCATATCATCCCCGACAGGTCGCATCGATGAGGAGACCGGCTCGCCATGCAATCGTCCGAAGACTCACAACTTCTGAACGGCAAGGGAAAGAAGCATATCGTCGAAGTCCGTGCCATGGAGCTCGACGACGTCCACAAGGTGTTCCACCTCGGAGAGAAGCTCTTCACCGCCAACTCCGTCCCGAACCTCTACCGGACATGGGACGAATTCGAGGTGGTCAACCTCTACCAGACCGATACCGACACCTGCCTCGTTGCCGAGGTCGACGAGGAGCTTGCCGGGTTCGCCCTGGGGACCGTCATCGAGAAGAACCGTTCGTCCTGGACCTACGGATACCTGGTGTGGCTCGGCGTGGAACCCAAGTTCCAGAGGTTCGGCGTTGCCGCCCGCCTGTTCCGTCGGTTCCACGAGCTCATGCTCGAGAAGGGTGCTCGAATCATCATGGTGGATACGGAAATGGACAACATCCCCGCCCTGCGCTTCTTCCGCAAGATGGGGTTCAACAACGCGCAGGAGCACGTCTTCCTCACCATGAACGTCGACGATGCCCGGCGCCGCTACGAGAGGAAACACCCCAAGGAGCCCTAGTGGCGGCTTCGTTCGTGAAGCCGCGGACATGGGGCCGCAGGGGACAGGGAGGTTCGACATGCCCGCTTCGGAACGCCCGACGATTCAGCCCCAGAGACTCCGGCAGCTGCTGCGCAAGATGGTGGACATCTACAGTCCCACCGGAAAAGAGGAAGACCTCATCTCCTTTCTCCAGGGGTATCTGAAGCGGCATGGC
Source organism: uncultured Myxococcales bacterium (assembly GCA_903895725.1). GTDB lineage: Bacteria > Myxococcota_A > UBA9042 > CAIXZC01 > CAIXZC01 > CAITUV01. Next base: position 232,871 of record CAITUV010000043.1, on the reverse strand, counting down.
CTGCCGGCCGTGCGCCAGTCGGTCGACGAAGACCGCGACAACCTCGTGGTCGAGCCCGACGACGTCAAGGCCGACCTCGTGCTCGTCGGTCACGTCGATACCGTCCTCGCCTATGACCTCGAACAGTACTTCTTCCGCCAGGAGGAGGACGAGGCATTCGGCCTGGGAACGGCAGACATGAAGGGCGGGTGCGCCGCCATGATCGAGGCCTACATGACCCTCTGGGAGGCCGGGTACACCAACCTCCCCGTCGCTCTCGCCATGGTCGTGGGAGAGGAGGAGGAAGGGGACGGTGCCAGCCGCCTGGTTCGGGAGTTCGATTTCACCGGTGCCATCGTGGGCGAGCCGACCCACCTCGAGCCGTGCCTGAGCCACTACGGGTATCTCGAGATGCAGCTCACCACCGGCGGCCGCCGGGTCCATGCCTCCATGGCCAAGCTCGGACGCAACGCGGTCACCCCCATGCTCAAGCTGCTCCTCAAGTATGCGGCCCACCTTGACAAGAGCCCGCACGAGCCCGTCTACAATATCCGGGACCTCGCCAGCTCACGGTCTGGGTTTGCGGTCCCCGACTTCTGCGAGGCTTGGGTCGACATGCACCTTCCGGCCGGTGCTCCCATGGGCGAAATCACGGCCGAGCTCGAAGAGCTTCTCGCCAAGGAGCAGGATGCCTCGCCCAGCTCCGAGCTGGGCATTCAGTTCAACACGATCCACGCCGGGTACAAGCTTCCCGAAAAGGGCCCGCTCGTCGAGACGCTCAAGAAAGTATACGCCCAGCACGGCCTCCCCTTCGTCCCGACGAGCTTCAGAAGCCACTCCGACGCCAACATCCTCTGGGCCGCGGGCGTCAAGCCCATCCTGATCGGCCCCGGGTTCCTCGAGAGGGCCCACACCCCCACCGAGTCCATCGACCTCAACGAGGTCTACGCCGCGGCGCAGCTCTATGTCGACATCGCGCTGGACTACGCCGAGCGCATGGCCTGATCGTCCCCCCTTCCCCGACGCAGCGGCCGACGAACCGTCCCGAGTTTGCCCCTTGCGCAAGCCCGATCTATAATCCGTGCGCGACAAGGGGAGATTGGCCCACATGCATGACTTCACCCGACGGCTTGCGGCACTGGCATTGACTCTGTCTCTTGCCCTGATGGCATCGGGCCCCCTGCTGGCCGGCGATCCGCCTTCCATGAGGGACTTGTGCCTCCAGGGAGATGCCCGCTCCTGCTATGAGCTCGGCCTGTATTCGCAGAAGGGAGTGGGTGGCCCGGTGAACCTCGAGAAGGCCCGCGAGTGGTACGACCTCGGCTGCGAGGGCGGCGAACGCTGGGCCTGTGCGTTCCTGGGCAAGATGCTCAAGAAGGGGGAAGGGGGTCCCGTCGACCTGGACAAGGCCCGGGAGCTGCTGCTCAAGTCGTGCGCCCCCGACCGCATCGCAGAAATGAAGGAGGAGTGCGGCCTTGCCGCATTCATGGTCCTGAGCGGAGACGGCGGCCCCGAAGACCCCGTCGAAGCCCTCCGCCTGTTCACCGCCCTGTGCGATGCCCGGCTCTACGTTGCCTGCGAGATGGCAGCAAACATGCAGTCCAACTCCCGTCACGGCGTGCCCCAGAACCAGGCCGCATCCCGCGTTCTCTATGAGAAGGCCTGCACCGACGGAGGCAGCATGTCCGCATGTGCGGAGCTGGCCTCCATGCTTCACGCCGCCATCGGGGGGCAGGCCGACCCCTCCCGTGCCCGGCACTTCGCGGACAAGGCCTGCAGCACCGGAGAGCAGAAAGGGTGCGCCACGCTCGGGCTGCTCACCTGGCTGGGCGAGGGGGGCGATCGGGAGCAGGACAAGGGATGGGCCCTCATGCAGGCTGCCTGCGAAACGGGCTGCACGGATGGGTGTGCTTACCTGGCCCTCATCGTCGAGCAGACGGGTGGGGACGAGCGCCTCCCCGAGGCTCGCTCCTTCCTCGAGCGGAGCTGCGACCCCGCCCACCAGGTGGAATGCGCCAAGCTCGGAACCTGGCTGGTCCAGGGAAAGGGAGGTGCTCCCGACGCGGCCCGAGGGCTCGAGCTGTGGGGGGTCGCGTGCGAGGCCGGTCTGTTCGAGCCGTGCTACTACCTCGGTGCCGCCTTTGCGAAAGGCAAGTACGGGCTTGCCGCCGACCAGGACAAGGCCGCTCAGCTTGGCCGAACGGCTTGCGATGGCGGGATTCCCGCAGGCTGCGCCGTCTGGGGGGCCGCTCTCCAGACCAGCAGCGACCCGGCCGTACGGGACCAGGCATGGCCCGTCCTCGACAAGGCCTGCATCCAGGGCGTCGTGGAGATCTGCCGCTTCCTCGGCCCCGCCTGCTACAACGGGGACGGGAGAAGCAAGGACCTCAAAGCCGCCAAGAGCTACTTCCTTCGAGGCTGCGAGCTCGACGACCCCGCCGGATGCGCGTTCCTCGCCGTCATGCTGGCCAAGGGCGAGGGGGCGGACAAGGAGGGAGAAAAGGACCTCAACGGCGCCCGGCAGATGTTTGCACGGGCCTGCGAGCTGGGACATGCCAAGGCCTGCATGGACGCAGGCCGAATGGCCGCCGAAGGGATTGGAGGGGACAAGGCCCCCAAGGAGGGCCGGGAGCACTTCATGGCCGCCTGCCGCCTCGACATCGCGGACGGCTGCGCCCAGGTGGCCCGGATGTATCAGAACGGAGCGGTCGGCGACGAAGGTGGAGTCGGGGCCGACAAGGCCGCCGCAATGCACAAGAAGGCTTGCGACATGGGAGTGGCCGAGTCGTGCGTGGCCAACGGGCTCCTCTGGTACACCGGCGAACGGCTCAAGCCCTCCATGGACAAGGCCCTCGATGCCTTCCGAGCCGCCTGCCAGCGAGGCCGGATTGATGCCTGCGCTCTGGCTGGATGGGTCGCGTTCGGACTCGAAATGGACGACGAAGCGGCCCGCCAGATGGAGGCCGGCTGCGCAGACGAGGCCGGCACCATGAAGGGGGCCTCCTGCTTCAACCTCGGCTCACTCAACGCCTACGCCCGCAAGAAGCCCGATGAGGCCATCCCCTGGTTCCGGGCCGCCTGCGACGCCGGTTTTGCCGCAGGCTGCATCCAGTGGGCCATGCTCACCATGGCCAAGGACGAAGATACTGCCCGAAACCTCGCCGACTCGGCCATGGACGAGGCCACCGCCTGCTGCCGGGAACGCCAGGACGGAGAGTGCTGCCTGGCTCTGGCCGACTGGAACGCGTTGGAAGAGCCCGAGCTCTCCGCCGAGCTGCGCAGCCAGGGAGAGATGTTCCTCAAGAAGGACTGCGATGCCGGGAAGAAGGGGGCCTGCCGAGTGCTGTGGCTGAGAAAGACAAGCAGCGGGCAGCCTGCCACGCCGTAGCCGTGGCGGAGGCGGGTGAGCAGCGAGCAGGAAGGGCCCTTAAAGCTCCATGTCCGATGGGGGCGCCTGCCCCCGACCCCCCGGTAGCCCCCTACTCCACCAATGTGATCTGCATGGTCGCGGTTTCGGCGAACAGGATCTCGCCGGTTCCGTAGGTACCTTCCGCCCTCAGCACGAGCGTGTACACGCCGGGCGGAAACGGCTCTCCCTTCGGGCTTGCGGTATCGGACGGGCCATTCCAGTTGACGCCGTCCCAGGTGAACGAGTCCTCGTAGACCCCCTCGGCAATCTCGATGGCCTCGCCCGAAGGCCCGCACAGCCCCTCGTCGCAGATGCACCAGGACTGGCCGTCACCGTGGATCTTCTCGAACACCTTGAGCCCGGAGGAACCCGCTTCGTCGCAATGACCGGCATCGAGCGCATAGCTGACCACGTTGAGCACCGCTTTGTCCACCACGATCCGGTACTTGAACGTGATTCCGGCCTTGGCCTCCGCCAGCGTGAACTTGCAGCGAGCCCCGTTCAGGTCGATGGTGAGATACTTCAGCGTGCCGTCCGACTGGATTTCGCAGACCGGGTCGGAAGCATCGGGAGCGTCAGCCGAATCGGCGCCATCGGGGACGTCCACACCGGGAACAGAGTCCACGACCTCGGTCGCAACGGGAAGATCCTTCGCCTCCACGTCCTCGACCGGCAGACGTCCGACCCCCGTGCACGCGCACATCCAGCCAGCAGCCAACAGCATCGAACGGACATATCGGCCCATGCCCGACCTCCAGGGCTGTTATCCTAGTCGTGCTCACGCCCGGGATCAACAATAACACGCGCCGTTGCGCACACGTCCTTCACGGAGTATGCTACAGGCGCATGTCGGGTGGAGGGTACCATGAAGGCAATGACCTTGGCCGCGTGGAAATGGATCGTGATTGCGGTGCTTGTAGCCGCAGTCGGCGGGTTGCTGCTGTTCGGGCTGGGGCGCAAGCGCGGCACCCGCACCTACCGCTGGCGCATGGCCATGTGGACCCTGGCGCTGTCCCTGATGGGAGGCATCGGCCTGATTTCTCTGGGGGCCACGATGAGCGGCTGTGAGCTGCCCGGAACCTCCCAATGCTACGCTGCGGTCCCGCCCGGCGACCTCCTTCAGGAGCAGACGGTTCAACCCGACGCCCAGGCCGACCTGCTGCCGCCGCCCGACATGCAGGTCACTTGCTACGCTCCCCGTCCGCCCGACTGGACCGAGCAGGATGTCAGGGCCGACCAGAAGGAAGAGGATATCCCGGTCATGTGCTACGAGCCGATCATGGACGTCAAACCGGACGGCAATACCGTGGAGCCCGACGGTACCACCATTCAACCGGATCTGGGACCGACCTGCTACCTGGTGGCGCTCGACATGGTCGACGAAGGCACGGCTACTCCCGACGTGCAGGTCACCTGCTACGCCCCCCTTCCTCCCGACTGGACCGAGCAGGATGTCAAGACCGACTCGAAGGAAGAGGACGTCCAGATCATGTGCTACGATCCTCTTCCCCCGGACGTGAAGTAGGCCCGCTCGCCGGCCTATCGAGGAGAACCTCATGAAGACGATGGCGGTCGCAGCCTGGAAATGGATCCTGGTGGGAGCCCTGGTCGCGGTGATCGGCGTTCTGCTGATCGCGGGCGGGAAGAAGCGAGGCACCCGGCTGTACCGCTGGCGCGTGTCGCTGTGGGCCACGGTGCTCACCCTGCTGGGCGGCGGCATGCTCATGGTGGGGTGCCCGGCAGAGAAGGATGACGGAACGGCCAACGGGCCCAAGGACGTCCAGGACGTCCAGCAGCTCTGCTACTCCGACATGCAGCCCCAGCCGGACCAGGTGCTGTGCTATGCCCCGGACATGAACGTCCCGGACGAGCCGCAAACCACCTGCTATGCGGATGTCCAGCTTCCCGACAACAGTCAGGATCAGGGCCCGATGTGTTACATGCCCCCACTCGAGGTCCAGGATGATCCCGCACCCACCTGCTATGCCATCGACATCGTGACGCCCCCCGGGGAAGTTCAGCCGACCTGCTACGCGGACGTCGGCTCGCAGGAGGACCTGGTTCCGACCTGCTACAAGCCGCTGCCGCCCGATGCCGTGTCGGACGTCCACGACGGCGGCTTTCCGGACGTGCCCGGACCGACCTGCTACGCGCCGCCGTTCGATCCGGATGTGACCGCGGGCGAGACGCAGGACGAGGTCGTGCAGGAAAAGGACGTGCCGGGGCCGACGTGCTACATGCCTCCGCCGCCGGACGGACAGTGAGGGGTTGAAACCGCAGAGGTACCCTTGAATCATAGGGGTCCCGGCTGCGGGTGGATTTGAGCATACTGCTGCAAAAGGAGTCTTCGGGATGCGAAGAGATCTCGCCGTGTTCTTCTATGTCCTCTCACTGGGTGCGGCATCCTGTTCCGGTGGGGTCGTCCAGAACCAGTCCGATGCAGACGAGGTGGCCATACCCGATGGTGCCGCGCCGGAGGCCTCGGTCGAAACGGTCGCCGAGGTCGCGGCGGAGGCAACCGAGGAGCCCTGGACCCCCGGCGAAGTCCTCTTCGAGATCGGCGAGCTGGTCGATCTCGACACCTTCCAGGACGGTGGCTTTGGCTGGCCCTGCGAGGGTTCTGACGATTGCCTCTCCGGCCTGTGCGTCGAGGGGAGCCTGGGGAAGATGTGCACCGTGCCGTGCACCGAGGAGTGCCCGGACGGGACGACCTGCGCTGCGGACATGTCCCAGCCTCCCGACGTGCTCTACCTGTGCATGCCGGTCCACGTCCGCCTCTGCATCCCCTGCTCGGACAACAGCCCCTGCAACCCGCCCGACATCGACATGGGCGGACGCTGCGTCGACCTCGGCGCCGCAGGCAGCTTCTGCGGAGGAGACTGTGCCGTCGGCTGTCCCGATGGCTTCGTCTGCGCCGAGGCTCCCCTTGCCGGCGGAGGCACTGCCGAGCAGTGCGTTCCTGCCGAGGGGACCGAGTGCACCTGCAACAGCATCGCCATCGCCTCCGGTGCCAAGACCTTCTGCTTCATCGAAAACGATGCCGGCAAGTGCATCGGCCAGCGCCAGTGCTCCGATGCCGGCCTGGCCGCGTGCGACGCCCAGTTCCCCACGACTGAAGCGTGCGACGCCAAGGACAATGACTGCGACGGCAAGGTCGACGAAGAGCTGGGGCAGACCACGTGCGGGCTGGGTGAGTGCGAGCATACCGTCCCCAACTGCGGCGAGGGCGTGCCGGGCGAATGCGACCCGCTCGAGGGGGCCTCGGTCGAAGCCTGCAACGGCAAGGACGACGACTGCGACGGCAGCGTGGACGAAGAGTTCGACGATGCCAATCAGGACGGCATTGCTGATTGCATGACCGAAGATGACGACCTCGACGGCGTGGCCGATGGAATCGACAACTGCCCCAAGGTGGCCAACGCGGACCAGGCCAACTTCGACTACGACTCGCAGGGGGATGCCTGCGACGACGACGACGACAATGACCAGGCCCCGGACCTGACCGACTGCGCTCCGTTCAACGCGGCCATCCATCCCGGCGCCGAAGAAAAGTGCAACGGCGGGGATGACGATTGCGACAAGGAAATCGACGAGCAACTCGGATCGAGCGCCTGCGGAAAGGGTGCCTGCCAGCACACCGCCCCCAATTGCGTGGACGGCGTACCCCAGGCCTGTGACCCCCTGGAGGGGGCCTCGGAGGAAATCTGCGACGGCAACGACAACGACTGCAACGCGGTGAAAGACGACGGCTTCCCCGACCTCGACAAGGACGGCCAGGCCGACTGCGTGGACGGGGACGACGACGGCGACACGGTCATCGACGAGAAGGACAACTGCCCTGCGGTCCCCAACCCGGACCAGGCGGACGTGGACAAGGACAAGTACGGGGATGCCTGCGACTTCGGCTGCTTCCTTCCCGAGCTGGCGGTCTGGGACGCGGACTGCGACGAGGTCCCCGACGCATTGGACAACTGCCCCGATGCTTTCAACCCCGACGGGCTGGATACCGACAAGGACAAGCTGGGAGATGCCTGCGACCCGGATGACGACAACGACGCAGTCCCTGACGACTCCGACAACTGTGCGCTCGTTGCCAACCCGGGGCAGGCCGACTCGGACAAGGACGGCCAGGGGGATGCGTGCGACGGAGACAAGGACGGCGACGGCATTGCGGATGCGCTCGACAATTGTCCTTCGGTGCCCAACAAGAACCAGTCCAACGCGGACAAGGATCCGCTCGGTGATGCCTGCGACGACGACGACGACAACGACTCGGAAAACGACCTGACCGACTGTGCTCCCACCGACCCGGCCATCTCCCACCTGGCCAAAGAGGCCTGCAACGGCATTGACGACGACTGTGATTCCGAGGTCGACGAGAAGGGTGCGGCCGGCTGCCAGAGCTACCTGCTCGACCTCGACCAGGACGGGTTCGGCGTCGAGGGGCAGACCAAGTGCCTCTGCGCCCCGGACGAGCTGTACACCGCGGTGGTCGGTGGCGACTGCAAGCCGCTCGACGAGACCGTCTATCCGGGGGCGGACGAGATCTGCGACGGGCTCGACAACGACTGCAACAAGAAGGTCGACGAGCTCTTCGCTGACCTCGATTCGGATGGCAAGGCGGACTGCGTCGACCTGGACGACGACAACGACGGCGTTCCCGATGTCTCGGACAACTGTCCCAAGGTTGCCAACCCGGACCAGGGGGACTTCGACAAGGACAAGGAGGGCAACGCGTGCGACGAGGACGACGACAACGACGGTGCCGTCGACTCCAAGGACTGTGCGCCCTTCGACCCGACGGTCCGCCCGGAAGCCCCGGAGCTGTGCGACGGCAAAGACAACGACTGCCAGGGTGAGGTGGACGAAGGCCTGGGCTCGACGACCTGCGGCCTGGGTGTCTGCCAGCACACCGTGGACAATTGCGTCGGGGGAAAGACGCAGAGCTGCGACCCACTCGAAGGAGCGGGTCTGGAAACCTGTGACGGCCAGGATAACGATTGTAACGGCAAGACCGACGAGGCCCTGGGAACTTCGACCTGCGGCCTCGGAGTGTGTGTCCACGCCGTGGACAATTGCGTCGGGGGAAAGACGCAGACCTGCGACCCGTTGGAAGGGGCAGCGGCGGAGATCTGCGACGGCAAGGACAACGACTGCCAGGGTGACGTCGACGAGCTCTGGCCCGTGGGTGACCCGTGCGAGCTCGGCAAGGGCGAATGCCACGCCATCGGGACCTGGGTCTGTGCGGCCGGCGGCCTCGACGTGAGCTGCAATGCGAAGGAGGGCACGCCCGCTCCGGAGATTTGCGACGGCAAGGACAACGACTGCGACGGAAGCATCGACGAGGAGCTCGGAGCAACGACCTGCGGAAAGGGAATCTGCGAGCACACCGTGGACAACTGCGTCGGCGGCAAGCCGCAGACCTGCGACCCGCTCGAAGGGCAGCAGGTCGAGCTGTGCGATTCCCTCGACAACGACTGCAACGGCCAGACCGACGAGCTGTGGACCGTCGGTGCCCCGTGCAGCGATGGACTTGGCATCTGCAAGAAGGAAGGCGTCCTTCAGTGCAACGCCCTCGGCACGGACGTCGAGTGCACGGCCAAGGCCGGCCAGCCCCAGGCGGAAGCCTGCGACCAGCTCGACAACGACTGCGACGGGAAAGTCGACGAGAACTGGAAGATGTCGCTTTCCGGCATTGCCTGCAAGTCGCTCAGCGTGAAGAACGAGGGCGAGGCCGCCCTCACCGCCCTGGACGTCAAGGTCGACGGCAACTCCGTCGGCTTCACCCTGCCGGCAGGCGGCATCGCTCCGGGAGCCACGGGGACCGTGGATCTGGCTTACATCCTCGACGGTACGCAGCAGGTCCAGGTGACCAGCGGGTGCACCACGGTCACCCAGTCGGTCACGCAGCAGTGCACGGTGCGGATCGGCTTTGCCAACTGGGGCGACCTGGGCGGAGACCAGCTTGCAGTGCTGCGAACCATCAACGGCTCGGGCCCCGAGTTCACTTCCATAACCGGCCTCGAGGTCACGACTGAGAAGGAAGCGGCTGCCACATGCGACCTCTCCTACAGCCAGCACTTCACTGACGTGGGGAGCGAGGACCTCAGCAAGCTCGACGTGCTCTACTACCACAGCCACGGCGACTTCGTGATTCCGGCCGATCACCAGGCCAAGCTCAAGACCTGGGTCGACAAGGGCGGCGTCCTGATCTTCGACGACTGCGGCGGTGCCAGTGTCGTGGACCTCAACCAGCACTTCGGCCTGTCCATTTCCTGGGGCGGAAGCACGTCAGGTCCCGGCGCCGCCTCGCAGTTCATCCTCCCGTCGGACCTGTACAACTATCCGTTCAAGTTCAACGAGTCCGAGTTCAGCCAGACCGGCGGCTGGGACCAGGGGGGACAGCTCAATTTGGCCGGCGGCGTCCAGGAGATCGTGCACCGGGGATCCTCTCCCTATGTGTCCGGCAAGAAGGTCGGCAACGGCTGGGTTGCCTTCGTCGGCGGCGACTGGGGCTGCGTAATGAACTGCGGCTGCTCGGCCGGCTCTCCGCCGGGGTTCAAGCTCCTGCTCAACTTCGCCTGGATTGCCACCGGCCGAGGCAAGTTGATCAAATAGAGACTCATTACTCGGGTCACAGGTCGAAGCACCAATCGTTGATCAGGACGGACAAGGTACGGGACGTCGAGTTCGCGACCAGGAAGTCGAGGCACCCGTCGTCATTGAGGTCGACCGCGTCGAGATCCACCGGCATGTTGCCGGTGGGGAATGAGATGGGCCCGACAAAGGTCCGTCCAGGTGCCGAGTAGTGCACGAGCACCTCGCGGGCCGGCTGGGACAGCACCGCCACGTCGCTGCGGCCGTCCCCGTTCACGTCGGCCACCACCACCTGGACCGGAGCGGCCTTGGCACATCCCGGTGCCTCGGCAATGTAGGTCGGGGACATGAACGACACGCCGTCCATTCCCCACGATACCGCCACCTTGTCCGACAACCCTGTGGCGATGTCGACCCAGCCATCTCCATCGATGTCCCCTGCCGCCACGTCCCGAGGCTCGGAGCCGACGGAAAGCATCTGCACCGGCTTGCCCGCAGGGGCCAGCACGTAGTCATCGCCGTCCTTTGCGCCTCGCAGAATCGACAGGTTGGCACTCTCCTTGTTGGCCACCACCACATCGAGAACGCCGTCGTTGTCCAGGTCGGCCAGCGCAACCCCGACCGGGGTCGTCCCGATGACCGGAGCCAGGAACTGGTCCGTCGGTACGCAGCTCCCCGTCATCGGCAGCTCCGGGTCGACTTCGCAGGTCAGCGTGCCAACCGCATCCTTGGGAAGACAGGTTGACGAATACGCAAACAGCATGCCGGTGCAACCGTCCAGGTCTCCGCTCGAGAGGAGCGGGTACGTGGACAGGCTCTCAGGGAAGTACTTGGACCCTCCGAGCGTCCCGATCCGCTGCCCCGAAACGACCAGGTCCGCATGCGGGGCCGGGCCAAACAGGTCCGCTCCCCCCGCTGCGACCGGCTTTCCGGGAAGAATGAGCCCGCCCGAAGCCCGGAAGACGCCGGGGACGTGAACCGCATCCGGCTTCATGTGGCAATTGGACGGGCCGGGCGGAAGGTTCGGGTCCGACTCGTACTGGGCCCACAGTCCACCGACCAGGAGCTCGGCATTCGGCACGAACTTGGGCGGCTTCTCGACAAATGTTCCCTCGCCCAGCACGCTCACGAACAGGTCCGGGTACGGGTTGCCGTCCGTGTCCGCCACGACCAGCGAGCTGAGCTCCCCCGAGGCCATCTCGGGCAGGGCGCTCAGCATCATCATGAGACTCGCCACCGCGGTCTGCTTCCCCGGAATCACGACGATGGGGTTCTGAGTGGGTTTTGCGCCAGATTCCGGCACACCGCACCGGTGCACCGGGGCCTTGTCCAGCCCGAGCACCACGTCCATCGTCCCGTCCTGGTCGAAGTCCCCGTGCCCCAACCTCCTGGGTTTGATCCGACCGTCCGTGGGCCGGCCCGATACCGGCATGGGGATCTCCATCGAACAGGTCCACAGCGCGGCCTCGCCCGCCTCACCGGGATCCAGCCAATGGCAGGACCAGAGGCAGTCGTTCTTGCACGTGGCATCCACGCCAAAGCCACTCCCGTCATCCGAGCACGTGCCGTTGCAGCCGCAATTGCAGCCACAGCCGCAGCCGCACACGCACTGCTGTCCCGGCTTCCCCTCCCCCGGGCACCAGCCGATACCGGTGCACTCCCCGGCCTTGCATCCCGGCGACTGCGGGCATGTGGGCTCCGGTCCGTAGTTCCACACGGTATCCCAGGCGCACCAGGACTCCCCGTCCGCCAGGCAGCCGCACCGACACTCCGCCCCGCACTCGCATTGCGGCACTGCCCCGTCTCCCCCGCACTCGGGCGCGGCCCCGACACACGTGGGAACCCCCTCGAACACCGTCTCCTTCTCCCACTTGCAGCTCGGTACCCCCAGACTCGTGCACTTGCAGCTGCAGGTCGCATTGCAGGAGCAGTCCTTCGACTCGAATCCCTCGCAGGGAGACGGATCTTCGCACGCGGCATCATCGTCCGGCAGGAATCCGCACTTCCAGGTGCAGGACTCCGGCGTCGGGCAATGGCAGGCGCACCGGCAGTTGCACCCCGGCTTGCCCTCGTCCAGACAGCCGGGTGGCTCCCCGAGGCACCAGTTCGTCAGCTTTCCCGCCAGGTGCAGGCGGTAGTCGAGCAGCAGCCGAGCCCCGCACACCCCCTTTTCCGCCACTGCAAAATCCTTGTGGGAGCCATCATTGAATCCGCCGGTCACCAGGGAGAACGGGTCGTCCCCGGCATTCAGGAACATCGACTCCACGAACGACCCGTCCCCGACTCCATGGAAGAGCTGCACGAGCCCCATCTCCGACTCGCAGATGGCCACGTCCTGCTTGCCGTCCTCGTTGAAATCCCCGGTCACCAGCGAGTTCGAGCTTCCCCCCGCATGCACCACCCGCCCCGACGTGTACAGGACCGGCGACGGCATCTCCGGGTTCAGCATCCCGGACATGTTCTTGACCAGGAACGCCAGCTTGTCCTCCCCCTCCCCCACTGCCAGAGGGGTGAAATAGCCCGTGCCGTCTCCCAGGATCGAGTAGGCCGACATGAACTCCTTGACGAACACCGCTACGTCCGGGTTGCCGTCCCCCGTGAAATCGGCCACGTCGAGGAACGGCAGGTTCTTGCCGATGAGAAGCGTGTCCTTGGCCATGGGGAACACACCTCCTCCGCTGTTCACGAACACCGACACCACGCCGGCATCCCCTCGAGCCAGCACGAGGTCCACGAGCGAGTCGCTGTTCACATCCGCAGCATCGAGCCAGGAGATGCTCCCGGTTCCGGTAAACAGCTTGGGCGCCTCGAACCAGGCGGTTCCATCGTCCTCCCCGGACTTGCCCGAGTGCCGCAGCAGGGCCACGGCGTTCCCCTCCTCGTCGTCGGCCACCAGCACGTCCGGGAATGAATCCCCGTCCACGTCCGCAACCTCGAGGAGGAACGGACTGCCCTCGACCGCGATCTCCTCCTCTTTCACGAAAGTCCGCTTGCCGACCCCTCCGCTCGCCTCCTGCCGAAGGAGCGCAACCGCGTATGGCTTCTCCTCTTCCCCCGTGAACCGCAGCACCACCAGGTCCGGCACTCCGTCGCCAGTCACGTCCGACAAGGCCGCGTCAAAGGTCTTCCCCGGCAGCCCCACGTCCACGAAGTCCGCCATCAGCCCGGCCGGCAATCCCCACGAGACCTTCACTCCCGAGGTCGTGGCCAGCAGCAGCTCCTGCCTCGAATCCTCCTTGTCGCCAAGACCGGTGCGCAGTCGCACCGGCGCCGGGTCCTCCCCGTCCACGCAGGGAATCTCCGCACTCTCCAGCAGGTCCGGCGCTGGCGGCACGACCGCCACCGTCCGGGTCTTCAGCGTCCAATTCCCGACGCAATCCCGTGCCACGATTTCCAGCAGGGCCACCGGGCCCGTGGGCAAGCCCACGCTCGCCGTCCCGCTGTAGACCTCGTTCAGCCACGGGTGCTCGATGGACTGCTGGATCGATGCCTTGAGGTTGTAATGCAGGTACACGTCGATCCGCTCCAGCCCCGCCCCGGCATCCCCCGCCTTCATCTCGTAAGGGAGAATGGCGGAATACGGGTACAGGATCTCCGCTCCAGCCTCTGGTGCCAACACGTCCAGGAACGGCTTGGACAGGTCGAGCACGGCCTCGATGTTTCGTACCGCCGGGGCGAGCGTCGTGCCGTCGGGCAACGGTGCCGCCAGCGCCACGAAGCGAAGGTGAAGCTTACCAAACGCCTCCTGGGCGGGCGGTGCCGCATCCGCCGGCAGCGCGCTGGCATCAAACGGGAGCACGAACGTCTCGCCATCAGCCCCCGGCAGCGAGTCCGCGGCCAGCAGCACCTCCTCCCCCGAATCCGCAACGTATCGCAGCTCGACCTTTGCGACTCCATCCTCCACCGGGGGAGATACTCCCGTCACCCGAGCCCTGACCGCCAGCGCACCGTAGGCCCCGAGATACCGCCCGCAGGCCCCCGGCTGCTCCTCGCCCACCAGGTCGCCGCAGCCGCACGAATTGAACGGGTCCACTTCCAGGTCGATCTTCGGAGTCCCGATGATCACGGGAACATCGGCTCCCTCCGGAACCTCGCTCCCCATCGGAAGGTCAACCGTGCTCCCGTCGCCCCCTCCACCACCGGGCAGAGCGTCCCCGCCTGGGCCGCCGCCGTCCAGCCCCCCCGCTCCGTCCGCAGAGCAGGCAGCCAGCACAGAGATGACCGCCATCAGGAGACCACGCCTCGCCGTACCTGCGAGCCTCATGCTCCATGCGTGCCACATTGTCGCTCCTCGTGGGGACTGGTCCTACCGGGGCAGACTCAGTGTATCATATCGCTGCCGCCGAGTGTGAAGTGAAACGTGGCCCCTTTTCCCAGCTCGCTTTCCACCCACACGCGGCCGCCATGCCGCTCCACGATGCGGCGGACGATGGCCAGGCCGATCCCGGTTCCCTCGTACTCGCCACGCGAATGGAGCCGCTGAAACACCTGGAAGATCCTCTCATGGTACTGGGGCTCGATTCCGATTCCATTGTCCGCCACGGAGATGGAGACCCCCTCTTCGCCCTTCCCCCCGCTCACCACGACCCGGGGCGGCTCGTCCTTCCGGCAGTAACGCAACGCATTGGAAAACAGGTTCTGGAACAGGGCCACGAGCTGCTGCCGGTCCCCTCGCACTTCCGTCGGCAGCGGATTCACGACGATCGTTCCCCTCGCCTGCGACACTGCGGCCGCGAGGTTTGCCATCGCTTCCGTCGCCACCACGTTCAGGTCCACCGCGACGAACGGCTCGGCCTTGCTCCGAAGCCGGGAGTAACTCAGCAGCGCATCGATGAGCCGATCCATCCGGAGCGCACCGGAAACGGCAATCCCGATGTACTCGCCCAGCTTGGCATCCTGTACCTCGAGCGACTTCAGCCGTCTCGCAATCAGGGAAAGAAAGCTCGAGACCGTCCTCAACGGCTCCTTCAGGTCGTGCGAGGCCACGTAGGTGAACTGCTCGAGCATCTCGTTCGACTGGCGCAGCGTCTGGGCATACGCGTTCAGTCGGCCAGCGGTGACCCGGTGCTCCTCCGTCTCCTTCTCCAGCAGCACGTTGGCGGTGACCAGCTCCTGGGCATGCCGCCGCAGGTCCCCCTCCAGGCGGGTGCGCTCCTCCATCTCGGACTGCAGGCGCCGGTTGACCTCACGAAGCTCCTCCAGGCGCATTTCCAGCTCGGCCCGGCTCACGACCGCCATGCGTCGGACCAGGAACTCCCGCCGCACCTGCTTCTCGACGTTCCTCGCCATGGCCATCGCTGCAATCGCGACGATCGTCGGATCCATGAACAGCGACCATTCCTCCTGAGTCACCTCGCCGGTCATGGAGAGCCACACATACATGGGCAACATGGTGCTCCCGAAAACGAGCGGTAGAAGGTTGCGTGCTCCCGAGGCAAAGGCGAACGCCCCGAACACCCCCAGAAGCAGCGCCCCCTGTACCCCGGAGCGGGCGACGTCCGGCGTCGCCAGCTTCCCGCTCAGCACCACGATGTTCAGCCCGCACATGCACCACATCATCGCAATCATCGTAACGCAATGCAGCGCCAGCGTCAGCCTGGGCCGGTGCCAACGCCGGTGGAGCGAGTACGCCATGAACACAGCGGCCCCAACCAGCCCCAATATGCGCCAGAAAAGGACATCCCGCATGCCCGGAAGGAACTTCTCGTCCAGCTGCATCACCATCGGCATCAGCACGAGGACGAGCCCGGCAAGCCATCGTCCGGCCACGAAGGTCCGGTCCGCCTGCTCGGCACGGTACTCCCCCTGCGCCTCGGTCGGCATGGGGATCTCGCCCGTACCTCTCAGCCAGCCCGGCAACCCCGGAGTCATCGTTGCCCCCCGTTCCTACTCCTCTGGACCAATGTATAGCAGTGTAAGTCACCGCGGACCGCTGAGTCAAGAAGTCTTCGACTGACATACCCACGGGTATAGGGTGTTGACCTTGTGAGATACATCGTTCAACGCGACAAAGAAGCGGGTGCGGTAGCGCTCACCCGCCGTGCGCGATGTGGATAGCCTCGATCGAAGCTCCGTCGGGCACGAGCCGGGAATCGAAATCCTCGGGGGCAACGAAGACGCCGTCGATGCTCACCGCGATGAGCACGTAGTCCCACCCCAGTGCCTGCAGCACGCCGCCGACGGTCAACCCTTCGGTCCAGGGCACGCTCAGGTTGCCGTTGACCGAAATCATGCCTCGGGCTCCTGGCCGTCGGCCACCAGCGCCACAATCTCAGGCAGGTCGATGCCGAGCTCCCGGAGGCGGGCCAGCGTCGGCACTCCGTTACGATTCCAGCCACGACGCCGGTAGACCACCTCCATGGTCTTGCTGTACTGCTCCTCACGATGCGCCCGCAGCTTTGCCATCTTCTCCTGCGTGGTCAGGCCGGTCGGATCGATGCCCAGCAGCTCGCGCAGCTGCTTGTCATAGCGCTCCGCTCGGGATTCATACTCCCTGACAGTCACCGGCCCCACTGCCCGATACGGAGGCAGGTCGTGCTCTCGGGTCCCCTTGCCGAACCTGTAGCTCATGCAGCGCTGGAGGTTGTAGACCCGGGCCGACTGGTCGAGCATCTTCTGCTCATCCAGCTCCTTGCCGGTCATTCCTTCGAAGTACTTGAAGTAGTTCCGCACGTGGCCCGGGATCTTGTGCGGCTCCTTCTCTCTGTAGTTGTCCGCGGGCACAACGTCGTTCCAGAGCAGCTTGCACAGGCCCATCAGCCCGAACCAGGTCCGCCAGAGCGGGAAGTAGTACAGGGCTTCGGCCTTCAGCTCGAACGTCGGGAGCTGGTTGTTGACCATGTCCATGAAGATCAGCCAGGCCTCGTCGTGCTGAGGTCCCTTGATTGCCATGGTGTACCCGCACTGCTGGGCGAGCGACTCCTTGGAGACGTACTGGGAGTACTCGAGCCCCTTGGCCTCCATGCCGATGTCGCGCAGGAACTGCGGATCGCCGCGTCCCTCTTCGATCCAGCGCTCCTTGAGCCAGCGCACCCCCTGCCCCACCAGCACGCCAAAGCCCTTTCCGCGGGCCATCTGGTGCAGCAGCTCGAGCGACTCGTCACAGGCCCCGAAGCGAAGCTCGAGCCCGCCGGTATCCTCGGGGGTGATCACGCCCGCCTCGAAAGCTTCCATCACGAATGCGATGACCGTGGACATCGAAATCGTGTCGACCCCGTAAGTATCGCAGTAGAAGTTGAACTCGAGCACGAAATGCGGGTCGAAGCAGCCCATGTTGGCGCAGCCGCCCCCGGTCTCATACTCGGGCCCGTCCACGGTGACCCTCTGCCCCTTGTAGGGACCGGACTTCAGCTCGAACCCGTCCGCTGTCTTGGCGCAGGCCATGGAGCAGCCTGGCCAGCACCCGTCGGCCTGCCCCTGAGTCAGGTACCGGTCCCGGAACACGGTCCCATAGATCTTCCTGGCATCGACGTGGGAGCCGTACTGGAAGTTGTGGACCGGAAGCAGGTCGTACTTGTCCATGACCTGGAGGATGTTGAGCGTGCCCATCTCCCGCATCCGGCACTGCTGAGTGTCGAGCGTGGCCAGCTCGGCATTCACCTTCATCCCCGCGCTCTGAATCTTGCGCGGGTCCGCGGGCCGATTCAGGTCGTCGATGATCTCGATGGCCCCGGTCGGACAGACGTGGGCGCAGGACGTGCACCCGATGCAGTGGGAGTCCACCTGGTGGAACGGCATGGCCACGTGGCGCTCCATGCCCCGGCCGGCAAAACCGATGATCCGCTCGAGCACGAACTCCTCGCAGGCCGCGGTGCACCGCCCGCAGAGGATGCACGAGCTCGAATCGGTCTCCTCGAACTGCCCGCTCATGCGGGAGCTCGTCACGCCGGTCCTGCGTGCAATCGCCTTGACGGCCGCCACGTTCGGCCATCGGCGCAGGTAAAGCTCCGCCAGCGTCCTGCGATGCCGCACCACATCGGGCGATTCGGTCTGCACCGACAGCGGCCCCTCGACCACGAAGTCGCAGGCCGTCACGAGCTGCCGCTTCCCGTCCTGCTCGATCTCGCACATGCACAGCCGGCAGCTGCCCAGGGGCATGAGGTCCTTGTGCCGGCAGAGGGTCGGCACCGTCGCTCCCCCTTCCCTGACCGCCTCCAGGAGCCGTACGCCCTTGCGAACCTCCACGGCCTTGCCGTTCACGACAATGGAGATCTTGTCCGCCATGGCTACTTCACCTCCTTTCCTTCGGAACAGCAGTCATTCCCGGCAGGTCCACCGTCCGCCATCACCGCGGCCACCGCCTTCCCGGCGCTCCGGCCGAAATTGCACTGGCACGCGGCGGTCATCAGGTCCGTGACGTCCCGCACGACCGCTGCGGTTTCCTCCGTCACCGGCTTGCCCAGGAGCTCCGCACAGACGTGCAGCCCCTCCCGACAGGGGGTGCAGGCACCGCACGACTTTTCGGCCAGGCTCTCGATCAGGCTGCCCGGGCAGCACCCTTCGAACAGGCTTGCGGGGTCCCACGCACCGTTGCCACCCAGGCCCGCAAAGACTTCCTGCGCCGTCAGCGCCTCCCCCTTCTCCGCGTGCAGCTTCTCCACGCTCCGCATAGACCCCGGGGCCAGGAACCGCTTCCAGCTCTCCCGCCTCGGCAGGGGCAGCTCCCCGTTGCCGAACAGCTGAGCCGTGGCAAACGCCGCCATCCCGGCCACTGCGGAAGCCGGCCTCGGCTCCCCTTCGGAAGCCGCATCGGTGAGCCCGTAGAAGGTGGCCGCATGGAACAGCTCCCGCTCCGGCACACCGGTCATCAGCCCGACCTGCTTGACCACGTCCGCGGTCACGGGCCCTGCCGCATTTCGTATGTCCTGGAGCATGGGGACCACGCGGGCCTTGTCCGCACCATGCCGGGCCACCACTTCCGCCACGAGCTGCCCGGAGCAGGGTCCGCTCCCCGGAAGCCGGGAATCCACCCGCCGCTGCGCCTCGGATTCCGTGATGCGCCACCCCGGCGTGATTCCTCGGTTCTTCAACACCAGTGCCTTGACCCTCTTGTTCCGGAACACCGTCCCGATGCCGCCGCGGCCGGCCTGCTTGAGGCGAGGAACCCGCCGCCGCCAATCCCAGAACGAGAAGTTCAGGACGCCCAGCCGGGTGTACTCCGCTGCCCGACCGGCCGACACCACGGCGATGTTCCGCTTGTCCGGCTCGCTGTCCGCGTACATCTCCGTCAGCTCCTCCGCCACCACGTGCGAATCGATGCTCTCCCGCGGGGCCGCCTCGATGGAAACCCGCCGCTGGACCGCATCGATGACCACCACGACCTCCTCCCCGGCCTTGCCGATGACCATCAGGGCATCGAACCCGGCAAACTTCAGGTAGGGGCCGAAGAAGCCGCCCACGTTGCAGTCCATCATCGAGTGCGTCGACGGTGAAATGGCCGTCACCAGCGTCTTGCCCGACCCGGGAAACGACATCGTCCCCCCCAGAGGCCCCGACGAGAAGCAGATCGGGTTCTCGGGGCTGTCCCACCGGGTCTCCTTCCCCACCTCGTGCAGAGTGAGCCACAAGTCGAACCCCTTGCCACCCGTGAAGAGGTCCTTCATCTGCTGCGTCACCGGCCTCAGCTCGATCCGGTTGTTTGACAGGTCCACCCTCAGCCATCGGCCCGCATAGCCGTGGGACAACTCCTGCCGGTCGAACTTCATCTCGGCAAGGACCCGGTGTGCCGCCCGCATCTCCCTGATACTCTGGTGGCTCATTACCTGTTCCTCCTGAACTGGGCGATATTCTTCAACTTTGACATTCAACAACCAGTCAGCTCAAGGTGCCGACAACCGCGGGAGTAGACCAAGCGGCCCCGTTCAAGTCAAGGGGAATATCCTTTTACCAAGAAGAGGCAGCGCGCGTCATGCGCGAGGGTGGAACGCCCGGAAGGCATCCCGGAGATCATCCCGAGTCAGGTGCGTGTAAATCTCGGTCGTCGAGATGTCGGAGTGCCCCAGCATCGCCTGGACCACCCGCAGATCCGCACCGTTCACGAGCAGGTGCGTGGCGAAGCAGTGCCTCAGCATGTGCGGATGCACATCGTCCTTGAGCCCGACCGCCAGCGCGTATTGGCGGATGAGCTTCCAGACCGCCTGCCGGGTCAACCCCTTCCCCCTCCGGCTCACGAACACCCGCTGCCTTGATTCCGGATGCAGTCTCGTGGCACTGGCCAGCAGCCGCACCCTGGCACCGTCCAGGTAGATTTCGAGCCAATGGACCGCGGACGAGGTCAGCGGAACCAGCCGCTGCTTGCTCCCCTTCCCATCCACCCGCACGAACCTCTCCCCCAGATAGAGGCAGTCGAGGTTCAGCCCGCAGGCCTCGCTCACACGCAGCCCGGCCGCGTACATCACCTCGAGCATGGTCCGATCCCGAATCCCCTCCGGCGTCTCCCGGTCCGGGGCCTCCACCAGTCGGGCCACCTCCTCCATCGTCAGCACCGATGGATAGCGGAGGGGCAGCTTCATCGGCTCGATGAGCTCCGTCGGGTCCGCGGGAATCCGCCCCTCGGTCACCAGGTACTGGAACAGGCGGCGCAAGGCGGAAAGCTGACGCGCCCGGGTTCGGGCTTCGGTCCCGTCCCGCAGACGCACCTCGAGAAATCCCACGACGTCGTCCCGCCCCGCCTGACTGAGGCTCTTGCCGAACCGCTCGTGCAGAACACTAAGGAATTGCAGGAGATCTGTCTCGTACGCCAGGATGGTGTTGGCCGACAGGTTCCGCTCGAACCGCAGGTACTCCAGGAACTCGTCCACCACCTTGCGATCCGCATCCGCTTTGCTCACGGCTTCCCCCAGCAAAATCTGGCATCCCCTCACGCTCCCGTTCGACTCTACATCACCCCGCCGGCAGATTGGAGCGCTTTTTGCTTGCTGCTTTTTTGACGGTCTGGCAGAGTACGCTAACCTTGAAGGTGCGCCTTGCGGCAAGGTTGGGCCGGACGCGGGTGAACGATTGCTGATTCTCGGAGGCTCGTACGATGGAAGCGCTCGCAACTCTCGGCATCGTGGTGGGTGGAATTGTCGTGGCAGTGGGGCTGAGCTACGCCAGCATGCAGGCCGTGCTCTCCCTCATGCCGACTGCTCCCAGGGCCAAACAGAAGTAAGATGGGGGCCCCCTCCCGGTTTTCTATCGTCGACAGCAACAGTCTTCACACCATAGCATCCCGGCAGCTCTTCGACCTCGTCGTGGTCGGCGGTGGCATCACCGGGGCCGGGGTGGCCCGAGACGCCGTCCTTCGTGGCATGACGGTGCTCCTCCTCGAACGGGGAGATATTGCGCAGGGAACCTCAAGCCGCTCCTCCCGCCTCATCCACGGCGGGCTGCGCTACCTCGAGAAGCTCAAGCTCGGCCTGGTCCACGAATCCGTGTCCGAGCGGTGGCACCTCATGAAAGCCGCCCCGCATCTGGCCCGCCCGCTCCCGTTCCTCTTCCCGGCCTACGAGGGGCAAAGCCCGGGCCTCGCCACCCTCAATGCGGGCACGCTCGTCTACTCGATGCTCTCCGCGTTCCGCACGCCGGGGTCCCGTTCCACCCTCTCCCCCTCCCAGGCCCAGACCCGGGCCCCCGGGCTCCGTGGCATGGCCCTCACCGGCGGTGCCCGCTATTTCGACTGCGCCACCGACGACGCACGCCTTACTCTGGAAGTCACCCTCGATGCGGTCCAATCCGGTGCCGTCGTCCTGCCGTGCAACGAGGTCGTCGATATCGCTGCCGACGGAGCCGGTGCGGCCCTGCAGATCCGGCACGCGTCTTCGGGTACTACATGGACGGCCCGAGGCCGACTGGTCGTGCTCGCGCTCGGCCCCTGGACCGACGGGCTGCTCGGGAAAGCGGTTCCGTCGACCCCTCGCTGGCTCCGCCCGACCAAGGGGGTGCACCTCGTGGTCCGCCGCGACCGCCTCCCCATTCTCGATGCCCTGGTCATGAAGACGCAGCCCGACCACCGGGTGATCTTCGCCATTCCGTGGGGGACGCACACGTACGTCGGCACCACCGATACGGACTACCCCAATCCGGCTGCCGAGCCCACCGTCGAGGCAGCGGACGCCCGCTACCTTCTGGATTGTGTCAACCACTACTTCCCGGACGCCCATCTCGGAGTCGGGGACGTCGTCTCCGTCTGGGCCGGGCTTCGCCCTCTCGTGGCCCCCGAAGACGAAGTGGATCCGACCGCTCCCGTCAACCCGTCGGATGTCTCCCGCGAAGAGAAGATCGAGCTCTACGACGACCGATTCCTGGCCGTGGCCGGAGGGAAGCTCACCACCTGGCGCCTCATGGCGGAACGGGTCACCGACCGTGCAGCCGGAGCCCTGGAGCGCCGCTGTGACCTCCGATTCCGCCCCTGCTCCACCCAGACTCGTCCGCTTCCGGGCGGCACGGGCTCCGATCCTGCCGCCTTGACAGCCGAGTTCAACGACCTCCCTGCCGACTGGGTGACGGCATCGGTGGACCGGCTGGGCAGCCGGGCCGTCCAGCTTTTCGACATGGCACGGGAAGACCGCAGCCTGCTCGAGCCCCTGCCCGGAACCGCTCCTCTCCGACTGGCCGACGTTCACTTCTCGGTGCTCCACGAGCACGCTTCCACGGTCGAGGATCTCCTGACCCGGCGCACCCAGGTGTACTACAAGGCGGACGACCAGGGGGCTGCTGCCGCTCCGGTCGTGGCCGAGGTGCTCCGCTCCCTCGGGGCCGTCCCGGCCGAGCGCGCTTCCGCCATGGTCACGGCCTACCTGGACGGTCTGCGTGAGTGGAAGGCTCGCCTGAGCCAGGCTCTCTGAAGCAGGGTTCCGGCGCCCCCAGCCCCGGCTACAGCCCGATGTCCGCCGCGACTCCCCGCATGGCCTGAAGCGAGATGTCGATGAGCTCGTCCAGGCTGATGCCGGTCTTCTCGATCTCGAGGATGCGGTCCCGGTTCACGTTTGCCGCAAACCGCTTCTCCTTCATGCGCTTGCGGATGGAGGCAGCCTGTACGTCGGCGACCTTCCGGGTCGGATAAACCAGCGTGCAGGCGACCACGAGCCCCGTGATGGTTTCCGCCGCGGTCATGGCAAGCTCGAAGTTGTTTCTGAGCTGGATGCCGAGCACGTCCCCGTTATGGGCGAGAATCGCGTCGAGCCCTTCCTGGGGGAACCCGATCCCCTGCAGGATTCCCACCGTGGTCCGGGCGTGACGGTTCATGTCGTTGTCGACTATCTCCAGGTCGAGGTCGTGCAGGAGCCCCGAGATCCCCCACAGCTCCTCGTCCCCTCCAAGGCGTCGGGCAAGAGCCCTCATGATGGCCTCGGTAGCCAGCATGTGCCTCACCAGGTTCTCCTGCTTCACGTGCTGCCGAAGGAGCGCCAACGCCTCCTGTCTTCCCGGCAATCCCATGTGTCCCTCCCTCACAGCCCTCCGGACCTCGCCGGGCGGGCCATTTTCCTGCCCAAGTCAACCACGTTCCAAGGGGAAAAAAAAGTCCTAAACCACACTACCTCATTGCCGTAACGGGCGCCCGCTTTCGGCGGTTGAAAACGAGCGACTCCGGCACAAACGGAGAAGATACCATGAAGACGAGCAACTGGAAGATGATGATGGCAGCAGCGGTGGTGGCCCTGGGACTCGCCAGCGAGGCCCGGGCGGACAGCACCTCCCTCCTGACCATGGGCCTGGGTTCCTCGGTTGGCCTCGCACACGTGGTCCCGATCACCGGCGGCAGCGTCAACGACGTGGTTTCCGAGCTGAACGTCCGGATCAAGATGCTCAAGGTGCTTGGCTTCGACTTCAACTACAACTTCGCGGGCGAAAACGAAGTGGGCCACGGTGAGATTTACGCCTCGTCGCTTCGGGCCAGTGCCCTGCTCTACGTCGTGCCCACCCGGATCGTGTCGGTCTACCTGGCCGCCGGAACGGGCAGCTCGGAATTCACCGACATGTTCAAGGCCTCGGCCACGAAGCGCTCCTACCACGGCGGCGGCGGCATGGAGCTCTACGTCGGCCGGCACCTGGCACTGAGCACCGAGTTCCTCATGCTCGTCCCGCAGGTCGACCGGGTCGTGGTTTCCTCCCAGCCGCTCAAGGTCGATGCGGCCGGCTCCCTGGACCTCTCCTCGGTCAAGACCCCCTCGGTCACTGACTACATCTCCGCCGACAACTTCCAGGTCACGTTCGGGCTGAAGTGGTTTTTTTAGTTGTAAATTTGCACCAGACCTGCTAGACGCACCTTCAGGCGGGTGAGAACCTGGGGGTGGTGCCACGAAGCTCATCGGGTTGTGTCGGGTATCGACTGACGGACAAGTGGGAGAAGACGGCCAGGGGCTCGAACGCCAGCGGGCGGCCTGCAGGATCATTGCCCAGTCCGTTGGGGCGACACTGAAGCTCGTTGAGCTTCGGGGCGTTTCCGGCTGCGACGTAGCGGACTGCCCTGAATGGACTGAGCAGATTCTCCCTGCGATGAAGGCCGGGTGCTACATCGCAGCCGACAGCCTGGATCGGATCATCCGTCCACGAGCCTTCGACCTTCGTCCGCTATCGGGACTCCAGGGAGCCAAGGCCAAGATCTTCCTTCCCGGCCGGACGCTGGATACCTGCGATCCCAGGGACACACTGCTGCTCTTCATCCAGGCCGGGATCGCAGGATACGAACGGACCGAAATTCAACGACGGTGCAAGGCCGGCCGGGAGGCCAAGAAACGGGCAGGTTGCTGGACCACTCGTCAGGATCTTCTCCCGATGGGCACCACCTACGACAAGACCGCCCGCCGGTGGGGATACAACGACAAGGCCCCGCTGGTGAAGGAGGCCTTCAAGATGGCACAGGAAGGCGTCGGCTTCCCCAAGATCGGCCGAATGCTTGGGACCAGCACGAAGGGGGCGGCCGACGTGGTCTCCAATCCGATCCACCGTGGAATCCTCGCCGACGGATGGGGAACAGGGAAGACTAACTTCGAAGTCCGGGTATACGGCGGGGAAGGCCAGGAGCCCCAGTTGGTTCCGGATGATGTCTGGTACGCCGTCCAGGCCAGGATCAACCGGTCGGTGGACAAATACCGGAAGGTCAGGGAAGTCACGAAGGATGACGGCTGGTTGTCTGCCCTGATGGTAGCGGAAACGATGAAGACGGGCTTCTTCACCTTCAGCGACGAACGACCGCACACGGTCTACTACCACCATGTGCTGAAGAGGTACTTCTGCCGGTGCAAGTATGGCGTCGCAGCCAAGGGCACCGACCAGTGGGCACCGCTCGAAAGGTGCGACCTGTCCACGTTGAACGCAGTCGAGGTGAACAAGGCAGTCGGAACCTACCTGGAAGCGATGACTACCGACGGGTGGGCGCTGGAAGCAATGCGGGCAGCCGTGGCAGCGGAAACAGGGGACACGGAAGCGGAGAAGGCCAGGATCGACCGGGAGCTTCGCAAACTCGACCAGACGGAACGGAAGTTGATCGACCTGTACCTTGGTTTCGATGCCACGATGACCAAGGACGAATACACCCGCCGTCTCGAGAAGATCCGCAGCCTGAAGCAGGGGCTGGAAGCCGACCTGCGGGTTGCTGAAGGCGCAGACCGGGCGACGGTTCGGGACATCGACATGCAGGTCAAGGAATGGCAATTCCGGGCCTCATGGACGCCGACCGAGAAGCGGGCGTGGATCAAGAGATACGTCAGGCACATTTCGATCAGCAACGACGGGGTCGAAGGCGTGGTGCTCAGGGTGCCTGGGGGTGGGGAACGGATGCCGGTCTATGGGTGTGATGGGCGGAAGACCTGGGCAGAGCTAGATGCGAAGATCAGGGTCTATAAGAAGAGAACCGGGAAGCCAGTCGTTGCCCCGAATGGCCGCACCTTGCCGAAAACCGGTAGATCGAAGCCCACCGTTGCCCCCCCCGCCCGCTAGAACATCTCGCATTCTCTCACTGTAGGCATGGGTACCCCCTTCAATACTTCAAGCCCCCCGCCCCTGGACAGGGCAAGATGACGCGTTTCAGCGTCCGGGAACACAACAGCCTGGATGTCACCCGCCTTCAGGGGGATTCGGTACTGGGGTCGCTCTATCCCGGTTTCCACGATGCTTCCCTTCTTCACCTGTTCCATGGTCTGGACGATCCGCCACTCCTGTTCATCCAGGGACTCGAAGTCGTCGGTTCCCGGATTCGACATGCCTTTCATATAGGCCACCAAGATCGCAAGATGGCTAATCGTGGCGTCCTTCACCTTTCCTGGCCCGCTTTCGGTGGCTCGCTCCAGCACACCGTAGATGGCCCTGGCGTTTGCCACAATGGTCTCGGTGTCGTGGTTGCGAACGTAGAAGACCGGGCCCCCGAATCGTTCCAGGACGAAGCGTCGGCCTACTGCGATCCCCAGCAGCCCGTACAGCTTGCTATGCTCCTTGGCTGCTGACAGGCGAATCTCAGTGAAGCAAGTAACCGGGGCTTCATATATGAGCGAAGCCTCTCCGGCACCGCCCAGCTTCTCCTTCACCCCCCCCATCCAGAATCCGTTGTTCACTATGTCCACAAGGCGGTCGACATAGCTCGCCCGCTTTGGTTCGTCCAGTTGCCCGCGGTCACGCTCAATGTCCTTTCCGGTCCAGTGGACCAGGAAATCCGTTCTCATCATGCACCCCCTGGTCGCCCGATCTTGATTTCCTAGAACGGGAAATCGTCGTCGGCCTTGCCTTCGGGCTTCGGGCTTGAGGCGTCACCGCTCAGATTGAGCTTGTCCAGGTTGGCAAGGATCCAATCGACCCCCGCCTGCATCAGGTGGTAGTAGGTGGCAGCGTAGCCATCGTCGTCTTTCTCCACCACCCTAGCCATGAACTGCTTCTCCATCAACTGTCGGAGGCCGACGGCGGCACCAAGGTCATTGTAGCCGTACCTGCCCATGGCTTCTTTGACCCACCTGGAATGAATGCGCTCGTTCACGTCCATGTCATGGGTGTTCGCTGCCACGGCGATCAGAGCGTGGATCTCCCTTGTGCTCAGCCCTAGAAGTTCCCGGCTGGCCACAAGGTTCTCGATGTTGCCGTGCTCGCTGTTTTTCTGAAGCACTGCTTTCAGCTTCTCAGTGATCTTCCCCTGCAGATCGTCATACGCCCCCCTGCTATCCAGTTCATAGTCGATGATGCCCCGATGGCGAACATCGAAGGGGTATCTGTCGGCTGGGCGTTCGTCCTTCGAGCAGACCAGCACGACACTCTTTCTCCTTGCCAGAGCGTAGCCGAGTTCATACCAGACGTTTGGGTTGTCGGTCGTCACCTCAACGAAGCAGATGGCGGCCGCCTCAATCCCCTCGTGGATTGCGTCAATGATGATCTCCACCGCCGGATCGCCGTCCACTCTGTAGGGGTACAATCCGGCAGCCACAATTGCGGGTTCAAACACGTCATCGTACCGCTTGTTGAACTTCTCATCCTTGAACGGCTGGATCACGAAGCAAGTGGGCATAGCCCTACCCCCGTATTGGACGAAAGCCAAGAACGAGGATAGCAGCCTTCCCGTGGCCGGTCTAGGGTTTCTGTCAGGCCGAGTCTGCCCCTGCGGCTGTTGGCCAGATGATGTCGTTCCGTGTCGCCGCACCCATCGGGGTGCCCCGAAGGCCTGTTTGAGATGCCTACTTCAATTGAAGTTCAACCCGCCGGAGAAGGTGCTTGTCTCCGATCAACACGAGGGACTTCGCCAGAAGTTGGTCTTCCGAGATGGCTAGGTCGATGAATGCCTGCAGGTCAGCAGTGGACATTATCACAGTGGCGGTCTCCCCGTCGGCAAGACCACCTTGCTGCGTAAAGTCCTTGACGCCATAAGCGATCGTCACCCCAATGTGGGTCACCCCGACCACCCGACTCCCCCCGGCGACCCGATAGAAGAACTGCAGAAACGGCAAGGCGTCACCTGTGATGACGGAAGCCGCCCGTTCTCGGGCTGTCATCCGCAGGCTGTTCAGCACCGTTCCAAGCGCACCAGATGGAAGCAACAGAATGGTCTGGTTGCCAAACTTGACGAAGCGGACCGGCCTTGCAAAGACGCTCTGCTTCGCTGTCTCGGGGTTGTAGGTCTGCTTCAGCAGAAACGGACCCGAGAACACCTCCTTCAGAACCGGGAGGTTCTTGCGGAATAGCTCAAACTCAGCTTCGTAGCCTTCCTCGTCGCTATTACCCCACTGGTCCATGTCGGGCGCAAAGTCCTTGGGGTAGACTAGTCGTGGTGCGACTTCGGAGTCCGCCCCCAGGATTGCCCATTGCGTGTGCTTGCCCGTGACAGCCTGAGCCAACTGCGAGAACTGCCAAGGGTCAGTGGGCTTGTCCTTGGCTTTCACGGAGGCAGCCGGACAGGACGCCAAGAGCAGAATCACGGCTGCGATACTTCGGACGTGATAATCCATCGCTTCTCCCTCCTCGTTCAAGCGTTTCTTCTGCCAGTTGTGTCTCACGGAACCTAGACGAAGTCAATGGCCGCAGGTCGACTTTGGACAGACTCGCTTGCCGATCCAACCGGTGGATCACGACCTAGCCGGTGGCCAACATCATCGCAGCCGTCGTGCTTCCGCTCAGTTCCCGGGGATTTCCCGGCCAGGTAGGACGGCCTATCCCCCCACGTTGGAGACCGGGTGGGCAATGCACCGGCATCCGGCCCCGGGTAAGTAGCGAGCAGACTGCCTGCCATGAAGGTGCCCCGTGCTCACCGTTCCGATCATGCGGGACCACGGCGGAGTAGTAGGGTCTGCGAATTCATCAGGAGATGATGCCATGTCGCATGCACCCCTTGCCCCGTTCGATTCGGACGCAGACTACATCCAGGAGGAAGTGGCCGCAGCCAAGGTCGTAGCCGCCAAACTGGAGGCGGAGAGGAAGCTACGTGAAGCCCTTCGGGACGAAGCTGAAGGAGACGCCCCATGGCTGCACCGGTCCGGTCGGGCCACGTCACGAGTTCTGCAAGGCAGGATGTTGGCCCTGGGAACGAAGCTCGCCGAGATGCGGAGCCGAACAGACGCCAGAATGGAAGTGCATCGAGCTGACCTTTCCCGCCCGGCGCTTGGGATCGATCGGCTCTCCAGACAGTACGGACTCACAGCGGAAGAACGACTCGTCCTGGTCTTCTTGACCATCCCCTGTATCGGCAGGGAACTTGCTGACGACGTGCTGGGGTCGCTGCCCTGCTACTTCAATGGGTTGAGCGTCGGAAACCTGATCCAACTGGCCGGGGCAACCGCAGTCGTCGACTGGTTGCGCCTTCGCCGTCTTTTCCATGCCGGTGCATCCCTTCGGCGACACGGACTGGTCTTTCTCAATCAGGTCAACGGAGAAGTTGGGCCGGATCTGGTCACTGCCGAGGCGAAGTTGTCAGTCCGGGCCTTCTGCACGATCGTGGGGGATCCGGGCATCATGACCGAGGCGGAACTTCCCGGTCGCACCAGCCCGTCGGACGACGACGGCTCGGCGAGTTGAACGCATCGTGGCCCGCTTCAGCATGACGACTGAAGAACCGGACAGCCCCGTGGAGATCGCCTACGGGTTCGATCGAGTCCTGGGCTTTTTCTGCTCGGTCAGGCTCGGACGGTCCGCACGATTCGACTACGATTCCACCGCCGCCGGGTATGATGGCCTGCCGGGGCTCCTGGCGGGGCTGGTTCGGATCGGCTGCTTCGAACGAGACGACGTGGGAGAGGCACTCAGACTACTGCCAATCGTGGATGCCCTTGACGACATCGAGGACAGAACAGTCCGGCTCGTAGCCAAGTTGATCGTCGACCTGCGGATGGCCGCTGCAGACTAGCCGGACATGTTGGCCGCAGGTCTTCCCAGGACATCTCTCAACCCCGACCATTCGGACTGGACGATGGACTGCCCGTGGCAAGATCAACACGGTTCCAGTCCAGCTCTTTTGGGGTACCTGGTCCAAGCGGCGAAGTTTTCCTGTCGGTTCCATGACGATGGCCCGAAAGCCTGGGTCCGGATCATATTGGCCCACCACGGGAGTAGTAGGAATGGGAGGTAACGTGAGAATGACCACGATGAAAAGAACGAAGAACATCAGGGCAGCACTCTACGCCCGGGTGAGCACGGGTGACCAGGACGTCGGTCTCCAGTTGGACGAGCTTCGAGCGGTGGCCCAGCAACGGGGTTGGACGATCCAAGCCGAATATGTGGACGAGGGCGTCTCCGGCAGCACGGAGAGCCGACCCGCCCTAGATCAGATGCTGGCCGCTGCACGGAGCGGGAAGATCGAACTTGTCGCCTGCTGGCGCTTCGACCGCTTCGCCCGGAGCACTAGCCATTTGCTGCGTGCATTGGAGGAGTTCCGGGTCTTGGGCGTGTCCTTCGTGTCGCTTCGAGAACAGGTGGACACGACCACGCCCGTCGGGAAGGTGCTCTTCACGCTGATCGCCGCCATCGGCGAGTTCGAGAAGGCACTGATCGTCGAAAGGGTGAAGGCCGGTGTCGCCCGTGCCCAACTGCAGGGGAAGAACTGCGGGAGACCGAGGCGGGAACTGGACCTGAGGGCAGCCGAGATCCTGATCGGCCAGGGACACAGCGTCCGACAGGTTGCTGTGATGTTGACGGTGCCCCGGGGTACGCTCCGCCGCCGCCTGCAGGAGGCCGGATCAAAAGTCCCCGTTCCCGAGCCCGTGGAAAACCCGGCCTGAACCCGGTTCACAAGCCCGGCCCAGAACTGGTCCGAAAGCAGATGGTTGTGGCCCGACCAGTTGGTGGCCCCGCCATCCCGGCCCGGGCGCCTTCGTTTTGCGTGCCGGCTCGACCGTCGCAGTGCGACAAGGCCCAAAAATGGGGCCCACAGCGGTGCTCGTGGAAGGGGTAGTCAGGCAAGCGGAGCGCCGTGAAGGGGGCTCCTGCGGCGGAGCCTGGGGAGAGAACGAGCCAGAAGGGGGTGCTTCACTTCACCGCCCCGTCAGTTCGTCCTGCCACGACACGGCATCGTCACCGCCGTCGTCGTCACCGTAGTCGCTGCTGTCATCATCGACGTGGACGACGCGGTCGACCAGACCGTCCACGTCGATGTCGTCTTCCACCGCCGGACTACGACCTGCCGTCAGCCCACCCCACGACTGGTCCCAAGCGACCCGACCTGCACGTCCGTCCACTTCGTCTTTCCAGAGGACAACACGTCCATCTTCCACCCGAAGACGAATGTGAGCCCAATACCTGCCCGCATCCCCCAACGTGCTGCGCACCCTGGCATCCCGGAAGAAATCTGACTTCCGAAGGGTACCCGTCTTGCCGTGGTCGGAACGGGCATCGACACTGACGACAGCGATCCTGCACCCGTCCCGCTCGCAACACTCACGCAGCCCCTTCATCAACTCCCAAAGCTGCCCAGCCATCGCCCTGCATTGGACAGGGAGAAACCCCCATTCAGGATTCCAGTTTGCAGGGAAGGCTGCCCGGTCCAACGTGCCCGTGGTCTCGTCGAAATCGACCAAGCCCCGATAGGGAAGAGAACCCGGATCAACTACCACAACCATCGTGTCCGCTTCTTCACCTTCGTCGGAACCAAGGATGGCTTCTTCCACCCCACGCCAGGTCGAGGAGTCCGAAAGCCCACGGACCATCGTGGCAGCACGGGAAGCTATCGCCTGGAGCAGGGGTGAAGGATCCTGATCGGGGTCCAAGACGACTTCGACCAGGTGACCGGTCTGGCTCAGAAGATCGTCGGCAAGGTCATCCCAAAGAGAAGGGGGATGGTCATCCTTAACGTCAAGAAGGCTGTCTTTCTCTCCACCGTCTGATGACGGCGGAACGCTCTCACTCATCCTAATGCGGCCTGACGGCGAAATCCCCTTACAGCCAGGCGGGGGAGACAGCAGCTTCGGGGTGGGCAGGGTATGACATTTGCCGATCCAGGCTTCGTCGAGGGCTTTTCCCTTGACAGCGGACAGGGGCAAACGCTCGAGGATCGGGTCCATCGGGCAGGCTTCCCGGGGGTCGTGGAAATCCCTGGGTTCCCACCGGACGGGCTTGGGGTGAGGATGGAGATCGTGGGTGGAGATCAGCCCGGTCAAGATGTCCTTGAGGGTGGCCACGTCGGCAGCCCCGAAGGTCTGCCGTCTCTCCCTTTTGCCCACCAGGCGAAGTTCCAATCTGAAATCGGCCGTACAACCCCGGTTGACCCTGTAGCAGTTGAGGCGGGCAGTCATGCGGGTGCGGGCACGTACGGTCACAGGGATGGGGTAGTCCCGGACGAGGAAGGACTTGGCCCGGTCGTTCGAGGGCCGCACATGCAGGGAGTCTGCCAGCCTGTTGGCTTCAGCCGGGGCAAGGCAGACGTACCATTCTGCCGCCCTGAAGTAGTCGACGCTTAGCTGCTCCGGGTGAAGTTGCAGAGCCGACCGGCAGAACCTGTCGATGTCCCCGATCCTGACCCCGGACAGGTCGAGGTAGGAGCCGTCCGGGCCGTGGTCGACGCCGAGCCCGTAGAGCTTCGTCTGCCATTCCTTGTTCTTCTTGGCTAGCGGGAGCCGTTGATTCCTTGGGGCACGGCCGGTGAGCCAGGCGGTGCCCCGGATGTGCTGTCTGGTCTCGCTGTCCCTAATCCATCCCCCCTGTTTGCCGTCGGACTGCCAGCCGCACTTGGCCAATGCCTTGGCTGCGTCAACGGGGTCGAGGAGCAGCTTGACTCGGACTGAGAAGCCGTGCTGGTAGACTGGGAAGTCGTTCATAGCCACCCCCTGCAAGTCGTTCCCCACCGGCTGACGCTTGCAGTCGCCATCCGGTGGGAGAACGGGGAACCCGCCGGGGATCAGCCAGCGGGTGTCGTTACGATCTCTCCTACTCCGTGGTGGAGTAGTTTCTATCGCCAAAGTTTTCACGAAGCTCGAAAAGGTCGAGACGCGCAAGAAGGTCGAACCGTCCGGCGATGCGATGCCGGGTGGGATGGCGTGGCCGCCGTCCTGATCATCACCGTAGCGGGACCGACTGCCGGTTGTCAACTTTCTGCGGGCCGGTTTCCGATTCACCAGGGCCGTTGACTCCCCCGTAGCCAGGTGCTAGCCTCGGTGGCGGGGGCGATGGAGTGTGAGAAGAGATAGGCGATCATCGGCTTGGAGACATTGTTAATGAAGAAGACTTCCGCCATTGGTCGTGAGTTTGGCTACTTCTGGGCTATGAATGGAAGTCTGTTGTTCCTTCTGTTCATTGGTCTGGTCGGGATCGTTGCTGTACAGACGCTTAGACAGTACGAGGCGCCGTGCAGACTGTTTGAGGTGGCCGGAGACATCATCTTCCTGACTTGCTCCTCATTCTTCACCGGCGTCCTGCTCTACCATTTTACGAAGAACAGAGCCGACCAAGTAGCCAAGTCAGAAGTGTTTCCTGTGGTGGCAATGCATTTGCGGTTCATCATCGAACTTGAGGCAGAAACTCACCGACGGATTCTGGAGATGTGCTTGACGCGCAACGGGCCATTCCCGTTGAGCCAGGCGGCACTCCTGATTCAGGAGAAGCGAGCATATTTCACGAGCGACCCCGGAACAGTTCCGAGGCTTTCTGAGGTTTTCAAGAGTATCCACAGCAGCATGGCCACTAATGCTTTGAGAGTACAGGTACTGGCACAGTACCTAGTCCCAAGGGTTCTTCTCCCCGTCCATGATCTGTTGGCTTCGAAAGGGATGAAATGGCTTGAACGGGGTCTTCTTCAGGATGTGTTGGACTCAGAACCCGATGAAGTTGGGGTAGTTTTGTCAACACTAGGTGATCACGTCTCAGATCTGATAGTATTCCACGAGAACCATATTTTAAAGTACGACCCAGACGGGCCAATTGTCAGTTCTAAAGAGTACGTGAGGAGGATTTCTCACTTGGGGCATGCCGAAGTGTCGCAAAGGTCGGAGGGATGAGGGGGCGATTCTCGGAGGTGTTTCCAAGTCGGAGTTGCTAGTTTCGACGATGCCGACGAAGAATCTTTCGCAGCCCTATTGAAACCCCCTGTGGACATGGTCAATTCGACGGCCGCCAAACGTCGGTCGAAGCGGCTTCCCGCGTAGAGCCGTGCGGGTTTCAGGAATTACACAAACCTTTACCACGCCCTGAAGTGGTTCTTCTGATTTGTAAGTTCGAGGTCCCCCAACACCGCCCCCGCCCCTCTTGAACTCAGTTCGAATGCCATGCCAGAAACGGGTGTTCCCAGAGCTATCGGTGCCCCGTCAGTACCCGCCGCCCAAGTAGAACATCACTGGCGGGAACGACTCGTAGCCAAGGCCGCCATACGTCCACCATAGCGGCACGATGGCCCCCCCCTGAATGTGCCACCTGTCGAAGAACAGCCTCACGTGCAAGTCCACAGGAATTAGTCCGAACGACACGACGCCCCCGCCTCCCCCTCCGAATCCCTGGGCCACAGCGCCAAGGGGATACGCCAACACTCCGAACTCCGGGTCCTCCGGGGCCCCGATGGCCGTTTTTGCCCCGACCCCGAATATTCCCATGAATGCGAAACTGGCTCTGAGTGGCTCCCACCGGTCCCCAAGCCCTTCATATGCCCATCCCCAGGCAAATCGGAGCGCGCTGGCCTGAAACGTCTCCCACCGAAAGAGCCCCAACTCGAGCATCCCCCCGAGGCCAAGTGCCGGGAACGCCAGTGGAACCAGGGACAGGCTGAAGAGCGACACGTCCTCGTCGTCGTCGGGACGCTCGGTGGTCCACTCAGAAGTCCCCTCATCGCCTGCAGGTGATGCACCAACCGCGGAGCCGGTTCCCAAAAACGCTCGATTCGGACTGTCGACAGCCAAGACCTTTGGTGTGGGGTCCGAGGGGGCAACTGCCAATGTAGATCCCGAGCAAGCCGTGACGCAATACACAGCCGCGCCGACAGCCAGCAGTGGCCTCATGGCTTAACCTCATGCGTCAGGATCACGGGCTCCCGCCGAACAAGCCCGTCGATGGACAGATCCACGTCCAGGTCGGGCCAGTGGATTCCGTACCCCGACGGAGTGACCTCGAAGTTCGCCAGTTGGCTGGGGGTCGCCCTGGCGAGGATGTGGGAGTGGTCGGCCAGATTCACAACGTAGCACACCCCGTCCACCTCCAGGTGCATCCGGGTGGCGTCGAGCAGCCGAGCCATGACGTCGTGCGCCTTCTCCATCATCTGCCCTCCTGGAACCGGTTCCACTCCTGCCCATCCTACCACCCGCCCGTGCGCGTTTGAAGTTCAGCGTGGACCCGAGACAAGGAGCGCGTTCCCCCCTCCCCCGGACCTCGGCCCACAGGAATTACACAAACCTTTGCCACGCCCGAAGTGGTTCTTGCAGCCGGCCCCGGCCCTCCTCCGCGCCATCGGACCTCTTCCCATCCTTGCTCCGGCCCTGAGCCGCTGATACACTGAGGTGGCAGGCGGACGCCGCCTCGGAGGCACTGATGGAATCATTGATCCGACTTCGAATCGAGCCGTTGCCCGAAGGGGGCTTCGTTGCCACAAGCCCCGATGTCGACGGCCTCGTTGCTCAGGGGCGCACGCTGGCCGAAACCGTCGAGATTGCCCGGGACGTGGCCCGAAGGATCGCCGAGAGTTGCATCGAACACGGAGACCCGCTTCCCAAGGCATTCCAGCGTCACGTAAAGAAAGCCACTTCGATCGATATTGCCGTGGCGATTCCCTGATGGGAGAGCTTGCCGGATTCAACTACCGGGAGGCAGCCCGCAGGCTCCGGGCGTTGGGATTTCGGTTCGACCGGGGCGCCAAAGGAAGCCACGAAATCTGGCGGCATCAGGACGGTCGCAGAACCACTGTCCCCCATCACCCCGGTGACATTCCGGAAGGAACCATGCGGGCCATCCTGAAGGCGGGCGGAATCGACAAGCAGGCGTTCCTGGCGGCATGATCCGATGGCGCTCGGGCCTTGGTGTCACTCGTCGCCTCGGGGCCTTTCTGCGGGCCCCCGCCCCAACCACGGCCGGGAGTTACACAAACCTTTACCACGCCCTGAAGTGGTTCTTCTAG
The DNA here is from genome assembly GCA_903895725.1 of uncultured Myxococcales bacterium. Lineage (GTDB taxonomy): Bacteria > Myxococcota_A > UBA9042 > CAIXZC01 > CAIXZC01 > CAITUV01. Next base: position 196,917 of record CAITUV010000043.1, on the reverse strand, counting down.
CTGCCCCAGGTCCGACGACCGAGCTGTGCCGCGACAACTGCTGCTACTCGCAAAACGGTTGCAATCCTCCTCAAGGTGCCGCAAGATAGCGGGGAGAACGGGGTTCTTACAGGTGGTGGTTCGCTCGCATACGACCTCAAGGGACAGGCCTGCCCCATAACGTTGGTGTGCCCACGACACGAGAGCGGAGGGGACTGGGGTCCATGTTCGCGAGGCTTGCGTTGCTGGCGGCGGAGACGCCGTGCGCGGGTTCTGCGGTCTACCCGCTCGTGATTCTGTTGTTGCTCGTGTGCTGGGGACTGTTCCTGGCCACCGCGGCGGTCCGCCTGGCCAGGGCTTGGCGAGACGGGGCCATCGTCACGGTCTGCGGAGACACGGTTCCACGCTGGAGGGCTTTGGCCGGGCTTGCGCTGGCGCTCGGGGTGGCCGTGGCGGTGTCACTTGCGTTGTCCCCGGAGCCGCCTGTCCTGTCCACGTACACCGGCCTGGCACATGTGGGCTCGGCGGAGCTCATCGCCTCGATGGAGTGGCACGCGGGGTTCCCTGCCGACTACCCGCTGGCAACGCCGGTCTTCGCTTCACTGGTGATCGCGTCCGGGCTTGATGGCCTCAGCGGGTACGCCATGGCCAGCACCCTTCTGGTGCTGGTGGGGGTTGCAGGGACCTGGCTGCTCGCCGGGACCGTGTTGAGATCCCTGCTCGGTGCGATGGTTGCGGCGCTGGTCGTAGCCGCTCTCCCGAAGATCGCGCTGATTGCACAGGGGGACAGCCTGGAGGTCGGTCTCCTGGCTCTGGCCCCCTGGTGCATCCTTTTCCTGATTGACCGGCTCCGGGAAGAAGGCACCGGCCGTTTCACGCTCCTCCCGATGCTCGGAGGCGTTGCGTCTCTGGCTCTGGCCTGCCAGGCACGACCGGAGGCTCTGGCGTTCCCGTGCGTGCTGCTCCTTGGCTCCATGCTCACACCAAAGCCCGGCGGGTTCCGGGCCGGCCTCCGGTGCACGGTTCCGGTGGTGCTGGCTGCAGCGGTCCTGGTTGCACCCCATGGTATCCACTTTTGCAGCGTGTTCCTGATTTCCGGGAGGATGTGGTCGGATGTCTGTCACCACCTCCTAGTTCCGTCGGTCGTCCTTGCTCTGACCGCTCTGGTCGTGGGCGTCCAGGTGGTGCTGGGCAGCTTCCCCGAGGTGGCGGCCAGACTCGACCGCCACCTGCTTCCGGCGGCGGGGATGACTCTGGCGGCTTACTGCGGCGTCGGGTTGGCGCTGTGGGGGCCGCAGTTTGTGGTTCCGACCGGGGTCTGCTTCGGCGCCGATTGTGCTGCCACTACCTTCAGAACCGTCCCGCTCTGGCACTTCAACCCGGCCATGGTGCCACTGCCGTTGATGGGGCTGTTCCTCGTCGGGGTGCTGGCGGCACCGCTGCAGGGCGACAGCCGACTCGGGGCCTTCCTGGTCCTCTGGGGCGGTCTCATGCTGGCCGGGGCCTCGCTCAAGAACACCGGCGAGCTGCCGTTCGAGGGAGCCAGGACTCAAGTCGCTGCCTCCGTCCCCTTTGCCCTTCTGTGCGCCCTGGGGGCCATTCGGGTGGTCCGGTCCCTCCCCGCAGGCATCTGCCGTTGGGGGACTCTCGTGGCCCTGATCCTGCCGTCGTATCCGGCAGCGCTCCTGCCGCTTGCCGAGCTCGACTACACTCAACAGCAGGAGTTCAGGATCCTCAACCGATGTGCGCAGGAGCTTCCTCCCAAAGCCACGCTCTATGCTCCGGACGACGTGGTGGAGCAGGTCAGCGTCGGCTCGGCCAGCCGCTCGGATGTCGACCTCTTCGCCCTTCATCGGACCGAGCACATGGTCAATGCCATCGAGCCGCCTGGAGCGGACTTCGAAGTCCGGCGGGCATCGGCGCTCTTCGAGGCTGAGGCAGACTCTTCGGTGCGCTCCGGCACAGCGGATGCGACTGGCGCCCCATCGCAACGCGAGCCGGAGTATTTCCTTCTCACGCTCAACTGCTACCGGGGAAGCAGAGCCGGAGAGCTCAATCCCTCGTGCGCCCGAACGGTGGGCCGCTTCGCTCTCGAGCCGGTGTGCGAGGACTCGGTCCGATACGCTCCGTACGCGTCCGATTTTTTCGAGCGCACGCGAATTCGCACCGACGTGGCCGGCGTGGGCATCTATCGAATCGTCGGCCCCCGCTGACGACGATGCAGACCAGCATGGCGGACGTCCCTCGATCCTGATAGGCTCATGGCTCGGAGCCTCTGATGCGGGGCTCGAGGGAGTCGTGGATGCGTCGCGGGTCGAAGCCTTCTCCCCGGTGGCGGGCACTGGTCGTGGCCGGTGTGGCGTGCGTCTTGGCGCCGCCTGCGCTCGCAGGGGGTAGCGGGCCGGAGGGCCCTTCTCCCGTCGGGCCCCCTCCCCTCGGGGACGTGACGGCCTACGTCGCGGCGCTGGCCGCGCTTCTTCTGCCGGTGGTGGCCGGGCTGCTGACCGCCCTGGCTGTGCGCCGGCTGGTTCGGTGGCGGCGTGGTGCGGATTCCGGCACGACCGACCGGTGCCGGGGGTTTGTGGCCGGGCTGGTCCTGCTGCTCGCACCGTTGGTCCTGCTCCTGCTTCCCCCCCTCTCGATGGTTCGTGTCGGCATCTGGGACCGGCTGCTGACCGGGCTGCTTTCCGGATTCGGGGTCTTTGTAGGGGCCCACCAGTGGCCAGTGCGAATTGACCTGCGTAGCCGGATCATCCTGGCAGTCTCGACTCTGGTGGCGCTGCTCCTACTCGAGGCGGGAGCCCGTCTCCTGCTCCCGCCGGCCCCGACGTTCGAGGAGCCGTGGGAATGCCGCCTCGTGCTGGCTCCCTGGGGCGAATATGCGATGGAGGAAGAGGCTTGCAAGATGCTCCACCCGGAGGAGTTCCCGGACCGGATGCGGGGACGATTGCGGGGGGCGGAGGGGGCATCTCGCCGAGTGCTCCACGTGGGGGATTCGCTGGTCTACATGACGGAGCCGGGGGGACTGACCTTCCCCGAGATTCTGAGCCGCATGGAGCCAGGGACGGCCCATATCAACGCCGGAGTTCCGGGCATGGGGCCGGACTACTACTACGCGCTCATGCGGAGCTGGCTGGAGCGACTGCCGGTGGACCTGGTGGTCATGCACCTCTTCATAGGGAACGACCTGGGGGATCTGGACGACGTGCGGACCTGCTCGGACCTGGGTCCTCTGCTCGAGTACAACGGCAACCCGGCATCGCAGGCGGTTCTCCGGCACTCCGGCGTGGTCTGGGGGGACTACCTCGGACCACCGTTCTTCGCCAGTCCTCCCCCCTATGCTCTGCGGGTGGCGTGTGGCTTCTCCGTGGCTGCGAGGAATCTCCAGAAGCTTTACTACCAGGTGGCCGAGGCCCTGCTCAACCCCTTTGACGAGGCCGCTGCCTGGGCGCACCTGGACGCCATCCTGTCGACCGCGTCCGCCGAGCTGGTGTCACGAGGGATTCCGCTGGTGCTCGTGCTGATGCCTCACCGTCCCTGGCTGACCGACGAGCGATATCGGGAGGGGGACGACGCCATTCGACTGGGTATCGAGCGGATTGCGTCGAGGCTTGGCATTCGGCTGCTCGTTCCGTGGGAGGATTTCCGTGCCGCGGTGGAGCGGGAGGGAATCGAGAGGTGGTTCCTGGACGGCGTGGAGGACAACCACTTCAGCACGGCCGGGCATCGCTGGATGGCCGAGTGGCTGAAGTTGAAGCTCTGAGTGGGGTCCCAGGGGGGACCACTGGCGACAGGACACCGGAGGGGAGGAGGCTCAGGGCCCAGTTTCTTCACCGATCTTTGCGGCGGGCCCCTCATCTTTCTTGTGGTCCCGGTGCGCCAGTTTCCAGAGAAGAAGCAGTGCTGCGAGAGAGCCCACGACGATCCAGGTCGTGGTGCTGACCCGGGACATCCACTGGACAATCTGGTCGAAATGGGTCCCCAGGACGTACCCCAGGATGAGCCAGACGGGAACGGTGACGAGCGCTCCCAGGCTGTCGAAGAGGATGAACCGGGACATGCGCATTCGGGCCATGCCGGCGATGACGAAGGTAACGAACCGGATACCCGCCACCATTCGACCGAAGAACACGGTCCAGTTGCCGAACTTGTCGAACCAGTGCTCGACCCGGTGGATACGGTGCTCCGGGAGGAACCAGCGGAACGGAACGTATCGGGTCAGGGTCCGGCCGTACTTGCGGCCGAGCTTCCACGCCACGAGGTCGCCCGTGAGGATTGACGTGTAGCAGATGACCACGACGACAGCGACGGCCCCGGGGAGCCCGCCGAATGCAGCGTGCGTGGAGGGCAACCCCAACAGGATCCCCGTGAACGTGAGCGGGATGTCTTCGGGCAACGGCAGCCCGCACCCGGCGAGGAACAGGAGGAGGAAGACCACGCCCAGAGCCCACTGGGGGTCGATGGAGTTCAACGCCTGCCAGAGGCTGGCCAGCGATTCCGGTGAGAATATCGATGCGCAGTGGAACATACCCTCCACCCCGGCGCCCCAAGCTGCGCGCCACAAGCCCGATGCCGGTGCGATGATATGAGCAGACGGGCTACATGGCAAGCGGGTTGTCGCTGACCGATCCCCAGGCTTGGCCCCGTGATGCGTTGAGGGGTGCGGATGTGGCCGGTAGACGCCCCAAACCCTGGGGTTGGCTCAGGAGGGGCCGCACTTGACGGGAAGACCCCCGTCTGGTCTACTGCTGCGGTCGGCACGGGGGACGTGGAATGGAGCCGGGTATCGTGAAATCGTTCGTGGGGTTGGCCATCTGCATCGTTCTGGCCGCGTCGTGCAGCACGGGCTCCAAGGCCGGTTCCTCCGGGGATGCGGGCATCGATTCGGCACAGGAAGTCGCCGAGGCCGATGTCCCCGTCCTCTTCGAGGCGCATGAGCAGGACCTCCAGGATCTGCGTGTCGAGGACGGGGGCGCAATCGACGGAACCGATTTGGGAAATGACGCTTGGCAGCCACAGCCCTGCCAGACGCACGACGACTGCCAGGGGGGATTCTGCGTCGAGTTTCCCCCGGCCGCCGGCACGTTCTACTGCGCCGAGACGTGCATCGAGGAATGCCCTGCCGGGCTCGTGTGCAAGAGCATCTTCATCGATGGCCCCGACCCGGTATCGGTCTGCCTCCCCGCCCAGGATCTGACCTGCGCCGTGTGCAAGGAGACTGCCGACTGCCTCTACGCCGGAACTTTGTGCATCAAGGGGGCCAACGGGTACGGGTATTGTGCGCTCGTGTGCGAGCCGGGCGGACTGTGCCCGGACGGGACCGAGTGCGGCAAGGCGGCGCTGCCCGACGGCGGTGACGGGGATTTCTGCCTGCCGGCCCCCTCGAGCTGTTGCGTGAAGGGGAAGCTGGCCTCGTGCGACGACGGGAACCCGTGCACGCAGGAGGGGTGCGACCCGGCGCTGGGCTGCACGCACTTGCCGACCGATGGGGAGTGCACGGGTGAGGACCCCTGCTCCGAGTACTGGTGCATCGAGGGAAAGTGCACGGGAACGCCCGTGGTTGCGGACCTGAAGCTCGACGGAATCGACGAGGACTGCGACGGGCTGACCGACGAGGACGCGTACAAGGGCTTCCGCCTGGTGGGGACGACCGTGGTGTCTGCGCCGGATGGCGAGCCGGCCCAGGGCGCCGGGTTGCGCCTGCGCTCGATAGCCGGACCGTCGGCCTGGTCGGGGACGTCGGCGGGAGAAGGGATATCGCTGGCCCCGGGAACGCTGTCGGTGACTGGCGCTGCCAAGTAGCGGGGTCGCCTGCCGCAGGGTGGGCGGTTCGGGAAGAAGCGGAAGGAGGTGTTTCGTGAGCAGGTATCGATGCGTTTCCGGGGGGCCCGCCGGGCTCCCGGCTACCGGACGGGGCGCTCCAGCGCTCCTTGTGTCCTGTCTGCTGGCAACGGCGCTGCTCCTCGTGCCTGGAGCGGCCGGAGCGGACTCTCCGCCCGCCCTGTTGAACTACCAGGGCTTCCTGACCGACGTCGACGGGATTCCAGTCGAAGGGGAGTGGAAGCTCACCTTCCGGCTGTACGATACCCCGGAAGGGACGGAGGCTTTCTTCCAGCAGTTGGTTCAGGTGACTCCCGAAGTGGGCGTATTCTCAGCGCTCCTCGGGGCCGTTGCGGGCAATCCGCTACCCGTCGAGCCGTTCCAGGACGGTGAGGCGTGGCTCGGCGTGGAGGTTGCCGGGCTGGACGGCCCGGTGGAGCTCAAGCCGCGGCAACGGGTCGTGAGCCACCCCTACTCGCTGTTCTCGGGGCATGCGACGACCTGCGGAGAAGCACAGAACGCTCTCTCGCTGGATGGAAAAGTGGCGGGTGACTACGTCACGCTGACGCAGCTCCCGCAGCTCTGCATTGCCCCCGACGACCTGCCGTCCATGCTGGACGGGCTCTGCATCGCACCGGACCAGCTCGAGGATCTGCTGTCCTCCTTGGGGTACGAGCCCGGCTCGTTCGACGAGACCAAGCTTGCGGCCTGGCTGTTGGACAACGGGTACAAGCCGGACACGCTGGATGCGGACGATCTGGCGGCCTGGCTCCCGGCCAACGGATACACGCCGGGGCCGGGGTTTTCGGGCAAGTACGAGGACCTGAGCGGAGCGCCCGATCTCACCGCGTATGCCTCCCAGACGGAGCTTGCCGGCTACTGTGCGGCTCCCTGTTACGGAGACGCCGATGTCCAGCAGCTTCTGGCTGCCGGCGGCTATAACGCCTGCGCCTGCTACAACGACGAGGCGGTTCTGGCCGTCCTGACCGCAGGCGCCTATGCCACCAAGGCCGACGTCGCCGCCGCAAAGTACACCGACGACAAGGTCCTGGCGGTGCTGGCCGCCGGGGGGTACAACGCGTGCTCCTGCTACGGAGATTCGGACGTGCAGCAGTTGCTCACCGCGGGAGGATACAAAGCCTGCGCCTGCTACAATGACGAGGCGGTGCTGGCGGTCCTGACCGCAGGAGGCTATGCGACACTGGCCGATGTCGCGGCAGGGCAGTACACGGACGAAAAGGCCGTGGCCGCAGTCGAGGCGGCCGGTTTCCTCAAAGCCGGCCTTCCCCTGGAGGCCTCGCAGCTTCCCCCCGACGGCCTCGACGAGGTGAGCAATGGCGTGGTGACGACCACGTTCCTGGTGGAGCTCGACAGCCCCGACACCCCGCTGGTGAACAACCCTCTCTCCGGCGTGATCGAGTCCACCATCGTGGTCCCGGACATCGGGCTCGTCCAGGCCCTGTCCCTGTCGGTGAACCTGTCCCACCCCGACATTTCCGAAGTGCTGGTCCAGCTCCTTGCTCCGGATGGTTCCAAGGCCGTGCTGCATGACCATTCGGGCCCGGGAAAGGCAGACATCAAGGCCACGTGGGACCAGAGCTCTTTGCTCCCCGCCGGGACACTGTCGGCCTTCGTCGGCAAGCCAGCGCAGGGCACCTGGAAGCTGCAGGTCAAGGATCTGACCGTCGGGAATGAGGGGACGCTGAACACCTGGTCGCTGGACTTCACGGCGCTGTCCGATGCGCTCGCCCGCGTCAACGGCGACCTGGAAGTGACCGGCACCTTGACTGTGGGCGGAATTGCCGTGGATCCGGGCCCGCGAACCTACGTGGTCCCCGGTGCCAGCGCCCCTCCCGGTACCCAGGCGGTGGAGAAGTACTTCGTCGGGACCGGGACCGGAACCTACTGCAAGAAGCGGGTGCGGCCCACGTGCTACTGCGGATGCGGGACCGGCAATCCCGCCTGGGTCACCAGCGATCCCGACTGCACGACGGGAACCTGCTCGACCAACTGCGAGGGGGCACAGGAGTGCACGCCCGCCGCTCACCCGGACGGCTGGTACAAGTCAGCCCCCGCTGGCAGCTTCTATGCCGCGACCGGAGAATCGGCAGGGTGCGGCTGCGGACCGTTCTGGTACCGCTACCAGAAGGTCACGTCCACCGCCACTTGGACTCGGGTCAAGGAACCATAGGCTCGCAAATCCAGGAATGGGGCCGGCAACAGGACCATTGGGGGGGCGGGCTCGCTGACCGTTCCCCACGTTTGGCCCCGTGATGCGTTGAGGGGTGCGGATGTGGCCGATGGACGCCTCAGAACCTGGGGTTGGCTCAGGGGTTGTCGCGATTGACAGGTGAACATGCGACTGGTAACGTCCCGCTGGCTGTCTGGATTGTACGGGGAGGAGCGCGTGCGCACGAGGATTCGGGATTGGTCTTGCGGCATTCGTCCTGGCGCAGGGTTGACGGCCCTGGTCGGAGCCCTCCTGTTCCTGGGTGCGTGCCAGAACGACGCCACCACATCCGGCCTCGACGCGTTCCAGCGCTACGAGGAAGCCGTCTCCAAGCTGGTCAAGGGCAACTTTGCGGATGCCGCGGTCGCGTTTGAGGACATCGCCGGGACCACGCTCAGCCCACTGCTGTCTCAGCTGGCCACGCTGCGGCTGGCCGATTCGCTGTTCCTTGACGGTCGCCATGCCGAGGCGGCGGAGGTGTATCGGGAGTTCCAGGAGCAATACGCCAGCTCGCCCGACGTGCCGCATGCGGTCTACATGCGGGGCCTCTGCTTCCTGCGTCGCATGCCCGAGGACCACTGGGTGCTTCCGCCCGCCGAGAGCCGGGAGATGACCGACGTCGAAAGTGCGTACGAAGCGTTCACGTGGGTCATCGAGAACCGGCCCGATTCCTTCTATGCTCCACGCTCCAGGATCATGCTGGCTCGGACTCTCGAGCGCAAGTGCCGGCATCACCTCTACGTGGCGGCATACTACCGCCGTGAAGGGAATCCGGAGGGAGTGGTGCAGCGACTGGAGCAGGCCCTCGCGGCGGACGAAGCCGAAATGGCCAAAGGGCACCTGACTGCGGGGATGTCGTGCGGGGCAACCCCGGACAACCTCCTCTGGCTGGGGCGGACGTACCACGAGATGCGCAACGCAGCCGGCGTGAAGCGGACGATCCAGGCCTGGGAGCGGCACAAGGCGTCGTTCCCGAGCCGTGCCTCAGTGGGGACCGAGCTCGAACGGATGGCAAGCGACCTGGCAGAAGAACCACCTGCCGGAAACTGACCCGGCGTTGACGCTGTTGACCCGGCCACTGTGTGGGGAGTCTGGTTCATGATCACATGGAACATGCCTCGAAAAGCGCTGACGACCCTCGTCGGGCCGTTCCTCGCGATGGTGCTTCTTGCCGGCTGTACAGGGGATTCCACCTGCAAGTGCAGCTACAACTGCCAGGGGGACGTCCTGTACTGCATCTCTGACGGAGACGGCGGGGTCGTCTGCTACGCATCCCCTGACCTGGTGCCCTCGGGCGAGGACGACAACGGTGTCGGGGAGTCGGACTCACAGGGAGAGCCGGCGGAGGATGCAAGCCCCCGGGAAGACGGCCGGACGGAGCCGCTCGACGACATTAGCGGCCCGGAGGACGCTTTGACGCCGCAGGACGTGCCTGCTCCCGAGGATCAGGAGGCACCACCGCCGGACATTGCCGAGGAGGACGAGCAGGTGCCGCAGCCGGACAATGTGACGCCGCCGGAAGGGCCGTTCGAGTTCCGAGGCGTCTGGGTGACCCGGTGGGACTACAAGACGGAGTCGGATCTGGTCTCGATCATGGACAAGGTCCATTCCTGGGGCTTCAACGCCGTGATGTTCCAGGTTCGGGGCAATGCGGACGCGTTCTACCAGTCGAACGTCGAACCGTGGGCCAAGGAGCTGACCGGGACGCTCGGGAAGGACCCCGGATGGGACCCCCTCGCCACGGCCGTTGCCGAAGCGCACGAGCGCGGTATGGAGCTTCACGCCTGGACCAACACCTTCACTGGCTGGACCGGGACCACGCCGCCCGGGGAGACCACCCCGCCGCACATCCTGTTCGCTCACCCGGAATGGCGCCAGGCCGATTCCTCGGGGAAGCCCATGGCCTTCAACAACTCCTACACGTGGGTTTCGCCCGGAATCCCCGGTGTGCGCCAGCACGTCAAGTCGGTCGTGCTCGACATCGTCGATGGATACGACGTGGACGGAATCCACTTCGACTACATCCGCTATGCCGGTCCCGACTACTCCCATGACACCTGGTCGGAAGACGCTTACATGATGGCCAAGCAGGCCAACGCAGGATTGAGCTACGGCGATTTCCAGCGCGACACGCTGGCTGCGTTCGTCGACGAGGCTTATAAGGCGCTGGGAGTCAAGGCACCCTCGGTGAAGGTCACGGCCTCGGTCTGGGGGATCTACCAGGACAACTTCGGCTGGGGCGGAACCTCGGAAGGCTACTACGACTACTATCAGGATTCCCATGGGTGGATGGGAAAGGGCTCTCTGGACGCAATCTGCCCCATGATCTACTGGCCTTTGACCGCCCCGAAGGGCGGGTGGACCGACTTTGCCACGCTGGCCGACGACCACCTGGCGGCGGCCTCGGGTCGTCACGCCTACATGGGGCTGAATGCGGACTACGACTCGTTCGATGAGATCGAGGCGGAGATCGAGTACGTGAGGAGCATCGGGGCCCCCGGGTATGTGGTGTTCGCGTACTCGACCCTGAATAAGAAAGGATATGGGCCCATGCTGGCCGGGTCGGTGCACGCGGAGCCGGCTTCTCCGCCGCCCATGAGCTGGAAATAAAATCCCTAAAGTTTTCTTGGGGACCGACGTGGCGGGTCGGTCGCCTGTGTGCCGGAGGCCTGATGTCCCGCGCTGCGCCAGCCCTGCTCCTGCTCCTCCTCGCCCTCGTTCTCCCGGGAGGTCTGCGCGCCCAGGAGCAAGGTCTGGGACGGTCCATGGGGTCGTTCCGCCTGACCTACTACTGGATCGTGTTCGAGGCGGATTTCCCGGGTCGGCCGGAGGTGCCTCTGTTCGACTCGAAAGGCAAGTCACTGGCGCTCGTGACCACCGAGTTTGCCCGCCGGGTCAGCATGGAGGGGACCGGAGTGCTGCGGGATGGACGGGTCGTCAACCTGCACGAGGAATGCAAGTTCGCCAAGTTCGGCTGGTGCTTCATGGAAGTGGACCGCAGGAAGGCTCCGTTCGGCTACGGCTCGACTGCCCCGCTGCATCCGTTCCGGACGGTCGCTGCCCCCGACAAGATCATTCCCCGTGGCACCGTGGTGTACATTCCCGAGTATGACGGCATGCCCTTGCCCGGCTCGGAGGGGGGATTCTCGTTCCATGACGGCTGCTTCGTGGTCGAAGACACGGGATGGTCGCTGGAAGGGAAGCATCTCGACGTTTTTGCGCTCTCGGAGGAATACTACCGCAACCTTCACAAGCAGGTCGGCGAGCAGGAGAAGGTCCACGTCTATGGAGAATCGGAGCTCTGCCCAGGAAGCGCTGCAGCGCTCTATGATCCCAGCAACTGGGCCAGGGAGCTGCTGGGGCAGTAGGGGGCGGGGGACGACGGCGACTACGAATACGACTGCGATGCCGATGCCGATATCGATGCCGATATCGATGCCGATTGGAGAGCCGAGGAGCTACGGTTCGACGACCACGACTGCGGAGTCGGAGCGACCGAAGACATCGGGAGAATACATTTCCTCGGCCCGCAGAGGGGGAACGACGAACGTGCCGATTGTGGTCGCGCGCACGATGTAGGTGTGCTCGTAGACGCCCTCGTGCATCCAATCGGAGAAGAGCTGGACCCTGTCGTCTCGAAGCTCCTGGTAGTCCCACGGGTTGTAGTACCAACGCCGCCACCAGCGCTCACCGTCATCCTGGAGCGTGGTACCCGATGCCCCGTCGAGCCTCTGCGAGGCGGAGGTCTTGAGCGCTTCGTTGACCGCTTCGAACCCGGCCGCAAGGGGATCCACGACCGCCACGTAGTAGCGCCGGTCCGGCGCAACCACCCGAAGCCGCACACGAACATAGGATCCCGCCTTCACCACGAAGGCACCGTCCTCCCGGGTGCGAAGCTCGCGGTCAGGACCGCCCTCGGGCATGAAGCTTCGCTCCACGCTGAACCCGTAGTCGGCTGCTTTGGAGGCCAGGTTCCTGGGGGCGTACTTCAGCCCGATGCGGTAGTAGAGGCGTCCGGGGCCCTTCTTAGCGAGGATCAGGTCACCGGCCGCCTGTTCCAGCAGGGCCTTCATGGGCACTCGCGTCTTGACGATGTCCATGGTCCTGCCCTTGAAGCGGCTGGCCGCGACGGTCTTCTCTGCGTACCAGAGACGGGCGGTGAAGTCGGGGGTCTCCTTCTCGAACAGCTCGAAGTAGCGGGAAAGGGCAAGCAGGGCAAACGCGTTGGCTTGGGTGCTCGACCAGCGGCCGTGCATGCGGGAGCGCACGAGCCCTCGTACCACCTTCTCGACCAGCAGGTCGTTGGGGGCCGCGCGGAGAAGGGCCGAGAGCACGACGGCATCGGTGCGGTCGTCGGAGTGCATGATCAGGCGCAAGGACTCAGTGCGCGTCTCCGCAAAGTGGGCTGCGCCGGCCGTCTCGACCGCCGTCCCCTTTAGCTTCTCGAGGAGGTCGGCGGCCCTCGGGTCCAAGGCCGGCTCGGCGGATGCCTTCTGGCCAGCACCGACGGTCAGCGCTTCGAGCAGGAAGGCGCGACCCTCGCTACCCATGGGGCTGTGCTTTCCCTGGGCCATGCGGACGAGCCGGTCCAGGTGGGTCTTGGGCGTCCGTCCCAGGCGGGCGAGCACGAGCACGGCCATGGCCTGCCCGGTGTACTCCTGCCTCTCCCACTCGTACAGGCCGTCCAGCCTGGCCGCCAGGAATGATGCACCGCGGTCGATGGCAACGCCGTCCACGGCATACCCCTTGCTCCGGGCCAGGTCGAGAGTCATGACGGCGTAGGCGGACAGGTAGAGCCAGCTTTCCCGGGAGTCGGGCCAGAAGCCAAACCCGCCGTCCTCCCGCTGGCGCTCCAGGATGCGGGCAAATCCCTCCTCCACGAGCTTGCCGGCGTCGTCCGTCGTGGAGGCCTTGCCGAGCTTGAATTCCCGGATCACGTCCCCCAGTGCCAGGATCGGGAGCAGTCGGCTGCAGAGCTGCTCGGTGCACTCGTACGGGTAATCGAACAGGTAGGAGACGGCGTCCTGGAGCCCGGTCAGCGCGGTGGAGGAGAGGGCCAGGTCGAGCCCGCCGAACTGCGGCAGGGCGTCTTCCGGGGGAACGAACGGCTGCCGCACTGCCGTGTCCACGACGCCGTACTCGGCAACGGCCTCGCCGGTTGCGGGGATCAGGGTGGGGATGATGACCTGGGCGGCATCGGTGGGCCGGTTCGAGGTCAGGGCCACGGCAGCGAACTGGAACGTGGCGGGTCCCGGCTCACCTGCCGCGGCGGCAAAGCGGACCTCGACGGCCTCGCCTGCCTTGACTGGGACGAGCCTGGTCGGCTCGCTCACTTCGGCGTTGTCGGCCAGGCAGCGGACCATCACCTCGGTGTCGAAACCGGTCTGGTTGTTCACCACCGCAGCGGCTTCGAATCGGTCGCCGAAGTTGAGGAAGCGGGGGAGTGCCGGGCGCACGACCAGCGGGCGGCGGGTGGTGACGGCGGACTCGCCGCTGCCGAAGCGATTCCCCGAATCGGCGGCCACAACCATGATTCGGAACCGCGTCAGGTTGTCCGGCAGCTTCACCTGGACGGTCAGCCTGCCGTCGGGTCCGGTGGCCAGACCGCCGTCGAAGAATGCGGTCGATGCGAACAGCTCCCGGAGGTCGAACTCGGGGGCGGCCGTGACACCGCCGAATGCGCTGCCCAAGTCCCCCATATCCTCTCCGAGCACGCCAATCACGGTTTTCTGGGACACCATCTTCATCTTCTTGGCCCGAAGACCGCTCTTGCCCTTGAGACCGCCCCCCTCGTCGTCCACCTTCTTGAGCTCCTCTTTCTCGTCCTTGCGCGCGTCGGCACGCCTGGCTAGATCGAGCTCCGGGGCGGTGCGCGGGACCACTCTCGGACGGAGGTCGGTAATACAGGTTGCGTCCTCGCGAGGGGGGTAGAGTGCGGCCAGCACGTCCGGTATCGAGTAGCCGGTGAGGCTCAGCACACCTTCGTCCACGACCATCAGCGCGATGCCTGCTTCGACCGGCTTGCCGCCCCAGTCCGACGCCGCAACGGATACGGTGACGGTCCCTCCCGGCTCGACCGCCTCTTCCGAAGGCTTGACGTCCAGGGTGACGCGACGGGGCGTACGGGCGACGGACAGGCTCGCCTGGCCGGAGGCGAACGCCGGCATTCCCGGGTCCGTAAAGCCCGTTCCGGGCTGCTGCGTGCGGCCGGATACGAGAGCGACGCGAATCAGCACGGTCGGCATCCACGGCTCCAGGATGGGCAGGTCGAGCCGGGCGTTTCCGTTGACCACGGCAACCGGCTCGACCCGGACAAAGCCCTCCCTCGAAACGGTCAACAGCCCCGTGGCCTCACGAAACGGTGACTGGATGAGGACGTGAGCGGTTTCGCCCGGGACGTATTCCTTCTTGTCCGCGACGAGTTGCACCTGGCGCTCACGCCGGGAGCTCCAGGAGGGCATGTCGTCCCCCCAGGCCCAGATGCGGAGTGCGGCACGGGCCGGTCTTCCGGCCAGATCCCGGGTCAGCCCCCTCACCACGAAGGAGCCGGCCGTGGGCACCTTGATCCGGCAGGTCCCGGCGAGCTTCCCTGACGAGATGGTGCAGCGGCCCACCGACTCCTCGCGGACGCGGTTCTCGAAGCTCTGCGTCCCGTCCTCGTCGACCTTGGGAACCTCCTCTTCGACGATGCGGAGCAGCTCGGCCGTGACCTCGGCGTTCTCGTAGCGGCTTCCATCGATGCGGGTGACGACGGCGGCAACCTCGACCTCCTCCCCCTGCCCTACCAGGGAGCGATCGAGGCTCAGCCCCAGGTAGCGCTCCGCCCGATGGGCGATGATCGTGCTGCGGGCGGAGACCGCCTGGCGGTTGCGGTCCGTCACCTCGGCCTCAAGGGTAAACGTGGCCGGCTGCCCTTTGATGTCGCCGGGATCGAGCGTGACAGGAACGACAAGCTCACCAAGCAGGTCCAGGGTTCCCGACCCGGATGCCACCATCCCTCCGCCGAACTCGGTGTGACGGCCGCCCCGTCGACCGCGCTTGCCCAGATGTCCCTTGCTCCTCCATCCGAACCACGAATCGGTGGTGGCATCGGAGAACGAGAAGTCGGGGTTCCCGGGGGGCGAGTAGGTCGAGCCTGAGCGTGTCAGCGTCCAGCTCACGGCTGCATCCCGCATGGGCGCACCGAAGAAGTATCTTCCCGTGATCCGGGCATCCAGCTTGCGACCGACGAGCACGTTGCTGCCTTCGTCGAGCCACTCCACACCGGCCTCATATTCCGGGGTCCGGTACTCCTGAACATCGAAGGTCCCGTCCAGGTTGCCGAACACGCCCCAGACGTTGACCTCGTACGTCCCCAGCGGAGCATCCTTGGGCAGGCTGAGCTTGAACGCACCGGTCCCGAATCGAGACAGAACGGCCTCGCCGGTGCCGGCATCGTTCCCGCGGGGATCGGTCACGCGCCAGCCAATCTTCTGGAGACCGGGGGGCAACGGGATGACATCCCCTTCCGGTCCCGGTGAAGCACCGCGCGTCACGACTCCGAAGCTCACTTCCTCGGCCGGACGGTAGAGGCCGCGGTCGGAGTAGAGGAGGCCCGCCATTCGCGTGTGTCTGGCTCCGTAGGTGTAGGAATAGGAGGAGACGTGGGAGCCGACGTCCCCCCACGAGGAGATCGGGAGGAAGGAAAGGTCGGAATCGAGTGTGGCGACAAGGAGGTACGGGCCTTCGCCTTCCGGCAGGTCGCGGGGCCCTTTCAGCCGGGCGACTCCGGACGAGTCGGTCGTCCCCTCGGCCAGCCAACGCTTCTCCTGCCTTCGGAACAGGCGGACATTGGCGCCTTCCACGGCGTGGCCGGTGGAGAGCCGAGTCACCAGGACGTGGAGAGCCTCCTCCGACTGGGCCGCGGTCAACCCGAGGTCGGTGACCTGGACCAGGGCGGTCTGCCGGTAGTTGTCCCAGCCTTCCAGCAGGCCCCGGGGAAGCCGAGCCTTCACGTCCACGAACACGGTGCCGGTCTTCTTTCCGCCGAACGCCTGGTCCAGGTCGATGGGGATGCGCTCGATCCGGTTCTTCTCCCCCTTGTCCGGAATGGGCCGCTCGACTGCCGGCGGGATGTCCTGGAGGGGTCGGTCTTCCCAGGCAAACCACCCTCCGGCCTTCTCCGCCGCCTCTGCGATCCGGTCGGCAGGAATCTGCACCAGCCTCAGCTCGACGTTGGGAAGGTTCTGGCGCGTCAGAATGAAGTCGTGCGACTGGTCCGCTTCGACCACGGCCACCCCCTGGCGCACGAGCTCGAGAATCGGCCAGGCATCCTGGAAGCTGACGGCCCCTTTCAACCCTTTGGCCGAAGTCTGACCGTGGACGTCGGCCAGTCCGGGCAGGACTTGGACTTCATAGCGGGTCGAGGCCTGGAAATCCCCCCGCAGGAGCACCGAGCTGCCGGAGACCCGGGTCGTCATCCCCTTCACCGCGGGAGTCACCTTGAAGAAGGCATCGACCGGCACGGACTTGAGGTTGTTGTTGAACTCGACGGTGATGTCACTTCCGAGGTAGCACTCGTCGTCGTCCCAGCCGCATGTGACCTTCTTGGGCTCGAGCGGATCGTAGGTCCGGAAGGTCACGACCTTGCGGGAGCCCAGGGGCAGCGGCCCTTCCTTGCATGTCATTTCCGGGGCGATGGAGAGGTCGTAGCGGGTTCCAGGCTTCAGAGGGATCGCTGGCCTCACGGTCATGCTCCGTGCGAGCAGTCGGGCCTCGGCCGTCTCGGCAACGCGGCCCGCCCCATGCGCCCCCCTGGGCATGTCGGCAACCTCGAGAGGAACTGCGGTCCCAGCCGCATCCACCAGCTTGAGGTGGAGCATGACCTTGGCCGGATCGAGGGCAGCGTTGAACTCCAGGGAAATGGTCGTGTCGAGCCCCAGCTCGTTCTGGCCGTCCCATGGGCTGGACGACACCAGGTCCGGCCGCGGAGTCTGGAAGGTCCAGGAGAACGGCTCCTTCATCACGCCGCCCAGAGCGGACTTCACGCCTGCCGGCACGGTTATGGTGAACTGGTTGGCAAAGGGAAGTCGGTCATCCACCTTCAACGCGATGGTGTCGGTTCCGACCCAGACGAATCGGCCCTCGAGCGGTGGCTCGATGGTGACCGGGATGTCTGCTGCCTGCAACTGGGAAAGGCTTGCCAGAGGGACCATGGGATGGTTGAACGTGGCGGTGATGGAATCGGCCAGGCCGATCTCCTTTTCCGGGCCGAATCGGACGACAGCGAGCGGCGGCATATCCACGACGGGGGGGGCCTTTTCGGCGACCTTCGGCGGGAACGGGGCAGCGACTTCGCCCGGCTCGGGCGGGGGCTCGGGGCCGAGGCGCAAAACGTCGCTGCGAGGATCGGACTCGTCGAGCCGTGGGGTGACGGGCGCCTTGAGAGCGGCAAAAGGATCCGTGCCGTCAGGAAACGGGATGACCTCCCGGGGAGCGGGGGCAGCCGGGACCTCCGCCGTCTCCGCCCTTGGGGCCGTGGGGCTCTCGACAGGGGTCGGATCCCACACCTCCGGCTCGACTGGCTCGACCGGGGCCTCGGCAGCGGGCGGTGCTGCGCCCCCGTCCGCCTGCACGACCTTGCCCCCCTCTCCGGCCGGGCCTGCACCCGTCTCGGCCGGCGCACCGGATTGGGCATCGTCCTTCGAAGGTGCAGAGGCCTTCACATCCGGTGCAACCGGTGCTGCCGTCTTCGGCTCAGAGGCCGTGGGCGGAGCCTGCCCCTCCACCTTTCCGGCCGGGGCGGTCGATTCCCCCCTGCACGCAGACATCACCGAAAGAGCCAGCAGGACTGCCGTCCCCATCCACACTCTGTTCATGTTCCCACCTGCCTCGTGGAGAGCCCTACTTGAGAGCGCGCATCACCTTGCCCTGATTGGTGAACACGGAGACCGTGTAGTACACGTACTGACCGTCCACCGCGATTCCGATGCTGTTGGCCTGGTTCGAGTAGGTCTTGACCGAACCGCCTCCGATCGGGACGCGGGCGACCTTGCCCGGATTGTTGAACTCCGTCCAGTAGACATAGCTGCCGTCGGTAGCCAGGTTGGCTGCCGAATCCGCTCCTGTGGCCAGCGTCGTCGTTGCCCCCCCACTGATGGGCATCTGCTTGACGGTGGCGTTGCTGTACTCGGTGAAGAAGATGTAGGAGCCCCCGACCTTCAGAGCGGAGGGCTCTCCGGAGCCCAGCTCGGTTACCCCCCCGCCGGAGGTCGCAACCCTCAGGATCTTGTCATAGTCGTTCTTGAAGTAGACGGAGCCGCCGGACACGTCGATGGCGGTGTTGAGATTCAACAGCCCGTTGTTGTCCACCAGGATCGTTTCTCCCCCGTTGATGCCGACCTTCTTGATCACGCCGCCTCCGCCCGTCTTGCCGTCGCCGAAGTAGACGGAATCGCCGTACACGGCCAGGTGGTTCTGCGCGTTCTTGAGCCCGCTGGCCAGCGTCGTCGTGCCGCCACCGCCCAGGGGGACCTTCTTGAGCGAGCCGTTGCTCCCGTTGTTGCGCTCGATGAAGTACACGAAGGAGGCGTCCACACCGATGGACGTGGGCTCCACGAGGCCTGAGGCGAGCGTGGTCACGGGACCCCCGCTCTTGGCCACCTTCTTGACCGCACCGCTCGAATCGTTCTCCACGAAGTAGACGTTCGAATCGTCGACGGCCAGATTCCACGGGGAATTGAGCCCGCCGGCCAGCTCGAGCGGGGCGCTGCTCGGCTTGCAGGAGCCTGCGTCGCAGGCCATGCCCGCACCGCAGGGGGTCCCGTCCGGTTTGCCGGGATGGGTGCAGGCTCCGCCGCTGCAGACATCCTCGGTGCACGCGTTGCCGTCATCCGTACAGGAGGCACCGTTGGCCGGAGAGAACGTGCATCCCTGCCCCGGGAGACAGGAGTCATCCGTGCACGCGTTCTTGTCGTCGCAGATGAGCTCCGATGCGCCAACGCACTGCCCCTGGTCGCAGAAGTCGCCGACCGTGCAGAGGTTGTCGTCGTCGCAGGTCGCCTGGGGTGTCGGGACCAGGCTGCACTCTCCGGTATCCGGGGCGCATTCGTAGTGGGCGCAGGGGTCGCCGGGGTCCGCAGGACAAGTGACGACCGTCTTGGGGTCTACGACGCACTCGTTCTCCTGGCACACCATCATCCCGTTGCAGAGGTCGTCATCGTCGAGCTCGGCGCAGTCCGGATCCTTGGCGCACTGACAGGCGTTGGTACCGGGCTGGCACTGTCCGGCGCCGCACAGATCGCCCTGCGTGCAGTCGTTGCCGTCGTCGCACGGCTCGGTGTTATCCGCAGTGACACAGCCCTTGCCAAGGGCACAGGCATCATCGGTGCAGGGGTTGCCGTCCTCGCAAGGAATCCCCTCCTCGTCGAATCGGAGGCACCCGTCCTCCCCCTTGACGCAGCCGTGGTAGACCTTGATCCCGGAGCAGTAGAACTCCCCGTCCTTGCACGCGTCCTGGCAGGGGCTCACCTCCGCCTGGACATCCGGCTCGACCTGTTCGGGCTCCTGCTCGTCGGGCTCCTGAGCGTCGGGCTCCTGAGCGTCCGTTCCGGCCTGATCCGGAAGGTCCGTCGGGGGGACCTCCTCCACTGCCGCATCCGCGGGCAGATCCTGACCCGAAGTGCCATCGGAAAGCGCATCATCCTTCGAGAAGGACACGCACGCTCCCTCGACGCACTGCTCTTCGCACACCTTGATGAGCACGGAGTCGGTACCACTGGCGGTGCACTTGCGCAGCGTGTTCTCTTCGCAGAACAGGCCCTCCGGCTTGCAGTCGTTGGACTTGCTGTCGGATGAACAGGCAGCGGCCAGAAGGGCCAGGCCTGCCAGGCAAACCGATATCGTCTTCATCGTCCTCTCCTTGCGTGTCCCAAGTTGTGCCCAGACAGCGAGCGCCTCTAGGATGCCCAATCCGACCGTCCGATTGCAAGGAATTCCCGCCATGCAACACCTGCCGCCCCCTTGCAGGGTCCGTCGGACGTCGCCTACTTCTCCGCGGGCCCGGTGGAAGTCTCGAACGACGACGTGCCTGACCACAGCGCCTTCTTCCCGTCTTCTCCGAACATGGCAACGGAGCGGGAGTCGAGCTCGTCGACGGAAGAGAAGATCAGAAGGATGACGCGCTCGCATGCGGGCGCGTCGGGAGAGGGTTGAGGAAGCGGGCCGCCGGCAGCGACAGCGGCCAGGATGGCAAGCACGCGCTCTTGGCACAGCTCCCGAGGGGAGAGCCCCTGGATGTTGTGGATGAGAGCGTTGATGGTCTCGTTGGCTCCGGCTTCCGGGTCGCCGACCATGTCCGCGTACATGGAGCGCAGCTCCTCGTAGAGCTTGCTGCGAAACTCCTGGTAAAGGGCCTCGAGGCCCTGCCTCTCTTCCGTCGAAAGGCCGTTCTTCTCGACCCATGCGTCCTGCATGACGAGGTCCTCGCCCCAGGAAGGGAACTCCATGAGCAGGTTGTTCTGCCGGGCAGCGAGGACGCGACGTTCCTGGACCGTATCGGCCGGGTACTTCCGGCGGGGGCCGCTGTCACTGAGCCGTTCCTCGAGAGCGGACTTCTCCTGCTCGAGGCGCCGGAGCGACTCGGCCAGGGCGGCAGACTCGGCACGGTAGGGGCGACAGACCGACTCGGGCGAAGGGCAGGCAGGGCAGGCGGGGCAGACCGGGCGTGGTGCGTCGGGGCAGACCGGGCACTGAGGGCAGGCTTCGACCTCCGGTTGCTTGCTGGTGCGTGGGGGAAGGCGCTCGGGTTCCTCCGCTCGATCGCCGGTGGGGGATGCGGCTGCTCGCTCGTCGGTCCTGGAATCGGACTTCTGCGGGACGCTCGCGTCACGGGTGGAGGAGTGGCCCCTCCCTCCCTTGTCGGGGCCTTCCGTCGCTGCCTTCCTTCCAAGGAGGAATCCGACGGCCAGGAGTCCGACACAAACCGCGGTTGCGACCGCACCGAGCACGAGACGCCGGTTCATGGGTCCTCCGCTGCAGGTGCAACCATCATACCACTTCGAGGCTGCCCTGCGTCAATCTCGAAGCAGGCAGATCGCACCGGACCGCAGGGCGCCGCCTCGAGACAGGAGACAGCGTTGACACTCCCCGGCCCGCCGAGTACGGTGGAAGCTGGCACGCCGCGCCGGGGAAGCACGGCGCAGGCTGTTCCGCAAGGATGCCGGGATCGAGCGAGTCGGGTTGGACTGGAGGGGAATCATGCGTCGTTCTTCACCCATCGGATGGACAATCGTGGCAGGTCTTCTCTTGGCGGCCGGCTGCTCCGGCGAGGGCGGCATCACCGCGGTCGATGTCGGCGAGGATGCTGCTCCGGAGATGGTGCAGCAGGAGCTTCCTCCGAGCGTACCGGACGTTGCGCCCGAGACAACGTTCGAGCTGTCGCTTCCGGAGACCACGCCCCTGGATCTGGCAGCCGAGGCCGTGGTGGAACCGGGAGGGGCCGGCTATCCCTGTACGCTGGGCACCGAGTGCAACTCGGGCATGTGCATCTACACGCCGGCCGGCAAGCAGTGCACGGTGACCTGTGACGAGGAGTGCCCGCTGGACTGGGCGTGCCAGCCCTACCTTCCAAGCCTGCCGGACCAGGTCATGGTGTGCGTTCCGAGATTCCTGGACCTGTGCCGCCCCTGCCGAACCGGCGAGGACTGCCGGATGAACGGAGCAGACGGCGGTCAGGCCTGCATTCCGTATGGTCAAAGCGGTGCGTTCTGCGGCGAGCCGTGTGAAGTGACCGAGGATTGCCCGGAGGGTTACTCGTGCATGGACATGGTGGACCTGGCCGGCAAGTCGGTGACTCAGTGCGTGCGGGTCGAGGGGGAATGCGGCTGCACCCAGTGGGATGCGGATTCCGGTGCGGCAACGGACTGCTATGTGGAGAACGATGCCGGCAAGTGCCTGGGGGAGCGGAAGTGCCTGGCAGGCGGGCTTTCTCCCTGCAGTGCCAAGTCTCCGGCAGGTGAGACATGCAACGGCGTGGACGATGATTGCGACGGCCAGGCCGACGAGGACACGGCGGGTGGCTCCTGCCTCGTCACGAACGAGCACGGCTCCTGCCCCGGCGTGCTGGCTTGCACCGGCGGTACCTCGACTTGCGAGGGAGCGCAGGCCGAGGCCGAGCAATGTGACGGACTGGACAACAACTGCAACGGGGTCGTGGACGAGGGGTTCCCGGACGCCAACGGGAATGGCAAGGCGGACTGCCTCGAATCCGACAACGATGCGGACGGCGTGCCCAATGTCCTGGACAACTGCCCGTTCGCGTACAACCCCGGGCAGGCCGACAACGACATGGACGGCATGGGCGACACCTGCGATGCGGACGATGACAACGACCTGTCGGCGGACAACCTCGATTGCGGTCCCTTCGACCCTGCCATGAAGCCCGGAATTCCCGAGCTGTGCGACGGAAAGGACAACAACTGCAATTTCCAGGTCGACGAGGGCTTCAAGGATGCGGACTTCGACGGCTTTGCCGACTGCATCGACGAGGACGACGATGGGGACGAGAGCCTCGATGCCCAGGACTGCGCCCCCGACGACCCGGCAGTTCATCCGGGGGCGGAGGAAGCCTGTGACGGCAAGGACAACAACTGCGACTTCAAGGTGGACGAGGGGTACCCGGATGCGGACAAGGACGGATTGCCGGACTGCAACGACCCGGACGGGGACGGCGACGGGATCTTGGATGCGCAGGACAACTGCAAGGGGTTGTCCAATGCGGATCAGGCGGATCTGGACAAGGACGGACTCGGGGACGCTTGCGACGCCGATGCCGACGGGGACGGTATCCCGGACGCCGGAGACAACTGCAAGGGGCTGAAGAATCCGCTTCAGGGGGACCTGGACAAGGACGGCCTGGGCGACGTGTGCGACGAGGACGATGACGGCGACGGACACGCCGACATGAGCGACAACTGCCCCCTCGTGGCCAATCCGACGCAGAAGGACAGCGACCAGGATGGGACCGGGGATGCATGCGAGGACGACAAGGACGGCGATGGCTCCGCGGATGCGGCCGATTGTGCCCCGCTCGACCCGCTCGTGCATCCCGGCGTCGCGGAGCTGTGCGACGGAGTGGACAACAACTGCAACCTGTCCGTGGACGAGGGCTTCCCCGACTTCGACCTGGACGGCATCAAGAACTGCATGGACGCGGACGACGACGACGACGGAGATCCTGACCAGACCGACTGCCAGCCGCTCAATGCGGGTATTCACAACGGGGCGGCTGAGGTATGCGACGGAAAGGACAACAACTGTGCCGGGGGCGTCGACGAGGGGCTGGGTACGCTCTCCTGCGGCAAGGGACAGTGCGCACACAAGGTCATGGCCTGCCTGGCCGGGAAGCCCGGCTCGTGCGACCCGTTCGAGGGAGCCGAGCAGGAGACTTGCGACGGGAAGGACAACGACTGCGACGGGCTCACGGACGAGGATCTGGGCCAGCTCTCGTGCGGCAAGGGAGAGTGCGCACACACAGTTCCGGCCTGTGCGGCCGGAGTTCCCGGCGAGTGCGACCCCTTCGACGGGGCCGTGGTCGAGGAGTGTGACGGACTGGACAATGACTGCGACGGCAAGCTGGACGAGGACCTGGGGCAGTACGCCTGCGGCAAGGGGCTCTGCTTCCATACGGTCAAGACGTGCGTGGGCGGTGAGACGCAGACGTGCGACCCGTTCGAAGGTGCAAAGCCCGAAGTCTGCGACGGGGCGGACAACGACTGCGATGGAGCCGTCGACGAAACGCTCGGCACCACGACATGCGGTGTCGGCCCGTGCAAGCACGACATCCCGTACTGTGCGGAGGGCAAGATCCAGGTGTGCAATCCGTTCGAAGGGGCCTTGCTGGAGCAGTGCGACGGCATCGACAACGACTGCGACGGCGTTCCCGACGAGGGGCTCGGCCTGCTGTCGTGCGGACTGGGGCTCTGCTTCCACTCGGTCAACGCCTGCGTGGACGGAGTCCCCCAGGATTGTGATCCGTTCGAGGGGGCAGCAGTCGAGAGCTGTGACGGGGCGGACAACGACTGCGACGGGTCCATCGACGAGGGGCTGGGCACTACGACGTGCGGGCTGGGCGTCTGCCAGCACAGCGAATCATCGTGCGTCGGCGGGTTGCCCAACGTCTGCGACCCGCTCAAGGGGGCCGAGGACGAGGTGTGCGACGCCCTGGACAACGACTGTGACGGCAAGGTCGACGACGGCTTCGTGGATACCGATTCCGATGGGCAGGCCGACTGCATGGACGAAGACGATGACGGGGACTCGGACCCGGACGCCACGGACTGTGCGCCTCTGGACGGGACAATCGGGCACACCGTGACGGAGGTCTGCTTCAACGGCAAGGATGACGACTGTGACAGCCTGGGAGACGACTCCCCTTCCTGCACGGACGTGTCGTGCAAGGCCCTCAAGACCAAGTTCCCGCAGGCGGGGGACGGCGTCTACTACCTCGACTCGGACGGGGCCAATCCCGACCCTGCATACAAGGCCTGGTGCGACATGACCAACGGAGCGTGGACGCTCGTGCTCAAGTCGAACGGCGATTCGACTCTCTGGTACCAGGCGTCCTACTGGACCGACAACACCCTGCTCAACGAGGCCAACCCCGGTACTGCCTCGGGAAACGCCAAGTATGGCGCCTTCCTCAAGGTGAAGGTCAACGAGATGAAGGGGTGCCTGGATGGTCTGTGCTACACGAAGTCCTTCAACGGTGCCAAGACGTCCAAAGAGATCTTTGCCGGCGGCCAGGATACGGTCGGCGGCCATCCGGGATTCCAGGATGGACCGAGCTGGTCCACGCAGCCCAACTGCAAGAACTTCGGGATCAACACGCCCTGGAACTACCAGCAGACCCGGTTCGGCTACACCGCCAACCAGGAGGGGGATTGCAGCTCGAACGACACGGCCATCGGCTTCGGCCTGGGACAGACGCCCGACCCGGCCGAGGGAAGCAGGCACGGTGCGGGCTACCTCTGCCTGTCGTCCAACTGCAGCAAGGGGAACGTGGATAGCGGTGCCAACGGCCTGCTGTGGGTTCGGTAGCTGGATTCCCGGCATCCATCGGTGATCGCGGATGGGCGACACAACAGGGGGAGTTGGCCGAACGGAGAAGGAGAGCCGATGAACATGGAAGATCGAGGTAGCTCGATTCGCGAGGCCGCCTCGCGTCCGTCTGCTGCTTCCGTTGCCCTGCGGTGCATCGTCTGCCTCTACCTGCTGACGGCCGCGTCGGCCTGCTCGACGAGCAAGTCTGCTCCTCCACTCGATGCTTCGGAGGCCGTCTGGTCGGATGGGGCCACGGACCTCTCGGACGCGGCGGGACTCGATGAGCTCCGTGGTCCCGATGCGACTTCGCCCGACGTCCCAGGTATGGAGACCGTGGAGCTCTTCGGGGAAGTTGCGGGCGATGCCGGCATGGACGCACTCGACGCCAAGGACACGATTTCCGAGCTCGATTCCGCTCCGCTGGATGGCAACGACGCTGGAGATTTGTTGCCCGATTCTGCTTCGTTTGCGTGCCTCGTGGATCCGCCTGGTGGAACCTACGTGGAACCGTTCACCCCGGACATCGTCGTCAAGGAGCAGGGGATCTCGGCCGACGAGCTCGACCGGTTCGAAACCATGGCGGCCGAGCTGCTCGACGATACCAGCGTCTATTTCGTCGACACCTGGCTGGCGGACGAGGATCTCTATCTCATTCGCCACAAGGCAGGCCTCCTGAAATTCAAGCGCACCTTCGGACCGACCGGACCGCAGTTCGAGGTGGTCCAGCAGGAGGGGACCCCTACCCCGTTCGAGTGCACGAGCTCTGCCGGGCTCAACACCTATGAAGACGAGCTGGCCGCCATGACCAATCCCATGGGAACAGACTGCCCCGAGCTCGGCTACGAGGATGGAGATCCCCGGGTGGGCTTCGTCGAGGTGGACAAGACCTGCTGGCCGTTCCCCTACCTGCGGATAGCGCAGCTCTATGACGCACCCGATGCCCCCGACTTCCACTACTCGTTCACCCCGTACGGTGTGGGCGGAGGCGGAAGCCACGGGGCGCTGGACGTCTTCCAGAGCCGGACGCCGCTGGTGATCTCGGGGACCGGGGTCCGCAAGCTCGTCGATGATGCGGCGACGCCCGAGTCCGTCGACATCGCCCCCACCGTGCTTTGGCTCATGGGCGGCGTGCCGGGGCCTGGAATCCGACACGGCGTCCAGCACTCTACGACCTGGCTCAAGTGGCAGGACGGACGGCCGCTCCCCGGTCTGCTGGAAGAGGACGAGTGCGTCCCTCCGTACCAGTACGTCTTCATCTTTCTGTTTGACGGCCTGGCCTCCAACGAGCTGGTGCATCTCTGGGAATCCGGGGATCCATCGATACCGGCCTTCAGCAAAATCCTGTCGGACGGCACGGTTTTCCGGAACGGGGCCATCACCGGCTTCCCGACGGTCTCCGCTCCGGGCCACCTTACAGTGGGGACCGGGATGTACAACGGGCATCACCGGTTCCTGTCGAACGGGTTCTACCGACGGGAGGAAGGGGAGGTCCTGTCGCCCAACCAGATCTTCGCCAACCAGCAGGCCTACATCGACAATCCGCAACTGGCGGTCGATCTGTTCAATGACATCTTCCATCCGGGGGGCGAGACCCTCTGCGAGGCCGGTCATCGCCTCCTCGGAGAGGGCTTGTTCTGCGCCATGGTCAACGAGCTGACGTTGCGTGGAGCGGACTACAACCTTGTGAACGTTGCCGAAGGGATGAACTTGCGGGCCGATTACTACGAGCTGGCCGACATGATGGCCATGCCACAGCTCCTGGGCCTCATCGACGAGCATGCGGGCGGCAACGAGCCGTTCCTGGCGTACCTGTCGTTCTACAAGACCGACGATGCCGGCGAGGGGGCGGGTCCGCATGGTCCGCTCGTGCGCCAGAGGCTCGCAACGCTCGACGGATACATGGGGAAATTCCTCGAGCGGCTCGACGAGAAGAAGATCAAGGACCGCAGCCTCATCGTGCTGACATCCGACCACGGCATGGAGCTGCAGGACAAGTACCGGACCGGAAACTGGAAGGGTGCCCTCGCCTCGACCGGAATCCCCTTCGTCGACCCGGATGGCTTCGGATTCGTGTATCTGATGGATCAGTAGACGCGACACGACACCGCAGTGGCCGGCAAGCCGATTGCCCGTCGCGTCCGGGGCGCCGGACTAGCTCATGCACCAGCCCTCGACATAGAGCACGGGGAGGACGGTGGGGTCCACCCCATCGACCTGCTCCTTCTGGTAGGTGCCCCAGAACTGGTAGTACATCCCCTCCGGCGGCTCGCACATCACCTCCGGGTCACAGGTATCCGACTTGCAGCCGATTCCCTTCAGGATGACGAACTTGACCCCTCCGTCGGTTGCCTTGAACAGGTACTTCGTCGACGGACAGCAAGGGCCCTCGCAGGGGGACGGGTTGAATTTCGTGACGATCTCGGTGAGCCCCTTGAAGGCGACTTTGCTCCCGGGTTTGGCCGAGGAATTGACTGCCACGAGCTCGGCGATGCTGGTGATGAAGTACCCCGCCGGAGTGACGCACCCCTGCCCGATGCAATCCGGCTCATCGACAGAGCCGTCGCAGTCGTTGTCCTGATCGTCGTTGCAGATCTCGATGCTCGTGCAGGAGCCCGGCTGGCACATCCCACCCACGCAGGACTGACCCTGCGGGCACTGCGAGTCGTTCTGACACCCGGGCTGCGTCTGCCCGCAATCCTCGGGGCAATTGCAGGGGCTCTCGAAGCCGTCACAGTACCCGTTTCCGCACGGGACACAGACCTGCTGGTTGGTGCCGCAGGGTTTCTGGCACATCTCCTGGCACAACGGGCCTTCGGGATCCCCACACGGGACCTCCGAGTCACCGCAGTACATGCGGGGCACGAGCCACTGGCCGTCCTGGCAGCACTCGATCATCTCTCCCTGCGGACCGGGCAGCCCCCAGCCATAGCAGCCGCCGCACTCGGGCCGGCCGGGGGTCGCATAGTACTCGCAGAAGCCCTGATCGTTGCACATTCCAACTTCGCATGGCGTCTCGGTCGGGCAATTCTCATTCCCCAGGCAGGCACCTTCCTGGCACATGTCGTCGGTTGTGCACTGCTTGCCGTCGTTGCACGGCGTTCCGTCGGCGTTGCCGTAGTTGCAGCCCAACCCTGGCGCGCACCAGTCGGTCGTACAGGGGTTCTTGTCATCGCAATCCGCCAGGTTGTGCTTCTTACACTCCCCGCCCATGCATTTCCAGGAGAGGACGCACGGGTCCGCGTCGCCGAAGCACGTCGTTCCGTCCGCTATCGGGATCCAGTCACACTGCCCGGCTTTCTTGTCGCATCCCCACTGGCGGCACTGAGGCATGCTCTCCCTGGCCGGCATTGCCCCCTCGCAGTCCATGTCGTTCTCACAGGCAGGACCGACCGCGTCGGGCGTCGACAGGTCTTCACCGGCGTCCGGAACTAGCAGCTCGATTCCGCCATCGTCCCCACGGGTCCCGCCGTCCTCGAAATTCTGGAGAGGCATGTCGACCTTGAACGCACAACCGGCAATCAAGGCCCCCGGCAGCACGACCAGAACCCCGAGATGAAGGCTCGAAGAGCCAAGCGACAGTTTCATGGCATCGCTCCGTTTCCACGTGACGGGCCGGCTACCTGTTCTGGGCTGCCCGGCACGAAACATGATACCCGGACCGATGCGAATTGCCAGAGGTTCTACTTCCATCTCGGGCCGGACAA
This sequence comes from uncultured Myxococcales bacterium, assembly GCA_903895725.1. Classification (GTDB taxonomy): domain Bacteria; phylum Myxococcota_A; class UBA9042; order CAIXZC01; family CAIXZC01; genus CAITUV01. The sequence goes on along the minus strand of CAITUV010000043.1, from coordinate 168,105 downwards.
GATGGTCGGGGCGAGGACCGGGCCCCGTTCTCGGAATGTCGAGGCGTGCTCAATGGCCGCCTCGACGCTGCACGGTTGGCGACAGGCAAGACTTCGAGTACATTTGCCTCGGAGGTCGGGATGACGGAGCAAGCGCAGCGGCAGACGGCTCGAGGCGGACCCGGTCGGATTGTGGTTGCCATGAGCGGAGGCGTCGACAGCACGGTTGCAGCGGCCCTGCTCCTGCAGCAGGGGCACGAGATCGTCGGGGTGACTCTTCGCCTGCGTGAATGTGGCGGGAACCAGGTCAGCCGGTCCTGCTGCGGTGTGGATGGCCTCGTGCGGGCCGCCGACGCGGCCGACGCACTCGGTATCCGCCACGAGGTCGTGGACTGTGTGCGGGAATTCGAGGAGCGGGTCCTGCGCCATGCCTGGGACGAGTATGCAGTCGGCCGCACGCCCAGCCCCTGCCTGCTGTGCAACGAGCGACTCAAGTTCGGCCTGCTGCTCGACTGGGCGGGCAGGACCGGAGCTACCCACGTGGCGACCGGCCACTATGCCCGAGTGCAGACAGACGGGGCCGGTCGGCCCACGCTTCTTCGTGGAGCGGACCGCGCCAAGGACCAATCCTACTTTCTGGCCGGCCTCACCCGGCAGCAGCTCGGGCACATTCTCTTCCCTCTCGGGGGGCTGACGAAGCCCGAAGTGCGTGAGCTTGCCCGGAGCCTGGGCCTGCCAACTGCCGAGGCACCGGAGAGCCAGGATGCCTGCCTGGTCCAGGAGGGGGAGTCGTTTGCCGAAATGCTGCGCAGCCGATACGGAGCCGAGCCGGTCAAAGGGCAGGTGGTCGACGAGGTGGGCCGGCTCCTCGGACGGCACGAGGGGATTCACCGCTTCACGGTCGGGCAGCGTCGGGGAATTCCCGTCCAGGTTCCTCATCGGCTCTGGGTGAAGGGCATCGAGGCGGCCGGGGGAATCGTGCGGGTGACGTCGGACGAAGTCGGTCTGGACTCGCTCGAGATGTCGGCTTCGGGCATGTCGTGGGTTGCCGGTTCCCCGCCGGCGACGGCCTTCCGCTGCGACGTCCAGGTGCGGTACCGTCACCAGGCCCAGCCGGCAACGGTGGAGTGTTCGGGCGTGGATGCGGTGACGGTCCGATTCGACTCTCCTGCCAGGGCGGTCACTCCGGGGCAGGCGGCCGTGCTCTACTCCGGGGACCTGGTGCTCGGGAGAGGCTGGATCGACGCCGGCCACTGACACGGGCCATCGAGTCACATGCTGTCTTGTAATGCAAGCCTCGTTTCCGGTACTGTCTTGCGCCGGGCCGGTGTTCGTCCGGCCGATGATTCCTGGAGGTCTCCATGACTGGTCGAAGAGCGTGCCGGCTTCTCACCGTGTTCCTGATCCTGTCCGGGCTTCCCGTCCGTGTGGCAGCGGACGAGCCCGCCGCCGGGTCCGCACGCTCCAGGGCACGAGAGGCCCTGGTCCGGCTCGCGGGGGAGAAAGGGGTGACCGGGCTGAGCGTGACCTGGCCCGAGGCACGGCCCGTGCCCCGCCGGGTGTCCGGCATGGACTGGACCGCCTCGGGGTCGGCCCGCGACGTGGCGACCCGATTTGCGGAGGAGTTTGCGGACCTGCTGGGAGTCGAGCCAGTGGACCTGGAATGGGACCGCAACGAGGTGAGCAGAGGGCGGACCGCCGTGCATTTCCGCCAGACGTGGAAGGGGATTCCCGTGTCCGGAGCAAAGGTCGTGATCCAGGTCTCCGAGTCGGGCCGCGTGCTCTCGAGCAGCTCCGGTGCCCGGCCCGTGGTCGTCCCGCCGCCCGAGGCCGACGTAGGCGAAGAAGCCGCCCGAAATGCCGCGGTCAAATCGCTTGGGAGCGCTGCAGAGCTTGGAAAGGCGCTCCCCCTCATCACCGGCAGGCTGGTGCTGCCTTCGCCGGACCGGACGCAGATCGTCTACCGTGTGCTGCTGCCGACCGTGCCGGGCATGGCCAAGCTGGTCGTGCTGGTGGATGCGGCCACGGGAGAGATCGTGCAGACCTTCAACGACGTCCGCCGGTAGGAGGATTCCATGGTTTCCCTGTTCGAACGGAATGTGCGATGCTCCTGCGGCATTCGGGGTTCCCTGGCACTGCGGACGCTGGTTCTGGTCGCAGCGCTCGCAGCGGCCTGCCAGTCCAGCGGCAAGCTGGACAAGGACATTGCGACGGACTCGGTCGCTGATGTCCTGGACTCGGCGGGTGCGGCCGACGTCCCGAACGTCGGCGATGCCCTGCCCGACGTCGAGCTCCCCCCGGCCGACGTGGCCATGCAGGCCAACCTCTTCCTGAACAACCCGGCCAAGGACGACTGGAAGACATCAACAGTCGTGCTGACCAACCTCGACGACCCCGAGGGGAAGCTGGCCGGTCCCTTCGCCAACGTGCTCAACTGCGCCAACGAGGAGGGCGGCTGGTTCCGGGAGTACGAGCTGCCGCTCGTCGGCACGACGATCGTGCGCCTCTGCAACATCAAGAAGGACGTGGTCCCTGACCCGGACGGCAGCTACCTGTCCGTCGAGGTGCCCAAGGACCCGCTCGACCCAGGCGATCCCTTTGCCGAGCTCATGACGTTCTTCCACATGAACGTCATCCACGACTACTTCAAGGGGACGCACGGGTGCGAGTCCATGGACCTGCCTCTTGAAGCGTATGTCAACCTGATGGCCTACATCGAGATGGAAACCCCGTTTCCCGGCGTTCCGCAGGGGTGGGTTTCGATGGACAACGCCATGTACATGCCAAAGGAGAGCTTTGATGCCTTCGAGTGGCTGGGAGAGGATTTGCTCAAGGAGTACCTCGGCATCGAGGACGACCTCGACATCCCGTTCAAGAACGATGCCCTCGTCTTCCTGCAGGGACCGAGTGTCGACTTCGCACACGATGCGGACGTCATCTACCACGAGTACACCCATGCCGTGGTCGGTGGGGACCGCGTGTGGGGCTACGCCGTCGACGAGCACGGCTTGATGGCGGATCCGTTCGCCATCAACGAAGCGTATGCGGACTACTTCGCCTGCTCCATCGCCGGGGACCCGCACTCCAGCGAGTACGCGCTCGGGATTCTGAAGAACAACGAGGTCGGACGTGACATCAGCATTCCGAGGATCTGTCCGGACAACTACGTCGGAGAGGAGCACGTGGACGGGCTGATTTACTCGTCTGCGCTCTGGGAGCTCCACGAGACCATCGGCAAGGAGGCCACGGACGCCATCGCGTACAATGCGCTCCTGAGCTTCGACCTTCTGACCACGTTCCAGGAAGCGGCCGAGGCGACCGTGGCCGAGGCTGCGCTCCTCGACCCTCCCAGGGATGCCGAGGTCAAGGCCGTGTTCGAGAAGCACGGACTCCTGGACTGCAAGGGCCGCGTCCGCCCCTGGAAGGACACCAAGCCGGACGCCCCCCCCGAGTACGTGGCAGGCGTGCAGAGCACGGCCTACGACCAATTCTCGCAGGGAGCACCCGGCGTCCTCCAACACGAGATCGACGTGCCTGAGGGGACCGGCAATATCCACCTGGAAGTCCTGGCCTACTTCGCAAGTGACTACGGCATGATTCTGTCGATGCTGGGCATGGCGGGCGACATCCAGCTGGCCGTGGCACTCCGGAGATCTCAGCCCGTTTCCTACCAGTTCGACCCGGAGTACGCGCAGACCGCGGACATGATCATTCCGATGGTGAAGAAGGGGGAAGGCTGGCTCGCGGTGGACATCAGCGGCAACTGCCTGGAGCCGGGCAAGCTGTACCTCCAGTTCATCAACGCATCCGTGGACATCGTCGCGCTCGACGAGACCTTGCTCACCCTGTCCCCGGATCTTGCAGCCAAGCCCACGTTTGACTGCAAGGCACCGGATCCGTGTGAGGGGGCTCCCTGCCAGGCGACCTGCGCCATCGACGAGGATTGCCAGCCCGGTGAGCAGTGCGTGCCCTATGCCGAGGGGTGCTGCACCGCGTGTCTGCCTGCCTGCGGGGTCTGCTATCTCGAGTCGGGGACGCTGTGCAGCCCAGCCGAGGCTCCGCCGTGCGGCCAAGGCATCATCGACCTGTCCGAAATCTTTATGTGCGCTTTCTCACTGACCCTCACCCAGTCGGGCCTGCCCGCTTCGTCAGCCCCGTTGGTCAGCGGCTGCAAGGAATTCGAGGTCACGCCGGAAGGGTCGCTCTGCAACGTGTTCCTCGGTACCGAGCCGGGCAAGCTCACCGTCCAGTGCCCCGAATGCGACGCGGTCGATTACACCCCCGAAGCCTGCACAAAGTAGCAGGGGAGCCGGGGGGACTTCGATGTCGATTTCGACTGCGATTACGATTTCGATGCCGATGCCGATGCCGACGGGAAGGTTTCCCCCAGCCCCGAGCCCCCGCCTTTCAGTGCTCGATGGAGAACCAGATCTCGCCCGATACCGTGATCTCGACGGGCCCGAACTGGGTTTCGACGATCTTGCGGTTGACTCGGCGAATGAATGACATGTGCTGGAACAGCCCGATCCCGCCGGCCGGGGGGTAGCCCTCCACCATCTTCTGCGGAATCACGATCTTCCCGTCCGCTTCCTTGGCGGTGCACCAGAGGGTGGCAACCGGCGGAGAGCCGTGCCAACCGATCAGGATGGCAAGCTCGACCGTCGCATCGTCCCCCTGGGGCTCCCACTCGATGACGTTGTCCTTGCCGTCTTGCAGCACGAGCGGCTGGTTCCACGGGATCTTCATGCTCCCCGTTCCGGACAGCTCGGCATGAAACGCAGGGATGTCGGCCCCCGAGGCGCTCACGCTGACGCTCTTGCCCGACTCGAACAGGTCGCCCCCCGAGGGCTCGGGGGTCACGACGTACCAGTCACTCTCGTCCGGCTTGGCCTCGAAGGGCTCCTTGGTTCCCGCAATGCTTACCGTGCCGGCGGATACGCGGTGGGGGACTTCGTGGCAGACCTTGTCAGGTCCGCAGTATTCGGTCCACGGCTCGCATTCCGGGCTGCACTTGGATTCCGCAGCGGCCACGAGGTACTGACACGCCCCCTCCTCATACATGAGCGTGGAATTGGGGGGCAAAGGACCGCTCTCGAAGCGGACATCGATTCCTCCCGACATCAGCTTCCCGTTGCTTTCGTAAAGCTCGGCCAGGAGAACGTGCCCTGCAAAATCATAGAGCGGATGAACGTCGGGGGGAGGTTGCGACGTGTCGGGCTCGACATCGCCTGCATCCGACGCCGCCGCGTCGCCGTCCGCTGCTTCGACATCGCCGTCCGGGGTAGAATCGTTCGATGCGTCCGGGGGCAGGTCAGGCCCCAGCTCTCCAGGTAGATCGGGGGCAGCATCGGCCATCCCGTCGGGGAGAGCGGTATCGCCGCTTCCGTCCGACGGCGTCGAATCCACGTGCAGGACCTCCTCCAATGTGGACGTGTCGTCCGAAAGGTCGGGGCTCGGCTGGTCCTCGGGGGATGCGCTGCCACAAGCCCACAGCAGGATGCCCGATGCCAACGGCACCATGCCGGCAACCGCCCGGGTCTTACCAGACGGCAGCCACAGACGGTTCCGTGCGAGAGAGCCATTCATGGAGTCCTCTCCTTTCACGCTCCGACGAAGCGGGCGTGCAGCGACCGGGCCCTGGCGAGGTCCGAAGTGCCGCATACCAGGGTCCGCCCGTCCGCAAAGATCACTATCTCGATGCCCTCTTCGGGCACGAAGCGCACGAGGAACTCGTTTGCCTCCACTTCACCGGCCGTTGCCAGGCGGGCGGCGAGCTCGTCGAGCGCCACGGGCCGAGCCCCGGGCTCGCTGATCTGGACGGTATTCCCGCAAAGGAGCAGAGCGGCCCGATTGCCGTGCTTCCCATCGAGGAACTCGTACTCGCCCCGGCAGGTCGGGCAATCCTTGGATCGGACCTGGGCCACGTCCATCTGAGCGGCAGTCCCCCGCCAGCCGTCGAGGCTCACGAGACGGCCGCCCACGGAGGGCTCTCCGACCAGGATGCGCAGGGTCTCCACCGCCTGCATGCCGCCGACGGCCATGGGCAGCCCGCCGATGACGCCGGCCGTCTCGCAGGTCTGCCCCACGCCGGCCCCCGGCCGGTAGGGGAAGAGACATCGGAAGCACGGCCCCTTCCCGGGAAGGAAGGACATCCACATCCCCGAGGCCGCGATGGCCCCACCGTACACCCACGGGATCTTCAGCTTCGCGGCAGCGTCGTTGAGCAGGTAGCGGGTTTCGAGATTGTCCGTCCCGTCCACCACGACGTCGGCCCCCTCGATGATGGAAAGAATGTTTCCCGGGTTCACGTCCGCCACGATCGGGTCCAGGCGGATCTCGCTGTTGATACCGCAAAGACGTTTGGCGGCAGCGACAGCCTTGGGGAGCCTCGCGGCCACGTCGGACTCGTCGAACAGGATCTGCCGGTTCAGGTTGTGGAGCTCCGGGAAATCACGGTCCACCAGGGTGAGCCGCCCTACCCCCGCCCTCGCCAGGGCCATGGAGGACGAGCAGCCGAGCGCACCGCACCCCAGAATCACGACGTGTGCAGCCCGCAGCTTCTCCTGCCCGTCCTTCCCGATTCCCGGAAAAACCGACTGGCGAATGTATCGGTCCATGCAGCCTCCAGCTCACTGCCGATGCGAAAAGCGCCCCTCCCGCGTGGTCGGGGCTGTGTTGCTCAGATACACAGGCAGAACAGAGGGTTGTACAGGCAAGCCAGAGCGCACCCGAGGTCCCCGCTGTTGAACACTGCGGTGCAGGCCCCATCCGAGCAGCCGAAGAAGCAGCATGGATTCGCTCCGGCACAGTTCTGCGCCAATGCGCCTGCCGCAGCGCACGAGCCGCTGGCATCGCACAGCTTGTTCTGGTAGACGGCCGAACCAAAGCACACCTTCCCGTTGTAGCAGGTGGCCCCGGCGCATGCGGTCGGATTGGCAATCTGCTTGGCCTTGCACACATGGGCCGCGTTGCAGTAGCCCTCGGTATGATGCCCGGTACATGCCGCCGGCGAGTCACACACGGGCGGGCCCGCCAGAGCACCACAGTTGGCGTCCGATGCGCAGCAGAGCTCGCCCACGGCGCCGCAACAGAATCCATTGGCGCAATAGCCTTCGATGCATTCGGCCGAGCTCGTGCACGATGTCCCCCCGGCCTTCTTGGGCAGGCACTCGGCGTCGTCGCCGTTGCCGTTCCCGTCATTGAGGTCACAGTAGAACCCGGCGGCACACGGCTTCTCTGCGGTGCAGAGCGTGTAGCATCCGGCGGCCCCTCCGCAGCCGAACGGCAGGCATTCCGCGTCGGTCCCTTCGTCGAGCAGGCTGTTGCAGTTGTCATCGACGCCGTTGCAGGTTTCCACGGCCCCGGGGAAGACCGAGGCATCGCACAGACCGCAGTCGATGGCGTCGCCTTCTCCGTCGTTGTCGTCATCCGGGTCGCACAGGTCACCGAGCTTGTCGCCGTCGCAGTTGTCCTGGGTCGCGTTGGCAGCCAGCGGGCAATTGTCCGCATCGTCGGGCAGACCGTCATTGTCGTCGTCGGTGTCGCACAGGTCCCCTACCCCGTCCTTCTCGTTGTCGTCCTGGGACGCGTTGGCCACGACGGCACAGTTGTCTGTGGCATCGGGAACGCCGTCGTTGTCGTCGTCATCGTCACAGGCATCGCCCTTGCCGTCGAAGTCCGCGTCGAGCTGCTCCGGATTGGGCACGAACGGACAGTTGTCATCCACGTCGAGGATCGAGTCGGCATCGAAGTCCGGGTCGCAGGCGTCGCCCGTGCCGTCGAAATCGAAATCTTCCTGGAGCGGATTCGCATCGAGCGGGCAGTTGTCCGCGGCATCGACCACCCCGTCCGCATCGTCGTCCTCGTCGACGCAGTCCTTCATCCCGTCGGTATCCTTGTCAGGGTACCCCTCGTCCACCAGGGTGTTGCAGTTGTTGTCCTTGAGGTCGCACAGCTCCTCGGCATCGGGGTAGATGACGGGGTCGTTTTCCTCGCAATCGATGGAGTTGTCGAACCCGTCGTTGTCGATGTCGTCGTCGCAGTAGTCGCCGATTCCGTCCTGGTCGAGGTCCTTCTGGTTGGGGTTCTCACCGTTGGGGCAGTTGTCCTGGTCGTCCGGAACGGCGTCGTTGTCGTCGTCGGTGTCGCAGAGGTTGCCCAGCTTGTCGCCGTCCACGTCGAGCTGATCGGCGTTGTCGATCTCGGGGCAGTTGTCGTCGTCATCCGGGATTCCGTCTGCGTCATCGTCGTCGTCGCAGACATCGCCGTCGCCGTCCTGATCGAGGTCCTCCTGGCCGACATTGGGCTCGAGCGGACAATTGTCCTCAGCGTCGTTCAGGCCGTCGCCGTCGTCGTCGCCGTCGACGCAATCCGCCTCCCCATCATCGTCGGTATCCGTCTCCCCCTCGTCGGTATTGCCGTCGCAGTCGTTGTCGAGGCCGTCGCAGATCTCTTCGGCCGGTTCCGGGGCCGGGCACTGGTCCCACCCCGCCTCACCGTTGCAGGTCTGTTCTCCGGTGCACGTGCCGAACTCGTTTTCTGCCTTGCACGCCTTGGTCTTGCCCTCGTCTCCGGCCCTGCAGAGGCAGCTGCCCGATGCCGGAGCGCAGTGGAAGCCGCCTCCGTCCCCCGTATCGGGGAGGCAGTCGAACGCTGCCGGGCAGTCGTCTGCGGAGAGGCACGAGATCGAGCAGAACCGCCCCTCGTCGCCCATATCCGCGCAAACGCCGCCTTCGGTCTTGCAGTCCTTGGCCTCGTCGCACTCCTTGCAGATGAGCCAGTAGATGGGGATGCAGACGAAGTAGTAATCCGGGGCAAACTGGTCGATCTGCTGGCAGCTCCACTCGTCCGGGCATTCCTCGAGGCATGACGTGGTGCAGAACGAGCCGGCCCCAGTGTCCAGGCACAGCCCACTGGGGCAGTCTTTGCCGCTGCTGCACGGGATGCCGAAGCCGGCCCACTGGTCGTTGGACATGTCGACGATTTCGGACACAGCGACGAGCTCACCGGAATCGGGCAGCCCTTCGGTCGAGTCCACGTCGCCAGGCCGTGGGAGGTCCCCCGCGCCATCGCTCCCGGTGGAGTCGGAGGAATCCGCATCGGAGGTGGAGACGGTGCTGCCACCGCTGCACGAGCACACTGAGCACCACAACAGAACGACTGCGATCCCCTGCAAGGCCATGGTCTTCGACATCGCTGTTCCTCGCTGGCTCCGGACTGCGCAGGCATCGAGGAGACGATGCCCACGGCCTGCATCATTATCCTCTAACGGGCACGGCTGCGCAACGACATCGAGGGGAGGGCTGGATGACTACTTCTTGCCTTCGGCCGGAATGCGCATCCCGTAGAAGGAGCGCCACACGAACACGACGGAAACCAGGAAGAAGATGGCCGCCAGCATCATGCGGCTGTTGGGGAGCTCTTCCGCAAGCTCGACGGCCAGCAGGCCGAACAGCGTGGTGAACTTGATGACCGGGTTCATGGCCACGGACGAGGTATCCTTGAAGGGGTCACCGACCGTATCGCCCACGACGGTGGCTGCATGCAGCTCGGTTCCCTTGGCCTTCATCTCGGTCTCGACGATCTTCTTGGCGTTGTCCCAGGCACCGCCGGCATCGGCCATGAAGATGGCCTGGTAGAGGCCGAACATGGCGATGGAGATGAGGTAGCCGATGAAGAAGAAGGAGTCGAGGCAGGCGAACGCCAGCGTGCTGAAGAACACGGTGAGGAAGATATTGAACATGCCCTTCTGCGCGTACTGGGTGCAGATCTCGACGACCTTCTTGCTGTCGGACACGGAGGCCTTCTCGCCACCGCCCTCGAGCTTGATGTTCTTCTTGATGAACTCGACGGCCCGGTAGGCACCGGTCGCAACGGCCTGGGTTGCGGCCCCGGAGAACCAGAAGATCACGGCGCCGCCCGTGATGAGACCGAGCAGGAAGAGCGGGTTCTGGAGCGACAGGTTGACCATGAGCTCCGGCTTGAGCCCGCTGGTCAGCAGAAGGATTGTGGAGAACACCAGCGTGGTGGCACCGACGACTGCCGTGCCGATGAGCACCGGCTTTGCCGTGGCCTTGAAGGTGTTGCCTGCACCGTCCGCCTCTTCCAGCAGATCCTTCGCCTTGTCGAAGTCCGGCTCGAACCCGAACTCCTTCTTCATCTCCGCGGCCACGTTCGGGATGGTCTCGATGGTGGACAGCTCATAGACCGACTGGGCGTTGTCCGACACCGGGCCATAGGAATCCACGGCAATCGTGACGGGGCCCATGCCCAGGAACCCGAAGGCCACCAGGCCGAACGCAAACACGCTGGGTGCCAGCATCAGGGAACCCAGCCCCATGCCGCTGACCCAGTAAGCGATTCCCATCAGAGCGACGATCGTCAGGCCCATCCAGTACGCGGAGAAGTTGCCTGCCACGATGCCCGACAGGATGTTGAGCGACGGGCCTCCCTCGCGGGAAGCCGACAGGATTTCGCGCACGTGGCCCGAGGACGTCGAAGTGAACACCTTCACCAGTTCGGGAATCAACGCACCGGCAATGGTCCCGCAGGTGATGATCGTCGACAGCTTCCACCACAGGGTCTTGTCACCGGCCAGGTCCGGAACGAGCAGCATGGACGTGATGTAGGTGACCACGATGGACACGATCGAGGTGATCCAGACGAGCGAGGTCAGGGGGGCCTCGAAGTTCATCTTGTCCGAGTTTCCGTACCGGGCCTTGGCAAACGCCTCGTTGACGAAGTAGGACAGGCCGGAGGTCACAATCATCATGATGCGCATGACGAAGATCCAGACGAGCAGCTGGATCTGGACGATGGGGTCGGAAACCGCAAGCAGGATGAAGGTGATGAGCGCCACGCCCGTGACGCCGTAGGTCTCGAAGCCGTCCGCGGTGGGGCCGACCGAGTCGCCGGCGTTGTCGCCGGTGCAGTCCGCGATCACGCCGGGGTTTCGCGCATCGTCTTCCTTGATCTTGAACACGATCTTCATCAGGTCGGACCCGATGTCCGCGATCTTCGTGAAGATACCGCCCGCGATACGAAGGGCAGCGGCGCCCAGCGACTCACCAATTGCAAAGCCGATGAAGCACGGGCCCGCGTAATCACCCGGCACGAAGAGCAGAATGCCGAGCATGATGACCAACTCAACCGAGATGAGCAGCATACCGATGCTCATGCCGGCACCGGTCGGAATCGCGTAGACCGGGAATGCCTTGCCCCGCAGGCTGGAGAATGCCGCCCGGGAGTTGGCGAAGGTGTTCATCCGGATTCCGAACCACGCCACGGCGTAGCTGCCCAGGATGCCCACGATGCTGAAGAGCACGATGATCACGACGCGGTTGATCGGGAACTGCTGCAGGTAGCCGAAGTAGACCACCATGATCACCGCGATGAAGGCCCACAGGATGGCCAGGAACTTGCCCTGGGTCACGAGGTAGGTCTTGCAGGTCTCGTAGATGAGGTGCGAAATCTCCGCCATTGCCCGGTGCACGGGCAGATTGCGGACGTGCACGTACATCACGAACCCGAATGCCATGCCGAGCAGACAGATCACGAGTCCGATCAGCAACAGCATATGGCCGGTGATCGCCCCCCCGAGGAAGGTGACCTTGGTCAGATCAGGGAGCACGAGATCCGCCTCTCCTGCCCATACCGGCGCCGCAGCCAGCAGTACCAGCGCCATGGCGAACAGCGATGACAGCCAAATGGCAGGCGCCCTCAACCCAGCAAGCCAACCTCTCATCGAACCCTCCTTGTCCCCCAAGAGAAATGCCCCACCGACAACTCGCAGAATCCGCCCCCGCAAGGATCTTGCGGGCATCCCACGAGGAACGTCACCCGACGCCCCAGGCGCTTATAACGCAACATGCAGGGCCGTGCAAGACTCCCGAAACTATCGATCTTCGTCTCGCGCCCGGGTGAGTGCGCCGAGCACCTGCTCCTCGTCCAGGCGGGGGGAATGAGCGCCGCACGAATCCTGCTCGCTCACCTCGCTCGCGCGGGAGGCGTAGAAGCCGTGCTTCCGCAGGATCTCGAATTTCGGGAGGATGTTGCTCTCGAGGTCGATATGGAAGAACCCCGGGAACAGGTCGGGGTGCTGCCGGATGAAGTCGAAGATGAACTCGTGCTTCGGTGACGTGCGCAGGTGGCCGTCGTCGCAGATTTCGTGCCCGGTCAGCATGTACTCGGGCAGCAACCCCGGGTAGAAGGTCAGCTTCGCCTTGTCCTTGTACTCCCGGTAGATGTCGGTCTGCGGCAGCAGGCACAGCAGGGACGGAAGGATGCGCGCCCCGATGAGCCGGAAGCCAATCATCTGGAAGACCGTCTGGTGGAAGTCCTCCATGGTCTCGAACGGGAATCCCCAGATGAAGAAGGTATCCACGCGCGGGAAGATCAGCACGGCCTCCGATACCACCCGGGTGGCATCCTCGATGGAGAATCCCTTGTTCGTCATCTTGAGGATCCGGTTCGAGCCCGACTCGATGCCGAAGCGGATCTCGACACAGCCGGCATCCGCCATGTGCTGCATCACCTCACGGTCGCAGAGGTTGATCCGGGCGAAGGCCTTCCAGCGCACGGGAATGGCCGCCTTCTCGAGCTCAGTGCAGAACTCGTGCACCCGCTCCTTCGAGGACACGAAGAACTCGTCCTGGAACAGGAAGAGGCTCACGCCGAATCGCTCGTGCAACTCCTTCATCTCGGCCACGATTCCTGCGGCCGTGCGGAAGTGTGGCTTGCGCCCCCAGACCGGGGCAACGGAGCAGAACGTGCACTCGTACGGACAGCCGCGGGACGTGATCACGTTGTGGCCGGCATAGCGGCCGTAGTCGATGTGCTCGAGCGCCGGGCGCCCCAGCGACTCCAGGTCTTCGATGCGGGGCGGCGGTGCGTTTTCGACCACGCCCCCGTCCCTGCGGAAGAAGACGCCGGGGACGTCATCGAGCGGCCGGCCGCTCCGGAGCGCGGCCAGCAGCAATGGAGCCGAGACCTCTCCCTCACCGTGGGCGACGACGTCGACCCAGGGGAAACGCTCGAGGATCGCCCGTTCCACGGACTTGGGCCCCACCCCCCCGAGCACGATGGTGCGATCAGGATACCGTTGCTTGATCTCCTTTGCCGCCAGCAGCGTGAACGGCAGCAGGTTCGCCATGCACGACAGACCGACCACGGGGGCGGGATCCCTGCAGAAGTCCGCCAGGCTCTGGGGCACGAGCGGCTCGGCGGCCTCGGAGAGCTGAAAGTCACGGAAGTCGACGACGAACCCGGCCTTCTCCAGCGCGGCCACCAGATACAGCGGGCCGAGGGTGACGTGCAGCTCCCGCTCGATGCTGTCGAGGTAGCGGATGAGCAGCATGTTCAGATTGACCAGGGTGATGTCGGGGCGACCCGATGCGGCATGGGAATCATGGGAAGTCATTTGGAAGCCACTCCTGATGGTCGATGGTCCCCTCGACTCCGCTCGGGGCAAGCTCTGGTCGACCTGTCCTTCGAAGCCCAAAGGGCGAAGCAGGATGGTCGCCGGATAGCGGGCCGGGGTGATGCACTGCTACTTCACGTCCGGCTCCGGGAGAATGCCCTTGGTGGCCATGGTATCCTCGACCTCGATCACGTCGGGCTCGCCCAGGTCCGCCCCAATCTCGTCCGGAAGGATGCCGCGGGAGTCGACGTTCTGCTCGACCTCGACGGTGGCATCCTGGCCCGAAAGATCCGTTCCCGGGTCGTCGGGCTCGGCGCCGGTGCAGAGGCAGCCGGTATCGACCATGGCGGTGGACACGAGCATAGCCGCTGCGAGCACACCGCGCATGAGGCGGCTGCGGGTGTGCTGCTTGAGGTCGATGCGGCCGACCATCTCGTGCAACATGGGGCTCGGAATCCCGGTCAGCACGTCCCGCTCGGTATCGGAGAGGTTCTGGCCGAACGCCTTGATGGCGGCAGGACGATCCTCGAACAGTACCTTGCGGAACTCCGCGTCGGCAGCGGCCCGGCAGAGCACCTTCTCGATGCCGATGGGGATGCGGATCTTCTGCGCCCGCCTGGCTCGCGGTCTTCCGCCCACGATGGTCTTGCGAACCACTTCCTGCCCCTCTTCGACCTCGAATTCGTTTTCGCTCATGCGGCACCTCCGTGGCAAGGAGAGTAGCACCGGCAGGTGGCGCGCACAAGGATCACAAATAGCTATTGACTCGCCTCTCTGTTTTGCGCACCATTCCGGCCGCTTGCGGGCGACCGCGCGGAGGGCAAATGGAGTTCTTCGACGTCATCACCAATTTCCTCGCCACGGCGATGGACTGGTTCCTGCACCTGGACAAGCACCTCGACGGCCTGATCCAGATGTTCGGGGTATGGACCTACGTGATCCTGTTCGTGGTCATCTTCTGCGAGACCGGGCTGGTGGTCACGCCACTGCTGCCGGGCGACTCGCTCCTGTTTGCGTGCGGAGCGTTTGCGGGCCTCGGCTCACTCAATGTGGGGGTGCTGTTCGTCGCGTTGAGCATAGCCGCGGTTCTCGGTGACACGGTGAACTACTGGATCGGCCACTGGGTCGGCCCGAAGATCTTCAAGCGGGACGACGTCCGGTTTTTCAAGAAGGAGCATCTCCTCCGGACGCATGCCTTCTACGAGAAGCACGGTGGCAAGACGATCATCATCGCCCGGTTCATGCCGATCATCCGGACGTTTGCGCCGTTCGTGGCCGGCATCGGGAGCATGAGCTACCCGCGGTTCATCACGTACAACGTGGTGGGCGGTATCGCCTGGGTGGCTGCCTTCGTCTTTGCGGGGTACTACTTCGGCAACATCGAGGTGGTCAAGCGCAACTTCACGCTGGTCATCATGGCCATCATCGTCATCTCGGTGATGCCTGCAGTCATCGAGTTCGCCCGGCACAAGATGGGTCAGTGGCACTCCTGCGTGAGAGAAGAATCGTCGAAGTAGCAACCCACCTTTCCTCCGAACGGGTCGAACACCCAGTGGCAGTTCTGCCGCCAGGTTCCCCCTGCGCCGCAGGCCGGGGCTGAGCCGGACCAGCCCGCCGTGCCCGAGCAGACCTCGAGTGAGAGCGTGCAGGACGAGGCCACCTGGCTCCAGTGCTTGTCGCCTGAGCCGTTGCAGTCGTAGTCGTAGCTACCGTCGCCCCGATGGACCTTGAACCAGCCCCCCTGATTGGGATGGGCGTTCCCGTTGCCGTCGTAGCAATCGGACTTGTCCGTGACCTTGTAGTTGCCGCTCTTGCTGCAGAGACACTTGCCGGGGGTGGTGGAGGAGCCGTAGCCGTCGCTGTCACCGTCGAGGAAGTAGGTGGTGCAGCCGTCCGCGTTCTCCGGGTCGACGGAGCCGTTGCAGTCGTTGTCCTGACCGTCGCATACCTCCGGAATGTTGACCGGCTTCTCGTTGACGCACTCGACTCCGCTGCCGTCCTGCTTGCAGGTCTGAGTCCCGTTCTTGCACAGGTCGGAGTCGGTTCCGTCGCACGGCTGGCCGAGCTGCGCCAGGAAGCCCTCGTCGGTCTGGCCGTTGCAGTCATTGTCCTTGTAGTCGCAGATCTCCTTGATGTTGGTCGGAGACTCGTTGACGCACTCGACGCCGCTGCCGTCCCCCTTGCACGTGAAGGTCCCCTTCTTGCAGAGGTCCGAATCGTTGGAGTCGCAGGCCAGTCCCTTGGAGGGGAAATCCTCGTCCACTTCCCCGTCGCAGTCGTTGTCCTTGGCATCGCACTTCTCGACCACGTTCGAGGGCTGCTCGTTGACGCACTCCACGGCGCTGCCGTCCCCCTTGCAGGTCCACGTCCCGAACTTGCACAGGTCCGAGTCGCCGCTGTCGCAGGCCTGTCCCAGCGAGGGGAACACCTCGTCGACATCGCCGTCGCAGTCGTTGTCCTGGCCGTCGCACAGCTCGACGACGTCGGCCGGGTTTTCGTTGACGCACTCGACTCCGCTGCCGTCCTGACTGCAGGTCCACGTGCCGTTCTTGCAGAGGTCGCCGTCCTCTCCGTCGCAGGCAAGGTCCTTGGTGGGGAACTCCTCGTCCACCTGCCCGTCGCAGTCATTGTCCTGCGCGTCACACGTCTCGGGGATGTTCACCGCGGTCTCGTTGACGCACTCAACTCCGGTCCCGTCCTGGCTGCACGTCCAGGTTCCGTTCTGGCACAGGTCGGAGTCGACTCCGTCGCAGGCGAGCCCGAGCGTGTCGAACCCTTCGTCGACCATCCCGTCGCAATCGTTGTCGAGGTAGTCGCAGATCTCCAGGATGTCGGTGAGCGTCTCGTTGACGCACTCCACGTCGGTGCCGGCAGCATTGCAGGTCCAGGTCCCTGTCTGGCACAGGTCCGAGTCGCCACTGTCGCACGGCATTCCCAGGGCCTGGAAATCCTCGTCCGGTGAACCGTCGCAGTCGTTGTCCGTACCGTCACACACGTCCACCAGGTCCGTGGCGGTCTCGTTGATGCACTCGACTCCGGTCCCGTCCTGCGTGCAGGTCCAGGTTCCGTTCTTGCACACGTCGGAATCCGCGCTGTCGCAGGCCTCCCCCTTGGACGGGAAGTCCTCGTCCTTGTCCCCGTCACAGTCGTTGTCCTGCCCATCGCATACGTCCACGACGTCCGTTTCCGACTCGTTGACGCACTCGACACCGGTGCCGTCCTGCGTGCAGGTCCATGAGCCGTTCTCGCACAGGTCAGCGTCCTCCCCGTCGCACAGCAGCCCCTTGAGCGGGAAATCCTCGTCCTTGTCCCCATCGCAGTCATTGTCGTTCCCGTCGCAAACGTCCACGATGTCGGTCTCGGCTTCGTTGACGCACTCGACTGCGCTTCCGTCCGGGGTGCAGGTCCAGGTTCCCGTGGCGCACAGGTCGGAGTCCTCGGTATCGCAGGGTTCCCCAAGCCCTGCGAAGTCCTCGTCCGCCGCGCCGTCGCAGTCGTTGTCGTTCCCGTCGCACAGGTCGAGGGCCGCTGCCTTGGCATCGCACGGCGACCACCCCTCGGCCCCGCACGTGCGCTTCCCGGAGCAGATGCCGTGCTCGTTCTCCGTGCTGCAGGCCATCTCCTTGCCCTCGTCCCCGGGAAGGCAGGAACAGCTCGCTGTCGGTGGCTGGCAGATTCCCTCCGGCATCCGGCACGTGTAGCCGAGCTCCAGCGGGCAATCCGAGGCCGTCGCACACGATACGGTGCAGGCCGACTCCTCCTCCGGCCCGAACGCGAAACAAACCGACTCCGGAGTCCCGCAGTCTTCGATCGTCTTGCATGCCTTGCAGATGTTGAGGTACTGCGGCACACAGACGAACACCGTGTCGGAGCCGTACAGGTTCAACCCCTTGCACACCCAGCCCAGCGGACATTCCTCGACGCAGGTCATGGTGCACACCGACCCGGCACCGGTCTCGATGCACAGGCCGCTGGCGCAATCCTCGTTCTGCTGGCACGGTGCGTTCATCTGCCCCGCCGTGTCCTGGACAGCCTCCGCCACGTCCGGAGGAGGAACCAGGTCGAGGCCACGCACGTCGGGCCAGGTCCACCCGTCGGGGCTCAGACCGTCCGACAGTGCCCGACCGTCCTGTCCCGCAGTCTCCTCCCCCGGGTGACCATCCCACGGGCCGGAATCCGCATTCATGCCCGGCTCCTTCGCCGGGCTTCCGCATGCTGCCAACGTGACGCCGCACGCGACCACCGCCGCACAACGCAAGACCGCCTGCTTCATGTGATCCTCCCGCTACAACCAGCGTTTGAAATAGAAAAACACGATGGCTCCGGACATCAGCAGGATCGTGAGGAGCGCGATGAAGCCGAACGCCATGGGGTGCTCGGAGAGGGGAAGGGGCACGTTCATCCCGAACATGCTCGACACGATGGTGGGAACGGCCAGCAAGGCGGTCAGTGACGTGAGGAACTTGATGACCCGGTTCAGGTTGTTCGTGAGGATGGCCGAATACGCCTCGCGGATGTTGTTGATCGTCTTCAGGCTTGTGGAGCACATGTCCTGGCACTGCCGGGAATCGATGATGAGGTCCTCGGTAAGCTCCTTGTCGTTCTTGAAGAACTCGATGGACCGGGAAGAAAGAATCTTCTGGAACACCCCGATCTGAGCCACCAGCGAGCTGTTGAACTCGTTGAGCACCTCCTCGAGCTCGACCATGCCGATGATGTCGTTCTCGGTCAGTCGGGTGAGGTTGCCCCGCTTGATGGCCATGCTCTTGTCAATGCGCCGGATACGCTGCGTGAAGGCCTCGGTGACCTTCAGGCAGATCTGCAGGACGTTCTTGGCCTTCTGAGTGGTGAACACATTGCGATCCGACAGAAGCCCGGGAATGAAATCCAGATTGTGCTTGCAGATGGTGACGAGGAACTCGTGGAAGATGACGAGCAGCAGCGGGATCTTTCGTATGACTCCGTTCTCTTCAAACGGGGTATTGAGAATGATGTAGACCCGGTCGTCCTTGACCTCCACACGGGGGAGCTCGTCCGGGTCGAGGGCGTCGTCGATGTTCTCCGGGAGCAGGCCGAGCTGGGTCAGGAACGTGACCTCGTCCTTGGTCGGGTCCACCACATTGATCCAGCATCCGACCTTGACGACCGGAATGACCTCCACCCGGGGGTCCTTGACTGTACGGTGATGGATCGTGAGCATCGGCGACCCTCCGAGCGCTTGCGCCAATTGCAGGCCGGGCGGCAGTATAGACTCACCCTTGTCGGTATGGAAGCAAGAACGTACGCTCGGACGCAGCGGGCGGCTCCGGAAACGGTGCTCGACGAGGTTCCGTGACGCTGGCCGGTTCCGGCCGACCCGCAGCAAGAAACACTCCGTGCGGCAGGGATGAACTCGCGGCAGCGGGCCCCCGACGCCTCCGCCTCACCTGCCTTCCCCGCCTCGCCATCGTCGAGGAGCGGGCGGAAAGCCCCGCAGCCGCCCTACTTCTCGAGCTCCGTGGACGCAACGGCCTTGCTCCAGCTCCAGGATGACCGCGTGGGCTGGGCTGCTCGGCTCGTGTGCGACGGAGGAAGGGGCGGGGGCTCTCTTCGCAGCTTTTCCGGCGCGACGACCAGGTGCGCAGCATCCTCTCCGAGAGCCATTGCCAGGTAGTTGGTCGAAACGTGGGTTTCCATCACGACCTCCTCTGTTCCAGGACCTCACGACACCCTACCGTGAGGTATCCCCTCAGCTTTCCCTATACCTACCGGGCGGTAGGTATGTCAAGACAAAACCGACCGATGGGTTGATTTTAAGGCCGAACGGGTTGCCAGCCCATCTGCGGGCCTGGGTCCGTTCCGGCCGCCCCCGCTCGCCGTGTCGACATTCCGCCGTTGATCCGGCTGGCATAGCAACGTAGAATCGCCGTGCGCCGGCCGGTTCGGCTCGAGGGTGGGACCATGAAGCAAGTCAAGCCTGGTTTGTGGGTTGCGTCGTGGCTGGCGGTTGCCTGGATGCTGCTTCCCGCAGCGTGCTCGAACAGCGGAACGACTACCCAGAAGGATGATGCGTTGGTGGACACGGTGACCGACCTGCCGGAGGGCGACGCGGTCATCGGCCCGGGAGACATGCGGGCGGATGCGGACCAGAAGGGGCTGCCGGACTCTGCAATCGACTATGGATTTACCGGGGACCAGGGAGGCGAGACTCAGGATTGGAAGCCGATTCCGTGCGAGTCGCACGAGGACTGTCCGGAGGGCTACTGCGTCGAATTGGAGCCGGGCACCGGCGAAACGTTCTGCACGGTGACCTGCGTCGAGGAATGCCCGCTCGACTGGGTGTGCAAGTCGGTCTTCGTGGACGGGCCGGACCCGATCTCCCTGTGCCTGCCTCCCACGAACACGCTGTGCAAGGTGTGCAAGACGGACGAGGACTGTCTGCTGGCTGATTCCCTGTGCATCAAGGGAAAGGGGACGCTGGGGTATTGCGGTCGTGCCTGCGATCCGGACAAGCCCGGTTGCCCCATCGGCTTCGAATGCGGGCTGGTCGAAAACGCCGAGGGGCAGGCGCAGGGGTACCAGTGTCTCCCGGCCAAAGGTTCCTGCTGCGTGGCCGGCGGTGCCAAGGACTGCAACGACGACAATCCGTGTACGTTCGACGGGTGTGAGCCCGCGCTCGGGTGCACGCACGATGCTCAGGATGGGGAGTGCACGGGAGACGACCCGTGCCTGGAGTGGGTTTGCGCGGACGGAAAATGCACGGGCATCCCCGTTGCGGCGGACGACACGATCAACCAGTTGGACGACGACTGCGACGGGCTCACGGACGAGGATGCGTACAAGGGGTTCCGCCTGGAAGCCGGCACTTTCTCGGGCTGCGGAGGGGCGTCGGAATCCGATGCGCTCGTGCTGTCCGGCGAGCTGAGCTCCCCCCCCTTCGAGAATGACTCCGAAGGGCCGGAGCTTGACGTGCAGGCAGGGTTGGCCGGGCTGCTTTCATGGCTCGGGCTCGCGAAGTAGGAGGAGACGATGAACCGTTTGATCCTGGCGATGGTGTTGGCGGCGTCGGTGAGCGTGCCTGCTCTGGCAGCTCCTCCGGGTCAGCTTCGATACCAGGGCTTCCTGACGGACAAGGAAGGGACGCCGGTCGAAGGGGAATGGGTGGTGACCTTCCGCCTCTTCGAAACCGAGTCGGGGACGGTCCCGTTCTTTGAAGAGACGCAGACGGTGCATCCGGTCCACGGAGTCTTCTCCGTGCTCCTCGGGGCGGCGGATGAGCCGGTCCCTGCCGAGGCATTCGGCAAGGGAAAGGCGTGGCTGGGCATCGTCGTAAACGGTCCGGACGGTCCTGCCGAGCTGTTGCCGAGGCAGCGGGTGGTGACGACGCCGTTTGCCTTCGTGGCCGGCGAGGCCTCGACGTGCGACCAGGCGAGCAACGCCCTCTCCCTGGGCGGTGTCGGTGCCGGCTCCTACGTGACCCTGACCCAGCTTCCGGAGCTGTGCGTGACTCCCGATGCGCTGCCCGAGCTGGTCGATGGGATGTGTGTCTCCGAGGACGAGCTTCCTGCGCTCCTGGAGGCGCTGGGAGCCGGTTCGGGCGGTCTGACCATCGAGGAGGTCCAGACCTGGCTCGACGTCAACGGGTACGTTCCCGGCCCGCACTTCTCGGGCAAGTACGAGGACCTGACCGGCGCACCCGACCTGTCGGCCTATGCCACGAAGGATGAGCTTTCCCTGTTTGCGAGCAAGGACGACCTGCTCGCCTACGCTCAGCTCGCGGACCTGGCCGACCTGGTCACGGCACCGCAGTGCATCGATGCGGTCAAGGCCAGCGGGGCCGTTCTGCTGGCCGACGGGACCGTGGCCCTGGCCGGCGATCTGGACATCGGCGGCAACGTGCTCAAGAACCTGGCGGTCCAGTACTGCCCCAAGCCCGAGGATCTGCCCAACCCCCCGGGCGGAATGATGTGCTTCGATCTGGCCACGCAGCGGCTGCTCATTTACGCGGCCAAGAAGTGGGTGGGAGTCGGAGGGGTCGCTGCGGACCTCGACTGCCCCGGCTGCGTCAGCGCCGACGACGTGGGCTTCAACTTCGCGGCCTCCGATGGCAAGAACGGTGCGGCCGTGGACGTCAACTGCAACAAGTGCGTTGGCAGCGGCGAGCTGGCCGTGAGCTGGGCGGCGGGCACGGCTCCGGGCGGCGACGCCATCAAGGCGCTGCAGGCCATGTCGGCCGACAACCTGGCCTGTGCGGGCTGCGTGCAGAAGGATGAGCTCGCCCAGGGAGTCCTGGCTGCGGGCAACGTGGCGTACGACGACTCGGTCACCAAGCTGGGTGGCACGGACGTGCAGTCCGCCATCGTCAAGCTGCACCAGAAGGTAGGGACCGGCTCGGGAGAGGGGCATGGTCAGATGTTTATGCAGGCGCGGGAATGGGCGCTGCCTGCGTACGGCCGCGGCCGCACGTACCTTCATCTATTCAACCCGCAGGCAACGGCCAAGGTGCTGGCCTACCTCTATGCCGACGAGGTCTCCGCGCTTCCGGGCGCAACCAAGCTGCTCAACGGTCCCTTCGCCCCCAACGCCTACAGCCCGGTCACGGGGGCCAAGGGGACCATCCACCTCATCGCAAACAAGCCGGAGGTGTTCAACGTCAACTCCCACATCATGGTGCACCAGACGGTCGGTGGCACTCCCGGCACTTGGGAGCTCAACCAGGTCGTAGGAGTCGAGGGCTCCACCCTCGTGCTCTCCAAGCCGCTGGTCAACGAGTACGTCTCCGGGGCGCAGGCCGTGGTGGCCACCTCCTATGGCCAGCTCGTCGTGGAGAGCGGCGGGGATCTCAAGGCCCTTCCCTACTCCGCGTCCAGCAAGTCGGGAGGTATCGTGTACGTCCGGGCCGAGAGCATCCTGGTGAAGAACGGTGGACGCATCTCGGCCGATGGGGCGGGGTTCGAAGGGGGCACGGCAGCATTCCAGGGCTCGGCCGGTCACCAGGGCGGCTCCGAGTGCGCTGCCGTGGGTACCAACAGTGCGGCCAACAACTGCTCCGGTGGTGGAGGTGCCACCATGGACGCCGGTGCAGGCGGCGGCGGCAACAAGACGGCAGGCGAGTCTCCGGCCAACGGAGGCAAGGGGGGAACGACCAAGGGGGATGCCAATCTCGTCACGCTCCAGATGGGGGGCGGCGGAGGCAAGGGGGGCACCTCGGAATCGGGTGGAAACGGCGGAGGAATCGTGCTCCTGGGAGCCGGTACCGTGGTGGTCGAGGGGGCCGGAGTCCTCTCCGCTGCCGGCCAGTCGGTCACACAGGTCGGGTCCTCCTGCCAGTACCCGCTCACCTACAAGGGATTCCAGCTCTGCGGCAAGACGGCAACCTCCAACGACCAGGCCAACACGCCCCCGTCCGGATGCACCCCCATGACACCCAACACCAACTGGGGACAAGGCGACTTCGTCAGCATCTGCCAGCACTACATGAACGTGTTCGGCGGTC
This sequence comes from uncultured Myxococcales bacterium, assembly GCA_903895725.1. Lineage (GTDB taxonomy): Bacteria > Myxococcota_A > UBA9042 > CAIXZC01 > CAIXZC01 > CAITUV01. The sequence continues at coordinate 145,234 of CAITUV010000043.1, read as the reverse complement.
CGGTGGCCGGCTGCTCGACGGTGGACATGGATGCCGACGGCGGCAACTGCAGCAATTATCCGGCGGCTCTCGCCTTCGAACGCAATTCCAGCCCCGACGTGTGGGTCCATACCGGCACCTTCACCTGGGTACCGACCACGTCTCCCCCGGGAACCTGCAACATCACGAATGCAGGCGACGACATCCTCGTGTACATCTGCGGCGGCGTTCATCCGGCCGGTGCCGGGGCCGGTGGGACCGTGGCCGTTTTTGCGGACACACTCGTCAACGGCGGATCGGCTGATGTGAAGGGGGGAACTTCCCCGGCCGGTGACGGCGGGACGGGCTGGTTCGGCAACAAACCTCCGGTCCCCGGGATCGTGCATGCGATGTACCCCAAGGGGGTCCAGCTCTGGATCGACGGCGTGGACGTGACGGCCGCGGTCGGCGACCCCAACGGGAAGGGGACCCCCGCCTGGGACACCGCCAAGCAGCTCTGGGGAGAAACCGGGACCTCCGACTGGACCACGGGAATGCTCGACTTGAGCTCGGTGGCTGCATGGACCCTTGGCGAGCACGTCGTGGAAGTGCGGGAGACCGGCGGTGCCGGCGGCAACCTCAAGCTGTTCCTCTACACCGTCTACCCGTTCACCAGCGCATCGGCCCCGCAGAACGACACGTGTCTTTCACCCACGACCATCGCGGTCGACAAGGCCGGGAAGTACTCGGGCACCACCGAAGACGTGATGGGCAAGCTCAAGGCAGCAGACGACTACAGCCAGGGAGGATGCGGAGGCACGGGCGGAGCTGACGTGGTCTACCAGTTCACCATTGCGCAGTACTCCCAGGTGCAGTTCGACGTCGTCTCTCCGTTTGATGCCCGTGTGTACCTGCGAAAGGCCAACTGTGGCGCAGGGGCCCTGGTCGGATGCGGCAAGAAGACGCTCAAGACCGACCCGCTCAAGCCGGATACCTACTTCCTGTTCATCGATGCGGACACGGCTCAGGCCAAGGGAGACTTTACCCTCGTCGTGACTCCTGTGGTGCCTGGGCCGCCCGTCAACGATACGTGTGCGTCGCCCACGGTCCTCGACCTGTCCAAGGGACCTGCGGAGTACTCCGGTCTCTCGCTCTTTGCCAAGGACGACTATATGGCCGGCTGCGGCGGCGTCGGCGGCAAGGACGTCGTGTTCAGGTTCGACGTGCCTCCGGCGGTGGCCAAGCTCAACGTGCAGGTCGTGGCCACATACCAGCCGGTCATGTACCTGAAGAAGGACAACTGCGCAGGCAGCACCATCGCGTGCGTGCCGGGCTCCACCTATTCTGCACAATGGCCGGCGGAGGGGACGTACTTCCTGGTGCTGGACGGCCAGGGTGCGGCTGAGGCGGGCGAGTACACGGTCAAGGTATCCCTGGAGTAAGCCATGTTCCACAATCTGAGCCGAGTATCTGTGCGGGGGAGAGCCGGCCTGGTTCCGCTCGTCGCAGCGCTCCTGTACGCTGCGTCATCTTGCGGCGGGACCGGGACGGACAAGGACGCTGCGGGCGATGGTGCGGTGAGACTGCCCGACGACGAGGTCCTTGCGGACGGAAGATTGCCGGGCCTGGACACGGGGACCGACGCACCTGTCCCCCCGGTCGATGCCTCGGCGGAGCTGCCGGGACCGATGGACATGGTCTCGGACTCCGGCGACGATGAGGGGCCGGACTCGAGCCCGCTCGACTGGGTCCCGGGAGAAGGCACCCCGGAGACGTGCGGCAACCAGTTCTGCGACCTGGGGGAGCACTGTGCCAACTGCCCCGTGGACTGCGGGGGATGCCCTCCGTGCGGCGACGGGGTTTGCGACTCGGGGGAATTCTGCTTCACTTGCCCGGCTGACTGCGGCACTTGCTGCGGTGACGGCAAGTGCGCCCAGGATGAGAACTGCCAGAACTGCTCGGACGACTGCGGCGTCTGCTGCCCGAACGGAGCGTGCGAGCCGTTCGAGAACTGCAAGACGTGCCCAGACGACTGCAGCACCTGTTGCGGAGACGGGCAGTGCACCGAGGACGAAAGCTGCATGAGCTGTCCAGCGGACTGCGGTGGGTGCTGTGGAAACGGGGTATGCGACTACGGAGAGTCGTGCGAGTTCTGCGAGCAGGACTGCGGGAAGTGCTGCGACCCGCCCAACACGATCCTGATCAACGGCAAGTGCGTACCCTCGTGTGGCGGGGCGGGAGGGAATACCTGCGTCCCGGCTGGCTCGACGATGTGCGACGGGTTGCCTCTGCTGGAGAGCTACGACTGTGCGGTCTGCTGCAGTCGTCCCCCCTACCCCGGCCCGGCCGTGCACTCCTACCATACCATCCACAAGGACGACATCTGGGCGTGGGATTCTATCTGGGCATTGGCCCAAGCCTATCCGGACGTGGGTCCGATGATCAACTCGCAGAACAAGAGCGACCTGGTCCCCAACACCATGTGGGCGCAGAGGATCGATCCGGACTGGTACGCTACCGGGACCGAGATGGCTGATGCCATGCACCAGGCGTTCATCCCGTTCGACACGGCCCCGCGGGTCATCATGATTGATGAGCTCAAGACTCAGCCCGCCGGGACCCTGGAGAAATTCGCCGAATGTGCCGATCGGATGCGGACCGTGTACCCGCAGTGGGAGGGACGCTGGGGGGTGCACGTAGTCAACGGTCCGTCGGTCGCCTACAGTGGCCTCAACCCCGGTCTGGATGCGCTCCTGAAGGCCAACGCCATCCTTGCCGTGGAGATGTATCCCCTCCAGTCCGACTACTGCAAGAACGGCTCCTCGACCGCCGAGCGCGACCAGTGGATCGCAGACTTCTTCCGAGGTGACCAGGGAGCATTCCCGCAGCACCGCTTCCACTGGCTGATGGAACGGCGGGCCGCGCTTGGAAGCAACAGCCACGTCTCCATCGAGTTTGCAGTCACCGACGGCTACATGGACGGAACGAACCCGGCCATCTTCCTCGACCGGTTGTTCTACATCTGGCGCAACAAGAGCGGCTACGGCTCCCTGATCTTCGTCGGGAACGGCGGCGTCGGTGCGTGGAAGTGGGACGAGCCCGACATGGGCAACACCAGCCGGGATGCGGCCTTTGCCGAGTCGTTCAATCACTACTGCGTGGCCCAGAATGCCAACTCGCTCAAGGGGCAGGTTCCCTGTCCCTGAGAATCGCTACGGATGCTGAACCGTGCCCGGGGTGAACGGCTTGGTGAGCCACTGGAAGTTGTCAATCACGACTTCCGAATCGTAGATGCCGTCGGATGTATCGTGGATGTGGAAGGTGAGCTCGAACGTCTCGCCCGCCTGGATCGGCCACTTCGTGACCAACCAGCCCGAGGATGAGCCGTACGAGGAGCTCCCTCCGCCGCAGGAGCACTGCCCCGGCCCGCAGACCGACGGGTAACAGCTGAACCCGGTCCCGGCAATGCTCGTCTTGGCATTCGGGCACGCCTCGCTGAACGCGGTGTTGATGGCGATGTAGCACTTCTTCTGTCCCTGGGCATCGATGAAGTCATAGTAGCTGTTCGGGTTGGCGCACGCAGTGGAGTTGACGACGACCTTCTGGTTGGCGGTGGTCTGCGGCGCCTTGAGGAAGACGTAGAACTTGTCGTTGAAGGGGGAGCAGACCCACTCGTAGTACTCGACGGACATGTAGATGTAGTCCAGGGAGAAGCCGATCACTCCGACCGGCGCTTTGAGCGTCAGGCGGAACTCGACGTTGTCGTAGGTCGTGTAGCCGTCTTTGGCGTAGGGGTCCTTGACTCCCCATCCGCCCGGGAGGTCGGTCGAATGGTACGAGCCCGTCGCGGGGCCGGAGGCCAGGAGCCCGTAGCTCGTCCCGGTGTAAGGCTTGAGCCCGTTGCCCGGCGTTCCGAACTGGGTCACGGCGTTCCACGCTGTGCTCACATTGTCGCCGGTAGGCGAGGCGAAGCTCGCGGCCAGCACCTCGGGTCCCTTGCAGATGTCGATGGCGCACAGATAGGCATCGACCGTCTGGCCGGTGCAGACGCCGGTGCATGGGGCCTTCTCGTCCACCTGTCCGTCGCAGTCGTTGTCGATGCCGTCGTAGGGAAGCTCCTGCGCACCGGGATAGACCTGCGGCAGGTTGTCGTCGCAGTCTCCCCCTCCGTTGGTGCAGGTCAGCGGCTTGCCGAGTACGGTCATCCCCTTGGCACACCAACCGTCATTGTCCAGGTCGCACGGCGCATCGGGCATGCCATCGCAATCGTTGTCCAGGTTGTCGCAGATCTCGGTACCGGCCGGGCTGACGGCGGCGTTCTTGTCATCGCAATCGCCGGCGTTGAGCGAGTAGCCCGGATACTCCGGCATCGGACAGCGACAGACCTTGACGCCGGCAAGTCCGAAGCCATCCGCATCCTTGTCTTCGTAGTAGAAGACGCACCCTGCCGCCCCCTCCTCGTCCACAGCGCCGTCGCAGTCGTTGTCGACGCCGTCACACTTCTCACTTCCGACGGCCCCGGGTACGGCATCGCACCACGTGCCTGACTTGTCCGGCTTACACATGATCATCCCGATGGACTGACAGGCTCCCTGACCGGCAATGCAGGTGGACCAGAGCTCCTGCCAATTCTCATCGATGAGGCCGTCGCAGTCGTTGTCGATGTCGTCGCACAGCTCGGGAGTGGGCTCCACGGGCGGCGCCTTGCACTCGATTCCGCTCCCCCCTGCGTTGCACACGTAGGTTCCGCCGCTGGCGCACCCACCTGCCCCCTGCGAGCACCCGGTGGCCTTGAGCGGCCAGTCCTCGTCGGTCTTGCCATCGCAATCGTTGTCCTTCTCGTCGCACAGCTCCAGGCCGGGCACGCCGGGCTTGCCCCAGCAGGAGGTGCCCTGGCCGCCGATCTTGCAGACGACCACGCCGGTCTTCTGGCACTCACCGACGCCCACGGTACAGGGCTGTCCCAGGCCGAAATCCTCGTCTACGGCTCCGTCGCAGTCGTTGTCCTTCCCATCGCACAGCTCGGAAACGGGAATGCCGGCCACGCCCGAGCAGAAGGTTCCCGAGCCGTCCGGCTCGCAGTCGACCACGCCCGGCTTCTCACACGCCCCGATGCCCACGACGCACGCGGCTCCGAGATCGAAGTCCTCGTCGGTCTTGCCATCGCAGTCGTTGTCCTTTGCGTCGCACAGCTCAGGCACCGCACCTTCCATCGGATTGCACGAAACGAGCTTGCCGCCGAGGCATTCCGGGGCCGCGTGATTGCACTCGCCGATGCCGCACACGACCGATCCGAAGCCTTCGTCGATCTGACCGTCGCAGTTGTCGTCCTTTCCGTTGCACAGCTCCGGTGCTCCGGCATGGATCGAGGAGTCGAACGGCATGCAATCCGTCGCGTCCGGATCGAGGTCGCCGTCATCATCTCCGTCACACGCATTTCCCTGCCCATCCTTGTCGAGGTCGGACTGGGTCGGATTGGCCAGGCACACACAGTTGTCCTGCAGATCCGCGATTCCGTCCCCGTCGTCGTCCGTGTCGCACGCCGCGCCCAGGCCGTCTCCATCACAGTCAGTCTGGTCCGGGTTGGGAGTCATGGGGCAGTTGTCCTGGGCATCGGGGACCTGGTCACCATCCTTGTCGTCTTCACAGGCGTCGCCCTGCCCGTCCTTGTCCGTGTCCACCTGGTCCGGGTTCGGGCTCTTGGGGCAGTTGTCCGCAGGATCAACGACCCCGTCATCGTCATCGTCCGGGTCACAGACATCGCCCGCTCCGTCCCCATCCCCGTCGGCCTGACCGGGGTTGGAATCGACCGGGCAGTTGTCCGTCGCGTCCTCGACTCCGTCCCCGTCGTCGTCCGCATCGCACGTGTCCCCGATCCCGTCGAGGTCCAGATCCTCCTGGGTCGGGTTGGCCAACTTGGGGCAGTTGTCCGTCGCGTCCTCGACTCCGTCCCCGTCGTCGTCCGGATCGCACGCATCGCCGCTTCCGTCGAAGTCCGTGTCCGTCTGCTTGGGATTGCTCACGGTCGGGCAGTTGTCGACCCCGTTCTCGATGCCATCCCCGTCGACATCCGGGTCACACGCATCCCCCTGGCCGTCGGTATCGAGGTCCGCCTGGTCCGGATTGGCTGATAGCGGGCAGTTGTCGGCCCCGTCGAGCAGACCGTCCCCGTCGTCGTCCGGGTCGCAGGCATCGCCCTGGCCGTCCTTGTCGAGATCGACCTGGCTCTCGTTCGGCTCGAGCGGGCAGTTGTCCTCCACGTCGTCCACGGCATCATTGTCGTCGTCGGCGTCACAGCCGTTACCCAGACCGTCCTTGTCGGTATCCGTCTGTTCCGGGTTGTCGAGGCAGATGCAGTTGTCCACGTCGTTGGGAATTCCGTCTTCGTCCTCGTCCCAGTCGCACACATCTCCGAGGCCGTCCTTGTCGCAATCCTGCTGGCCGGGGTTATGGTCCTCCGGGCAATTGTCGACAGGGTCCACGACCCCATCCTGGTCCGAATCCGCGACATCGCAATCAGGGATGCCGTCGCCCCCATAGTCCGGGTACCCTTCGTCCGTCTCGCCGTCGCAATCATTGTCCGTGCCGTCACAGGCCTCGGGCGCAGGCGAAGGAGCATCACACAGCAGGAGGCCCCCTCCACAGAAGAGCTGTCCGACGCAGACCCCGAGCTCGTTCTTGGTCTCGCACTGCCCCTGCCCGGTCTCCTCGTCGACTGCGCCGTCACAATCATCGTCCTGGCCGTTACAGCTCTCGGCCTGGGGCACCGGGGCGTTGCAGACGAGCTCGCCTCCCTGCTCCACCAGCACGCCGGCGCAGCTTCCCCACTCGTTGGCGACAGCGCAATCTACCGGCTCCACTTCCGGCTCCACGTCGTCGGCCGTCCCGTCCGGATAGGCCGTGTCGGTCAGATCCTCCGAGCCCGCAGCGTCCGAACCGGCAGCGTCGGTCAGGAGGCCGTCCGGTCCCCCCCCGTCCCACGGCTGGCCGGAGTCGCCCCCGCCGTCCCCTGGCTGGAGCGTGTCGTCGGCCGGATGCACCCCATCATCGACCGGCTGCGAATCATCCCCGGTCTGGCCGTCCGGGAGCAGTCCGTCCGGGGGCGGCATCACGCCGTCAACGGTCACGGCGTCCGGCGGCTCGACGCCGTCAAACGCCACGCGGTCGACCGTCTTCCCGTCGGAGTAGAGCAGGTCCCCTGCAGAGCCGTCCGGCAGTGCATCCGTGCCCACCCGAGAGGTCCCGTCGCCGTTCGGCCCGCTTCCGTCCGGAGCGACTCCCTCCGCATCCGGCTGGACGCCGCCTCCTGGCGATCCCGAACCGCCGCACCCGCCGAGCAGCAACGCTGCGACTACTAGAGAAACGCTGGTTGTCTGTCTCATTTCGCCCGCCCCTCATGCCCGCCAGGGCTGTGTTTCAGCATACCCCTCCGCAACGCACGCGTCCAGCACTTGGTTCGGGTGCGCGCGACGCACGTGGGGCACGGACCCGATGGTCAACGAATCCATGGACCGGGGTGGACCCGACCGATCCGAGCCGGGCGTTTGCTGCTCTGCGCCTCCCCTACGATATCGTGTTCTGCGACTGATCTGGAATCCCTGCCTGAAGGGTGGTAGGTTCGCCCCATGGAAGACGGAATGACACGGGCCGGTGTTCTCGCAAGGTGGGGGGCGGGGCTTGCCGACTGGTGTGAGCGGTGGTTCCCGGATGCGTTCGTGTTTGCGCTTGCCGCCGTGGTAGTGGTCTTCCTCGGAGGGCTGGCGCTGGGGGAGGGGCCGCTCTCCCTGGCCCAGGCCTTTGGCAAGGGATTCTGGCAGCTCGTCCCGTTCACCATGCAGATGGCCATGGTCATCGTGGGGGGCTATGCGCTGGCGGTTTCGCCGCCCGTGCACGCCCTGATTTGCCGACTCGCCCGCATTCCCTCCACGCCCCGGGCGGCCGTCGGCTTCGTAGCCTTCTTCTCCATGATGGCCTCCCTGCTGTCGTGGGGGTTCAGCCTGATTTTCAGCGGGCTGCTGGTCAAGGAGATCTGCGCCCGGGTCAAGGGGGTGGACGTCCGGGCCATCGGTGCTGCCGCGTACCTCGGGCTCGGGAGCATCTGGGCGCTGGGGCTCTCCTCGTCGGCCGCGCTCATGATGGCGACCCCCGACTCTCTCCCGCCGGCGCTCAAGAGCCTGTCCGGCGTGATTCCGCTGACGTCGACCCTGTTCATCTGGCAGAACGGCGTGCTCGTGCTGGCGCTGGTCGCTGTGTCGGTGACCGTTGCCATGCTCTCCTGCCCTCCGCCGTCACGGGCCCGGACTGCCGAGGACCTCGGCGTCGAGCTTTCCCCCCCGGGGATGCTCTCGCAGTCATCGGGCAAGGCGCTCGTTGCCCCTTCAACGACAAGGCCTGCAGACCTTGCGGAGGACAGCCCGCTTCTCCCCGTCGTGGTTGCACTGCTCGGCCTGACCTATCTGGGCCATCTGTTCTGCTCGAAAGGTCTGCTGCAGGCGCTGGACCTCAACACTTACAACCTGCTCTTCCTGATGCTCGCTCTGTTGCTCCACAAACGGCCCCGGTCGTTTCTCAAGGCCGTGGCGGGCGCGGTGCCGGCCACGGGCGGCGTCCTGGTCCAGTTCCCGTTCTACGGGGGCATCTTCGGAATCATCACCGGTACTGCGATTGCTCCGTTCCTGGCCGATGCGTTCGCAGGCCTCAGCACGCCGGCGACCTTCCCGCTGCTCGTCGCACTCTACTCGGCGTTGCTCGGCCTGTTCGTCCCGTCCGGAGGCGGCAAGTGGGTGATCGAGGCCCCCTATGTGCTTGCAGCGGCCCAGGTGCACGCAGTCGACCCCGGCTGGGTCGTCCAGATCTACAATGCGGCCGAGGCGCTCCCCAACCTGGTGAACCCGTTCTGGATGCTCCCGCTGATGGGGCTTCTGGGCATTCGTGCCCGGGAGCTGGCGGGCTACTCCATCCTGCAGCTGCTCATCCACGTGCCGCTGGTCTTCCTGCTCTGCTGGGCCCTCTCGTTCACGTTCTGAGAGGCTCCCGGGCACGCCCCCGTCCCCACAACACCCGCTCGTGCGCAGCCAGCAGGCCCGAAAAAGGCCCCGGCGATACCACGCGTGACAGAAGCTTGTACTCAACGGGATTGCCCGTGAACTTCCGGTAGAGCCACCGCTCGGCGCGGTTCGAGAATCCGGTGACGTCCGCCACATTGTCCCCGAGGAACATCCGCGTCCCACCCAGATCGACCCGCTGCGCCCGGGCCACAGACTCCATCCCGGCTGCGGCCCGGAGCTCGAACGACATCTCGTCCGGAAACTCCTCGCCCGTGACGTCGTGCCGGCGGAGAGCCGTCAGTTGAAATCCGATTGAGTCGCACTCCACCGCTGGACCGTCGCTGATTCGATACCACCCACGGGCACACGGCAAGTCCGCACCGTCGAGCCGAAACAGAGGACGGTTCCAGATCAGAGCCCCCCCCTCCCCGAGCGCCCGCCCCCAGAGCAGGTCCCGAAGAGGAATCCGCCATGGCGGAATGTCCGTCTGCACGAAATCATGGTAGCCGAAACCGGAGAACCGGGCCGACTGCGGTCCCACCCGGACCTCCCCATCGACCCTGGCGCACGGAATGGGAACCCGCCAGGTCAGAGCCCGTTCCCCCAGGCGAAGCAGGGTGCCCCCGTCGCTCGGAACCCACGGCGGATCGGTCGGAGCATAGGCCAGATGGACCGAGACGTCACCCGCATCGAGGTGGACGGCGGGGGGAGCGATACCGACCCCTCTGCCGCCCCCGGGGGAGGACGGGATACTGCCCACATGACCATGGGGAATTGCAACGGCCGAACGATCGCTGGCAATGTCGATCCGGCGACCCTTGAAAGACAGAGAACGCAACGCTGCTTCGCCTCGGGCGGGAACCAGCGAAATCACGAACTGCCCGCTTCGGATACCCGCCAGCGTGAGCGACGCAAAATAGAGGAAGACGAACGACCCGTCCTCGCACTGGGCGTCGAAGTACCACTTCTCGAAGAAGAACAACCGCCTGGGGGACAACACGAGGAAACCTCCGTCCCGGAAAGCCGGGGCATGGACTGGGCTACTTCTTCATCATCCTGCGGAGGAAGCTTACAGCAAGGAGGGCGGAACCGTTGTGCTCCGGCATGTAGCGGGAGACGTCGACGTCGTTCTCTTCGAGGAACGATGCCGCACCGTCCAGCACTTCCACGGCCCTTTCGACCTGTTCCCTCGTGATGACTGCGGGAGGGAGGATCCGCACGACGCCGGACATGGCCGAATACCCGACGATCACGCCCCGCATCAGGCATTCCGCCTCCAGGGCGAGGCTGGTCATGGCATCCGGCTTTCCGTCCTTCCCGACGACATCGAGCCCGAGCATGAGCCCGCACCCGCGGGCATGGGCCAGGATGCGGTGACGGCCTGCGAGCCACTCCAGCCGCTGGAGCATGAACGTTCCCATCTCGGTCGCCCGCAGAGCGATCCCCTCCTCCTTCAGCGTGCGAATCACTTCGGCAGCGATTGCGGCACCGAATGGATCGAAGGAATGACTGCTCATGTTGGCCAGGGGAGCGTTGATGCACTTCTGCTCGATGTCGGCCCGAGTCACGACTGCGGCCACGGGGAAGCCGTTGCCCAGGCCCTTGGATGCCACGATGATGTCGGGAACGACCCCCGAATGCTCCATCCCCCACCACTTCCCGGTTCGACACAGCCCGGTCTGCGCCTCGTCCGCGATGAGGAGCGCACCGTACTTCCTGCATAGGGCCGCCACTCCTTCGAGGTAGCCCCGGGGCGGAACGATGACCCCGCCCGAGCCGAGGACCGGCTCGACCATGAAGGCTGCGATGGAGCCCGTGCTCTCCTTGTCCAGCATCTCGGCCCCGAGCGTCAGACACTGCAACCCGCACTCGGGATGAGACAGGCCGAGGGAGCAGTGAAGACAGTCCGGGGCCGGTAGACGATGCACGCCGGGCGAGCGAACGCCGGTCCCCTTGATGAACCCCACGTAGTCGGACAGAGACAACATGAGGTGCGAGCATCCATAGTACCCCTTGGACAGCCCGACCAGCTCGAGCTTCCCGGTGGCTGCCCGGGCGATGCGCACCGCCATCTCGTTGGCCTCCGTGCCGGTCGAGCAGAGAATCACGCGGCTCATCCCGGGCGGGCACACCGAGACAATCTGCTCCACGGCATCCAGCGTCGCTGTGCCGAAGAAGCGATTCCCGAGGTGAACCACCCGTGCGGCCTGACTCTGTGCGGCAGCCACGATGCGCGGGTGAGAATGTCCCAACAGCACACTGAGCTGCCCGGAGGCCAGGTCCAGCAGCTCCCGGCCGTCCGACACTCGAACGCAGCATCCCTCGGCCGAGTCGATGACGGCGTTGAAGTAGGGATACAGGGTGAAAAGGTTCTCCTCCCGCTTGTCGGCCATCGTTCTCCTCGCTTCAATGTCCGGGGTTCACGCATCCTCGGGGGGGCTGCCCCGCTCGACGCCCGATTCGCTCTTGAGCCGCAACACGTAATGCTGCCATCTCCACGGGCTGGCCCTGTGGAACACGAGCTGCACGACGCCGCGCCCAATGCCGAGCTGCAACGTGTCGTTCCTTTCAGTCGTCACGCTTCGGATCTCCGAAAGCCCATAGCGACGCGACGGTCCGTCCCCGCATTTCCACTCGAGCTCGTCCTGACGCAGCACAGCGATTCCACTGCCGAGCGACTTGAGCACCTGGAGCGTGAGCCGGGCCTCGGGATCCTCACGCAGCTCGCACTCCGCGGCGAGGACGGGGCTTGGGAGGCGGGGCTCGGGGTTCGGGGCGAGAGGCTCGGGGTTCGGGGCGAGAGGCTCCGCGGGCAGGGGGCCGGGAGTGCAGCCGGCACGCAGACACCAACCGGCCAGAGTCCCGTGCTCGCCGGCCCGTTCCACGGGCTCGATGACCCGGAATTCCCCCTCGAAGCACTCCCACTGCGCATTGCACGCCGCACAGGTAAGCCAACGCGCGGACTCGAGCGACAGCGTCTCCTCCCCCCCGCACATCGGACATTTCCAGAGCGCCAGCTCCGGTCGTGCGAGGCGGAACCGGGTCGGGTCGGCAAAAAGCGCCCCGGGCAGGCGCAGCTCCACGACACGAGCCCGAAGCACGCGTGAGCAGGCAGCCACCAGGTCCTCCCCGCCGGTCCGCTCCTCCGCCCCCGCACGGGCAAGGTCGAACGGCTTGCCGATTCGAATCGTGACCCGGGCCTTCCGATCCATCTCGTTTGCCCAACGAGGCCAGACCCGGTAGGCACCGCAGAATGCCAACGGCACCACCGGAATGCCGGACGCCCCGGCTTCCCGGTCGCCACCTCCACGTCCGCTCGGTCCCGCTGCGCAGAGGGCCAGCATGTTCTGCACGACGTTGCCGGAGGGAAGGGCCATTTCGCCGGTCCAGGAGCGCTCTCCCTCGATGGCAATCCCGACTACGCCTCCCGCGGCCAGCTCATCGGCCAGCGCCAGCAGGGCAGCGGGGTCTGCACAGTACCGGCGGGTCGCCACGGCGCCCATCGTCCTCATGAACCAGCGCTGGAGCGGCTTTCGAAAAACCTCGGCTGTGACCGGAATCCGCAGCGGCCTCCTCGTCGCGTACTGGGCAAACAGGAAGTCCAGGTAGCTCAGGTGGTCCGAGTAGAGCAGCACCGGCCCGGTCGACGGAACGTTCTCCATCCCCTCCACCGTGATTCGGAAGAACCCCCTCAGCGCCCTCAGCACCAGCCACCTGCCGAGCCGGGACGGCCTCACCGGCAGGAAGCCGGGAGTCCGCTCCGCATAGATGCGATACGCATTGCCGAAACGCCGCAGCAGCCCTGGCTCCTCGTAGAGCCTCACCCACGTGGCGAACCAGACCGCAGCGACAACCGGCACCACGACAACCCCGATCCCCCAGGATCCAGCGGCGATTCCGGCACCGCCGGCCAGGAACACGTAGCCCGTGTAGATCGGGTGCCGAACCCAGGCATATGGACCGCTCGGGACCAGGTCCGGAGGAGGGAGGGACGAGATCGGCAACCCCTTGCCACGAAGGCGCAGCACGATGATCGCCCACAGGGCAAAGACCAGCCCGAGCCCCCCCACGGCTGCCCCGGCCACTCTCGCCGCGGTCCCGGGCGTGGCCAACCCCAGCCACACGTCGAGCAGGAACCCCGCAGCGGCGATACCGGCGGGAAGCCCCACCCAGAACACCACGAGGTTCAGCACGATGATCGCCAGGCGACGCGCGGTGCTCATTCGGAATCACCACATGCTTCGGCCAACGGTGAGAATAGCAGGTTGGAAGGCGCCGGGCAATCGCAGGCATCAATAGCGCTCCCGCCCCGGGCCGTGGTGGGGCTGATCCCGCTTGCCAACGTACCGGCTGACTGAGAGAATCCGTTCGGAGCAGGAGGCGGTGCATCGGATGACGGAGAACCGCACATTACCGGGAAAGGCCAGAAAGCCGTTCTGGGACATCCATGACCGCGTCGTGCTTGCCCGCGTGGGGCCAATCACGCTGGTCAGCTTCGGATTGTGGGCGGCCATCGCCTGGGCAATCGGCGGGTTCGTCGCAGTGGCAAGACTCTCGCAGGTCGGCCTCCTGACGGAGTCGTTGGCCCCGTTCCTGTCGGTGGGAATTCCCCTGCTGGCCATTCTCGGATCGAGGCTCCTCGAGATCCTGGTCAATCTGAAGGCCTACGCAGCCGCCCCCACCCGGAAGCTGCCTGAGACCGGGTTCGCATTCCAGGGGGCGCTTATCCTGTGCACGCTGGTGCTCATCGCCGTTGCTTTCCAACATAGCCTGCCCGCTCTCCGTCTCCTCGACGCTCTGGTCCTGGGGCTCCCGCTCGGTCATGCATTCGGTCGCATGGGGTGCCTGGCGTACGGTTGCTGCCACGGTCGCCCCACGACATCCCGGCTCTCCATCCGTTACGTGGACCCGTGCTCGAAGCCGGTCTGGAAAGAAGGGCTCTCCGGAGTGCTGCTCCACCCGACGCAGCTTTACTCCGCGGCCGGAAACGTGGGGCTGTTCCTGGTTCTCAACGGTCTGGCCCAGCTCGGGCCCATGCGTGAGGGGATGCTGGCCGCTGCGTACCTGCTCCTGAACTCGGCCGGCCGGTTCGGGATGGAGTTCCTGCGCTGGCCGCTCGCCACGGCTGGACGCCGAGTCAAGCCGTTCCAGTGGATTTCGATGGGGTTGTTCCTCGCCGGTCTTGTCCTGCTGACCTGGGCGCTCGCAAGCCCCGTGTTCGACTATGCCCTCACCGCCGAATCGGCCCGTTCGGCTGCGGGGGCCGTGCACTTTCTCGGATGGCTGCTGTGCGGCTCTCTGGTCCTGTTTCTGGGCTTCGGCATACACGGTCGCCAGGTCGGGCGCTACTTCGGCTAGCGGTGTCGGCTGCGGGGGTGACGGTGGGGAAGGACGCAATGGGGGTGAGCACGATGTGGCACGAGGGAATTGCGTCGCGACTCCGGTCACGCGCCGCCCCCGTCGAGGTTCCGGGGCATCCGAATGCGGCGGCCCTGCTGTTCCGCACCGGGCCCTTGCATGCCGCGGCACCTGCCCCCGCCCCGACCGACGCACCGCCCCCCTCGTGCTCCCCGTGCGTCGTTCTCTACCACGGCGGCGGCAACGACCGCATCTTCGGCTTCGGCTACGTAATCGAGCGGTTGCTGGATTCCGGGTTTTGCGTGCTCACCGGACATCTGTCCGGGCACGGCGCCGGGGGCTCCGATCTGTTCACGCTGGACAACGTGCGCAGCCGGGTCGACGCGCTCCTCACGCTTGCACGATGCCTGGTCGAAGAGCGCTCCGGAGAGGTGGTCGTGCTCGGCCAGAGCCTTGGCGGGTCGTTTGCGCTGGATCAGTGGCTTCGGGGAGTGCGGGCCGACCGGCTCGTCACCGTCTCGGCCCCGACGGCCATCCCACGCCACATGGAGCTGCTCCGGGAAGCCGGGTGCCTGCTTGGCACCGCAGCCTGGCGGGCGATGCTCTATGGAGGACCCCTGAAGGCCCTGCCCGCATACCGAGGGTTCCGGCGCGACGACTTCCCCGTGCGTGTCCCGCCCGGCCTGCACTATGTGAAGGCATTCGCCGCGGCCGTGGAGTCGCTCGACCTGGTTCGACGCGTCGCCTCAGAGGGCCCCCGGGACGGCTCCTGCCCCCTCCTGCTCGTCCACGGCGTGCGGGACGGAGTGATTCCCGTTTCCCAGGCGCAGGACCTTGCCGCTGCGTTGAGCAATCGTGCCACCGTTCGCCTGCTTCCCCGCCTGCACCATCTCGATCCGCTGCTGGACCGCGAGACCGTGACCGCCATCGTCCAGTGGATGCGAGCGACTTGAGCCGAGGGAGTGTGCTCCTGCGTTCGCTCGTGCCACCCTGGCTTCGACCCAGAAGACCGACGTCACTGCACCTGGCGTTGCCGGACCACCTCGACGGTCGACCTGTTGGAGGGCGGATGCCAGTTTCGGCCCTTGGATCGAATTGAGTCGCACCTGTTCGCGCCTCACCCCCTGCCTTCGGGCAACCGCTGCTGGAGCCCCTTGAACCGGATGGCTCCCGGCGTCATAAGTCGGCCGGTGTTGCATCATCGCGGGAGTTGTGACGCTCTGGGCGTCATAAGTCGGCCGGTGTTGCATCATCGCGGGAGTTGTGACGCCCGATCCGGCGACTCCCCGCAAAGATCAATCCAGACTGCCAACTCGCCCGCCCGTCGGCCCCCCCCGCCAAACCGGGTGTCGGTACCTGCCCCCCTGGCTTCGACCCAGAAGACCGACGTCACTGCACCTGGCGTTGCCGGACCGCCTCGACGGTCTACCCGTTGGAGGGCGGATGCCAGTTTCGGCCCTATGGGCGGAATCCACTACCTCCAGGTTCCAGTTGCCGTCGCTCCCCACATGCGGTAGGTTCGTGAGCGGATCCACCTGCGGTATCGCGGGCGCAGCAAACGCGGTGCAACTCGACGAGGTTCAGGATGCTCGACTCCGCATTCACCAACTCTTCCCGGCTCGGGCGCTGCAGCCTCCTGGCAGCGATGGTTCCGCTGGCCTTCTCGGTCGTGCTTTCGGCCTCCCCGCTCATCCTTTCCGCAACGGCTTCAGCCAAGGAGAATGTCTTCCCGTGGCTCGACCTCGATGCCGAGTACCGCGTGGAAACGCTGTACATCAATCCATTGGAGCTCAACGGCCTGTCCGCCACCGACATCAACTTCACGGAGCAACGCTTCCGGCTGGAGACCGGACTCAAGCCGATCGAGCAGATTGCCGTGCGGGGCCAGTTTGACCTGCTGTCGGGAGTTCTTTTCGGCGACAATGGAGACCTTGGCGGCACGCAGGGGGCCGGAACCCCTACCCCCTCTTCGGGCCTGGCCCTCACCTCCCGGTGGCCGAACAACTCGGCCTGGGAAGTCGGTCTGCTGCCTGGCGGTGACCCGCTCGACCCGGACAGCTACGGGCTGGTGCTGAAGGAGGTGGACCCGATCCGCATCAATCGGCTCTATGGCGAGGCCGTCCTGCCGTTCGGCCTTCTGCGGGTGGGACGCCAGCCTTCGACGACGGGCCCGGGCATCAACCTGCACGACGGCTCCCGGTCGAACCGGTGGGGCGTTTCCCGCTACTCTCCCACAGCGGACCGTTTCCTGTTCGCCACCAAGATATCCGAGCTTTTCCGGCTCATCAGCGAGGGTGATGAGTACGTTCCCAACCGGTCCATGGATGACGGCGTGTTCATCGGCGGTGCGTTCGACCTGGTCGTCGAGGACGACATCAGCTACGGCGGTGACGACCTCATGCAGGGAGTCGGCCTGATCCAGTGGAAGGTGAAGGAGCCGACCGCTTTCGGCTGGAAGTGGCATCCGTTCATGGTCCAGGCCGTTCTGGGGGGACGGTTCGGGGACGAGTTCGACACGCAGGTGTTTGCGGTCCCGGTGACGCTGGAGTGGGGGGTGGGTCCGGTCCACTTCCTGGGTGAATTCGTGTCGCTCTTCGGGCATACCCGGGAGATCAGCGAGGGGATGGCCGCCCTGCGAGAGACGGACGAGGCCAAGCGGGTCGTGTACGATCAGGATATCCTGGCCTTTGCTGCCCGGGCCGTGCTCGACGTCGAGGTCGGTCCTGTGACCGGCACGCTCGAATTCGACTATGCCAGCGGCGATGCGGATCCGCGTGACGAGACACCGCTCACCACCTTCAACTGGGACCGGGATGCCAACGTGGGCCTGCTGCTGTTCGAGCACGTGCTCGCGTTCGAAACCGCCCGTTCGGCTGCGGTGGGATACGAGAACCTCAAGCACGTGGGCTCCGACTCGTTCCCACTGACGGAGCTGGCCAGCGACGGTCGGTTCCAGAATGCCATCTGTGCCTTCCCGCAGGTGCTGTACCGGCCCTGGAAGCCGCTTGGCATCCGGGCCGGGGCGCTGCTTGCCTGGGCGGACGAGCCGGTCACCGACCCGATCATGACCCTGCTGTCCGAGGACGGCGTGGAGATCTCCGACGATGCGGTGAACTGGCACGGAGGCAAGCCCGCCCGGTACTACGGAACCGAGCTCGACCTCCAGGTGGAATGGGCCTTCAAGGAGTACTTCCTCTGGACCGTCGAAGGCGCGGTCCTCTTCCCCGGCGATGCCCTGCGCGACGAAAGCGGGGACGCGGTCAACAGCTTCCTCGTCGAGAACCGGTTCACGTTCCTGTTCTAGCCCGGAAAGGCGAAAGATCGCAGCGGGTCGCCCGAGAGTCCGACGAACCGGTCGGGCAGACTCTCACGGTGTCGGGATGACGGGATTCTTTGGCTCCTCGCTGCCCTGGAGCTTCGGCTTGCCCAGGATCCGGTAGAAGCAGAACACGCTGAGGCCCGTGGCAAGACTCCACCCGAGGGCCAGGAAGATCCATCCTGCAAGGTTCATTGCGGCCTCCTTCGGAATGCCACTACCACCAGGATGGCAATCCCGGTCATGAGCAGGAGAATCGACCCTCGGGAGATCCACTGGAACATGGCGGCCTCCCCTTCGACCCCCCGCATCAGAATCACGGACGACTTGCTGGTCACGTCTTCCCAGATCCAGCCGATGAGCAGGAACGCCAGCACCAGGGGCAGCAGGATCTTGATGACGTAGAAGAAGAACCTCGGAATGCGGATGTCCGCCCCCCGGTTCATCTCTTCCCACCCGGCCACGCCGGCGTTCTTGAACCAGCCCCGGAATCCACCCCCGCCGGAATTGGCCGCAGCCCCGCCCCGCTTGAACGCGAACACGAAGATGAGGGTCTCGATCAGCGAGAACACCACCAGCAGCACGGTGCCGATCCAGAAGTCATACTGGTCCATGTAGCCGTGCTGGAGCAGCAGGATGATGGGCAGCCCGAACACGAGCAGGACTCCACCGGTCACCAGAATCGCGGTCACTCTCGAAAGTCCAAGGTTCTCCTTCAGCAGGGCCACGAACGGAGACGCCAGCGCCACCGACGAGGTGATTCCGGCAAAGAAGAGCAGCGAGAACCAGAGTGCCCCGAAAATGAACCCCAGCGGCAGCTTCTGGAAAATCACCGGCATGGCCACGAAGCCCAGGTCGAAGCTCCCCTGCGCCGCAATCGCCTTGGTGGCCTCCAATCCGAAGAACGCCACGGCAATGGGAATCGCGATGCTGCCCCCCAGCACCACCTCCACGAACTCGTTGGTCGAGCTGGTGGCAAGCCCGGTCAGGGCGCAATCATCGTCCTTCTTCAGGTAGGAGGCATATGTCTGAATCGCGCCGCTGCCGATGGACAGGGTGAAAAAGATCTGCCCCGCCGCCGCCAGCCAGACCGGGAAGCTCCCGAGCAGGGAGAAATCAGGGTTCCACACATACCCGAAACCGTTGCCGACGTTGCGGTCCGGGAAGGCCGGGTCGGGCGTCCCGAGCGTAATGACCCGGACCACCAGGATGATCGCGAAGATGACGAGGATGGGCATCGCGATCTTGGCCAGCTTCTCGATGCCGCCGGAGATCCCCCGGTAGAGCACCCAGAGGTTCAGCGCAAGCGTGGCCACCCAGAACCCGATGGCCGGCAGCATCGACTGGAACGGTCCCCCCTCCACCACCCCCTGGTAGCTGCGGAGGAACTGGTTCATCGCCCCCTGGTCCGTGCTCCCGAAGTAGGTCTTGCCCAGCGAGAAGAACGTGTAGGACAGGGTCCAGGACTCGAGGTAGCAGTAGTAGATCGTGATGAGCAGCGGGATGGAGATTCCAAGCGAGCCGAGCACCTTGGCCCAGCCGCTTCGCCACATCCGATCGAACTGGCCGGCCGTGGTGGACTGGTTGAACTGGCCACCGTACCGGCCAATCGCCCACTCGACCCACATCAGCGGAATCCCCAGGGCCAGGAAGGCCACGAAGTAGGGGATCAGGTACGCCCCGCCTCCGTTGAGGGCCGCCTGCCGGGGAAACCGCAGGAAATTGCCGAGCCCCACGGCATTTCCGGCCATGGCCAGCACGAGCCCGATTCGGCTGGCCCACGCTTCGCGATTCGACATGCTCACCTCCTCCTTCCACGAATGCCGTTTTCGACCTTAGCAGACAGGGTTGGCCAATGCAACGACTCGGGAAATCGGGGCTACCTAATTTGGTATGGCGCGCGAGGGAGCCATGGTGGTAGCATGACCCCGACCGATTTGGCGGCGACCGGGTCTGACGAGGGAGGTCCCATGGCTCGTGTGCTTCTGCTTCTCGTCGTTCTTGCATCCGCATGCACCTACAACCCTCCGCCCGACGTGACCCTCGTCGCGGCCGAGGGCAAGTACTTCAAGCTCGGCGACCCGATCCGCCTGCAGTTCTCCGAACCGGTCGCCAAGGGCTCCCTGTCCATCCGGGTCTGGCCCGGGGAAGAGAAGTTCTACACGCTGGAAGGGGAGCGCAAGGCCGACGTTGAAGCCCTCGTCGACACCTGTGGAGCCGACGACAAGTCCTGCGCCGGCGGAACCACCGTGGCCCTCGATTCCACCCGCACGGAAGCGACCCTCTCGATCCCGGCGGACAAGCTCGGCATTCTCGACCGACCGCTGGTCCTGGAAGTGGCAGGAACCCTGGCCGACGACGCCAACCACCAACGAAACGTGTCGGTGTTCTTCGACTTCCAGATTGTCGAGACGATTTGGAACCCGTACGCCGAGGTGGTCGAGGATCTGGGCGAGGATTCCGGCACCGAGGTGGCCGAAGACGTTGCCCCCCCCGAGCCGCTTGGCGTGGTGGTCGGGCATTTCCTGTTCTTTGCCGAGTTCACGAGCCCGATCAAGCTCCCCCAGCAGTTCTGGTCCGACCTCCAGATCAACCAGCAGACCGGGCACTTCGTCCTGCTGATGTGCGATGCCGACCCCGTGGACGGGGCCCCGAAGAACACGTCCAATCCGGCTGAGCTGAAGTGGGACAACGGCGACGAGTCGTTCATCTTCGTCATGCACGGCAAGGTCCAGCGGGACGACGAGGGGAAGCTCACGTTCCAGAGCGAGCCGTTCACCATGGCCCAGACCATCGGCCCCATCACGTTCGAGCTCAGGGACATGGTGGCCAGCGGCTCCATCGACCAGTCGGGCGACAAGGCCGTCTGGAACGGCACCCTGGCGGTGAAGGAAGTGTACTATGAGGTCGGCGGGCAGGAGACCATCTACCCCGCGGACCAGGCCAATTTCCAGATCTTCGAGGTGGCAACGGAGCTGGTTCCCGAGGGAGTCCCGATCGTGTGCATGGCCGACCCCTGCTCCACCATCGGGGGCAAGTGCGACCTGCTGCCAGACTGGCCGCCGGCGGATGTCTGCGAGGAGACCCCGGCCGGCAGCAGGTAACCTGGAGGCAATCATGACTCGACGTTTGGCGTTTCTCGTCTCGACGGCCGTCGCGCTGTTCGCGTTCCTCTGTCCGACGGCCATGCCCCGGGCTTTCGCTGACTATCCGGATGATTGCCTCGGGGTGTTTGAGCCGAGCGCCCCGGACTGCTCGGCCATCGACGGCCTGGAGTACGCAGGCTGCTGCGACTCCGATGGACGGCTGGTCTGGTGCGACGTGGACGGCCTCTACTGCATCGACTGTGCGGGCCTCAATCCCGAGTGCGGTTGGTCGGTTGACGCCGGCTTCTACGACTGCGGAACGGACGGGAGCGAAGAACCGTCCGGCACGGCCCCCAAGGATTGTGCCGGATGCGACCCCAAGTGCGGCCCGGGGTTCAAATGCGTCCAGGGGCAGTGCGAGGTCTGCACCCCCCAGTGCGAAGGGAAGCAGTGCGGCAAGGACGGCTGCGGCGGAACGTGCGGCACCTGCGATGGTAGTCTCATCTGTACCCCGGCGGGCCAGTGCGTGGAAGTCCCGCTCTGCAAGATGGCCGGGGCATTCCACTGCGACGAGGCCCACTCGGGCACGACCGTCGGAGTCCCCAACACGCTCCAGGACTACCCCTGCTGGTTCGACTACCTCAACGGCGGTGAAGTGGGGTTCTCGTTCTATGCGGCCGTGGATGACACGGTGCAGGTCGACTTCCAGGCGGGAGACGGGGCGGCCGATCTCTACCTCCTCGTCCTTTCCGGCTCGTGTGCCGAAGCCGCCTGCGTAGACTGGCTCTGGCCCGGGCTTTCCACCGTGAGCGTGGTGGCCGGAACGACCTACTACTTCGTCGTCGACGGGTACGCGGGCGGTGAGGGCTCCTTCAAGCTGTCGCTCAAGTGCGAGTCGACCTGCGTGCCCAACTGCGAAGGTAAGCAGTGCGGAGATGACGGGTGCTTCGGAACGTGCGGGGAATGCCTCGACGGAATCTGCTCGAACAACCTCTGCATGACCGGTCCGGGTTGTGTGTATTCGGATATCCCGGGCTGTGAAGGCTGCCCCTGCGAAGCGTGCGTCTGTGGGATGGATCCGTACTGCTGCGACACCGCCTGGGACAGCATCTGCGTGGGCGAATGCGTGGACAGTTGCGGCGGATGCGCCAACCTGGAGAACTGCGGCGACGGCACATGCCAGGCCGCTGACTTCGAGAACTGCGGCAATTGCCCGTCCGACTGTGTCTGCGGCAACGGGACGAGCTGCTTCCAGGGGACGTGCTGCCAACCGAGCTGCGAGGGAAAGGAGTGCGGAGACGACGGGTGCGGCGGCAGCTGTGCCGACTGTCCAGCGGACCTTGCCTGCATCGGCAACACGTGCCAGGCCAACGACGGCTGCTACGCCACCAGCACGCCGGGCTGCCCGAACTGTATCTGCGAGGCCTGCGTCTGCGAGCTCTATCCCCCCTGCTGCGAAGAGGCCTGGGATGAAGTCTGCGCCATGTACTGCGACGGCTGGTGCGAGGGGTGCGGCGCTCTCGTGGCCTGCGGCGACGGCCAATGCCAACCCGACCTGCTGGAAACCTGCTCCAATTGCCCCGGAGATTGCGCCTGCGGGGAGGGCGAGATCTGCTTCGAGCAGTACTGCTGCACCCCTTACTGCGAGGGTCTCGAGTGCGGCGACGACGGGTGCGGAGGGGCGTGCGGCATGTGCCCCGAGGGGAAGGTCTGCTCCTGGGACGGCTTCTGCGTGGAGGGGGGCGGCGGGTGCTTCGAGTCCGAGGTCCCCGGGTGCGGCGGCTGCCTCTGCGAGAGCTGTGTCTGCGAGATGGATTCCTATTGCTGCGACATCGCATGGGATTCGCTGTGCGTCTCGGAGTGCATGGACTATTGCGGTGGCTGCGGCGGCGGCCCGGGCATGTGCGGGGACGGGACCTGTGAGAACGACCCGACGGAAAACTGCGGCACCTGCCCGCAGGACTGTGCGTGTGCCCAGGACGAGGTGTGCATGTGGGACACCTGCTGCGCTCCGGACTGCGACGGCAAGGAGTGCGGGGATGACGGCTGCGGCGGAAGCTGTGGCAACTGTGCCCCCGGGTGCTCCTGCCAGGATGGAACGTGTCCGGCGGACTGCGGGTGTGAGCCCGCCTGCAGCCTGAAGGAATGCGGTGACGACGGCTGCGGAGGCTCGTGCGGCGACTGCGAGAAGGGCTCCGCGTGTAATGCGGACGGACAGTGTGAGCCGATCTGCGTGCCCGATTGCGAAGATCGGGAATGCGGCAACGACGGTTGCGACGGGAGCTGCGGGGATTGTGCGCCGGGAGTGGACTGCCTCCCGGACGGGACCTGCCAGGGCACTACGCCTGAGCCCACGGCGGAACCCGCCCCCGTAGAACAGGTGCCCGACGCTGCCGGCCTCGACAGCCCCGACCTGACCACCGGGGACGGAGTCGCTCCGGCCGATTCGGTCGCACCGGTCGACACGGTCGACGACGGCAAGGGGGCGGCCAAGGGAGGATGCAGCGCCGGGGCAATGGCCTGGCCGACATCGTCGTCTGCCGCAATCCTGCTCGCGCTTCTCCTTCTCTCGTTGAGGCAGGCGCTGCGCCGGCTGAGCACGCTCCGGGAGCGCACCACCATGGAACATCCATGATCCTCCGGGGCAGCATGGGAGGCGGACCGGTTCTCCGGATGCCCGGGTGGACGCTGGCGGCGATGCTCCTGCTCGCGGCAGCGACGTCCGCGTGCGGCAGCTCGGGCCCGGCCTCGAAGTCCCTTGCCGATCTCCCGGACCTCCTCCCCGACCCCGGCTCCGTGCCCCACGACCCCATCCTTTCGGATGTTCACCTGGACCCCGAGCCCCCTCCCCCGAACCCCGACCTCCCGGATCTTCTCCTGGACTCCAGTCCCGAGCCTCCCGACCTCGTCCTTTCGGATTCTCTCCCGGACCCCGAGACCCCTACTCCGAACCCCGACCTCCCGGATCTTCTTGCGGACTCCGGTCCTGTGCCTCCCGACCTCGTCCTTTCGGATTCTCTCCCGGACCCCGAGACCCCTACCCCGAACCCCGACCTCCTCGTTCCCCTGCACCAGAGCGTCGTCCGCTCGACACACAACTCGTATTCCGGCGACTACAACGGCAAGCGGGGCACGATCACGCAGCAGCTCGACGCCGGGGTCCGCTTCCTGGAGTTTGACTTCCACGACAGCCCGTGGTCGATTGACAATCCCACCTACCTGATCGGCCATTCCACTCCCGGAGCCGAGGTGTGGACGGCGGGCGACAATCCCGACGTACCCAACCTGGAGGAATGGCTGAAGGTCATTGCCAAGTGGTCCGCTCAGCACCCGAATCACCTCCCGATCACGGTGCTGCTCGACAGCAAGGGAAACCTGACGGACAACCTGTCGTTTGCTCAGGGCAACCCGGCCTTCCTCAACGACCTCCTGCTGTCCGTGTTCGGCGAGGATGCGCTGCTCGAGGCCGAGGAAGTGCCTTCCGGCCTTCCGCTCGTGGCCGGGATGCTGGGGAAGATCCTCGTGGTGCTTTCCGGGAATCTGGAGACCAGGACAGGCTACCTCCGGGAGCAGGGGTTCGATCCCGCCGTGGCCATCAACGACGGTGGCGACGTCGTGGAGGTACATCACAGCGGTTCCGGAGACCTCTGGTACTGGACCGGGAGCCTGCAGCCCGACGGCCAGGTCCGGTGGCATCGGCACGGCAAGTACGACACGGGCACGGTCCCCTGCGTGGCCATCAACAACAGCGGGTGGATCGTCGAGGTGCACCAGTCGGAGAACAACGCCACCCTGTGGCATACCGTGGGCAAGCTCACTCCCGAGCACGAAATCCTCTGGGTCGACGCCAAGGAGTTCGACACGGGAGTCGACCCGACCGTGAAGTTCGTGGACCTGGATGGGCTCGAGCTGCACGAGATCCATGTCAGTGAGGGGACGGGCAAGCACTGGGAATGGACCGGGAAGCTCAGCTCGCTCACCAAGACCATCGCATGGGGACAACACGGGATGACTCAGGCCCCGCTCCACGCGAAATCCGAAGGGACCAGCGGAGCCGGGAAGGTATCGGTGATCACCCAGTCGGACGGTCCCCTGGGGATGGTGCTGCGGTACAAGACAGGGAAAGGAAAGTCAGGGCGCATCCGCTACCGGCAGGTGCTCTTCGTGGAAACCCAGAAAGGGGATGAGCTGCCGGCCGAGTTCGAGGGGTTGTCGTTTGCGGCGACCAAGGCGGCGACGGATGGCTCGACGGCGCAGTTCACACTGGCCATGGAGACGCTCGGCCTGGCGGTCCGATACTGGCAGTTCGGGCAGGCGCACACCGGAATCGCGGTGACCTTTCCGGCCAGCGACGAGCCGTACGCAGATTGGTACACGAGCTACTGCGAGAAGGTCGGTTGCCTGAACGAATGAGCGACGGTCTGCCGTGGGCCCGGAAACGGTCGCCACGGCAGGTGATGCGAGAGGTCGACACGAGCTGTACCCGAACGATGTGATGAGGAAGGCGCGCGATAGAACGGTCCCGAGTGACCCTCGTATGACGCCGCCCCTCGTTGCGGATCCGATGCCGATGAACCAGCGGATGGAGGAATTGTCATGAGAACGCTCGCCAGTCTCGCAGTGCTTGCTGTAGTCGTGTTTCTGCCCCCGTCGGGATGGGCTCAGGAGTCGGAGGGACAGGCCCTGACCTCCTCGATCTCCGAGGTGACGGTCTTTTCCGACCGGGCCCAGGTGACCCGGGAGGCGGTCATCTCGTTGAAGAAGGCCGCTGCGACCTATTCGTTCCGTCGCCTTCCCGGCTGGGTCGACGACGGCTCGGTGCGCGTCGCCCTCGTGCCGGCGGAGGCCGGGCAGATCGTCGATGTCCAGGTGGGCCGGGACTACCTGGCCCGTCCCGATGACGAGGAGTATCGCAAAGCCCAGGAGGCGGTGCAGCAGATCGCAGACGAGATCGCAGCGCTCGACGACGAAGTCGCGATTCTCAACGCGCAGGCCGCCCAGATCGAGGGAATCAAGGTCTTCTCCATGGACAAGATTGCCAAGGATGCTCCGCTGCGGGACATCAAGGTGGAGACCTACGGACAGGTGGTGCAGTTCGTGGCGGCCTCGCTGCGCGAGACGGCAAAGGCCCGCCGCGACCTCGCCATCAAGCGTCGGCAGCTCGAGCCTGAGCTGTATGCCCGGCAGCGCAAGCTGTCCGAGATGCAGGCCCTCACGCAGCTCGAGGAGACGACGATCGTGGTGACGGTCGAGGGGGATTCCGGGCACAACGCCCGACTCGTGCTGACCTACATGCTGCCCGGTGCCACCTGGGAGCCGGCCCACGAGCTGCGGGCCCAGGGCAGGACCCCGGACAAGGGCGAGGTGACATCGTTCGCCGTGGTCACGCAGACCACGGGAGAAGACTGGAGCGGAGCGACGCTCAAGTTCTCGACACAGTCATCGACCGAGTCCAACCGCATCCCCGAGCTGACCGCACTGACCCTGGGGGACAGCGGTCAGGCGGCCCGAATCATCCAGGGCCGGGCCGACTCGTTTGACCGCGCCCGGGCTGCGTTCGAGGGACAGAACCGGCTGTGGAAGCAGATGAACGCCCCTATGGCCCAGGAAGCCGCTCAGATGGAGATCTACGACAATAACGTCGACCAGCTCGTGCAGGTCCAGGGCAAGGCGGCCGAGATGTTCCAGCAGCTTCGAACACGCGGCACTACGGCCCTCTTCTCGGGCGACGCGAAACCCACCGTACGGGGAGACGGACACCCCGTTCGAGTTCGAATCGGCCGCACCACTCTGGCCGGTCAGCAGGCAATCACGGCCGTCCCGGAGCAATCGCTCAATGCCATCCGGACGCTCCAGATGACCAATGACGGCTCGCAGCCTCTCCTGCCCGGCAGGGTGGCGCTGTACCAGGACGGAGCCTTCCTGGGGATGACCGACCTCCCGTTCGTGGCCGAAGGGGAGACCTTCGCCGTGTTCCTGGGTGTGGCCGACCAGGTCAAGCTGTCCCGCGTGCTTGACCGCAAGAGCAGCTCCATCGACCGGAAGAAGCGCACGATCATGAAGGTGGCCTTCGTCGTCACCGTGGAGAACCTCTCGGCCGATCCCGTCACCCTGGACCTGGCCGACCGCGTCCCGGTCAGCGAGAACAAGGAAATCGAGGTCGACGACATCTCCGTCTCGGGCGACAAAGAGCCGGATTCCAAGGGGCTGCTGAAGTGGCATCTGACCCTGCAGCCCAAAGAGAAGAAGAGCTTCCGAATCGCCTACCGGGTCGAGTATCCCCCCGAGCTGGTCCAGCAGATCCATCGCTCCAAGATGGAGATGCGAAAGGCCATGCCGTCGGCCCCGGCTGCCGAGGAGTACGACTTCTCCGAGCAGATCATCAACCTCGAGAAGTCCTTCTGAGGCACCCCGTTCCGCCCCGCCCTTTGAGTGCGTCATCCGACCTGCCGCCGCCATCCGGAGCGTGTCTGCGAAAGTCCGCGGGGTCCCCTCTGTCAGATTGCGGTTTACGCCGGCGCCCGCGATCAATATAATGCGGGCTCATCACGATGGCGTTTGGATTGGCCAGAGGAGGTTGACCATGATCGCTCGATTCGTTGTCAGGCTTTCGTCGGTGGTGCTCGCTGCGATGCTCGCATCCTGTGGCGGCGGGGATGGTGGAAAGGAAGGAACGGATGTGCCGGTGGCTCCGGACGCCGTCGAGGACGGTGCGCCGGTCGACCAGCTGCCCGGCGAGCAGGTCGCTCCACCCGACAACCAGGTCGGCCCGGATTCCGTCGAGGTCGTCCCCGACGCAGTGCCCCAGGCCCAATGCGATCCCGCCTGCGATTACGGAAAGGGCCAGTACTGCGACGAAGCCGACTGGACCTGCAAGGACATCGAGTGCACCTCCTGCCTCAAGAGCAAGGACTGTCCCGAAGGGCAGTACTGCCTCGAGCACCAGTTCGCCAACAGCACCTGGGGCACGTTCTGCACCAGTGACTGCCAGCAGGACGGTGACTGCCCGGCGGGGTTCACCTGCTTTGGAAACCCTGGTTTCTGCAGACCCTCGGCCGCATGCCAGTTCGACGCCTGCGGGACGGGAGCGCTGGGCGAGGCCTGCGACTACAAGGGCTCCAACTCCGAGTGCGGGGCCTGCAATGGGGCCGACCTCACCTGCTTTGGCACGGCCCCCGACCCCGCCGCTCCGTGCGTGACCGACCAGGATTGCGTGGCGGCCGGATTCCCGCCCGCTCTGCACCCTGACTGCACCAAGGGGATCTGCGGCACCTCGTACTGTGCCGGCAAGTGCGATGCCAACTTCGGGTGCGAGCCCGGGTTCGACGCGATGAACGCGGGGTTCGGCAAGTGCTACTGCGTCCCGACGACTTCCGGCAGCGGAAAGGCCGGCGATCCGTGCCCCATCTTCAACGTTCACTTCGAGAAGGATTTCTGCGGCCCGGACCTGACCTGCCTCGGCATCGAAGCCAAGGCTGACGCGGAGGATCCCGAGGCCAACAAGTGCGAGACCGTGGCCGACTGCGACCCCAGCCTCTGGTTCCTCAACCCGGACTGTGTGGACGGCTACTGCGGTACTTCCTTCTGCTCCCCGGCCTGTGATGCCAACGACGAGTGCCCGGCCGGCTTCTTCCCCATCGATGTCTCGGGGCAGTGCTTCTGCGCACCGACCGAGGTCGGCGACGCCGAGGCCGGCGACCCCTGCCCGATCTTCGGCGTCAATCCGGAGGCCGATGCGTGCAAGGCCGGCCTGATCTGCCTCGGTATTGCTGCAGACGAAGGCACGCTCGAGTGCAACAAGGCGGAGGACTGCGCCGGCAACTGGTACCCGGGTGGCAAGGTGTGCGAGAACGGCTACTGCGGCTCGAGCTTCTGCTCGGCGAAGTGCACGGTGACCGAGCAGGATGGCGAAGAGGTGATGACCTGCCCGGACGGCTTCGAGCCTGCCGACGTCGGCACCTCCTGCTACTGCATTCCGACTTACACCGGTGCGTCGAAGCAGGGCGACCCCTGCCCGTTTGGCAACATCAACGGCTCTTCGGACGAGTGCGTGAAGGATGTGCTCTGCGCCGGAGCCGCGTCCGACCTGCTCAGCGTCGAGTGCACCAAGGCCTCCGACTGCCCCGCTTCGTACGCGGGTGCTCCGCAGTGCTTCAAGGGCAAGTGTGGTACCTCGACCTGCGTCGGCGAGTGTGACGAGATGGGCGACTGCCCGGCCGGCTACGTTCCCTGGCTGTTCGCCGGGGGCTTCTGCTACTGCGTCGGACCGGGAGAGGCCCCGGGCAACCGCAAGGCCGGAGAGACCTGCGGCTTCTTCAGTGTGAACCCGGACGCCGGCGCTTGCGAGGCGGGCCTGGCCTGCTTCGGCATCGGCGCTTCGGGAACCGCCCCCGGCGAGGACTGCAAGGTGGACGCGGACTGCTCGTTCGACGACTACCCGGGCAATCCCAAGTGCGTCGAGGGCTACTGCGTGACCTCCTTCTGCGCCCCCAAGTGCGACGCCAATCTGGACTGCGAGCCCGGCTACCAGCCCATCCCGGTCGAGGAAGGGGCCTGCTACTGCTCCCCGGTCCAGACCGGCGACGCGGTCGAGGGTGATCCCTGCCCCTTCGCTACGGTTCACGCAGATGCCGACTTCTGCCTGCCCGAGCTCGTCTGCCTCGGAATCCCGGCCGAAGAGACCGTTCCGTGTGAGAAGGACGCGGACTGCGCCTACACCCCTTACCTCGGCAATCCCGTCTGTCAGGATGGCTGGTGCGGCACCTCGTTCTGCTCGGCCAAGTGCGATGCCGATGGGCTCTGCCCCGAGGGCTACGAGCCTCTCGACGTCGGTGCCGAGGGCAAGGAGAAGTGCTACTGCGCTCCGGCCGTCGTGGGCGAGGCCAAGGTCGGTGAACCCTGCCCTCTGTACAACGTGAACAGCGCTGCAGCATACTGCCTGGAGGATCTCGAGTGCATCGGCAGCCCGGCCGTGGCCGCCACCGACGTCTGCCTCAAGGGTACCGACTGCCCGGCCGACCTCTACCTGGGGAGTCCGGTCTGCTTCATGGGCCACTGCGGGTCCTCGGTGTGCCTCGCCCCCTGTGGCAAGGAGACCCTCTGTGCCGATTCGGGGGCCTGGCTGTTCGGCGAGAGCGGCTGCTTCTGCCTCCCCGAGGTCAAGGCCGCCACGTCCAAGGCCGGCCAGTCCTGTCCGCTGTTCAACGTGAACGCCAAGGCCCCGGCATGCCAGGCCGGTCTGGCCTGCACCGGCTCGGGGGCTTTCCTGGGCGGGACTCCCTGCAAGGATGTCTCCGAGTGCAAGGCCGAAGACTACCCGGGCATCGCCGACTGCGTGGACGGGTTCTGCGGCTCCTCCTACTGCGCTGCACCGTGCGATGCAGAGGGGAAATGCGCTGCCGGGCTCGAAGCCCTGACGACCGAAACTGACCACTGCTTCTGCGTCGTGCCCTGATCCGGTCTCGAGCCAGGAGAGGAGGGGACCTTGCGTTTTGACCGAGGACTGACAGCCCGAGCGGGGATGCTGCTGGCAGTGCTGCTCACACTGACGGCAGGCTGCGCCAGCAAGACCCCGCCTGTCGAGCAGCCCGGGGAGGGGCCGAGTGCTTCGGCCACTGGCGAGGCACCTTCTCCTGCGGCTCTGCCCGCGGGGGAAGCGGCCTCACCGACGGCTCCGGGAGGGACTCCTGCCGGGACACCGCCGGCCGAGGCCCCAAAGCCGTGCGCCCCGCAGTGCAAGGACCGGGAGTGCGGTGACAATGGGTGCAAAGGACAGTGCGGAACCTGCACGGCGGAGGAGCGATGCACGCCGCTGGGCAAGTGCCAGATCCCATGCAAACCCCAATGCAAGGACCGGGAGTGCGGAGACGATGGGTGCGGAGGACAGTGCGGAGAGTGCTCCACGGACCTCAAGTGCAGTGATGCCGGCAAGTGCATCGAGCCCCCGTGCGTGCCCGAGTGCCTCATGCGGGAGTGTGGTGCGGACGGATGCGGAGGCGTCTGCGGTGTGTGCCCGCCCGGCGTCCTCTGCCACAAGGGGAAGTGCGATGCGGCCCCCTGTGTGCCGGACTGCGCCGGCCGGGTGTGCGGTGACGACGGATGCGAGGGAAGCTGCGGACTGTGCCCGTTCCCGGACAGATGCGAGAGCGGCCTCTGCTCCCGCCGCATCGCTGCCGGTCTCTTCGTTGGCCCGGGCAAGGAGCCGTGGGCCCTGGAAGAACCCTCCATCGGAGAGGTCGTGCGCCGACTCGGCCACGCTCCCACGCTGTTCCACAACCAGGTCGGCTTCCCCTCGGACTGGTCGGGCAAGTGCGAGTACGGTTCGTTCCCCAAGGACTGGGCCAACCAGGTCCTCGCGGTGAACCCCACCGGGGGCATGATGATCACGATGCTTCCGCAGTGCGGGTTCTCCCAGTTCGTCGCCGACTTCGGACCGGGAAGCCCGGCCTGGGTCGCGACACAGGCCTTCGTGAAGGAGGCGGCCTCGTTCCCGGGCCCGGTGTTCCTTCGTTTCGCACCGGACATGAATACCCACTGGTATCCATGGGCCACGTGCTTCTTCGACAACGACAAGACCGGGTGTGCCGGCAAGCCGTCGGTCTACCGCGAGGCCTTCCAGAATTTCTACCACGCCGTGCGGGAGCTCCAGGCCCCGAACGTCCGGGTCGTCTGGACCCCGCACGAGTTCGAGCCCTACTGGACAGTCAAGTACGCGGACTACCCGCCTTACTCGGAGTTCTATCCGGGTGATGACTCGGTGGACTGGGTCGGCCTGACCCTGTACTACCAGGACACGCAGACCCCCAACCCGGACGAGCTGAAGAACCGCCTCAAGTGGTTCTACGACGAATTCGCCTCGCCCCAGGGGCACAACAAGCCGATGCTCCTGGCCGAGACGGCATCCGAGTGCCCGATCCGGGAAAGCCTTTCCTGCCCCGTGACTCTCGGCAGCTTCGACGGTCTGTCGGGCACCTGGTGGGGAGCCTGGGGTGAGCTCAAGGTCCGCAAGGAAGAGGGTGCAGCGACCTCCGAGTGCCGCTGGCTTCGCACCGGGACCTCCCACATCGTGTTCGAGGCCGGGCCCGGAGCGGACCCGCAGACAGCGCCGCACGCGTGCTCCGGTTACTACGTCGGAGGGACCGCATTTACCGCGGAGTGGGACAAAGGGCTCGACTTCACCCGTGGCAACGTCTTCGTGATGCATGCCCGCAAGGATGAGTCCGGAGACATCCCGTCGCTCCAGGTGGAAGTCTGTGATACCCGCGCCGCCGAGTGCCCCGAGGAAGACCCTTGCTGCGACAAGGGAACCGTCAGCACCACGTTCCGGATCGAGAACGCTGAGTGGCAGCGTTTCGTGATCCCCCTGTCGGAATTCCGCCCGACCATTCCCGGCACCAGGCCGGCGCTCGACTGGTCTCACATCCGGGCGGTAAAACTCCATCTCCTCTCGGACGGCAAGAGCGACAACCTCGCCCCGCTGCACCTCGATGGATTCGCCGTCGGCTCCTGGAACCGCCCCGGTGAGTCCCGCTGCAAGACCGCCGCCCGCAAGTGGGCCGAGCTCGTGTTCTCGCCGAGGAACTGTGTCGAGCTCCCCAACCTGAGAGCGGTGTTCTGGCATCACGACCGCCGTCAGGAGGGAGAGGAAGTCCGCGACTACCGGATTCCGGACTACACGTACTTCGGCAATCTCATCTCAGCCCCCTGCTACGACGTTCCGCAGTTGCAGTCGTTTGCTCCAGGACGGTGAATCCCATGCTGCGATTGACACGATTCCTGATCCCGCTGCTGGCCTCTTTCGCCCTCGTTTCGGCGGGATGCGGCGGCGGTTCCCCGGATGGAGGCGACGTCGACGTCCTTCCCGACGGCAACGGCCCGGTCGGGGATTCCGTCACCGAGGACGATGCGGAGAGCCCTCCCAACGCCCTTCCCCTTCCCGACGAGACGAAGCTGCTCCTCACCCGTCGGGGGGCCCATTCCTACGTCTACTATCCCAACCAGGTCGGGGAGCAGGCCACTGCCGTCGGACCCAATCTCTATTGGCGGGAATTCTCCGACCAGCTCTCCCACTTCGGCGTCTACGGGGCGCTCCTCAAGCCGCTGTTCGAAATCAAGGCCATGGAGCCCTGCGTGGGCGTGACCTATGCCTGGCATGCATCCCATGCCGTGCGCACCTACTCCTGCGGTCAGGTCAACGTCATCGAGACGACCGCGTACAGCTCCCCGTTCGTCGTGGCGGTCCGGTTCCGTCTGATCAATACCGGCGGCGACACGGCCCTGACCATCACCGGCGCATCCGGCGGAATGGGCGTGACGGCCTCCGTCGAGAAGGATGATGCCCTCCCCGGAATCCGGCTCCGCCTCGACGGCCAGTATGCGAGCCCCTGGGGTGACGTGAGCTCCGCGGCCTGGCGGTTTGCTGCCGGCAGCTCTCCCGCCCCGACTTCGACCGACGTGGTGCCCGACGAGGGCCGCTGGAACTTCAACTACGCGCTCCCCACGGATTCGAAGATCGACGTGGTCCTGACCCTGTCCATGGCCGAAGGGCAGGATCCGTCGCTCGAGCTGCTCGATTCGCCCGCCCTTTACCAGGTCGTCGGAACCGTCACCAACGAGATCGAGGAGTGGCTTTCCGAGGCCCCCCTGAGCGCGTTCAAGAAGAACCCGAGCAAGGCCCCGTCCTGGTACCTGTTCTGGGAGAATCAGGCCGTGGCCTCCGGCAAGTGGACCGCCGATGTCCTGGTCCCGAGCAAGCGCCAGTATTTCCGGGGCATCTGGCTCTGGGACACGGCATTCCACGTGCTGGCGTTGAGCCGCGGTGGGGAAGCGGCCCTCGCTCTGGCCCGCAAGCAGCTCGACGTCATGGCCCGCCAGCCTCTGGGTGACGGACACCTCCCGAGGGAGATCTGGGTCGGCTCGGCCAACCCCGGCACTCAGCCTCCCGGCGTGCTGACATGGGCCTCCCTCGCCCTGGCAGCCGCTGCCGACGAGCTCGTCAGCGGAGATGGCACTCCCCCCGGTACTGGATTCCTGGAGGGCGACTACCCTGCGCTCAAGAGCAACCACGAGTGGTTCAAGTCCCAGAAGGACAGCGACGGAGACGGACTCTACGAGTGGGCCGGCACGGACAGCGGCTGGGATACCTCTCCCCGCTGGGACAAGGGACCGGTGGAGGCCGTCGATCTGGCCTGCTGGCTCTACCTCGATGCCCTGCTCCTGTCCAAGATGGCCGAGAAGCTGGCCAAGACAGCGGACGCCATTGCCTGGAAGGAAGAGGCGGACCAGCTTGCTGAGCTCATCCGGACGAAGTTCTATGATGCCGGAGACGGGTTGTTCTACGACCTCACCGTGGAGGGTGACCAGTTCGTCAAGATACCCACACCGGTCACCTACCTGCCCCTCTTCGTCGGCGCGGCCACGCCCGAGCAGGCAATGGCCGTGGTCAAGCACCTCTCGGATCCCGCCGTGTTCGGCACTCCCTTCCCCATGCCCAGCGTGGCCGCATCCTCACCGTCCTACAAGCCGGACAACTACTGGCGCGGCCCGGTGTGGATCGTCCTGAATGCGCTGGCCGTCTGGGGGCTCGAGAAGTACAGCCTCACAACGGAGGCAGAGGCCCTTCGCAAGGCCACCCTCGATCTCATCGAAGGGGAATCGACGACTTGGGAGTACTATGACTCCCAGACCGGCAAGGGGCTTGGGGCCCCGGATTTCCTCTGGTCCGCGGCCATCCACCTGCTGCTGTCCGGCGACAGCCCGGTGATCTGGTAGGTTCGGGTCTCTCCGAAAGGTCAGGTTCTACTCGATCGGTCGGCACGCCCTTTCGAGCCAGAGTCGGGCAAGCGGCTCCAGGAGGGGGGCCAGGGTCGCCAGCACGCGGGAGTGGTACTCATTGACCTGCTTCACGTCGTCGGGCGACAGCATGGAGCGGTCCACCAGGTTGAGGTCATAAGGGCACAGCGTCAGATCCTCGAAGCCGAGGAACCGGCCGCTCGTCGTCACCTCCTTCTCAATGACCTGCACGAGGTTCTCGATGCGGATTCCAAACCCGTCCGTCTTGTAGAAACCGGGCTCGTTGGACAGGATGTTGCCCACCACGAGCGGAGTCATATTGCGGCGAAGCGACACGGAGAAGGGCCCCTCGTGAACGCACAGCGCCGCTCCGACGCCGTGGCCCGTTCCATGGCCGTAGTTGAGCCCTTCGGCCCACAGAGGCTGCCGGGCCAGCACGTCGAGCTGGTAGCCGTTGGTCCCCTCGGGGAAACGCGTCCTGCCCAGGAGCAGATGGCCCTTGAGCACTGCGGTGTAGGCCCGCTTCTGCTCATCGGTGGGCTCGCCCAGGGCGACGGTCCTCGTGATGTCGGTGGTCCCGTCCAGGTACTGGGCCCCGGAATCGACCAGGAGCAGGTTGCCCTCCCGGACTGCGGACGAGCTCTCCGGAGTCGCCGAGTAGTGGACGATGGCTCCGTGCGGCCCGTAGCCGACGATGCTCCCGAAGCTCATCCCCACGAACCGCTCGCTGCGGGCCCGGACCTCCTCCAGCTTGGCCCCGATGGTGAGCTCGGTCTCCCGTCCCAGGACCACCGCCCGCTCGAGCCATGCCATGAACTCGGCCATGGCCACGCCGTCACGCTCGTGACACGCCCGGGCGCAGGAAATCTCCACGTCGTTCTTCACCGACTTCCACGCCGGAACGGGACCGGTCCTCCGGGATATCTTGGCCCCGGCCTCTTTCAGCGTCGTCTCCGCGTGCCAGCTGGTGGTCGCCGGATCGGCCCACACCACCGCTCCCCGCCGCCCGAGCTCGACGAGCGCATCGTCGAATGCCTCGTACGGGCGAAGCTCCACTCTCTCAGGCAGCCCCGCCGTCACTTCCCGGCCGGCCTTGGTCAGGTCGAGAAACAGGAGAGTCCTTGCCCGCTCGATGATGGCAAAGGAAATGAAAACCGGGTTGAACGGCACATCGGCGCCGCGCAGGTTGAAGGTCCATGCCAGCTCGTCCAGGGCCGACAGCACCAGCGCCTCGGCTCCGGTCCGGGCAAGCTCGGCCTCCACCAGGGCGATCTTCTCGTCCACGGACTTGCCGGCATACTCCACCGGGTGGCTGCGCAACAGCCCCGACGGCATGGCCGGGCGTTCCTCGCCCCACACCTGCTCGACGAGATCGTCCTCCACGGCCTGCAGCACGATCCCCTTGCGACCCAGGCCCGACTGAAGCACCTCGAATGCCGAGATCGAGAAGACCCGAGGATCCACGCCGACCTTGTTCCCCTGGCTCAGCTCACCGCACAGCCAATCCTCCATCTCCGGCACCCCGGGGACTGCCATCCGGAACAGCTCGACGCCGCTCCCGGCAAGCTGCTGCTCGGCCTGGAGGAAATAGCGGGAATCGGTCCAAAGACCGGCCTTGCCGGCGGTCACGGCAACGGTCCCGGCCGAACCGTCAAAACCGCTGATGAAGCCCCGTCGCTGCCAGGTGGCCGCCACGTACTCGCTCTGGTGCGGGTCCGAGCTGGGAACCACGTATCCGGCCAGCCCCTGTGCCTGCATCAGGCGCCTCAGCTCCTTGAGTCTCTCGTTCACGTTCATGCTCGTTCTCCTCAGCGGGTCAACGATCGGTATCGAATCCGGTGGGGCTGTTCCGCAGCTGCCCCGAGACGCTCCCTGCGATTGGCCTCGTACTCACTCCAGTTCCCTTCGTGCCACACGACGCTGCTCTCCCCTTCAAAGGCCAGGATGTGCGTGGCGACGCGGTCGAGGAACCAGCGGTCGTGACTGATGATCAGCGCACAGCCGCCGAAGTTCAGCAGCGCATCCTCCAGTGCCCGCATGGTGTTCACGTCGAGGTCGTTGGTAGGCTCGTCCAGGAGCAGGACGTTGGCCCCCTGCTTCAGCATGCACGCCAGGTGCACCCGGTTGCGTGCCCCGCCCGACATGTGCCCTACCTTCATCTGCTGGTCGGTGCCCGAGAAGTTGAACCGAGCCACATAGGCCCGGGCATTGACCTGGACCTTGCCCCCCATGTCGATGAAATCCGCACCGCCCGAGATCGTGTCGAACACCGACTTCTCGGGGTCGAGGCTGGTCCGGAGCTGGTCCACATAGGCAAACTTCACGGTCTCGCCCACCTCCAGCGTCCCGGCATCGGGCTTCTCCTGACCGGTGATCATCTTGAACAGGGTCGTCTTGCCCGCTCCGTTGGGCCCGATGATGCCCACGATGGCTCCCGGCGGGATGGCAAATGAGGCATTGTCCAGCAGCAGCCTGTCTCCGTATCCCTTGCGCAACCCTTCTGCCAGGATCACGGTCTTGCCCAGCCTGGGTCCGGCCGGCACGAAGATCTCCAGGTCCCTCGCCAGCCGCTCGGTCTCCAGGTTGGCCAGCTGCTCGTAGGCGCTCACGCGGGCCTTGCTCTTGGCATGTCGACCCCGGGGTGACATCCGGATCCACTCGAGCTCGCGCTCCAGGGTTTTCTGCCGCTGCGACTCGGCCTTCTCCTCGTTGGCAAGGCGTGCCTGCTTCTGCTCCAGCCACGACGAGTAGTTTCCCTTCCAGGGAATGCCGTGGCCGCGGTCCAGCTCCAGGATCCAGCCGGCCACGTTGTCGAGGAAGTAGCGGTCGTGCGTAACTGCGATGACGGTGCCGGCATAGCGGCGAAGATGCTGCTCCAGCCAGGCAACCGTCTCGGCGTCGAGGTGGTTGGTCGGCTCGTCCAGGAGCAGGATGTCGGGCTTGCGCAGCAACAGCCTGCACAGGGCCACCCGGCGACGCTCACCTCCAGACAGCACCGACACGGGGGTCTCGGGCGGCGGGCAGCGCAGCGCGTCCATGGCGAGCTCCAGCCGACTGTCCAGGTCCCAGGCATCTGCGGCATCGAGCTTGTCCTGGAGGTCCCCCTGTCGGTTGAGCACCTTCTCCATCTCATCGTCGCTGAGCGGCTCCGCCAGCTTCAGGTTGACCTCTTCGAACTCTTTGAGCAGATCCACAACCTCCTGGACCCCCTCCTGCACGACCTCGAGGACCGTGCGGGTCTCGTCCAGCAGAGGCTCCTGCTCGAGATAGCCGATGGTGTAGCCGGGCGACACGGCGGTCTTCCCGAGGAACTCCTGGTCTACTCCCGCCATGATCTTCAGGAGCGAGCTCTTTCCGGATCCGTTGAGCCCGAGCACACCGATCTTGGCTCCGTAGAAGTAGGACAGGTAGATGTCCTTCAGCACCGTCCGGGTACCGTGGACCTTGCCAACTCCGATCATGGAGTAGATGACTTTGTTCTCTTCCTGCTGCGCCATGCGAATCCTCTCTGGTGGGAGTAAGCGGACTACCTATTCGAGCTCGGCAAACAAGACCGACTTGTACCCTTCGAGGCGGATACAGGCCGGACATCCGGTGTGCCAGACATAGACGTCCTTGACCGTCTTGCCCTGCTTCTCGAGCCGGGCCTTGAATGCCTTGACCCCCGGGCTCACCGGGGCATCCTTGCGTTCGTAAACCGTGGCCTCGATGAGCGAGTTGGTGAACGTGATCACGCAGGGGTCCTGGGTGTCGGGCGGAAGAATTCCGATCAGCATTCGACCGGAAAAGACCCCCTCGTTGGAAAGGATGATGGGAGGCTCCTCCATCATGTACCCCTTCTTCTCGATGGCCTCTGCAGCCTCGGCCATCCGCTTCTCCACGTCGACCGGAACGCGGAAGATGAAGCGAACGGGCTGAACGTAGAAGGTCTTTCCCTCCCAGTTGAACATCTTCCCTTCGTAGCTCTCGTTGCGGATCACTGGGCACCCGCAATCCTTGTGACTCATCCTGGTCCCTCCGTTTCTTCCCGGCTGCCCATGTTACTTGAAGGTCAGCGAATCGACAAGCACCGTTGTCGTCGACCCTGAGCTCCCCTGGTCCGACACCTCGATGACGAACCGTACCGGCTTGTTGGTTCCACCCTGTCCGAGCTGAGTGAGCGCCACCTCTCCCGTATGCCGCCAGCCCGTCTCGAAAGCCCCGTCCTCGTCCCCCTGATCAAAGCTGCATTCCTGCGGCCAGGGGATCAGCAGCTCGCCTTCGTCCGGGTGGTACAGCTCACCGCAGACGCAGAAAGCCGACCCGCACTGCCCGCAGCTCGGACAGGAACCCGCCTCACAAGGACAGAGTGCATTGACTCCGATGAAATCCGCGACCTCGGTCCGAGCCAGGTGGATCTTCTGCCCCAGATCGTCCTCGATGAACATCCGGAACGTATCGCTGTAGGCGCCGCCGCAGCCCCCCTCGAATTCATGGGAGATGAAGTCGTACCACCCCTCGAACACGAGCTTGTCGATCTCGAGGCAGAACTCCTGGGAGATCGTCCCGGTCTGGACCGTGAACCCAAGCCCTGAAGAGAGCAGCCCCATGTACTGGCCCGATGGCTTGATACCGCACAGAGAAGAAAGAACCCGAGCATCCCCCGTGTGCTCCCACCCGTCCAGCGTGCCGCTGCCGAAGTCCGCATTGAGCAACCCGGGGAAATAGACGGCCACGTTGCCCGGTCCGGCCAACCGCCAATCATGGTCACCGTACGAATCGGAGACCCTCGGCAGCAGCCACGCCGGGGGTTGCTTCCCCTGGAGCAGCCTCGCCAGGATTTCGTGCGTGGCCGAGAGGGCATCCTCCGGACCGACCTCGGCAGCGCTTCCGACCACGGAGTTTGCCCCCGCAGCGAGGAACTCGGCAGCCATCGTACCGCCCCCGGGGGTCAGGCTATGGGAGAACCCGAGCATCGCCACCTGGGCACCCACGTCCCCTCCCGAGTAGCGCTTCACGAATGACGGCGTCAAGGCCAGCCCGTCCGCAGTGAGCGCCAGCCGGCCCGTCATGAGGTCCGCCTGGACCCGGTCGTACAACACCCCCTTGGCCACCCCCAGCCCACCCCCGTGAGTGGGGAGACACTCCAGCCACGAGGGACAGGGCGAATCATCCGACCGCACGCACGTCCCGTCCTTCTTGATGATGCAGCTGTCGTAGGTCGTGGCCAGCAGGTCACACTGGAACGGGTCGGCCAACGCCACGACGTCCTGTGCCCCCGCATGCTCCCACCCGGTCCAGGCCGGAAGCGGAGCATCGAACGCCAGGGGCGCCCCCTCCATGGCCTTGCGGGCCTCATCGGTCATGCCGCCGAACGCCCGGCCGCCTTGCCCGACCAGCACCGCAATTCCCGCCTCTCCCAGCTGCCTCAACGCCGACAGCCTGAGCTTGTCCCCGAGCTGCCGGAACGGCGGGCAGCTCTTTCCCGAAAGCCGATCGGGCCACTTCCCGCCCACCGCCTCTCCATCCTTCTCCGGCAAGGCAGCGGCCACCCGTCGCGAACGGGGCAACACCGTCGTCTCAGGGGCCGTCCCGGCAGCATCCGGGAACAGAACCGATTCGCTCGGCCCGACATACGCGGTCGGAACCGCAATCCCCAGCAGCCCTGTCTGGAAGCGGGCCCACACCACGTCCTCGCCGGCCGATGCACCGGCCTCCGCCACCGACTTCTGCTCCTTGAGATGCAGGACGGCAAACCGCCGCACGTCCTCCCGCTCCCAACCGGCCTCGAGACGGGCATCCATCTCCGCCCGGACGTCCAGCAGCACCGACCGCGCCACCGTGCAATCCAGCGGGTCGGCCCGCCGAACCACCCGCAGCGGGATGCAGGGCGTGTACGCGGTCAGCGTCTTGCCCGCCACGGTCCCTGTCACCGCCGCACGAAACAACCTCGTCCCCTCCGCCTCGAATTCCTGGTGGAGAACGACCGAGTAGACCCGGTCCGAGCCGATCTCGTCCCCGCTCTCGTCCACCAGGCCGTCGTCCTTCATCTGCCGGGCCGTCCCGTCCAGCTTCGTCCGACACTCGGCGTCGGTCTCCATCAGAAACACCTGCGACGGGTCGAAATTCTCCACGTCGTTCAGGTCCAGGCGGAAACGGACGCTCGACGTCTCCCCGGCAAACACGACGTCCGGCGACGACATCAGCGGTTTGCGTCCCATCACGAACCCCGGGTTCGCGACCACGACCGCACTGTCCCAGACCTTCCGATCCCCCTTCTGCGCCACGACCCACACCCGGGTCGTCTGCGCCTCGAAATGCCCGTCGCCCACCGCTACGGGCGCCAGCAGCGTGACGACCATCTGCCGGGAACGCCAGGCAGCGCTCTCGCCGTCGGCAGGGGGGTCGGCCGGAACCGGCTCATCGCTCCCTTCGCTCATGGCGTACAACGAATCGAACTCGCCGTGCACCAGCACCGCCAGCGGCACGAAAGGGGCCGAGCCTCCGTCCACCGTGCCGCTCGACCAGACGAAGGACGGCTCCGACTGCGGGCCCACGATACGGACCAGCAGCTCCTCCTCCTCCTCCAGGCTCACCCCGGACAGATCCGGAATCTCCCCGGAGATGTCGATGAAGATGCCCTCCGCCTCGACGACATCGCTCGGTACGACCTCGCCGGGGACGTACGGCCCGCCACCGTCGCCGGAACAGGCCGAGCTCAGGCAAAACATCAGAGATAAACACAGAAGATATCGGAATTGCACGAAGTTCCCCTAGTATCGACACCCAACTCCAAGCGCCCCGGGTTCCCCTCCTACTTGACCTTGATGGTATCCAGCAGGACCGCCGTGTCGTAGATGGAATCCCCCTTGTCCGTCACGAAGAAACGCAGCGTCACGGCCCCCTGGCCCGCCAGGGAGAAGACGTTGGCCTCCGCCTTTCGCCACTGGGTCATCCACACGTCTCCCTGGTCGAAGATGACGTCCGCCTGGAGCAGCCCGTCGAACTGGGATCCGCACCCCTGGCACTGCTGCGGCGGGCAAAGCGCATCGATCGAGGTGGAGGCATACGTGATGGTCCCATCCTCCCCCTCCAGCGTTGCCTCGAACATGTCCTGATAAATCGAGCCGCACCACTCCTTGAACTCCTCCGAGTAGAGCTTCCAGTAGAAGCTCATCTCGGTCTTCCCTTCCGGGATGCAGAAGGTCTGGAAGATCTCCCCCACCTGCGGAGTGTACCCCATGCCGGTGGAGATGAGGGACATGAATTTCCCCTCGACCGGCACGGTGATCCCGAGCCTCGTCACGACCCGGCCGTCCCCCGAGCTCTGCCATCCGGTCAGGTCGCCGGTCTCCCAGCTCGGGTTGATGAGGTCCGAGTTGGTGGCATTCAGGTTCACCGCCCCCAGCAGCCTCAGGTGCGTTCCCGGGTTGTCCGGATCCTGCACCGGCACTTCCGGGAAGCACTCCCCGGACAGCTTCATCTCCTCGACCAGGCTCGAGAAGAACTTGGTCCCTTCCTGGTAGGCAAAGCCGGTGGTCACGTACCCGGAGAACCCGACCACGGCCTTGGCCCCCGCCCCGTACAGCTCCATTCCCAGCGTGCCGTTCCAGAGCGAGCGGCAGGCGCCCAGGTACACGACGCTGTCGGGATACCCCCGCCCCTGGTACTTGCGGATGAACGAGGGGAGGATTCCGTAGCGGGACGGCCCCAGCACCACCCGCCCCGTCCGGATGTCCACCTGCTTGAAATCGATGCAGACGCCCGACACCTTGGTCCCCTTGCCGCTCGACTGCGTGATCACGCACTCCGAGCCCGCCGGGCAATCCGCCTGCGCCACACACTCCTTCATCTCCTGGCCGAGCTGAGTGCAGTCCACCGGCTCGCCGGTCCACAGCAGTTCCTGGCTCTGCCGGTGGGTCCACCCATAGCCGTCCTTGGCCGCGGGGCTCAGCTCCCGGAAATAGGAGTCGCCGTGCGTGGAGATGGCGATCATGCCGTTCTCCCAGAGCCGTCGGAAGCGGGCCAGCGTGGCCTGGGAATCATACCACGGCCCCTCGATCACGTAGGGCGGGCACTCTGACTTGTCCAGCACGTTGAAGATGAACTTCCCCTCGTCCTGGGCAGCAAATTCCTCGTGGTACGGCCCCATCACCACCGACCGCTTCGACGAGATCAGAATCTCGGGCCCCGGAATCGGTGCCTCAATCTGCTCCACCGCTTCCTCGCCGCCCTCCCCATCGGCACCGCCGCGCAGCCCCTGCGGCGC
This sequence comes from uncultured Myxococcales bacterium, assembly GCA_903895725.1. Taxonomy (GTDB): domain Bacteria; phylum Myxococcota_A; class UBA9042; order CAIXZC01; family CAIXZC01; genus CAITUV01. Next base: position 102,430 of record CAITUV010000043.1, on the reverse strand, counting down.
AAACGGGAACGCACCCAGCAGGCCGTTGGTGAACCGCACCCACACTCCATAGCCCTGGTAGGACGAACCCACCTCGGCAATCTCAGCCTTGCCCTGGAGGAGAGCGATCACCGCCTGCTTCGCAGTTGCGGAATCGGACGTCGCCAGCGTCGACCAGTAGAGCTGATCCGCTTCCAGGAGCACCGCCCGGGTTGCCTCGCACTCGGCAACCGGAAGCGGGCTCACCACGTCCACGCAGACCACCGGAGAAAACGCCGTGTACTGCTGGAACCCCGCCTTGATCACGGCATGCACCCGGAAGCAGAGCTTGCCCGCCTGAAGCGCCTTGTAGCTCTTCTTCCACGAGAAAACCCCGTCGTCCCCGACCTCGTCGCCGGAGAAGCTCACCTGACCGTCGTCCAGCATCGTGTGCACGTCGCTGACGCACTCCCCCTCCTGCGTGCTCTCGCACAGCTTCAGGGTCGACGGGTCGAAGTTGCTGTAAAGCCCCATGTCCATCGAGAACACGAGCGTCGTCGCCATGTTCGTGTAGAGCGCACCGGGCCGGACCCGCAGCTCCGTGCCGAAAAGGAACGCCGGATTGTGGGTGATCACGATGGTATCGGTGGCCACCTGGTCCCCCTGGGTCGCCTTGACCTGGATGACGTTGTCCCCCTGCTCCAGATCCACCTTCCCCGACAGCCAGAACGGAACGCCAGCGCAGAACCCGCTCTTGCCCGTGGTCAACGACGTCCACTGGATGGCATCGGGCTTGCCGACCACGAGCCCGGCAACCTGGATCGAAGAGCCGATGGACTGGGCCGCTCCCAGCGAGGACGGCCCGAGAATCCGGATTCCGAGCTCGGGCGTCGAAATGTACCCTTCCTCCACGGGCGGAACGCCGGTATCCGTGGAATCGACGTCGAGCACGCCGCCGTCGGTGCCGACCTCGGTGAGATCCCCGTCGGACCCACCGACATCGGCCAGGTCGGTCTGTTCGTCGGCAACGTCGTCGACCTCGCTCCCCTGATGGTCCGGGTCCACGGAATCGAGCTCGTCGCCGCCTCCCCCCTGGTCCGGAACGTCAGAGCCGACGGTATCCCCGTCGACGACATCCTCGTCCGGAGCGGAAACGTCCTGGTCAGGGATCCGTCCGTCATCGCCCCTGCTCAAGCCGTCGGCATCGCCCGCAACCACGTCGCCGTTGTTGCTGCTGCTCGAACAGGCGGCCGCGGCCATCAGCACCACCAGCAACGCACCGAACCCGGCTAGACTGAACAATCTACTCATTCCGGAAGCTCCTCCAGGCACGTGCGCTCGAACCACAGCCAGTGCCTGCTGCCAACTTCAGTTGTCCCAGATTCTACGGTCAGGGGATTGGCTGAGTCAAGTACAGTTGCGCGTGCGGGTGTGCACGAAGCCAGAACGAGAGTCGTTCTCTTCCGGGTTCTCGAGAGAAGGTGCCGACGGTCGGAGCAGGGGGTGGCTCGGGCGTGGGCCTTCCTCCTTCCGTGGGGGGGGCCGGATTGCCGCTCAGTGCCCGTTCTCCTCCACGATCACGACCCCTCGGTCGCCATCCACGGTCACGAGCTGTCCGTCCCGCAGCAGCCGTACCGCGTCCTTGACGTTGACCACGGCCGGAACCCCATACTCCCGGGCCACCACGCAGGAGTGACTCAGCGGCCCGCCCAGCTCGGTCACCACCGCGCTGGCCACGAGGAACAGCGGCGTCCACCCCACGTCGGTGAACGGTGCCACCAACACCTCTCCGGGGCAGAGGTCCCGAGCCTCGGACGGGCTGCGGACGACCCTCACCCGGCCCGTGGAGACACCGGGGCTCCCGGCAAGCCCGGTCAACGACCGTCCTACCGCAACCCGGGTCTCCTCACTCACGATCCGGTCCCCTTCCATGACGAACCATGGCGGCAGGGCCGGGAGGGCCGACAAGACCTCGTGCTCCAGCCGGCGCAGCGCCACCACCAGCGGGAAGAGCGTCCCTTCTCCCCGGTCCGCCAGCCAGGCGGTCATCTCCTCCCGCTTGAGGAAGAACGCATCATCCACCCTCCCCAGGAGCCCGGCCTCCACCATCCGCCGACCGGTCTCCCCTGCCAGAGTCCGGAAGAAGCCCAGGGTATGCACCGTCGCGTTTCGAAGCTCCTCCCGCAGCCTGGCGGACTCCTGCGCATCGGCCAGGATTCTCCGGAATACCGCCCGCAGCCCGGCCGGAACGCGGCTCAAGACCCGTTGCGTCTCACGCTCCCGGGCCTCCCGACGCTCGGCCAGCAGAACCTCGGGATCGGCCGGCTCGTCGGCCTCCAGGTACCGGCGCAGCACCGACAGCGGAAAGGAGGGATCTTCCCGCCAGCGAGGCTCCGACAGCTCCGCCTCACGGGCGGCACGGTGTCCGTGCGACCGGAGGAATGCCTCGACCGCGGAGGCCAGCGACCGTCCTTCTTCCCCGCCCTGCCCCAGCACCTCCACCAACCGCTCGGGAGGGGTCTCCCGCACCAGCTCCCTCAGACGCGGCATCGATGCCACCTTGCGGGCCATTCGCAGAAGGTCCAGCCCGGGTTCTGCACTCCGAACCCCGGACAACCCGGAGAACAACGCACGCTCCGCCGTCTCCCCGCCCGCACCCATCAGCACCCGCAACGCCAGCGCCAACGCCACATAGGTGGTCAGGAACTGCCCTGAGCACTCCAGCATCAGCGTGCCCGTGCTCACGAAGGCCTCGTCCGACCGCTGCCACCAGATCAGGAGCTCCGGGTCCCCAAGCCCGGCGAAATCGGTCCCGCCAAACTCGTCCACGAATCGGCGGAACTTCTGGTTCCACAGGGCCACCCGCACCGGGTTGACCGTGCCCGCCGTGAGCGTCCGCACCCCGGTCAGAGGCGCCTTCAAAAGGAACGACAGGCTGGGCAGCTTCTCGTAGGTCCCGGGCAGGGCCTCCGCTCCCCCGCCCCCCCCGAGCTGCTGGAGGATGTGCGGCGACATGAAGGGAACCTGGGAAGCGACCGACATGAACTCCGACAGGTTGAGGTAGATGCGGCCCCGGACCCGACCCACGATGGGGTAGTCCTCCGGGACCGAGCAGCCCAGCCCTCGAAATGCATGCACGAAGCCCTGCCTTGAAAACGAGTAGATGATCGACCAGGTGAACGGCGTCCCGACCCCCGGCAGTGCCTCTCCCACGTTGGTGCTCGTCCACACCACCCGACGCCGCCTCCGGAGCGCAGTCACCGGCCGCGCCTGAAGCAGGTAGATCCGCTGGTCCCACTCGGCCCATTCCAGGTCCTGTGGCCCACCGAACTCCCGCTCCACCCGCCTTGCCAGCTCCCACAGGCGGGTCACCAGCGACTCGTCCAGCACCGCACGGCGGGCCATCCTACCCGGCACCCGATCCACTCGGGTCCCGCCCGCAGGGTCGGGTACCAGCCGCTCCCGCTTGTGCGCCACCTCCTGGCGGAGCACCCGCCCCGAGCGCCGATCCACCGTTGCCGTGTCCGCAGCACGCCCCGAAACCACCGTCTCCCCCAGCCCCCAGGAGCCGCTCACCAGGTACCGATCATCGGCTCCAGTCACCGGGTCCACGGTGAACAGCACTCCGGCCCTCTGCGCTGGAATGAGCTGCTGCACCACGACCCCCATCTCCGGGAGCAGCTCCGACCACGGCAGAAGCGACCGGTACGTCACTCCCTCACGCCCCAGCAGCGAGGCCCAGCAGACCCGGATGGCCCTCAACAGATCGTCGTCGGTCACCACGTTGGCCACCGTGGCCGCCAGCCCTGCCATCGACGCGTGCTCGTGGTCCTCCGACGTGGCGCTCGAACGCACGATGAACGAGGCCCCGGTCAGGTCCCGAAGCCGCCCCGCTGCCTCCAGGATCTCCCGCTCTATAGCCTCAGGGAGAGGCCATGACGCCACCAGCCGCTCCAGCTCCTCCAGCCCCCCTCCGGCCCTCCGCCACTCCGGGATCACTTCCCGCAGCACGGCCCGGTACGCGGCCGTCGTCACCACGAACCCTCCCGGCACGTGGAAGTTCGCCCGGACGAGCCGCTGCAGGTTGAATCCCTTTCCCCCGAGCTCGCTGCGACGCGCATCCGGGGTTCCCGTCAACGGCACGATGTACGTGGCCGGCCGGGCAGACGAATCCTGCCGGCCTCGGGTCTCCCCGCTGCCCTCGGTCCGCTCCCTCCCCGTCCCAAACCTCGCCATCCAGGCCTCGCCCTCCACCCGCTCCCCGTCGGGCGGTCAATCGTCCCCACTGTAGCACACACCCGCCACGGATGCACCCCGAGGATCGGTATCCCCTCTGGCATCATTGCCCGGACCCCTTCCCGCGTGCTAGCCTGCCGGACCAGGAGGAGCCATGAATCTACGTCGCCTCACCCCCATTGCCCTTCTGCTCACCTGCACGACGCTTGCCGCCCAAACCCTGGCCGAGACTCCGCCGTCCTCCGACGCGCTCGTGCTGCGCTGCGTGGTCCACACGCAAGTCGAGGAATCCGGCCGCTCCACCCGGGAGGAGCGCACCACGGTCAAGCTGCTGACCCCGGCCGGCGTGCGCCGCTTCTCCGTGCTCCAGTTCGACTACGATCCGGAAACCAGCCGACTGGATGTCACCGGCATCCAGGTACGACACGCGGACGGAACCACCACCATCGTGCCTCCCGCTTCCATGGTCGACGTGCCGGCCCCCAAGCACGGCATCTACTGGCCCTTCCGAAAACGGCTGGCGGCAGTCCCGGACCTGGTCCCCGGCGACGTCATCGAGTGGTCCTCCCGCTTCGTCGGCTACCGCATCGCCTACCTCGATGACGACGACGACCGATTCGTGCCCCCCCAGCGGGGCGAGTACTTCGATGTCGTCGTCTTCGGAAGCGACCTCCCCATCGTCGAGCAGATCCACCAGGTCGACATGCCCCCGGGCAAACCGCTGTACTACGGCACGTTCGGAGGCCCGCTTGAAATCACCGTGAAGTCCGACGATGCCGGAGGGACCCGCTACTTCTTCCGCTCAGCGGACATCCCCCCCTACCCCGACACCGTGGCCGCTCCGCCCCGCTCCGACGTCGCACCCAAGCTCGTCATGGCCACCCTCCCCTCCTGGCGGGAGAAGTCCAGATGGGTCTACCTTGTCAACGAGCCGAGCTTCGCTGTCACTCCCGAGATCCTGGCCCTCGCAGGCCGCATCACCCGGGGATGCTCGTCCGATGCCGAACGGCTCGCTGCCCTCAACCGCTGGGTGGCCCACAACATCCGCTACAGCGGCCTCAGCATGGGCCCTGGGGAAGGCTACACCATCCACCCGGCCTCCATGACCCTTGCGGACCGAGCCGGCGTCTGCAAGGACAAGGCCGGGATGCTCATCGCCCTCATGAGAGCGGCCGGATACACGGAAACGTTCACCGCCATCACCTCGGCCGGCTCCCGCGTCGACTCCATCGCAGCCGACCAGTTCAACCACGCAGTCGTCGCCTGGCGCCAGCCGGGCGGCAGCTACCTCCTCCTCGACCCAACCTGGGCCCCGCTCTCACGGGACCTCTGGTCCAAGGCCGAGGCGAGCCAGCACTACCTCATCGGCTCTCCCGAAGGGGAAACGCTGGCCGTCACCCCTTCGTCCCTGCCGTCGGACAACGTGCTGAACGTCGACATCCACGAGGAGATCGACTCGGATGGAGCGCTCGATGGGACCCTGAAGATCACCGCCCGGGGAGCCCCCGAGGACTCGCTGCGGAGGATGTTCGGCCTTCGCCCCGGACCGTTCTGGCAGGAGACCGCTGCCACCCTCGTTTCCTCCTTCTCCGCCTCCGCAGTGACGGCCCCGCTCGAGCTGACCGAGGAGCAGGTGCTCGACCTCGATCACCCCTTCGAGCTCGACATCGAGTACTCGGACAAGGCGGCGCTCCCCTTGGGGCTTGACCAGAAGCCGCCTGCGGGCCCGCCCCCCCCCCGAGTTGCCTTGCGCCCGGCAGCGTTCACCCTCTTCCTCAGCGATCCCAAGATGGCCGACCACCTCCTGCCCGAAACGCTCGCCGGCCGCACCGTCCCCCTGGCGACCCGCTCTGCCCGGACGCTGCGCTTCCACCAGGAAACCGACCTCCCCGGCAAGGCCCGCCTCGTCGGGTGGACCGACGTGAAGGTGGAGTCCCCCCTGGGCTCGGTGACCGCGTCCGCCCGCATCGATGGAAAGACCCTGTCCGTCGACGTCGAGCTCGTCCTTGGAAGCCGCTTCGTGCCGGTCGCTTCCCTGCCCGATTTCGCTCCGGTCCACGCAGCCGCAACCTCGCTGCGTTCCACCTGGCTCGTCCTGGACTTCCAGGAGGACAAATGAACCGCACCCCCATACTCGTCGCGTTCGCCACCCTCGTCCTGAGCCTCCTGGCCCCCTGGACCGGATATTCGAGCGATGGTTCAGTTATTTCTCGCCAACTAACGATAACCATTGGACATGATGGCATCGTCAGGCAGCGGGTTCGAGTGGAGACGCGCCTCGATTCCCTCTTCGCCACCCAGGCCCTGGCCGACCCCCGCATCCGATTCGAACGGGCCACCCAGGAGCTGGGCATTCTCAAGGCAGCCACCCTCCTCCCCAACGGCACGGTCCTCGACGCCCCGTCCCGGGCCCTCAACACCTCCGTTCCGGATGCCGCGGCCCAATGCCCCGCCTTCTCCTCACTCACCGAAGTGGTCGTGAGCTTCGTCGCGGTGGAGCCGGGCGTCGTCACTCTTCTCGAGTACGAGATCGTCGACAAGACTCCCCGCACCGGCCACTTCGAATACCTTGCCGAGCTGGCCTCCGAGCTCCCGACTCGTTCCGCCACCCTCACGGTGCGGGTCCCGGGACGCTCCCATTTCGACTGGCTGGCGCTGGGAGATACCCGGAGCCTCGTGGCAGCCGAGCCCCTGCTCGAGCGAGCCGACTCGGTCTACTCCTGGACTGCAGCGGACCTGCCTCCGCTCTCCGCCCCCCCCGGCTCCCCCTTGCCCGACGACCGGCCCAGGCTGCTGGTATCGACAGCCGAAAGCTGGGAGGCGCTCCTGGCCCCCCTGATCGAAGCCCTCGCGCCGCCGCCCGCACCGTCGGCCGACCCGCCGCCCGCACCGTCGGCCGAACCGCCGCCCGCACCGTCGGCAGGCGCTTCTGCCCCCCCGGGTACCGAAGGCCAGGTCGACCCGCCGCCTGCAGACCTCGCCTCGAAAGGCCCGGAACGGCCGTCCAGCGCCGCCCCCCTGGATTCCCCCTCGATGGGTAGGCTGTTGGCCGCGGCTCTGCCTCCGGAATCGGCTCCGGACGGAGAATCGCTCCGGGTCTTCCAGGCGTTCTCGCGACTGAGATCCCTGCTCCTCCTCATGCCTGTTCCGCTGGCTGCCGACCGGTTCCCCCTTCCGCGCCCGATCGAGCTTGTCGCCGCATCGAGGCAGGCCACACCGCTTGAAGCGGCTCTGCTGGCCGTCCGCCTGGCGCGGCACTTCGAGTCCTCCCCCCGTCTGGTCCTGACCATCGCCGGCCCGCCTCCAGCGTCGCCGGTCTCGCTTCCTGGCCCGCCGGCCCTATCCCGCATTGACCGGGTCTGGGTGGAGATTCCATCCCCGTCAGGCACCTTCTTCCTGGATTCGGCCCGGATGGAGATGACACCGGTGCTCCACGAAGCCCCAGAGGCCACGCTGCTGATCCTCGAGCCGGGCCGCAGGAATCGGATGGAGACGGCCCGCTCCCTGCTGAGCGGCCCGGCCGCCGAGGTCCGGTTCTCTGCCCAGGTGGAGGGGACCGCCGGCGAGTTGACCGTTCGATTCTCCTTGACCGCCACCGGGGCAGCAAGCCCGTTCATCGCGATGGCGGAGGCCAACCGGCCCGACGGTGCGCTGGGGCTGGCATCCCGCGTGCTCGGACCGGGCTTCACCGTCCGCGAGGCAGCAGCCCCCGCCGCCACCGTCTCCTCCTATGAGCTGACCGGAACGGCTGCTTTGGCCACCCCCGGCTCGGCGTCGCTTCCGGGAACCCCGGGGACCCACCTTCTCCAGCCGTTCCTCGACCCGGCCAGACCGGGCCCCCGCCCGCTCCCGGGCTCTCTCACTTATCAGCAGTCGCTTGCCTTCTCGCTCGTCGGACTCGTGCCGGTGCTGCCCCTCCCGCGCGAAGAAAGCGCCGGCAGGTGCACCCTGCGTACGGCCGTCTCGGCCACCCCGCCGACACTGGAGCGGTCCTTCACGCTCGCACCGCCCGCCCCGCTCCCGGGCAGGCCAATCGCCGGGCCCGCCTCGACGACTCACGCCTCATTGCGGCCACCGGTTGAGCCGGCTCGCCCCGATTCTCCCTGGCTGCGTTTTCTCGATGACGGCAGGGTCCCGATACTCTTCGTACCGGTCCCTACGCCTTGACCGGCTGCCCCGCGGCGGGCAGCGTGAAGCGGAACGTGCTCCCCTGTCCGGGGGCAGACTCGAGCCAGATCTTGCCACCGTGCTCCTCCACCACCTTCTTGACGATGGCAAGCCCGAGGCCGGACCCCCGGGTCTCTTCCTTGAACGGAATCCGCCGGCAGGGCTGGAACACGTACTCGTGATATTCCGGAGCGATGCCGATGCCGTTGTCCTTGACCGACACCGTCACCACCCCCGCTTCCTCGCTGGCATCCACCTCCACAATCGGCGGGTTGGATTCGTTGTACTTGAAAGCATTCGAGATCAGATTATGGAACACTTCCTTGAGCTTGATCGGGTCGCACCGCACCGCGGGCATGGGCCCGACGGTCACCTGCCCCCCATTCTGCTCCATGGTCGAGGCGAACCGCTCGAGCACCTCCTCGACAAGCTCCACGAGCGAGCAGTCCCGATGCGGGTTCTGCATTCGCGTGATGCGCGACAGGGTCCGCAAGTCCGACAACAGACGCTTGGCAATCTCCACGTTCTGCCGGATCTGGCCGAGGTAGTACGAGACTTCGCTGGGCAACTCATTGTCTCCCGACAGGTCCCGCTCGAGGAACTGAGCAAAGATCTCGATGTGGCGGAACGGCTCCTGGAGGTCGTGGGACGCGATATAGGCGAAGTTGTCCAACTCGCGGATCAGCGCCTCCAGACGCTGATTCCGCTCAGTCAGCTCCTCATTGAGATCCTTGAGCCGCTTGTTGAGACGTTCCACCTTGCGCGTCTCCCGACGCAGGTGGCTCACGTCCCGGAACAGTATCGCCCGGTATCCCACCTTCGCCGGAGTGTAGAAGTTGTAAGCCTCGACGTCGAAGAATCTCTCCTCCTCCGCCATCCGCATGGCAATCTGCTTCTGCAGCGCGCTCGTGAAGCTCTTGGGCGTCCGCTGCGTGACCAGTGCCGGGTCTGCCGCAGCCAGCGCCTCCCGGACCTGGTCGAGGGGCGTGTCGTCCGTCAGGCCCAGGAGCCGCCGCACCTGCGGGTTGGCATACCGCACCCGGAAGCTCCGGTCCATCAGGACCACGCCGTCCTTCATGTGGTGCAGGAGGTCCACGATCATCTGGTCCTCGTGCCCCGCCCCTGCCTTCTGCTGCTGAACGATGAGGCTGATGTTGCGAGCCACCAGCGCAGCGATCTTCACGGCATCCTTGGAAAACGCTCGGGGATGGTGATGCCCGATCATCAGCACCGCTTCCGGAGCGCCTTCCGCCCCGATCTTCATGTCCAGGATGGTTTCCATCCGCTGGATCGTCGGTGCCGTGATGTCCTCCGACGTCAACACGACCCGCCGGTCCACCTGCCCCCCGTCCACGCCCAGGATCCCGGAGGCCCGCTCCTCGAGCATCGCGACGGCGTCACGCGCCAGCGGGGCCCGAGCGTCGACCACGCTGACCGGCTTCTCTCCGTCCCGGTACACCACGCCCACGGCCGTGGCATCGAGCAGCCGAATGAACACTTCGCGAACCTTGCCGAAGAAAACCTCCCGCCCCTCTCCGACGCAGGACGTCTCCGCCAGGCGGAGCAACATCCCGGTAATCATCGCCTGGACCCGGATCTGCCAGGTCAGATTGTGCTTCTCCACGGCGTTGCGAACGACCAGCCGAACCGTGTCCGAGGAAGAAAACGGCTTGGTCAGGTAGTCGTGGACACCCTGCCGGATGGCCTCCAACACCGAGTCAATCGTCGTGTGCCCCGTGATGACGATGAACGACGTGAACGGAGAATCCGTCCGGGCCGTCCTCATCAGCTCCATGCCGCTCATCCCCGGCATCTTCAGGTCGACCAGAGCGACCTCGGGCCTCCGCCGGGAAATCAGGTCCAAAGCCTCAAACGCATTCCCACACGTCCGGATGTCATATCCCCCGTCGCTCAGACACCCTTCCAGGAAATCCAGAATCGCAGGCTCATCGTCGACGATGACCACCATCGGACGCCTGAACTGCACACCGACGATGTCATCGGAGGTGGCCGTGCTGCCGCCACTCGTCGTCACTCCCACACCACTGCTTCGCTCGGTCGACATGCAAGTCCCCGAAAGGCGCCGTTGGCACGGACGCTGTCACTGCCACGGATCAGGAAAAGAGCTAGCGTGCGGCTTCGTAAATCACGAACTGCAGCCCGGGCGACGCCGACACGATGTCCAGGAGGTTCTCCGGACGGACGGTCTTGGTGATGAACGACACCGCACCGTAGTCGTACGACCGGATGATGTCCTCTTCCTCCTGCGATATCGTCAGCATGACCACAGGAATTCGAGAAAGACGCTCGATGTTTTTCACCTGCTTCAGTACATCGAATCCCGACACCATCGGCATGTTGATGTCGAGGAAAATTATGCCTGGCATCTCGTTCTTCTCGTCTTGAAGATACTTGATGGCCTCCCTCCCATCCCTGAAAGCTATTACCTCATTCAAAAGCTTGGCGTCGGCAACAGCCCTCTTGAAGATGTAAACGTCACCTTCCGAGTCCTCGACCAGCATGATCCGGGCCGGCTTCAAATTGGTCAGATCCATGGTAGAACCTCCTCAACCCTGACGATACCACGCCCGGGCGGGACGAAACAAGGAGTATTTCTCTGCCTGGAAGAAGTTCTTCGAAAGGAGCGATCACCGAGTGCGAACGGCCTGATCCACGATCCCCACCGACGCGGCCAGCAGCTGGGAGAACCGCTTCTGCACTCGCCCGGCCGTTTCCTTGACCTCGTCATGGGACAGCTTGCCAGCCGACACCCCGGCCGCCAGGTTCGTTACGACCGAGAATCCCAGCACCTTCATTCCGAGCTGGCGGGCCGCAATCGCCTCCTGCACGGTGGACATCCCGACCGCATCCACACCCCACTGCCGAAACATGCGGATCTCGGCCCGCGTTTCGTAGCTCGGCCCGAGAAGGCCCAGGTAGACCCCCTCGCGCAGCGAGAATCCGGCCTGTCGGGCATGCCGCCTCACCAGCGTCCGCAGCTCCGCGTCGTAGGCATCGGTAAGATCGACGAACCGTTCTCCGAAGCGGGGTTCCTGAGGTCCGCACAGCACGTTGACCCCCTGGAGGTTGATGTGGTCTGTGATGAGCATGATCTCCCCGGGGGTCCACAACGGGTCCAGCCCCCCGGCCGCGTTGGTGAGCAGAACCGCCTTGACCCCCAACAGCCCCGCCGTCCGCACCTGCATCGTCACGACTTGCGGCGGATGTCCCTCGTACAGGTGGACCCTCCCGCAGAACAGCATCACCGGCGTTCCGGACAGCGTCCCCACCACGAGCCGCCCGCTATGCCCCGGTACCGTCGACACGGCAAAGCCGGGAATATCCACGTATTCGATCGTCGTTGGCCCTTCCACCTGCGACTCCAGGAAGCCCAGCCCGCTCCCCAGTACCACGGCCACCCTCGGAACCGAGCTCAGCCTCTTCCTCAGATATTCCGCCGCCTGCGAGCACTTCTCAAACCAGTCCATCTCCGACCTCCTCTCTACAGGAACAATGCGGCGGCGGATGCCGAAAGACAACTCGCCAGGAAACCGCCCACCATCGCCTTCACCCCGAAACGCACCAGGTTGCCCTTCTGTCCCGGGGCCAGGCTGCCGATCCCACCCACCTGGATGGCAATCGACGAAATGTTTGCAAATCCGCACAGCGCATACACGGCAATCGTGGCGTCCCGAACCGAGAGCCCGCTCCCGCCCTTCAGCAGTGCGGTCAGATCACCGTACGCCACGAACTCGTTCAGAATCAACTTCTGGGCCAGCAGCCTCCCCACCTCCGGGGCCGACTGCCATTCCACTCCGCAAAGCCACGCCAGCGGGGAGAAGAGCCATCCCCCGGCCCACTGCAGCGCATCCGGCCTTCCGTCGGCACCGTACCGCTCGACTCCGAACCACGACAGGCCCCCCGACACCAACGCATTGACCAGCGCCACGAGGGCAATGAACGCCAGCAGCATGGCCGCCACGTTGATGAAGAGCACCGCTCCCTCGGCCGCCCCTCGAGCGGCCGCCCCGACCACGTTGGCATCCCGCTCCCCCCGGTCCGCCCGGGCCCCGGACAGCGTCTCCGGAGTCCCGGTCTCGGGGAACAGGATCTTGGCGGCCACGAGCGACATCGGAGCGTTCATCAGACTGGCTGCCAGGAGATGGCCCGCCACGTCCGACAGGTGGGGAGCGAGCATCACCGAGTAGGCCACGATCACGCCGCCGGCCATGGTTGCGAACCCCGAAACCATCACCGCCATGAGCTCGGATGGCGTCAGCCGCTCCAGGTAGGGCCGGATCACCAACGGGGCCTCCGTGTGCCCCACGAACACGTTGGCCGCCGCGTTCATTGCCTCGGCGGCCGAAATCCGCAGCGTCTTGCGCAGCACCCAGGCCATCCCGGAAATCACCCACTCCATCACCCGCAGGTGATAGAGCACCGCCATCAGCGACGAGAAGAACACGATCGTGGGCAGCACCAGGAACAGGAAGCAATGCAGCGGCTGCGCGATGTCCCCCTTGCCGAACTCGCCCACCAGAAACCGGGTACCTTCGCCCGTGAATGCCAACAGATCCAGCACGACCCGATTCACCCCGGCAAAGAACTTCGCCCCCACCGGCGTCAGCAGCATCACGGCCGCCAGCCCCAGCTGGAGCATCGCCCCCCACCCCAGCACCGACCAGGAAATCCGCTTGCGATCCGAGGACATCAGCACCAGCAGCCCGATCATCAGACCATAGCCGAGAAGCGGGATCATCCTCGAAGCGACGGCCTCCATCTCACAGCACCTCGTGCGTCAGCAGCGGGGCCGCAACCGGAGCCTCTCCAATCGAGTAAGCCTTCCGCAACAGCCCGAGCGCCTCGTCCAGGTGCGCTGGGTCGTCGTAGTGAACCGTCACGAGCCGCTCCCCCGCGGACACGACGTCTCCCACCCGGCGATGAACCTCGAGACCGACCCGGAAATCCACGCGGTCCTCGATGCGCCGCCTCCCTCCGCCCATAACGACCACCGCGCGGCCGGCCACCTCGCAATCGACGCTCGCTACATACCCCGCCCGCTCGGCCACCAGCGCCCGACTCTCGCGGGCCGTCGGCAGCAGCGAGACGTCATCCACGACTCGAGGATCTCCCCCCTGCGCCTCGATCATCCGGCCGAACCGGCGCAGCGCCTCGCCGCTGGAGACCACGTTGTGCACCCGCTGCAGCGCTTCCTGCGCATCGACGCAGACCCCGCCCATGACCGCCATCTCCACGGCAAAATCCTCGACCAGCCGGGTCGTGTCCGCAGGTCCCTCGCCCCGAAGCACCTGCACCGTCTCCAGCACCTCCACTGCATTGCCCGCCCAGACCCCGAGCGGCTGCGACATGTCCGTGATGTGGGCCTTGACGGACAGCCCCAACGCCCGCCCCAGCTCCACGAGCGTGACTGCCAGCGCCCGGGAATCCGGCAACGACTTCATGAACGCGCCCGAGCCGGTCTTCACGTCCATCAGCAACCCGGAAATGCCCGAGGCACGCTTCTTCGACAGGATGCTCGACGCAATCAATGGAATCGAATCCACCGTGGCGGTCACATCCCGCAGCGCATACAGCTTCTTGTCCGCCGGAGCCAGCGAGGCGGTCTGGCCAATGATGCTGCAGCCGACCTCCTCCACGACGCGCCGGAACTCCTCGACCGTCAGGTTCGTCCGAAACCCCGGGATCGACTCCAGCTTGTCCAGCGTGCCCCCCGTGTGCCCCAGCCCCCGCCCCGAGATCATCGGGACTCGAATCCCAAGACACGCCAGGATCGGGGCCAGCGGGAGCGAAATCTTGTCCCCGACGCCCCCCGTCGAGTGCTTGTCCAGGTAAGGCCCCTTCCCTGGAAACGAGATCACCTCGCCCGAATGCACCATCGCACCGGCCCAGGCCGCAAGCTCCGCGGTGGAGAATCCCCGGAAGTAGATGGCCATCAGCAACGCCGCCATCTGGTAGTCCGGAATCTCCCCCCGAACGTAGGAGTGAATCACCTCCCCCACTTCCGCTGCCGGCAGCTCCAACCCGTCACGCTTCCGCTTGATCACATCATAAAGCAACATGTCGACCGGTCCTCCCCTCGGTTGGTCGTCCGGTATAGCACGCACGCACGGAGTTGTCCATTGACGAACGGCCCGCGCATGTGGTTGAATACGCCGGCTTTTTCGTTCGGCCGGATGGGGGATGCCATGGCCCAGCCCAAATCGCAGTCGGCAAGCAACGTCCGGAATATGGGCATCATGGCCCACATCGATGCCGGAAAGACCACGCTCACGGAACGCCTCCTGTTCATCACGGGCAGAATCCACCGCATGGGAGAAGTCCACGAAGGCATGGCCACCATGGACTGGATGCCCCAGGAACAGGAGCGCGGGATCACCATCACCTCCGCCGTCACCACCTTCCAGTGGCTCAAGCACGATGTCCACCTCATCGACACTCCCGGGCACGTCGACTTCACCATCGAGGTCGAGCGCAGCCTGCGCGTGCTCGACGGCGTCATCACCGTGCTCGACGGTGTCGCCGGCGTCGAGCCCCAGACCGAGACCGTCTGGCGCCAGGCCGACAAGTTCGAGGTTCCCCGGTTCGTCTTCGTCAACAAGCTCGACCGCATGGGGGCCTCTTTCGACCGCTGCCTCCAGTCCCTCCGGGACCGGTTCGGCTCGGGCCGTACCATCCTCCCGGTCCAGCTCCCCATCGGCGAGGAATCCGCTCACCGCGGCATCATCGACCTCATCCGCATGAAGGCGCAGTACTGGGACGGTGACGACCCCGCCGAAACCCGGCTCGAGGACGTCCCGGCCAACCTCGCCGAGGCCGCACTTGCTGCCCGGAACCGGATGATCGAGTCGCTGGCCGACAGCGACGACGCCATCGCTCAGAGTTACCTCGACGGCCAGGACATTCCGGTCGAGACGCTGGTTGCCGCAATCCGCCGCGAAACGGTTGCCAACCGGCTCGCTCCGGTCCTCTGCGGCAGTGCGTTGCGCAACAAGGGAATCCCCCCGGTCCTCGACGCCATCGTGGCCTACCTCCCCTCGCCCGACGACGTCCGCGTCGTCAAGGGGACCCACCCCGAATCGGGGGAGCCCGTGGAGCGTCGCCTCCTCAACTCCGAGCCGTTCTGCGGCCTGGCCTTCAAGGTCCAGCTCATGGAGGACGGCCGCCGTATGACCTATGTGCGCATCTACTCGGGCAGGCTGCGCGTGGGAGATACCGTCCGCAACGTGTCTCAGGGCTGCGACGAGAAGATCTCCCGCCTCTTCGTGATGCATGCCAACCAGCGCACCCGGGTCGAGGCCGTCGACTGCGGCAACATGGTCGGCGTCCTCGGACTCAAGAAGACCACGACCGGAGACTCCCTCTCCATCGGCGACAGCCCCATTCTGCTCGAGCGTATCAGCGGAAAGGAACCCGTCATCTACCAGGCCGTCGAGCCCATGACGTCAGCGGACAAGGAGAAGCTCGACGAGACCCTCGACAAGCTGGCCGAGGAAGACCCGACCTTCCGCTCCCACGAAGACAAGGAAACCGGAGAACGACTCATCGCCGGCATGGGCGAGCTCCACCTCGAAATCGTCGTCGACCGCCTCAAGCGCCAGTTCGGCCTGGAAACCCGCGTCGGCAAGCCTCAGGTCGTCTTCCGGGAAACCATCACGGCGGCCGCTCAGGCCACGTCCGAGTTCGACCGCGTCCACGAGGAAAAGCGCATTTACGGCAAGGTCGCACTGCTCGTGGAGCCCCTGCCTCGAGGCACCGGAGTCCAGTTCAAGAACCTGTGCACCACGCCCAACTTCAACGGCGAATTCCTGCAGGCAGCCATGGAAGGGGCCCTCGAATCCACCAAGAGCGGCCCCCTCGAAGGTCATGCCATGGACGACATCCTGGTCACCATCACCGATGTCGGCTGGGTCGACGGCGTCTCCGCCCCCATCGCCTACCGGATTGCAGCCGCCGAGGCCGCCGGACGAGCGTGCCGGGAAGCCCGCCCTGCCCGCATGGAGCCGATCATGGAGGTCGAGATCTCAGTCCCCGACGAGTTCCTCGGGAACGCCATCTCCTCCATCAACGAGCGCCGCGGCAAGATCGAGCGCATGGTCGAGCAGGCCGAATACCGCCTGGTTTCGGCCCGCGTTCCCCTTCGGGCCATGTTCGGATATTCCAAGGACCTCCGCACCCGGACCCAGGGCCGAGGAACCTTCTCGATGAAATTCTCCCACTACGACATCCTCCTGTGAGGCAGGCATGAAGCTCAAGGACTACGTCACCCTCGGCAACCTGCTCTCGGGCCTGCTCGCCGTGGTCGCTCTCTTCCACGACCGGTTCGACCTGGCCAGCTATCTCGTCGTCGCCGGCTTCGGCTTCGATGCCCTGGACGGTCTTGTCGCCCGCCTGACCAAGCAGTTCAACAAGTTCGGAAGCGAGCTCGACAACCTCTGCGACATGGTTTCCTACTCGATCGCCCCCGGCTTCCTGATCTTCTACGCCTACTACTACCAGGCCGGCTTCCCTCTCTGGTTCGCCGCTGCCGTCGGCTTCCTGCCCGTCTGCGTCGGGACCGTTCGGGCCGCCCGCTTCAACGTGCGACGGGCTGAATTCCCGGGCTTCTTCATCGGCCTCCCCCGCACCGCCTTCGCCCTGTTCATGGTCTCCCTGCTGAACTCCTCCCTCTTCCAGGACCTCGGCCGGTTCGTGTCGGTCTGGCTCTATGCCATCCCCACGGCCATGGTCGCCGTGATCTCCTGGCTCATGATCTCGACGCACCCCTTCGTCAGCCACCATTCCCGACGCTTCAAGGGATGGCTGCGGCTCGGCGTCTGGTTCTTCCTGCTGTCCATGCCGGTGGGCTTCTTCGGAGGCTGGTTCCTCCTCGACGACCCCAACCTGATCTTCGATTTCCTGCTGTTCGACCAGGTGATCTACCTGGTCCTCTCGCACCTGGTGGTACCCCCCGACGAGAAGAAGGCCGTCAGGGCGTACATCCGCGAGTGGAAGGCCATGGAGTAAAAGCTACTCTTCCTCGTCCGTCTCGTCGTAGCCGAGATCCTCTTCCATCTCCGGCATGTCCTCTTCGAGCGCATCCGTGGAATCCACCTCGACCTCGTCGTCCACTGCCTCGACCTGGTCCTCCTCCACCAGCTCCTCTTCGAGGTACTCTTCCTCTTCCTCGGTGCGGTCGGCCTGGTTGGTCCCGCAACGGGGGCACACCGCCTCCGGCTTGTGCAGATCGTAGAACTTGCAGCCGCATGCGAAACAGGTGAACTTCTTGCCGTACTTGCTCTCAGCAGCCATCGTCTTCTCTCCTCCGTGGAAGCAGCCGGTTTGGCACCGGCGCGCTTTGATAATCGCCATGCGCCCTCTTGTCAACGGATTTCTGGCCCTCCCGTTGCCAGCAACGGCTCTACGTGCGTGCAAACCCGCATTGATTGCCTCGGCTTCTTACCGTATACTGCGCACGCGTGATGGAGGGACTCATGCGTTCCGCCACCTGGTGGTGCGGCGTTTTCTGCGTGTTCCTGATGGCCTGGGCCGGAGACGCCAGGGCATTCGTCGTCTTCGAGGAGACGTTCGACAGCGACCTGCCCAACTTCACCAGCTACTCCGACTGGAAACGAAGCTACTGCTCGGACAACTGGCGCACCGACCTCAACGGCGGCGTCATCGCCTCCCAGGACGACGACTGCGAGTCGTGCGGCTGCAACTTCCTGGTTCAGGGCAACTCCCAGAGCGAGTGCATTTCTTCCGACCCGTTCGACAACCACATCCAGAACGGCAACGTTTACTGGCAGAACTACGTGTACTCGGTCAAGCTCAGAAACGCGGATGACGATACCCTCGGCGTGGTCTTCCGCTACAACGACACGGCCACCTTCTACCTGTTCGTCATCAGCCGGGACGTGGCCCCCGCTGCCCTGTCCGGATGCAACGAGCTCTTCGCCGGGGCCGCGTTGCTCCGCATCCGTCCCAACGGCGCCCCCGAGATCCTCGCCAAGCTCCCCCAGGTCGTCTACTCCCTCAACACCGTCCATCTCCTCCAGATCGCGGTCCAGTTCAACCACATCATCGTCCGCTTCGATGCCAACGGAGACGGCCTGCTCAGCTCTGACGAGAAGATCGTCGACCTCTATGACGATCCGGCAAAGACCATCCCCAACGGTCGAATCGGCCTCTACTCCTTCGAAAACGGCGTCCAGGAAAACGGCAGCTCGGCTCCCCCCCCCTGTGCGGGAAAAGGGTGCTGGTTCGACGACGTCGTAGTGGACCTGCTTCCCCCCACCTCCGGCAACTGCGGCGACGTCGCCTGGGAAGGCCTCTGCGAAGGCAATACCCTCAAGTTCTGCGACGCCACCGGCAAGCTCCACGTCGATCCCTGCTCCGACGGAACCTGCTGCCGCTGGGTCGCGTCCGAGTCCTTCTACTCCTGCGTCCCGGCCACCCAATGCGGCTCCTCCTGCAAGGACGCCTGCGCCCAGGACGAAGTCGGCTGCTCCGCCAACCTCGACGCCAAGTGGAGCTGTGGCTCCGGCGATGCCGACGCCTGCAAGGAACCCCAGCTCACCCACTGCCCGGCCGACTCCGTCTGCAACCCGGCCACGGGACAGTGCCAGACCATCTGCCTCCCCGCCTGTGAAGGCCTGGAATGCGGTCCCGACGGCTGTGGCGGCTCGTGCGGAACCTGCCCGGATTCCATGACGTGCGAACAGGGCAAGTGCGTGCCGGAAACCCTCGGACAGTTCGCAGACCCCTGCACCTCCAACGATGACTGCGCCAACAAGATGTGCATCGGTCCAGAAGGCGGCAGCAAAGTCTGCTCCAAGGCCTGTGCCGGTTCCGGCGGCTGCCCCGATGGATTCGAATGCGTGGAGGCCCTCTACAACGGCAACCCGATCCTCGCCTGCGTCCCGGTCGGCACCTGCACCCCGCAATGCCAGGGAAAGCAGTGCGGCAGCGACGGGTGCGGCGGCGACTGCGGCGCCTGCCCCCAAGGATTCAAGTGCGCCGCCTTCCTGTGCAAGGCGCTCGATGGTGCCACTTGCCAGTCGGCTGACGAATGCGCCGGAGGGCTCTGCATCCCCTTCCAGTCCGGTCTGAAGTGCACCGGCCCCTGCGTCAACGACTCCGAGTGCCCCCAGGGCTGGAGCTGCAGTCCCTGGCTATCCGCCTCCATGCCGTCGATCTGCGCTCCGCCCGGCACCATGGTCGCACACAAGCTGTGCAAGGACCTGTCCGACTGTGTCACGGGCTGCCCGCCCGCCAACTTCGCCTGTATCGCCAACTGCTTCTTCCTCGGATCGAATGCCGCACAGGCCGAGTACTCCGACCTCTGGGGTTGCGCTGAAACTCACTGCTTCGCCGCGTGCGCCGACGACTCCGAATGCCTCCAGGGATGCCTGCTCGATAGCTGCTTCCAGGAATTCGCCACCTGCTTCCCGGGCACCACCACCTGCAAGCAGGCGCTCGATTGCATGGCCGGCTGCTCGGGCAACGAGCCCTGCGCGACCTCGTGCTACGACGAGGCCCTGCCGTCGGCCAAGAAGCAGCTCCTCGCCCTGCTCGACTGCCTCGACCTCTACTGTAACGATTCCTCCCCCCCCAACTGCATCCAGACCGCGGTCACCGGGCCCTGCGCCGATGTGTACGCCGCCTGCTCCCTGACCTGTGCACCGATTTGCGATGGGAAGCAGTGCGGTGCAGACGGCTGTGGCGGCGACTGCGGCCCCTGCAAGTCCGGACAGGTCTGTGACTCGGGGCTGTGTGTCGACGAGTGCACGCCGTCCTGCAAGGACAAGGAATGCGGCGACGACGGTTGCGGCTCGGTCTGCGGCACGTGCGACTCCGGATTCGATTGCGTGGACGGGATCTGCACCGACCCGACCGTCTGCCGGGATCACGACCACCAGGAATGCGTCGACGGTGCCGTGTACTGGGTCAGCTCGTGCGGCAAACGCCAGGACAAGATCTCCGATTGTCCGGATGGCTGCCTGGATGGGGCCTGCATCACTCCCGCAGCAGACGTGACCGTCACTCAAGATACCGCTTCCGACGAGCCGGACTCCGGCTCCGTCGTGTTTTCCGCAGGAAAGAAGGGGACTGCCTGCACCGCTGCCTCGACCGGCTCCCCGCTCGACCTGCTCATGCTCATCGGAATCCTGGCTGTACTCTGGCTCGTTCGTTTTTCGCTGAGGAGTCACCATGCGTAGAGGGTACCTGTCGCTCTGTGTTCCGTTCCTCTTCCTGCTTGCCTGCGGCCAGGCCCCCAAGGCAGGGCTCCTGGAACCCTGCGAAAAGGAAGGGGACTGCGAGGACGGACTCCTGTGCAATGCCGGCCTCTGCACTCAGAAGCCCACCGTCAAGAGCTGTCTCATCGACGACCAGTGCCCCGAAGGACAAAAGTGCATCGGCGGCGCGTGTACCCCCACCGAGGCCCCCCCGGAGTGCACCTTCGACTCCGACTGCGGCAAGGACCAGACCTGCGAGCAGGGCCAGTGCGTGGGCGGCTCCGAGCCCGACGTCGTCGAGCCCTCCGACATCACGGAGGTCTCCGGCCCCGATCTGGTCGCTGATACCGCTTCCTGCGAAACCGACGAGGAGTGCTCAGAGGGGTACGTTTGCAACGAGGGACAGTGCGAGGAAGAGCCCCTGCCCCCCGGCAAGTGCAACGACGCAGGCGATTGCCCCGCCCCGGAAGACCCCTGCTTCGAGGCCGTCTGCGACGACGGGGATTGCAAGGAAGCCGAGAAGGACGCCTGCTGCAAGGCCGACGGTGACTGCGACGACGGCAATCAACTCACCACGGACAAATGCGTCGATAACGAGTGCGTCAACGAGGGAAAGGCCTGCACCCTCGACGACGAGTGCAACGACGACAACCCCTGCACCCTCGACTCCTGCAGCGTCGGCAAGTGCAAGAACGTCAAGACTGCCGACCCGCTCTGCTGTGTCTCGGACGAGGACTGCGACGACGGCAAGACCGAAACCGTCGACCTGTGCGTGGGTGGGCAGTGCCAGTTCAACAGCAAGGACAAGTGCGCTACCGACCAGGACTGTATCGATTCCAACCCCTGCACCAAGGAAACCTGCAAGGCAGGAACCTGCTCCTACACCTACACCGACTCCCCGGAATGCAAGTGCGTCAACGACGCAGACTGCATGGGCAAGGGGGGCGTCTGCGCCATCTTCCAGACCGGAATCACCTCGCTGGGGACCTATTGCACCAACCCGGTCGGCTCCAAGAATCCCGGAGACTCCTGCACCGAGGACAAGGAGTGCAAGAGTAACTTCTGCCTGACTTTCTCGGACGGAAACGTCTGCTTCGGTGGGTGCAAGACCGATATCGACTGCAAGAGTGGCACCGAGTGCGGCGTCGTCACGTTCAACGTCGGTGCGGGCAAGGTCGAGCTCCCCACCTGCGTCAACCCCGGAATCCAGTGCGCAGGCGACGCGGAGTGCAAGGGAACCGATGTCTGCGTCCCCACCCTCAACCCCGACGACCCCAACTCCATCATCACCGTCTGCAACGGCAAGGTCGGCACCAAGACTGGAGGCCAGCTCTGCACCAAGGACGGCGACTGCGCCACGAACCAGTGCATCAACCTGTTTGAGAAGAACATCGACATCTGCTGGTCCGCATGCCAGGCCGACAAGGACTGCCCGGCGGGCCTCTTCTGCTACCCCTACATGGCCTACTTCCTGTTCGACCAGGGAACGCCGGCCGAGACCGATGACAAGTACTGGGGCATCCCCGGCTGCGCCCCGTACCTTGGCAGCTTCAAACCTTGCCAGGCCGATTCCGACTGCGGCGGCAATGAATTCTGCCACGCCTACAAGAACCAGACCAACACCGACCTCGACCCCCATTGTATCACCGGCATCGGGCAGCTCGGGCCCGGAGCCACCTGCTCGGCGGACTCCCAGTGCAAGGGGAACTGGTGCTTCGACGGCGGCTTCTCCCAGTTCTGCGTCGGCCTCTGCAAGACCAGCAACGAGTGCGCCGGCGGCACTACCTGCCAGAAGGTCGACCTGATCCTCCAGGATATGGGCGACGCCAACCCCGACAACGATCTCACGGTACCGATCAATGTCTGCCAGCCTTGACCGTCCCTGGCATGCTCTCCCGGCCGTGGCCGTGGTTGCGGCGCTCCTCTCGTGTGCCGAGGCCGGACCGTCCGTCACGGTCCGCCTCCAGCTGGAGGCACCGGAGCCTGCCGACGTCGAGGCCCCGCTTCGCGATGCCCTGGGACTGTTCAACCTCGAGATGTGGCCGCTCTTCGTGGCGCTCAGCGTGGAAGGTCCTGGTATGGAGCCAATCGGCGACCAGTGGCCCCAATCGGCCGAAGACTGGCAGACCGGAAGCACCGAGGTCGAGTTCACGCTCGAAGTCCCTGCAGGAAAGTCCCGAACCGTGACGGCCGTTGCCTATCGATGGTCCGGCGGCAAGACCCACTGCTACATTCCCAACCCTCCCGAAACCGTGCTCGATCTCGACGCTGAGACCCCGGCCAGTCTCGATCTCGTCCTTGCCGAATCGACCTATGGCACGGCCGCGGTCGAGCTGCCCGCAGGAATCTCCGAGCTCTGGCTGGTCGATGCCGACGCCCTGGTCCGGCTCGACCGCAAGACGCCGATCGAAGCCTTCGTGAAGTTTGGGCGGGTGCCGCTCGGAAGGTCCATGCGCCTGGCCACCGTCGATTCAGACGGGAAGACGGTGCTCCTCGACGGTGAGCCGTTCCTGCTCAGCTCCTCGGCCCCCGATGTCTCGATTGATCTGACGGCAGGCGCCCGGTAGTCCCCCGACGCCTCGAACCTCGAGAAAACTCCTCGCTCACGAATCGTTGACGCAGCTCCAGTACTCGTCCGAACAGTCCCCGTTCAGGCTCTTCTGGATGCACTGCCACTCAAACGACGGGCAATGCCAGCCCACGCACTTGCCCAGGTCCTCGAGGAGTTCCTGCCCGTACTGGTCCATCCCCTGGTAGCATCCCCACGTGCAGTCCGCCCCGAAATTGCAGTTGAGCGCGCACTGGAGCCCCTTGGCGCAGCCGTCCTGCCCCGCAGCGCACACGCCGTCGTAGCACGGCACCCCATCCGGACACTGGCCGCAGAAACCGCCGCAGCCGTCCGGACCGCACTGCTTGTTCCAGCAGTTCGGCTGGCAGCCCTGGCAATGCCCCTGAGGCGTGCAGTTCTGCCCCTGCGGACAGTTGCCGCACCAGCCGCCGCAGCCATCCGGACCACACTGCTTGTTCCAGCAGTCCGGCTGGCACCCCTGGCAGACCCCCTGAGCATTGCAGGACGTTCCCCCTCCGCACGCACCGCAGCTCCCGCCGCATCCGTCCGGGCCGCACTGCTTGCCGCCACACGAGGGTTGGCAAACGCAGGCTCCCTGCACCGAGCAGCTCTCCTGTCCCGCACAGAACCCGCAGACCCCGCCGCATCCGTCCGGGCCACACTGCTTGCCAAAACAGTTGGGCTGGCACCCCTGGCACTGCCCGGCATCGTTGCAGCCCTGTCCCGGTCCGCAGCTGCCGCAAACCCCGCCGCACCCGTCCGGACCGCACTGCTTGCCGGCACACTGGGGCTGGCAGCCCTGGCACTGCCCCGTCGGCAGGCAGGTTGCCCCTGCATTGCAGGTCCCGCAGCTTCCACCGCAACCGTCCGTTCCGCATACCTTGCCCGTGCAGTTGGGCACGCAGACCGCCTGGTTGCACTCTGCCAACGGCCCGGCGCATCCGGTGATCTGCTGAGTGCTGTAGCAGGCCTCCCCGGGGCCCCACTTTCCGCACGCTCCGAACATGCACGCGTACAACTCCATGGCCGGGTCCACTGCCTGCGATGGTGCCCCGTTGAAGCAGTCCGGGAAACACATGCTCGGATTCGGATCGTTGCAGGATGCCGCCGACATGCACACGACGAGCGACTTGCAGTCCTGTGGAACCGTGGAGATGCACTGCCCGTTGGAGCACTTGTGTCCGGCCGGGCACGGCAGTGGAGGTCCCCACGCAGACCCGTCCGAGAGACAGACGGCAACGCTGGTCCCCGCACAGATGGCCGCACCGGGATCGCACTCCTGCTCCGGCTCGACGCATTCCCCGTCCACGCAGATTCGCTGCGCCGAGCACGGCTCAGGCGCCGACCACCCCTCCGTCTCACCCAGACACGTGGCCACTCCGCCGGCCACACACGACCGGCTGCCCGGCTCGCAAAGCCCGGCGTGGCAGAGGAAATCCTTGCCGCAGTATGCTCCCTCGCCGCACTGGCCGCAGGTCACCCCCGCACAGCCGCTCGGACCACATTCCTTGCCGTCACACGACGGGACGCAAGGCCCTTCCGGCTCCAACGAATCGCCGAGTGCGTCCTCTTCGCCCCCTCCCCCGTCCCCCCCCATCGCAATGTGCGCAGTCGGGGCCTCGGAGCATCCTCCCGCTGGGACCAGGAAGAGAACCACCAGAAGCGCTGCCCCCACCCTCCAGATGCCGCCTGAAGACAACAGCATGTGAGCTACCTCCACCAGGGAAACGGCCGACACTCCCACCGCTGCCGTGCCGATTATACACAGACGTCCTGCCCGGGTCCAATGGGTATGATGGATTTGTCACCGGCGCCTGCGCAGCCGTAGCCTGAATGCCGGTGCACCGGCTGCGGGCGTGCGTACGGGCGCTGCCACGTGTTGACTTGGGTCGAGTGTAAGACTATATACAGTACCGGCACTGAGAATCCGCTCACTCAAATCTTCCGGAGGAACCCGATGCGCAGCTTCGCCAGTCTTGTCCGAGTGTCCATGGTGGCCATGACCGTCCTGGCCCTGACGTCCATTGGCATGGATGCCTGGGCCGTGACCTCCCGCGTCCGCTTCGAGACGGCAAACTACGCCCTCAACAAAGGGGACGGGCTCAAGACCTACAACAACGAGAATGCCGCCCTGGGCACCAATGAGGCCTACATTCTTTCGGCCTACGTGGTCATGTACCGGGCGACCGGTGACCGAATCTACCTCGACCGGCTCGTGGACCACGCCGACTCAGTGCTCAAGAGCCGCGACGACGTCCTGGGCGTCACGGAATACAACGGCGCCTCCTCGGCCTGCTGGCGCAATACCAATCTCCAGCCGGCAAAGCAGCCTTACTGCTACCTCTTCCACAGCGCCATGATCACCTGGCCTCTGGCTGAGTTCGCTGTGGACGTCTACGCGGACGGCTCGCTCTGGACCCTCACGACTCCCGGTGGAGCTACTTACAAGCAGAAGGCCGACGAGTACATCCAGAAAGTGAAGGAGACCATCGCCTTCCACGAGCCGACCTGGAAGGACGGTCCGAATGCCGGAGAGGGACATTACATCCACGAGGCGGATGCCACGTTCCTTTCCGTGGCAGGCAAGGAAGTCCGCCTTGCGCACGAAGCAGCCATGGGACGTACCCTGCTGGCCATGTCCTCGGTGACCGGGGATGCCGCCTACGCCGCCAAGGCCGCTGCGCTGGCCAAGCGGGTCAAGGGACAGCTCGCCGTCCAGGTCAACGGCTCCTATGCGTGGAACGGCCTCGGAGGGACCTACAAGGCCCCCGGTGACGACATCTCCAACGGTGCCGTCGTGGCCGATTTCGCGTATCTCGCCTTCAAGGCCCAGGTCGGATTCGACGCCACCGACATGACCCGGTTTGCCGATACGTTCTTCCGCAACATCTACAAGGATTCCGCCACCCTCTATGACAATGTTGGCGGCGGCGGAGCCGCCAATACGGCTGGCTACGTGGAGCAGGTCGGCCGCTGGGTCCAGTTCTCGGGGCTCAATGCTTCCATCTACGCCATCGTGAGGGATCTCTACGACTCGTTCGATGCGACCAAGACCAATCACGGAAGCCAGATCCTTGGCTATGCCTACCTCGCTCTTCACGAGCCGATTGCCACTACGCACACCTTCTATCCCCAGGACTGGAAGGACAACGTCTCCTACAAGACCGCCACGGCCCAGGGTTCCAATCTGCTGGTGAAGCCCGCCGCCCCTTCCACCAATGCCATCATTCTCGTGACCTACCGCTCCACCGTCCCGGTGTCGGTTCAGCAGTACTCCAACAAGTACAACGACATCCTCTTCTGGACCGCCACCGCCGGCCAGTGGAAGGCGCGCTGGATGCCCTTCCGGCCCGACCTCTGGGTTCCGTTCGGCCAGAATGCCGAGGCCCTCTACCAGTTCACCGAGAATCCCTTCACCGGTATCGAAGTCGCAAACCCCAAGTCGATCCAGCAGGCAGCGATCACCACGGCGGCACTCCCTGCCGCCCAAATCAACCAGCCCTGGTCCGCCCAGTTTGAGGGGATTGGCGAGCAGCCGTTCGAATGGAAGCTCCTCTCGGCCCCGGCCGGTATGACCATCGACTGGGCAACGGGGAAGGTGAGCTGGGCCAAGGCATCGAGCACCCCGGGGTCAGTCAGCCTCAAGATCCGTCTGAGCACCGACTATGGCTACACGGACGTCCTGTTCACGCTTGATGTCGCCGCCCCCGATGGCACCCCTTGCGACGATGGCGATTCCTGCACGGAGAGCGACATCTACACCGCCGGCGTCTGCAAAGGCAAGCCGCTCGACTGCACCGGACTCGATACGCAGTGCACCTCCGGGAGCTGCCAGAACGGCGCCTGCGTGGCCATTCCCAAGGACGGGGCCTGCAATGACGGCGACCCCTGCACCGTGACAGACGTCTGCGCCAACGGAACGTGCGCCGGCGTCGGCCTGGACTGCTCCAACCTTGACGATACCTGCGTCGTGGGCGTGTGCGAAGCAGGGCTGTGCGTGGCAGCCCCCATCGAGGCGGTCTGCGACGATTCCGATTCCTGCACTACCGACGACAAGTGCGTCGCCGGCTCCTGCCAGGGCACTCCCATGGACTGCTCCCAGCTCAACGCCGGCTGCTTCGCTGGCGTTTGCGTGGACGGCGTCTGCCAGCCTGCCCCGGTCGAGGGGCCCTGCAATGACGGTGACCCCTGCACCGACAATGACGTCTGCGTGGATGGCCAGTGCCAGGGAAGCCCCAAGGACTGCTCGGAGTTTGTCGCCGGTCCCTGCGTGAAGCCGGCCTGCATCCAGGGCGTCTGCTACGGAAAACCGATTCTGGGCCCCTGTGATGACGGTGACCCCTGCACGGAAGGTGAAATCTGCCAGGACGGCCTGTGCGCTGGCGGCGAGCCCAAGGATTGCTCGGGCATCGTCGGCACCTGCATCACCGGCGAGTGCCAGGAAGGGGAGTGCGTGCCGGTCCCGACCACGGGACCGTGCGATGACGGCGACCCCTGCACCATCGAGGATTCCTGCTCCCAGAACGGCTGCGCCGGCGCCCCCAAGAAGTGCCCGTCCGGAACCTGGTGCGTGCTCGGTGAATGCACCGACATCCCGGTGGAAGAGGAGCCCGACGTGGTCGAGCAGTCGGAGGAGATCGTCTCCCCGGTCGACGTCGGCGAGGAGGTCGCACAGCCCGATGTCGTGCTGCCCCCCGACGGAGCCGGCGAGGACTGGACACCGGGCGACGAAATCGCCAATGAGACGACCGTGATACCCGATGTCCAGCAGCATGACACCGTCACTCCCGACCTCGGCGGCGATGAGGTGGCAGGTGGCGAGATCAGCGATGATGCCGAAGATGGAGACATCACCCTTCAGCCCGGTAAGAAGAAGGGGGACGGTTGCTCCGCCTCCGCCACTCCCTCGGCCGGGCCGGCACTCCTGCTCTTCCTCGCCCTGGCGCTTGTTGCCGTACGTCGCCGCCCCCTCAGGGCCCACCAGTAGACCCTGGGGCCCCGTCTTGCCGGACACCGTCGGCTCGGCGAGCGAGCGCCCGGCCTCCGACGCCTGACGCTGTCGCCCGGGATGTTCGCCAAGCTGGACGTTTGCGCTCAGTCACTGGCGAGAGGAACGGCAAGAACCTTCCCGAAGTAGGTGGCCACGTAGGCCGTGCCTGAATGGATCGCCGGAGTGGAGACCAGGGGGCCGCCGGCATCGAACCGCACGGATTCTTCCCCTGTCCGGGCCGCCAGAATCCGCAGGAGACCGTCGGCACCTGGAACGACCAGCTTCTTGCCCAGCGCTACGGGAGAGCCAATCGGACCTGAGGAATCCCTGAGGTTCAGGGCAAACGAGAGTTCCCCCTGCCCCAGCGCTACCTTCCACGCCTTGCCGCCGTTCCTCGCACCCAGGCGACGGAGACCTCGGCTGCCATCCGGAACGAACGGTCCGAAGTCCCCCCATGCGATTCCGGCCGGAAGGATGGCGTAGTCGATGCGGGCGCTGCTCTCCACCTTGCCGGTCAGAGGATTCAACTCGAGAAGGGCATCTCGCGTCAGCACGGACAACCCGCCGCGGGTCGACAGGTCCGCGGTCACGTTCCCTTCGATCAGCCGCTCCCGGCGCCCAGGTCCGGCCCCTCCCAGACGAAATCGGTAGACTCCTCCCAGGAATGCACCACAATACAGGTAGTCACCGATCACCACGCCCCGAGCGTGGGCGAAGGCATCCAGACCGCCATAGGCCTCCGCCGTCCACACGATGCGCCCGGAGCCTGCGTCCACTCCGAAGGGGCCGCCCTGGTAGCAGAAGTAGGCCACCCCCTTCTTCATCGCAGCTCCTGAATGAACGTAATGCTCCACATAGCGGGCCTTCACCGAACCGTCCAGCCGAGTCCGCCAACGCACGCTTCCGTCGGTGACATCCACCCCCTGCAGGGAGCCGTCGACCTCGGCAACCAGAACGGTCTTGCCTGAAACGGCCAGGTCGTTTGCGACCCCGGTCGGCGTGGACAGGCACCATTCCGTGCTCCCCGATGCGCGTGAGAACGCGCAGATGCCCCCATCCCCTCCAACCGTCCCGGCAGATCGGAAGGGGACAAGAAGCCGTTCCCCCGCAACAAGTGGAGACGCCAGCAGTACCCTGCCTGGAACGCTGGAGGCCCAGGTCGGCAGGCAGCTCGCCCTCTCCCCGGCCTTCCCTCCAGCCCCGTTCTCCCCGGCCTTCCCTCCAGCCCCGAGCGTTCTTCGCATCGGGACCAGGTCGGCCCTGGAAATCCCACCCTCGTCAAGTCGAACCACCCGGGCGCTCCCGGGAGAGAAATCCCACCCTCCCATGAGGGAGGGCGGCGAGTTGATGTTCACCACCCCGTTGCGCACCGAAACCATGTCGCCGTGCCAGTGACCGCTCAGCACGC
The DNA here is from genome assembly GCA_903895725.1 of uncultured Myxococcales bacterium. Taxonomy (GTDB): domain Bacteria; phylum Myxococcota_A; class UBA9042; order CAIXZC01; family CAIXZC01; genus CAITUV01. The sequence continues at coordinate 72,866 of CAITUV010000043.1, read as the reverse complement.
CCGTCACCCGTCCCGACTGCAGGGAATCGAATCCCGGGCGAGTCGGGAAGTAGTGGACCAGGAACAACACGGGAAGCCGTGAGCTGGCTACGGTCTGCTCCAGCCAGCTGCGTGCTCTCGGGTGCGTCTCGATGCGTGGCACCGACACCAGCAGATACCCCTGCCACTCCCGCGTGAAGTGCGATGGTCCCAGGACGTGCCGGAACAACCGCCCCTTGTCGGGGCCGCTCCCCCAGTCATGGTTCCCCATGACGTACATCCCCGGCCCCTGTAGCTCGACGAGCGCTGCTCGAAACGCCTTGAGCTCGGCCATGCTGCCGGTGTGCGTCAGGTCTCCGGTGAAGGCGAACAGCTTTGCTCCGCCCGTGCCCCCAGTGGCTGTCTCCGGAGTCGAAGCCCCCGTGACCCGCCGCCCCAACTCCCCAACGAATTGCTCGAGCATCCGGGCATCCTCGGCGAGGTCGATCCGGCCCAGATGGGTATCGGTCAGTTGCAGCACGGTGGCACCGAGCCTCCCCTTGGAGGCCAGTGGCTGAAGGCCGAACTCGAACGGCCCGGGACCGGCCGCATCCGCGTACCACCGCTTGCCGTCCCATCCGTCGGGGATTCGGACGAAGACCAGCCCCGGATTGAGCGGGTCCACCTCAATCTCGGCACGGCCGTCGCCATCCGTTCGTCGGTCTTCGAAGTCGTACGTGACCACGCTGTCGGGAAGCCCCTCCTCGCCCGGATCCCGCCGACCATCGCCATCCCGATCATGGTACACCGTCACCCGGGAGCGAGCTCTGCCGACCGCAATGCTCCTCGCCGGCACTCCCCCCTCGGAGAACCTGCTCTCCAGAGCGACCGCAAGCAGGTTGCGCATCATGTCCTCGGCCTCGGCACGGGCCGTTTCGGGGGTACCGCTGTCGCAAAGGAGATCCGGGCTCGCCGCAAGCAGGATCACCCCCCCCTTTCCCGCCGGGCCGGCAAGCACGAGCGGAAACTCACCGCTTCGACGCTCCGCCACGACAGCGTTGAGCCCTTCGACCCGGTAGAACAGGTCAGTGCCGCCCAGAATGCTGGGAGCATAGTATCGGGCTCCCCTGAACACCTCCCCACCCATCAGGGCCGCCATGTCGACCCGCTTCTCTCCATCCATGAGCGGGTGCTTCCCGTCCAGCACCACCGATGTCGTACAATCCCGGGCGCACCGCTGCGCGACCAGCCCATCGGGCAGCCAGGGTGGGCTCGACTCGTCCGCACTGCTTTGACCGAATTCGATCACCACTCCCCCGGCCAGGATGAAATCCCGAATCCGGCGAGCGTTCTCCCGGATGAACCGCCGCCCTTTGGAATTGCCCGTGGCGAAGGAACCGATGAGCAACACTCGGGCCCCCCCGGAAACGAACGACCCTGTCGGCTTGAGCCTCTCGGCAGCCACGCCCAGTCGCTTCAAACAGCCGTCCAACGGCTTTCTCGTGGTGTAGGGGTCCTCGATGTCGAGGTAGGCGACGGGCCTCTTCCCCCCGGCCTGAGCTGAACGTGGACCGGCCAGAGCGATCATCGGTTCCGCCAGAGGTAGAGCTCCCACCAGAAGGACGATGAGAGCGGCAATCAATCGCAACCGCGTCCTCATCGACGCTCCCCCGCTCCATGGTGTCGGAGATGACAGTCGACCCCTCAGGTCGCGCGGAACAGCTCCACCCGCCACCGTCCCCGGCCGGAAGCCTTGGCTTGTCGAAGCAGAATGTCGGCGTGCTCCAGCATGGCGGACGGAGACTCGCCGACGCCGACATTGCCTACCGATGCCCCGCTGCTCAGGCCGAGCGAGACGGTCCCCTCATTGAAATCAAGCGGTGTGGCCGACACGGCCTCGTTGACACGCTCAACCAGACGGCGGGCACCATCCATATCCTTGGTGAGCGCTATCACGACGAACTCATCCCCGCCCCACCGCACCAACGTGTCCAGCTTGCGGCAGGCCACCCGCAGGCGATCGGCAACGAACCTCAGCGCCAGATCCCCGACGTGGTGCCCGTGCTCATCGTTGATCTGCTTGAACCGGTCCAGATCGGCAAACAGGCAGCACAGCATGTACCCGTAACGCCGGGCACGCTCCACTTCGAAGTCGAGTATCGAATCGAGGTAGCGCCGGTTGTGCAGTCCGGTCAGCTCGTCGGTGAGCGCCATCTCGCGCAGGCGCTGCTCCGTGTGCACCCGGTTGGTGATGTCCCGGACCGTCAACAGGACGAACCGGTTTCCCTCGCGATTCCGGGCGAGGAGTCTGGACCGCAGCCATACCAGGTGCTCCCGGCCCGACGCATCCACCAGCTCCTGCTCAGAGTCGAGCCCCCCCGAACGGACCATGTCCAGAAATGTGTCTGACTCCACCCACTCGGCCACTGCGGGCAGGAACACGCCCAGCCCCATCCCGTGCAAGTCCCGCGCCTCCCTCCGGAGGAGGACCGTGGCTTCCCGGTTGGTGCCGAGGATCCGCCCCCCTTCGTTGCAGCTCAACGCTGCGTCCGGAAGGAACTCGAGCGCCTGATCGAGCACCCAGCTGTCGATCCCCAGAACATCTGTCATTCCGCCTCCCCGGCGCAGGCAGCTGCTACCTACCAAATCGAACGTGCATTTAACTGCATCCTGGGTCCGTCGTCAAGAATAGGTGCTGTGCGACGTGCCCCCGTAAGGCACGGAGTTTTGACACGCGTCGCGTGCAGCGTACGATTCATGTCATGATTGCCTACGGACTGAACCACCTGCTGCTTCTCGTTTCACTGGCTGGAATCGCCGGGCAACCGGCCCTGCTTGCCAAGGACCCCCGGGGCAAGGAGCTGTCGGCCTTCCTCATCCGCCCGACTGCAGAGGTCGCCGAGAGGATTCGGCAATGGAACGTTGCCGAGCTTCTCCACCTCCTTCCCGTCGCGGCCCCCTACCGGAACGTCCCGGCCGAGCTCTCGGGTCGCGTTGACCTCCCCTCGGGAAGCTACTACCTGTACGAGCTGCCCGAAGGCTACGGCACTGACCGGGAGTGGCCGACGATCTTCTCGCTCCACGGCAACCCGCCTAGGCACTGCGAACGTGTGCACTACAAGTACTGGCGCGGTGAAGCCTCTCGGCGCGGCTTCATCCTCATCTCACCGAACCTGGACGGCGGACGATGGCACCGGGAAGTCGGCGAGGAGGCCTTCTTCGAGGCATTCCGCGATGCCGTGGTCCGTTTCCGCGTCGACCGAAGCCGGATCTATCTCAACGGGTATTCGGCCGGCGCCACGGGGACCTGGAACATCGGCTCGCGCCACCCGGACATCTTCGCCGGTATCGTCGTCCGTTGCGGAATCCGGAGAGTGACCGATGCCGAACTCGCCAACCTCAGGGGCCGGGGCGTCTACGTCATCCACGCAGTCGAGGACTCCAAGTGCGGCATCAAGCAGGCCCGCCTGGCCGTGGATGTCCTCAAGCGCCTCGATGTGCATCACCGCTACGTCGAGTACCCCGGGGAACACGACTTCTACCCCCAGAGCAACCAGGACGTGCTGGACTTCCTCTCGACACTCACGCTCCCCGACGACGACCAACTCCGCGTGACCGCACCGTTCGACGCGGAACGGCGGATCCTCGGCTTCGTGTCTCTCCAGGGCGACAACCACACCGTGTCCACTGCCTGCTCCGACCAGGGCTGCTCCGTCGAGGTGTCCCACGTCGACCGGGTCCGCCATCTGGATGTGTGGGTACGCGTCTCTCAGCTCTCCGACCCGGACGACACGGTCAGTATCCTCGTCAACGGATCCCCCCGAAGCCTCCGACCGGCTCCCTCGGTCGCAGCGTTCCTTCGCTCCTGGGTTCTCCACCCCTCCCTGGCCCCCGAGGACGTTGCAGACCCCTTCCTCGCCTCCTGCCGCGTCATCCGTGACGGCCAGCTTCTCGAAACCCCCGACTGCGAAGACTGATCCGCGACTGCATCGACCGACGTCGACTGCGACGACCGAGCCTGCTCTGCGAAGACTACCACTCCCCGCTGCAAGGACTGGTGAAGCTGAAAGTGGAGAAGTCGAGGAGGCTGGCCCGGCAGCTGAAAGGTCCTGTGGAGCGACAATCATCACCGGCATTCCATGCCGGTGGCTCATAACCCCCACCACGCGGAGACTGGTGGCACATATCCCCCACCACGCTGACGGTCGCGGCATACAGCCCCGACTATGCGGAGACTGGCGGCACACAGCCCCAACTAAGTGGGAGGGACAGCTACACGCTCAGCCCGCCGAAAGTTCGACAGGCTGAGCGGAGATGCCGGCGGAGCGTTAGCCGCAGATGTATACGTGCTCGCAGGAGTTGTCGGTGCACATGTCGATGGTGCAGTCGTTTCCATCGTCGCAGGCGGAATCGCTGGTACAGCCGATGCACTTCTCGATGGGCACGGCCGTGCAGCCCTTGACCGGATCGCAGACGTCCTGCGTGCAGGGGTTGCCGTCGTTGCAGGTCAACCAACGGTGCTTGCAGGTCGGGAAGTCGCCCTCGGGGCAGGAATCCGTCGTGCAGACGTTGCCGTCGTCACAGAAGCCGGGCTCGTGCAGAGAGCAGTTCTCGCACTTGCAATCCGGGCACTCGGTGAACACGCACTTGCCGGTCCGGTTGTCGCACTCCTTGTAGGTGCACTCGTTGCCGTCGTCGCAGACCACGGCCTCGTACTTGCACTCGCCCTTGGCCTTGTCACACGTGTCGGTGGAGCAAAGGTCGCCGTCGTTGCAGTCGGAATCCTTGGTGCAGACCACGTCGCACGGCGTGTCGGGGAAGAAGATGCATCCGAAGTTGGACAGGCAGTCCTGCGTCGTGCAGGCCAAAGCGTCCGAGCACTCCAGCACAGCGTAGTTGCACTTCATGCTCATGGTCTTGGCATCCAGATCGCAGGTCGGGACCGAGCACCAGTTGACCGGGTCCGCGTGGTAGCGGCAGTCCAGATCCTTCTCGCACTCGTCGAAGCAATTGGCCAGGTCTTCGTGCTTGCAGTTGCCCGTGAAGTAGTCGCAGGAATCTGCCGTGCACGGATCCCAGTCGTCGCACAGGTAGTACGGGAAGTTGCACTCCTTGGCGGTCGTGTCGCACCAGCGCCCGGTGCAGGGATTGGTGTCCACGCAGTCCTCGATGGTGTCGCAGCAGTTGGCGACCGGGGCGTTGACGCACTCGCCGGTGAAGATGTTGCACTCGTCCTCGGTGCACGGGTCCTTGTCGTCGCACTGAGTGATCTTGAGGTCGCAGAACCCGGTGGCGACGTTGCACTTGGCACTGGTGATGCAGAGGTTGTCGGCCATGGCGGCCGTGCAGTCCGCATCGGTCGTGCAGCTGGCGCAAACCGACCGGTAGGTGCAGTACTTGGCCGGGTGCTGGAACCCGTCGCCGATGTAGTTGGCGTCGTCGAGGCTGAGCGGATTGGCCTCACGGCAGCGGTCCATGGTGCAGACGTTGCCGTCGTCGCAATCCTTGTCCACTGAGCAGCCCTTGCAGTTGGCGATGGTGGTGAACTTGCACCCGGTTGCGGCATCGCACGTGTCGGTCGTGCAGACGTCATGGTCGTCGCACTCGAGCAGGTTGTACTTGCAGACGCCGTTGAACTCGTCGCACTCGTCGACCGTGCAGAAGTCGTTGTCGTTGCAGGCCGAGTTGCCCCCGAGCTGCGTGCAGTCGGAGACGCAGTTGGCCGCCTGCTTGTGCATGCACGAGCCGGTCTTGGGATCGCACCAGTCCATGGTGCAACCGTCGTTGTCGTCGCACGGGATCAGTAGGACGATGCACTTGCCATCCTCACCGCAGGTGTCGCCCGTGCACAGGTTGTCGTCGAAGCACTCCGGTGCCTGGGCTTCCTGGCCCTGAGGCTTGACGCACGAGGTATCATTGCAGCCCACGACCGGCACGTGCTGGCAGCCGGAAGCCGGTGCGCACTCGACGAAGTCCGTACAGGCGTGTCCGTCGTCGCACTCGAGCGTCTCGTAGATGCAGGTTCCAAACGGGTCGGCCGTGAACGTGCAGTACTCGGTGCTGCACAGGAAGTCCACGTCGGCCGGGTCCTCCAGCATGTTGCCGCAGGCCATGTCGGGCACGAGCTTGCAGGTGTTGCCGCAGCCGTCGCCCGGAATCTTGTTGCCGTCGTCGCACTCCTCGCCCTTCTCCGTGTCGACGAGGCCGTTGCCGCAGGTCTCCTTGCTCTTGCAGTCCTTCCGGCAGCCGTCCTTGCTGACCTTGTTGGCATCGTCGCAGGCCTCGCCGGCATCAATCTTGCCGTTGCCGCAGGTGGCGGCAATCTCGAGCTTGCAGGTGGCAGAGCAGCCGTCGCCGGCCGCCGTGTTGCCATCGTCGCACTCCTCGGCCTTGGCCGTGTCGACTGCGCCGTTGCCGCACGTCTCGGCGCTCCGGCAGTCCTTCCGGCAGCCGTCGCCCGATACCGTGTTGCCATCGTCACAGACCTCGCCGATGTTCTTGCCGTGGTCGAAGCGGCAGTCGTAATCGTTGTAGCAGGTGTACCGGCAGTTCTCGATGCCCGTGTAGACGCAGCCGCCCTTGTCCGAGACGCACGCGTCGATGGTGCACTCGTTGCCGTCGAAGCAGACGACGGGCTCGTAGTAGCAGCTCCCCGTGTCGTAGTCGCAGAAGTCCGTCGTGCACGGGTCGTCGTCGAAGCAGAGTGACTTGGCCGGGTCCCAGGCCGGGTCTTCCTCCATCAGCGGAGGATCGGTCTTGGCCGTGCAGCACAGCGGGTTGGCCTCGTGCAGGCACTCGCCGGCATTGGCTCCGTCGGGAATACAGAAGTCGAGGGTGCAGACGTTGTTGTCGCTGCAGTCCTTGATCGTGTAGGAGCACTTGCCCGAGCCGGTACCGCAGCCCTGAGCGGCCAGGTCGCAGTACCACGTGGTGCAGGCCGTGCGCTGGATGTGAGGCACCCCCTTGGCATCGTAGACCACCTTGGTATCGGGGTCGCACTTGCCGGTAACCGGGTCGTCCGGCGAGATGGGGACGCCGTTGATCTTGGGACACTCGACCAGGCAGTCCTTGTCGAGCTTGCACACCGCACACCCGTCGTACTGGATGGCGTTGACGCACCCCTTGGCCGGGTCGCACGAGTCCACCGTGCAGCAGTTGCTGTCGTTGCAGCTCTTGGTCGGGTTGGAGCACTTGCAGGTGACGGTCGTGTCGCACACGTCGTTGGTGCAGAGGCTGCCGTCGCCGCACTGGGCCTCGGACGTGCACTGCACGCCCGCCTTGGCCTTGTTCTGGCACCCCTTGACGGGATCGCACGAGTCGTCGGTACAGGCGTTGTTGTCGTCGCAGCTCACGGTCGTGAAGAAGCACTTGCCCTTGGTCGGGGCCAGCGGATCGGGCCCGCACTTGTCGTCGGTGCACTTGTTGCCGTCGTTGCAGACCATGGCCACGTTGACGCAGCCGCCCGAATCCGGGTCGCAGTAGTCCCCCGTAGTGCACGGGTCCTTGTCGTCGCAGTTCTTCGTCTCCTGGAAGCAGTTGCCGGTCAGCTCGGTGCATCCGTAGGTCATGCACGGGTCGGCCGGGTTCGGGATGCATTCCTTCGGGTGGTTCTTGCAGCCCACCGACGGGTCGCAGGTGTCGTTGGTGCACTTCTTGCCGTCGTCGCACGAGATGGCCGTGTAGATGCAGTTCCCGGTGGCCGGGTCGCACTTGTCCGTGGTGCACTTGCTGGCATCGTCGCAGACGAGCGGCGAGTTGGAGCAGTTGCCGGTGCCGTTGTCGCAGAGATCCACCGTGCACGGGTTGCCGTCGCCGCAATTCTTGGCATTGTAGGTGCAGTCACCCGACTTCGGATCGCAGGCATCGACGGTGCACAGGTTCTTGTCGTCGCACACCTTGGCCTGGTTCATGCAGCCGTTGCCATCCGGGTCGGTCTTGTTGCACGAATCGACCGTGCACGGGTTGGCGTCGTTGCAGTCCCACGGCGGGTTGGTGCAGACGAATCCGCCCTGGCCGTTGGGCGAGCAGACATCCTGCGTGCAGGCATCGCCGTCCGAGCACTTGATCGCCGTGTACTTGCAGCTTCCCGTCAGCACGTCGCACGAATCGGTCGTGCACGGGTTCTTGTCGTCGCAGACCACGTTCTGGTGCGAGCAGGCACCCGTCTGCGCATCGCAGAAGTCGGTCGTGCACTTATTGTTGTCCGAGCAGGACGGAGCGTACTTGCACTCGCCGGTCAGCTTGTTGCAGGAGTCCGCAGTGCAGATGTTGTTGTCGTTGCAGTTCTTCTGCTCGTGGAGGCATTCGCCGGTGCCCTTGTCGCAACTGTCGAGAGTGCACAGGTCAGGGACGGTCTTGGCCGGGTCGACGTAGTCCACACAGTCCTTGACCTGGTTGACGCACGCGCCGCCCTTGACCTCAGAACAGGAATCCGAAGTGCACTTGTCGCCATCGTCGCAGTTCTTCGGCAGGAAGGTGCACTGCAGGGTGGCCGGGTCGCACTGTTCCGTGGTGCACTTCAAGCCGTCGTCACAGTAGTTGACGTTCTTGCAGTTGCCCGTCGCCGGATCGCACGTGTCGGTCGTGCACGGGTTCTTGTCGTCACAAACCATCAGCTTGTTCTCGCAGCCGTTGGCCTTGCCCGTGGCACCCGGGTCGCACGAATCCACCGTGCAGAGGTTGTTGTCGTTGCAGTCCACGGCCGGGTGCAGGCAGTTGCCCGACGACGGATCGCACAGGTCATCGAAGCACGCGTTGCCGTCGTTGCAGTCCTTGGCCTTCTCCCAGCAACCGGTCTGCGGGTCACAGCCGGTGACCAGGCACTTGTCCGGCTTGCTGCAGACCTTGGTCGTGTACTGGCACTGGCCGTTGACGCACTTGTCGTCCGTGCAGGCGTTGCTGTCGTTGCACGGAATCGGAGTGTTGGCGCACTTGCCGTCCGCCGCATTGCAGGTGTCGTTGGTGCACGGGTTGTTGTCGTTGCAGTCCTTCGGGGCGTTGATGCAGCCGCCGTTGACCATGTCGCACGAGTCCGTGGTGCAGAGGTTGTTGTCCCCGCAGTTCTTGGGGTCGTTGACGCAGTTGCCCGTTGCCGCATCACAGTAGTCGGTCGTGCAGATGTTCTTGTCGTCGCACTCCTTGGGCGGGAACGAGCAGTTGCCCGTCAGCGGATCACACTTGTTGTCCGTGCACTTGAGGCCGTCGTCGCATGCCTTGGCGGTGAACACGCAGTTCCCGCTGGCCGGGTCGCACTTGTCGTCCGTGCACTTGCTCTTGTCGTCGCAGACCAGCGGTACGCTCGTGCACTTGCCTCCCTGGGCCGGATCGCACGAGTCGACCGTGCACTTGTTCCCATCTTCGCACTTGCTGGCGAACTTGCAGACGCCCGAGACCGGGTCGCAGCTGTCCGTCGTGCAGATGTCCTTGTCGTCGCAGACCTTGGCCGTGTTGGAGCAGTTGCCCGTCAACGCATCGCACTTGTCGTCCGTGCACGGGTTCTTGTCGTCGCACGACTTCAGCGTGTTGACGCACCCCTTGGTCGGGTCGCACGAATCGTTCGTGCACAGGTTCTTGTCATCGCAGTTGACGGGAGTCGTCGAGCAGCTTCCGTCGGTCTCCTTGCAGACGTCGGTCGTGCAGAAGTTCGAGTCGTCGCACTTCTGCTTGTAAGTGCAGGCGCCGTCCAGCGGATTGCACAGGTCAGTGGTGCACTTGAGCCCGTCCTCACACTTGGAGGTCCAGACGCACCCCTTGTCCGGCTCGCACTTGTCCAGCGTGCACGGGTTGCCGTCCTTGCAATCCATGGTGGTGTTCTTGCACAGGCCGGTAACCGCGTCGCACGAGTCCTCGGTGCAGGCGTTGCCGTCGCTGCAATCCTTCATCTGGTTGACGCAGCCGAGCTGCGCATCGCAGAAGTCGGTGGTGCACTTGCTCTTGTCGTCGCAATTCTTCGTGGTGTACTTGCACTCGCCGGTCAGCGTGTCGCACGAGTCGTCGGTGCAGTTGTTCTTGTCGTCGCAGACCTGGGGTTGGTAGACGCAGCTGCCGGTATTCTGGTCGCAGTAATCCACCGTGCACTTGTTGTTGTCCGCACAGGTCTTGAGGATGTTGTCGCACTGCCCGTTGCTCGGGTTGCAGGTGTCCGACGTGCACTTGTTGCCGTCGTCACAGGTCTTGGCCACGTTCTTGCAGCCCGTCGCCGGGTCGCAGGAGTCGTCGGTGCAGTTGTTGTTGTCGTTGCAGCTCTTGACCACGTTGACGCAGTTGGTGGTGAGCGGGTCGCACAGGTCGTCGGTGCACGCGTTCTTGTCGTCGCAGTCCTTCATTTTGTAGGTGCACTTGCCCGTGGCCTCGTCGCAGGTGTCGGTGGTGCACGGAGCGTTGTCGTTGCAGACCACCGGCGTGTTGGCGCAGGCCCCCGTCGCCGCATTGCAAGTGTCCGTGGTGCAGTTCTTGAAATCGTCGCACTTGGGCTTGTAGCTGCACTTGCCCGTGGCCGCATCGCAGCTGTCCAGGGTGCACGGGTTCACGTCGTCACAGCTCTTGGGAGTGAACACGCAATCGCCCGTGTCGGCCTTGCACGAATCGGTCGTGCACAGGTTCGAGTCGGAGCAGACCTTGGGAGTGCTCACGCATCCCACGGCCGGGTTGCACGCGTCGTCGGTGCACGGGTTCTTGTCGTCGCACGAGATGGCCACGTTCGTGCAGTTGCCCGTGGCCACGTCGCACGTGTCCTTCGTGCACGCGTTGGAATCCTCGCACTTGGGCTTGTAGGTGCACTTGCCGTCGGCCGGGTTGCACACGTCGGTCGTGCAGGCATATCCGTCATCGCAGGCCGCCAGGTTCTGGCACCCCAGCTTCGGGTCGCAGGAATCCTTCGTGCAGATGTTCTTGTCGTCGCACGACTTGGCCAGGTTCGAGCAGATGCCCGTGTCCTTGTTGCAGACGTCGTCGGTGCACGCGTTGCCGTCGGAACAGTCTTTGTTCTGGTACTGGCAACCCTTGTCCGCAGTGCAGATGTCCGTGGTGCAGGCATCCTTGTCGTCGCAGTTGGTCGTCGTGTAGACGCACTTGCCGGTGTTGTCGCAGGAGTCGTCGGTGCACTTGTTCCCGTCGTCGCAGGCGCACGGCTTGTAGACGCACTCGCCCGTGGCCACGTCACAGGAGTCCCAGGTCTTGGGGTCACCGTCGTTGCACTTCTTGCTCTGGTAGGTACAGGCCCCGCTCGCCGGATTGCAGAAGTCGTTGGTGCACAGATCCTTGTCGTCGCACACCTTGGCCGTGTGGAGGCAGCCCTTCACCTTGTCACATGAGTCGTCGGTGCACGGGTCCGCGTCGATGCAGCCCACCGCCACGTAGGAGCACGTGCCGTCGGCCGGCTTGCAGAAGTCGTTGGTGCAGGCGTCCTTGTCGTCGCACGCGGTGGAGGAGTAATTGCAGGCACCCGTCAGCGGGTCGCACGTGTCCACCGTGCACTTGTCACCGTCGTTGCACACCACGGTCTCGTAAGTGCAGGCTCCGGTCACCGTGTTGCAGAAGTCGGTGGTGCAGAGGTTCTTGTCGTCGCAGTGGAGCGTGTGCTTGCACTCGCCGGTCTTGGTGTCGCAAAGGTCGTCGCTGCAGATGTCGTCGTCGCCGCAGTCCTTCGGGTCGTTCAGGCACTTGCCGTTGGCCGGGTCGCACGTGTCCACCGTGCACTTGTTGCCGTCGTCGCAGTTATTCCAGGCGTTCACGCACCCCTTGGCTTTGTCGCAGCTGTCCGCGGTGCAGAGGTTGTTGTCGTTGCAGTTGATCGCCTCGTGCGTGCATGCGCCCGAATCAATCTTGCAATCGTCGAACGTACAGGCATTGCCGTCGTCGCAGGCCGGCGTGTAGGTGCACTTGCCGGTCTTCTCATCGCACAGGTCTGTCGTGCAAGGGTTCGTGTCGTTGCAGATGGAGATGTGGTAGCAGCCCACGGCCGGGTCCGGGTCGCAGGCATCGTCGGTGCACATGCTGAAGTCGTTGCAGTCCACCGGCTTGTATTCGCACAGCCCCGTCTGAGCGTTGCATCCGTCCACCGTGCAGGCGCTGTTGTCCTTGCACACCTTGGCCACGTTGGAGCATCCGCTCTGGGCGTCGCAGGTGTCCGCCGTGCAGGCATTGCCGTCATCGCAGTTCTTGACGAGGTACTTGCACTGACCGGTCGCTGCCTGGCAGACATCCTCGGTGCAGGCATTGCCATCGTCGCACTTTTTGGGCTGATTCACGCACTTGCCCGTGGCCAGGTCGCAGTAGTCCGTCGTGCAGGCGTTGGCATCCTCGCACTGCTTGGGGTCGTGCTTGCAGACGCCCAGGGACGGGTCGCAGTAGTCGAAGGTGCACAGGTCCTTGTCGTCGCAGTCCATGGCCGTGTTCACGCAGCCGGTATCCGGGTTGCACGAGTCCATGGTGCAGGCGTTGAAGTCGTTGCAGTCGAGCGCTACGTGGTAGACCTCCGCCGTGATGGGGTTGCAGATGTCCACGGTGCACGCGTTGCCGTCGTCCTTGTCGAGCTCCTGGTACACGCAGTTGCCCGTCTCCTCGTCGCAGGAATCCACGGTGCACTTGTTGCTGTCGTCGCAGGCCTTGGGCTTGATGTCGCAGGTGAACTTGCCATCCGGCACTCCGGCCCCCGGGCTGCAGTTGTCCACGGTGCACTTGATCCCGTCGTCGCAGGCCGGAGTGTAGTCACAGCTCCCGGTCTCCGCCGCGCAGGAATCCTTCGTGCAGTCGTCGTTGTCGTTGCAGGTGATCGGAGTGTTCTTGCAGATCCCCGTCGCCTTCTCGCACATGTCGACGGTGCACTTGTTGCCGTCGTCGCACGTCTTGGCCACGTTGACGCATCCCTTGGCCGGGTCGCACGAATCGTCCGTGCACGGCACCTTGTCGTCGCAGGCCACGGCTTCCAGCTTGCAGTCGCACTTGTCGCCGTTGGGCGTCGGGATGTCGTTGGTGCAGGCATCGCCGTCGTCGCAGGCATTCTTGTAAGTGCAGGCCCCGGTGTTCGGGTTGCAGAGGTCGTTGGTGCACACATAGCCGTCGTTGCACTTCTTGGCAACCTGGCACCCCTTGGCCTTGTCGCAGGTATCGGTGGTGCAGAGGTCCTTGTCGTCACAGTCCAGCGGCGTGTAGTAGCACCCGCCCGTGGCCGGGTTGCAGTTGTTGGTCGTGCAGGCGTTCACGTCGTCGCACAGCTTCGCGTCGTTGTGGCAGCCGTCTGCCTTGCTGCACCAGTCGGTGGTGCAGAGGTTGGAGTCATTGCAGCTCTTTGTCTTGTGCGTGCAGCTGCCCGTGGCGCCGTCGCACGAGTCGTCGGTGCAGGCATCCCCGTCGTCGCAGTTGACCGGCGTGTTCTGGCACTTGCCCGTCTCGAGGATGCACAGGTCGACGGTGCACTTGTTGCTGTCGTTGCAGAGGTTGTAGTCGTGCTTGCACACCCCGGTCTTCGGGTCGCAGTAGTCAGTGGTGCAGAGGTTGGTGTCCGCACAGTCCATCATCGTGTTGACGCACTTGCCGGTGACGCCGTCGCAGGCGTCCGAAGTGCACTTGTTGTTGTCGTTGCAGTTCTTGGCAACATGCTTGCAGGTGCCGTCGAGCGCGTTGCAGGTGTCCACGGTGCACAGGTCCGTATCCCCGCAATCCTTGGGAGTGAACACACAGGCCCCCGTATCCTTGATGCAGGAGTCGCTGGTGCACAGCAGCTTGTCGTTGCACACCTTGGGCGTGTGGGAGCAGGTGGCCTCACCGCCGGCCAGCACGCACTTGTCCACGGTGCAGCCGTCGCCGTCGTCGCACAGCAGCTCGTATGTGCAGGCCCCGGTGGCCGGGTTGCACGAATCGATGGTGCACAGGTCCCCGTCGTCGCAGATGGCCGGCGTGTTGACACACCCCCCGGTCTTGCCGTCGCAAACGTCCAGCGTGCACTTGTCCGCATCGTCACACGACTTCACCTTGTTGACGCAGCCCGTGGCCGGGTTGCACTCGTCCGTCGTGCAGAGGTTCGCGTCCTTGCAGTCGACGGGCAGGTAGGTGCACTCACCGGTGTTGACGTTGCAGTCGTCCTTGGTGCACTTGCTCGAGTCGTCGCACGCCGGCTTGTACGAGCACTTCAGTGTGGTCGGGTCGCACACGTCGAGCGTGCACGGGTTGCCGTCCTCACACTTGTTCGTGTGCTTGCACCCGCCGCTGGCCGGGTCGCACAGGTCGATGGTGCACGCATTCTTGTCGTCGCAGTCCAGCTTGCCGTGGACACACTTGCCCGTGGCCTGGTCACACACGTCCGAAGTGCAGGCATTGCCGTCGTCGCAATTGACGTTGACGTTGCTGCAGCCGGTCATGGTGTTGCAGAAGTCGTCCGTGCACAGGTTCTTGTCGTCGCAGGAGAACTTGTACTCGCAAAGGCCGGTGGCCGGGTTGCACGCATCCTTGGTGCAGGCGTTGCCGTCGCTGCACGGCATGGCGTCGTTCATGCACTTGCCGGTGGCCGGGACGCAGTAGTCCACGGTGCACACGTTCTTGTCGCCGCAGTCGACCGGCGTGTTCTTCGGCGCACCGGTGGCCTTGTCGCAGGTGTCGATGGTGCACTTGTTGCCGTCGTCCACGCTGATGAGCTGGTGCTTGATGCCGACGACCGGGTCGCACCAATCGAGAGTGCACAGGTCCCCGTCCTCCGGGTCGACCGGCGTGTACTTGCACGCTCCGGTCGCTTCCACGCACACGTCGCTGGTGCAGAAGTTGCCGTCGCTGCAGTCCTTGGGCTTGTACACGCAGTTGCCCGTGGCCGGAGCACACGAGTCCTCGGTGCACGGGTTCTGGTCGTTGCACACCTTGGGCAGATGCGTGCAGCTTCCGTCGGCCGGAATGCACTCGTCGATGGTGCACTTGTTCGAATCGTCGCACGGGGCCGGCTCATGCAGGCACTTGCCGGTGACCGGGTCGCATTTCTCCAACGTGCACTTGTTGCCGTCATCGGTGCACGACACCGGGTTGTTCTTGCAGAGGCACTTGTTGGTCGCACCGTCCAGGTAGCAGGCATCGAGCGTGCACAGGTTGGGGCTCCCCGTGCCAGGCACGGTATCCTTGCACAGGGAATCGTCCAGCTGGTTCGTGCCGGCCGGGCAGCAGCCGCAGATGTTGCTGTTCACGCAGCCGACGACTTCGTCGCAGGTATCCTTGGTGCAGTTGTTGTTGTCGTTGCACGAGTTCGGGATGTTCTCGCAAAGCCCGTTGCCGATGTTGCAGACGTCGATGGTGCAGGGGCTCCCGTCGTCGCAGTCGATGTAGTTGTGGACCTGGGCGCCCGTATCCGGGTCGCAGGTATCCACGGTGCAGGGGTTGGCGTCGTCGGTGTTGACCGGCGGGTTGTAGCACTTGCCGTTCGACTTGTTGCACAGGTCGACCGTACAGGGGTTGCCGTCGTCGCAGTTCTTCGGCACGTTGTTGCAGTCGCCGGTGGCTTCGTTGCAGCCGTCGGTGGTGCAGGGGTTGCCGTCATTGCATTGGACCGCCACGTTCTGGCATCCCTCGACCGGATCGCAGTAGTCGTTGGTGCACTTCTTCGAATCGTTGCAGTCGCTCTTGATATGCTGGCAGTTGCCCGTGAGCGGGTCGCACTGGTCCAGGGTGCAGGGGTCGATGTCCGCACAATCCGGCGGCACGTTCGTGCAGGTCGCCACACCGAGCTGGTCGATGCAGGAATCGACGGTGCACTTGTTCTTGTCGTCGCAGTTCTTCGCCGTGGTCTTGCAGAACCCGGTGTTCGCGTCGCACCCCTCGGTGGTGCAGATGTTGCCGTCGTCGGGGCAGAGCACGGGCTGGTTCACGCACAGTCCGTTGACCGGGTCGCACAGATCCTGCGTGCACGGGCTGTAGTCGTCGCAGCTCTTCGCAGGGAACTGGCACCCCAGGCCCGGGTCGCACTTGTCCTCCGTGCAGGGATCGTTGTCGGTGCACGGCTGCTGAGCGTACTTGCAGCCGACGGCCGGGTCGCAGGTGTCCTTCGTGCACTGGTTATTGTCGTTGCAGACGGTGGCCTCGTGGAAGCACTTGCCCGTCTTCGAGTCGCATCCATCGCTGGTGCAGTTGTTGTTATCGTTGCACGGGGCCGGGTAGAACACGCACTTGCCCGAAACCGGGTCGCAGGAGTCCTGCGTGCACAGGTCGTTGTCCTTGCACGTCAGCGGCTTGGGGGCCGCACAGTACGCATCCTTGCAGTGGATCCCGTCCGGGTCCCAGACCGAACAGACGCACGTATCCTGCGTGCAGCCGTTCTTGTCATCGCACTTCTTGTCGGTCGGGATGCCATCGACGAGGCAGGTGCAGACGTTCTGGTAAACGCAGCCGCCCGCCTCGATCATGCACTGCCCCTTGGTGCACTTGTCGTTCGAAGGGCAGTTGATCGGCGTCAGGACGATCTGGCCGGTCTTCTTGTCGCACTTGCAGGTGTTGCACACGTCGCCGGCGCACGGCATCGGGACGTGGATGCACTGGCCCGTGAGCGGGTGGCACGAATCCACGGTGCACTTGTCCCCGTCCTCGCAGTTCATTTCCTTGTGCAGGCACTTGCCCATCACCGGGTCGCACGAGTCGGTCGTGCACAGGTCCTTGTCATCGCAGAACTTGGCGTCCTTGGGCGTGTGGGTGCACTTGCCCGAAATCGGGTCGCACTGGTCATCCGTGCACGGCTCAGCGTCGCTGCACGGGTCGTCCGTGTAAACGCACTGACCGCCCGCCTTCGGGTCGCACAGGCCGATCTTGCAGGTCTTCTTCGGGCACGGGTTCAGCTCCTCGACACACTTGGGCAGCTTGGGGTCAACAAGGTCCGGGATGCACGACGCCGTGTGGCACACATCCGAAACCGGGCACGGATACGGGTTGTGCGTACAGCCAGTGGCATCGTCACAGCCGTCCACGGTGCACGGGTTCTCGTCATCGCAGTTGACCGGCTCGCCCTCGCACTTGCCCGACAGAGGATTGCACTTGGCGTTGAAGCACTTGCCCATGTCGCAGGTCAGCTCCGTGTGCTGGCAGATGCCCCACTCGACGCCGGTCTGGAAGATGCACAGGTCCGCAGTGCACAGGTTGGGAATGTAACCCTCGGGCATGCTGACCGGGCCGCTCGGCCCCGTGGGCGGGGCAAAGAGGTACTCGCCGTCCGGACCGACCGCATCGAGGCACTCGTCCACGTTGTCGGTGGCGCAGATTTCGCCTTCGCACTTCGGGTCCTTGATGTGCACGCAGGGGTCCTCCCCCTCTGGCGCCGCGGGGTCGCAGCTGTCCACGGTGCACGGATTCTTGTCGTTGCAGTCCTTCAGCTTGGTCTTGCACATCTCGGTAAGAGGGTCGCACCAGCGCAGCGTGCACGCATCAGCCCCCTCCTGGCAGGCGTCCGGAGCATCGGGGATGCAGAAGCAGTCCGGGTCCGGGCTGCCGTAGTCGGGCAGGTTCTCACACCCCGTCTCCGGATTGCACGAGTCCGTCGTGCACTTGTCCTGGTCGTCGCAATCCCCTTCTTCCAGCTTGTTGACGTAAACGCACAGCCCCACGTTGGCCGGCCAGTTTTCCACCGGAATCAGGTCGCCGTTCTCATCGATAAGGACGGGCGGCAGCGGGCTCTCCCACGGTGCGAATCCTTCGGCAAACTTGCAGGCCTCCGCCGTGCAGAGGTTGAGGTCGTTGCACATGGTGTCGGCATCTTCAACGGAATCGCCCCAGCACGGCACGTCGACGCACTCCCCCGAGTCGGTGTGGGTGCAGGCACCGGTCAGCGGGTCGCACGAATCAAGCGTGCACATGTCACCGTCGTTGCAGTAGCCTTCCTTCACCTTGTCGAAGTGCTCGCACTTGCCGTCGCTGCATGCGTCCTGGGTGCACAGGTTCTTGACGACGCCTTCGGGGAGCTCGTCGGTGCACTCCACGGGGTTGCCGGTCTCGAGCTCGATGCAGTCCTCGCAGTCCTGGATCTCATCGCAGCAATCCTCGACCAGGGCCGTCTGGCAGCAGCCCTCCTGGCAGATCCACATCTCGCACTGCTCGAGCGGCTTGCCGCCGCACACCTCGGCCAGCGTATCCCCGGCCTCGCAGGCACCATACTGGCAGGCGCAACCCACCTTGTCCTTGCAGACCTGGCCAGCGGGGCAGTCCTCCATCTTCGACCAGGTGAAGCA
This sequence comes from uncultured Myxococcales bacterium, assembly GCA_903895725.1. Taxonomy (GTDB): domain Bacteria; phylum Myxococcota_A; class UBA9042; order CAIXZC01; family CAIXZC01; genus CAITUV01. Next base: position 54,723 of record CAITUV010000043.1, on the reverse strand, counting down.
GCCGTCTTCGTCCTTCTCGCAGACGACAATCTTCTTGCCGGCCATCTTGCACTGGAACTCCCCTTCCTTGCACACGGCAAACGGGCAGTCCGGGCCGTCCGGGCCGACATCCGGGACATCGGGCTCCACCTTCTCGTCCTTCTCATCGGAAAGGGTGTCGAGCTCATCGGTCGCCACGTCGCTCCCCTGGTCCTTGGCATCCACCGTGTCCCCAGGGGGAGTAACCTCGGCATCCGTCCCCGGCGTGCTCGGCGCCTGCGGCGAGCAGGAGCTCAAGCCAGCGCCCCAGAGAAGCGCTATGGCCAGCAACGGAGTTACGACATGGCTCAGCGTGTTCCGACAACACATGGCACCCTCCTCAAGATGTGCTTCTACGCCCCGTTCCGCAACCGAGGGGAAACGAGCCCCGACTCCCTTCCCCAACATACCAGAGTTAACATATACCAGCCCCGCGAGCGGGATACAACCACCTTTTGATTGCACCGTGACGATTCGGCCGTCGCGTTTTCTCGCGGCCGCGGGTGACAGGCGGGCACCCCGCACGCGACCCGGCGAGTTGCCCGCACCTCACGATGGGGATATGCTCCCGTGGCGGACTCCGGGCGTCGCCTCGAGAGCCGGACTCGTTTCCGGATGGCACAGCCCGGCCCGCCTGGCCGAGCAGGGGGGCTCATGGAACACGAATCGATCGCCACGATTTCGGTACTGGGCATCGTGCTGTTGTGTGCGAGCGCTAGCGGGGCGCACGCGGGAGAGGCCATAGACCAATCTTCTGGAGGGCTTCCCGCGTGGGAGGAAGCCTGGGAGCAGCTGTCCCCCGGCAAGGCCGACGAGTGGGACGACTACCGCCAGGCCCATCCCGAGTGGTTCGGGGTGACCGCCCCCCCCGTGGTGCCGGTCCGCCCCTACGCCGAATTCGAGCCGAGCCAGGCGGTCATGCTGCGGCCAAGCGGCAAGATTTCCAGCTTCCACAAAGGCATTCTCAAGGGACTCGTGGGTCACGTGGACCGAATCGTGCTGTTCCACACGCCCGGACAGGTCGAAGAGCTCACCAAGCAGCTCAAGTCGTGGGACATCTGGTCCGACGCGTACGAGTTTGTCGATGTGGGGGAGACCAACGCCAACTGGACTCGCGACTACGGGCCGCTCGCGACCGTGGCGGTGGACTCCGGCCGCGTCGGACTCATCGACTTCCGCTACTACCACGGCCGGGCCTACGACGATGCCATTCCCACCAAGCTGGCCCTGCACTGGGGGATCAATGTCTTCCGCCCCTCCATGTCCTACGAAGGCGGCAACTTCATGGCCGACCCGCACGGCACCTGCTACGCGACCGAGAAGCTCTTCTCTCAGAACGGGGGCCACACGAAGGACGAGGTGACCCAGTGGATGAAGGAGTACCTCGGTTGTACTCAATTGGTCATCTACAAGTTACCGAAGGGTCTTGGTACAGGACACGTGGACATGTTCAGCAAGATGATGGACGAAACGCACGTGCTGCTGGGCCGCTACGACCCTGCGCTCCAGCCGGAGAATGCTGCCATCCTGGACGAAAACGAGAAGATGCTGGAAGGGGTGGTGAACGAGGCCGGGGAGTCTCTCGAGGTATTCCGGCTCCCGCTTCCCTGGGACGAAACCGGCGTCTGGTACACCTATACGAACAGCCTCATCGTCAACGACACGGTGCTCGTGCCCGTCTACTCGAAGTTCAAGGATCTGGAGGCCGAGGCCCTCAGCGTTTACGGAGATGCGGCCCCCGACCTCGAAGTCTGGACGGTCAACTCGGATTCGATCATCCCTGCGGGGGGGGCGATCCACTGCGTGACGCAGACGGTCCCGGCCGGAGCCCTGGAGCCGTTCCAGGATCCCCCGGCCCTGCTTTGCCCGCTCAACGAGATCGACAAGTGCGGCGAGGAGCAGGCCGCCTGCGGCGGGCTGGCGGCCGAAGGGCAATGCATGGGCAGCACCGTGGAATTCTGCGGTGGTGACGGGTATCCCCACGAACAGACCTGCGATTCCTGCTGCGGGTGGGATCCCACCGGGTTCTCCGGTGCCGGCTGGTACGACTGCCTCCCGGCCGGAAGCTGTTCCGCCTGCATCGATGCGTGCGATGCGCCCGGACAGGCGGGGTGCAGCGTCGAAGGGACGCACGCGTGGCTCTGTGCGAAGGGCGATTCCGGCTGCCTCGTTAGGACCTTCGTGCCCTGCGCAGACGGGGAGGAATGCACCGATCCTGCGGAAGGCTGCGCACCGGTCTCGCCCTGCATCGGTCCCGACTGCCCACCCGCGTGCGATGCCCCGTGCAGCCCCGTTGGCTCCCGCCGCTGTTCGGATGATGGGACCGGGGTCGAGGCCTGCGCGGTTGCCACCGGCGCCTGCCCCGACTGGGATGCGGTCGAGACCTGTGCGGACGGATTCATCTGCTTCGATGGCGTGTGCCATCCGCAACTGCCGGAGCCTGAGGGGGACATCACCGGCTTGCCGGACGAGGATCCGACGGAGGCTGATCCCCCGCCCGCCGGTTCGAGCGGCTGCGGGTGCACCCTGGCCACCCGCACCCCGGACGGCTTCGGCGGGGCGTGGGTTGTCGCCCTGCTCCTTTGCACATTCTTCCTCGCCGCCCGCTCCCGCCCCTCGGCCCCCTCCCCTCCCCCACCCCCCATGCTCGGCACGTCATCCTGACGCCCCCGACGCACGGCCTTCTCCCCCGGCTGTGCCCTCCTGGAGGCGGCGGAAGGACCTCGGCCCCCTCCCCTCCCCCACCCCCCATGCTCGGCACGTCATCCTGACGCCCCCGACGCACGGCCTTCTCCCCCGACTGTGCCCTCCTGGAGGCGGCGGAAGGACCTCGGCCCACAACGTTTCCTCCGCGCGTTTCGCCCGCTCGTGACGATAACAGGCCCCGAGGACGCTCACACAACCAACAACGCCGGAGATGACCATGAGACGCTACTGGGTGTACATCACAGCGAGCCGAACCCGAGTCCTCTACGTCGGAGTCACGAACTCGCTCTCGAGGCGCATCGCCGAACACAAAGGCAGGTCGAATGCCGGGTTCACCGCCTGCTACGCGGTCGATCGGCTCGTCTACTTCGAACCTTTCGAACGGATCCTCGATGCCATCGCACGGGAGAAGCAACTCAAGGGGTGGCGCCGGTCCAAGAAGATCGCACTGGTGGAGAGTGCAAATCCGAACTGGGAAGATCTTGCCGATTGTTCGAGTGGCGCTGATGCCAAAGCCAAGGTGGGGCAGAGGCCGAAGTCCTTCACTCCCGGCAGGGAGGCTGATGCCAAGGCCAAGGTGGGGCAGAGGCCGAAGTCCTTCACTCCCGGCAGGGAGGCGGTGGTGGTTTCGGAGGCTGGAAGGCCGGAGCGTTCAGGATGACTGCAGGGGGGGGAAAACGACTACCACTCCCAGGTCACTTCGATGTCGTTCTCGCCGGTGGCGAAATCGGACTCGATGTTCCACAGGCCGTCGGAGGTGCCGAGGGTGATCTTGTAGTCCTCGACCGAGCCCGGCTTGTCGGGGTTGTACATCTCCCACACGTGAACGGTGTCGCCGCACAGCATCTCGATGCCGGCATCGAAGCCGACGATGATGGCGCCGCCGTTGAGGGAGAAGTAGCCGACGAACGTGCCGTCCTGGGCAACGCCATCCGGGGCGCCGAGGACTTCGTTCGGGTCGGCCTTGTCGTTTTCGCAGGTGGCATCGGCCCACGGCTCTTCCTCGACCGTGGCGGCGCAGCCCTTCTCAGACTCGTCGCTGCCGTAAATGCAGACGGCGTCGATGTCCGCACCGGGGTTGCCCGAGCCGCAGTCATTCGGATCCAGCGTGGCGTTGTCCATGCTGTCCTCGATCCGAACCTTGGTGTAGCCGGCGCTCTCGCCGACCTGGCAGGGACCGGACACCTGTGTGTCCTCCGGCGGAACGTAGTTGTCGGGCTCTCCGGTCACTTCCTCGGTCGGCTCGGAAGTGGCGTCATCGCCTTCGCCGAAATCGCAAGCGGCCACGAACATTCCCAGAACCAGTGCTGCACTCAGCGCCAACAGCTTCTTCATCGTCTATCCTCCTCTAAAGGTTTCGAATGAACGGCGGCCACCGCCGCCCTACTGCTCACCATTTCCCTCAAATCAGCCGAGGTTGTGCTGACTATATTCACCCGGGCCGTTCCTGTCAAGCTCGGCTTGACTTGGGAGGGGGCGTGGCTAAAGTCAGCCCTGCCCGGCCGATCGGCTCCAGGGGCCTGCCGGAAAGCATGCGGTCCCAGGGTGTAGCATGCTCCGTTTCGGAGAGCTGCCCGAAGGATGCCCGGGTTGAGGGGGATCAGGTGTCGGAATTCCGGTGGATTCTCGAGCGTGACGACCCGGAGACTGCAGCCCGACTGGGGCAGGTATCGACTGCCCACGGAAGCTTCGAGACGCCGGTCTTCATGCCGGTCGGGACGGTGGGATCGGTCAAGGGTATCACTCCGTGGGAGGTGGCCCGCTCCGGAAGCGGGATCCTGCTCTCCAACACCTATCATCTGTATTTGAGGCCAGGCATGGAGGTCGTGCGGGCCCTGGGCGGACTGCACCGGATGATGTCCTGGAAGGGGGCAATCCTGACCGACAGCGGCGGGTACCAGGTCTTCAGCCTGAGCTCGCTCATGAAGCTGGAGGAGCAGGGAGTCGTGTTCCGATCGCACATCGACGGCTCGAAGCACGAGCTGACTCCCGAGAAGGCCGTTGAGATCCAGGAGACACTGGGCTCGGACATCATGATGGTGCTGGACGAGTGCCCCAAGCCGGACTCGGACGAGGAGTACTGTCGCCGCTCGATGGCGCTGACCACGAGGTGGGCGAAGCGGTGCCTGGCCCACCGGCGTAGCGCCAATGCGCTGTTCTGTATCGTCCAGGGAGGAATGCACGCCCACCTGAGGCGGGCCCATGCGGAGGAGCTGGCGGGTCTCCCATTCGATGGCATGGCCATCGGCGGGCTGTCCGTCGGTGAGAGCAAAGAGCTGATGATGGAGATGCTGGCCGCTTCAATTTCGAAGCTGCCGACCAATCGACCCCGCTATTTCATGGGAGTCGGCCGTCCCGAGGACATCCTGAAGTCGGTGGCCCTCGGGGTGGACATGTTCGACTGCGTGCTGCCAACCCGCAGCGGGCGGACCGGCCTCCTGTTCACATGGAACGGGGAGATCTCCGTGAAACAGGCAGGTTACCGCCTCAAGGACGAGCCCCCGGATCGGGATTGCGGCTGCCCCACCTGCCGCCATTTCTCGCTGGGATACCTGCGGCACCTGTTCGTTTCGGGCGAGATGCTGGCTGCTGTGCTCAACACGACTCACAATCTGTACTTCTACCAGGACATGATGCGACGCGTTCGGGCGGCCATTGCGGCCGGGAAGTACAAGGATTTCCTCGAGGAGCGGCTTCCCATGGTGGCGCGCAAGCACGCGCCCTGAAGGGCGGAGCGCTGCTGCGCCTGACTGGAGCGATGGAATGAACGGCAGTTGGCTGGAGATAACGGGGGCCGGGGAGCACAACCTCAAGGATGTCGACCTCAGAGTCCCCAAGAATCGCCTGGTGGTGTTCACCGGGGTCAGCGGTTCGGGGAAGAGCTCGCTGGCCTTTGACACGATCTACGTCGAGGGGCAGCGCAAGTACATCGAGTCCCTGTCGAGCTACGCCCGGCAGTTCCTGGGGCAGCTAGAACGACCCCGGTACGGCCGGATGTCGGGCCTTTCTCCCACCGTTGCCATCGAGCAGAAGACAGCCAGCTCGAACCCCCGGTCGACGGTCGGCACGGTCACCGAGATCCTCGACTACATGCGGGTGCTCTATGCCCGCGCCGGCGACCAGCGCTGTCATTCGTGCCACCAGCCCGTGGGAAGACAGGACGCTCAGCAGGTCGTGCGGGCGCTGGCAGCCCTCCCTGCGGACAGCACCGTGACCCTGCTGGCACCGCTGGTGAGGCAGCGCAAAGGGGAGTTCAAGCAGACGTTCGAAGAGATGATGGGGCTCGGGTTCGTCCGTTTCCGGATCGACGGGGAAGTCGTGCGCGCAGAGCACGCCCCGGTCCTGGACAAGAAGCGGAAGCACGACATCGACATCGTGGTGGACCGGGTCCGCATCGACCCGGAGCGGGTTGCCCGACTGACCGACTCGGTGGAGCTGACGCTCAAGGCCGGAGGCGGACGCCTGATTGCGGACCTGGGAGATCGGGAGCTGACCTTCTCCGAGCACCTGTACTGCGACCGGTGCAATCTGAGCCTGCCGGAGCTGACGCCGCAGCTTTTCTCGTTCAACAACCCGCTGGGGGCTTGCCCCGTGTGTGCGGGCCTCGGGACGTCGGTCGACCTGGACATGGACCGGCTGTTTGCCCCCGCAACGCACACCGTCTTTAAGGCGCTTCGCCGGGTGACATTCGTGTGGATCGGCCGCCGGCGGGGCTGGGAGTACGAGTTCTTCCACGGGCTCCGGGACCAGGTCGGCATCTCGCCCGATATGCGGGTGAGCGACCTGGACCAGGCCACCCGGGAACGCATCGTACACGGAGATCCGGAGCGGGGTGACGGGCGCTTTGCCGGCCTCTGGGCGTATGTCGAAAGAGATCTCGCCACCACCAGCAGCGAGACGGTGCGTTCGCATTACCTGCGCTTCTTCTCCGAACGCCCCTGCCGGGCCTGCGGCGGGACGCGCCTCCGACCCGAGGCCGGAGCGGTCCTGGTGGGCGACCGATCCATCCTGGAGCTGTCCGCCGCCTCGGTGGAGGAGCTCTCCCGATTCTTCTCCTCCCTGGCGCTGGGGGGGCACAAGGACGTCATCGCTGCCGAGCCACGCCGGGAAATCCTGGCCCGTCTCAAGTTCCTCGAGGACGTGGGGCTCGAGTACCTCACCCTGGATCGGCCGGCGCACACCCTGTCCGGCGGAGAGGCCCAGCGGATCCGACTGGCGCGCCAGCTCGGCTCGGAGCTGGCCGGCGTCATCTACATCCTCGACGAGCCGTCGGTCGGCCTCCATCAGCGGGACGGCCTGCGCCTCGTGCAGACTCTGGAACGATTGCGCGACCTGGGCAACACGGTCATCGTGGTCGAGCACGACCGGGAAACCATGGCCCATGCCGACTGGGTGGTGGACTTTGGCCCGGGGGCCGGTCGGGACGGCGGTCGAGTCGTTTACAGCGGTGAGGTTCCCGGCCTGCTTTCCCATAACGACTCCCTGACCGGTGCCTACCTGGCCGGCCGAGAGCGGATCGAGATCCCCGAGTCGAGGACCCCGCACCGGGGTCAGCTTTCCCTTCGCGGGGTCCGGCTGCACAACCTGGCCGGCCTGGACGTGGACATTCCGCTCGGAGTGTTCACGGTGGTCACTGGAGTTTCGGGAGCCGGCAAGAGCTCCCTGGTGACCGAGACCATACGCCCCCTGCTCGAGAACCGCCTCAACGGGAGCCGGGAACGGTTCGACGGGACGCTGGACGACGTCCTCGGGCTCGAGGCCATCGATCGCGTGATCACCATCGACCAGCGCCCCATCGGGAGGACGCCCCGTTCCAATCCGTCGACCTACACCAAGGTCTTCGACGTGATCCGCCGCCTGTTCGCCGCCACGCGGGATGCCAAAACCTTCGGCTACGACCCGGGGCGCTTCTCCTTCAACGTGAAGGGCGGTCGCTGCGAAAAGTGCAGCGGCGACGGCAGCCTGAAGATCGAAATGCACTTCCTGCCCGACGTCTTCATCCGCTGCCCCGAATGCCAGGGCAAACGCTTCAACGATGCCACGCTGCGCGTCAAGTACCGCGGGAAGGACATCTCGGAAGTACTGGCCATGACCGTGGCCGAAGCGCTCGAATTCTTCACCCAGGTTCCTGCCGCCCGCCGCGTACTGTCCACCATGGCAGCCGTGGGGCTGGACTACGTGGCGCTCGGTCAGCCCAGCACTACTCTGTCGGGGGGCGAGGCGCAGCGGATCAAGCTCTCACGGGAGTTGGCGAAGTCCGAGAGCGGACACACCTTCTACATCCTGGACGAACCGACCACTGGCCTGCACTTCCACGACATCCGCAAGCTGCTGGGAGTGCTGTACCGTCTGCGCGACGCGGGGCACACCATCCTCATGGTCGAGCACAACCTCGACGTCATCCGCTGCGCCGACTGGGTCATCGACCTCGGCCCCGAGGGAGGGACCAGAGGGGGACGCATCGTCGTCGCCGGCACTCCGGAACAGGTGGCCGAATGCCCCAAGTCGCACACGGCGAGGTTCCTGAAGGCAGAGCACTGAACGTCTTGTCCTTAGACCAGCTCCCTGAGAGCTCTGCGCCGAACGCAACGCACTGAGAGTCCTGTGCTGAGGCCGAATTGCGAGCGTCATGCCCTGAGGTCGGAGCCGCTCAAAGACTCACCGGCAAGCGAACTGGTCGAGGAGGACGTCCGCCTGGCGGCGCTGCGCCGGGCTCCACTCCTTCGAGAGCACCTTGACCCGCTGCTCGACAACGGTCCATACCCTGCCCGCACTGGCCAGGATCAGCATGCGGTTTGCGGCATCCTCGGAGTAGAAGTCGAGGGCGAGGCGACAGTCCTTGGCGAACTGGTCCGCCCGCTTCTTGCGGAAGCGGTCGCCCCGCCAGAGAACGGATTCGGCCGACGTTCCGGTCTCGAACAGGTCGAGCAGCTCGGTCTGCGTCGTGACGACCACCTCGAACGGAGTCCCTTCGACGCTCGATTCAACCGGCTGAGGGGGCTGAGGCGCGGCAACGACCTTCTCGTCCTTCTTGCCCCGCGCACACCCCGCAGCCAGGAGAAGGGATGCGAGAAGGGCCCCGGGCAGTGAGCAGTGAGCCGTGGGCAGTGAGCCGTGAGCCGTGGGCAGTGAGCCGTGAGCCGTGGGCAGTGAGCCGTGAGCCGTGGGCAGTGAGCCGTGAGCCGTGGGCCCACCCAGGCTCGCCCGCACCGGCAGCCCCGGCTCGCAAGCGTCGTCACGCACTCCGGGGCGGCGGCGTCCTATGCCCCCTATGCGTCCTATGCGTCCTATGCGTCCTATGCGTCCTATGCGTCCTATGCGTCCTATGCGTCCTATTCGTCCTATTCCCCTTCTTCCCCGCCGCCGCCCCCACCGCAGCACCCCCAGAAGCAGCGCCCCGAGCACCACCGTCAGCGGGGACGAGGGCCTGGAGGCCGTCTGGCACCCGCCCCCATCTCCGGGAGCGGGCTCGGCAACGACGGGACCGGGGTTCTCCGGGGCCTTGCACCCCGGCAAAAGGTCGGGCACGAACAACTGGGTCGAAACTGCTTCCGCACCTTCCCGGTCGAACACCTTGTACTCCAGCATGCCCGGAGGGGGGCACGAGTCCACGACTGGAACGCACAGCTCAGTGCACACGCACTGGTCGTCCTTGCCGCACTGCTCCTCGGGGCAGCTCTTCATGCCGGTACCCCAGGCCGTACCGAGAGGCTCGCACTTGCAGGAATCAAAGGGTTCCGCCGTGTCGACCGCATGCGCATCGTCGCCCAGCCACACGACGAACGGCTCCTCCCCGTCGACCTGCCTTTCGACCCGCCCGACGCCGGCGCAGCCCGAGAGGCGGACGGTGACGGCCACCTCCACCGAGCTCCCCTTCACCGCTGCCGATGCGGTCCAGATGGCGGCATTCGCTGCAAAGGTCGGCAGGAAGGTGCAAAGCAGACCGGAAACGGCTGCAACCGCTGCGACTCGTTGTTGGAACCTCATGGCCACTTCCCCCCTTTCTCCCTGTGTAACACCGCTTCCGGCGGCGGGCAAGAAACGCCGAGGGCCGGAGCGGCATCAAATGTCTTGCCCGTGCACGGGCGCAAGGTACAATGTCAGAGTTGTGTCCGGAGGTGCAGCATGGCGATCGACCGCGTTCTGAGGAATGTGGTTCCTTTCGGGATGAGCCTGCTCCTGGCGACGGCCGGAATGCTCGTCGCAGCGTGTGGCAGCAAGGATCCTTCCCAGGTGACGACCTACCCGGTGGCCGACACGGCCTGTGCTGAACTCGGCAAGCAGGAATGCGCCCCGGGTGAAGGAGATCGGTGGGTCGTGCTGCGCTGCTCGCTGGACGGCCAGGGCAAGCTCTGGTGGAAGGTCAGCCTGGAGTGTGCGTTCGGCTGCAAGGATGGGAAGTGCCTCACACAGGACGGTGACGTGGCGGAGATCGAGTCCCCGGACGTCGACTCCCCGGGGGATGGCGGAGCCGACGACGTCTCGCCCGATGGGGGCGGGCCGGACGGTGTGGGACCGGAAGGATTCCTGGACATCTGCATTCCCGACTGCAACGGCAAGAACTGCGGCCCGGACGGCTGCGGCGGCACGTGCGGCGAATGCCCCAAGGACTTCGTGTGCATCGAGGGAACCGGCGAGTGCTGCATGCCGGAGTGCAAGGGGAAGCTGTGCGGCGATGACGGCTGCGGGGGCGAGTGCGGAACCTGTCCCGAGGGGCACGAGTGCGGCAAGTACAACCAGTGCGTGCCGGTCTGCTCTCCGGACTGCGAAGGTCTGGAGTGCGGCCCGGACGGCTGCGGCGGGAGCTGCGGCGACTGCCCTCAGGGCAAGGGGTGCGGCCCCGAGGGGAAGTGCACCCTGTGCGTTCCGGTGTGCGAGAACAAGGAATGCGGTGACAACGGCTGCGGCGGGAGCTGCGGTGCGTGCAAGTTCGGCTACCAGTGCAAGGATTTCAAGTGCTCGGAGCCGTGCAACCCGAGCTGTGCGGGGAAGAAGTGCGGCGATGATGGCTGCGGCGGGAGCTGCGGCACCTGCCTTCCGGGCGAGAAGTGCACCGAAGGGCAGTGCAAGATCGTGTGCGAGCCGTCCTGCCTGGGCAAGGAGTGCGGTCCGGATGGCTGCGGCGGGAGCTGCGGCAAGTGTCCTCCTTGGGGCTGGTGCTCGGCACAGGGCCTGTGCGTGTCTGACTGCGTGGCACCGGACTGCGAGGGGAAGGAGTGCGGCTCGGACGGCTGCGGGGGGTCATGCGGAACATGCCCGAGCGGGAAGTACTGCGTCGACGCAGGGAGCTGTGCGACGGCCGGTGGCGACTGCATGGGAATCGGTCCGGCCGGCTGGTGCGACGGGAACAACCTGCTCACCTGCAATGCCGGTAAGCTGCAGGTGACCAACTGCAAGTCCATGGGGAAGAACGTGGTATGTGAATGGCTGGAGGCGACCAAGGCCTACGGTTGCAACCCCCACGGCGAGTGCGTGCCGGATTGTGCAAACAAAGTGTGCGGCGACGACGGCTGCGGCGGGAGCTGCGGCAAGTGCCAGCCCGGGCAGACGTGCGACCCGAATGGTCTCTGCATCGGCCAGGGACCTTGCGGCGACGTCACCTACCATGGGTGCTGCTCCGGCAGCTCGGTGCTGTGGTGCGACAACGGGGTGCTCTGGTACATGGACTGTTCAACGCTGGTGGACCCCGCAAAGCAGAAGTGCGGCTGGAACCCGGAGTTCAAGTTCTACGACTGCGTGGCGGAGGAGACCAAGGGCCCCGATGAGTTCCCCTACTACTGCGAAGGCCCGTGCGTCCCGAGCTGCAGCGGGAAGCAGTGCGGGGATGACGGCTGCGGAGGCACATGCGGCCAGTGCCCGGCCGGGACCGAATGCAAGGACAACGTCTGCCAGGGAACCCAGGGCGGGTGCGGTGGTTACAGCGAGAAGCCGGCCTGCCAGGGCGACACCGTCGTCTGGTGCGAGGCAGGAAAGGTTTACTTCCAGGACTGCAAGGGGCTCGGCCAGTACTGGCAGTGCGGCTGGGTGCCCAACCTGTTCGTATACGGCTGCTACGAAACTCCGTGCGTGCCGAACTGCGATGAGAAGGAATGTGGAGACGACGGCTGCGGCTACGTGTGCGGCTACTGCCCGTCGACGATGATGTGCAACGACAAGAACCAGTGCGTCTACGGCCAGGGCTACTGCGGCGACATCGACTACATCGGGAAGTGCGATGGCAACGTGGTGAAGTGGTGCCAGAACGGAGTGCTCCAGGAGTTCCCGTGCGCCAACCTGGGACCGACCTGGCAATGCGGCTGGTATGCCGAAGGGGGGTACTACTGGTGTCTGAAGAACTGAACGCAACCAAGGAACGCCTGACCCTGCTGGTGGTGGACGACGAGCCGGCGGTCCGCTTCTCGTTCTCCCAATTGCTGGCTCCGTACTTCGACGTCCGTATTGCCGGCTCCTTTGCAGAGGCCAGGAGACTGATCGAGAGTGTGCGATTCGACATCGCGCTGGTGGACGATCGGTTGCCGGAGCCGGGGGGCGTTGAGCTCCTGGCAACCATCCGCCAGTCGGCTCCCGGGACCGTCCGGCTGCTCATGAGTGCCTGGGTCGACAACGAACGGCTGGTCAAGGCAATCAACGAGGGTCAGGTCAACGGGTTCCTCGAGAAGCCGATCTCGCCGGGACGGCTCATGGCCCATATCTCGCAGTTCTCCCAGCTCTGTACGCTCATCCGGCAGCGGGACCAGGCTCTCACGCAGCTCGAGCTCCAGAATCGGACCCTCGAGGCCCTGGTATCGGAGCGGACCCGACAACTCGAGGACCAGAACCGACAGCTCGAGCGGTTGGCGACGCGCGACCCGCTGACCGGCCTGTACAACCGGCGCTACATCGAAGAGAAGCTCGAAGAGGAGACCGCCCGGGCCCGTCGTTACGGCCCCCCGCTCTCGGTCGTTCTTCTCGACCTGGACAACTTCAAGATGGTCAACGATACCCTGGGCCATCAGACCGGGGACGAGGTGCTCGTCGCAATCGCCCAGAGCCTTCGCAAGGACGTGCGGCAGGTCGACGTGGTCGGCCGCATCGGGGGTGAGGAATTCATCGTGATTCTGCCCAACACGCCCGCGAAGTCCGCCGTGACCATGGGGGAACGCATCCGGTCACGCATCGAGGGCCTCGACTGCATCGTGAAGCCCGACGGAACGCCACTGCGCATGACCATTTCCGGCGGAATCGCCCAGTTCGTCGCCGAGGATTCCGGCTCCAAAGAGATGCTCGAGAGGGCCGACCGCGTCCTCTACCAGGCCAAGCGGGAAGGGAAGAATCGAGTCCTCCTGGATGCCCAGTAGGGGCCCAAGGCCTGCTCCGAAACAACCTGCTCGTCGGCAATCAATTCAGAAGTGGACTTCGACGCCGCCCGTGATCTGGGCCGTACAGGGCCCTTCGCTCCGCTCGAGCGCCTTGAAGTACGCATAGGTCACCAGCGCCTGCGCAAAGATTCCGACCGGGTCCGCGGGGTAGACGACCAGCCGGGTCCCCAGACCCCCCGTGAGGGTCCAGATGTTGCCCCGACGCACCTCCCCGGAGTACGTGACCTCTCCCGAGTCGGAGACGTGCGGCTTCGGGTTGTGCAGGAACTGCTTGCGCACGAGGCTCGTGCCCGCCGCGGCCAGAAGGATCCAGTCAAACCGCTCCGTGACGATGAGCGGGATGTGACCGACGGCCAGCATGTCCATGTGGCTCACCCACTGCACCAGCGACATCTGCCCGTCGAAGTGGGCGTAGCTGACCTGCGCACCGACCGCAAAGCGCTTCGGGAGATTGAGCGTGACCTCCCCGCCGAATGCAAGGGCCGTCCTTCGGACGCTCATCGGATCCGCGGTCGGAATGGTAATCGACACGCCGGCCAGAGGGGCCACCGAGACCCAGACCGAGTCTTCGCCGGTTCCCGGGATGCGGCAATCCCCCTGGCCCAGCGCAGGAGACGACCAGAGCGCCACGGCCAGCACGGGCAGAAGGACCACCATCGAAACCGGGTTCCTAGAAGGGGAGATCATTCTCACCCCCCTCCGGCTGGACGTCGCCGCCCTGGGATACCTGGAACGAGAACTGGAGCACTTCGCTGAGCACCCGCTCTCCCAGGAATCGCTTGACCGGTACCGCGACCCGAACCATCGGCACGCACTGCTGGAAAACAGGATCCGGAACGAGCCGGTATCTCAGATTGGCCCGGCGGTGCCAGAGAGTCGGCGGAGGCAGCAGCCAGTCGGCCGGCTTCAGGCGCATGGTGCTGCGACTCCCCGACGGCAACGTCTGGACCGACGAGACCGTTGCCGGCAGCAGGGCCGTTGCCACGCCATCGGGGCGCACCAGGCTGGTCTGAGCCCAGTCGATGAGGACATCCCCCTCCCCGGTATTGTTGAGGGTAACCTCGATGTGCCTTTCACCGAATTCGAACACGACCTCGAGGTCAGGGCCGACGAAGTAGTTGGAGGCCGACACCTGGGGCAGGACCATCCGGTACACCGGAGGCGGGGAGCAGGAAGCGACGGCCAGGCAGGCGACTGCCGCCACCAACCGAAACCTCGTGAAGCGGCAATCATCAGCGGTCTTCCATGCTGGCGGCACACAGCCCCGACCACGCGGGAGGGGCAACCGCGGCCGATCGCCGATCAGCGAAACGGCATGCGGTGCAACAGATGGCCGGAAGAGGCGCGACGACATGACTCAGCTCACCCCTCTCCCGATGGAGTAGTATCGGAAACCGTACTCCTTCATGCGCTCCGGGCTGTAGAGGTTGCGTCCGTCGAACAGGACGTTGCCGGCCATGAGACGCCGCATCCTGGGGAAGTCGGGGGTCCGGAACTCGTTCCACTCGGTGGCGACAATGAGGCCGTCCGCCCCCTCGACCGCCTGGTACGCGGTCTGGGCGTAGCCGATGGTATCGCCGAAGATCTCCCGGGCCGAGCTCATGGCAGCCGGGTCGAACGCCACGACTCGGGCACCGTGGTCGAGCAACTCCCGGATGATGACGGCGGCCGGGGCCTCCCGCATGTCATCGGTGTTGGCCTTGAACGCCAGCCCCCACACGGCGATGGTGATCCCATGCAGCCGGCCCCCGAAATGGAGGATACACTTGCGGGCCATGAGCTTGCGCTGCGAATCGTTGACCGAGTGGACCGCCTCGAGCACGCGCAGGGGATAGCCGTGCTCCTGCCCGGTCTTCATGAGCGCGGCCACGTCCTTGGGGAAGCAGGAACCGCCGTAACCGATGCCGGGGAACAGGAACTTGTTGCCAATGCGGGGATCGGTGCCCATGCCCATGCGCACCATGTGCACGTCCGCTCCAACCAGGTCGCACAGATTGGCGATCTCGTTGACGAACGAGATACGGGCAGCAAGCATGGCGTTGCACGCGTACTTCGTCATTTCTGCGCTGCGCTCGTCCATGAAGAGGAGGGGGTTCATGGTGCGCAGGAACGGCGAGTAAAGCTCCTTGAGCACTTCCCGGGCTCTCTCCGACCGGGTGCCGACGACGATCCGGTCCGGCTTCATGAAATCGCCCAGCGCGGCCCCTTCCTTGAGGAACTCCGGGTTGGAGACCACATCGAACGGGTGAGAGGTCAAACTCTCAATCTTCGCCCGGATCTTCTCGGAAGTCCCGACCGGGACCGTGCTCTTGGACACGACGACCCGGTAGCCGTCCATGTAGCGGCCGATCCCCTCGGCAACGTCGAGCACGTGGCTGAGGTCAGCAGAGCCGTCCTCACCGGGAGGAGTTCCCACCGCGATAAAGATCACGTAAGAATTCCGAACGGCATGCTCGAGGTCCGTGGTGAAAGAGAGACGCCCCTCCGCGAGGTTCCGCTGGAGCAATGCCTCGACCCCCGGCTCGTGGATGGTCACCCGCCCTTCCGAGAGTGAGCGCACCTTCTCGGGCAGCTTGTCCACACAGATGACGTCGTTCCCGCTCTCGGCGAATCCGACGCCTGCCACAAGGCCCACATAGCCCGTCCCCACAATCGCAAGCTTCATCCAGACCTCCAGCCGGTTCTACGGCCCGGGCAGGTTACGACAGATTGGGAGCTTTTGTCAAAGCGCGTCCGCTGCTATACTCGGGCATCACATGGCCCGGGACAGCGTCGTGCCCGGAGAGCGTTCGTCGATTGCGGAGGCGTTTCGTTGCGAATGGTGCTGCTGGTTCTCAAGGGGATGCGGCCCCGGCAGTGGGCCAAGAACGTGTTCGTTCTCACCCCGCTGCTGTTTGCGCTCAAGGCCGGCGAGGTCGGTGCCGAGCTCCGGGCTCTTACGGCCTTCCTGCTGTTTTCCATCACGTCCGGAGTGGTCTATCTGGCCAACGACATTGCAGACCGAAAGGTGGACGTGCATCACCCGCGCAAGAAGCTTCGTCCCATCGCGTCGGGAGCGCTTCCGGTCCGGGTAGCCGGTGCCAGTGCCGTCGGGCTGGCTGTGCTCACTCTGGCCGCCGGCCTGATATTGTCCCCACAGCTTGCCCTGACCCTGCTGGGCTACCTGCTGCTCAATCTATTCTACTCGTTCAAGGGGAAGCAGATTCCCATTGCGGATGTGAGCTGCATTGCGCTGGGATTCGTCCTGCGGGTGGTCGGCGGCGGAGTGGCCATACCGGTGCCGGTGTCGTTCTGGATTCTGTCGTGCACATTCCTGCTGGCCGCCTACCTGGCGCTTGGAAAGCGGGTACACGAGCTGATGCTGATGGGGGAGGAGGGCCGGCGGACCCGCAGCGTGCTGAGACTGTACGGCCCGGTTCCCACGCGCTGGGCATTCGGACTCACCGGGCTTGCGGCCTGCGGGACCTTCCTCGCCTACACCCTGTCGGACAGGGCACTGGCCAATTTCGGCACGCGGGCGCTGGTGCTGACCGTGCCGCTGGTAGTGTTCGGCCTGGGACGGTTCTACCGGCTCGCACACGATACCCGCCGGACGGCCCCGCCGACCGATACCCTCATGTCAGACCCGTGGATCCTCTGTGCCGCCTTTGCCTGGGGGGCTGCTGCCGTGGTCATCCTGTACTTCGGAGGTGGACCATCATGAGAACCTGGTGGGTTGCCGGGCTGCCTCTGGCCGCAGCTCCGTTGGCATTGCTGATGGCCGTCGGCTGCTCTTCCGGATCCCGGATGGAGAATCGGGCCGCTACGTTGCTGGGCATGGCCAGGGAGGAGTTGCGGCAGGGAAGCGCCGTGATCCGCTGCAACCCGGTGGAATGCAGCTGTCCCCCGCTCGAAATGCGGGTGGCGGACCGTTGGATCCGCGTCGATGTCACCGACAGCTCCGTGCCCGAGCTGCCTCCGGACGCCGTCACCGGCTTCTGCCGCAAGGAAGCCGCAAGTGCGCTCCCGCCCGAGCTACACAACTGGTCGGTGGAGCTGCGCTCGTCCTCGGTCCGCTGGTGCGCCAACGGGACTCCGTTCTTCGAGCTGTCGCTCAAGTCGCTGACCGTCGAGGCACCGGAACCATGATCGCAACGGCCCTGCAGCTCCTCCTGCTGTCCACTGCAGTCTGTCTCCCATTCCTTTGCCTCGTCCCGGGCCCGACTGACGCCGGGCTGGATCTGGCCCCGTCGGCCCTGCTCCGAGTCAGCTCGCTCCGGAGCGAGCGCTGCGACGTGGATGATCGACATGAGGGGCCGCTGGCATTGCAGGATCTGGATCCGGCGACAGCCTGGAGACCGGAGCCTGGAGACCCCTCGGAGATCGTTGCCCGCGTCCAGGGAGCGGCAGGAGATGCCGTCACGCTGACCCGCATCGTGCTGCGGTACGCCTCGCCGGCGGTCCTTCCCGAGCGGGTCGAGTGGGCCGGCGTTGTTCTGCCGCATTCCTCGTGCGTCGTGGAAGGCAGCTCGGTCGTCTGCCGGCCTCCCCGCCGCCCAGGAAGATGGCTTCGGGTCCGATTGCCCGCACAGGAGGTTGACAACGGCCGCCCGGATCGGCCCGACCGCATCGGCAGCTCGGCACCGATTGGAGACCTGGAGGTGTCGGCGCTGGAGCTCTACGCCGAGCCCACGATCCCCGTGTCGCCGCCTCGCCCTGAGGTTCGGGCTTGGAAGCACGGGGTCGTTGTCCGGGTGGCCCCCGTGCCCGGGGCCCTGGCATTCGATGTGGAGCGCCGGATTGCAGGCCGGCCCGTTCATGTGTTCCGCACGGCATCGGGGTCCGTGTCCGCTCTGGATCGCCCGCCGGCCGGCCCGGTGGAGTATGCGGTCCGCGCCATCGGCTTCGGAGGCGCTGCGAGCTCGTGGTCGGAGCCTGCCCGCCTGGAGTTCGTGCCCCCGGTTGCCCCCTCCCTGCCCGTGTTCGGTGTGGTCGAAGGGTTCTACGGTCGCCCGTGGACCTGGGCGGAGCGGACGGAGCTGCTCCGGCTGGCCGCCGCCATTGGAATGAACCAGCTCGTCTACGCGCCCAAAGACGATCCGCTGCACCGGGACGACTGGCGAACCCCCTACCCTGCCGAGGAGCTTCTCCGATTCTCCGCACTGCTGGCCGAGGCCTCCGCCCTGTCCATGCAGGTCTCGCTCGGCATCTCCCCGGGACTGTCCATGGCCCCGGGGTCGGAAGAGGATTTCGCAGCGCTCCTGTCGAAGCTGGATCCCCTGCTGGACGTGGGCTTCCCCTCGGTCACCCTGCTGATGGACGACATCAGCAAGTCGGCCAAGACCCCGCAGGTGGGTGCGGCCCACGCGAGGCTGACCGAGCGTCTCCATGAGCACCTCGTGGCCCGGGGAGTCTCTCTCCAGTTCGTCGGCACGGTCTATGCGGGGACGGCCGACTCCCTGGAGGACGAGCATCGGGGCTACCTGACGGCACTCGGGCACATCCCCCCCGAAGTCCCGGTCATGTGGACCGGGGACGGAGTCTTCGACGCCCGGATGGATCCGCACCACGCAGACGGAATCGCCCGGCTCCTCGGCCGCAAGCCGCTGGTGTGGGACAACTTCCCGGTCAACGACTTCGCCGCCCGCAGTCAGCGGCTGTTCCTCGGGCCTGTCACTGGCCGCGCGAGCGACCTGTTCCCGTCCATTTCCGGACTGCTCTCAAACCCGATGACGCATGCCACGGCCAGCATCTTCTCGCTCGTCTCCTACGGTGAGCTGGTGGCCGGCCGCCCGCCCCGCCCTTCTGCGGATGACCTGGCCACCGCGTTCGGTCTGCCTGCCGGCTCCGGGGCCCTGCTCACGGAGTTCGCACAGGACCACGAGGGGAGCCCCAAGATGCTTCCTGATCGACTCGCGCTGCCCGAGCTGTCCGCTCTCGTCCAGCGCTTCCTCGCTGCCCTGGACGGAGGCCGGCACGATGCCGTCCTACAGCCGGCCGACGACCTGCTCCAGGCCCTCGCTCAGCGCTATCTTTCCGACTCGATGCTGTGGCAGGAGGCCTGTCGGCCCCCCCTGGCCAATGATTTTGCCGCCCCCCTGATCAAGCGCCGGCTGCAGCTCGAGGCCGCAATGGAGGCAGTGTCGCTGCTGGCCTCGGAGGAGGCTCATCCGTGGGGACCCGGGCGACTCGCTGCCCTGCTGGCCGACTCACCTCGCTCCCCGTTGAGTTGGAGGTGGTTCGGTCTGGAGGAGGCTGTCCAGCCCCTGCTCGAGCGCGCCCGGAACAGATGCCTGCGGAATCTCGAGCCTGTCCGCAACTCTGCCTCTGCTCTTGCCCCCCCCCCTCTGTTTCCGACCGAGGTGGTCGCTTCAGAACCGTTCCCGAATCCCTGCGTACAGCGCCCGGCCTCGTGTCGGCTTCTTGGCGACGGCATCCGCCCGACGGATGACGAAAGGCTCGTGGCCGAGCGCCCCGGGTTCCTCCGGGTGGTGGTCGTGGCGAGCGACGGCCCGGTGGTTGCCGCAACCGGCTTCGAGCTGTTCGTACGGGAAGGCGAGCACGAGTTGGAGGGGGGCAAGGCCGCTCCGCTTGTTGGAGGTCTTCGATGAACCTGCTGGTTGCCGGTCTCGTCCTTGCGGCCTTGATGCCCGTCGGGCCGCTGCCTGAAGCATCACCTGATTCGGCCTCGCCCCCCTCCGTCTGCATTCTCCCGCTGGGCAAGTATGATCGTTCCCTGCTTCTGCCGGCCGTGCGGGGGGTAAAGGCCGTGTACTCCCTCCCGGTCCGGGTGCTGGAGAAGCAGTCGCTCCCCAAGTCGGCCTGGTATGCGCCCCGGGGACGCTACCGGGCCGAGAAGCTCCTGGCGTTCCTGGACGAGGAGGCCCCGGCGGACTGCACCGCGATGATCGGCTTCACGTCGGTGGACATCTCGACGACCAAGGGAAAAAGCAAGGACTGGGGCATCTTTGGTCTCGGACAGGTGGGAGGCAAGTCGTGCGTGGTTTCAACTTACCGACTGGGGCGCAACACCTCGGATAAGCGGAAGGTGACGATCCGCACCATCAAGGTGGTGAATCACGAGCTTGGCCACGTGCTCGGGCTTCTCCACTGTCCTACCCCCAAGTGCATGATGAACGATGCCGAAGGGAAGATCTCGACGGTGGACAACGAGACCGGTCTGCTGTGCGACCTCTGCCGCAAGGAAATCGAGGAACGCCACGAAGTCAAGCTCCCCCCGATGTCCGAAGTTGACTGGAACACGCTCCTGAAAGACGACTGAGACAAGATTCTCGGGTCCCCTCGACTCCGGTCGAAGCAGGCGGTGGTCGACGGCCGCTCAATGGCGAGGCAAGGGCGGATGGTTGGAAGGCCTGAGCGGCTCCTTCTCAGAGCTCCCGGCTCTTCAGCACTCCGGCAACTACGGCGGCCTGCTCCTCGAGCAGCTTGATCGCGTTGGAGTGGATGATGCGCTCAGCAATCTTGCCGACCATGAAGACCGACACGCAGAGCTCCCCTTCGATCGTCTGGCGGGAGCCTCCCCGGCCGTTCGACTCCAGACGCAGGGTCCCGGAGTTGGAGAGCAGGGCCGCAATCTTCCTTCGGGCGGGGACATTGCGGAACGTGCCGGAATGGGACTTGAAGTCGTAGCTGGATTCCTCGAAAAACTCCATCCACTCCGGCTCGACCTTCTTGACTCCGATGCTGCTGATCATGGGGACCGGGAGGTAGCGGACCCGGCGGGTAAGCCTGGCTCCGTCCCGGCGGATCTCGAGCGGCTCCATCTTGATGATGTTGGGCATCCGTTTTTCCAGGAGGGGGATGAGCCCGTCGTGGAACATGACCCGCTCGAGCTCTTCCACGGGTGCGTCGAAATCATGCGTGAACTTGAAGTTCATGAGCGTTTCCTCTTCTAGTGGAGCGGGCCGGGGGGAAACGATGTCCCATCGGCCCGGGTGGTTTCAATTGGCGTTCCTGGTGCGAACTCCTGCCGAATCGCCCCGACCTCGGCTCTTGGCGGGCGGGGGCGGGGTCGTCTCGGGCCTGAAGAGATCCCCCTTCTCCACCTTCAAGGCGTGGGAGAGGACTTCGTCCATGTGCTCGACCAGCACGAGCTCGAGCCCCTTGCGCACCGCGGCGGGGACGTCGTTGAGGTCCTTCTCGTTCTCCTTGGGAAGCAGCACTTTGCGGATACCGCCTCGATGTGCGGCGATGAGCTTCTCCTTGACTCCGCCGATGGGAAGGACGCGGCCGCGAAGGGTGATCTCGCCCGTCATGGCGACATCGCCCCAGACCGGAATCCGGGTCAGTGCGGAGGTGATGGCCGTGGCCATGGTGATCCCGGCCGACGGGCCGTCCTTGGGGATGGCTCCCTCGGGGATGTGGACGTGCACGTCGACATGGGCAAAGACCTCGTTGGGGATGCCCAGGGCCGAGGCACGGGAGCGCACGTAGGTCAGAGCCGCGTGGCCCGATTCCTCCATGACCTTCTTCACGAGGCCGGTGATGATGAGCTTGCCGGCGTTCTGGTCGGCGGATGGGACGGAGGAGGCTTCGACCGTGAGGAGGTCGCCGCCCACGGTGGTCACGGACAGCCCGTTGACCGCTCCGATGGTGTCCTTGCGCTCGATCTTGCCATAGGTGAAGCGGTGAGGGCCGAGGTACTTCACGACCCGCTGGGCGCTGACCCGGAACGAGGCGTCGGCGGGCTTGCCCTTGCGGATGTACTCCTTGGCGATCTTGCGGAAGATCGAGGCGACCTCGCGCTCGAGGCTGCGCACGCCGGCTTCCCGGGTGTAGTGCCGGATGAGCGTGGTGACGGCGTCCTCGGAGAAGGCGACGTCCACGTCCTCGAGGCCGTTGGCCTTCTTCTCCTTGCGGACGAGGAAGTTCTGGGCGATCTGGAGCTTGTCGAACTCAGTGTAGCCGGACAGCTCGATGATCTCCATTCGGTCCTGCAGGGGGACCGGAATGCCGTCCCGGTAGTTGGCCGTCGTGATGAACATGATCCTGGAGAGGTCATAGTCCAGGTCGAGGTAGTGGTCCATGAAGGTGTGATTCTGCTCGGGGTCGAGGACTTCCAGCAGGGCGGACGACGGGTCCCCGCGGAAATCGGCGGTCATCTTGTCGACCTCGTCGAGGAGGAAGACCGGGTTGCTGGTCTTGACCTTGCGAAGGCTCTGGATGATCTTGCCGGGCAGCGCACCGATGTAAGTGCGGCGGTGACCGCGGATCTCGGCCTCGTCGCGGACTCCGCCCAGGGAGATGCGGACATACTCCCGGCCGGTGGAGCGGGCGATGGAGCGGGCCAGTGACGTCTTGCCGACACCGGGGGGACCCACGAGACAGAGGATCGGTCCCTTGATCGAGCTGGCGAGGGCCTGGACTGCGAGGTACTCGAGGATGCGCTCCTTGGCGCGCTCGAGCCCGTAGTGGTCCTCATCGAGGATCTTCTCGGCCTCGGCGATGTCGAGGCGGTCCTGACTGTATTCGCCCCACGGCAGAGAGATGATCCAGTCGACGTAGTTGCGGACGACGGTGGCCTCTGCGGACATGGGGGCCATCATCTTGAGCTTGCGGATCTCCTTGTCGAGGCGCTCACGGGCTTCCTTGGGCAGCTTCTTACGGGCAGCGGCCTCCTCGAGCTCGGCCATCTCATTGCGGAAGTCGTCCTTGTCGCCGAGCTCCTTCTGGATGGCCTGCATTTGCTCGTTGAGGTAGTAATCGCGCTGGCTCTTCTCCATCTGCTTGCGGACGCGGCTCTTGATCTTGCGCTCGACGATGAGGATGTCCATCTCGGACTGGATGAGCTCGAGCAGCTTCTCCAGGCGCTGGACCGGGTCGGCCGTTTCGAGCAGGAGCTGCTTGTCCACGAGCTTCAGGGAGAGATGGGCGACCAGAGAGTCTGCGAGGCGAGCGGGGTCGTCGATGGATGCCACGGACATGAGCACTTCCGGGGGGACCTTCTTGCTCAGCTTGACATAGTTTTCGAAGGCCTGGTGGACGGCCCTCATGAGGGCCTCCCCTTCGGTGGTGCGCTCCCACTTCTCGTCGAGGGTCTCGGCTTCAACCATGAAGAACGGGGATTCCTGGACGAAGCGGCGGATGCGGGTGCGTCCCTTGCCTTCGACCAGCATCTTGATCGTGCCGTCCGGCAGTCGGAGGAGCTGGATCACGGCCCCGAGCGTGCCGATGGTGAACAGGTCCTCAGCCTCGGGGTTGTTGGTCTTGGCCTGCTTCTGGGCCGAGAGCACGAGGAGGCGGTCGCCGGCCATGGCCTTGTCGAGTGCGGCAATCGACTTGTCCCTGCCGACGAACAGGGGGACGACCATGTACGGGAAGACCACGATGTCCCGCAGGGGCAGGAGGGGGAGGACTTTGATGTCGTTCATGACTTGACCCCTCGAGAGACGGTCCGGGAAGGGGCGGCTATGCCCGTTCGCTCCGCACCACCTCGCTGTCGTTCTTGAAGACGTAGATGGGCTTGCGCTTGCCGCCGACCACGTTCTCGTCGATGATGACTTCCTTCACGTTCCCCAGGGAGGGGACCTCGAACATCACGTCCAGCAGCAGCGTTTCGAGGATGGCTCGAAGACCTCGGGCACCGGACTTGCGCTCGAGGGCCCGGACCGCCACGGCCTTGAGTGCTTCTTCCGTGAACGTGAGACCGCAGCCGTCCATCTCGAGCAGGTAGCTGAACTGGCGGGTGAGCGCGTGCTTGGGCTTGGTCAGGATGTCGACCAGGGCCTCCTCGTTGAGCTCGTGCAGAGAAGCCACCACGGGGATGCGGCCGACGAACTCGGGGATCATGCCGAACTTCTGCAGATCCTCGGGCTCGACCCGCTCGAGGATCTTGCCGATGGCCTTCTTGCCGACGGCCTTGACATCCGCTCCGAAACCGAGGGTCTTGCGGCCGATGCGCTGCTCGATGATGGTATCGAGCCCTTCGAAGCTGCCCCCGAGGATGAACAGAATGTTGGTCGTGTCGATCGGGATGAACTCCTGCTGGGGGTGCTTGCGTCCTCCCTTGGGGGGAATGTTGGCCACGGTCCCCTCGAGAATCTTGAGGAGGGCCTGCTGGACGCCCTCGCCGCCGACATCCCGGGTCACGGACGGGCCGCCGGCCTTGCGGGCGAGCTTGTCCACCTCATCGATGTAGACGATGCCCCGGGACGCGGTCTCCACGTCGAACTCAGAGGCCTGGAGAAGCCCGAGCACGACGTTCTCCACGTCCTCGCCGACGTATCCGGCCTCGGTCAGCGAGGTGGCATCGGCCATGGAGAACGGCACGTTGAGCAGCTTGGCCAGAGTCTGTGCGAGCAGCGTCTTGCCGGTACCGGTCGGGCCGATAAGAAGGATGTTGCTCTTCTGGAGCTCTACGGTCCTGGGCGAACGGGCCTTCTTGGGCTGGCCGATCCGCTTGTAATGGTTGTAGACCGCAACGGCCAGCACCTTCTTGGCAAGCTCCTGGCCGATGACGTGCTCGTCGAGCTGCTTCTTGATCTCCCACGGGCGGGGAAGCTGCCTCCCGTCGGGGAGCTTCTCATCCTTCTCGATTTCATCTGCGATGATCTCGCCACAGAGGGTGACACACTCGTCGCAGATGTAGACCCCGGGGCCGGCGATGAGCTTACGCACCTCCTTCTGGGTCTTGCCGCAGAAGGAGCACCGAAGATAACCGTCACGATTCCTTTCCAAAGGCCCACCTCTCCCCTTCCAAAGCCAAGAGTTAATATATAGAAGCCGCTGGGAGATTCAAGCAAAAGGGCACCGAGCAGCCCTTCAGGCCCTCTCAGGCGACCGGCTTTCGCGGCTCGATGACGTGGTCGATAATGCCGTAATCCCGGGCCTCCTGGGGGCCCAGGTAAAAGTCGCGGTCGGTATCCTGGCGGACCTGTTCCAGCTCCTTGCCGGTGTGACGACCGATGATTCGGTTGAGCTGGTCCTTGACCTGGGAAATCTCCCGGGCCTGGATGTCCACGTCGACCGCCTGGCCGGAGAACCCTCCGAGAGGCTGATGCAGGAGCATGCGTGCATGCGGGAGGGCGAAGCGCTTGCCCTTGGTTCCGGCCGCCAGCAGGATGGCCGCCATGCTGAACGCCTGCCCCACGCACAGCGTGGTGATGGGGCAGCGGACGTACTGCATGGTGTCATAGATGGCAAGGCCAGCCATGACCGAGCCGCCGGGCGAGTTGATGTACATGGAGACGTCCTTCTCCGGATCCTCGGACTCGAGGAACAGGAGTTGGGCGATGACCACGTTGGCCACGAGATCGTCGATGCCGGAGCCGATGAAGATGATCCGGTCCTTGAGCAGACGGGAGAAGATGCTCCACTCCCGCTCGCCGCGGGGGGTCTGCTCGATTACGGTCGGGACGAAGAAGCTGGCCTTCGGGTCCTTGGAGCTGGGAGTCGGTGCCACGTCACCCTCCTTCAGGTATCAGGCGTTGGACTTCGTCCGCCGGGAGCGGGTCCTCTTGAGGAGCGAGCTCCTGCGGGTCTTCTTGGGGAGGTTGCGTGCAGCCCGGATACGCCGCATCTGCTGGGCATATTCGTCTGCCGGGAGACGGACGCCCAGGCGGATGACGACATCGCGTGCCCGCTGGCGGCGGATGGAAAGGCGCAGGGATTCCCGCTCCTCATCGCCGATGCGGGAGCGGAGGAACTCTTCGGTCACATCGGCCTCGCCAACCAGCTCACGGATACGGGCCTCGACCTCCTCGTCGGAGACCACGATCCCCTCGCGTTCGGCGACTTCCTCGAGCACGAATTCGAGGCGGGTTCCGAGGATGGTGCGGTAGAGCTCCTCATTGGCGCTGTACTGGAGGAGCTGGGAGACGGTTTCCTCGGGGATGTTCGGGTACATGCGGCGCATTTCCTCGGCCCGGTTCTTCATCCGCTCCTGGTAAACCTGGGAGACGGCCCGCTCGGGCAGTCGGAGACGGTTGCGGCCGATGAGCTGGTCCGCGATAGCCTCGGACTGGGCACGCTCCTGCTCGTCCTTGAGCTTCTTCTCGAGCTCCTCCCGAAGTGCGCCTCGAAGCGCCAGGAGGCTGTTGTTGCCGGCCTTCTTGGCCAGCTCGTCGTCCGCGGGCGGAGTCACGAGGGTCTTGGGGTCGCTGACGGAGATCTTCCAGCGGGCCTGGACGGAGCGCCGGGACGGCTCGGTCCAGCCCGGGATGTCGGAGGCCACGGCTTCGACCTCGAAGTCGGTTCCGACCGGCGCACCGACCAGCTTCTCAAGGAGGAACGGCTTGATGCCGTCGGGCCCGATGAGGACGGTGATGTCCCGGGTGAGCTTCTCCTTGAGCTCGGCATCGTCGACGAGCGGCTCGGCCGCCAGGCGGACTTCGAGGCCCTGCTCGAGGGTCTGTCCGGTGAATGGAACCCGCTCGATGTGCTGCTTGCGGACGCGCTCGAGCTCCTCATCGACCATCTCGGTGGTGACTTCGGTGCTCGCCACGGGGAGCATGAGGCCCTTGTAGTCCACGTCATCCAGTCGAGGGCGCTCCTCGACGGCCACGGCATAGGAGAAGCCAGCTCCGTACCAGGGGGTGTCCATGGACACGATCTCCGGGGTCCCGATGGTGCGGATGCCGACCTGCTTGACGGCCTCGAACACCGTGTCGTGGACGAGGTCCGAGGCCACCTGGGCTGCGATGTCCTTGCGATAGAGCTGCCGGACGCGGGCGACCTTGAGCTGGAACTTGCGGTAACCGCCCGGGATCTGGACGCGACGCGCGATGTCGTTGGCGACCTCGTCGAGCTGCTTGCCGACCTGCTGGGCATCGATAGAAACCTGGATCTTGTGCTCGAGACGGACGCCGGAAACGACCGTGACCTGCATGGAGAACCTCCGCTGTTGGGGGGGAACCTGGATGGTGCCGAGGGATAATCCGGAATCGGGTGCGAGGGGGGGGACTTGAACCCCCACGGGATTACCCGCTGGAACCTAAATCCAGTGCGTCTTCCAGTTCCGCCACCCTCGCTGGGGAAGACGGTGGTGACCCAGGAAGGAATCGAACCTTCAACCTCCGGATTAAGAGTCCGCTGCTCTGCCTAGTTGAGCTACTGGGCCACAAATTGTCAAACCAAACAAACTACCGGCACGCCCGGCAGGATTCGAACCTGCGGCCTGCGGATTCGAAGTCCGACGCTCTATCCAACTGAGCTACGGGCGTCCGGGAGA
Organism: uncultured Myxococcales bacterium; assembly: GCA_903895725.1. Classification (GTDB taxonomy): domain Bacteria; phylum Myxococcota_A; class UBA9042; order CAIXZC01; family CAIXZC01; genus CAITUV01. The sequence continues at coordinate 27,474 of CAITUV010000043.1, read as the reverse complement.
ATCAACTTTTCAATCCGGGGAACCCCTCCCCCCGTCACCGCAGGGTGAGTGAGGGGATTTGAACCCCCGACCACGGGAACCACAATCCCGCGCTCTGCCAACTGAGCTACACTCACCACGAACAATCAACCGGCTCGTGTCGCCCAATCCGCACGCCTGAGAGGATTCGAACCTCTGACCTGCGGATTAGAAGTCCGCTGCTCTATCCAACTGAGCTACAGGCGTAAGCCGCTAGTCAAGCGCCCCAATTGGACAGGGGGCTTTATAGTGGAAGGCGGGGCACCGTGTCAAGCATTTTCTGCACCGTCCGCGCCATCGAATTCGGTGCGCACTTCCTGCTCCGCATTTTCGGCTTCGAGGACCGCCAGCTCCCAGAGGTCCATCTTCTCGTTGAGCTCCCGCCGATTGCGGGCCAGGGCCACGCCCTTGTCGCGTACGCGCTCCGGGGCCGAGGAGTAAAGGGACGGGTCCGCCAGGTCGTTCTCGAGATCCCGGATGGCCTGCTCGAGCGACGAGATCTCCCCCTCGAGCGATTCCACCCGATCGCGCAGCGGCCGGACGCGTCGGTACAGCTCGCTGCGCAGCTCGGCCTCGCGTCGCTTGCGCTCCTTGCGGTCGTCCCGTGCCGTGCGGTCGGCAGCCGAGCCGATTCCATTCCCGGCCGCCAGGTCGCGAGCCGGCATCGACGCTGCCTGTGCGGAGCGGGCCTGGGCTTCCTCCCGCTTCTTGAACTCGTAGTAACTGTAGTTGCCCGCGTACGGCGTCAAGAGCCCCCGTTCGACCTCCACGACCCCGGTCGCGATGGCATCGATGAAGCGCCGATCGTGGGAGGAGAAGAGGAGGGTCCCGGAGTACTGGCGCAGGGCCGACTCGAGCACCTCGCGGGAATCGATGTCGAGGTGGTTGGTCGGCTCGTCCATGATCAGGAAATTGGCGGGGCGCAGCATCAGCTTGGCCAGGGCCAGCCGGCTCTTCTCGCCGCCGGACAGGACGGAGACCTTCTTCTCCACGTCGTCGCCCGAGAACAGGAACGCGCCGAGGAGGGAGCGCACGGTGGAGAGGCTCTCGTCCCGAACCACCGTGTAGATTTCCTCGAGCACGGTACGAAGCGGGGAGAGCGCCTCGAGCTGGTGCTGTGCGAAATAGCCGATGGTCACGTTGTGGCCGAGGTTGCGCTCACCGGTATCGAACGGCAGGTGGCCGGCAGCGATTTTCAGCAGGGTCGACTTGCCCATCCCGTTGATGCCGATGAGCCCCACCTTCTCGGTGCGGCTGAGGGAGAAGTCGACACCGGAGAACACCCGCTTCTCGCCGTAGCTCTTGTGAATTCCAAGGAGTTGCAGGACCGAGCTTCCGGAGCGCTCGGGCTGCGCGAACTGGAAGTCGAGACCCCGATTCGAGCCCCGCGGTGCCTCGACCCGCTCCATCTTCTCGAGCATTTTGAGGCGGCTCTGGACCTGGCTGGCCCGGTCCTTGCGGGCCCGGTTGCGTGCGATGAAGTCGTCGATCTCGCGCAGGCGTACCTGCTGGGTCCTCCACGCCTTGAGGAGGTGCTCCTCCGCCTCGGCCTTGCGGCGCCTGTAGAGGTCGTAGTTGCCCGAGTACTGGAAGAGCGTCCCCCGGTCGACCTCGACGACCCGGTCCACGGTGCGGTTGAGGAACTCGCGGTCGTGGGCGACGATGACGTAGGCCCCTTCAAAGGACTTGAGGTAGTTCTCGAACCAGATGATCGAGGGGAGGTCGAGGTGGTTGGTCGGCTCGTCGAGGAGCAGCAGCTGCGGTCTTGCCATGAGGATGCGGGCGAGGTTGACCCGCATGTGCCAGCCGCCCGAGAGCGTCGCCAGAGGGCGCTCGAAGTCGGATTCGGAGAATCCCAGCCCGGCCAGGATCGCGGCGGCTCGGGCCCGCACCCCCTCCCCCCCCAGCTCCTCCAGGCGGATTCCCAGCAGCGCCTTCTGTCGGAGCAGCTCCTCGGCATGCCCCTCCCCCAGGCGAAGCGTCAGGTCGATGTGGGCAATCTCCCGGTCCACCTGGTGGTACTCGGGCAGGGCGGCCAGCACCTCGTCCAGGACTCGGCCGTCGTGACGGACGTTGATCTCCTGCGGAAGGAAGCCGAGGGTCAAGCCCTTCTTGGCCTGGATCGCCCCCTCGTCGGGCGATTCCTCACCCGCTATGAGCCGGAACAGGGTGGTCTTCCCGGACCCGTTGGCACCGACCAGACCGATACGCTCCCCATCACCGATTCGGAACGAGGCACGCTTCAGGATGGCATGAGAGCCATAGGACTTGGAGACATCGATGAATTCGAGCACGCGGGACCGTAGCCTACTTGAAGACCTCTTCCCGGCCGGTGCTCTTGAGCGCCTCGAGGAAGCTCTTCTTCAGCTTGAGCAGGCGGTCGAACTGCACCTTCGAACGGGCATCGGTGTACAGTGCGGTAGGCTTCTTGATTTCGCCGTCGATGAGCATTTCGGAGAAGTCGTAGAACTTGGACTTCACCTTGTCCTCCGCTCGGGCGAGGCCGCTTGCGGACAGGGCCAGGCCGGCAGCAACCACGAGAAACAGGAACCGTCTCATCTTCCTCCCTCCACTCTTGCCGGTTTGAACTATACCGTCCGCCCGCCCGCAGCGCAAGCGAAATTCAAAGCGGACCGGTCGGTGTACGAGGTCGCCGTGCGGCAGGTCTTCGACACCGCGGACAACGTGTGTGCGATGGGCCCCCCCGTGCTTCGAGCGTTGGCAGGCGGTGCGTCTCCCGTCCGGAGGAAACGGTTGAACCGTGGCCTGGCTCCCGGCGGGGCGTGCCGAAGATCCTTCTTGCTTGCCGTCGGCGGCTCCTGCTAGTCTCGGCAGGCGAATCTGAGGAGGCGAGCATGTGCAGATTGTCCAGATTGCTGATGTGTGCGGCCATCGTCCTGGTGAGCATCCAGGTGCGGGCCCAGGTTCCCAGGGTCCCGCCGGCCAAGGCCGCTGCGTGGGTCATCCCGAACGCTCAGCTCGTCGTGTATGCGGACGTGTCCTCATCCCTCAAGATGATCGACGAGGTGTTCAAGCTGGCCCTCGAGCTCCCGGTGTTGCGCACGATTCCGGAGGTGCAGGGCGAGGTGGAGGCGCTTCGTGCGAACCTCCAGTCGGAGCTCGATGCGGCCGTGCGGTCGAGCGGAGTGGACTTTCGGAACAAAGTGACGCTGGCGATGATGAGCTTCTCCATGGACAACGCCGGCATGATGTCCGCTTTCCTGGTCGTGCGCGGAGACTTCTCGGCCGGAGGTGGGGTCGAGTCGCTCCTCTCCGGGGTGCAGGAGGAGTACAAAGGGCGCAAGGTGGCCAGGCTCCCCGACTCCCAGCTCGTCGGAGGGGGAATGGTCTATGCGGACAAGCAGTTCCTCGTGCTCGGGAACGCACAGCACGTTCGCGATTTCATCGACAAGAAGGCGTTCGGCAAGTCCCCGATATCTGCTCGGCTCGGTGCCATGCCGGCGAGCACCCTGATCGGGACAGTTGCCGACATGACGGGGCTGCTCGGGGTCCAGATGCTCCGCAGCGGCGTCGAGGCCGAGGTCGGCCGCCCCGTGCTCGATATGATGCTGGGGCTGGAATCGGTTTCGCTCTGGCTCGAGCCCAAGGGAATGGCGCTGAACGTAGTATCGACGGACGCGGTGGCTGCCGAGTGGGCTCGGGACACTCTGACGGCCGCTGCCGACTACCTCGCGGCGTTTCCGTTGCTGATTCGGGGCACGGGGTTGGCGCTGCTGGCCAATGCGGGACTGCTCGAGGAGAACCTTCCTCCGGACCTGCTCCACCTGATGGCAGACCGCAAGGAGTTTGCGGCGCTGGTGGACTGGGTCTACAAGGCGACGAAGTTCAGCACGACCGTGAAGACCGACCCGAAGAAGATGACGTCCACGCTGTCCGCCAAGGGAGACGTTCCCGCCCTGCTGCTGGTCCTGTCGGTTGCCGGAGCGACCCTCTGGTACCTGAACACGGCCCAGGAGCAGTCGGCGGAGGAGGAGCTGTTGCGCCAGCTCCAGGAGCTCGAGCGGATGCAGGAGGAGCAGGACGGCAATGGCCAGGGGGCTCCACCGGACGGATTCGCTCCACCCGATGAGGGGCCGGGCGAGCCGCCTGCAGAGGGGCCGGGTGCACCTCTGGAGCAGTGTCCCGCCGCTCCCCCGGACGGGGGCGATGCGACTCCTCAGGCCCCTCCGACTCCCCCGCAGGACTGACCGTCTCGGCTCGCCAGGTTTCCCGAACCACCAGCGGCCAGATCTCGTGGAGGCCTACAACGAAAGCAGCCGGGGAACCGCAACCAGCGTCCATGCCAGGGAGCTTTGGGTTCCGGTCTTGCTCCAGACGATGGAGCCGGTCCCCGGCTGGTCGACGAGAATCGACACGCGTCGGGAAGAGACCACCCCTGCCGACAGCGTGGTGGCCCGCAGCTCGAACGCACACTTCTGAGCGGGCAGCCCGGTCACTTCCCCCTGCCCGGCCGTCAGGAACGCCGCCTTGCAGTTCTGGGGCGGGATATAGCCGGCCACGGTGCCGCAGATCCAGCAAAGCTGGAGGCCGGCCAGGTCCGGAATCGGCTGCAGGGGCCAGGTCACCAGGACGCTGCCGTTCGAAGTCGATTCGGGCACGTCAGGAGCTACGATGACTTGCGGATTGAGCTTCGCTTCCGCCCACGTCTGGGGGGTCGGTTCGAACGCCTGGAGGCCCATCGGCAGCTCGATCCGGACGATCGAGGTCCCTTCGGCTCCCGCCGACAGAGTGAGGAACGTGTCGTCATCGAGCCGGGCAAGGCTCCGCAGGCCGCCCGCGGGGATCGGCAGGAACCCGAGCAGATTTCCTGCCGGGTCCACTCTCAGGATGGCCGAGGAATCCTGGCTGAGTGCGAGGAGAACCACCAGCCGGTCGTCGGAGGTGCGGGCAATCCCTGCGAATTGCGCCGGCAGGCGAATCTCGGACCGCACATTGCCGGAGAAGTCGAGCGCGAAGATGCGGTTGGAGGCATCGTTCCCCAGGTAGAGCTGGTCGTCGGACCAGGCGAGGTCGGTGTTCAGGGGGGTTGCTCCGGAAGGAAGCTCCGGAGAGTCGAACGAGGACTCGGGCGAGTCGCCGACAAGCCGGTAGAGGGCCTTGTTGGCGGATGAGTGGAACACACACTCTCCCCCGTCCCCGCAGGCCATGGAATCAAGTCCGGCAAACTGGGGATTTGCCGGAACCCCGCCGTTGCAGGCGAAGTCGGCATCGAGCAGTGTGCCCCCGGCTCCCGCCAGGCGATACCCCTGCTCGACCGTCTCGATCCCGGAGAGGGCAAGGCCCGGGAAGAAGCACTCCTCGGTGATGACAGCCCCGGGCAATCCGGCATAGTTGTCGGACATGCCGTCGCCGTCGTCGTCGGGATCCTCGAGGTTCCCCTTCCCGTCTCCGTCCAGGTCGGAGGCGGTGAAGCTGTCGAGCGGTGCAAAGTCAACAGGATCGGGAACGCTGTCGCCGTCGTCATCCGGGTCGGACAGGTCGGCAAGGCCATCGCCATCGAGGTCCGAGCTCGGGAGCCAGGCGGCCCAGGGGTCTCGTAGCTGGAGAGAGGGGTGCAGGCAGCCGCGAACGACGGTCCAGAGCGCTCCGGCCGGATGGGCCGAGCCCCACCCCGAAAGGGTCATCTCCTCAAACTGGCACGCGGGCGAGGGCTCTTCGGGGGTGGCTTTGAGCGGGATGATGGACTGTTTTCCGCCCACCGGGAGCACCCGAAGGAAGAAGAGGAATGGCGGTTGCGGCGAGCGAGTCACGGCCAGGTACACCGACGGGGTCATCGCTGCGGCCCAGATCTCCTCGAGGACGTCGAAGAACTCCGAGTAGGTGCCGCCGGCCTCAAGCTCGTAGAACCAGTGACCGGACGAGAGGATCAGGTCGCCCTCGTGGCACGCCAGGGTCTGCTCCAGGCTCACGAGCCCGGTCGGGAGCGGATACTGCTGCACCAGGCGGGGTCGGTTCGGGTTGGAAATGTCATACGCCCACACGATCGTTCCCGAATCAAGGACCCAGAGCAGGTCGGAGCAGAACGTGGCGCTTCGGGCGAGCTGGATTTCGGGGAGCGATACCAGGGCGCTCGGGATTCCCCTCAGGTCCGCCAGCACGTGGTCTCCCGACAGCTCGAGGAAGTAGCAGACCTGATGCGCCGGGCTACAGGCTGCTGCCACCGGCTCGAGCGGTGCCAGCGTCCGGGTGGCGACGATGCGGACGTCGAGCTGGGCTGCCGGATTGCAGGGGTAGGCATCGAACTTGTTGTCCACTCCGTCGTTGTCGGAATCCTGATCGCACAGATCGCCGACGCCATCGAAGTCGCAGTCCGACTGGTCGGGGTTGTGCCAGTCAGGGCAGTTGTCGATGCAGGCCCACAGCTTGTCCTGATCGAAATCCTGGCAGCAGGCCGAGCCCCCCTGCCCTTCCATCTGGAGGGAGCCGATCACGATCTTCACGGTGTTCGGGCCCAGGTTCTGGAACCCGAGGCTCAACGTGAGCACCCCCTGCACCCCCTTGGGCAACCCGAACGCGAGGAGACCGCCTTCCTGCTCGCCAAAGGGGCACAGGGACTGGTCGGTCACAACCTTCCCATTGGCCTTGAGCGTGAACCGCTGTTCTGCACAGGCAGCGGGATTCCAGCTCTCGATGGCGATCGACACGACCAGCGACATGGGGGGAGCCTGGAGGAGCGGGGGGGCCACGACGACGCTCCCACCCGGGACCAGTGTCAGCGCCAGGCCCTGCTTCCCCGACATCGAGGCCTCCACCTTGGCCAGCGCTGCCGGGGTCGGGTAGGTCCACCCCTGAGCCAGGTGGTCCAGGAAATCCTCGTGGTAAACCACGGCATCCTCCTGGTCATACGGCTTCTCGATGCACTGGCCGGCGGCGTTGCAGACCGCCATCTTGCAGTCCTGGGGCTTGCTCTCGGCGCACGTGATCGGATTACGCTGGCACTTGCCGGCGACGCACTTGTCCACCGTGCAGGGGTAGAGGTCGTCGCAGTCGGCATCGAACGAGCAGGAGGCCGCTCCGGTCCCGAGGCATTTCCCGTCCGCGCAGAGGTCCAGCAGCGTAAGGGGGTTGCCATCGTCACAGCCCTTCCCGTCCGGAGCGGCCATCGTCCCGCATTCCCCCGTGTCGGGCTGACAGAGATTGATGTTGCAGTCACTCTCGGCCGGAGGGCAGACGACGGCGGACTTCGGGTCCGGGAAGCAGGCCCCGTCGACGCACTTCGGCACTCCGTTGCAGAGGTCATCGTCGTCGTGCTTGAGGCAGTCGGCCGACACCTTGCACTTGAAAGCCGGGTTCGGGGGCAAAGAGTCAGAGTCCGTTGGAACGTCCCCGAGGTCAGAGGACTCGGAAGCATCCGAGCTGTCCGGGGGCGGGGGAACATCCGAAATTTCCGGCGTCAGCGGAGCATCCCCGAGGTCAGGGGACAGGTCAAGATCCGAGGTGTCGGGGGTCGGGGGAAGATCCGAAATTTCTGGCATCAGCGGAGCATCCCCGAGGTCAGGGGACAGGTCAAGATCCGAGGTGTCGGGGGTCGGGGGAACGTCCTCGACGTCAGGCGGCAGCGGAACGTCGGCCAGGTCAGAGGGCGGTGAGAGCTCGAGCGGCTCCGGAGCATCTGGGGGCTCCACCCGGTCATGAGATTGGAGGTCGGGCGGTGGGGAGTCATCGGGTGTGACGCCGTCCGGCACGAAGGGAGCGTCGGCGGGGGCGGAATCGTCGGTCCGGACCTGTTGCTCGGCCGCCATGTCCCCGGCGGAAGCGTCGCTGGCCCGCCGACCTCCGCCGCAGGCAGAGAGGACCAGGGCAGCACAGGGCAGAACCGCCAGGAAGACGATTCCGCCAAGAAACCGGTGCGGGGCGCTCTGAACCAAGCGTTCCTCCGTACGACGCGAGGGGATGATAGCAACAGAGGGGGAGCAAGAACAAGAGGACGACACAGCGGTGACGCCTTGCTGGCGTGCTAGAGAAGGCGCTGAAGCGACTTGAGGACTGCGGCGGAGCCGAGGGTCCTGTCGATGAGATCCTCGAGGTTCCACTTCTTCCTCAGCTCCACCGAAGCGGGGGTGCTCTTACCGGCCACCACCAGCACGAACTGGATGTTCCGGGTGTCGGGGCAGCCGCTCACCAGCTCGAGCAGCCCCAGCCCCTCCCCGACGGAAGAGAGGTCGAGCACGAGAATGTCGGGGCGTTCGAGGCCGATGTTGAGTGCAGACTCGAGCACGTCACCAAAGCATCGGACCGAGTGACCGGCGAGTCCCTTCTCGACTTCGGAGTAGAACGCGTCGTCCCGAGTCAGCACGTAGATCTGCTTCTCCGCCTTGTCCTGGAACGGGTAAGGCATGTTGTACTTCTTGAGGAACAGCTCCAGATCCCGCCGCTTGATCCGGTAGTGACCGCCGGGAGTTCGGAAGGCTCGGAGGAGCCCCTTCTGGATCCAGTTCTTGATCGAAGCGATGTTGGCGTTGCAAATCCTTGCGGCGTCATAGGTCGTGAAGACCTCCTTGAGCTTGACCGCCTTCTTCCTCTCTGCCATCTGCCACCTCCCCCATTCCGGCAACTGCAGGTGCCTCTTGCCGGAGAGGCAATCTATTGAATCGCCATCCCACCCCGAATATCCTGACTTCCTACCAAACCCGTCACTGCGGCCACTGTAGGCGTGGAACCCCTGCCTGTCAAGGAAGATTGTGTCACCTGGGAAAAGGTCACATTTCAAACATTCAGAGAGGAGGTGCCGGGAGGCGAAAAGCCTGGTCGCGGTCGCTGCTCAGTTGGAAGGGAGGAGGGTGAACTCCTTGTCCGTTGGCGCAGGAGCCACGTGCAACCAGCCGTTCTCCTTGTCGAAGAAGTAGCACGCTGCGCACTTCGCTGTCCGCAGGGGTTCGACATCCTGGACTCCCTGGTACTCGGTTCCGTCCTCCCCCTTGACCACGACCGAGCCGGCAGCACCGCCCGGCAGATGTTCGGTATCGATTTCGAAGCGGATACCCGTGAAGGGCTCCAGGGAATCGAAGCGGAAGTGGAGCGAGCCGTCGTCGGGAACGAAGGACGTTTCGAGCGAGGGGCCGAGCACGGTTGAGAACTCGCTCTGTCCCTCGTCCGGGAAGGCCCGCACGACCAGGGTCCCGGCATCCTCGTGGAAGGAATCCACGCCGACCTCGGTGGCGGGGGCGAGGGTATCGACGCTCTCCCTGAGCATGGGGATGATGGAACCCTGTCGGACCAGGAGGACGAGACGGTCCAGTGGGACGGTGAAGGTTTCTTCCTTGGGCCCTTCGAACCGCTCTCCGGTGAACCAGTCGATCCATTTGCCCGGCGGTACGAACACTGAGATTTCCGATTCCTGTCGATAGACCGGAGCGACGGTGAAGGCATCGCCGTAGAAGTACTGGAAGTCCGGGTGGTGTCCGAGCTCGGGATGGACCATTCCGAACGGCCGCGTGAGGGGGATTCCGGTGAGGCTGGCTGCAACGGCGTAGGTGTAGACATAGGGGAAGAGCCGGATATGGAGCCTGGCGAGCTTGCGCCAGATGTCCACGGTTTCCTCATCGAACTGGGAGACATACCCTTCAGGGCCCTCGTCGTCGCCGGGGTACGCGGTGAAATCCCACGGGTTGCAGTTGACGCTGGCGCCGCCGAACTGGAGAACGGGAGACAGGGCGGTGTGCGCCACCCATCGCAGCAGGAGCTCCTTGGTAGGACGGAGATGGCGGTAGCCTCCCGTGTCGGACCCGAAGAACGGGTAGCCGCTGGCAGACAGGGTCTGGTTGCCGATGATTGCAGCGGGGAGCCCGCCGACGTGTCCGTCCTCGCCATGGAACTGGAACCCCACGTCGAGGTCGCCGGGCCAGCAGACGGAGGTGACGGTCTGGTCTCCGTAGCAGCCGGCGCGGTTGATGAGGAAGGCATCGCCCTGGATCATGTCGCGGTAGGTCTTGTGGTAGAAGTAGTGGTACCAGTGGTGCATGGTGTCGGACCCCTCTCCGTTGAAGAAGGTGAAGTCCGTCTTGACGGACATGTATCCGGAGATCACGTCCTCGCCATAGTCGAGCTTGAACCCTTCGATCCCGATGTCGGTGGCGTTCTTGAGCAGCTTCTGCCAGAGCTTGACGAGGCCCGGGTCGGTGAAGTCCACGAGTGTCCCGAACTTGTCGAAGTTGATGTCGGGGCTTTCGACGAAGTATCCGTTGGCCTCCGCCTCGGCATATTCAGCGGCCAGGTCCTTGCTGAGATAGGGGGCCGACCAGATGGAGACGCGGTACCCCAGAGCATTGAGGTCCTGAACCATCTGCTTGGAATCGGGGTATTTCTTCGGATCGAAGATGAACGATTCGTGGGCAGTGGCAAAGGGGCGGTCGACCCAGATTCCGGAGCAGGGGAGGTCTCTGTCCCGCATGGCTTGGGCGTCCTCCATGACCATGGCCTGTCCGGAGACCTCGTTGCGCCACTGCACGACGCCGAAGGCCCACTGGGGTGGGAGTGCGGGCCGGCCGGTGATGTCCGAGTACCGCCCCACGACGTCCAGAGGGGTTTGGGCCAGCAGGACGTGGAATCGCAGGGTGCGGGCAGAGAATCGGATGGCGATCCGTTCCGGGTCGGTCTTGCAGACGTCGAACAGGCCGGGGTGGCGGTCTTCGACAAAGGTTCCGGAACCGAGGGTCGAGACAAGGAGGGGGATGGGGAAGTGTGCCTCGTTGTAGCCGGATTCCTGGGTCAGGTCGAGGGTGATGTGCATGTGTCGGATGGTGCCTCGGCGGGCGACGTGGTCGAAGCTCTCTCCCAGGCCGTAGAAGTTCTCGCCAGCGTCCTTGGAGACCTGGGCGAGCTGGATGAGGACGACGTTGCTGGGCTCCACCGGAGCTATGTCGAAGGTGAAGATGCCCGTCCCCGTGATGGCCACGTCGAGCTGCACGGCCATGCCGGGCTCCGGTTCATAGAGGATATGGGCCTCAGTTCCATCCTGCCCTGGCGAGAAGCTTACCGGACCACCGAGGGGGACCCAGCGGAGGTCTTCCGGCAGCAGCTCCGGGTCGTAGCGTGCGGACAAGGACGGTTTGTCCACGCAGCCGAGCAGGACCGGGGTATCGATACCGAGCCAGACCGGTTTGTCCCCCACGAAGCCGGTGATTGCCAGTGGTTCAGGCACCACCTCGACACGGTTTCCCTTGCCATCGTCCAGCACTACCTTGGGGGGAACGACGATGGAGGTGTCCGGCCCGACGTCCGCCGCATCCGGGGCCGACACCAGGTCCGTTGTGAGGTCGTCCTGCCCCGGGCCGTCTCCAACAAAGTCCTGGTTTCGGGCTTCGGAAATGGCGTCGGACCGCCCTCCCCCGCTGCCCGAGCATGCGGCCACGGCCGCTGCCGATGAGAGAACTGCAAGTGCAATTGGCCAGCGCATCGCCTCACCTCCTCTCCCGGAGACTACATGCGCACCGGCCGGGTTGACAACGGATTTCGGGGCGCCAGGCCGGCGCCTGGAAATCGACCTTGTACCTCGAAGAAGGAACGCTTATTATACCCCGGTGATCGGGCGGCAACGCCGCCGTGGCGGAGGGTCTGCGATGAATGATTCGATTGAGAAGGGCGGGGAGACGGGGCCTGCGGAAGGGCGGAGGAGAGCTCCACGACTCAAGCTCGACTATGATCTGGAGGTCGATGTTCAGGGCGAGCACGTGCCGTACACGGGGCTGATCAAGGACATCAGCAGTGGCGGTCTTTTCGTCACGACCAATGCCCGGCATCGGGTGGGCGACGAGCTTCAGATCCGCTTCACGTTCCCGACGCTCAAGGAGCCCGTGGAAGCTCTCGTGCGGGTCCAGTGGATCCGGGATGATTACACCGGCGGTGATCAGCCCGCGGGCGTTGGAGTCCAGTTCGTCGACCTTCCGGAGAGCATCGTGGCTGCGATCAACCGCTACATCCGCGACAAGGACGTGCACCTGTTCGAGGAAGGATTCTAGCACTCCCGGCCATTGCCCCCCGATGCTGCGGGGCCTTCAATCTCCGTCTCAGTCCCCCAGCTCCCAGGTAAGTCTGATGGCTCCGACCGTGGACCGCAGGTCCAGATGGAACGTGCGCACGGCGGAGTCCAGGAGCTCTCCGGGAAGCCCGGCCGAGCCGGGTTCCTGCGGAAGGACTCGGTCGAAACAGACCTGGTAGCCCTCGAAGAAGTCCCGGAAATGAGGGAAGAAATGCCGATAGAGCGGATCCGACTTGTCCACCTGGCTGATCTGCGTGGAGCGAGCGCGACCGCCGCGGTCGTTCTCCAGGTAGACCTTCCAGGTGCTGTTGGCGAGAGCCAGGTCGTTCCAGTCGCGTTCGCCGGTGAACACGCTGACGAAGAAGCACTCCTTGCGCTGCTGTCTGGCCTGCAGTCGGGTCGTCAGGGCTTCCAGCTCCGCAGGCAGCGGGTTGAAGACCCGGCGGTACTCCTCCAGGTAGGCGGCGAGGAATTCCGGGGAAAAGAACGTGGCCTCGACGACGGCCACGGTCTCGAAGCTCTGGTAGAGCCGCTGGCTCCGGGTCCAGCGGTCGAGCGAGTCGTCGTAGTCGAGCTGCTCCCCGGGCTGAGGCGGCCCGAGGGTGAGCCCGCTCCCGGAGCACCCGGTCCATGCAGCGGAAAGCAGCAGCACACAGGCAGCTGCCCGAATCGTCTGGCCGTTCCTAGAAGCCGTCATTCGTCCTTCCTCCATGGGAAAGGGCACCCTGGCCGCCGATGGGCCGGCAGCAGCGGAAGCCTAGATATGCGAACTGGTCGGAGGGCAGGAAGCGCCCTCGATGGAAGCTGGTGAGTGAGAACCCGACGCGGGAGAAGCGTCCCCCGCGAATGACCTTGAGGTCTCCCTCGGAGGGACCGTGGGGGTCGGACCGGGGGCTCTTCTCGTAGAACGAAGGGGAGTACCAGTCCGACACCCACTCCCAGACGTTGCCGGCCATGTCGCACAGGCCGTACGGGCTGTCCCCGGCTTCCCGGGAGCAGACGGTCGACGTGGTGGACAGGACCGGCCAGGGGCGCTTCCTCCCCTCTTCCGCATCGTCCAGGCCGTCGTCCATCACGGCGTATTGCGGGTTCGGGGGAAGATTGCCCCACGGGTAGTTCCGTCCGTCGGTGCCTCGGGCCCCCTTTTCCCACTGAGCCTCGGTGCAGAGCTGCTTTCCGTCCCAGCGGCAGAAGGCATCGGCCTGATTCCACGTGACCCCGTTGACCGGGTGGCCCTCGCGACCGTCGGCCCCCCAGTTGTAGTACTTGAGCACCTCGTTGCTGAGGGGTGGCTGACAGCCGCCCTGCTCCACGCATCGGCGATAGGCGGACACGGTCACCTCGTGCCGGTCGATGAAGTACGCAGACAGGTAGATGACGTGGAGGGGCTTCTGGTCGTCCTGGCAGTCGGCTGCGCCGTCGTTACACCCCATCATGAACTCGCCTTCGGGCACGAACCTCATGCCCGTGCACTCGACGTCCATCGGGAAGAGGCTGAGGTCCATCACGTCTTCATCCCCGACCTTGCAGGTATCGACCCCGGAGAGGACCTGCCACACGTGCTGACTGGCGTCCAGAGCAAAGGGCTCATCGGCTCGCAGCGCGGCAACTCGTCGGCACCAGGCGAGGCATTCGGGCATGGCCCGCAGCGCCCTGCGAACGTTGGCAACACGGCGCTTGAGCAGCTCCCATGCGTTGTACCGGACCTGGCACTCGACGTCGGGCCGGGGGATGAGGACGACCTTCCCCTCTCGAACCTCGTGCTCGAACACCTCCATGGAGCAGTCGGGCTCGGGCAACTCCTCCTCGTAGAGGGAGGTGCAGCGCTGGGCACACCAGCTCTCGACCGCAGGAGATGCCGGTGCTCCGGCAGCCGGGGAGGAGATGGCGAGGAACCAGAGGATCGACCAGGACACAGCCACGGGTACACCTCGAGCCCTGAGGTCCTGCCGGGTAGTATAACTACAAATGGTGGGCGGGACACAAATTCGAGAAGAACGGGGTTGGGGGTTCGGGGTTGGGTGTTCGGGGAGGGGAACGAGACGGGGGGTCACTCCCCATCGGTTGCCGGGACCGCGACGAGATCGTAGGCGGAAGCACGCCGGATGCGGGCTCGAACGAGGTCTCCGGGCTGACCTTCGAAGCCGTCGAGCAGGACGATGCCATCGACCTCCGGGGCCTGGCGCTGAGTCCGCCCCTGAAGGACCCAGGGATGGTCGGCCGAAGGGCCCTCCACCAGGACATCCTGGAGCGAGCCCACGAGCGACCGGTTGATCTCCCGGGAAATCCGCTTCTGGAGCTTCATGAGGGTGGCTCGGCGGCGCCTGCGCTCGGCGGCGGGGAGGCGGCCGGACATGGCGGCGGACGGAGTACCGTCTTCGGGGGACCAGGCAAAGACGCCCAGGTGCTCGAAGCGAGCCTCCCGCACAAAGCGCTCGAGGTTGGCAAACGCGGCCTCGTCCTCACCCGGGTGGCCCGTAATCAGGGTCGTCCGCAGTGCGATGGGGCGGGAGGCCCGCCGAATCCGGTCGATGATCCGCCGGATGCTGCTCTCCGACGTGCCCCGGCGCATCTTCCGCAGGACTCGGTCGTCCACGTGCTGCAACGGCATGTCCAGGTACGGAACGACCTTTCCACCGGCGGCAATCCGGTCAATCAACGCCTCGGGAATCCCCTCCGGGTACAGGTACATCAGCCGGATCCATGCGATCCCGTCCACGTTCTCGAGCGCGTCGAGCAGTCGGAGCAGGCTACGTCGTCCGGGCAGCCCGAACTGCGTGAGGTCCTGAGCGACGAGAACGAGCTCCCGCACCCCCTGGTCGGCCAGCATGCGGGCCTCCTCGACCAGGGCGGGAATCGGCCGGGACTCGAACGGGCCCTTGATGGAGGGGATCGTACAGAAGGCGCATCGCCTGGAGCAGCCGTCGGCCACCTTGAGATAGGCGAATGCCGGGCTTTGCGTGAGGACGCGGGGCACGGCCGTGTCGGGCAGGTAGGTGGCGGCCGTCCGGTGCACGCGCTCCGGTCCTTTCAGGAGCTCCGGCAGGGAGGCCGGATCCCCGGTACCGAGAACGAGGTCGAGCTCGGGAAGCTCGGCGGCCAGGTCGTCGCCCGACTGCTGCCCCATACACCCCATGGCGACGAGGCGGGTACCGGGGCGGCTCCGCTTGACTTCGGCCAGCTCCACGAGAGCCTGGATCGATTCGGTCCGGGCATCGAGTACGAACGAGCAGGTGTTGACCACGAGCAGGTCGGCTTCTTGTGGGGAATCGACGGCACGGTAGCCCTGTGCCATGAGCGCGGCCACAGCGACCTCGGTGTCGACGCGGTTCTTGGGGCATCCCAGTGACAGGAAGAAGAAGGTCTTCATGAGCTCAGGGGTTCTGGGGGGCGGGGGCCGAGAGATCCTCCACCTGGACATCGGCCGGAGGGGTGAATCGGAATCCGTCCTCCGGGAGCTTCTGGGTGCTCACCTTGAGGAACTTGAGCCGACTGACGTTTCCGGCCGGGTCGACGATGACCGTTCCGGCAATCCGTGCCGAGTCCTTCTCGACGAGAAGCCTGAGCTCCTGGAAGTTCTGTTCGGAGGTACGAGGCTTCACGACCAGGACCCGGTAGCCTTCGGCATCCGGCTCACCCGCCGAGACGGCGAAATCCTTCTCCAGGCTCCCCTCGCCGAAGAGGAACTTGAGGGCGTAGAAGAGCTCGCTGTCGCGAACGTCGAGGCGGTAGGCCAGCTTGCTGTCGGGGATGTAGTTCCACAGGATCTTGCCGTCGCTGACGTAGTGGACCTTGTCGGGCTCGAGGTAGTCCCAGCGCATCATACCGGGCTTCTTGAAGTAGACGCGGCCGGTCTTGGTGGCGGGACGGTCGGGGAGGTGTGCCCGGGTGACGACCTGCTCGAATCGGGCGCTGAAGTCCTGCACTTGGGCGTAGTACTTTTCGACCTCGCGCGCGAGAACGAGCGGGTCGTCGGCGGCCAGGGCGGGCGGGGGGGCAAACGCCAGGAAGGCCTGGAAGACCGCGGTCAGGGCAACGAGCCTGGATGCATGGATGAGTGCCAAACGCATGGAGTAGCCTCCTCTTCCTGCCCCTGGAAACGGGGGTCCTTCGGACGACCGAGGGTGGGCCGACATTTACTGCTTCTGGAGCGCTGCGACCGCGGTGGCCCGGAGGTCGCGAATGGCCACGGCATAGTCGGGCGTGCTGAACACGGCCGTACCGGCCACGACGATGTCGGCGCCGGCTTTGGCGATCTTGCCGATGTTGTCGAGCTTGACGCCTCCATCGACCTGGATGAGGGTCTGGAGCTTTCGATGCCGAATCTCCCCCTTGAGCGCCTCGATCTTGGCCAGCGTGTAATCGAGGAACGGCTGTCCGCCCCATCCGGGGTTGACCGACATGACCAGCACGATGTCGACCAGGCCGAGCACATAGTACACGGCATTGAGGGGGGTGGCGGGGTTGATCGCCACGCCGGCCCTCACCCCTCTCGACTTGACGTAGCGGACCGTTCGGTCGAGGTGTCGGGCAGCCTCGGCGTGCACCGTGACGCAGGCGGCCCCGGCATCGATGAACTGGTCTACCAGGTCGTCTGGACGATCCACCATCAGGTGAACGTCGAGCGGGAGCCGTGTCCCCTTGCGAAGGTCGCGGACCGCAATGGCTCCGACGGTGATGGGAGGCACAAAGTGTCCGTCCATGACGTCGAAATGGAGCAGGTCAGCCCCTCCGATCTCGACAGCACGAACCTCGTCTCCCAACTTGGAGAAATCAGCAGCGAGCAGAGATGGAGCAATTCGGACTTTCATGAAGGGGAGCGTATCTGGCCCCCCTCCGCTTGTCAAGAAGGCCCTCGGGAGATGCTTACAGGGCCCTGTGTTGAACCCACTCGAGGATCGCGGGCATGACCGCCCCGCGGAAATCGAGGGAGCGCATCCTGCGGCGGGTGACCGGCATGAGAAGTCGGGACAGGCCGCTGAAGAGGGGGGAGCTGACCCAGTGGTAGTCTGGATTGAAGAGCAGGCTGGAGTAGTAGAGTCGAATCAGGAATCGGCGCCGTTCGGGGGTGAGCCAGGGGTACGGGAGGCGCATGTAGTGATCCCAGGTCAGGCCGGACCAGCCCTCCACGGTATGGGGCGGCACGAATCCGTTGTCCAGGGCCCAGCCGTAGAACCGGGTCCCGGGATAGAACACCAGGGGCTTGATGGTACCGACGTCGACTGGACCGTCCTGCCGCAGTCGGAACATGAGGTCCACGGTCTGCCTGAGGTCATCGTCTACTTCGCCGGGCACTCCGGAGATGAAGCTGTAGATGGGCCGGATTCCCGCTGCACACAGGCGGCGGTTGACGGCGAGGACCTCCTCGGAAGTCTGCCGCTTGCCGACCCGCTCGAGGACCCGGGCGGATCCGGACTCGGCCCCGATGAGGAGGCGGACGCACCCGGCCTTGCGCATCCTCCGGAAGAAGGCCTCGTCATAGCGCTTGAGGTGTGCCACGTGAGCACCGCCGACGGTCCATGTGTAGCCGGGGCCGCTGCCCGTCTCGAGGCCGGCGACCAGCTCTTCGACACGGGCGGTGCGGGTGAAGAAGTTGTCGTCCTGGATGTGGAAATGCTCGACCCTCAGCGAACGGGCCAGCCGGTCCATGCGCTCCCGGGCCTGCGAGGCCGAGATTCCAGTCCATCTTCCGGCCAGTGCCGGGTGGCTGTGGAGGCAGAAAGCGCAGCGATGAGGGCACCCCCGGCTGGTCAGAATGGAGAGCATGCGTCCATATGGAGAGCGGGAGACGTAGCGGGACAGGTCGAAGCGCTCCCAGGGGGGCTCGGGGAGCGTCTCCAGGTCGGCCACGTGGGCGTACTCGATGCGACCGGCGTCGCTCCCCTTCCTCGCGATGGCCGGGAGCTCGCTCCCCGGGATCTTCCCGGAGGCCAGGCAGGTCAGCAGGTGCGGGAACAGCTCCTCGCCCTCCCCGACTGCCACGTAGTCGACTGCCGGATGCGCCGCAGTCTCCGTGGGCAGCATCGATGCATGGACCCCGCCAAACACGGTGGGAGTACCGGGGGAACTGGCCTTGACGAGCTTGAGGAACTCGGTGGCACCCGTGAGCTGGATGCCGGTCATCCCGGTGGTCGCGGCTGCCACAACTCCGCCCCGGCGCAGGGCCGCCTCGGTCTTCTGCCGCCAGTCACGGTCGAAGCGCTGGTCGAGGAACAGCACGTCGTAATCATTCCAGAGCCCCGTGGTGATTGCGATGAGCCCCCAGGGTGCGGTGGCGTCTCCGACCCCTCTCCAGGTGGAGGGGTTGAAGAGGATGACGAGCGGTCTACTCATGGACCACCTGCGGCACGGCGCGACGAACACCGGAAAAGCGGACCGCGTCGAGGTACCAGGGCACGCAGTCGGCCACGGTGATGACCAGGCGAGAGCCGGACGGCGGCAGCGGGGGCAGGAGTGCCGTGCCGAGTCTCCGCTCCTTCACCTGCTGCCACTCGACTTCCACGGGCCGGGAATCCAGCAGGAGATCGACCTTGCACGAGTCGGCCGCGCCGAGCCAGAGCACGTCGCTGCAGTTGGAGCACGCCGGGGGGACCGTCCGAGGGGCCAGGTGTCCGAAGTAGCGCCGGGTGTGGGGGGGAGCCTGGAGGAGTGCCTCGCACTGCTCGGCCGGAATCCCGAGCCCTTCGTCCAGGTCGCGAAACTCGCCGCAGCCCCAGAAGAAGCGGACTGCCGGGCTGCCGCGTTGGGCGGAGGCCCTCTCGGAACACCACGGTTCGGGGCAGTCGATCCGCAGGGTGAAGGAGGGCAGCTCAGCACCCGCAGGCAGCTCGTGCACCTCAATGTGGCCCATCCTGACGGTCCTCATGGCCGCCACGGACCAGGGGAAAAGCTCGTCCACGACGAGGAGCGGCGGGGTCGGTCCGCTCTGCTCCTCCGATGAGGGAGCTGCCTTCTCGATGGTCCTGAGGATGTAGTGCTCACCATAGAGACCGGTAGCCGCAAACGTGGAGTGGACGCGAGCCGACAACGTCGCCAGCCCGACGCCGAATTGCTCGTGCAGCAGGGCAAGCAGATCCCTCGAAACGGCCAGCGAGGGAGTCCGGGCAGCGGGCTCGGCGGCGACGACCCGCATGGGGTAGAAGGCAGGCTCGCGAAGTCGCCTTCCCGCGTCGCTACCGGACAGGAGAGCGCAGGCCGTCACGAGCGCCACGAGGGTAGCACCGGACACGGCCAGTCGGGCGACCGGCAGCGAGGGCCCCGGGGTGGTGGTGGAGGTTCCAGACGAAGTGCCGGGCCCCGAACCGGCCCACCGCCGACGTCCGAGGACGGCGCTTCCCCAGCCCTGCCAGACGGACAGACCGCCCAGCACGACAAGCAGCTGGGCTGCGGGCTGCGACAGCTGGTAGCGGGGCGCACCGAGCACGGTGGCAGGGAGCAGCGTGTAGAATGGAAGGAACAGCAGGAAGAACCGGGCCGACCTCGAGTGGATCGAGGCAACCAGGAGACGGAGAAGGCCGATGGCAGCCAGGCCGAGCCAGAAAGCATCGAACGGGGCTGCGAGGAACCGGTGCTGCACGATGCTGGAGGCCAGGGTCAGGAAGTTACCCTCCATGGACGATGTCCCGACCATCCCGTCGTCCTGGGGACCGGGAGCAAATACGAACAGGTTCCTCGTGTTGAAGAAGCCTGTGGCGAGCTCGCTGAGCAGGTACGGGACGTAGCAGACGGCTACGGGAGCCAGCAGACAGACCACTGCTTTTCGGTCGGGCAATCGAGGCCAGGCAACGCACCAGGCCACGAGGAGCGCGGGCAGAAATAGCGTGAGCTGGTAGAGCTGACTCATGATCCCGAGCAGGGCCCCGGCCAGGAGGAGGCTCCGGGGCTTCCGGGTGAGAAGCCACCGGTGGACCGACCACGTGAAGATGGGGACCATGGTGGCGGCAAAGTTGGAGGGGTGGGCATGGGAGGTCAACCCCAGGGAGTGCATGGAAAGGGCGAGGAGGCCTCCGGCGGCAACGGCGGCCACATCGGCCACATCGAGGAGGGATTCCGTGCCGGCCGCACGTTCGGCTCCGGCTGCTTGTCGGCTTCCCCCCTGCCCTGCCCCGGCAAGGCTGGCCACCACATCCCGGACCAGCAGCGTGGCAAACAGGATTCCGGCCAGGTGCCAGAGCATCAGCCACAGGAGCTCGCCTGCAGGATCCCGCACTACCGCATAGGGGATGGCCTTGAAGTAGTAGACGAGGGGGCCGAGGGCCGCGGCCAGGAAGCGGACGTGTCCGATCCCGTACAGAGGGATCTCCCCCTTCTCGAGCATGGCGACGGTACGGACGGTATCCTCCTGGCTTTCGAACTCGAAATACGAGGGCAGCCCCATCCGCGCCACGACGGCCACGACCAGGGGCAGGGCATAGAAGGCGATGCGGAGCGCTCTCCTGGAAGCGCTCATGGATTCCCCCGGGAGCGGGTCTGGAAGCGCAGGTAGTCCCACACGTAGGCGGGCAGGTTGGCCGCAGTGGCCTTGATGTTGTAGGAGCAGGTGTAGCAGCACGCCCCGGCGAGGCGGCACCGCTCGATGCGGTCGCTCCACTCGTCCAGCGAGCGTCGGAGGAATCGGTGGGATAGCCGGTCCACCTTGAGGAGCGACACGAATGCATCCATCTCGTTGCAGAAGGCGAGGTGCCCGTCGCTGCGGAGGTCGAGGAAGAAGCGGCCCGCACCGCATTCATCCATGGTCTGGCGTCGCATGTAGCGGGCAGCGTACCGATAGTAGTCGCGATGGTCCCAGAGCGGTGCCCCCTGGATCTTGGCTACGCGCAGCGCCTCGAATCGCAGTGCGATCCGCTCCCGCATGGCATCGTCGAGGCCGGGGAACTCGGCGGCCCGGTGGAAGCCTCCGGGGCCGATGTTCATGGGGATGAACGAGACGCCCAGGCCAGAGGAAGCGGCAAGCCGCAGGAGCAGGTCGACCTCGTCCACGTTGTGCGGCCCGACCACGACGTTGAGCTTGTAGACCGTGGGCGGCCCTACCCGAGTGAGGCGCAGGAAATCGGCGAGCACTTCGCCCGGCGTCAGGCGGCCGCCCCGCAGCCGGCGGTACGTCGCCGGGTCCAGGCTGTCGA
Source organism: uncultured Myxococcales bacterium (assembly GCA_903895725.1). Taxonomy (GTDB): domain Bacteria; phylum Myxococcota_A; class UBA9042; order CAIXZC01; family CAIXZC01; genus CAITUV01. Next base: position 6,336 of record CAITUV010000043.1, on the reverse strand, counting down.
GGCTCAGCGCAAAATGGATGATATTGCGGAATCGGGAGATGCTCGCCATCCGGGCCCTGTCCAGGAGGTGGCCGTTGGTGACGAGGGTCACCTTCATCCCCCGTTCGTCGGCCGCGGCCAGGATGTCGGGCAGGTCCTCTCGGAGGAAGGGCTCGCCGCCCGTGATGCCGAGGACCGGGATTCCCAGCTCCTTGAGCCGGTCGAACGCGGTCCTGACCTGCTCGATGGTCATGTCGGGGTTGGGGAGGCTCGGGACGTTGCAGAACCGGCAGCGGAGGTTGCACCGGTTGGTTACGTTGTAGCCGACGAATACGGGCCTGCCAGCGAGGAGTCTCAGGATGATGTTCGCTTCGGCAAGCACCGCTATCTCCCTTGCTGCGCCGGCCCGGGGGCAGCTCTCAGCTCTCGTGGTAGTCGCCGGCCTGGTTGACCCGGAACGGATCTCCCCGTCCGGAAACCAGGCGCTCGGCAGCCTCGAACCCGGTCTCGATGGCATGGTCCGCATTGTGGTAGCGGAACATCCCGGAACGCCCGGCCAGGACCAGGTTCCGGAGGCGACCCGTAGCCGAGTATACACGGTCTACCCGTTCGCGGTAGCCCACAGAGTAGATCGGGTATGCATGTGGCCATCGGTCCACCCGCCCGCCGAGAAGGCGATGCCGAGGGATGATTCGGAGATCCTCGAGGATGCCGGCCGTCCGACGGAGCAGCGAAGGCTCGTCCTCGCTCCACACCGGGTCGTCCGGGTTGGCAAAGTACTCGGCGACCAGCGAAGTCCGGCTGGCAGGTGCCAGATCGCGACTCCAGTTCTTCGGCTCGTGGATCCGGCCGAAAGGGATCTCGGGGTCAGGCAGATAGGTCCACTGGTCCGATGACACCCGGGGGAGGTCCAGGGCCAGAAACACAGTGACGAGGCCCCGCCACCGGAGGCCGAAATCGCTGCTCCCCCGGTCGGACGGCTGTGCCACCATGTGCGCCAGGTCGGTGAGCGCACCGGTCCAGACGAAGGAATCCGCCGCATGCTCGACGCCGTCCCGCGTGACCAGGGCCGAAAGCATCTCTCCCTCGACGGACGCTGCGACGACCGGAGCATCGAGGCAGATGGCGCCGGAGAGCTCTTTGAGCTGTGAAGCGGCCTTCTCGCACAGACTTCCAAACCCATGCTTGGGATAGAGGAACCGCTGAACCAGCGTGGGCGGGGGCTCCCGAAGGCGTACCAGAGCATGCCGGATCGCAGCCCCGAGGCTCAAGCTGCGGATGCGCTGGGCGGCCCAGTCAGCCGACAGCTCGTTGCACTGGATCCCCCAGACCTTGCGTGTATAGCCCTCAAAAAAGCTCCGGTACAGTCGCCTGCCGAAGCGGCCGACCATGAACTGCTCGAAGTTCGCTGCGGGTGCCGGGAAGAAGTGCTCCTTGAGCCGTGCTGCCAGGAAGCTGCCGACGGAGAGGGCAGCACCCGTCGGGCCAAGTCCGATGAGTGCGTTGGCCGGTGAGAGCGGGTAGCGGAACCGCTTGCCTCGGAACAGGATGTGACTGGTGCGGTCGACCCGCTGCACCTCCCCCTTCAGGAGCGACAGGAACCAGTCCTCGACCTCGGGGTTCTTGGTGAAAAAGCGGTGTCCGCCCACATCGAACCGATAGGCCCCCTCGAAAGACAGGGTCGTGCTCAGTCCGCCGACCTGGGGGGCGGCCTCGAGGACCTTGACGCGATGACCGGCCCGGGCCAGGCGGAGAGCGGCGGCAAGCCCCGAGGGACCGGCACCGACGACGACGGTTTTCTGCCTCCGCCTCATGGGCGAAATGTAGCAGCCTTGCGGGGCCGTGGCAACTGCTCAGCGAAGTCGAGGGGTCGGCTCTTCGGTGCGGGAGGGGAGCGCCCGTTGAGTGAGTCGGAGGCGGAAGTACTCGGTTTCCATCAGTTTTCCACAGACCGCTGCGTGGCCCCTCCCTATTAGGGCAAGAAACGCATCAACTCCTTGTGGTACAAGGGTTTCCCGGATTCCGTCTTGAAGAAGAGCCTGTGGAAAACCTGTGGAAAACCGTGGTCGGATCCTGCTCAGAGCATCGGCTTCCGATGGATCGTGGTTTCCACGAGGACCGCCTCGACCAGTCCACGGCCGCCCGTGACGGGGATGATGGTTGCCGTCGCAGCGGTGCGATTGACACCGCCAAGCTCGACGTCGACCTTCGGCTCGCTTCCTGCCGACCGCTCCTTGACAAGGGATGTGACGGCATTGTCGAAGGCGTCGGCTCCGGAGGTGAGGAACTCGGTCAGCCGCCTCCCGACGCACCCATCTCCGACCTGCAACAGCTCCCGCATGGAGCAGTTGGCTGCGTCGATGACCAGTCGACGGTCCACCAGGGCGGCAGGCCCGGGCAGACGCTCGAGAAGGATCCCGATCTTCACCCGGTCGTGGAGGATGCGTGCCCGCTTGCGCTGGTCGAACTCGCCAAAGGATGCGAGCATCGAGTTCAAGGTCCGGGCAATGTCGTCCAGCTCCGACACGCCCACGATGGGCACGGCGATATCCGTCCTGCCCCCCTCGGCGGAATGGAGGACGGCAGACAGGCGCCGCAGCGGGAGGTAGAGTCGGCCCGGGAAGCGAACCACGATGAAAGCCAGAGCAAGCAGGCCGAGGAGGATCAGGGTGACGACATTGCGCATGGCCTCGTCCGCCAGCCCCAGAGAGGACTCCCCGCTGTCGAACAGGGCGCGCAGCTCGTCGTCCTCGATGCGCCGCAGTTGGGTGAAGAAAGCCCTTGCGGCCTCCCCCTCCGCACATTGCGGCCGGAAGGAGGGGCCGGGCGACAGCCATCGCTGCGCAGCGGCCGCAATGCCCGAGCACCATTTCTCGGCGCGCACGTCGCGGCGGAGTCGAACGATGTCCTCCCGGACGGACGACAGTGGGGGAATCGTCGCGGCTACCTGCACGGATAGAAGATCCGCCCGCTCGGCAGCACCTCGCACCCCTTCCAGCTCGTCGAGAAGCGCCCGCTCCAGCAGTCCGACCCCGGCGGCTCTGCGGGACCGTTCCTCGACCACACTGACCTGGTCGTGGAGATGTATCGTGTAGGCCACGGCAATGACCGCAATGACCAGGAAGACCCCCCCGGATGCGAGCAGTGCGGTGCGCGTGCGTCCGACCAGACTCCCCCACCATCCTGTCCAGGCAAACCGGAACCGCCTCGCAAGCGCTCTGGCCCTTCTGCGCATGGCTCAGTACCCCATCTCGTCTTCGAACCGCTCGATGGCGGCATCGGTTCCGAGCAGAACGAGGGTGTCTCCCTTGGCAATCCGATCCTGGCCCATCGGGAGGTCGATGGTCTCATCCTTGTGTTGGATTTCGCCATGTGCGCCCACCACGGGCGTACGCCGTCGGATGGCAATCATCTGGAGCCCGTAGCGCTCCCGGAACCGGAGCTGCTCCAGGGTCTGCCCCCAGAGACTCTGGTTCGCTTCGAACTGGACCACCTGGTGGCCCGTGTCGAGCACGGCGAGGGCGGAGCGTTCCGGCTGCTCGAGCTCACCGGCGAACCGGGCAGCGAAGTCCTTTTCCGGGACCACGACCTGATGGGCCCCGATGGCCTGGAGGATTCGCGCGTGCAGGTCGGACGAGGCCCGAGCGACGATCCGCCGCACGCCGAGCTTGATGAGCAGTGCGGTCACCAGGACGGAGGCCTCGAGGTCCTCCCCGATGGCCACCACCACCACGTCCATCTGGCTCAGCCCCAGCGACGCAACAGCATGCTCGTCCCGGGCGTCGAGCACCGAGGCCTGGTCTACCTGGTCGCGAATGGTCTCGATGAGTCTCTCGTTCTCATCGATGACCGTGACCTCCGCACCCATCTGGGACAGCGACAGCGCCACCTGCCGACCGAACTGCCCCAACCCGATGACCGCATAACGGCGCATGGAAACCTCCTTCCCCCTCACCCCACGGAGATGCGGGCGGATGCGTACGTCACCTGAACTCCTGGCTCACTCCGAACGACGGCCTGGGCCATCGTGACCGGCCCGAGCCTGCCGATGAACATGAGGGCCACAATGATCAGCTTCCCCCCCACCGATAGATAGGGGGTGAGCCCCACCGAAAGCCCCACCGTGCCGAACGCGGACACCACCTCGAATGCCAATGCCTCGAACGATGCCTGAGGCTCACACGCCAGCATCCCGAGCAGAGCGGACACGATGACCGTGACGGAAATCGCGATGATGGACACCGCCTTGTGGACGACGACGACATCGAACCTCTGTCCCCAGGCCTCGACATCGGGGCGCCGGCGGATGAACGCCCGCACGGCCAGGAAGAACACGCCCACGGTTGTGGTCTTCACGCCGCCACCCGTTCCGCCGGGCGATGCTCCGATGAACATCCAGGCCATGAAGATCAACAGAGTCGTCCTCTGGAATGCCCCGATGTTCACGGTGTTGAACCCTGCGGTTCGGGCCGAAACCGACTGGAAAAACGCGGCCAGGAGCTTGTCGCCCATCGAGAGCCCGGCCAGGCTCGAATCATATTCGAGGTAGAACGTGAGGATCATCCCGCCAAACAAGAGCAACCCGGTGACCAGACCCACCATGCGGGTGTGGGCGTTGAGGAGCCGCCCGTGCCTGCGCCTCGCCCCCCCCCTGAGGAACCAGTTCGACGAGAAGACGACCGACACGACCGAGTAGCCCAGTCCCCCCACCACGATCAGGGCTGACACCGTGAGGCAGACCAGAGGGTCGGAGCGGAAACGAGTCAGGTTGTCGCCGAAGAGAGAGAAGCCGGCGTTGTTGAATGCGGAAATTGCATGGAACACAGCGGAGTAGGCGGCCTCCCCGGACTCCAACCCGCTTCGGATGAACGCGACGTACAGAAGCAGGGCTCCGAAGGTCTCGCACACCAGGGTCATGCGGAAGATGTACCCGATCGCACGCTCGATGGCCGCCCCCGCCGATTCCTCCAGGATATCGCCCAGCGCCTGGCGGCTCCGCAGCGCCAGGTTCCGTCCCGCCAGGACCAGAAGGGCCGCTGACAGAGTCATGATGCCGAGCCCGCCCACCTGGATCAGCAGCAGAATCACGATCTGCCCGAATCCGGAAAACGTCACCAGGCCGGGATTGGCCATCACGTCCGGTGCCGTGTTCAGGACGGAGAGGCCGGTGACGCATGTGGCCGATGCAGACGTAAACAGGGCATCGACGACCGAGGCCCCACCGTGGTCGGTCGTGGCGCTCGGAAGCGTCAGCAGGATCGTCCCGAGAAGAATCACGGCGGCGAAACCGGACACCAGCAGCCGGGCCGGCCGCAGCTCAAGGTAGCCCAGCCCCACGGTCCACGCCTGAGTCCGAACCATCCTTCGGAGAAGAACGTGCAACGCCGGGACAAGCGACAGCGCCAGGAAGACGCGTGGGATGAAGGCGGACCCGAGGGAAAGCAGAACCAGCCCAACCTCCAGCACCGTTTCCCGCAGCGGCGGGCGCTCCTCCTCCCTCGCCGACCGCGCCATCCGGAATACCGCCACGGCGTACTGGGATAGCAGGAGAGCCGCCAGCAGGCTTCCGGCTGCCCTTGCGACGCCACGATCCAGCAGCTCGAAGCCGAAGCACACGAAGACGTAGACCACGTAGGCTGCCGCGGTGAGCACGAGCAGGGGTGGATGAGTCCTGTGCTTCTTCATGGCCCCACCTGATGCGGTCCCGCGGCCGGGGACACGCGGTCCGGGCATACGGTCGCCCAGCTGCCCATGGAAGCGGTCAGCAGGCGGACGAAGGCTCTACTGCTGATTGCACTTGTCGATGAGCTTGTCGAGAAGGGCCGGATTGGAGGACAGGGCCTTGGCCTTCTCGAAGTACTTGATTGCGAGGGGGCAATTGCCGGCCTTCATGGCCTTCATTCCGAGGGCCTGGAGGCTCTTGGCCTTCTCTTCGTCACCGCCCTCGGCCTTCTTCTCTTCGACCTTCTTCTCTTCGACCTTCTTCTCTTCGACCTTCTTCTCTTCGACCTTCTTCTCTTCGACCTTCTTCTCTCCGGCCTTCTTCTCAGCCTCGGCCTTTGAGATCAACTTGTTGAGGATGGCAGCGTTGCCCCCGGCGGTCTTAGCCTGGTTGAAGAGGGAGATGGCCTTGTCGTATTCCTTGTCCTTCATGGCCTTCATGCCGTCCTTCTGAAGGTCCTCGGCCTTGCCGGCAGAAGCCTTCTTGGCTGCGGCCTCCTCCTCCTTCTTCTTCTTCTCCTCGGCCTTCTTCGCTGCTTCCTCTTCCTTCTTCTTCTTCTCCTCGGCCTTCTTGGCAGCCGCTTCCTCTTCCTTCTTCTTCTTCTCCTCGGCCTTCTTGGCGGCTTCCTCTTCCTT
>CAITUV010000042.1 GCA_903895725.1 uncultured Myxococcales bacterium | reverse complement strand
CGCGGCAGGCTCCGCAGCGGCTGAAGGTGCCTCCGCAGGCTGCGCGGCAGGCTCCGCAGCGGCTGAAGGTGCCTCCGCAGGCTGCGCGGCAGGCTCCGCAGCGGCTGAAGTTGCCTCCGCAGGCTGCGCGGCAGGCTCCGCAGCGGCTGAAGTTGCCTCCGCAGGCTGCGCGGCGGGCTCCGCAGTGGCCTCAGGTGCCTCCGCAGGCTGCGCGGCGGGCTCCGCAGTGGCCTCAGGTGCGGCCGGTGCAGAGCCCCTCGTGGAGCCGCTCTTCATCGCCTCGGCAACTTTCCCCTCCTGTGCAGGCTCGTTCTTCTTCTCCCCGCATGCGACCAGCACTGCAAGCAGGCAAGCCGTCATGCCAACCAGCGCAAGCTGCTTCTTCATGGTATCCCTCCGTCGCTGCGCCAGAGAGTAGCACAGTTGCAGTATGTTATGCTCGTCTCGAAGCGGATCGTCCGATGGCGTCTTGCCCTGGCGGCGCAAAATCCCAGGTCATGGCGCGACAGCGGCGGTGACGGGGTGCCGCTGGCAGACCGGCCGACCCACAGCGGGCGTTCGTATGAGCGGTGGGCGGAGCCCCGCTGACTCCGTTCGCTCGCATTCCGCGCACGGGACAAGTGCTGGCTGCCAGGGACGGGGCGTGGTATGAACCTCCTGTCAGGCTCCTCAGGGCGGAGGGAGACATATGTTCAACTATTCGGCGCTGCGGCGAGTTACCTGTCTGGTGTTGCTGGCCCTCGGCGGTGTAGCGACCGGTTGTGGCAGCAGGGACAAGACCGCTGGGGACGCGGCTCAGGACGTTGCGGCCGAGGCCGCCGGAACTTCGGAAGCGCGGGCGGAGCTGACGGACGTTTCGCCTGAGCCCCTGGAGCAGCCCGTGCCGGATGTCGACTCTGCCGCCCGGGCGTTCAAGCTCTACTACCGGGAGCGGGTCGAGCGTGGCCTTGTCGCGTTCAACCGGTTCATGCTGGCGGGCGACGTCGGGTTCGGCTCGAACATCGGGAAGGTCGGCGTGGCCCGCACGGGAGACGAATGGGAAGTTGTTCCCGGCCCCAATGACAACAACGACATCGGCGTGTCCGCCCGAGCCACCTGGCAGGCGTACAAGACGTTCAGGACCCGTACGACGGCTCTTGCCGCCATCCGGATGTTCAACGGCCTGGTGTTCTACGAGGCAGTCAGCGGGCACCCGGGCATGACCGCAAGGAACGTTTACCCCGGCTGGACGAGGGTCGTGGATGGGATGGCCGGGACCGTGGTGAGGACTCGGGACGGAAAGCCAGCAGCCTCGCTGCTTTCGATTGCACCTGAGCTCGAGGCGGAAATGCTCGGGACGTTCTACTCGGGTGTGAAGATGACCTACCGCGAGGATCCGTCGGACATCCTGCTCAACTATATGCCGACCAACGAAATCGGCCCCTACAGCGTGACCTACAGCTTCAATCACATGCCGGACTTCCTGCGGGTCAGCAACTGCTGCGCCTCCATGAAGCGCACGCCGGCCCCGTACCCTTGGGAAGGTGCATTCTGGAGCAATCACAACTCCCGCGACAACTTCCCCGACCTGACCGCCGGCTACATCGCTGCCCTCGAGGCGATGCAGGATCCCGATGCCTCCCAGGATGTTCGGGATGCGGCGTCGCAGGCATGGGAGGCCGGCCAGCGCATCGGCGATCTCATCGAGGACAACGGTGGCCGAATCATGACGGTAGACGAATTCCATGACTACCAGACGCTGGTAGTCTCGGGCGGCGTGCGACCCGACGGAGAAAGTGAAGCTGAGGACCTTGGAAGCCTGTCCGACTGCCAGATGGTCTACCTGGCCCGGGCCCTTTCGTCGCAGGGCCTCGCCATGCCGCTTCCGGAGCTCCCGGCCCCGGGATCGGTCGAGAAGCTCCTCACCATCTTCGACGAATGCAAGACCCCTGATCCGGTCCAGACCTGCAATACCATCGGCGAGGCTTACTGCGGCAAGGACTGGATCAACATCGGTGAGCTCCATCTGCTGGGAGAGCCGCTGCTCGAGGTCATCGAGAAGCTCGAGAAGGACTCCCCCGGCTCGGCCAAGTCGCTCATCGGCAGCTTTCAGGATGACTTCGGCGAGAAGACGCTGGCGGTGCTCGACCTCGTCCACTATGCAGAGCTCACCGGAAACCAGGCGCTCCTGGAAGACGCCCGCAAGGCGCTCGACGAGATCACGCAGACCATGCGCATGTTCGGAGAGCTGATGTACGCGTCGACCGATCCTGCCAGCCTGGCCAACCGCATGTACGAGGCTGGCCTGCTCGCCGCAGCCGGCGGTCTCACCGTTCCCCTCGAGGACATGAATGGATTTGCCCGGGCCGAGTGGATGATGGCGTACCTCGAGTCTCTTCCCGACCTGCCCGACACCGTGCCGGCGCCCCTGAAGACCGACGCGGAGATCCTGCAGATAGCCCAGGAGGAGCTTGCCGGTGCCAGCGAATCGGTCCAGCAGCGCTACAAGGATGCCTATGGCGACACGCCGCCTCTGCGCCGCGCGGGAGATGGCTACGAGGCGAGGCAGCTCCACAACGGAACTCTGACCGAGTGGGCACCGGTGGTGACGCACCACCACCAGGTCGTCGGCGGAATCAAGCTGCTCGAGGCACTGGCGCTGTGCGAAGCCGCTCCGCAACTCCTGGACTGCACCTGGGCGAAGCTCGGCTGCAGCCGCCCGGACCTGGACGGCAGCGGTACGGTCGACGAGGGAGACAAGACTCTTTTCGCACAGAAGTCGACGGCCTATCCGGGCACGCCCTGCCGCGCGGCCAACCAGTGGTGTGAAGGCGCAGATCTGGACCGCACCGGTACCGTCGACGCCACCGATGGGGCCTTCATGGACGCGGCGCAGGGATGCCGGTATTGAGGGCCGTACCACCGGCCCATCGTCAGGACGAGATAACACCTAACCACCGATGATTGCCGGTGAATCACGAGTTCCGGAAGGACAACCGACCGCCGAAGATTACCACGAGATCACGACCTCGCCGTTCCCGGTGCGCCCTCCCTGCTCGTGCGTAACGTTGGAGGCACCGGGGATCGCATAGTTGCTTCCGCCGCCGCCGCCACCGTGCCCGCCACCGCCTCCTCCGTAGAGCCCGCCGCCGCCACCACCGCCGGCATTGCCCGCATTTCCCCCGGTCCCGAGCGTCCCGGCCTGGCCGCCGCTCCAACTGCCGCCACCACCGCCGGCGGACTGTGTTCCACCTTTGCCGTTGGAATCGATTCCTCCCTGCACGCTGGGCTGTGCGTTCTGCCCTGTGAGCCCCCCGCCCGCGCCGCCCCAGGATGCATTGCAGGTGGACGGGTCGCCGGCGCCGCCGCCGCCGCCGCCGGCAATCACGACTCGATCGCTCAGCGCATCGCCTCCGCGGCGAACGTCCGAGGCACCGCCGCCGCCGCCCCCCGTGTAGCAGGTGTTGGAGTATCCGTTCCCCTTGCCGCCACCGTTGAATCCTCCGTTCCCGCCGGTGGAGCCGCTTCCATTGGTGCCCTTGCCGCCGACGTAGACCGACAGCGTTTCCCCGGGGGTCACGTTGATCGTGGCCACGACCTTGCCCCCCTTGCCGGACGCGCCGAGCTGCCCCTGTCCCGCCTCCGCACCGTAGGCCGTCACGGTAACTGCGGTAATGCACTGGGGCACGGTGAACGTCTGCTTGCTGCCGGTATAGCTGAGCGTGACGGTCCCATGAAGCTGCCCGCAGCTCGTGCACTTGCCGCCATTGCACACGAGGCCCGCACCGCACTCGACCCCGTCGGCCACGTTGGTATGGTTGCACCCGGTCAGCGGGTTGCACGAGTCGTCCGTGCAGGGATTGCCGTCATTGCAGTTGACCGGCTCGCCCGCCTTGCACTGACCTCCGCTGCAGACGTCGCCCGCCGTGCAGGCGCTGCCGTCGCTGCATGCCGCGCTGTTGGGAGAAAACAGGCAGCCGCTTGCAGGCGCGCACGAGTCATCGGTGCAGGGGTTGGCGTCGTTGCAGGTGAGCGCCCCTCCCGGGACGCACACGCCCGCTGCGCACGCATCGCCGACCGTGCATGCGTTGGCGTCGTCGCAGCTTCCCGGGATGGCCTCGTGCTTGCAGCCGGTGGCCGGATCGCAGGAATCCTGAGTGCAGGTGGAGCCGTCGCTGCAATCCAGGGTCAAGCCCGGCTTGCACTGTCCGCCACCACACAGGTCGTTGACCGTACAGGCGTTGCCGTCACTGCATGCCTTGGTGCTGTCGGAATGCACGCAGCCGATTTTCGGGTCGCAGGAGTCGTCGGTGCACGGCTTTCCGTCGTCGCACGCGAGCGCCGGTCCCGGCAAGCACCACCCCTGGCTGCACGCGTCCCCCACCGAGCACTTGCTGCCGTCGTCGCAGGCCTTCTTGTTGGGCACGAATGAGCACCCGACTCCCGGCTCGCACGAGTCGTCAGTGCATGAGTTGCCATCGTTGCAGGTCAGGGTGCCCCCGGCGATGCACATGCCGAGCTGGCAATGATCTCCCGTGGTGCAGAGGTTCCCGTCGTTGCACGGAGCGGTGTTCAGCGTGAAGGCACAGCCGCTCGCCGGGTTGCAGGAATCGGTCGTGCAACCGTTGCCGTCGTCGCACGTGACGGCCGAATCGAACACGCACTTGCCCGCCGCACAGTGATCGCCCTGTGTACATTCGTTGGCATCGGAGCAGGCACCGGCCACGGCCTCGTGGACGCACCCCTTGCCCGCCACGCACGAGTCCGCAGTGCACACGTTTCCATCGTCGCAGCTGACCGGATTGCCGGCCTTGCAGATGCCGTCCGAGCAAATGTCCCCTGCGGTACACACGTTGCCGTCCTCGCAGGCCGACGTGTTCGGGACATTCGAGCACCCGTCACCCGGCGCGCAGGAGTCCTCGGTGCACGGGTTGCCGTCGTTGCAGTTCACCGCCACCCCGCCCGAGCATTGCCCCGACTGACAGATTTCCGTCACGGTGCACGGGTTGCCGTCGTCGCAGAGAATGCCGTCGGTCACAGCAACGGCTCCGCACTTCCCGGAGGCCGGGTCGCACGTGGCCACGTTGCACTGCCCGACGGCGCCGGCCAGCGGCTCGCACGCGACCACGGTGGCCGGGTCCACCTGGCACTGGTAGGGGAGCGTCTCCTTGGCACACCGGAGCGTTCCGTTGCACGCGTTTCCGTCCTCGAGAGCCGCACAGTCGAAATCCTCCTGGCAGTCGCAGTTGACCGCGTAGCCGGTACACGCCCCCTCGACGCACTCGTCCGCAACGGTGCAGGCGTTCCCGTCGTCGCACTTGGCCGTGTTGTTTTGGTGCTCACAGCCTCCGGTCGGGCTGCATGAGTCCTCGGTGCACGGGTTCGAGTCGTCGCAGTCCACGAATTGCCCGACGCAGCTCCCCTTGTCGCAATGGTCGCCGACCGTGCAGGCATCACCGTCCATGCACTCGCCTGCATCGAGGTCGTCGTGGGCGCAGCCCTCCGCTCCCGAGCAGGTATCCACGGTGCACGGGTTTTCATCATCGCACAGATTGACGAGGTTTCCGCCCACCATCACCGGCTCGTCCACATCACCGTCACAGTCGTCGTCCGTTCCGTTGCACGTCTCCGAAACGGCCACCGGGGCATCACATTCGGTCAGCCCGTCCTGGGTGCATGTGCGCTTTCCCTTGCAGACGCCGAATTCCGACTCGGTCGAGCAGGGGGTCCACAAGCCCAGCTTCGCCGACTTGGCGCTGCACGGACAAACCCCTGCGTCCGACACGCACTGCTTGCTGGCCATGCCGTCGACCGTGGTCGCCTCCACGCACGAGAATCCCCAGGGGCAGTCGTCTTTCGAAGCACAAGCCCCGCCGCAGAAGGATCCGGACGGACCATAGTCCAGGCACACGTCATCCTGAGCGCCCGGCGACTTGCAGTCCGCGTTGGTCGCGCACGGCTTGCACAGGTTGGACACGTTGGACACGCAGGCATAGGTCGGGTCGGTACCGCCGCCCCCGAGCAGCTTGCAGCTCCATCCCGGAGGGCACTCCTCCTGGCACACGTCGGTGCAGACTCCGTCTCCCATGTGCTCCACGCACCAGCCCGACAGGCAGTCTGCGTTCCCGTCGCACTTGTCGAGGAAACACCCCTCACCGGGCGCACATTCGGGGCGGGGCACGGTCTCCCCCCGAGCGTCAAAGCTCAAGTCGCTCCCCAGGTCCCCTTCAGTGCGGTCAGACAGGGGCACCACGTCCTCGGGCGGCACGACCTCTCCCCTCAGGTCGGCACCGGAAGGAACATCGGATGCCGTGTCCTCGCCCGAGACCACGGTCTGCGAGCCCCCGCCACACGCCGCAATCGGCACACCGGTCATCACCAGGATGAGCACCAGGAATCGGTTCATGTGTCAACTCCCCCGTTGCCCGATCGGGCAACCGCAATGGAGTCGATATTAGACAATTGCGAGGAGGTTCGCCAGGGAACAAGCCGACAGGATCCCGGCAGTCCCTTCAGAAGGTCATCCGAGCCCCGGCCATGACGTAGTGGAACCAGGCGAAGCTGAGCACCTCGTCGTTGTCCGCTCCCCCTTCGACCGTCCGGTATCCCAGACGAAGCTCCGTGTTGTCGCGGACCTGCCACGTGGCCGCGAGGAGCACGTCTTCCGCCCGCCCCTGGGGAGCGGCCAGCGCGTCCGCATCGAAGAGGACGCCAAAGTCACCGGCGCCGGGACGCCAGGCCAGATGGAGGTTCAGCAGCGGCACGAACCCGGTGTTGGTCTTGCGCCGGGCCTCCTTTCCGTACAGACTGGTCTCTGCGTCGCGGATCTTGCCGGTGAATCCCACGGCTACGTCCAGACCGTCCCGCCAGACGATGCTGTACCGATAGGTGAGGCGGTAGGAGTCGAAGCGGTAGACGGCCAGCAGCGGGCTGCCGGCGGGATAGGTTCCACCGTTGAAGGCGATGTCTCTGTCCAGTGTCCCCCGGGCATTGTACTGGAGAGGAGCGTAAAGCGCCGTCAGGAAATGGCGCCCGAACAGTCGAAGCCCCAGGCGGAGCCTGAACGCGGGACTTGCCGACGCCGTGAGATCGTCGACCAGCGAAAGGTCCGAACCGGTATCGCCCGGAATGCGAGTGTCGTTTCGAGTAGCCACGACAACCCCGGCTTCCACGTCGGCCTCCAGACCAATCCGGTCATCCGCCATCACTCCGGCGGGAGCCAGCAGCAGCGCTCCCAGAAAGCACCATAGCGCAAACACCCTCTTCATGAACGGCCTCCTGCGAACAGAGCCCCGTAGACCGGGGCTGGTAAGCCAGCCATAGAAATGTAGGGGCTTTCCCCGAGCTTGCAACTCCCTGTCCCGGGAAATCAGCTTCTCAGGTAGCTTGCCCCGTTCACGTCGATGATGGTGCCTGTGGTGAACTCAGTTCCCGTGCATGCCAGGAAGACGACCGCGGAAGCCACCTCTTCGGGTAGAGCCACGCGGCCCAGCGGACTCTGTGCCCGGATGGCGTCTCCGGAAGGGCCGGCAAGCCTCTCCGCTGCCAGCTCCGTCTGGACGAATCCCGGGGCGACCACTCCGACGAATATCCGGTGCGGGGCGAGAGCGACGGCCAGCGACTGGCTCAGTGAGTTGAGCCCGGCTTTGCTGGCACCGTAGGCAGGCATGTCCGGCTCACCCCGGAATGCTCCGCGGGAGGAGACGTTCACGATTCGTCCTCCCCCCTGGGGAATCATGACCTGGACCGCGCAATGACACATGTTGGCCGCCCCGACGAGGTTGAGCGACAGGATCTCACGGAAGTCCCGTTGCCACGACTCGTAGTCAGTGGTTGCAGGTGGATGGTGGCCGATTCGCCCCGCATTGTTCACCAGGACATCCAGGCGACCGAAAGCGGCCACGGTCTCGGCAACGGCTCGTTGCGCTTGAGCCGGGTCCGAGACATCCGCTCGAATCCGGAGGTGACCGTCTCCCTCCAGTTCGGCCATGCAGCCCTGCGCCGCCGCCTCGTTGGACCGGAAGACCACGGCCACTCGAGCCTTCCTGGCTGCAAACGCCCGGGCGATGGCCCGCCCTATGCCCCGTGTTCCGCCCGTGATCAGCACGGTCTTTCCCGAAAAGTCGTCGTTCATTGGCCTCCTCACGACGGTGCCGGAATCGAAGCGCCTGCTCCACTCATCTCAGGTCGGGGCTTCTCACTTGCAGGTGCCGTCGCAATGGATCGTCCCCGGAACCGAAACCCACGCATTGTGCGTGCATCCGGACCCTTTGATCACTTTGGTCCAGGTGTTCTCGATGGGGTACCCCTTGGAGGTGGAGTTGAAGCAGCTGCCGTCCGGGACGTTCTTGAACGGATCGTAGTAGGCAAACCCGACATAGGTGCAGGTCGGACCGGTGTACTCCACCATCGAGCAGCCCGGCGTGGCATCGCACTGGGCCTTCGAGATGCAGCCGGCCGGGCTCCCATACCAGACGCCCCAGTACTGGGCGCACCCGTAGTTCTCATCGCAGCCCGGTACCGTCTGCGAATATCCGTTGTCGCAGGGCTCCCCTGCGTTCGCGACGCAGCAGGACTGAGTGTTGCATGCCTGGGTGGTCGTGGCGGAACCGACGCAATCCGCCCCACCGCTGGACGGGGACGGGTTGGTGCACGAGCGGGTGCAGCTCTGGGTCCCACCGCCGCAGGTCACGGAGCACGCCCCGCATGACCAGCTGCTCCAGCCGCCGTTGACCGGATTGCAGCCCGGCACGCACGCATTGCCCTCGCAATGCTGCCCCGCGGGACAGGCATCGGCAGCCTCGTCGGCCACCCCATCGCAGTCGTCGTCCTGGCCGTTGCACACCTCCTTGGCGGTCTCGGTGCACAAGCCGCCCTGACACAGGCCCAGGCAGATGCCGGGCGCGGTGCAGGGCTGCCCCTGGTTTCCGGGGGCGAACAGGCAGGTTCCCCCGTCCTGGCACAAGTCCAGAGTGCAGGCATTCTGGTCCTGGCACGTCCCGCACGTTCCGTCGCAGCCGTCGCTTCCACACTCCTTCCCGGTGCAATCCGGAACGCAGTTGCTCACGCAGTCCCCGTCCTGGCATTCCTTCTTCTCGCCGCAG
This sequence comes from uncultured Myxococcales bacterium, assembly GCA_903895725.1. Lineage (GTDB taxonomy): Bacteria > Myxococcota_A > UBA9042 > CAIXZC01 > CAIXZC01 > CAITUV01. The sequence goes on along the minus strand of CAITUV010000042.1, from coordinate 37,928 downwards.
GGTGTACCGTTGGGCAACGGCTCGTGATTGCACGCACCGTCTCCGTCGCAGAGGTCCTCGGTGCAGGGGTTCCCATCATCGCACTCCGCCCCCGACATGACCAGGTGGCAACCGGTCTGCGAGTTCCATTTGCCGTCCGCTATGTCCAGGTGCGTGCAGTACGTCTCCTTCTTGTTGAAGCAGACTCCGGCAGGCGGATAGCACCACTGGTTTGCCGCATCCTGGTCGAGCCCGCAGCCCCCCTCCGCCGTGCACTTCGTCCCCGCCTTCAGGCAAGGCAGCGCCGGAAGGAGCATCTCCTCCAGACAATCCGCTGCCGTAGTCTCGACGCCGGAGCAGAGCCCCAGGGTCTCTTTGCCCAGCGGTCCGGAGCCCACGACGTCCAGCGCACACACGTCGCCGTGCGTGCAGCCGTTGCCGTCGTCACAGGAGGCATCGATGGCCGCGTCGGGACGACAATAGCGGACCTTCTTGACCGGCGTACCGGGGCTGTCCGGATCCTCGATCCAATGGCACGTCAGGGTGGTGCATGCCTGGCAGGCCGCCTCGCATGTTCCCGGGAAGTCTGCAGGTCCGCACTCCTGGTCGAGCGCCGGGTCCAGCTTGCACGCTCCATCCTGGCACGAACGTCCCATGCAGTGTTCGCCCTCGGCATCCTCCGCTCCGGTCCAGCAGGCGGTCCCGTTGTCCTTGTACACCTCCTTGCATTCGGTCAGGGTGTCGATGCACACGACCGATGCGACGCACCCCATCGGGTCGAGCTCGGCGTTGGCCTTCTGGCAGCCTTCCGCCAGCTCGCTTGCAACGGCGGACTCCATGTCCGGCTTGCCGTCCTTGCAGATCACGTTCTCCCAGCAGTTGGAAGTTGCCGCCTCCGTGCCGTCGGCCACGGGCACCTCGACACATCCGCCCTGGGCCTCGTCGCACTGGGGCATGGTGCAGAGATTGCCGTCCTCATCCGCACATGCGACGCTCGTTCCCCCCTCGCATCCCCCTGCACCGTCACATTCGCCATCCGTGCGACAGGGGGTCTGGCACGCAGACCCCTGGTCCAGGTAGCTCGGGACGCAGCAGCCATCCAGACAGCTCCAGCTGGAGGCGCACTGCGGCGTGTCCCCGCAATCGTCCACGGTCTTGCAGGCCGCGCCCCCGCCGCACGACGAATCGCCCCCAGCCGCCAGCTCCCGGGGTGCATCCGAGGCCCCCAGGTCCTGAGGCACGAACGAAACGTCGTTCTCCTCCTCCTTCTGGTCCGGCCCCGCCCCGGTTGTCGAGCTGCTGCAGCTCGCCACAAGGGCCGACACGACGAGCCCCGCCAACCTACCCCATCGCTCCATGTTCTCACCTGCCTGGAAATCGCTTCGGACCGCCCATGGACACCGCATCGACGTGGTTGTCGACGACTCGTCATAGCATAGGAGTATTGCAGGCGGCAACGCGATTCGCTCCGATGAGCCGGGCCGTCGTAGGGCGTCGGCGTCCGGTCGGCCATGCCGCTGGCCCCGAGCGTCGCGAGCCTTGCCGACCGGTGGTCCCGGGGATACAGTCCCATGGTGCCGGCCTCGGGATTCCGGCAGACAGCGGGGGAGCCCATGATGATTCCCGGTGGATTCTTCGTGCTCTGTTGCGCGTCTCTGGCCACGTTCGGAATCGCTCCGCTCCCCAGGGGAGGCTCCGCTGCCCTTTCCCAGGTGACAACGGGCAACGTCACAGTCGACTTCGCTGCAGCGTTCGGGGTGGATGCAGACGCCGTCGTCTCCGTTCAGAAGTGGAGCGGGCAACCCGATGGCAGCGAAGGGACTCCGTCCGCGTACCTGGCTGGGGTCTGGACGCTCGGCGGAGAATCCCTGGCTGGAATTGTCCCCCTCTTGCCCTGCCGCCCGGGCGAATGTCTCGGCAAGACCCGCAGCCTGGGCAGAGCTACGTCCCTGGGACTGTGTGCCGACGTGGATCTGGAGGGGGACGAGCGAAACGTTTCCATCGGCTCGGTCTGCTCTCGAAGCAGCTTGAACCTGGGCCGATCGGTCCGTCGCCCGGCACTGGTGATACGCGTCGACGAGGTCGTTGCCGAGGCGAGCCAGACCCCAGGTTCCGGGGAGAGAGGGAACGCCGACGGAATGGCCGTTTCGCCCCACACAGACGCCAGGGTCATGCTCCTCTCGCTCGATCTGACCCGCACCTACCTCGTGGCGGACGTCCTCTTCATGGAGCCCGACGGCTCGGGCTTCAGGACGGAGACGCTGACCCTCCGCAAGGGAGACAGGGGACCGCTGAACGTCTTGATGGGGAGACAGCGCATGCTTCCGGAGAAAAGCCGCTGCCTGAAGCCCTCGGGGGAGTCCGTCGTCTTCCATTTCACGAACGGCCACTACTTCCGCGAGGAGCCGCAAGACGCCCCGGACGGCAGCGTACCGGGCTGCCGGTAGACCGCCACCTGCGCGTCCATCTTCGAGCCGTCCCGGCCGCCGCCAACGGGAAGATGGCCGATACCGGCCCCCCTTCCCAACGGAGAGCAGGGCCGTTGCACACGCCGGCGCTGCCGGCTAGAATGCAGCGACAGGCCCGGCGTACGGGCGCATTCGAGAGGTGAATCATGGGCAAGGTCGTGGGGCTTTGGATGGTCGCGCTGCTGGCTCTGCCGGCCTGTGGGAACGATGGCGGCGGCAAGCTGCCTCCGTTCGACAAGTCGGACACGTTTGCTCCGGGGGAGGATGGGTGGACTGAAGACTCCTCTTCCCTTCCCGACGAGGGCGGCCCCGGCCAGGACATTCCCACGCCGCCTGCCGGGGATTCCCGAACGACGCCAGAGGAGGACACCCGCTCCACGCCGGACGAGGACGCGGTTTCGCCGCCGCCTCCCGCTGGCCCGTGCAGCGCTCTTCAGTCGGCGGAATCCCTGGCCGATCTCGAGTCGGCCTACTCTGCCGCCAACTGGAAGCAGACGCTCGTCGACGTGCTCGACCGCCGCTACGACCCCGGGCACTACATCCTGACCCACGCCAAGGACCAGTCGCAGCTCCAGAATTTCGTGAAGACCGGCAGCTTCCAGGAGCTCGTCATGTCCGCTTCAGTAGCGGTCCACGAAATGAATCACCTGTACGGGTGGGAGCTTTCCGGCTGGTCGGACTACGGGTACTTCCTCTGTGCCGAGCAGATCCTCAAGGTCGCTGCGGCCGATACACCCCCCCGCAATGTCGTCGCCACCCTGCTCGACGAGTCGGTCGGAAACCTCGTCGCCACCTATGCCGACATCTACCTGACCGGCGTGATGGGAGGCCAGGGATTCTGGACCCTCGTGGACGAGCTGAACGCCTACACGCACAGTATCTTCGTCGACTACCAGCTTCTCGACCGCCTTCCCACCGGCCTCTCGATCAGCTCGCTGGACGGCCTGACGACCTTCATGCTCTTCACCGAGCTCTATCTCAAGTGGGTCCGCACCAACCAGCCGGCCTCGTACGATGCCATCGTCAATGCGCCGGGCGTGAAGGCCATGCTGCTTGCTGTCTGGGACCGGGCCGAGTGGATCATCGTCCAGACCGAGCCCGTCTCATACCGGCTTTCTCTCGATGCCGATGGCATCAAGGACCGGGTCTACGACACCGACCAGTACACGGAAATCGAGCTGCTGCGGGACTAGCGCCGTTCGAGCCGCCTCGCACGGAAATCGGAGCCTGCCGGGCGTCCGAACGCTGCGGTGAGCCCCGAAGACTCTCACAGGCAGCGTTCCCGGGTCAATTGCAGCCGGTCCCGATCTTGACGTAGCCGTCACCTGCCTGATAGCCGGCCTGGCCGGCTGGGTTCTGCCCGGCGTTGTAGGAGCCCCCTCCCCCGCCGCCTCCGGACTGGCCGCAGTTGTGATCTCCGCCGCCCCCACCGCCGGAATAGCCTCCGCCCCCGGCACCGCCGTGGGGACCAGTGCCGCCGCCTCCGCCGAAGCCCCCGGCGTTGCCGTCGGACCAGCAGTGGGACCAGTCGGACCCCTGCCCCCCGCTCTTGAACGACTTGGCGTAGTAGCCGTTGTTGCAGTCGCTGACCCCGTTGCCCAGGAAGCCTGCCCCGGAATTGCCGCCGTACCCGCAGTTGCAGGTGCTGCCTCCGCTCCCATTCGTTCCCCCGGCTCCGCCCGTGCCGCCGCCGGCCGTGCCGTTCGGGCCAGTCACTCCGTCTCCGCCGTTCATGCCGTTGTACCGACCGGCTCCCCCTCCTCCGCCGGCGACGAGCAGGGCTGTGCCGTCGGCCCGCACGACGAACGTGCCGCCGCCGCCGCCTCCCCCCTTCTGCCAGTAGCCCAGCGCCTCGGACCCCTTCTGCCCCACGATGATGTGCAGCACGTCCCCCTGGTTCAGATAGAACCGACCCGACACCCGAGCCCCCTTGCCCGGGATCCCGTTCGAGTAGACGTTGGTCGCGTGGTCCTTGCCGAGCCCGCCGCCGGCCCCCGCAGCCTCGATGTCGTAGTAGCCCGACTGCGGGGCGGTCCAGACCTGGATGCCGGAATTCACCGAGACCTTCCCTGCCAGGCTGGTGCCCGAGTACGCACCGTCGCACTGGCCCTGGCTGGGCCCGGTGTAGCCGGTCTGACCACACGTCCCGAACGCGAACTGGTAGGCCACGACGGGAGTGTGGACCACCTTGTCCAGCCCCTCGTCGCACGAGTCCGCCGTGCAGGGGTTCCCATCATCCAGCGCGGGCGGAGGACCCGCCTTGCAATTGAGCACCGGGTCGCAGGCCTCGGGCCCGTTGCAGAACTTCCCGTCGTCGCACGCCCCGTCCTGCGCAACATGTGTAATCTGGTCGGTCGCCTCCTCACAGGCATCCAGCGTGCACGAGACCCCATCTTCCAGGACCGGAGCACTCCCCGGCTGGCAGCCCAGGAGCTTGTCGCAGGCCTCGGCCCCGTTGCAGAACTTCCCGTCGTCGCACGCTGCGTTCAGCGGAACATGCGTGACCTGGTCGGTCGCCTCCTCGCAGGCATCCAGCGTGCACACCACGCCGTCGTCGACCTGCGGGGGGGCTCCGTTCGTGCAGCCCGCGGCCGGAATGCAGGTTTCGGCCCCATTGCAGTACTTCCCATCGTCGCACTTCAACGCATCCCCGGGCTTGCAGAGCCCGCCCACGCACGTATCGCCGATGGTGCAGGCATCACCGTCCTGGCAGGCATCGGCATTGTCGAGGTGCAGGCAGCCGATAGCCGGATCGCAAAGGTCGTCGGTGCAGGGATTCCCATCGCCGCAATCCAGCATGGCGGCTCCAGGACCGCCGCACACACCCTCGGCGCAGGTGTCGTCCTTCGTGCATGCATTGCCGTCATCGCAGGCCGCCGTGTTGTCGGAAAAGACGCAACCGGTCTTGGCGTTGCAGGAGTCATCGGTGCACTCATTGTGGTCGTCGCAGGTCAGCTTGCCCGTGGAAGCGCAGGCCCCCTTGTCGCAGTGGTCGCCCGTGGTGCAGACGCTACCGTCATCGCACAAAGCGCTGTTGAGCACCGTGACACATCCGACGTCCGGCTTGCAGAGGTGGTCGGTGCAGACCTGTCCGTCGTCCTCGCACACCAGGGGCTGGCCCGGCTTGCAGCCCATGGCCGGGTCGCATGATTCCTGTCCGTTGCAGGCGTTCCCGTCCGAGCAGCCGAGCGCCTCGCCACCCAGGCAGCCCCCTCCCTCACACGTGTCTCCCGTCGTGCACATGTTGCCGTCCTCGCAGGGTGCAGAATTGGCCGCATGCACACAGCCGATTGCCGGATCGCACGAATCGTCGGTGCAGGAATTCCCGTCATTGCAATTCAGGCCGACACCGGCCGAGCAGGCCCCGGCCACACACTTGTCTCCGATGGTGCAGGGGTCCCCGTCCTCGCAGGCAAACCCCTCGTGATCCGCCACCAGGAAGCATTCCCCGGTGTCTGGTGCGCACGATGCCTTCAGACAGACAGCGTCGGGCCCTGCGGGCGGTGCCGGACACTCGACTATCGAGCCGGGGTCCACCTGGCACAGGTGTGGCAGCTTGCCGGTATCGCACAGCAGCGTGCCGTTGCACACAGTCTCGTCCTCGAGAGCCATGCAGTCGGCATCCACGCTGCACTCGCAGTCGATCGCATAGCCGCCGCAGACGCCCTGGCTGCACGTATCGGCCACGGTGCACGGATCGCCGTCGTCGCACGCCGCCGAGTTGTGGACGGTCTTGCAGCCTCCCAGGCCGTCGCACAGGTCGTCCGTGCAGACATCTCCGTCATCGCACTGGATGGGTTGCCCGACGCAGCCACCCGCCTCGCAATGATCTCCGATGGTGCAGGCATCCCCATCCAGGCACTCTCCGCCGGTGAGCTGCTCGTGCTCGCACCCATCCTCCCCGTTGCAGCTGTCCTTGGTGCATGCATTGCCGTCGTCGCATACCGGCGCGCCGGTCTCCTGGTCCACTTCGTCCGCCAGCCCGTTGCAGTTGTCGTCGACCGCGTTGCACGTCTCCGCTGCCGGCTGCGGTGCATCGCAGTCGGACAATCCGGTCGCCGTGCAGACGCGCTTGCCGGTGCACGTGCCGTGCTCGTTCGAGCTCTCGCAGTAGGTGAACAGCCCCAGCTCCACCGCGGTCTTGGTGCACGGGCAGAGCCCGGTATCCGCTACGCACTGCTCGAGCTTCACCCCGTCCACCGTCACGACAGATTGGCAGGAGAAACCCCACGGGCACGATTGGTCCTCCCCGCACTTGCCGCCGCAGAAGGATCCCTGGCCGTCGTAGCTCACGCAGGCGTCCTCGGTACCGGCCGTGCCCGCACAGTCCGCCCCCTCATGGCAGGGCCGGCACAGCGCGGTGAAATCCGAAACGCACACGAACATCACGTCCGGGCCGGTCCCTCCCACCTGGCTGCACGTCCACCCCTGCGGGCACTCCTCCTGGCACGACATGGAGCATACCTTCTGTCCCATGTGCTCCACACACCAGCCCGACAGGCAATCGCCGTTGTCCTGGCACTCGTCCAGGAAGCACCCTTCGCCCGGCCTGCATGCCGGCTGAGGGTAGCCGTCGCCGGTCACCTCGGCAGGAAGCAGCCCCTCTCCCGTCGTCTCGGCCGTGCCCGTGTCGGCAGGAACGGAGGTCTCCAGCGTCGCGGCCTCGGCAGCGGCATCACCGGCGATCGGCCCCCCCTCGTCCGTGCTGTCGGTCGAGGTCGAGACCCCCTTCGTGCTGCAAGCAGACAGAATGGCGATGCTTGTCACGACGAACCATCGAGCGGCTCTCATGCCTTGGCCTCCGAGAATCATGCGGCAGCTCCACATTCCACTTCCGCCAGGCCGGATCGTAGCCGTGAGCCTCCGGCCAGGGCAAGGACTAAGTGGTCAGGCCGGCAAGCCCCTGGAGCGATCCCGTGAGGCGGACATTTCCAGCCATCGTCGCCCAGGTGGAGATGCGCTGAGCCTGCGGGAAATGAGTGTCGGGGGTCCCCCGAAGATGCCTATTCCCCGTACCGGCCGGTCATGAAGTCGACGAATTGCTGGAGGTCTTCCGGCACGGTGTAGAGGCCTAACCATACCTCCAGCTTGCCATCCGCCGAGACGGAGAAGAAGTCGTGATTGAGAGCCATGAAGGCCAGCCAGAGATTGGTCTCTTCGGTATCGGCCAAGTAGGGAAGGGAGTTTCCGTCCACCACCCCTGCGACCGACTCGGGTGATTTCTCGAGGGCAACTGCGCGCTCCACCGCGAACGTCGGCTGCTTCCCGAACCACGAAGGATGCGCCTGATAGGCGGCCCAGAGCCCGTCTGCCACGTCGCCGCATCCGCTGCAGCGGCTGTCGAGGAAGATGAGCCCGTAGGGCTTCCCGGCCAGATCGGCGCCGTGGACCACCTGGCCGAACGTGGCGGACGTCGGGTTGATGTCTTCGAGAGCAAACGGCGGCACGACCATTCCGACGGGATGCGGCTCGGGCTCCGTCCAGGCCTCGGCCTCCGGGGCGCCTCCGGCTTCATCCTCGCGCCCAATATCCTCGTGCTCCTTACCGTTCCGAGCCGAGTCCGTCGGTGCCACATCGCCGGAGCCGGTGGAATCGATCCCGACGTCGTGGGTACCGCCGTCATCGGACGACCCGCAGCCCAGTAGCAGCAGGAAAGCCAGGGATGAAACGATGACGCGCATGGCATGCCCTCCCTGTTTCGCCTATTCGAAGAGCCAGCTTCCGGCCTCGAGCGCATCGGGCGCCACGAGCAGGTGCTTTGCCGTCACCTGGACCTCCAGGTACCCAGGCCAGCACCCGCCCCCCTGGTTCTCCTTGCCGATGGAAGCGATGGGGAACTGGTTGCCGCAGTTGTTGCAGACCATCACGTCCCCCTCCTGCCTGTATCCGAGCTTGGCCCCGTAGCAGACCTCGCAGGCATTGAACGCTGCGTGCACGTTCCCCTCGTCGTCCAACACGGCGAAGTACTGGATGGCGGTCTTGTGCCCCTCGTATTGGAAGAACGTCGCGTGGGTGCTCAGGTCCGCGATCGGTATGGTGATGAAATCGACGGTCGAGGAATCTCCTCCCGACTCGCCGGAAGACAAGAGTCCGTCCTTTGGCGCAGTCCCGTCATCCGGCACGCTGACCCCTTCGAGGAACAACGAATCCGGAAGAATCTGAATCTCTCCGGGAGGAGAATCGAGGTCCCCTGGCGACTCTACCGAATCGGAGCGCGCATCGCTCCCCGCCGCCGCGTCCAGGCCCGATTCCGAGTCGAGCACGCCGGAAACCTCGGCGGCCAGACCATCGGGACGGTTTCCGCCGCCCGAGCTGCATGCCAGTGCGATGGCTCCGGCCAGGCTCAGCCACGCTACAACGGATGTCGTCTTGACTTTCGTCATCGTGAGCTCCTCTCGTCATGGCCGGTCGCTCCCGCTCGGCGGGCCCGGCAGTTCACTCGCTCTGCGTGTCGAAGAGCACCGATTCCTGCATCTGCCACCCTCGCTCCCGTGCCAGGTCGATCGGATAGCGCCGGTAGAGCAGTACGGCGCGGGCCGTCGGCTCTTCGCATGTGGCCGAGAACCGGTGAGTGGAAACCCAGCTTCCACCTGCGACCAGGCGGTTGTCGCTCGCCACGTCGACCGCCAGGAAGTGCGGGACCATCCGCCTGCCCTGCGCATCGACCAGCACGCGGGCAAAGCCGAAGCCCGGGGCCCCGGAGAAGCCGGCCGGGGCATCCCCCTCGGCCGGTATCGCCGCATCCCGGGTCCGATAGGCCACGTCCCCATCGGGCAGCGGACCGTCGAAGGTCACCTGATCCCCGTCCACCTCGGTCACTCGGACCTGACCCGCCACTTCCTCGACCGGCATTCCTTTGTCTTCGGCCTCGAACGACCCGTCCCCGAAGCGGCCGTAGCCCTCGTAGTCGTGGAAGTCGCCGGTACGGGCTACGACCCGCACCAGGTCCCCCACCGTGGCCCCTGGCCAGACGGTCCAGTCCTCCCCCGCGACCTTGCGATCGAGATAGCCTCCAAAGTCGGGGACAGCGTCGCCGCCCACGGCGGCCAGCGCCTCGTCCCCGCAGCGTGCCTCGACCAGGAGCACCAGGGAGCGGAGAGGCTCTCCCGAGGGAAGTCCATGTCCGGCCCCCTCGTTCGTGGTTGCCGCATTCACCGTGAAGATTCCGTCCGCAAGCTCCGTGGCCAGGGCGACCGAGGCGGCCCCCGAACGAAGCGATGATTCGGGGAAACCGGGTCCCTGCCACACGTGCCTGCGCACCGAGGGCGGCGTCCTGTACCAGCCTCCGGCGAGCCCCACGGTCGTGGGGAAGAGCTGGAGATCCGCAGTGTTGGCGACGTCCGGGTCCCACGGCATGTGGCAAGACTGGCAGGTCATTCCCGCGCCCCACCGGGTCCACTCCGAGAACGTCGAAAGCAGTGGGAGCCGTCCGGAAGGCCAGCGCTCTGCATCGACCTTCCCGCCAGGCACAAGGGCCCCTCGCTCCAGCTCATGACAACCGGCGCAGAAGCGCGCCTCGCGAAACTCCGGCCGCTGGACGACCCCCATGAATGGATTGGGAATGTCGTCGTGAGGACCGAACAGAAGCGGCTGCCAGTCTCCAAACGATGCCGTCGTGGACGGGTCGCTCGGACGCACGATTCGGAGCCGTCCTCCAACTCCGGGCTCCCCATCATCATCCACCGATTCCACGTGATGGCAGACGTCGCAATGAATGCCCCGGGAGTATGCGGCCCCCTTCGCATCGAGCAGATTCCTCCCTCCGAGCTTGCCGTCGATTCCCGGTGCGTGACAATCAGCGCACCCGCCGAAGCTCGTCAACATGGCTTCGTTGCAGCCCGGGTCGTCGCCGCAGTCCGGATTGAGCGCAGGCAGCACTCCTTGCCCCAGGTAACACCGATAGCCCGTCTCGTCGGCCCCCGGCTCCTCCATTCCGGCGCCATCCTTCCCAGAATCGCCCATTCCCGACGCGTCCATCCCCGACGCATCCATGGAGCCATCCATGTTCATCCCGGGGTCATCCGTCCCGGAGCTTGCACCGCCGCCGGGAAGCCTCCCCACGAGCCACTTGCCCCCCGCGGCCACGCATTTGCTCTCGTCCGTCAATGCGGAGCTGGTCCCGGAGTACAGGTCGTGCAGAACGGGGTTCGACGCTGATTTCGAATGCCGGGTGCCGTCGAAATCCTGGCCAATGGTCACATGGCAATGACCGCAGTAGGCGCTCGTCGGGCTGTGCCCCGGCATACCCGGATCCTGGAACGCGTACTCCGGGTTGTCCGTCGGGTCGAAACGCACCAGTTCGATCTCTGCGGAGCCCATTCCCGGGAAGACCAGTGCGGCACCGATGCGAGCCTCCGGATGGCTCGCCAGAATGGCCACGTCACCCTCGACGGTGTTGTCCACTATCACCGTGACCTTGCCGTCCGGCCCCGTGGTCCAGCGCTCATCCCGCCCCCCTTGACCGACCACGACGCCTGCGGCCGGCTCCCCGTCCAGCAGGACCAGCACCTCCACCGGCATGGATTCAGGTGCGGGAACATCTGCCAGGATGTCACCCGTCCCTCCCCCTCCCGGCTCGTCCGGTCCCGACGTCTCCGACCCCGGCCCGTCGTTCCCCGACGAGCAGGCGGAAAGCAGCATCGCAAGGACCGCCAGAGAACGCTTCATGGCTCCAGGACTCCTTCGATCAAGGCCTTGGTTGCTTCGGAGTTGTGCCCGACCTTGGCCATCAGAACGCTCATGTCCTCTGTCTTGATGAGCACGACCAGCGGCAGCCCCTCGACGTCGAAGAACGGCTCGAGCTGCCAGCCGATGTCAGCCAACAGCGGCCACGTCGAGCCGACCGTGGCCTCGTACTTCTTGAACGCGGCATCGTGAGCCAGCTTGAGCTTGGGATCACCGTAGATGGGTCGATCCAGCGCATCCGCGTAAAGGGTGTAGATGACCTCGAATCCCAAATCCTTCTTCTCTTGATAGAACGGGACGAACTCGTCCCGGGCTTCCGCGCTGCACGCTCCTCACCAGGCGGCAGTCGAGACCAGCATCAGGAGCTTCACCTTCGGATCCTGGTACCACTGGTGCAGGTGAATTGTGTCGCCGGTCTCAGGCTCGTAGAAGCTCAGGTCGGCGACCGTCTGGCCCTCGGTGTAACCGTAGGGCTCCGGTGGGTATCCAACCTCGGGGGGCAGGTCGGGCACGACGGCCAGATTATCGTCTGCCGTCTCGCCCGCAACGGCCTCTTCCGCCGGGCTCGTGTCGCCGGCCGAGGCCGCCTCCCTGCCCTCGGAGCCCCCGGCACATCCGACGAACAGGAATGGCGGCACGAGCAGAAGCACCGTTGCCGGGATTGCGTGGATTGCAGTGCGCATGGATGCCTCCTCACGGCTCACGAGGCACAAGATAGCCCCTCTTTCCATAAAGACAATGGGATAACTTGGGTTTGCATGCCGAATGCGGCTCGTGAACCCTTGCGTCGGGAGAGCGCTGCCTCGACAGGGCGGGGCGGGCTCTCCCATTTACTCCGCCGGCCAATTGGTCTAGGCTGAGTTTCGAGCTGGAGACGGACGTTGAGCGACTGCCCAGCGATTCAACCCGGTCGGGCGGGTCCGCCGCCGGGCCAACTATGGAGGCTCACTTGAACGCTTCGGTCAACTCGGATCGTCTGACCCGTATCTTCAAGTCCCCGGTTGTCCGGATCATCTCTGCTGCCGTGGGCCTTGTCGCCCTCTACAGCTCGGTCACGTTCTTCATGGAAGGGGCGACGGCCGTCAAGATTGGTGAAAGTGAGGTGCGATACGACAGCTCGGTCGAGGAGTCCGAAGCCCAGGCCCTCGGGAACTTCCTCAAGCAGGAGGGCTACTTCTCGGACCGCCCGGCCACGGTTCGAGTGTCCCGGGACGACGGGGTCATCAAGGTCCAGCTCGTCCGCACCGACGAGGCGGTCAGGGATACGTCGACGGACCACGTCTTCAGCTTCTTTGCTGCGGCCATATCCCAGCGAGTCTTTGGCGGCGCACGAACGGTGATCTGCATCGCGAACACCGAATTGAAGAACGACCGGGAAATCGAGGCCATGGACATTGGAACCCACGTCTCGCTCAAGAAGAGCGACGTGTACATCAAGGACGGGGTCACGGAAGCTCAGGCAGCCTCTGTAGTCGCCACGCTCACCGAGGGCTCGGCCGATGATCTCGACATGATCATCCAGGTATCCAAACCCGGCGGACAGCCACTGGTCCGAATCGTTGCGGATCGGACGATTGTCGACTCTTCACCCAATCTGTCCAGGATCTTCACGGCGACTGCGATGACGCTGTCGCAGACCGTGTTCGACGGGAGTCCCGTTTCCATCGAGCTCTGCGATGCCGGCTTCAAAGGCTTCCTGTCCGTCAGTTCCAGCGGGGACTCGAGCGCCCCGAAGATGCCTCAGGTTCCTGCCCTGTAGCGGACCGGACGAGGCGCACCAGGATCCTCAGGCCACCCCGCCTCCATCCACCCGCCGGACACCAACCCTGGCCGGGCACGTTCTGCTTGACAATGCCGGCGGGAAGGGCGCACGAATGGAGGGGCCAAGTCGTTCAAAGGACCAACCAGGGAGGGATATGTCATGAAAGCTCTTGGTGCCGTGCTTGCCGCGTGTGTCTTGCTGGCTGTCGGATGCGGACCGGATTCCGAGCTTGTGGCAAGCGGCAAGATCCACAAGTGCAAGCTGGCCGACCTGGCCACCAAGCTGCAGGCCGAGCCGGGCAATGTGAAGATCCAGGCAGAGATCAAGACGGTGAGCGACGATCTCCAGGCCGTCATCAACACGGCCGACGAAGGGAAGCGGGCGGAGCTCGAGCAGGCCATCAACGAGGCCTTCGCCAAGGGGTGCAAGTAGGCCCCCCGGTTGTGGCTTCGCAGGTTTCCGCCAATCGGGTTGCATTCCTGCTCCGGTTGCTCCAACATCATTGGGACGCCGGATTCGACTGCGGAGGCGGACCATGCGAGGGAAGGACATCGAGGGCTCCTGGAAAGCTTGTGCGACCGTGATTTCGGCGTTGCTCTGGTCCTGCTCCGCCCCCCCTGTCCGACCGGTGGAGGCGCCTGGCAAAGGCAAGCGGGACCGCCTCTACTTCGTCCAGTTCCATCATCCCGGTTCCGAGCACGTTCCCGACCTGCCGGACGAACGTTCCTGGAACACGGATCCGCATCGCCGCAAGTTCATGAAGATCGCGGCCAGACGAGTCACTCCGGACGGCGGAGCGATTGCTGGTGACGTGGTGGCATGGGGGGAATGGGAGCCGCCCTCCAAGGTGTTGTCGAAGCTTGCCCCCGAGCAGCGGGATGAGCCGGAGACTCTTTTCCGGCCCGTGTTCCGGCCGTTCTTCGAGAATGACCCGCCGCTCATGAACACGGATCCGTTCGTCTACGGGGGCAGCTTCCTCTATGGGAACTGCAAGCAGAACTCCCGCTACGGGCCGACGGAGATGCAGCGCCTGTTGCCCGGCTCCGTGATTCTGTTCGGCTCGAATCGCGGCGGGGACCATTTCGTGCTCGACACGGTGCTCGTGGTCCGGGACTTCGTTGCCTACGACAGCGACAACTTCAGGGAGGCGCTGTCCGACCGCGTGCCGCCCCAGTACTTCGACGTGACGCTGTTTCCCATCACCTACGAGGCAAGCGTCCGTACGCCGGGACAGAAATCGGTGTACCGCCTTTACTTCGGAGCGACCCATGAGAAGCCCGTGTCCGGCATGTTCAGCTTCTTCCCCTGCAAGCCTTACGAGCCGGACGACACGCGCGGCTTTGCCCGTCCCACGATCCGCATTCCGGGCGTGGTGGACGACAAGCTCAATACCTGGCAGCGCATGAACCCGCAGCCCGACGCCGAGCACGTTCAGGCGCTGTGGGAGGATGTCGTGACGCAGGTTCGTGACCAGGGCCTGGACCTGTGCGTGTACGCCGACATTCCGGAGGCAGAGAGCACGGGGGCTGGCGCTGCCGCGACCACGGCCAACGGGGAGGGACGCTGATGTTCATCGCACATCTGGGCCTTGGGCTGGCGGCCAAGAGAATCACGCCCCAGGTTTCGCTCGGGGTCCTGCTGCTGGCCAGCCAGACGCTGGACGTCCTGTGCGGGCTGCTCATGGTGACGGGCATCGAGCGGATGAGTGTTTCTCCGGGTACGACGGTGATGATGCCGCTGGAGTTCCTCTCGTATCCCTGGTCGCACGGGCTGGCAATGAGCCTCGCCTGGTCCGCGCTGGCAGCCCTCCTGGCTCTGCGGCTGTATCGGTCTGCCAAGGTGGCGTTCGTAATCGGCGGGCTGGTGCTCAGCCACTGGGTGTTGGACTGGATCGCCCACGCTCCGGACCTGCCGCTCCTGTTCGACGGGTCGCCCAAGGTCGGTCTCGGCCTGTGGAACAGCCTGGTCGGAACGATGCTCGCCGAGCTCCTGATTTTTGCAGGCGCGGCATGGAGCTACCTGAGCGCAACTCGAGCCCGGGGACGGGTGGGCGTCGTTGCCCCCTGGACCTTGCTCACTTTCTTCCTCGTGCTCTTCCTGGCGAACCACTTCGGTCCCCAGCCGCCGGTTGGAATTCCGCAGCAGGTCCTGGCGCTGCCCACGCTGGCCTTCATTCTTCTTCTTCCCTGGGGTCACTGGATCGAGAAGCATCGGATGGCCTCGTAGCAGGCTTGCCTTGGCAACGCGGCGCAAACTGGGCAGAATGCGGCCGCCTGAGTGGAGGATTTCCCATGCGCAGCTTCTCCGTTCTTGCGATCGGCCTGTTCTTCGTTGCATGCAGCAGCCCGTCGACCGAGGTGGGCGACGCCGGTCACGAAGTTGCCGGTGACACCCGCTCTGCCGATGTCCCCGACGACAAGGACGTGAGGGCCGAGGAGGGGAGCGAGCCCGACTTGCCGCCGTACCTGCCGGACCTTCGGTTCCCCGAGGAAGCGAAGGAGGCGGAAGGGCCTGCCTGCGAGGAAGGCCAGGGGTGTTTCCTGGACCCGTGCGACGAGAACGAAGATTGTCTGTCGGGCTGGTGCGTGGGCCACATGGGCGAAGACGTCTGCACGCTCGAATGCCAGACGGAGTGCCCGTCCGGCTGGTCGTGCCAGCAGGTCCCCGGGACCGCACCGGACGTGGTCTGGATCTGCATCTCCGACTACGCCAACCTCTGCCTTCCCTGCGGAGCGACTGCGGACTGCAAAGGCGCAGCCGGAGCGGACGATGCCTGTATCGACTACGGGAAGGCGGGCGGCTTTTGCGGCGGAAAGTGCGTGTCCGATGGCGACTGTCCCTGGGGATTCTCATGTGCGGAGGCCCTCACGGTGGATGGCGTGACGACCCAGCAATGCGTCGCCGAGGCGGGGGTCTGCCCGTGTACCAAGAAGGCCGTGGACCTCGGGCTGTCCACGCCATGCGAGTCCACCAACGAGTGGGGCACGTGCGCTGGCAAACGATTCTGCACCAAGGACGGCCTGACCGAGTGCGATGCGAAGGCCCCGGCCCAGGAAGTCTGCAACGCTCAGGACGACAATTGCGACGGCGACGTGGACGAGGCCCTGTTCCAGGAAGGCAAGTACGTGGACCTCTGCGACGACGGCAACGACTGCACGGATGACGTCTGCAAGGGGGAAGAGGGGTGCGAGCATGTCGCTCTGACCGGTGACGAGTGCAAGGACGGCAATCCGTGCACCATTGCCGACACATGCAAGGAGGGAAGTTGCTTGGGCACCTCCGTGGACTGCGATGACGGGAATCCCTGCACCGACGACTCCTGCAACGACGCCGGAGGCTGTTTCTACGTCAACAACGACCTGGACTGTGACGACGGGGATCCCTGCACGGTTGCCGACCGCTGCGGTGACGGTGCCTGTGCTGGCGTCGGGGTCAACTGCGACTGCCAGGCCAATGGGGACTGTGCGGCTCTCGAGGACGGGGACCTGTGCAACGGGAAGCTCCTGTGCTCCGTGGCCACCCTGCCCTACCAGTGTGAGGTGGACCCCGCCTCCGTGGTCACTTGCCCCGAGCCGCCCGCAGGTGTGGACCAGTTCTGCCTTGCGGCCTCCTGCAATCCGGCCAACGGCTCGTGCTCCCTGGTTCCGGCGCACGAGGGGTTTGCCTGCAATGACGGGAATCCGTGCACGGTCGGCGAGCACTGCGTGAGCGGGGCATGCAAGCAGGGACAGGCCCTCAACTGCAACGACGGAAACCCGTGCACCGACGATTCCTGCGATGCCCAGGCCGGCTGCGTCCACCTCCCGAACGCTCTCCCGTGCAATGACGGCAACGTGTGCTCGACTGCGGACGCCTGCTCGGACGGAGCTTGCATCGGAGGTGCGCAGCTTGCTTGCGACGACGGCAATCCATGCACCAAGGACTCCTGCGACCAGGCGACCGGCTGCCTGCACACGTCTGCCGAGGGGCTGTGCGACGACGGTAACGCGTGTACCGCCGTCGATGCGTGCGTGAACGGGGCATGCAAGGGCAGCGGTGCTCCGGACTGCGACGATTCCAACCCGTGCACCAAGGACCTGTGCAGTCCGGCGACCGGGTGCGGGCACCTCCTCACCGATGGACCGTGCGATGACAAGGACCTCTGCACCACCGGGGACCATTGCCAGTTGGGAGGCTGCATCGGGAGCGCGACGCTCAGCTGCGTCGACGGCAACCCCTGCACGGCAGACTCGTGCGACGCCAAGGTGGGATGCAAGTTCACGCCGGCCCCCGCTGCCTGCGACGATGGCAATGCGTGTACGACTGTTGATGCCTGCTCCAACGGCGCGTGCAAGGGAAGCGGCCCCCTCGACTGCGACGATTCCAACCCGTGCACCAAGGACTCCTGCGACCCGGCCAAGGGATGCCTGCACATGCCTGCTGCCGGACCGTGCGACGACAAGAACACCTGCACCACCGGCGATGCGTGTGACCAGGGGATTTGCGTCGGCGGCCCCACACTCGTGTGCGATGACGCCAACCCGTGCACCGACGACTCGTGCAATCCGGCAACCGGCTGCCAGTTCGTGCCCAACACCTCGACCTGCGACGACGGGAACAAGTGCACCGACTCGGACCAGTGCAAGGGCGGCTGGTGCACGGCCGGCACGACGAAGCAGTGCAACGACGCCAACCCGTGCACCGACGACTCGTGCAATCCGGCAACGGGGTGCGTGTTCTCGAACAACACGGCCGGGTGCAACGACTCCGACCCGTGCACCGTGACCGACACCTGCAGCGGAGGGCAATGCGTCGGCTCCGGGGCCCTCACCTGCAACGACGCAAACAAGTGTACTGCGGACAGTTGCCTCGAGGGCCAGGGATGCGTCTACCAGCCCATCACTCCATGCTGTGGCAACGGCCAGAAGGAAGCGGGTGAAGAATGCGACGACGGCAACCAGAATGATGCCGACACCTGCACGAACAACTGCACGGTGCCTACGACCGGCCGGACCGTCCCCGGCTTCACCGGAGCGCTGGGACCGGACCTCTCGGGCGACGGCTGGTCCCAGTGCGCCGGCACCGGCAGCGCAGGGACCATGGGCAAACAGTGGTACCCCCTGTGCGAGGGGCACAAGCAGATCCGCTTTGCGTGCTCCGTGGACAACAACGAATCGGCCGAGTACACCTCCGGGGCCTTCGTCCTGACCGGCAAAGTGCTGCTCGACCAGCAGTGCGACGACTGGGTCGGGGCCTCGAACTCGATCTACGGCTCCGACTACATCCTGTCGGTCGACCAGTCGGACCCCAATTGCGGCAACTACAACGTCGGGTACCAGATGTACATGCACTTCGGCACGCAGTGGGGCTGCGCCGGAACCACCAACACGAACGGCAGCGGCCGGATGTTCGCTTACGTGAAGGACTGAACGGCTCGCCCCGTGGAGGAAAGTCATGAGAGGCTGGATGCTCCTGCTCCTGTGCCTGCTGCCTGTCGCCTGCAGCCCGGACGGCTCGAAGGCTGAGCCGGACGCACTCGCTGGTGCGGACTCCGGGACCTTCGACTCCCGAGTGGACACTGCGGCCTCTCCGGAGACGGTCGTTCCGGACGAAGTCACGGAGGATTCCATGCCCGACCTCCCATCGCTGGACGCGCTGGACGTCGACGTCGGAGCACCGAATCCGTGCGAATCTCCCTTCAAGGAGCCCATAGCGCTTTATCCGGACGGACCCAAGACTCAGATCCACGTGGCCGCGGCATCGGACGGCAGCAGCGTCTGGGTGGCGCTCAGCACCCCCGACGAGGGCTCGAGCTTCGACGTCGTGACGACCCGCATCGCCTGTGACGGCAAGGTCCTGGTGGCGCCGTTCCTGCTTCACGAGACGCCCCTGTTCAACGAGCTGGATCCGGCCATCGCCATCTCGGGGGATGCCGTACTCGTGGCGTGGCAGCAGGACAACGGCCAGTTTCCGGACAACCTCTCCACCTACTTCCGGACCTTCGGCGTGGACGGCACTCCCCTGTCCGAGCTCCCCGTCGACCTCCCCACTCTCGCCCCGGACACTGCGACCACGGCCAATGCCTGGATGCCCGCCGTGACCTCAACGGATGGCGGATTCGTTCTCGCCACGGCAGCGGCGGTCGAAGGTGCTCAGGGTTTCCAGGTCGTGCTCACAGGCGTTGGAAAGGACGGGACCGTAGCCGAAACGGGAACGCTGGCCGCATTCGAGCCTGCCGCCTCCCAGGTGTATCCCGCCCTGGCCTCCCACCAGGGAAACGTGCTCGTCGCATGGACCCGACAGGTCGTGGACGGGGACGACAAGGTGCAGGTGGCCGTTCAGGAGAGCAATGGAAGCATGCTCGCTCCATCCGATGCTTCGGACCAGGGGATGTCGTTCAGCGGCAGCGTGGCCGGCGGCGATGCAGCGTACCTGGCATTCGATTCCGGGACCGACAGCAAGCGCACTGTCGTGGTCCGCTCGTTGACTGCTCCCGACTCCTCACCGTGCGTGCTTGGAGGGGCGGGGCTCCTGAACCACACCCCGGCCGTCGTCTCTCTGGCCGGTCAACCGGCGGTAGTCTGGTACGAGAACCAGGGGGGCCTGAAGAACCACCTCTACCTGCGGCGTTGCGCCGGGTTTCCCGACTCTCCGGCACCGGCGGGGTTGCTCACGAAGGTCAACAACACCTATGCGGCCCCCTACCCTGCAGCGTTGACCCGGGTCAATGATCACGTCGTCTTTTCCGCCTGGTCTGAAGGCGCCAACCCCGATTTTGAGGCCTGGGGACGGTTCGTCGTGGTTGGAGAGTGAGTCCGCAGGGGCACACTCCCTCGGCTTGCTGGAAAGGCTTGGCTCCCCGATGGCGGACGGAGCTTCGCCCGTCAAGCCCCTTGCCCGTGCTGGTTCCAGGAACTAGGGTATTGCCGGACAGGAGGCGCACCATGAGGTCGACTCGGAACTTGGTGGCAGCAGTGGGGCTGGTCGTCTGTGCGGCACTGGTTGCGGCTGGCCCGGCGGATGGTCTGGCGCAGCCGGCTTCACAGGACGCCGTGGTGCTGGGGGTCAAGGTCCGTTTCGGCGGCCGGTACGACGATGTCCGGATGTGCGTCGCCACCGACGCGGGGGTCAAGGGAGGCATCGCCGCGGACGTCTCGTTCTTCCTGGACCTTGGCATGACCGAGGACTGGACTGCTCACGTGGACATTCCCGTGATGCGGCCGATCCTGTTCGCAGCGGCCTTCAGGATGCTGCAGCTCGAGCCGTCCGTCTCGTTTCAGCGCCGACTGAGGACCGACGGGGCTGTCGACTTCGTCGTCGGGCCCACCCTTGGCTTTTCGCTGCATTACGGTCCGGACTTCGAGTCGGAGCCGTCGGGTACTGGTCGCAGGCCGTCGTTCTTCGCCCTGGGCCCGACGGTCGGCGGGTACATGGGACTCGATTTCAAGCGGCCCGGCGAGAGCTTCAACTTCCAGCTCGGGCTGACCCCCTATGTGACGCCGCTGTTCTCCGTCGGCGACCCCGAGAATCATCGTGGATGGGTCGTGGGAGGGCTCCTGGACGGCTCGTTCCGCTGGAAGTGAGCGCCTGCCCCGCCACGCCCAATGGGTGGGCGAGTCGTTCTCGCTCCCTTCTCCGCCCGGGAGGAGCTCGGCCGGTGCTAGTCGGCCTTCTTCCAGCCCAGCTCGCGCAGCATGCTCTCGACCTGCGGCCAAGCCGCGGATCTCCGGGCATCTCCGATACTGTCTGCAACCAGGCTGCTGAGCAGCCCCACCAACGCCCGATCCCCCGACGAAAGGGCTGCTTCAAAGCGCGGATCGCAGATGTGGGCCGTCTTGCTGGCCACAGCGGCCCCAACGTAGTCGAGAAAGATCTCCAGGACGCGGGCGGATTCCCGAGGGGAGCGCCCCGGGCCGTCCATGGCCAGCCAGTCCAGGTCGGTGCTCCAGAGCTCCTGGAAGGCCCGGTTCGTGTCGATGCTCAGGCAAGTTCCGAGGCGACTCTCGGCCGCCCTTCCCTGCTCCCTGTCCTCTCCCATCCGGGCCCGACGGACTTCGTCGACGATTCGGTGGAAATTGTCGTCCGTGAGAGAAAACCCGACGAACAGCATGTGACGCGTCATGAGCATGGCCTGGACGATGCCCCGCAGCGCTGCCCGCCGTTCCTGGTAGCGGATGTAGTCCGTGCGGGTGAGCACGATGTCTTCCGGGCGGCTCACGCATCCATGAAGCTTCAGGAGCCAACGCCTCTTGTCCCTCGCCGGGCTGTAGGGAATGACGGCAGCCTCCCACCCGGCTCCACGGGACGCCAGCTCGAACAGGCGGTCGTAGTTGGTGGTCACCGTCTCGCGAACTGGAAGGCCGGCCAGCAGAGCGTGCGACAGGGAGATGTGCTTCTGCCGGTCCAGCATGTCGGCGATGACCTGGCCCAGGTTGAGCCCCAGGCGCATGCATCTCAGCTCGACGAGGACGGCCTGATCCGGGAGCGACAGCTTGCCGAAATCGGTCGCAGCCTCCTGCGCACCCAGGCCGACCTCATCGGCCAATTCCTTCAACAGGCCACCCCACTGAGGGAGCCCCGCTGCGCTGCCGATCCCCGCCCCCATGAACAGTACCAGTCTCGACTGGACGCAGTGGTCCGCCAGGTGGAGCGCAGCGGTCTGGAGTCCGCCATCGAGCTCCCGGGGCCAGACCTTCATCGACGTGGAGAGAGCCGCTCGAACCGCCTGGGCGGCCGAAAACGAGACGTCGTCGAACAGCACGATTGCAGCATCGACCGGCCGGTCCTCGAGAAACCGGAATATCCTGGGCATCAGGATCTCCAGGATCTCGCCGGCCTTCCGGTACGCTCCTCCGGCCCCCGTTCCCACCAGGGGCATTGCCAGCAGGTGCCTTGCCCGGCCGTTCCTTGGAGACTTGCCCTCCAGGTGCCTGGCCGCTGCCTCGAGAAACGCCACGGCCCCTTCGGCAAACCACTCCGCCCTCGTGCCGAGGATGCCTCCTGTGTTCGTGAGCCAGGGCTCTGGAAGCCCCTCCGGCCAGTTCTCCACGCGATGCACTCGTCGTCCGGTGTCGCCCCAGTCCGGTTCGTTTCTCAGGTCTGGCCGCTTCCAATCCTCGTAGGACGGCCCGGTCTCCCTGAACCAGTGCCGGTTCACATCCACGGACGCATCCGTAGGCATCAGCCAGGCGTCGCAAGACAGGTGGGTGAGGTTGCCGCGTACGATGAACAGGTGTCCCATTGCATCCTCCTGCCCTGAAACGCCGTGGTGCCAGACTATCTCAAGCCATGCGATGCGTCGAGGGAGATGAAGAGTGGGCGGATTGAATTCGTTCCCGGGACGGCGCCCGACAGGGGTGATGTTCGTGGAGGTCTGGTCGAAACGGAGCCACCTACTTCTTGGCGTAGTACGAGATGGCCACCATCGACCCTTCGCCGCAGGTGTAGTAGCCCTTGCCGTCGGCAGCGAACCCGAGCGCTTCGCCCATACCCTCTTCCTTGAGCGGCAGCGGGCAGGGCTCCGTGGTCAAAGCCTCCCCTACTGTGGCCCCGGGGAGACGCCTCCACAGGAATGCCTTGTCGTAGGTCCGGATGACGACCTCCGTTCCCTCCGGATTGATGTCCGCCGCAGTGGTCTCGGGGTCCCCGGCCAGGAGCCCCTCTCCGAATTCCAGGTACGCCACCTGCTCCAACTTCAGCAGGGGGCCGCTCACGAGCGGTGCCGCGGCCCGGAAGACCGGCGACTGGCCCTTGCCGGACTTGACGACCACGTACACGTCTCCGTTCCACGGGTCCACCATCATCGACTCCGCATTGTGCGCCCCGTCCGGGTACTCCAGGTCGAAGCGCTCGACCCCGGAAAGCGTGATGGTCGGAGGAATGAGCCCGCCCTCCACTTCCGGCTCGGGCACCCGATAGACCTGGATGGAGGAGCGGTCTCCCCCGTTGTCACCGATGTCGCCGACGTAGATGTACGTGAGGTTGGGATCGGGCCCGGGACCGACGGCAATGTCTTCCCAGTCCACGGCATCCGCCCCCTTGAGCTCGAAGGTGCCTTTCGATGTGCCCAGCTTGGCGACGGCATACACACGGGCCTCGTCCCCCGAGTCGTTGTGCACCCAGAGCGTGCCCGGATTCCTGTGGCTCTCCACGATGCCGCTCGCCTCCTTGACCGAGAAATGCAGCATGAAGCCGGTGGTCGCAGGATCCTTGTAGTCCGGGCACTCAGGAAGCACGGGCGGAACGTCAGGAGCGATGTCCTGGAAGACGTCCGGCTGGCTATCCGTCTGCAAGTCAGGCAGCAAGTCAGGCTGTGCGTCATGGAGCAGGTCCGACTGCATGTCGGCCAGGTCCGCTTCCGACACGTCGCCGCCATCCGCCAATTCGAGAGAGATGTCCACAGCCGCATCCGCAAACAGGTCGAGGTCACCGGGCAGTTCCCCAGGGAGGTCAGCCACCGCCATTTCGGTCAGCCCCTCGTCTCCTGCGTCGTTTCCCAGGCCCCCGACATCCGTCACTTCGCCGAGCCGGAGGTCGGACGGCAAGTCAGTGCCTTCCGTCTCCCTGCCTCCCTCCACACCATTCCAGTCGTTCGACGGTGAGCTGCCCGGCCCGCCGCATCCCACAAGGATCAGCACCGCCAGGAATCCTGCCGCTCGAACGGAAGTTGCGACTCGCTCCATCGACGAACCTCCAGCACGCACCGTCACGGGCCCACGAGGCGAAGCTACTGCGAGGGCTGGCAGAGACACAAGGGATATCGACCGGTACCGGCGGGCACTGAAAGACAAGTCGGCCATCGACCACAGCGTGGTGCCCCGGGGGAGCGCCCGCCGGCCGTGCAATCTCCCCTACTTCGCCACGCAGGTGCCCGGTGCTTCGACCTTGCCCGGCTGGCAGGGAACGCACGGCGAGCAGACATAGACGCCCTTGCAGAACTTGCCCGGGCCGCACTCGGCATCGCTCCAGCAGGCGTCGCCGTCGGCCGGGAAACTGCATTGTCCCGTGGCACCGAACTGCTTGCCGACGCAGGTGGTGCCTTCCGGGCAACCGGCATCACTGTCGCAGCACATGTCGGCCGGATTGGCGCACCAGCCCGGAGCGCCGGCCGGTTTGCCGCAAGGCCAGCCCGGGGTTCCGGTGCAGGCCATTTCGGGAGGACAGTCTCCGTTGTTCAGGCAGCCCCACTCCGCCGGGTCAGGCACGCACTGGCCCTGCGTCGCGTCGGGAAAATCTCCGGCACCGGGGATCTTCTTGGCCGTGCAGGCCTGCCCTGGGCCGCATTCCTCGTCCTTCGTACAGCAACCGAGTGTTTCCGCTGCGACGCAGACACCGGGCTTTGCCGTATAGTCGTCCGGCCCGCACCCCCACCCCATGTTCATCCCCTTGCACACCATGCCTGCGGAGCAATCTCCTCCCGCCCAGCACTTGCCGGGCCCGGGATCGGGCTGACAGGACATGTTGTCGAAGCCAGGAAGGCCCCGACACTTGAGCCCCTCCGGGCAGTGCTCGTTCTTGGTGCAGCATGCGTTCTTCCCCGGAGCGCACGTGCCGTAGGGCACTCCCCCGGCCATGCCGCAAGGCCAGGGCTGTGCACCGGCACAGACTTCCCCCGGATCACAATGAGCAGCGTTGAAGCACACCCCGGCACCCAGCACGGGGACGCACTGCCCGGTCAGAACGGCCGCCCCCCCAAGGCCGGCCGGAGCGGCCGAGCAGATCTCCCATTCCGGGCAGTCGCTATCCGCGGTGCAGCACGCATCGGGCAACTTCGTGCAGACGCCGGGCTTCGACTTGCATCCGACCTCGCACGGACAGAGGGCGGCGAATGCACACGCCTCTCCAGTCGCACAGTCGGCCGTCGTCCAGCATGCCTTCTCGCTTGGCTTGGGCTGGCAGGTTCCACCGCCAAACGGTGACGGGACGCACGCCTCCCCCGGATTGCATCCAGCATCCGAGCCGCAGCAGGTGGGCTTGTAGGTGCAAGTCCCCGGGTAGACCACCTGCTCGGGAGGACAGGGGGTATCCTTGGGGCAGACCATCGGCTTTCCCACACATTTCTCCGGACCGCCGCACACGCAGGGCGTGCCACCGATGCATGCCTGCATGGACCCGCAATCGTCGTCTGTCCAACACGTTCCCGCTGCAAGCTCCGGCGACACGCAGAAACCCTGGTGGCACTGAAGCTTCGCGCTGCCGCAGTCCGCAGTGGAAGTACAGCAGATGGGCGGCGCACAGGCCGCAACGCACTCCTCCTTGGTGGCCTTCATGGCAGCGCAGTAGTCGCCGCAGTCGCACCCAGTCACCAGAGCGCAATCAGCGCCCGTCCACATGTATCCCAGCTCGTCGCCGCAATCGCCGAAGACCTGTCCGGGATAGACGGGACACATGCCGCCCGGGCCGATTGGAAGACACGCTCCCGGCTCGAAGATGCCCCCCTCCTCGCACTTGCCCAACGCCATACCCACGCTGCAGGTGTATCCCACCGGGCATTGAGCATCCACGTAGCATCCCATGGGCGGCAGGTTGAGTTGGTTCACACAATAGCCCTGGACGCAGGGCCCCCCCCACGCACACGGCGATATGCCGTTGCAGCACTGAAGGGGCAGCGTCGGGAAGCAGTTTCCCGGCTGGTCGTTGATGTAGACCCAGAATCGTCCGTCGTAGGTCCAGTCGCCAAAGGCGGAGAAGGTCCACTGCCCGATGATGTCCAGGGACCCGGTGACTCCAGGGGACCCGTCGTGCCACTCGGCCATCCGCCACCCCGGGCCGAACTCGTCGGCGCAGCGAGTATCGGCCATGGTCAGCGAGGTCAGCGCACACCCCATCACCGGCTGCGAGATCTTCACCGATCCGGCGAACCAGGGAGTCTCCCCCGTCGGGGCCTCCTCCCCTGTGGATTTCACGCACAGCACCGGCAGCGATTCCGTGCATGCCGTATCCCCGACGTACGGGTTGCATGCCCCGGACTCGTTGCCGCAGGCAACCGCCACCGTGCCTTCCGGACTCGGACCCGAGAGCTGGAACCAGGTGAGCCCCATGCTGTTGCAGGCGGGGGGAGACTCGACGTCCCCTCCCGACGTCTCCTCTTCCCCCACATCGCCGGGGCCCGACGCATCCAATGCCTCAGGGAACGCGTCCGCAGCCCCTCCGTCGTCGGTCGCCGCACCGTCCGGAACCTCGTCCGCAGGCACGTCGGCCACCTGGTCCGCAGGCGCATCCAGGGCCAGGTCCGGCTCGATTTGCAGGTCGACCCCGATGTCGCTGTCCGGGTGAGCAGGCACATCACCCGGAGCAGCATCGGGAGGCAGTCGTACATCGTCCGGCCCTACGGAATCCGCCAGGATTTCGCCGCCCACGTCGCTCCGGTCCGCAACGTCTTCCGTCGTGGCCTTCCCTCCGCCGCAGCTCTGGAAAATCGCGAGAATCGTGACACTCAGGAATGCTCGTCTTGGCACCGCCATGGCACACAACCTCCAGGGAAGCAGTGTCAACTGCCGCAGAATCTGCGCACCATATGATCACTGCCGCAAAATGGCAATATCGAAGGAGGTGAAGCGAGCCTCTCCCCAGGGCTCCACGTCCTCCCGCATGAGCCTGCCCTCGGCGGCCCTGCTACGCCCCGGCCAGGGCAAAGAGCTCGTCCAGCGCGAAGATGGTGCACCGGTCTCCGATGGGCCGGGAGGCCACGGAGATCATGGCAGCGGCAACTGTGGCAGCCGGAATCCCTCTGTAACGGCTCACTCCCGGAATCCAGTCCACCGCCTTGAGCGCGATCTCGCCGAAACGCTCCCCCGGCCTCGGCTTTTCCCGTCGCCCCAGGAGGAGGCTCGGTCGGAAGATGGCGACCTGAGCGAACGGCAGCCCGCTCACTGCCTCATCCAGCTCCCCCTTGATGCGCGAGTAGAAAATGCGGGACCGTGGGCTCGCACCGGATGCGCTGACCAGGAAGAACCGACCGACCCCGTTGGCTGCGGCGGCCCGGGCAGCGTTCCACTGGTAGGTGTAGTCCACGCGATACTGGTTCTCCCTCGACCCTGCCTGTCGGATGGTGGTGCCCAATGCGGAGAACAGCTCGTCTCCCGTCAGATGCTCCTGCCATTCCCCGGGGGCATCGAAGTCGACCACGTGCTCCTCCAGCTTCTCATGCACGACCCCGGAGGCACGACGGACGAAGATGCGGACCCGGTCATACCGCTCGTCGGCCAGCAGCAGCCTCACCAGCGAGCTCCCCACCAGCCCTGTGGCCCCGATGACGTTGGCAACCTTTCCCTTCGAGTTGCTCATGGTCCTCCCCGCTCGTCCCTGCCGCTGCCCCGGAGATTCGGCTCAACGGTCTGCCGGGGCGCAGGGACCGTCGGCACCATGCTATGCCGGGCCGGCACCATGGCCAAGAGAATCGTTCCCGCACCGGGAGGACGACGCTGCAGCGCCGGTTCCACGCCGGAGCTCGAGCTCCCGCCGCAGCCTGCCCACCGCCAGCTCCTTGGCCTTCGCCTCGACCTCCACGGTCAGGTCCATGTCAAACCAGACGGCCGGGAAATCGCACGGGTCGACGTGATCGTCGTGGAGGCGAGGGTTCCTGGATTGCCATCCCCCACGCGGGCTCGAGATGTGGAACAGAGGCTTGCGATTCCAGCTCTCGACGGCCAGCTGCGTCGCCCCCTCGACGCTGAGCCCGTCACCGTGGCAACGATGATGGTGGACGTCGTAGACCAGCGGCAGACCCAGGTCATGACAGAGGGGCAGCAGATCGCTCGGTGTGTAGGTGCGGTCGTCATTCTCGATGGTCAGCATGGACCGAGCTGCAAAGGACAACTCCCCGACCGCAGCGGCCAGCCTTCTGAGGGCTTCACGCTTGTCCCCGTATCCGCCTCCGCCGTGCACGTTGATGACGTCGGCGCCGATCCACGCCCCGACTTCGGCCTGGTACTCAATCTCGGCAAGCGAGCTTTTCACGACCAGCGGATCCGGCGAGCTCAACACCACGAACTGATCCGGATGGAACGAGATGCGGGTGCCGGTGCTTCGCGCCAAATCCCCGCATCGTCTGAAAGACCGCAGGATCTCCTCTCCCAGGAGCTCGGTGTCGTACCCCAGCGTCGGGTGGGTCTTGAGCGGGAGGATCTGGCTGCCAGCACGAAAGCAACCGATGTCGTGAGCCGCACACCACGAAATGGCTTCGCTCAGAGCCGCAGCGTTGCTGCCGGCAAGCTCGCGGATCCGGGCGACACGCTCAAGCGGCCCCAACCGGGACAGCGCCGAGGCGGTCGTGGTGCGAAAGCGGATGTCCTGCTCTGCGAAGAGGCAGCAAAGCCCCAGGCGCATGGTCGGCCTCCCGTCGGCCGCGTTAGATGACGTGCAGCCCCGCCTCGAGAGCATTCCGCTCTCCGGTCGCACGGCGCCCCGTCACGGTGAAACATGGGTCGCCCTTCCGTCGGTTTCAATCATTGAACATCCGCCCGCATGAGCCCACCTTGACCGCGGGAAGGATCGCGTGAGGGCACTGGTCACGGGAGCGAAAGGACTGGTTGGGCGCAGGTTGTTGAAACGACTCGAGGGGCCCGTGGTGCTGGGGCGGGATCCGACCCGTGCTCGGGCCGCGCTCGGCATCGCTCCAGCAGGCGTCACCGACGGCCGGGAAGCTGAAAGGAACTGTAATATCGAACTGCGTTGCCGGTCGACTGTGAATTGGGTTGTGAATTGAACTCGACAAGTGGGGGGCCCACGGCCATCGTTGCAGCGAGCCGGCTCGGTGATTCTGCCGAGGCCGCTGGCTCGTCTTGTACTTCGACAACTGGTTGTTTCTTGCCTTCAACATGGGGGGTGGTCATGGATGGTGGAATGAAGCGACTGTCTGGCAGGATCGGCTCAGCATCTCTGGCGGCGTTGGGCAGCCTCTGCCTGGCCACGTGCGTTGCAGGATGCGGTCCGTCGACGTCCCCGGCCGAGGACGTAGCAGTCGACACAGAAGGAGGCGATTCCTCCGTCGGGGACGACGCGACGGGAGACGCGGCCGTCGATACCCTGCCTTCTCTCGATACCCTGCCGTCTCTCGATGCCCTGCCGTCTCTCGATGCCCTGCCGTCTCTCGATGCCCTGCCTGTTGATGACATCAAGCCCGACGGTACCTGGGACGTGACCGGCGTGGATACGGAGGTCCAGACCGACTCGGTAGAGGACGTGTCAATCCCGTGCACGCCGGCTTGCGACGAGCAGGAGTTCCGCACGTGCGACACCTCCACGGGCACCTGCGTATGCGTGGAAGGATACTGCGACATCGAGGGGAAGTGCGTGGAGGACGGGACGGGAGACGTTGGCAGTTGCGCCATGTGCGACGTCACCGTGAGCCTGACCGAATGGAGCCCGAGAGAAGGCGGATACGCGTGTCGTCCGTCCACCGGGACGTGCGACCCGGCCGAGCTCTGTGACGGGCTTTCACTCGAGTGTCCTCAGGACACCTACCTCACGGGCGACTGCGATGACGGCGATGCCTGCACCCACACCGACAAGTGCCTCGCCGACAAGACGTGCGCGGGAACGGCCTACGACTGCAACCAGCCGGGCAGCTGCGAAACCGGCGTCGGCGCCACCTGTGACGGCCTGGGAGGATGCATCTATCCCGCGGATACGGGCGCACCCTGTGATGACGGTGCCGCGTGCACGAAAGACGACGCCTGCGCCGAGGGGGGAGTCTGTGCGGGCGCTCCATACGATTGCGGCGCCCATGGAACCTGCGACGGGGCCGGTGGATGCGGCTGCGACGAAGGCTACATCGGCCTCGCCTGCGACCAGTGCGCCCCCCTGTGGGCCGGCTTCCCCGATTGCATTCCGTGCGACAAGGATGCCGACGGCAATCTGGACATGAATGCCGTCTGCGGAGGGGTCGACTGTGACGACGCCAATCCGGACGTCTTCCCCGGCGCAATCGACGTGCCTGACTCGACCTTCCTGGACGCGGACTGCGACGGCTACGACGGCAGTATCGGCCAGGCCATTCTGGTTGCACCCGGGGGAACCGACTCGGAGCAATGCGGAACTCTCCAGGAACCTTGCAAGACCGTGCCGTTCGGCTATTCCCGCTCGGCGGCCACCGGAAGCC
Organism: uncultured Myxococcales bacterium; assembly: GCA_903895725.1. Taxonomy (GTDB): domain Bacteria; phylum Myxococcota_A; class UBA9042; order CAIXZC01; family CAIXZC01; genus CAITUV01. The sequence continues at coordinate 7,954 of CAITUV010000042.1, read as the reverse complement.
GACAGCTTTGGGTACAGGCGGGCACCTACGCCGAAGGGCCGGGCAAGCAGTTGGGGAAGGCGGACGCCGGTCTGGGTATCTACGGCGGCTACGACTCGAGCTGGGCCCGGGGCTCCGGTACCTCGGACGATCCGGCGTTCAAGACCGTGCTCGGTTCGCAGAAGGAGCTCCACCTGGACCTTCTCGAGACCACGGACATCACGGTGGCCGGCCTGGAGTTGGTGGCAGCCGACGTATGGGGCAGCTGGGATGGTGTCAACGGTAGGAGCAGCTACGTGGTCCGGGCCGTCGGCTCGGAGCTGCACATCGAGGACGTGAGGGTGGTCCAGGGCGATGGCGCGCCGGGGCTGGCTGGTGTCAACGCATTGGATGGCAAGAGCGGAAGCGCCGGCAAGAATGGCTACGAACCGATCTGGTGGGTCACATGTCCCGGGTGGGGCGCAAATGGGGGCGCCTGGGGCAGCTCCTGGTGCAACGTAGGCGGTGACGGTGGCAAGGGGGGCGGCGTGCTCTGCCCTCCGTTCGGGCAGTTGCTCTATGACGCAGAATCTGGTGGCAACGGCTGGCCAGGAGTGAAAGATGAAGTCGCCTGTCCCTGGTCGTGGGCCGGCCAAGCCGGCAGCGGCGGCACAAAAGGCTATCCGGGCGAAAACGGCGTCGGTGGCTGTGACGGCGTGAACGGCAAGGGGGGGGCCGGCGGCACCGGCGGGGGCATCAGCCCATTCGGGTGGTACCAGGGGAACCCTGGAGAGGAAGGCGGAATGGGGACCGACGGCGGCGGCGGCGGTGGCGGCGGCGGCGGGGGGGGGGCCAACGATGAAGTGTCCCCGCTGGTTTGGTTCGCCTACGCAGGCGGCTCGGGCGGTGGCGGCGGCGGAGCCGGATGCGGTGCTGAGTTTGGCGGCGGAGGCGGGGGAGCTGGTGGTTCCAGCATCGGGCTGGTGTTGATCAACAGCACCGTGGACCTGGTCGACGTCGAATTCGTCCGCGGGGCAGCGGGGGCTGGGGCCGCCGGTGGCATGGGCGGCCTGGGCGGCACCGGTGGTGCCGGTGGTCTTGCCGTCGCACGGGCCGACGGGTTCGGCCGCCCGGGCGGTGATGGCGGCCCTGGGGGCAAGGGCGGTTCTTCGGGCTGTGGTGGCGGCGGTGCGGGGGGCAGCAGCGCGGGCATCGTCGTGGATGCAAACGCACCTTCGACCGTGAACATGCAGGGCGTCACCTTCTCCGGCGGCAATGCAGGCAACGGCGGGGCTGGCGGTGTACGCGCCGGCACCAACAAGGGCTCCGACGGAATGCCCGGCACACTGGCAGAGGTGCTTGACGCCAGCAAGCCCTAGAGCAAAGAAAAGCCAGACTCCCGTTTCGCAGACGAAATCCCGCACGAATGCAGGGTTGCGTTGCTCCTCTTCGCCATGGCGCAACCGTGCCCGTGCTGCCACCCGGCGGCCCCTGGCGGCCCTGCGCTCCAGGCCCATTGCAGCGACACCGCAGGCGAATCATGACCACGCATGCGGCCAGGATAGAGTGCCCCCACCAGGTGGAACCGCTGCGACGGTCAGGCCCCTCGCGCTCTCCGCCCGCGTCCCTCCTGCGGCCGGGAATCCTTGAGCGCAATGCCGGAGAGGTGTACTCTGGCCGGGTCGGAAACGAGCCGTTGGCAAAGGTCGTGCGGGAGATGCAAGACACGTCACCGAGGTGATTGCCATGTATTGCCGGGCGAGGACCGTGGCCCTTCTGATTGTCGCTGTCGTCACTCTGGGAAGCGGTTGCCAGGACTTCATGTCCGCTGTCCAGGAGGCCATGCAGGGGAAATCGGAGAGCAGCAGACGCACTGCCGCAACCGCTGATGCCGGGGCGGCTGCTGCCGGAAGCGCTGCAGCCACGGGAGACATCACGAGTCAGGGCCAGGCGACCAAAGCCAAGGACTTGGCGTCTGCAGGGGAACCACCTGCGGCAGCCAATTCTCAGGCATCGGGCGGCCCGGTAGCTCCCGCTGCCGAATTGGAAAGCGTGCCTCCTCCCGACATCACGCTGCCGCCGTCTCTCGAGGTCACGCTCGGGTTGCTGCCCAAAGGTCGTCTGGTCCGGCCGGACGAGATGGACGAGCTTGCCCGGCTCAGCTCGGTGGCCTACGTGCATCACGGAAGCCTGCTCGTGCTTCCCGCTGCGGGCGGCTACCTGTTGACGACGCAGGACATCGTGGTGCCCGTCGGCGCCGGCGAGCTGAGCTTCGGCCGCACCTATTCGAGCAACCGACCCGAGGGGAGCCAGTCGGGGGTCCTGGGGCCCGGTTGGCGGCACTCGTTCGAAGTGACGGCAGATGGAGGGAAGAGCGACTCAAGCCGCGTGTTCGACGGGCGGGGGCGCCTGAGCGCCCTCGCCGTGGGCGGGCTTACCATCGGGCTTGCCTATGAGAAGGGCCGGCTCGACCGCGTCGTCTGCGGGAAGCAGACGCTCTTGACCCTGGCCTATGACGCCCAGGGGCGACTCACCGAGGTGGCCGGTCCGGACGGGGCCAGGATCCGGTTCTCCTATGATTCGAACGGACGGCTGGCACGTGAAGAGCGGCCCGGCGGGGGCGAGGTGGAGTACTCCTACGACCTGGAGGGACGGCTGTCCCGCACCTCGGGGAGCGCCAGCCCTGCCTACCAGTTCTCCTATGACCGCTACGGCCGGGCGGAAAAGCTCAAGGGCCCTGGAACTCTCAAGACCAGCATCGCTTACGGCAACAAGGCCCCGGGAATCGTGACGCTGACGGATGCGGCCTCGAGGACCACCTGGTTCAAGACCGAGCCGGGGGGAGCCCGTGTCACGGTCGTCGACACGACCGGGGCCCGGACAGTGAAGGACTTCGACTCGCAGGGACGCCTCACGTCCTACGGAAACCCGACTGGCCAGATCACCGGATTTGCCTACGACGGCAGCGGCAACCTCACCTCCTTCACCCTCCCGGACGGGCAGGTCAAACGCCTCTCGTACGATGCCGGCGGCCGCCTGGTGAAGGTGGCGTTGGGCTCGCTCGAAGCCCGTCTCGAGTACGACGGCGATGGGCACCTCACCCGATTCGTCGACGAGAGGGGCCGGGCGACTGAGTACCGGTGGGAAGGAGCGCTGCTGTCGAAGGTGACAAGTGCGTCGGGCAGAAGCACGACGTACCGGTACGACGAGCTTGGCCGCGTCACGTCGCTCACGGACGAGGAGGGACGAAGCGAGACCCGGGAGTACGATCCGGCGGGGCGGCTGACCCGCCTCACGGGCCCCGACGGTCGGCCTGATGTGCTGGAGTATGACGCAGCGGGCAACCTGGCGGCACGCACCGACCCGGATGGTGCGCGAGAGCAATGGGAGCTCGATGCGCAGGGCCGGGTGGTACGGAACGTCGACGCGGCGGGAGTTACCAAGGTCTTCGAGTACGCGGACACGGGAGCCCTTGCTGCCGTGACCAGCTTCGGGTCGAATCGGTCGGTCACCCTCGTGTACGATGCTGCGGGCCAGCTTGCCACACAGACCGGTGCGCTCGGGTCGGCCGTGTACGAGGTTGATGCGGCGGGGCGCCCCATCAAGATCACGGACGGGGACGGCGGCGTGCTGCAGCGAGGATATGACGCGGCAGGCCGTGTCACCTGGATATCGAGGAACGGCCAGCAGGTGTATGCCGCAACCTACGATGCGCAGGGGCGGGTGGCCCGGGAGCGCGGCCCCGTCGGGCCCGAGCGCATCTACACCTACGACTCGCTGGGACGCCTCACCAAAGTCGACGAAGGGGATGCCGTTACCACTCTGACCTACGATGCGTTCGGAGATGTCACCGGCATCGCCCGCTCTGGAGACCTTGCGGGCAGACCGTCGTCACAGACCTTCCGCCGGGATGGCGACGGGCGGATCGTGGAGGAAACGGCAGTTCCCGGCGGCAAGACCACCTACGCCTGGGACGCTCGGGACCGCCTGACCGAGATGACGATGCCGGATGGACGCCGCACGCACTGGACGTATGACATGGCCGACCGCCCGCTCAAGGTCACGGTCGATGGAGGCGAGACAATCGAGTACTCCTACGGTCCCGGCGGAAGGGTCGCTACTCGCAAGTCATCGGCCGGAGGTATCGACAAGTTCGAGTACGATGCGTTGGGGCGCCGGACCGCGTGGACCGATGCCGCCGGGGTTCGCCGCAGCTATGGATACGGGACCGGCGGCGAGCTGGAGAAGGCCGCCATCGGGGCCAACGAGTGGAGCTACGCCTACGACCGGAACGGGCGGCTGACGAAGATCACGGACCCGCGCGGCAAGAGCCGAGCCTATTCCTACGGGAGCGCCTCCAACCCCGGCACCCGGTTCGATGCCAATGGCCGCGTGACCACCTGGGTGTATACCCCGGACGGCCTGCCGTCCCAGGTGACCCTGGAGGATGGGTCCATGGCGAGCTTCTCGTATGACCGTGCACGCGACCTGGCCGAGTGGAAGGTGGGCACGACTCTGGTCACGAAGCGGACCCGCGACAGCCGTGGCCGCATCGTGAAGGACGAAGGCAACGGCCACTCACTGGCATACGGCTACGGGAAGGACGGAAACCTGCTTCGAGTCAAGGACGAGCAGGCAAACATCAGCCTGACGTACACCCACGATGCGGCCGGGAAGCTCACGTCGCACAAGCTGCACGACGGCACCACACTCTCCTACCAGCGCGACGAGCTGGGACGCGTGCAGAGCGTGACCGGGCCGGGCAATGCCTCGGCACGAGTCTCCTACGATGGGCTCGGCCGGGTCAAGGAGGTGAAGCTCGGTAGCAATCTCGTCGTGCGGTATTCCTTTGACGCTCGCGGCCTGGTCACGAAGATCGATGCGCGTACCGGAGACACGCCGGTCCTTTCGGTTGCCCGCAGCTATGATGCAGCGGGCCGCCTCATCCAGTCGACCCAGGACGGGAAAACGACCACCTATCGTTACGATGCGGACGGCCGGCTGGCCGAGACTGTGCGGCCGGACGGAAGCCGTGAGGGCTACGGATATGATCGCGCCGGAGACCTGGTCAGTGCGGGCGCCACGCAGCTGGTACGCAGCGCCGTGGGGCAGGTCACGTCATCGACTCAGCCCGATGCGAAATTCAACTGGTCAAACCGGGGCTGGCTTCTGGGCCGGGAGGGCGGAACGGCACAGGTGTCGCTCCAGTACGATGTCATCGGGCGGCTTGCCAGGATTTCCACTCCGGACCGGGGCCAGGTTGAGTACGGGTACGCCCCGGACGGCTCCCTCCTGTGGCGCAAGGACGCGGCCGGGGAGACTCGCTTCGTCAACGACCGGGGCGACGTGGTCGCTGAGCTCGAGGGAGGACTGGTCAAGCGGGTCTTTCTGAACGGAGACGCGCTCGACCAGCGGTTCGGCGTGATCGATGCCGGCCAGCCCCGCTACTACATCACCGATACCGACAACAGCGTCCTTGCGGTGGTCGATGCCAACGGGACAATCCTGAACCGCTACTTCTATGACCCGTTCGGACAGACCACGGTCGAACGCGAGGGTGTACCCAACACCTACAGGTTCAAGGGGCGCTTCCGGGACGCGGCCACCGGGCTCGTGCACTTCCGCAACCGGTGGTACTCTCCGGCCATCCGCTCATTCGTGCAGCCCGACCCTGTCGAAGGGGACCTCCTGCGGCCCGAGAGCATGAATCGCTACGCCTTCCTCGAGAACGACCCACTGAACCGCCAGGACCCCGCCGGACTCAAACCCATCCAGTGGCCATCGAGCATCCCCTCGCTCATCAAGTCCGGGGGGGAGGCGCTCGAAGGTGCGTGCAAGGCATTCCAGTCGGGACAGATCAACGGCACGTATGCTTCGGGAAAGGCGCTCGACGGCTTCAAGTGCCTGGGCGGCATAGAAAAGAACGGCTGGGCCTACGATGTCTGGACCAAGAACCTCCCGAACGGCCTCCAGCAGGTCCACTTCCGCGACCTGGGCTACAAGACCTCGGGCGGATACGGCAACATGGGCGTGTCGGGAAACATCAACCTCGACACGACCAACTCCAAGTACTTTGGGGAGTGGGGCCCCAGTCTTCGCGAGCGGATGTCCAACATGGCCGAAGGGGTCCAGAAGTACTGGAAGGATGTCACGGCAACGGTGGCGAGCCTGGGCGGCCTGGGCGGTACGCTCAACTCCAGCGTCGGCCTCATTGCATCGCTCCCCGGTGGGGCCGCGATCATCGCTGCGGCCGCAGCCATCGCAGGCGCAGCCGGCTACGCCATTGGCACGGGGCTCAACAGCTTCGACACGGTACAGAGCGGGGCCCAGAGCATCATCAGCTCGGCCCTCGGCTACGACACGGACCAGGATATCGCCAACACGAAGGCGGAGCTCGAGAACGAGGGCACGGTCATGAAATGGAAGAACGCCGTGACCATCTCACGCAATCTCGAGGAATGGGGTCCGGGAGCGCTGGCTCCGCCGGGCGGAGGTGTCGCGGACGGGAGCGCACCGCTGGACCTGCCTCCCCCCCCGGCGTCGCCCGGAGTGGAAGTGCCCCCTATCGGTCCGTTTGGGCCCCCGCTGCCGCCCCCCACAGTGCCGACCGAGGGGGCGGTGCCGACCGAGGGTACAGTGCCCGGCAAAGTGGAGGTGCCGCCGGCCCTGACGGACGAGGAAGCGATGACCGCTGTCGACGTGCTCAAGGAGGCGGGGGTGGAGGAAGTCCGGGTGACGGCAACCGGCAAGCTCTCGGTGGGCAAGCTGGTCTCGTGCGACATCGTGCTCACCTTCTGGAACGTGGGGGCCTATTACGTCGAAGAGGGGACCATGTACCGGGAGGCCAAGGTCACCACGACCTGCCACGGAGATGCCCCGGGGGCAAACCAGACGAACCACGGCCGCGGCTCCTTCTCCGGTGGCCCGAACGGAGTGTTCTCGTTGCAGAGCGACGCAGGAGGCGGAACGGTGCAGTTGGTCAACGGCCGGAAGATCGTGGGCAAGGGGGGAATCGTGCTGACGGTCCAGAACCCGGGAGCATTCGACAACTGGCCCGCGGCGCTCAAGTAGCTGTCCGTGCTGCGAGCCGGTCAGTCCTTGCAGCACACGACGCCTGCAAGCGACGAATTCCACTTGCAACCGAACGTGTTGGTGGACGCATCGAGTCGACCCGACGCAAGGCATGACTGCTGCCCTGCTCCGGAGTCCGCACAGCCGCTGCCCATGCCTCCCATGTCCGCATCCCACTCATAGTTGCTCACGCAGCAGTTCATGCATCCCAGGTCCCGGCAATGCTTGAAGCACGAGTTGCAGTCGTGGGCCGCATCGATGGCGAAGCAGCCGCCAAAGCTCTTTGCCTGCTCATAGGCGATGGTGTGCACGACCGCGTCGGCGCCGTTGCAGACGTGCCAGCCGACCGCGCACAGCGACTTGGCCGAGGCCTCGTCAATCCAGCCGGCAAAAGTTCCCGCACACGCTGCGATGGAGGGGAAGGCCAGCACATTGGCAAAACCCTCGCGCGTCCCGTCGGCACATCCCATCGGGAAATCCTCGTCCACGAGCCCGTCGCAGTCATCGTCCAGTCCGTTGAACGACTCGGGGACCGCACCCAGAAGAGGATCGCACGCTACCGGCACGCCGGCCACGCAGTTGGTCTGCACGTGCTCGCATGGGCCGAGCCCGCACGTGGTGCTGCCCAGCCCCTCGTCCACGCTCCCGTCACAGTCATTGTCCACTGAATCGCAGCCTTCCTGCGCCGCCCCCTCGAGCGGGTCGCACTTCTGCTCCACGCCAGCGACGCAGTTGTCCACCGTGTGGGTGCAAGCACCAAGCCCGCACGTGGTGCTGCCCAGCTCCTCGTCCACGCTCGAGTCTCAGTCTTTGTCCACTGAATCGCAGCCTTCCTGCGCCGCCCCCTCGAGCGGGTCGCACTTCTGCTCCACGCCAGCGACGCAGTTGTCCACCGTGTGGGTGCAAGCACCAAGCCCGCACGTGG
>CAITUV010000041.1 GCA_903895725.1 uncultured Myxococcales bacterium | reverse complement strand
CTTGGGCTCTCACCAGAACGGCCCCGGGGATTTCTCACATGACGATACCACCCACGGTCGGGATCGGCCGATCGGCACTGCCCGGGCCGTGTAGCCGGGTTCTCACCTGAAGTAGACCACCTGCAAGATGGCGTAGACACAGCATTGGCGCGGGGGAGCGGCCCCTGTTCTCACCGTATGTGTACCAAGGCAGTCGGCCGAGGGCGCGTTTGTGGCCGGCTCGGAAGGGGGCAGGACAATGCGGAGGTCCGTTGGAGGGCTCCGCCATGTCAGCGAAGAGGGATCGTTGCCGCATCTGCCTGAAGTGGTTCGTGCCCAGTGCTCACGAAGGGAAGAGGCAGCAGGTCTGTGGTCGTCGGGCCTGCCAGAAGGAACGACACCGGCGCGACTGTGCGGCGTGGCGGAAGCGGAATCCCGACTATGACCGTGAAGATCGGCTGCGGAGACGGATTCGTGCGGAGGAGACGCCGGAAACCGAGACGAGAAAGACGGTGACCCCACTTGCGGGGTTTCGCTGGGACAAGGTGCGAGACGCCGTTGGACTTGAGGTTGCGGTCGTCGTTGAAGAGACGGGGGCGGCCGTGGCGGCCTTCTCGCAGTCGATGCAAACGGAAAGGAATGGCCCCCGAACCGGGGGGAAAGAAGCCCACGTATCCCCCCGATGACGTGCGAGACTCCGTTTTCGCATCAGAGCCAGGCGGCAGTAAGGGGATCTCGCTGAGTATCCCCCCGATGACGTGCGAGACTCCGTTTTCACATCGGAGCAAGGCGGCAGTAGGGAGATCATGCTGAGTATCCCCCCGGTCGAAAGCGAGACTCCGTGGACGGCCTCCGAGCAATCCCATAGCGTGCGTAGCGTGTGGAGGCTGCGATGCAGGTGGAGCTGCACCAACTGGACCTGAAGTACGAGGGGCTGAAGGTCCAGGACCGTCAGGCGGAGGCGAAGCTGACGGCCTCGATGACGGCCCACGGACAGCTGAGTGCCGTGGTCGTGGTCTGTGCTGAGGGAGAGGCGGGTCGGTGGGTGCTGGTCGACGGTTTCAAGCGGGTGCGTGCGGCAAAGCGCCTGGCGCTGGACGCAGTCGAGGCGATGGAGTGGACCGGGAGCGAGGTCGAGGCGTTGGTGGCGACGCACCACCTGGAGCGGTCCCGACGGCACACGGCCCTGGAAGAAGCCTACCTGATCCGCACGCTGCAAGAGGAGCACGGCCTGTGCCAGCCCGAAATCGGTCGGCTGCTGGGGCGCAGCACAAGCTGGGTGAGCCGGCGGCTGGGGCTGATCAAGGAGCTTCCGGAGTGGCTTCAGGACCACGTACGCAACGGGACGCTGCGCTGCCATGCCGCGGTGAAGTACCTGCTTCCTTTGGCGCGGGCCAAACGTGCCGATGCCGAGATACTGGCCCGGCACATCGGCCGGCTGAGCCTGTCCACGCGGCAGGTCGGCGTGCTGTATGCGGCCTGGCGCGGTGGCGACGAGAAGAGCCGGGACCTGGTGGTGAACCAGCCGATGGTCGTGCTTCGGGCCCGGGAAGAAGCCGACGGGGAGGGAGCCGACGAGACCGACTCCGCCCGGCTGCTTCAGGACCTGGCCAAGACGTCGTCGCTGCTGCAGCGGGCGCGGCGGACGCTGGAGCGGGCATCGGCTGCGGGCATGGACCCGTGGGACCGCGACCGGATGCAACAGGAATGGCGCAGCGTGCAGGCGCATGCGGCGTTGCTGGATACCCGGATACAACAGGAGATGGCGGATGCTCGACCTGGACAAGAGGAAGGCGGTCTTCGTGCTGCACAGGGAGGGGCACGGGGTGCGGGCGATTGCCCGGGCCCTGAAGACGACGAGGAGGACGGTGCGGCGGGTGCTGGAAGCGGGGGAGGAGGCGGACCCTGCCCCGAAACGGGAAGTGAAGGCCGGTGAGCACCGGGAGCGGATCGTCCAGGAGATCGGGGACTGCGGGGGGAACCTGGTGCGGGTGCATGAAGAGCTGGCTGCGGCGGGGATCGAAATCGGCTACTCGACGCTGGCCCGATTCGCCCAGAAGAACCACCTGGTCCGGCCGGCGCCCAAGCCCGCAGGCGAGTATCGCTTCGGTCCCGGAGTGGAGAGCCAGCACGACACGTCCCCGCACATGGTGCATTTCCAGGATGGCGCACGGCTGTGCCAGTGCGCTTCGCTGGTCTTCGGGTATTCCCGGATGCTCTTCTTCGAGTACTTCCCCCGCTTCACCCGCTTCGAGTGCAAGCTCTTCCTGACCGATGCGGCGAAGTACTTCTCCGGAGCCTGCGACCGCACCATCGTGGACAACACGCACGTGGTCGTGCTGCACGGCACGGGACCGGATGCAGTGATGGTCCCCGAGATGGCCCAGTTTGCGGCTCACTTCGACTTCCGCTTCGTGGCGCACGTGCTGGGACACGCCAACCGGTCCGGCAAGATCGAACGGCCCTTCCACTACATCCAGAACAACTTCCTGAGGAAGCGGGTCTTCGCCGATTTCGACGACCTGAACCGCCAGGCGCTGGCCTTCTGCGACAAGAATAACAACAGCTTCAAGAAGAGGCTGCGGACGACCCCGGTGGCTCTGTTTGCCGAGGAGCGGCCGCACATGAAGCCACTGCCGCTGTATGTGCCCGAGGTGTCCCTGCTGCACAACCGGGTGGTGGACCTGTCCGGCTGCATCAACCTGCACTGCAACAGCTACTCCGTCCCCTATCCACTCATCGGCGAGCAACTGGAGGTCCGGGAGTACCGGGACCGGGTGGTCATGGTCCATCGGTACAAGGAGGTGGCGGTGCACCCGCGCATCGAGCCGGGCCTTCGCCGCGCCAGCATGGACCCGAAGCATCGTCCCGAACACGGCTTCACGCGCAAGAGCCGCAGCGAGCCGCTGCCGCAGGAGCAGCGGCTCCGCCAGCGCTCGGCCATCCTCGATGCCTACGTCACGAAGCTCAAGGGGCGCAGTCCGGGCCGCGGTGCGGCCCCGATGCGCAAGCTGCACCGGCTGATGCAGGAATACCCGGCCGACTCTTTCGAGAAGGCCGTGGCCGAGGCCCTCCGGTACGGCATGCTGGACTTGAACCGCCTCGAGAAGATGGTGCTGCGCCACGTCGCCGGCGACTACTTCCGGCTCTCGGACGACGACCCGTCCGTAGCACCGGACTCAACCCTGGAGGAGAAGGATGAATGATGACCTGGACCAGTTGCTCAAGTCGCTCAAGCTCAGACGGATCTCCGAGGTCCTGGAACGCGAGCTGAAACGGGCGGAGAAGGAGTCCCCGAGCTACTCCGAGTTTCTCGCCCGGCTGCTGCGGGAGGAGTACCTCGAACAGCAGCGCCGCAACACGGATGCCCGCATAAGAAGGGCCCGCATGCCCGAGAGCTGGAGCCTCGACACCTTCCCCTGGAAGCGGCAGCCGGGGGTCGACAAGAAGCAGATCCGGCAGCTTGCCGACCTCGAATTCGTGCGCACCGGCATGAACCTCGTCTTCACCGGTGAGGCCGGTGTCGGCAAGACGGGACTCGCCATCGCCCTGCTCCGGGCCGCGGTCCAGTCCGGATACCGGGGCTACTTCGTCAAGGCCCAGGACCTCTTCGACGAGATGTACGCCTCTCTGGCGGACCGCTCGACCCGGCGCTTCCTCAAGTCGCTCACCAGCTACGACGTGGTCTGCGTCGACGAGCTCGGCTACCTGAATCTCCGGCCCGAGCAGACCAACATCTTCTTCAAGCTGATGGACGACCGCTATACCGCTCGCAAGGCCACGATCATCACCACGAACCTCGGATACGACGACTGGGCGTCATTCCTCTGCAACAAGCACCTCACCGAGGCGCTCCTGTCCCGGCTTCGCCACCGCTGCCAGACCATCCACATCGCAGGGCCTTCCCTGCGTGCCCCTGACGCCGACCACCCGTGATGCGCCACGCCCCCAGCTCCCTGTGGACACTGCCAGTGCTGCCAGGGCCCGGGGGAAGCTCGTGGACAGCCGATGCTTCTCTCCGGCCCCCGCCCCGGCCGATTACGCCTGCCCACCACCTTCCCACAGTCCCTTTGGACAACTCTCGCTCCGCTCCGAGTTGCCCACAGCACCTCGGCCCTGCCCACGCCACGGCCGTGCCGCAGTCCCCACGGGGCCAGTCGCCGTTTCATGTCCAGGAATCGCTTCCGCAATCACGACCGCTGAATCGCAGGCGGTACACCTGAGCCGAGAATCCCCGGTCTACTTGCGGTGAGAGACGAAG
>CAITUV010000040.1 GCA_903895725.1 uncultured Myxococcales bacterium | reverse complement strand
CAAACAATGGATTTCACTGGCTCCGGTGCTCCGGTCGCTGTCGGCAACGTCGTCACCGTAGCGCAACCGGGAAGCAGGCACAAGGAAGATCGGTCCGGCAGATCGGCTGGCGTGGATACCGGGTCCACGTCCGGGTTGTATCGGCCCGAGGCTCCATGCCGCCTTTTCGGTGGTCAGTCCGCCGGGGGCGGATGGAGCGAAGGGAGAAGGAAGGCGCCGATCCTGGCGATGTTCCTGGCATCGTCGATGGCGCGGTGGTGCTTCCCGGCAAGGGGGATGCCCAGCTTCCGGAGTGCCTCCTTCATGCCCAGGGGGCGGCAGCCCATCTGCTGTGCAAACGCAGCCTTCAGGTTCATGTGCCGCTCCAAGACAAGCGGCCACTGCAGGTCATGGCGGGCGCAGTCCGTCCTCAACTGACGTAGATCGTAGGCTCCCCATGAGCACCACATGAACGGTTCCGTTCGTGCCCAGTCGAGGAACTCCCCGAAGACCACGGGAAACGGCTCCGCTCCGTTGACGTCGTCCTGGGAGATACCGGTGAGCTGAGTGCAGAAGTTGCTCAGGATCGGCTCCGATACCGGCCGGACGAACCTGTCGAATTCGGCCCGGGGCCGAAGGTCGGTCCCCCCGACACGGACGGCGCCGATCTCGATGGTCTCCATCCGTAAGGGCGACGTTCCTTTTTCCCAACACGTCGCTTCGAGGTCCACGATGATGAACGAGTCGCCGGCCATTGTGCCCCTCCGTCCGAGCCCACAGACTGGGAGCGTCACATCTCCAGCCCCAGCGGTTCCCCGTCAACCAGGTCCTGGACGATCGAGGAGAACTTGCACTCGAACCACTCCTTGAACATCTTGAACGTCCTATCCCGCGGCCAGTCCTCCTCAACCGTCCACCATCCAGCAAGGCGATCCTCGAAGATGAGGTCGTAGAAGTCCTCGAGCAGGTCCTCCTGCTGGTCCTGGAAGTCGACGAACGGGAGCAGGTAGACCGGTGGATCCCTGTTGAGCAGCTCCAGCGTGCAGTCGGGAGGGTCCGGGAGGGAGTTGAGCCAGTCCAGGAAGGGCTGCTTCATGCGTACGGTGACGGCGCTTCGGTTGAGCATCGAGGACCTCCTGGTCATTCGGACAGCGTGAGCATAACACCATGAGGGGCTCGGCCTCCAGGGACACGTGACCACGAGCGCGCCGTCGGGAGCAAGGGGCAGGTGCCCAAACGGAAGATTTTCCGAAAGGGCAGGAGTTCGGGGACGACCGAGCGACTGCGCCACCCGCGGGACGGTCCCGGAGCCGGAAAGACGCGTCCGTCCGGAGATGTAGCCTGGCCCTTTCGGCAATCCTGCCGGAAGGGCCGGCGTCGTGGTCAGGCTGGTGATGTTCGTCGTCGGCTGGTACCTTGTTCGGGAGGGATGCCCCGGCGACGTACTTCGCCCTGGGGCCGGCGACAGGAGCGGATCGTCCGTGGAATCGAAAGCGAATCGGTGGTACGTCTACATCCTGCGCTGCTCCGACGGTACCCTGTACATCGGAATCACGAACGACCTCGACAAGAGGATCAAGGCCCACTCCGAAGGGCACGGTGCCCGGTACACCCGGTCACGCCGGCCGGTCGTGCTGGTGTACCGGGAGACCGAGGAATCCCGGAGCGTGGCCACGATCCGCGAGGCGGCGATCAAGAGGATGTCGAGGAAGAGAAAGGAGGAGATGATCTTCATGGCAACGTGATTCACTGCGACTCGGAGGAAGGCAGCGGTGGGGGATAGGCTCATGGCGTCAGCCGAGGAGCATCTTGGCATAGCCGCCAAAGGCCCAGGGGAATGCAGGATCAAGGGTGAACGTCCGAAACCGAAGGTCCGGACCCCAGTGGTATTGACCGTGCCACCCTATCCTGGCAAGCCCGCCGAGCAGGGCGTCGGTCCGATCTTGCCGACGAGGGCCAGCACGGTCAGGCAGGTATCGTCAAGCCCCATCTCGTAGTCTGCGGCAACCACGATCCGCTCGGGTTGGTCGATCGACGGCTCCGGCCAGTCAGTGGTAAGGTCCCCCATGTGCAGTCTGAGCCAGCGGTCCAGCGCCGCGTGCCCTGGTGCCCTCCAGACGACTCGGGTCACATCCCCGCGCAATGGTCCGGGCCTCAGCGGTCCCACGATCGCTCGGGTGACGATGTCGACGTCGAGGGGCTCTTCATGCCGAACCCGTGCACAGAGAGGATCTGCCTTCGTGCAGGTTCTCTCGGTCAGGAATTGGAACCAGTGCGGGCCAAGGTCGGCATCAACACT
>CAITUV010000039.1 GCA_903895725.1 uncultured Myxococcales bacterium | reverse complement strand
CCTCGAGTTGTGACGCCCAGAGCGTCATAAGTCGGCCGATGTTCCATCATCCCTCGAGTTGTGACGCCCAGAGCGTCATAAGTCGGCCGATGTTCCATCATCCCTCGAGTTGTGACGCCCGGGGACACGGACGCTGCTGTCCCGACTGAGGGCAACCGGCGCTTCCAACGCCGGCATCGACCCCAGACCGGGGGTGTGGTAATGTCGCATCGCAGTTCGGACCGATTTGCCAGAGACATCGTACAAGCGCCGCCCTTGTGGCAACGAACCAGCGGGGGACGAACATGAGCGAATGGAAGAGCAGAGCGTTGGCGGCGGCTGCCGTCGTAGTCGCGGCAGCAGGAATCCTGGCTGTGGCGCAAGCCGGTTCGGCGGGCATGGACGACGAGCGCAAGAAGGCCCAGAAGGAGCTCAACGACGGGAATTACAGGGATGCGTATGACCGCTTCCTGGCCCTCGCTCTCGACAAGGACGCAGACCCCAGGATGGTCGGGGCAGACCTGACCTCCGGTGTTGCGTGCCTGCAGAACCTCAACCTCCACAAGGACGTGGACGGCTTCGTCAAAAAGGTCCTCGACGCCCATCCAGGCAACTGGCGGCTGATGCAGGCAGCGGCCCGCATCTACTACTACCAGGTCCTCCACTACGGGAGCATCGTGGGCGGCGATTTCGAGCGGGGGTACCACCGGGGCGGCGGCCGCTGGGTCTATTCCACGGAACGTGACCGGGTAGAGGCTCTGCGTCTGCTCGATGCCGCTCTCCCGTTCCTCGAGAAGGATGGGCAGTCGGTTCCGGGGGATGAGGCCTACCAGTTCTACGTGGACATGGCGGCGGTCCTGCTCGGCTACCGTGGCTACTCCGAGTCGTGGCGTCTCCTGTACCTGACCGACCTCAAGGAGCTGCCTGATTACGAAGAGAACTACTACTATGGTGGGGGTGAGAACCGGGGAGCACCCGTAGATGACGAGGGAAACCCGGTCTTCCACAAGATCCCGGCCGACTACGCTTCAGCGGCCACCGACGGCGAGCGCTGGCGGTATCTCCTGTCCATGGCAGGAAAGTCCTATCCCCAGTACGACTCCACTCTCCGTCGGCAGTACGCTGACTTCCTCAACCAGCAGTTCGGCGTCCAGACGCTGGCCTACTACGGAGGCTATTTCGCCGGAGAGGTGGATGACGAGGAGAAGGGCAAGACAGAGAGCGGCATCTGGGAATTCCACACGCTGGCGGACGATGAGACAATCGCCAGGCTTGCCAGCGGCGTAAAGAGGTTCCGACTCCCGCAGGACGCCGACTTCATCGCCATCTACAAGAACCTGGAAGCGTGGGACGTCCTGGCCAACATTTACGAGAACAGGCACCAGTACGACAAGGCCGTAGAATGCTGGAAGAAGAGCTCCTATCCGGACCGGGTGGAGCAGATCCTCGGCAATTGGGGGCAGTTCGAGCCGACCGGCGTGCATCCCGCAGGCCAGGCACCGTCCGTCTCCTACCGTTTCCGCAACGGCAGCCTCGTGGAGTTCGACGCGGTGGAAGTGGATGTCGCCCGGCTGCTCACCGATGTCCGGGAGTACATCAAGAGCCGCCCCAAGGAGCTCGACTGGGACAAGGCAAACGTCGAGAACATCGGCTACCGCCTGGTCAACGGCAAGGGGGGAAAGCGCTATCTCCTCAAGAAGGCCGCCGAGTGGTCCATGGAGCTCAAGCCGCGTCCGAACCATTTCGACCGGCTCGTCACCGTCCAGCCGCCCCTCACCAAGGCCGGAGCCTACCTGGTCACCGCCCGCATGAAGGGGGGAAACATCAGCCGTATCATCGTCTGGATCGACAACACGGTGCTCGTCAAGAAGACGCTCGCCAACAAGATCTGGTACTACGTCGCCGACGCGGTCACGGGCAAGCCGCTGCCCGGCATGAAGACCGAATTCTTCGGCTACTGGCAGGAGTACAAGGAGCGCTGGGGAGCAGGCGGCTACCTCGGCTACTACTACAAGTGGCACATCGACGAATTTTCCCGGAAGACCGATGCCGACGGGCAGGTCTTCCTCTCTCCCTCCGAGCAGTCCACCCAGTACACGTGGATGGTCATCGCATCGGACCGGGAGGGTCGCCTCGCGTATCTCGGCTACACCGGAATCTGGTACGGCGACTACTATGACTACGAGTACAACTCGACTCGCGTGTACACCATCACCGACCGCCCCGTGTACCGCCCCGGCCAGACCGTCAAGTTCAAGTTCTGGGTGCGCCAAGCCCAGTACGACCAGGAGGACACCTCCAGCTACGCGGGCCAGACGTTCTCCGTGCTCATCCACAACCCCCAGGGCGAGAAGATCCTGGAGAAGAACTTCACTGCGGACAAGTACGGCGGCTTTGACGGCCTCCTGGAGCTGCCCAAGGACGCGGGGCTCGGGGTCTGGTCGCTGTACGTGAGCGGATACGGCGGAAGCTCGTTCCGCGTGGAGGAGTACAAGAAGCCGGAATTCGAAGTGCAGGTCGATGCTCCGACCGAGCCGGTGGCTCTGGGCGAGAAAATCGTGGCCAAGGTCAAGGCGAAGTACTACTTCGGCGCACCCGTCACGCAGGCCAAGGTGAAATACAAGGTGGAGCGGTCCGACTATGCCGCCCGCTGGTATCCCGTGGGGCTCTGGGACTGGTTCTACGGGCTTGGGTACTGGTGGTTCGCATACGACTATGACTGGTATCCGGGATGGCACTACTGGGGCTGCCGTCGCCCCGTCTGGTGGTGGTGGCCCACGAGCTACACTCCGCCGGAGCTGGTCGCACAAAACGAAGTGCCCATCGGTCCGGAAGGGGATCTCGAGATTCCCATCGACACCGCCCTGGCCAAGGAAATGCACGGGGACCAGGATCACCAGTACTCCATCACCGTCGAAGTGACCGACGCGTCCCGCCGCACCATCGTGGGGCAGGGCACCGTCCTGGTCGCCAGGAATCCGTTCAAGGTCTACGCCTGGGTCGACCGCGGCCACTACCGCACCGGCGACACGGTGCAGGCCGACTTCCGTGCCCAGACCCTCGACAGCAAGCCGGTCAAGGGGACCGGTGAGGCCACCCTGTTCAGCATCCGCTACGAGGGAGGCAAGCCGGTCGAGACCGCCGTGGAAAGCTGGAGCCTGCCCACCGACGACCAGGGATCGGCCATGCTACAGATCAAGGCCTCGGAGCCGGGCCAGTTCCGTCTGTCCTACAAGGTGACGGATTCCAAGAGCCACACGCTGGAGGGCGGCTACATCTTCGTCGTGACCGGCGAGGCCTTCGACGGCGCCCAGTTCCGCTTCAACGACATCGAGCTCGTGCCGGATCGCCGGGAGTACGCACCGGGGGACAAGGTCAAGCTGCAGGTCAACATCAACAAGGAGGGAGGCACGGTCCTCCTGTTCGTGCGTCCGGCCAACGGCATCTATCTGCCTCCGAAAGTCCTTCGTCTCCAGGGCAAGAGCACGATTGAGGAAATCGAGGTCATCAAGAAGGACATGCCCAACTTCTTCGTGGAGGCCGTCACCATCGCGGACGGCAAGCTGCACTCCGACATGCGTGAGATTGTCGTGCCGCCGGAGAAGCGGGTGCTCAACGTGGAGATCACGGCCGCCGAGAAATACAAGCCGGGCGAAAAGGCCAGGGTCCGCATCAAGTTGTCCGATCTGGCCGGCAAGCCGTTCCAGGGATCTGCCGTGCTCGCCGTCTACGACAAGGCCGTGGAGTACATTTCGGGCGGCAGCAACGTGCCCGAAATCCGGGAGTTCTTCTGGAAGTGGCGGCGCAGCCACAGCCCGAGCACCGAATGCAGCTTCAACCGGTGGTTCGGAAACCTCCTCAGGGACAGTGAAGTGGGAATGGCGACCCTGGGCGTATTCGGCGGCTACGTGGCGACCATGGACTACAGTTTTGCCGACGACGCCCTCGACGGCGAATACCGCAACGGGAAGGATTCTCCGGCCGTGGCCGCACCCGCCAAGGCGGCCAATGGCGGTGGCGGCCTCCTGGAAGGACGCAGCATGGCCCGGAGCGCGGGGGCCAAGATGAAGATGGCGGAAGCCGAGGAGGCCTCGAAGAGCGAGGTTGCAGCCGACAAGAGGGACCAGTCCCGGGAATCTGCGGCGCAGCCGGGACCGGGTGGATCGGCAGGCCCCGAGGCGGAAGCGACGGTCCGCCAGGAATTTGCGGACACGGCCTTCTGGGCAGCCGATCTGCAGACCGGCCCCGACGGGACGGCCGAGGTGGAGTTCACCATGCCGGAGAACCTCACCGGATGGAAGTTCCGCACCTGGGGAATGGGGCATGGCACCAAGGTGGGCGAAGGCACGACCATGGCCGTCACGGTCAAGAACCTGCTCCTGCGCCTCCAGGCCCCCCGGTTCTTCGTGGAGAAGGACGAGGTGGTCCTTTCCGCCAACGTGCACAACTACCTGGCCACACCCAAGAAGGTGCGGGTGGTCCTGGAGCTCGACGGAAACGTGATCGAGTCCATCGAGCCACTCGAGCGGTTCGTGGAGGTTGCCAGCAATGGCGAGGCCCGCGTCGACTGGCGGGTCAAGGTAATCTCCGAAGGCGAGGCCGTGGTCCGCATGAAGGCCCTCACCGACGAGGAATCCGACGCCATGCAGATGCGCTTCCCGGCCTACGTGCATGGCATGCTCAAGACCGAGTCTTTCTCCGGTGTGGTCCGGCCCGAGCAGTCCAGCGGCTCCGTGATGTTCACCGTGCCTGCCGAACGCAGGGCCGACCAGAGCCGCATCGAGGCCCGATACTCCCCGACCCTGGCTGCGGCCATGGTGGACGCACTGCCCTATCTGGCAGACTACCCTTACGGCTGCACCGAGCAGACGCTCAACCGCTTCCTGCCCGCGGCCATCACGCAGAACACCCTCAAGAGAATGGGGGTGAAGCTCGAGGACATCGAGAAGAAGCTCACCAACCTCAACGCCCAGGAGATCGGCGACGACAAGGAGCGCGCCCGGCAGTGGAAGCGCTACGATCGCAGCCCCGTCTTCGAAGAGAAGGTGCTCAACGACATGGTGAGGACCGGCGTGGCGCGGCTCACCGGCATGCAGCTCTCCGACGGCGGCTGGGGCTGGTTCTCGGGCTGGGGCGAGTACTCGTACCCGCACACGACGGCCTATGTCGTTCACGGGCTCCAGATTGCCCGGGCCAACGGCGTCAAGGTACGCGATGACGTGCTCCAGAGAGGAGTCGAATGGCTCGACCGCTACCAGTCCGAGCAGGTGGCGATGCTCAAGAACGCTCCCAAGCAGACGCACCCCTGGAAGGAGAAGGCCGACGAGCTCGACGCCTTCGTCTACATGGTGCTGGCTGACGCGGACCGCATGGACAAGGACATGCGCGACTTCCTCTATCGTGACCGCACGACCCTGGCCGTCTATGCCAAGGCGATGTTCGGCCTTGCCCTCCTCAAGCAGAAGGAGACCGAGAAGCTCCACATGATTATGCGCAACCTCGACCAGTTCGTGGTCGAGGACCCTGAGAACCAGAGCGCCTGGCTCAACCTGGGCAGCGAAGGCTACTGGTGGTACTGGTACGGCAGCGAGTACGAGGCACACGCCTACTACCTCAAGCTGATGTCCGCTGTCGACCCGAAGAACACGAAGGCATCGGGCGTCGTGAAGTACCTCCTGAACAACCGACGCCACGCCACCTACTGGAACTCGACCCGTGACACGGCGCTCTGCGTGGAGGCGTTTGCCGACTACCTGGCAGCAACCGGAGAGGACAAGCCGGACATGACCATCGAGGTTCTGCTCGACGGCAAGATGGTCAAGGAGGTCAAGGTCGATTCCGAGAACCTCTTCACGTTCGACAACAAGCTCGTCGTCGAGGGCCGCGAAGTGACCAGCGGCAAGCACACGCTGGAGCTGCGCCGCAAGGGCAAAGGGCCGATCTACTTCAACGCCTATGTGACCAACTTCACCCTCGAGGACTACATCACCAAAGCCGGCCTGGAGGTCAAGGTCAACCGGAAGTACTACAAGCTCGTCCAGGTCGACAAGAGCACACACGTCCGGGGCAGCAAGGGACAGGCGGTCAGCCAGAAGGTAGAGAAGTTCGAGCGCCAGGAAATCCCGGACCTTACCATGCTCAAGAGCGGCCAGCTCGTGGAAGTCGAGCTGCTCATCGAGAGCAAGAATGACTACGAGTACCTCGTGTTCGAGGACATGAAGCCCGCCGGGTTCGAGCCTGTCGAGGTCCGCAGCGGCTACAACGGCAACGACATGGGCGCTTACGTGGAATTCCGGGACGAGCGTGTCGCGTTCTTCGTCCGAGCCCTGGCCCGTGGCAAGCACAGCGTTGCGTACCGCATGCGCGCCGAGATTCCGGGCCGCTTCAGCGCACTGCCCACCCGGGCCCACGCCATGTACGCCCCTGAGCTCAAGGCGAACTCCGACGAGATCAAGCTGCAGGTGGAAGACTGAGTAAGCTCCAGGAGCTCAAGGCCAACTCTGACCAGCAGGCTACAACCCAATCGCCGCGCCACCATGCTCGCGGCCCGCAGCCCCGACCACGCGGGAGGGGCAACGGCCGACGATCGCCGCCCCACCATGCTCGCGGCCCACAGCCCCGACCACGCGGGAGGGGCGCCCGCTGGGAACCGCCGTCTCTTGGAAACTACTTCAGCTTCCCGCCAATCACGAGGTAGCCGTTCTCCAGGAAGAGCTCCTGCAGATCGACCGAGATGGAAGTACCTTCGGGGATCCCTTCGGCCAGCGAAGAGAGGTCGATGCTGGGGATGGCGAAGCTGCCCAGACTGCCCAGGAGCGAGTCCATGAGCTGCGGCAGCAACACCCCCTTGAACAGGTCGATGACCATGGCTTCCTTGCCCTTGAGATCCTCGCCCACCGCCTCGACATCGATCTCGGCCGTCTTGAGCTCCCCGATCTCGATCCCGATTTCCGTCTCGCCGGTCTCCGCATTCGGGACGAGCTTGAGCGCGGCATCGGCCTCGATGAACAGGAAAATCTGGATGTCCCAGTTCATGTTCATCATGAAGAACTTGGCATGCACGAAGGCATCGCCGAGCTGGAGCAGCAGCTTCCCGTCCGTTCCGCAGGTCTTGAGGATGGGGGCATAGTAGAGGTCGGTCTTGACCGACAGGTTCTCGATGCCGTACTGGGAAACGTCGATGTCCCCCAGATCCTCAGCGGTCAGGTCGAGCGTGATGGCTCCGGACCACCAGACCGAGAATAGCGCCTCGTTCACGAAGTCCGCCGCGATGGCTGCGTTCATCTCGTTGGTCTGGGGCAGGACGAACGGCAGGACTTCGGAGCCCATGCAGCCGTCACGCAGCAGCACGCCCGCCGGCGTATGCGCCACCTTGCCGAACGCTGTGAGCGCGGCCTTGAGGCCCAGCACCAGGCCGTCGAACGAGAACTGGAGCTGCTCGAACGAAAGGCTGAGCAGAAGCTTGGTCGGCTCGCCCGAGCCGACGAGCGGCGGCAGCTCGAGCTCCTGCCCCTGCGCCAGCTGGTTGAGCGCGTCTTCGATCATGGCGGGAAGCTGCTCGCCGAACTGCTGGGTGAACTGGGCAAGCAGCGTGTCCTTGAGCGTCGTCACGAGGGTGGTCACGAGCGGGTCGAACAGGGAGCCCACGATGCCCTGGATGTCCACGTCGAGCCCTTCGAGATCGACGCTGATGGGCCCCAGCGAAGCATCGACCAGGCCGTCGGCTCCGATGCCCACGAACAGGAACGCGTCGAGCTTGAGCTTCTCGACAAAGATGATTCCGTAGGAGCTCGTGCAGGTCTCACCCACGATGGGAAGATCGATGCAGACCTCCAGCTCGATATCTGCCTCGAAATTGGGAATGGTCATCAGGAGGTGTATGCCACCGTCCACGGACTGAAGCGTGACTTGCGGCGGGTCGAATGTCACGTCGGTGATGTAGAGGGTCGCATTGTCCATCACGGGGATGCCTTCCTGAGGCAGCATGCCCTTGATGTCCAGCCCGGCCATGACCTTCTCCACGATGGTGGCAAGGTCGTCCGGCGGATCGGAGTGGTCGCCGTCATCGATGAATTCCTGCGACAGGAAGGCGAGAATGCTCTTGGAAATCTGGGCAGCGGCGGGCGCAATGGAATCCGCAGGCAGATACTTGGTCGAGTAGAACGAGCTGCGGAACGACTTCCAGGAGTTGGCGAAACCATCGACGGCCTCGACGGAGATCAGGTTCATCCCGTGCACCAGGGTCATGGCCTTGGAGAATCCACCGTCGGCCTGCACCTCGACTTCCTCTCCGTTGACCTTGAGGAGGCTGACTCCGCTGACCTTGTCCTCCACGATGCCGGTGACGACCAGGCTCGTAGAGCCGCTGAAGGTCTGGGCCCGGGGCGGGTAGGTGATGGTGATCTTCGGCCCCGTGCCGTCACAGGCGAAGTCGAGCTCGCCGGAATACGGAAGGTCCTTGGCCTTGACCGTGGCATGGTAAAACCCTTCCTCCACGAACACGAACTTGTCGATCTTCTCCGGCTGGAGCTCCATGCCGACTGCCGGATTGACGACGATGGGCTCGATCTCCGCATCCCCGAGCGCATTCTCGTACTGGTCCACCAGCTCATGCTTGATGGTGACCTGGTCCTCCAGCACGTAGTGGTCCTTGGGCGGCTTGGCATACACCTTCATGTTGACCGGTGGACCGCCCACGACCGTGAAGTCGGCAGGAACGATCTCCTCGCCCCCTTGAGGTGCGACCGGCGGGCACTTGACCGAGTACTTGCCCGCTTTGGTGGCCGAGATCGATGTCCCCTGGACCTTCACATCGGCCGGGGCGTCGACCTTCCACTCCGCCTGAACCGGGTTGCCCTTGGCATCCGTGACGTCGCAGCTCACGGTCGCGCTGCCGCCGGCTTCGACCGAGGCCGGGTCGACCTTGGCCACGAAGCGGAACGGCACGCCGACGATGACGACCAGCGTGTCGGCCACGGATTCGACTCCCTTCTCCGTCTTGCAGGTGATCGCATAGGTACCGGGCTTGTTGCCGGTGATCTCCTGGCCATCGATCTCCACGCCGTCGGCCGGCTCGCTCTCGATGCCCGGCTTGATCTCGCCGCTGTTGCCGAACGCATCGAAGGCAGTGCAGGTCACCGACGCCTGGTTCCCGGTGTTGACCTCCGACGGCTCGACGTCGGCGACCACCTTGACCGGCTTGCCCACCGTGACTTTGAGGTGGGAAGGCGATGGATCCTGCATCACCGGCTCGCCCTGCGTGCGGCAGGCGACGTCATACTCACCGGCCTTCTCCAACGTCGCCGGTCCGGCGGCCACGACGAGCGGCTCCCCGTCCCCCTGGAGGACCACTTCCACGGGCAGAGTCAGCAGCTTCATGTTGAGCGACACCTTGCAGGTGACCTCGAACGACTCGCCTGCGGTCACGGTGTTCTTGGAAAGCACCGTCTCCACGACCACGGAATCGGGCGACGCATCACCCAGGACGTCGGTCCCGGGCACGACGTCTTCCGCCCCCTCTCCGGTGCCGCTCGAACCACACGCGGCCAGGAGAAGGAGCAGCGGCAGCAAGAAAAGCCAATTCGTCGTTCGGTGCATGAAAGCCCTCCAGCTTGACGGACCTACTCTACAGAATACCGCCCCTGGATGCAACGCGCAGGAGCGAGTGCGAGCCACCGGGCCTGTGCCTCGCACGCGCTGCGCACGCATACCTTGCATTCGGGCGGCTCGGATGGTATAAGCAGCCGCGTCATGCGGGAAGGGTCCGCTACGAGGTTGCGGCAGAATGAAAACGTGCGTGAAATGTGGAGCTCAATGGCCTGACAAGGCCAATTTCTGCCCACGGGACGGGGCCATGCTCCGCGATACCATTACGGTGGATACGGTTGCCGAGGCAGCGGAAGCACCGGCCCCATCGGCAGAGGTTCCGGCGCCGGGGCAGGAGGCCGCCCCGCAGGTCGCCGCAGCGCCCCCCGCCGAGGCCCCGAAGGCCGAAGCGGCACCGACGCCATCTCCGACCCCGGTGCAGCCCGCGGCGTCGGCCAAGACCGGGACCGTTTCGGCCATGGCAGCAACTCCGCCCAAAGCCTCATCCGGCGGTGCCGCCGCCGAGCCCCACGAGGAGACGGGCGAGCACGACCTCGGCGCGGGATTCTCCGAGACTCAGTGGTTCATGGCCGCCGTCGACCCCGACTCGCTCAAGGAAGAGGTAGCGGCCCCGGATGAGGTCATGGAGCTTCAGGACAAGTACCGTCGGGATGACTCCATTTCCGAGGAGAAGCGCTCCCTGTTCTCGCTGCGCAGGAAGAAGAAGAGCAAGTAGGGCCCCGGACCCGGGCCGCCAGCGGGGGAGGGCCTCCCCCGAAACCGCGAGGTGATCGTGACCGAAACCGACCTGCTCCCATTGGCTGCCGAGGCGGTCAGCCACTTGCGGGCCACGCGACGTACCGTGGCGGTTGCAGAGTCGTGCACCGGGGGTCTCGTCTCGCATCTGCTGACCAGCATACCGGGCAGCTCGGAGGTCTTTCGGCTCGGCGTCATCGCCTACGCCAATGAGGCCAAGACGAGCCTTCTCGGCGTCCCCGAGCGGCTCCTCCAGACGGTGGGTGCCGTGAGCGAGCCCGTGGCCGAGGCCATGGCCCGGGGCGTGCGCCAGGCAGCGGACAGCCACCTGGCGGCTTCGACGACCGGCATCGCCGGTCCGGACGGCGGCAGCACGGAAAAACCTGTGGGGACGGTCTGCTTCTCGATGGGAAGCAGGGCCGGCTTCACGACGTTGAAAAGACACTTTCCAGGCAGCAGGAGCGAGGTCAAGCTCCAGGCCGCTCGGGAAGTCCTGACCTGGTTGAAGGAGGCAACGTGAACGAGCAGTCGAGCGTCAAGGATCTTCTCCCCTACGAGGAGCTCGTCGTCGCTGTGGAGCTGCCCTCGGCCGTGGCGGCCCGTCTGGGCCAGGCGGCAGGTGCGCTGCGCAAGACGGTCAATCCGGTCCAGATGCGCATCTTCTGGATTCCGCCGACCGTGTCGCACATCTCCCTGCTCTACACCCCCCGCATCCGGACCGACATGGTCCCGACCATGCTGGAGCTCATGAAGGGCGCTGTCGCCGGCACGGCTCCGGTAACCCTCCGGATTCGGGGCCTGGAGCTTCATCAGGAGGCCGGTGAGGGGGAACCCGAGTCGGTCAACGCCATCTGGGCGCGCGTGGTCGGTGCCGAGGCCCTTTCGGGTCTCCAGTCCAGTCTGGCCGACGTGGTGGGCGAGATCGATGCCGGCTTTGCTCCGCCGGACATCCGCCTTCACGTGCCCGTGGCACTGGCGGACGAGTTCAACAACACCCGCGAGTTCGCTTCCGCTTTCGTCGAGTGGCAGGACTATGATTTCGGCGAAGTCGTGGTGAACCAGCTTGCCGTCCTGCGGGCCAATCCCCGTCAGGGCGACAAGGACCGGCCTTTCGTGGCCATCGACACACTGCCGTTTGCATAGGAACCAAGGAGGTCCCATGGCAGCAGGCAAGCCAAAGAAGACGGACGGACCGGTGGACGAGCGCGAGCGGAATCTAGACCTCGTCATCGAGTCGATCCAGCGCCAGTTCGGCAAGGGCGCAATCATGAAGATGGGCGTGGATGTCAACGTCCGCGTCCCGGCCATCCCGACGGGGTCCATCGGCCTCGACATCGCCACGGGAATCGGCGGCTTCCCCAAGGGAAGAATCGTCGAAATCTACGGCCCCGAGTCGTCGGGCAAGACCACCCTGGCCCTCCAGGTCCTCGCCCAGGCCCAGCAGGCCGGCGGCGTCGCTGCCATCATCGACGCCGAGCACGCGCTCGACATCAACTACGCCCGCAAGCTAGGGGTCAAGGTGGACGAGCTCCTCGTCTCCCAGCCCGACTACGGTGAGCAGGCCCTCGACATCGCCGAGATGCTGGTCAAGGGCAACGCCGTGGACTGCCTGGTGATCGACTCGGTGGCGGCCCTCGTCCCGAAGGCCGAGATCGAGGGAGAAATGGGCGATTCCCACGTCGGCCTCCAGGCCCGCCTCATGAGCCAGGCCCTCCGAAAGCTGACCGCGGCCATCGCACGCTCCCGTACCTGCGTCATTTTCATCAATCAGATCCGCATGAAGATCGGCGTCATGTTCGGCAGCCCCGAGACCACGACCGGCGGCAACGCTCTCAAGTTCTACGCGTCCATGCGGCTCGACATCCGCCGGGTGGGTACCCTCAAGAAGGGGGAACAGGTCACCGGCAGCCGCACTCGCGTCAAGGTGGTGAAGAACAAGATGGCGCCCCCGTTCCGCGAAGTCGAGTTCGACATCGTGTACGGAACCGGAATCCACCGTGTGGGCGACCTGCTCGACACCGCATCCGCAGCCGGTATCGTCGAGAAGTCGGGCTCCTGGTTCTCGCTCGGCGGCGAACGCCTCGGGCAGGGGCGGGATGCCTCCATTGCCTTCATCGAGGAGCGGCCCGAGCTGGCCGAGAGCCTGCGCAAGAAGCTTCTCCAGGCCGCAGGTCTGGGTGAGGAGGTAGTCCCGGATGGCCCTGGACCTGAACAAGATTCTTGAGTTCGCGGCGCAGAAGAAGATCTCGGACGTGCACCTCAAGCAGGGACGCCCCCCTGCGTTCCGCATCAATGGGACCCTGACCTCCCAGAAGGGGGCCATCCCGTTGAAGCAGGACGACATGACCGGCTTCCTGGACATCCTTCTCACGGATGACAAGAAGCGCAAGACCTTTGCGGAATGCGGCTCCGTCGACGTGGCCTACGAGCTGCCCGAGCAGGCCCGATACCGGATCAGTGTGTACCGCCAGTACACCGGCATCTCGCTGGCCATCCGCACGATCCCCATGCACATCAAGACCATCCGGGATCTGTCCCTCCCCGTCGTCCTCGAGCAGATTGCCGAGGAGCGGCGCGGGCTCGTCCTGGTAACCGGCACCACGGGCTCCGGGAAGTCCACCACTCTGGCCGCGATCATCGACCACATCAACTCCAGCCGAGCCGGGCACATCATCACCATCGAAGACCCGGTCGAGTTCGTCATTCCCGACAAGAAGTGCGTGGTGAACCAACGCGAGGTCGGGGCCAGCACATCGACCTTTGCCTGCGCCCTGCGCGCCGCCCTCCGCCAGGACCCGGACATCATCCTTATCGGAGAGCTCCGGGACAAGGAAACCATCGAGATTGCGCTCCAGGCGGCCGAGACGGGCCACCTGGTCCTCTCCACGATGCACACCATCGATGCGGCCGAGACCATCAACCGGGCCGTGGCGGTCTTCCCTCCCCACGACCAGGAGGCCATCCGCGGGCTCTTTGCCGACGTGCTCCGGTGGGTCGTCTCGCAGCGTCTCATGGAGAAGCTCGATGGCCAGGGCCGCGTCCCCGCGGTCGAAGTGCTCAAAAGTACTCCCCGGATTCGCGAGCTCATTCTCGGAAAGGCGGGAGCCCGCGAAATCCAGGAGGCCATCGAGAAGAACAGCAAGGTCTACGGAACGCAGACGTTCGACCAGTGCCTCATGAACCTCTGCCGAGCGCGCCTCATCAAGGTCGAGGATGCCCTTGCCCATTGTTCCAATCCGTCCGATTTCAAGCTCAAGTTGAGCGGCATCAACGGCTGACAGGAGGCCTATTCTTCAGGACCCCGCCCGGACACGGGAACCCGGGGAAGACCAGGTGAGAACGACGATGAAGAGCAGCGAGCTGAGAGAACGATTCCTCAACTTCTTCGAGCGCAACGGCCACCGGCGGGTGGCCAGTCACTCCATCATCCCGCCCGCGGACCCGACCCTCCTGTTCGTCAACGCAGGAATGGTCCAGTTCAAGGACATCTTCGTGGGGCTGCGCAAGGTCGATTATTCCCGCGCAACCTCCAGCCAGAAATGCCTCCGAGTCAGCGGCAAGCACAACGACCTCGAGAATGTGGGCCGGACCGCACGCCACCACACGTTCTTCGAGATGCTCGGAAACTTCTCCTTCGGTGACTATTTCAAGAAGGACGCCATCCGGTTCGCCTACGACTTCCTCATCAAGGACATCGGCCTCGACCCGACCCGCTGCTACTACACGGTCTTCGGCGGCGACCCCGCCGACGGTATTGCGGCCGATGAGGAGGCCGAGGGCTATTGGAGGGAGACCGCCGGCGTCGGCCCCGACCGCATCCTCCGGTTCGGAAAGAAGGACAACTTCTGGGCCATGGGCGAGACCGGTCCGTGCGGCCCCTGCTCTGAAATCCTCTATGACCGCGGCCCCGGTCCCTGGGCCTGTGGGCGCCCCGAGTGCGCTCCTGGCTGTGACTGCGACCGATTCATGGAGATCTGGAACCTCGTGTTCATGCAGTTCGAGCGCAAGGAGGCCGGGGGTAAGCTCTTCCCGCTGCCCGCCCCGTCCATCGATACCGGCATGGGACTCGAGCGCCTCGCAGCCGTGGTGCAGAAGAAGGGTTCCAATTACGAGACCGACCTGTTCATGTCGCTCATCCATGCTACCATCGCGGTGCTCGAGCGGGAGACCGCCAGGAAGGTTGAGTACGGTCGCAGCGAGGACGACGACGTCGGCCTCCGCGTGATTGCCGACCACGCCCGGGCCGCCGCCTTCCTCGTTTCCGACGGAGTATACCCGGACAACGAGGGACGGGGCTACATCGCCCGACTCCTCATGCGCCGGGCGGTCCGCTTCGGCCGGAAGCTCGGATTCTCGGCCCCCTTCTTCTTCGAGATCTGCGACAAAGTCGTCGACCTCATGGGGACCGCCTATCCCGAGCTCGAGCGCAAGCGGGAGCTGATCCGCAAAGTGGTCTCGCTCGAAGAGGACAGCTTCAACCAGACCTACGACGACGGCTGTCGCGCCCTCGACCTCGAAATCCAGAAGGTGAAATCGCAGGGGGGCAACCGCCTCTCCGGCCAGTTCCTCTTCTGGATGCACGATGAGCGGGGCATGCAGCCCGACCTCGTCGAGATCATCGCGGCCGAGCAGGGATTCTCCATCGACCGCGGTGGGTACGATGCCCTCATGGAGGAGAAGAGGGTGGCCTCTGGGAAAACGACCGGGGCCACTGCGGACAAGAGCGGCGATGCTGCAGCTCTGCGGGAGATGGCTGCCGAGCTTGGAGCCACCCGCTTCGTCGGCTACACGTCCGAGGAAGCCTCGACCTCCATCCTGGCGCTCCTTTCGGGAACGGCCCCCCTCACCTCCCTGCCAACGGGGGCCGAGGGCGTCGCTTTGCTTGCCGCAACTCCGTTCTATGCCGAATCCGGTGGTCAGGTGGGCGATTCCGGAACCCTCACCTGGAACGGTGGTGAGGCCCGCGTCACGGATACCGTCAAGGCTCCCGGCGACCTCTTTCTCCATCGCATCCAGGTCGTGTCCGGAATGTTGGAAGTCGGAGCAGAGGTCCAGGCAGCCGTCGACACGAAGCGCAGGGCCGCCATCCGGGCCCATCACTCTGCCACTCACCTGCTCCACCAGGCCCTGTTCGAGGTGCTGGGCGAGCACGTCAAGCAGGAAGGAAGCCTGGTCCGGGATGACTTGCTCCGTTTCGACTTTCGGCACTTCGCTCCCCTGACCGCACAGGATATCGAATCCATCGAGGAGAAGGTCGCGGCCCGCGTGCTCGAGAACTCCCCTGTCGAGACTCGGTCCCTCCCGGTGGAGCAGGCCATTGCGTCCGGTGCCCGTGCCTTCTTCGGAGAGAAGTACGGTGCCGAGGTACGCCTCGTAACCATGGGGAACGGAGCCTCGCGCGAGCTGTGCGGTGGAACTCACGTGCGCCACACCGGCGACATCGGCCTCCTGAAGATCGCTCGCCAGGAGGCGGTATCCTCCGGGGTCCGGAGGATCTATGCGGTCTGCCACATGGCTGCCGTGCACCACGTGGCGGAGAAGGACAGACGCCAGGCACAGCTGGCTGCTCTGCTCAAGGCCTCGCCCGAGGAGCTCGAAGGCAAGGCCCGCAAGCTCCTGGAGCGCACTGCATCGCTCGAGAAGGAGGTCCGGGAGCTGGAGCAGAAGCTGCTGGCCGCGGCAGCCACTCCGGCGCAGAAAGGCGAGGAACAGGAAGACGACCACGGTGCCTTCAAGGCGGCCTGGAGCTTCGTCCCCGATGCGGATGATGCCAAGGTGCGCAGCATGTCCGACCTGCTGCGGGACCGCATCCGAACGGGGGTTGTCCTGGTCGGTGGAATCAAAGGGGACAAGTTGGTCCTCGTCGCTGCCCGCACTCCGGGCGTTCCCGACTCGGTGCATGCCGGGAAGATCATCGGTGAGCTGGCTCGCCTCATCGAGGGGAGGGGAGGGGGCAAGCCCGATTTCGGCCAGGCCGGAGGCGGGCTTCCGGAGCGCTGGGACGATGCGGTCAAGACGTTCAGGGAATTGGTTCAAACTGCAGCAAAGGCCTGAAACCATGAGATGGAGAACGAGATGAACCTGGAAATCCTCAACACCCTGCTCGAAGCCAATAGCGAAATGCCGACGAAGGAGAGCATCCTGCGTCGATTCCGAGGGGACTTTGCGGCACGGCTCGCCGCGCGGCTCGACGGCTCCGCTGCCCCGCTGCCGGAGCCGGACTACGACGCAAGCCTGACGCCCACCAGGGGCCTTGGCGCTCCGGCTGCGCTCGGATTCAAGACCATCGAGGAGCCGCCCGCCCCCGAGCCTGAAGAGCCTCTGGCGGCCACCCGCAATGTTTGGGAGGAAGCACCGGCCCAGGAACTGGCGGCCCCGGCCCCGGAGGCCTCTGAGACAGAACAGGTTTCCAACCTGTTCGCAGCAGCCCGGGCCGAGGCGGAGCTTCCCTTCCCCATGCCGTCGGAGGAGCCGTCCCATGAGGCGACGGCTGAACGGGCCCTCGAGTCCCTGGCCCAGGAAACGCCCGAGCCGCAGGGCGATTCCCTGGCATCACTCTTCAGCGAAGCGGTCAAAGAGGAGTCCGCTCAGTTGGCCGATGCCGCATCCGCCCTGCCCACCGAGTCTACCGTCGACTTGTCCGGAGGAGCGCCGGAATCGCCGGTCGAAGAAGGACGCAAGGGCAAGAAGAAGAAGAAGAAGAGATAGAAGTCGATTCCCTACGGGGCTTCGATGCAGCTCTCGAGGCAGGTGGTTTCTCCGACGTAGGGAATCTCGCAGCACTTCAGCCCATCCCCACAATCATTGTCGGTCGTGCAGGCGCAGACATTGGCGAGCGAAATGCCAAAGCCACCGATCTCCTTGCACTCCTGACCGCCGCAGTCGTCCGCAGTCTCACAGAGAGACAGGCACAATGCCGTGAAGCCCCAGAAGTCCTGGCACGTCTGGCCCCCCGTACAGTCGGCGGTGGATTCGCAGGTGGGAAGATCCTGGCCGCAGTCCTGGGGGCAATTCCACTGCTCTCCCTGCTCGCACTGACCGTTGCCGCAGTTCCCGCCGCCGCAATCCTGGGGGCAGCTCCACTGCTCTCCCTGGTCGCACTGACCGTTGCCGCAGTTCCCGCCCCCTTCCTTGCAGTCCTCGGGGCAGTTCATATGGTTCTCCCAGGGTTGGCACTGGCCGTTGCCGCACTGGTCCTGGCCCTGGCAGTCCTCCGGGCAATTCATCGGGTTCTCTCCCGGCTGGCATTGGCCGTTGCCGCACTGGTCGCCGTTCACGCAGTCCTCGGGGCAGTTCTCCGGGGTTTCCCCCTGCTGGCATTGGCCGTTGCCGCAAACGGGCCCAGTGGCAGGGCAGTCCTTGGCGCAGTTGGCGGTATTCTCTCCGTCCTCGCACTTGCCGTTGCCGCATTCGGGGCCGGTCTGGCCGCAATCGGCCGGGCAGAGCTGAGCCGTCTCGCTTCCATTGCATTCGCCGTCGCCACAGAACGGAGGGCAGGTCCCACAGTCCAGAGGGCACGCCACGCAGTCCTCGCTCCCGTTGCACTGGCCGTCGCCGCAAAGCGGCGGACATGCACCGCAGTCGAGCGGACAGGTCTGGCAATTCTCGGGCGACAGGCAGGTCTTATCTCCGCATCCGGCAGCGCACTCGCCGCAGTCGAGCGGACAGGTCTGGCAATTCTCCGGAGCCACGCACACCTTGTCCCCGCATCCTTCGGAGCACTCCCCGCAGTCTTTTGTGCACGACTTGCAGTCTTCGCCCACCGCACAGGTACCATCCCCGCAACCGGGCAGATCCGGACAGTCGACCGGACAATTCGCAAAGGTCTCGCTCCCTTCGCACTGCCCGTCCCCGCATACGAACCCGCACTCCCCGCAATCCTCCGGGCAGACGGTGCAGTTCTCCGCCTCCTGGCAGGTGCCGTCACCGCACTTCTCCACGATGCAGTCCTGAGCGCAGGCCTCGGAATCCTCTCCCGCCTGGCAGATCCCGTCGCCGCAGCTCCCTCCGGTACCGCAATCCTGAGGGCACTTCCCGGTAGCCTCGGCAAGCTGACAGAAGCCGTCCCCGCATACCGGTGCCACCAGGCAGTCCTCGGCACAGGATTCCGCCGTCTCATTCCCCTGGCACACCTTGTCACCGCATACCGGGTTCGGAACGGGCCCGGTATCCTCCTCGACGTCGGCCGAGACGTCCGCCCCCGGGCTCTGACCGTCCAGCTCCACCAGCGACGTCCGTCCGCCGCTGCAGCTCAGCAAACCCATTGCCGCCACGATCGAAACAACGTGCCGTACCAAAACCCAGAAAGTACGTTTCTCCATGGCTCCCTCCCCGGTTGCGCCGGCGTCGATCGTACGCTCTGCCGCGGCCAAGTCAACGATGAGAGGGCCAGGACCGTTTCGGGCTGCGGAGCACCTGGCAACACAGCGGTTCCTCCCCCCCCTGCTACATGGGCAGCCCCGGCTCCAGGATGAGCCGGTCAATCCGTTCATGGACCCGGTAGTGTCTCAACAGCGAATGAGCCGGCATGAAGACGCTCTGTCCGATCTGGACCAACTCCCACGTGCGGACGGGAAAGCGGGGAAGAATCGCCGTGCTCCTGCACCTCCTGGTGCAGACGGTACGTCCCTCACGCACCAGGATCTGCGACACCGGGCAGATGCCGCCTCCGGTCACCGATGTGAACGGAAGGTGCAGGGAGAGAGACAATCCCGAGGGCTTCGTTGCCAATCCCTGGGGCACCATCTCGACGTCGGCCCTGGTGACGCCCAGCCGTTCGGCCATGGCCCGCTCCCACGGGGTATCCCAGGGGCATTCGGCCAGCTCCACGAGCTGCGCCCGGGACACCTCTCCTGCCGAAATCCCAGGATCGAGGGAATCGGGCAGGACCGACCTTGAGAGCCGGGGCAGACGCTTGGCTCGAAAGAGGAGTCGCCCGGCCACCGGTCTGGCTCCCAGCCCGGCCAATGCGGCCAGCAGCCCCCAGTCGTTGGCCACCACCTCGATGGCCCCGAACCGCGATACCACGTCGCGCACCACGGCCGCCTTGTCTGAGAAATCCCGCTCCCGCACCGCACCGAACACCAGCGAGAACTGAAGCCCGCTGTCCGCGGCCAGCTCGCAGGACGACAGGATCTCGTCGGCGGTCCAATCCAGATAGGGACAGAACTCATTGCCGAGATACAGTCGACCGCAAGGCACGGCAAGGGCCTGCCCAAGCTGAGCCACGGAGGCTTCCCACGCAGTGGTCTCGATCTCCAGCCGGGGCCGGGCCGGGCCTTCGAGGTCCGCCGCCCGGTGCGTGCGAAGAAAGCTCGTCTCCCGCCTGGCCCAGGACGGGTCGCCAAAGTGCACAACGAGCTCCAACTGTCTCATCGGTCCGGCTCCTTCGCATTGACCAGCTCAGGGAAGTAACAGAACCTCCCCTCCCTGCAAAGCCGGGGCGCTCCCAGCAGCGTCCTGGCCGCCCGCTGCACCCCGACGATGCTGGATTCCCCGACGTCGCCGACCTTCTCGCCCCGGCCCATCAATGCCAGGACCGCCCGCACCATTCTCACGGCCGGCAGTGCGACCGATG
The DNA here is from genome assembly GCA_903895725.1 of uncultured Myxococcales bacterium. GTDB lineage: Bacteria > Myxococcota_A > UBA9042 > CAIXZC01 > CAIXZC01 > CAITUV01. Next base: position 63,898 of record CAITUV010000039.1, on the reverse strand, counting down.
CCCGCCCGGGGACCTTGACGTGCGTCACGCCCGCGCACGAAAGATAAGGAAGCGCACACAAGCCGCACTTGCCAAGGCGCAAGGCATCGGCCTCCCCGGGCATTCTTGCTTCGCCCGGACCCGCCGAGGGAAGCGCAGTGGCTCCCTCGCGGCCCCGCTCCGTGATGTGCCGAACGGAATGGTGGTTGCAGAAGTCACACGAAAACCCATAGCCGTGCTCGGTGAAGCAGCGTGCTCCATCGTAGACGCACGGCTCGCCCATGACGAAGGCCTCGAGCTCCATACCCGTCCCGGCCACGATGCTTGCAGTAGCCGCCAGGTCGCCAAACGGCAGCTCCCTGGGGAAGATCACACGCCGCACTCCGAGCTCTCCCAGCATCCGGCAGGCCGCCGCGTTGTACGCGCCGCCGTCCCCGCTCATGTGGATGGACAGTTGCGGATACTCCTTCGAAAGGAGGCCCGCCACGGCGGGCGAAGCAACGATGGCAGCCCGGACACCCGCAGCCAGAGCTTCTTCGAACAGAATCCGTGCGGGTCCGGGGGAAATCGTCCCGGCCCCGCTGTCGGCCCCGTCCTGCGGCACGTCCTCGCCGAGCCACGAGCGGCTCGTCAGGAAATGTTCGTTGAACGTGACGGAGACCGGGCAGGGGGCAGCCGCCGCACACAGCTCCGCCAGCCTGCCCGCATCAGTGACCTGCTGGCCGCGCCGATACCGGCGATTGGGCGACACCTCGAAGCCGAGCCTTCGGTGCCAGGAAGCGGGCACGTACCCCAGGAAGAACTCGTCCGCCCCCGCAGACTTCAGCGCCTCGACGTAAGCACCGTCCGATGACCCCGGGAGCCCCACCACCACACGCATGATGATCCTTGCGCTGCCACGCGACCGGACACGCAAACGATGCTTCCGGGCTGCAGCCGGCTCGGATTGTACCAGACGGGGTTTGCTGATACAATCCGGCTCGCCTGTCGCCCTGCAGGAGGAAGAACTTGCGACATCCGATTCGCTGGCTCAAGCGCTGCATGACCGGGGCTGTCCCCGATTTTCGAGTCTCCCCCGATGTCTGGCAATACGCACACGTCGAGGCCGCCCTCTTCGCAGCCTGCCTCAAGCCCGCCCTCAAGCTCGAGGATCTCACGCCTGTCGAGGGTCGCAGCTGGCGGCAGAAGATCGCCTCGATCCAAGATGTGGTTTCCTCTCTGAAGGACCAACGAGCTCTTCCCAGCCCGGAGAGCCGTCTGCTGGGCAGGGCGGGGGGCACTTTCAAACACCCCATCACCCTGTACGTGGCCCACCGCCCCGAAGTGCTCGCTGAGCTGCTCCGGGTGGAGGACGAGCAGAAGACCGGCGGACCCCGCCGAGCCGAGGCAATCCGCACCGCGGGCCGGCTTCTCGGCTACCCGCCCTGCTGCACCGCCGCCTTTGCCGACCTTCCCCGACAGGACGACCCCGTGGTAGTGGCCTCCTATGGCCGCTCAGCTCCCTCGAACGGGATGGTTCGGTCCCTGGTGTCGGAAAGTCCACTCCTGAACTTCTTCCCACCCCTTGCAGCGCCGGTGACCTGGTATCCCTGCTCCTTTTCCTGCACGGCTTCCCTGGACGCCGCAAGGGCAGGGCACGCCCGACTTGCCCCTGAGGCTGCACAGGATCTGACTGCCTTCCTGTCCGGCGTGGTTCTCGCCTTCGACCGGTTCCGATTCCTCCACCTGCACGATGCACGCGTCGAGTCGGGCCGCATTCTTTACGACGGCGTGTCCGATGCCCTGTCCACTCCATCGGCCCCCCTCGCACTCAGCCGCTCGTCCAGACTCCGGGCGTTCCGGCGGATGGTGAGCACGGTCGTTGCCGGAGGCCGGGAGCTGGTCGTCGCCGGGGACCGAATCGTCGTGAGCTCCTCCGACGGCAGCCAGTCCAGCGGGGTTCTGCTTGAACCTTTGACCGTTGTGTGGTTCCCTTCGCCGAGGGACGATGGAGGTCACTCATGACGCGGCGCGCGGTGGTCGTCGGGGCAAGCAGCGGAATCGGACTCGAGCTCGCTCGGGGTTTGGCTGCGGAAGGGTACGAGCTCGGCCTGGTTGCCCGTCGGCTGGATCTCCTCGAGAAGGTCGCTTCGGAGCTGCCCACCCGCACGTGGGTGCGGACCATCGACGTGTCGCTCAGCCAAGAGGCCATTGCCGGGCTGAGCGCCTTGCTTCGCGACATGGACTCGGTAGACCTCGTTGTCCTGTGCGCCGGCATCGGGTTCCTCAATCGCAAGCTCAAGTGGGAGTACGAGGAGGCCACCATCGCCACCAACGTGGAAGGCTTTGCCGCCTGCGCCGGAGTTGCCTGGGCCCATTTCGTCACACGGGGCAAGGGGCACCTCGTGGGCATCTCGTCCGTGGCAGCCCTCCGAGGCGGCAACCAGGCACCGGCGTACGCTGCCTCCAAAGCCTTCGTGGCCAACTACCTCGAAGGGCTGGCCGCCATCTCCCACCAGCGCAAGCTGAATATCACGGTCACGGACATCCGCCCCGGATTCGTTGACACCCCCATGACGCGAGGGCAGAAGGGCATGTTCTGGGTCGCCAGGCCGGAGGTCGCGGCCCGGCAGATCCTCAGGGCCATCCGCTGTCGGAAACGGGTCGCCTACGTGACCCGGCGCTGGTCCATCATTGCAGCCATCATGCGGATCCTCCCCCACTGGCTCTATCGCAAGCTCTGAGGCGGACATGGAACAGGGAAACGAACGCATTCCCCTCGGAAACCGGTTGCTCCTCGGCCGCCCGTTCGGTCGCCGCGATGTTGCCGTGGGAAGCCTTCTGGCCGCAGCCTACCTCGTGCTCGTCATGAGCACGACCTCCATGGGCTTCAACCGGGACGAGACCTTCTACTTCGACCACGGCCGAACCTACCTCAACTGGCTGCTCAAGCTCGTCCGCTCCGACTCGCCTGCGGAAACCCAACGCCTTCTGTCCCGCAAGGAAGTGAAGAAAGTCTGGAAGAACAACTTCGAGCACCCCCCGCTCATGAAAGTCCTGTTCGGAGTATCGTGGAGGTTCTTCGGCAAGAAGCTGCGTCCCATCGAGGTCGATTCTTCCGGGAAGGTGCAGGTGACCGACCTTGGCCTGGCTCACGGGTTCGAGCCTGGAGACGAAGTGCCGCTCCTGCTGCCCTCGGCCATTGGAGAGGATCCGCGGTCATCGCAGCGCGTCGCAGGCCGTCTGCGCATCGTGGAACGCTCGACCCACGCGGCAACCGCCGAGATCGTTGAATCCAACCTGGATGCTTCCCAGCTCTCGGCCCTATGCTCACAGGCCGCCAGGAACTCCGAGGCGTCGTGGCAGACACCCTGCCAGGCGGAGTCCTCCGGTCCCCTCCAGCTCTTGACGGAATCCGATGCTTACCGGCTCCCGGGAGCCCTCATGGGCGCCCTGCTGGTGCTCATGCTCTACCTCCTCGCCGTCGAGCTCGGCTCCGCCCTCATCGGGGCATTGTCCGTGCTCTTCTTCGTGTTCATCCCGCGGGCCTTCTACCACTCCCACCTGACCTGCTTCGACATTCCCATCACAGCGCTCGACCTCGCCTGCGTCCTGGCATTCCTCAAGTCGCTGCGGTCCACGAAATGGGCCGTTGCCACCGGAGTCCTCTGGGGCCTTGCGCTCCTGACCAAGCTCAATGCCTTCTTCATTCCAGTCACCCTGTTCCTCTGGTACCTGGTCGTTTCGGTCCGCGACATCCGTCGCGTCGGACGCTTCCAGTGGACCCTTCCCGACTTTCCCAAGGCCTTCCTTCTCATGCCTGCAATCGGCCTTCCCATGCTGTTCGCCTTCTGGCCCTGGGTCTGGTACGACACGATATCTGCGTTCGGGAAATACCTTGCATTCCACATGCATCACGAGCATTACTTCGTGTACTACTTCGGGAGAGCGTACCAGGCTCCACCATTCCCGGTGGACTACCCGTTCACCATGACCGCGCTCACCATGCCCCTGGTCCTCCTCTTTCTCTCGCTGGCGGGTCTGGCCATGCTGCTCTGGCCGCGCCCGACCTCCGACGTCGAGGGGAGCCGCAGGCGCTGGTACGTGCTTGTGAACATGCTCTTCCCCATCCTGCTCATCGCCCATCCGGCTACCCCGATCTTTGGCGGCGTGAAGCACTGGATGCTTGCGTTCCCGTTCATGTGCATCCTGGCTTCCAACGCCCTCCTACTGGTTCTGCGCTGGGCGGCACAGGGCATCGCCCTGTTACCGTTGCCCCCCTTGGGCCGCCTTGCCGGAATCCGGCCGGTCCGCGTGCTGGCGGCCCTGTTGCTCCTCGCGTTGCTGACCGCTCCCGCCGCACGCGACACGCTCCAGTTCGTGTCTCACGGCACCAGCTACTTCAACGAGCTTATCGGTGGCCCCAGAGGGGCTGCCCGGGCCCGCTTGCAGCGGCAGTATTGGAGCTATGCGAGCCGAGGGGCCCTGAGCTTCCTCAACCGCACGCTTCCTGCCAACACCACCCTCGATTTCCAGGACGCCACCCTCGGAACCTGCACGATGTACCATCACGAAGGTTGGCTTCGGCATGACCTCGTCTGCGCGGCACGCCGTCATGCCCCGGACGTGCTGCTGTTCGACGTCGACGAGCGCTTCTCCGAGGAGGAGATGCGATACTGGAGCCAGATGGACACGCTGGGACCGGTCAGCGAGGTGCAGGTCCAGGGGGTTCCCGTGCTTCGGGTCTACCGAAAGGCGGCCGGGCTGGACTTCATGGGGAAGCTGCTCGAACGAGACGGAGGCGGAAATGCCCTGTGACAACGTGAAGCAAAACTGCGCAGTCTGCACGTGCACCTATCCCGGCTGCTCTCGAAAGGGCAAGTGCTGTGAGTGCGTCGCCTACCACCGCGCCCACAACGAGCTCCCCGGCTGCTTCTTCCCGCGGCGGGAGGAAGCGACTTATGACCGGAGCTACGAGTATTTCGCCCACATCTTCTCGGAGCGTGACTGACATGCAGCGTCGGCGCTTCCTGGAGCTGAGTGCCGCTTCACTCGCCTCCCTGCTCGTCGGCGGACGGGCGGCTGCCGAGATGAAGCCTGGAGCCACCGAGAACCCGGGAGGCAACGCTTCCCTGCCCCCCTGGGCCGATGGCGACTGTTCGTGCAGCAACCGGTCGGTCCTCATGTTTCGCGGGAATCCGGCGCACACCTTCTATGGTACGGGCCCGGTCCGTGACACGCTCGAGATCGCCTGGCGCTTTCGGACCGAGGACTTCGTCACCGAGCTGCGCGGAGAGCCCAAGACGTGGTCCGGCACGGGCTGGACCGGACAGGCATCCTGCCTGGGCAACTACGTCTTCTTCGGAAGCCAGGATCGCCATCTCTACTGCCTCGACACCCGGGACGGAAAGCTCGTGTGGCGCTATCGGGCGGCCCGGATGTTCAAGGGGTCGCTCTGCCTCTACAAGAACCGCGTCTATGCCCCCAACGTCGATGACAACCTCCACTGTCTCGATGCGTCGACCGGTGCACTGATGTGGCGCCACAACACCGGCAAGGACCTCGATTCCTCCCCCTGCGTCTGGAAGGGGAAGCTCTTCATTGCCGGCGAAAACGGACACGTCCGTTGCCTCGATCCGGAGGACGGAAAGCTCCAGTGGAAGACGCTCGTCGGAGGAATCGGCCCGGAGACCAAGTCCGGCAGCAATGGAGCCGAGGGAAGCCCGGCCGTCGATTCCGAACAGGTCGTCGTCGGCAACTACGATGGCGAGGTGCACTGTCTCGATGCCCGGGACGGCAAGCGCCTCTGGAAGGCCCGCACCGGAGACGACACCGATGCATCTGCCGTCTTCTCTTCCGACCGGGTCTTCATCGCTGCCGAGGAGGGTTCTCCCTCCCTCTTCTGTTTTGCCCGGGCCGACGGCAAGGAGATCTGGAAGTTCTCCAACCGGGCCGGCTGGTACTCGACGCCGGCATTGGTCGACAATCGCCTGTACATCGGAGGCAACGACGGCAGGTGCTATTGCATCGACGCTGCCGGTGGCAAGGTTCTCTGGGAGGCCCCGCTCGATGCTGCGACCTGGTGCTCCCCGGCCGTTGTCGACGGCAAGGTGATGCTCGGCAGCTATGGCAACCACTTCCACGTGCTCGATGCCTCCGACGGTCGAGAGATCGCCAAGCTCGATCTCGGCGGCCGAATCCACTCCGCCCCGTGCGTCGTCTCAGGCCGCGTCTACGTGGGCACCGCCTCGGGCTGGTTCTATTGCCTGGCCTGAGCGGGTTCCCCTCGAACTCTCGTTGAAGCAACGAGCTCCAGGGTCGCCGCGACCTTCCAGGAACCGAGGGCGAACGCGGATGGTCGACCGCGCAGGATCGCCCGAACCACGCTCTGGCGTGGGGCACTGACGAGTAGTAGAGTAGGGCAGGACGGAACCGCAGGAGGGGACCTCGTGGAGCTCAACGAACACCCGATTCTGGCAGCAATCCCGACCGAGTACCGACGGAAGGTCGGAATCGCCCGGCAGGCGTTCAACGACGGGGAGATCCTCCTGCAGGCTGGCCAGCAGATGGAGGCCGTGTACTTCATCCTCAAGGGGGAAGTGCGGCTGGTCCACCGTGACCCGACGCTGGCCGTCCGCACGGTGGTGGACGCTGCCTCTCCGGGGGAAGCCGTGGTCCTGCCGACCGACCCGACCGACCGGGTTGCCCGGTTCGAGGCGGTGGCCGTCGGTCCCGTCGAAACGGCCGTGGTCTCCATCGATGACTTCTCTGCCCTCCTGGGGCAGTGCGTCGAGCTGGTCCGGGTGGTCGCCACGACGACGGCCGCCCGCGTCCGAGTTCTCGAAGATCGGCTCAATGCGGGCCACCGGATCGATGCCTCACGAGTCCTCCTCGATGACCAGCTCGTGGGGCGCCTCACGCCACAGTACATCTGGAACAAGAAGGTTCTTCCCGCCGCAATTCATGCGGGGACCGTGACCGTCGGGGTCGTGGGGACCGACACGGCCGGCATCGAGGTCGACATGAAGAGAATCCTCGGGGCCAATCGAGTGGTGCTCTTCCGCGTCGGCCCGAAGGAGTTCGAGAAGATCTACCGGGAGTCCATCCAGAGCCGGATGCAAACCGCTGCGGCCGAGGACGAGGCCGCCTGGTTTCGACCGGTGCGAGCCAAGGAATATGCGGTCCAGGTCGACTCCGTGCAGGACACGGCCGTGGAGTCGGCCCGCAAGGAGTCCGAGCTGGACGGTGCCGGAATCGTCATGCTCACGAACAAGATTCTCGGGGAGGCGCTCGACCTCGAGGCAAGCGATATCCACTTCGAGCCCTACGCCGGCGGAATGGACATCCGCTACCGCATCGACGGCGAGCTGGTCAAGAGACCGGAGAAGATCGGTCCGTCCTACCTCCAGGCCGTGCTGTCCCGGCTCAAAGTGATCTCAGGCCTCGACATTGCCGAGAAGCGCAAGCCGCAGGACGGGCGGCTCTCGGTGACGTGTCAGGGCAAGACCGTGGACGTCCGCGTCAGCTCCGTTCCCACCCGGCACGGCGAGAAGATCGTGCTGAGAATCCTCGACCCGAGCACGATGCTCATCGAGCTCGAATCGCTGGTGGCCTCGCGGGACGTGCTGTCGGGCATCGAGCGAATGGTCAAGCAGCCTTACGGGCTCATACTCGTGGGCGGGCCGACCGGGTCGGGCAAGACCACGACGGTATACAGCATGCTCCTTCGCAAGATGAAGGAGGCGGTCAACATCATGACCGTCGAGGATCCCATCGAGTACAGCCTGCGGGGCATCACTCAGGTCCAGCGAAACCTCCACGTCGGCCTCGACTTCTCGTCCGCTGTGCGTGCGTTCCTGCGCCAGGATCCGGACGTGATCATCGTGGGCGAGACACGCGATCCGGAAACCGCCAAGGCTGCGCTCGAGGCTGGACTTACCGGCCATCTCGTGATTTCCACCATCCACGCCAACAACGTCTTCTCGACCATCTACCGGCTCAAGGAAATGGGGATGGAGGCGTTCGTCGTGGCCAGCTCCATGGTGGGTGTGCTCTCACAACGCCTCGTGCGACGCGTCTGCTCCCGGTGTGCGCAGACGGTCCAGTACCACCGCTCTCTCGTGGATCCGCTCGGCCTGCGGGGGCTGAGACCTCCCTCGGGAGACTACTATCACCTTCGCAAGGGAACCGGCTGTCCGTCGTGCAACTTCAAGGGATACAAGGGTAGGGTGGCCTTGTTCGAGATGCTCCAGGTCACGGACGAGCTGAGGCCCCTGCTGGCCACCGAAGTCCCGTTCAAGGAGCTCGAAAAGCTGGCTGCCGGCGCCGGTGCCTACTTCTCCATGAAGACATTCGCCACGCTCCTGCTCCAGTCCGGGCTGACGACCCCGGAGGAGCTCTCCCGGGTCCTCTTTGCCGACGGAGCCGGCACTCCCATGGCTTGAGGTTGATTCGGAGCTACTTCCGGCTGAATCGCTCGGTGATGTAGAGAAGCCGTACGCCTTCACCACGGTCGACAGCCACAATCCCCACTCCGCACGAAACGGCCTCCCGGTCAAGGATGTTCCGTCGGTGGCTCGGGCTCCCCATCAGGTTCGCATGAGCCGCATGCAGCGACGTGGACAGGGAGATATTCTCCGTGTAGTCCCCGGAGGGCCGATCCAGCGCATGAGACAGCCGCCCCTCGCGGGCCATTTCCCGGCTGTACCGCCGACACCCGTCTGAAAGGTCGTTGCTCCATCGGCACGAGGGAAACCCCCGCTTCTCCCGCTCCCGGTTGATGAGCTTGAGGACCTGCTTCTCCAGCGTGGCGGGGCTCGCCCCTTCATCCACGCCGGGCAACACCTTCAGCACCGGGCGCTCCGGCACCTTCACGCCTGCGAACACGGGAAACAGACTCGCGACCTGGGGCCCGTCCCGGTCCACCAGGATCTCCACGATGTACTCGCCAGGTTCCTCCGGGAAGAAGACCTGCGTCCAGAACAACCCCTGGCTTTCCTTGAGCGGCTGCTCGAACAACGCACCATCGGGGGTCGCGAGCAGCAGCCTCGGATTCACCGCCCCCCCCATGAGCCCGCCCCACAGCAACACCGAGTCCCCCGGTTCCACCCGGCGGGCGAACGGACCGAGCTGCGTCAGCCTCCTGGTAAAGACTGCAACGAGCAGGTGCTTCTTCTCGAGGTCGAGCGCAACGCCGAAACGGTTCATCCCCTGCGGAACGACATCCTGCGAGATCACCTTGCCCAGAACCCGCCGGGCCTCGGCGGCGGAGTCCACCCGGGCCACCACGGGAAAATAGAACCCGTCGGTCACTCCAAAACGACGCAATGTGAACTGGATTGTCTGAGGCTCCCACGCAGTGAGCCCGTCGATCTCCGAACAATCCAGGACTTCACACAGTGCCCTGCACGCCAGGTGCAGGTTCGGATCCGCCTCGGGACGGGGCCGGCCGGCAGCATCGAAGGCCGAATGGATGGACTCGACCAGGGATTCCTCCCCGTCCGTCAGCTCCGCAACGGAGGAGGGAAGGGCCTCGTGGTAGCGTTCCACCGTCGGTGGCGCCTGACCGGCCAGGTCCACCACGACGAACAGGAGCAACGCACCAATGGCAGTTCGCAGCATGACCCCTCGACCTTCGGCCCACACCAGGCCGTGTCCCGATCATAGGCGGATACCCCGCTTCCTCAAATTTCCGGGATCCGCCGGGAGCCGCAGCGAAGTTGTCCTGACGCACCGTCGCTGGTATACTCCCCCCGGTCGTATCCGACGGAGCACTTCATGGGTACCAGACTTGCGGCTTTCGTCATCGCAGCAGCGCTGCTCATCCCAGGTGCAGCCTACGCACAGTGCTCGGTCGGCACCCAGGTTCTGAATACCTGTGCGGGTTACACATTCCAGGGCTGCTGCACTCTGGATAATCACGTGCGCTGGTGCGAGAACGGCGTCACGTGCGATATCGACTGCAACCCCGGTGCGCCCCTGGGATGCGGTTGGATGGCCGCTCAGCAGTTCTATGACTGCGGTCAGACGCCAGGCGCCGACCCCACCTGCGCCAACCCCTACTCGTGCATCAAGGGGGGCTGTCTTCCCTCCGCCCAGAAGGGGTGCTGCAACTGCCCTTGCCAGGCCTGCGTATGCGCCAAGTCCCCCACCTGTTGCAGCGTGCAGTGGACCGCTCAGTGCGTCAACCTGTGCAAGGTCGACTGCGGCGGCTGCGGAAGCACCAACGGCTGCACGACCTCTACGACTCCAGGTTGCGCCGGCTGCTCCTGTGAGCTGTGCGTCTGCAATCAGGATGCATTCTGCTGTCAGGTTGCCTGGGATGCCACGTGCGCCAACACGTGCAAGAACAAATGCGGCGGCCAATGCGGGTGCGTGCCGTCCTGCGCCGGAAAGCAATGCGGCAGCGACGGCTGCGGCGGTTCCTGCGGAACCTGCCCGGCCGGCTACCAGTGCGATGCCATTGGCCACTGCGCCTGCGTGCCATCGTGCGCCGGAAAGCAGTGCGGCGATGACGGCTGCGGTGGCTCCTGCGGAACCTGTCCGCCCAAGTACACCTGTGCAGGCAACGTCTGCAAGTGCATCCCGGATTGCGTTGCCAAGCAGTGCGGTGACGACGGCTGCGGCGGTTCCTGCGGAACCTGCCCCCAGAACATGAAGTGCGACAGCTTCAACTGCGTTCCCGGCCAGTGCACGCCGAAGTGCGATGGCAAGCAGTGCGGAGACGATACCTGCGGCGGCACCTGCGGGAGCTGTCCCGACGGCTTCACCTGCAGCGATGGGGGCCTTTGCGAGCCGGTCGGCTGCACTCCCCAATGCGAAGGCAAGCAGTGTGGGGACGACCAGTGCGGCGGTTCCTGCGGAACCTGTGCCGAAGGGGATGAGTGCAACGACGGGTTGTGCGCGCCCGTCTGCGTTCCCGACTGCAACGGAAAAGCCTGTGGAGACGATCAATGCGGCGGCTTGTGTGGAACCTGTGCCGAAGGGGATGAGTGCAAGGACGGCCAGTGCGTTCCCGTGTGCAAACCTTTCTGCCTGAACAAGGAGTGTGGTCCCGACGGCTGCGGCAGCGAGTGCGGAACCTGCGGCCCGGGCTTCCAGTGCAACGAAGCGGGCATCTGCATCGTCGACGAGGATGTGAAGCCCATGGTCGACGTGGTCGAGGACAAGGATCTGCCCGCTGTCGATGACTCCGGGAAGCCGGAGACCATCCCCCAGGTGGATGCCGGTGATTCAGCAGCGCCCCCGCCGGACAGCCAGCCCACGGAGCATGTCCCCTCCGCCGACCAGGCGGCCGGCCCCGACCCCTCTGCCGACCTCACTGGGGACTCCGGAGCTGCGAACCCGTGTCCCCCCGGATTCGCCCTCTACTACGGCCAGTGCGCCAAGGTGAAGGAAGAAGAGCCGCCCAAGGATGGCAAGTCCTCCGGCTGTTCCATGGCCACGGAACTGCCGGGCGACGCAGCGCCATCTCTCCTGCTTCTGGCAGCGGTGTTCTTCCTGTTCCGAGCCGCACGGCTACTGCGCAGGGGGTCTGTTTGAGCGAATCCAGGATGCTTCGCCTGCGACTTGCAGTGCCTCAGGAGTTCTCGGGAAGATGCCTTTCGGACATCCTCGCCGCCGCAGCCCGGCTTGACCCCGAGGCGGCTGCACGCATCGTCCGCTTCGGTGCCGTCCGGGTCGACGGCCAGGTCGAACGGGACCCCGGTCGCCGGATTTCCGCCGGGCGCCGAGTATTCGTGCTGTGGTCTGCCCAGGCAGCGGCCCAGCAGCCCAGTCCACGGCTCGTGTATCAGGATGCCCACCTCTGGATCGTGTGGAAGCCAGCGGGAATCCCGGTGCAGGGAACCCGTCTGGGCTCAGAGAATTCGGTCGAGGAGTACCTGGCTGCGTCCGCCACGAAGGGGCTAGAGCCGCGCATCGTTCACCGCCTGGACCTGCCCGTCTCGGGCCTCATGGTCGCTGCAGCCACGGCAGAGGGGGCTGCCGGCCTCTCCAGGGGCTTCGAGGATGGGGCGGTCCGTAAGGTCTATCTCGCCGTCGCCCACGTTTCCCCCGGAAGCGGTTCCGACCTGTGTCGGCGTCTAGAAGGGGGTGACCCAGTCGACATCGACCATCCGTTGCTCTGGGTTTCCGGAAAGCAGAAGGCCATGGTTTCCCCGGACGGGAAGCCCGCCCGCAGCCGTGTCGCTCTCGTCGCCCCCCCCACCGATGGGCGGATACTCCTGGCCATCCGGCTACTGAGCGGTCGGACACACCAGATCCGAGTGCACTTGTCCCACTCCGGACTTCCAGTGGTGGGGGACTCCGCCTACGGAGCCGAGTCGGGTAGCACCGAAGCCCCACGCATCGCCCTCCACTCGACGTTCCTCGCCTTCCCGCATCCGGTCGGCAAGGGCCCCGTGGTATTCCAGGAGCTTCCGCCTGACGACTTCTGGAAGTGTGCCCGGGCTACGCCTCCTGCCGATCTCCTGGACCGTTTCCGCAAGGTGCTTGGATTGCTTGGATGTTCCGATTAAACGACGAAGCCCCGTCCGTTGGCGGACAGGGCCTCTCGTTCCAACGGGCAGTTTTGCGTCATGCCCGGGACACGGGACTGCAGCCCTCGGAGCAATGCGCTACGGGCCGAAGCATGTAGTGCTTCATCGTTCCTTCCCTCCATGCAGGGGCGGCTCGAAGTCCGCCTCGTCCAAGTCCAAATCTGGGGTCTGGCTGGGCGGAAGTCAAGCGTGAGGAGAATCCCCGGGGGCTAATGGTTCTTCTTGTTCACACAGCCCCGTCCTTCGACCCAGATTTGACCGCGGGGGCAACTGGCCTTCTCCTTCACGCACCGATTGCCTTTGCGAACCGTCCCGTCCGGACAGTCGGGCATGGTAGCCTTGACGCTCACGCACTCACCGCGCTCCAACTTGTAACCCGCAGGGCACTTCTCCTTGCGTTCCCCCTTCTCCTTCACGCAGCGCTTCCCATCCCACTTCGACCCCTCAGGGCACTGGACCATCGGCTGAGCAGTCTTCACGCATCGCTTGCCGTCCCAGACCGAACCGTCCGGGCATTGCGCCGCCGGCTCCACCACCTCAGCCTTCTTCACGCACCGCTTGCCGTCCCAGTGCGCTCCCTCCGGGCACTGCACCACCGGCTCGGCCTTCTTCGCACACCGCTTGCCATCCCAGGCAGAGCCGTCCGGGCAGTCCGGGCGCACTTCTCCACCAACCTTCACGCACTTCCCGCGCTCGAACACGGTGCCAGCCGGACAGCCCCCGGCATCCGTCTTGTTTGCGACGCACCGCTTGCCATCCCAGGTCGATCCCTCGGGACACTGGACTGCCGGCTCAACCGGGGCGGCTCCCTTGACGCACCGCTTGCCATCCCAGGTCGATCCCTCGGGACACTGGACTGCCGGCTCAACCGGGGCGGCTCCTTTGACGCACCGCTTGCCATCCCACGTGGACCCCTCGGGGCATTCCACGTTAGTGCCCGGACGCCCCTCCACCTTGACGCATCGCCCGTTCTCCAGCACCGTGCCATCGGGGCACTGGGCCGCCGGGGCACCGGCCTGCACGCAGCGCTTCCCGTCCCACGTCCAGCCGCCCGGGCACTCGACGGTCACCGGCCGCCCTGCCACCTTCACGCACCGCTGCCCGTTCCATTCGGTTCCGTTCGGGCACTCGGGCTTCTCCTGCACGGCGAGGCACCGCTTGCCGTCCCACACGGCCCCGGGCGGGCATGGGTCTTTCTGCCCGCGGGCGACGCAGTCCAGGCCGTTCCACACGCTCCCGTCGGGACAATCGACAGGGGTTTCGACCTTCACGCATCGACGGCCGTTCCACAACGTGTCGCCGGGACAGCGATCCGGAGGGGGCAGGCATGTCGCCCCATTCCACGCATATCCGGGAGGGCAGTAGCTGGAGGGGCGCACGCACCGCTTTCCGTTCCACACCCAGCCGGCCTCGCACTCCTGCACGCCTGCGACGCATGCGTGGCCGTTCCAGAGCCTTCCCTTCGGGCAGGTGACGCCGGGGAGGACGCATCGCTCGCCATCCCAGTAGCTCTTGCCAGGGCACCGGTCCGCAGCCAGGACACAGGCCTGACCGTCGAACCAGCTCCCGTTGGGGCATCGCACGACGACCTGCTCGTGCTGAACGCACTTGCCGTGGACGAACAGTGTTCCGGGGGGGCATTCCATGACGACGTCGTCTGTCCAGGCAACACAGTAGGTTCCGTCGAAGTAGGTGCCGTCAGGGCACGCCACCACACCTTCGTCCACGTAGATGACTTCCTGCTGGACCACCACCGGCACCGGATCCTGGTAGACCACATAGGTCGGTCCGCATGCGGCTCCTGCCGCGCTCACGAGAGCCAGAACGCCAGCAAGCATCCACTTCTTCGCTCCATGTTTCATGCAAAGCCTCCTTGGTTCTGCCAGGCCCAAAGCGTCCGATCAGAATCAGGGCGCCAATCAACGAGCGGCCAGGCACCGCTATTCACCTGAGTTACTCCCCGCCCCGAACCCGTGCACAATGTCCGCAAACCGTCACACGGCGGCCCCGGCCAGGAAGCCCTCGTGGACCGCCTCCATGATGTTCCTCGGTTTGACAGCGTCCCCGATGACGCGAACCTCAAAGCCTGCCGTCTTGAGCGGCTCGGCCAGCTCGTTGACCGAGCGGGCTCCCAACGCGCACACGACGGTATCTGCGGGGAGCAGGACCTTTTCTCCCTGCTTCTCGCACTCAACGGCTTCCGCTGTGATTGCGGTCACTCGGGTGGCGGGAAGCTGCAAAACGCCATGTTGCTCCAGCTCCTTGAGGAAGACCCAGCGGGTCGTATGGCCCACGTCCTCTCCAATCTTCTTTCGCATCTCGACCACGGACACGTCGAGGGAGCCTCGAAGAATGAGCTCCTTGAGCACCTCGACCGACTCCGCATCGTGGCGGAAGAGGAACTTGAGCGTTTCTCCGTCGATAGTTCCACGCGCGGCCAGGTGCAGAGCCACTTCGATGCCCACAGCCCCGCCACCCAGAACGACGACGCGCCGTCCGTTCACCCGCTGGCCGAGTAGAACCTCCCAGGCATCCAGCACGTGGGGAAGATCGATGCCGGGGATGGCCGGCCGAATCGGGCGCGCACCGGTGGCCAGAATCACGGTCTGCGCTCCGAAATCACGAATGGCATCCGGGGTGGCCGCACTACCCAGGCGCACGGCGACTCCCTCCCGGGCTAGGGCACCGCGATAGTAGTCCAGCAGCCGCCGGAAGTCCTCCCGCCCAGGTGGCGCGGCAACCAGCGGAAGCTGGCCACCCACCTCCAAATCCCGCTCCATGAGGAGCACGTCGTGACCTCGACGATGAGCGGTCAGTGCGGCCTCCATTCCGGCAGGTCCTGCACCGACCACGGCCACTCGCTTCCGGACCTCTGCCGGCTGGTTGCGGCGGCTTCCCTCGAAGCCGGCCATGGGGTTGCACAGGCATTGGACCGGCTGCATCACGAAGAGCCTGTCGAGGCATCCCTGGAGACAGCCGACGCACGGACGGATCTGATTTCCGCGTGATTCCATGGCCTTGGCGGCCCATTCGGGATCCGCAATCTGTGCCCGGCCGACGCTGACCAAGTCGCAGCTCCCTTCGTCCAACATGGAGGCCGCCTGCTCCGGCGTCACGATGCGGTTCGAAGCCACGACGGGCACACGGACTCCGGCCTTGATTCTCCGAGCCAGGTAGGAAAACGCACCCGGCGGAACCATGGATGGAAGCTGAGGGACCCGAGTTTCGTGCCAGCCGCCCGTGACGTTGAACATGTCGGCACCGGCCGCTTCGAAGGTTCGACAGACCTCGATGATCTCCCTGCTGCCGTTCCCTTCGGGCATGAACTCGTTGCCCGAAATGCGCACCGAGATGGGGAACTGAGGTCCCACGGCCTGGCGCACCCTGGTGATGACCTCCACACCGAAACGGCAGCGGTTCTCGAAGTCACCACCATACCGGTCAGTTCGGTGATTGGTGAGCGGGGACAGGAACTGGCAGATGAGGTAGCCAGCCGAGGCAATGAGCTCGACTCCGTCCGCTCCTGCCTCTCGGGCCCTTCGAGCCGCCTGAGCAAACTTCTCCTCGATGTCCAGAATCTCGGACTCGAGCAACTCTCGCGGGGTTTCACCGGTGTAGCGGGACGCTACGGCAGAAGGGGCGACCGACTGCTGCCCCTTGGCCAACATCGAGTGCTGATACCTGCCAGCGTGGAACAGTTGCAGGAACAGGGCTGCCCCGTGCGTGTGGACCCGTTCGATGAGCGACTTCCAGGGGGTGATGAAGTCATCGCTCTCGATAGAGGGTACCATCAACCCGCTCCCCACCAGGTCGATCCCCACTCCTCCGATGACGATGAGCCCGCATCCACCCTTTGCACGGGCCTCGTAGAATGCGGCCAATCGCTCGCTGGGCTTTCGGTCGATGCCGCAGTATTTGAGCCCGAAAGCGGGCATGACGATTCGGTTGCGCAGAGTCACACCGTTGACTCGAATCGGGGAAAAGAGAAGGTCCGTGGCATCCATGATTGTCCCCCCTTCCAGCATGGGCTACACTCGCACGCGAGGGCGCTCAAGTAAAGGACCAATTGCCGCTTCCGGAAGCGGCAAAGCAGTGGGCACGGAGCAGCGAATCGGGTGCTCCCGGAGAAATCGTCCGACCGTAGAACCGCCCTGAATGGAGCTCGTACAAGGCGGCCCGTCATCGAGCATTCGAGACGGGCAAACCAGCAAGGAGGGAGTGTCATGAAACGGTTGAACGGATGGTTGAAGGTTCTCATTCTGGCGGTGTTGGCCCTGGCGCTGGCCAGCAGTGGAATGGCCTCTGCAGGAGCCGCGGCGGGCGGCCGGATTTCGGGCAAGGTGACCGACTCCTCGGGCGCAGCGATATCCGGCGCAACGGTCAGCGTGGACGGCAAGGGGCAGTCGGGAATCAGCGCGGCCAACGGCGCATACTCCATCTCCGGAGTGCCGGCGGGTACCTACTCGGTCACCTGCTCTGCAGCCGGACACGTGTCCCAGAAGAAAGCAGGCATCAAGGTGACGGAGGGTGGGATGACCACCGTGGACTTCCGGCTGGCGCCCGCCGTGATCAAGGACGCCAAGCTGGAGGAAAAGAAGCTCGACGCCGAGAAGAAGCCGTCACCGGCCAAGGCGAAGAAGGAGGTCATGGCCCGCACCACTGCCGACATGGCGATGCCGTGCGCCGCCCCGGCGGAACCGATGCCAGGCTACATGGGGCCTCCGGCGCAGACCGGAATGGGGGGAGAGGCTTTCGTCCAGCACAACACCGAGGAGTATGACCGCATCTACGAGAACACCTTCCTCGCCGCGCTCGACAACCCGCTGTCGACGTTCTCCATCGACGTGGACACGGCCTCGTACGCCAACATGCGGCGTTTCATCAACAGCAGCCAGATGCCTCCCAAAGACGCAGTGCGCATCGAGGAGCTGATCAACTACTTTGACTATGACTACCCCGACCCCACCGGAAACACCCCCTTCTCCATCGTGACCGAGATTTCCGACTGCCCGTGGAACGAGGCGCACCGCCTGGTCCACGTCGGGCTGCAGGGCAAGCGCATGGACGTGAGCAAGCTGCCGCCGACGAACCTCGTGTTCCTCCTCGACGTGTCGGGCTCCATGGAAGACCCCAACAAGCTCCCGCTTCTCAAGGCGGCCTTCAAGCTGCTCGTCCAGAACCTCCGCAAGGAGGACCGGGTTGCCATCGTGGTGTATGCCGGGGCCGCAGGCATGGTGCTGCCGTCCACCTCTGGTGGGGACAAGGATACGATCCTGGCCGCGCTGGACTCGCTCCAGGCCGGAGGCTCTACGGCCGGTGGTGCCGGCATCCAGCTCGCGTACAAAGTCGCCATGGAGAACTTCGTGAAGGGGGGCAACAACCGCGTCATCCTCGCCACGGACGGGGACTTCAACGTCGGTGCCTCGAGCGACGGCGAGCTGGTCCGCATGATCGAAGAGAGGCGCAATGACGGGATCTTCCTCACCATCCTGGGCTTCGGCATGGGCAACTACAAGGACTCCAAGATGGAGAAGCTCGCGGACAAGGGCAACGGCAACTACGGCTACATCGACAGCATCCTGGAGGCCAAGAAGGTGCTCGTCAGCGAAATGGGCGGAACCCTCTTCACCATCGCCAAGGACGTGAAGATCCAGGTCGAGTTCAATCCCGCCAAGGTCAAGGGCTACCGGCTCATCGGCTACGAGAACCGCATGCTCAACAAGGAGGACTTCGACGACGACAAGAAGGATGCCGGCGAAATGGGGGCCGGGCACTCGGTCACCGCTCTCTATGAAGTGATTCCTGCCGGTTCCAAGGAAGAAATCCCAGGCTCCGGCGCACTCAAGTACCAGAAGACCAAGCTCAGCCCCGAGGCCGATGAGTCCGACGAGCTGCTGACCATCAAGCTCCGCTACAAGCTGCCCGATTCCGACACGAGCAAGCTCATCGAAGTCCCGCTCATCGACCGCGGCGTGGCGCTCGAGAAGTCCTCCGAGGACTTCCGCTTCTCTGCGGCCGTGGCGCAGTTCGGTCTCCTGCTGCGTGATTCGGAGTTCAAGGCTGATGCCAGCTATGATTCCGTGCTGTCGCTGGCCAAGAAGGCAATCGGCGAGGATGCCGAGGGCTACCGGTCCGACTTCGTCAAGCTGGTCAAGCAGACCCAGCTCCTGGATTCCACCCGCAAGTAGCCGCTATCCCTCGAACGGGAACCGATACTGCGTCAACCCGCACTCGTTGCGCACCGTGATGAGCTGCTTCTGAAGCTCGTCGTTCACGGGTGCCCCCCGCTCCTTCCGGTCGAGCCAGGTCAAGTGCTCCTTCTCGCCCGCGGTGTAGATGCGCTCGGCCCCCGGGGCCTTTCGGGATGCCCGCAGGGCGCGGCAGATGTCTCCCGAGATCTTCTTGAAACGGGCAAGCGGCAGAAAAGCCTCGACGTCGATGGCGAGGAAGAAGTGCCCGAGACGATACGGCTGCTTCTTCCCGTGCTCGTCGAAGCCGAGCAGCCCCTTGAGGAAGGCCCCGTCCTGGAGCGCCGCAGAGAGGATCTCCACCACGGTTGCATAGCCGTATCCCTTGTATCCTGCGGTATCCTCGCCGAGCCCCCCCAGCGGCACCAGCGCCGCCGTTCCCTTGACCAGGTCCTTCAGAATCTGCGGAGTGTCCGTCCGGTACGATCCGGACTGGTCGATGACCCAGCCCACGGGCAGATCCTTCCCGGCCCGCTCGTAAACCTCGATCTTCCCACGCTGCGACACCGACGTGGCGCAGTCCAGGCAGAACGGGAATTCTTCGTCCGTGGGGATGCCGAACACGAGGGGATTGGTCCCGAGCATGTTCTCGACCCCGAACGTCGGTGCAATCGAGGGGCGCGCATTCGTCCCTGTAATGCCGATCATCCCGTGATTGCAGGCCATGAGCGTGTAGTAGCCGCAGAATCCGTAATGCGTCGAATTGCGGACCACCACCATGCCCAGACCAAACTGTCGGGCCTTGTCCATGGCCATCTGCATGGAGCGGCGCGCAATGACCATTCCCATGCCGTCGTGCCCGTCGACCACGGCGGTGGTCGGCCCCTCCTTCACCACGTCGAAGTCCGTCGTGGGACTCTGCTGTCCTGCCCGCAGGCGATCATAATAGATCGACTTGAACCGCCCAACGCCGTGCGAGTCGATCCCCCGCTTGTCCGACTGAATGAGCACGTCGGCACAGACAGCGGCTTCCTCCCGCGGAACCCCCACCGCAGCGAATGCATCCGTCATGAATCGCTCGAGCAAATCGAAATCCACCCACGTGATCTTGTCGTCCGGCAGCATGTCTCCTCCTCCTCCTTGGTCTATCCCCAGCGATCAGGGTTTGCGCCTGGTCCAGTGGCCGACGCCGCAATAGGTGTGGTTTGCAGCCAACCCGTATTTTGACATCTGGCTTTGCGTGCACGCACAGATGTTGCCGTAGTCCGGCCCTCCGCCGATGTCGCTGCACATGTCGTAGGCATAGGCGAAGTTGAAAGCTGAGCTCCCGCTCGAACCGTCCGGCGGATACCAGGAGCCCTTGGTTCCCATGCAGCAGTCGTAGTCCTGCCAGACACAGTTGTAGCCCGTGACCTGGTCGCAAACGGCCTTGGCCTGGCAGCTGTAGTCGCCCAGTGCGCACTGGGCGCACACGTCGGCATGCCCCTCCACCTTGATGAGAATGCCGTTGTTGCCGCATTCTCCCGAGCAGGCATCTCCCTTGCCATCGCCGTTGGAGTCCTTCTGGTCGGGGTTGGCCACGGTGGGGCAATTGTCGCACACGTCGCCATACCCGTCGTTGTCGGTATCCTTCTGGTCGACGTTGCTCTTGTTCGGGCAGTTGTCGCAGGAATTCCCAAACCCGTCGCCGTCGCCGTCGGCCTGATCTGCGTTGGCCTTTCCAGGACAGTTGTCGCACACGTCCCCGGTCCCGTCGACGTCGGTGTCCTTCTGATCCGCATTGCTCTTGTTCGGGCAATTGTCGCAGGCATCTCCAAGGCCGTCGCCGTCGCCTTCCGTCTGGTCCTGGTTGGTCTTTGCCGGACAGTTGTCACAGGCATTGCCGAGGGTATCGGCGTCGCCGTTGGCCTGGTCCGCATTCTTTGCCAGCGGACAGTTGTCGCACACGTTGGCCACCCCGTCCTGGTCCCCATCCTGGATGGTATGGGCGCACCCGGTCTGGGGGGAGCATGCGTCATCGGTGCACACGTTGCCGTCGTTGCAGTCCGCAGCAGGCCCGGCCTGACAGGAGCCGTTGACGCAGGAATCGTTGACCGTACAAGCGTTGCCGTCGGAGCAGGCCCCTTGCTGCGCCGCATGCTGGCAGCCCTTTGCCGGGTCGCACGAGTCGAGGGTGCAGGTATTGGAATCATCGCAGCCGAGAAAGCCGGTCACGGTGCAGGTCCCCTTGGAGCAGACGTCTCCCGTGGTGCACACGTTGCCGTCGTCGCATGCAAGCCCATTGATCGCCGTGAACTGGCAACCCTTGACGGGATCGCACGAGTCGGTGGTGCACGCGTTCCCATCGCTGCAGGTCAGGGAGCCAGTGCCCTTGCATCCCCCGCTCTCGCAGACGTCGAGCGTCGTGCAGACGTTGCCATCGTTGCAGGGGGCCTTGTTGACCATGTGGACGCATCCGCCTGCAGCGGGGTCGCAGTAATCGGTGGTGCAGACATTGACGTCGTCGCACGACAGGGCGGCCGGACCGGTGCATGCCCCGCTCTTGCAGAAGTCGCCGGTGGTACAGGGGTTGCCATCGTCGCAGGCCCCGTCGGCCGGAACGAATGAGCAGGCGCCGTCGACGCAGGCATCCTTGGTGCACGGGTTACCGTCGTTGCACACGAGCGGCTTGCCGGGCACGCAGCCACCGGCGTTGCAGACGTCCGAGAGGGTACACGGGTTGCCGTCGTCGCAAGCGACCGTCACGTTCTCGAACTTGCATCCCCCGCCTGGCAGACAGGTATCCTTCGTGCACGGGTTCTTGTCGTCGCACAGGACCGGCTGGTCGCTGACACACTTGCCTGCGGAACAGTGATCATCGGTAGTGCACTGGTTGAGGTCGTCGCAGGCAAGCTTGTTGGCGTTGTGGACGCAGCCCTGAGGCGCCAGGCAGATGTCGTCGGTGCAGAGGTTGCCGTCGTCGCAGTCCGGAGCGGGGCCGCCGACACAGGCACCGAACTGGCAGGTGTCTCCCGTAGTGCACGGGCTCTTGTCGTCGCACGGGTTCTTGTTGGGGTTGTGGCTGCATCCGACCATCGGGTCACAGAAGTCACTCGTGCACGGGTTGGAGTCATTGCAGTCGGCGGCTCCGGTACCGACGCAGGCCCCGGCAGCGCATGTATCGATGAGCGTGCACGGGTCGTTGTCGTCGCAGGCAGCAGAGCTGTTTGCGTGGACACATCCGACCAGAGGGTTGCACGAATCGTTGGTGCATGGATTCTTGTCGTCGCAATTGGCCGGAACCCCTCCGGCGCACTGGCCCTGCTCACACTGATCCCCCAGCGTGCACAGGCTGCCATCGTTGCAGGCCGCATTGTTGGCCGAGTGCTGGCAGCCGGCTGCGGGGTCGCACCAGTCATCGGTGCACGCATTGTCGTCGTCGCAGTCCATGGCCTTGGAGGGCAGGCACTTGCCCTCCATGCAGGCATCGCCCACGGTGCAGGGGTTGCCGTCGTCGCAGGGGAGGGAGAGGTACTCGTGCTGGCAGCCCTGCTTCTCGTCGCAAGAATCCGCGGTGCACGCGTTGCCGTCGTCGCACTGGATCTTCACTCCTGCCTTGCACAGCCCCTGCTCGCAGATGTCCCCGAAGGTGCAGGGGTCGCTGTCGCTGCACGGCATGCTGTTGTTGGGAAACGAGCATCCGGACTGAGCATCGCAGACGTCGTCGGTGCAGGGATTGCCGTCGTTGCAGACGACGGACTGTCCCTGGCACAGGCCGTCCTTGCAGACATCGCCCACGGTGCAGCTGTCGCCGTCATCGCAGCTGCCCGTGACAAGCTTCTCGTGGATGCAGCCCTGGGCGGGGTCGCACCCATCCTTCGTGCAGGGGTTGGAGTCGTTGCAGGTCTGCTCGTCCGTCTCCTCGTCGCAATCGTCGTCGAATCCGTTGCATTCCTCCGGCCCCGGCTCCAGGGCATCACACGGAGTCAGCCCTTCGACGGTGCAGACTCTCAGTCCAGCGCAGTGGCCGAACTCGTTCTCGACGTAGCACGGAGTGGAAAGCGCCAGCTCCACCGAAGTCGATGTGCACGGGCACGTCCCGGAGTTGCTCACGCAATGCTGCACCACCGTCCCCGAGACCGACATGGCGTCCTTGCAGGTGAATCCCTGGGGGCAGAGCTTGCCTCCTCCGCACACGGACCCGCAGAACGACCCTTCGCCAGGGTAGGTCAGGCAGCGGGTCTCCTGACCTTCGCCGGTCACGCAATCCTGGTCGGTGGTGCACGGCCGGCAGAGACGGGGGTGCGGGGAGACGCAGGCGTACACCAGGTCGGCCCCGCCCGCAGCCACCTGGGTGCAGATGAACCCGTTGGGGCATTCCTCCTGGCAGAACTGGGTGCAGACTCGACCGCCCAGGTGATCCACGCACAGCCCCGACACGCAGTCCGAGTTGTCCGCACACGGATCGAGGAAGCAGGCCCCGCTTCCGCACGACACCAGGTCGGGGAGCTCGGGCGCACTTTCATCCGGGGAGACGTCTGGTTCGGGAGTCGGCGCGTCCGGAACGGCCGAGTCCGAGGAAACCTCAGCAGACGAAGCCTTATCCGGCAACGTGCCAGCATCGTCCACGACCTGCACCAGGCCGCTACTCGAGCTGCATGCAATTGCCAGAATCACGGGCAGACTCACGACGCCAACCGCCGACAGAGGGAACCTCATGCGCCACCTCCACTTCCGAGCCCGGATACTACTCGATCGGCGCTCTGAAATCCATCGGCTCAGTTCTTCTGCGACTTCGGGGGCAGAACGGGATCGGTCGGCAGTTTGATGATCAGCTTGTCGCCCTTGATGGCAGCCGGAAACTGACGCAACGGCTCCTTCGCAGGTCCGCCCACCGGCTTGCCCGCGAGGTCGAACGAAGAGCGATGGCAGTTGCATTCGATCTGCCGGGCCTCCCGGTCGAACTCGACGACGCACTTCTCGTGCGTGCACAGAGGCGAAAATGCTGCAATCTTCTGCTCCTCCGTCCTGATCAGGAGCAAGGTCTCTCCCTGGATCTCCGCCAGCATGCCGCTTCCCTTCTCACGGATTCCGTCCAGGCTGCCCAGCGAGACGGCGACCAGACGATCTTTGGGCTTGTCAGGCTGCTCAGCAGCCTTCACTGAACGCACAAGAAGGCCGGTTCCTGCCGCAAGCAGAGTGGCCAGAAATCCTCTCCGATCGATCGGGTTCGACATGGTTTCCCCCCCCATTCCAATTCGGCCTGCGCTCCGGAAGATGGAAACTTCACCGGATGCTGGTGTAAGGTTAGCGGTACGGAGAATCCGTGGCAAGCGCGGTTCCGAGAGTGAGGTGAGACAGATGAGATCCCCGTTGATTGCGATGCTTCTCGTCCTGGCGGTTCCAGCTCAGGCCCGGGCGGGCGACGAGCCGGATGAGCTGGACCTGTCCGACAACCTGAGAATCGAAGAGGCCGAGGTCGTGCCCGTCGAGCCCGCAGCATCTCTCCCCGATCGGGTACGCGGCCTGACGTTGCCCATTCCAAGGATGGGGAGGGGAAACAGCCTGCGGCTGATGATCGACCATCGCGCCTGGCAGAAGCTCTGGAAGGACTCGTTTGACGACTACCTGGGTCTTGACGCCGGGGCGCTCAAGATCGGCATCGGCATCCAATATGCGATCCTGGACTGGCTCGACGTGCAGTTCCAGCGGCAGAATGGGACGATGGAGGTCTACGACACGTACGAGCTTCGTGTGAGAGGGCGGGTGCTGGATGAAGCGTCGCAGTTTCTCTCCCTCGTCCTTGGTGCGGGAGGAAGCTGGTTCCACCACCCCAACCAGGATGACTCGGGAGCCTTCAACGCCCAACTGCTGCTCGGAAGAAGGCTGCCGTGGGGCATTGAGCTCAATGCGGCCGTTCTCGGCACCAGTCACTCGAGCGGAATGGAGAAGGGAAGCGCCGATGAGGACTGGTCCCTGGCTGCCGGCGGAGAGCTCGCCTGGAATCCCGATTTCTTCCGACCGCTTCGTGTTTCCGTCGAAGCCAGTTTTCCGGTCGCGGGCTACGATTCGGGCAACCCGAGCGTGGCTGCCGGGGTGACCATGATGACCCACCGCCATGGGTTTTCGCTGCTCGTCACCAACAACCAGCTTCTTTCCATGGATGCGTTGCCAGCCGGGTCGAACCGGGCTCTCGACGACCTCTCCATCGGCTTCTCCATTCTTCGACAGTGGGACTTCTAGCCATGCGGGGAAGGCAGATGAGGACTTTCGTGTATGCTGCGGCTCTGGTCGTTGCACTGACGTCATGGGCCACGGACGCAAGGGCTGAAGAGAGCTTCGACCTGGATTTGGCGAACCTGGACCTCGACGTGGTGGAGCAGGTACCCCAGACGCAGGTGCGCGTGGTCACTCCGGAGGTGGTGCGTCAGAGTTCCGACGAGACGACCGGAACGTTCCTCGGCCTTTCCCACAACTCCTGGGTGGAGCTCACTGGCATTTCAGCCGGGGCGCTGCTGCTGCTTGCAGTCCTCTCCCGGTGGGTGCGCCCTCGCGGCCGGGCGCTGCTCATGCTGCGGCTCCACAAGACCTTTGCATACGGTGCCCTGCTGTGCGCCCTTGCCCACGCCACGCTCAACCTGGCGTTCTGAAGTCGGCCGTCGCCGGGTCTTCGCCGCTGCCCGATGAGCCGCGCGCACCGCCGGCTGCAAAGGAAGCAGTTGGAACGCTTGCCGGAGAGGGTATCTGCGAAACGCTCAATGGCCCTCAAATGGGGGTGGTCGGCAGCCTGCAAACAGTGGGAAGATAAGGATAACGTTCCTGCGCCGTGCCTACCGCCGACCTGGCGGGCACTCGCTCCTGAGGCGTTGGGAGGCGGGATGGTCGTTCTGACAACTACGGGAGGAACCGGGATGACGAAGACCACTTTGACACTGGTGTTGGCAGCTGCAATCGGAGCGGGCGCTCCGCTCTCGTGCGGCGGAGGTGACGAGCTCACCGGTCCAGGGGGATGTGAGCTGGCCAGGGAAAAGTACGTCCAGGCGTGCGGCCCCGGGCAGATCAAGGGTGACTGGGAGACGTTCTTCGACCGGTGTGCGGACTTCTACTACAACAGCAGCTGCGGGCCGGCGGTTCGGGACTTCGTACAGTGTTCAGTCGATACGGACGACCTCTCCTGCGGTCAGGACAATGAGTGCGCCCATTTCTGGGGAGAGCTCAGCACGTCCCCTTGCGATGAGAAGCTCTTCGGAACCGCTTCCTCCTGCTCCTGTGACGGGAAGGAGTGCGGGGATGACGGCTGCGGCGGCTCGTGCGGAGCCTGCACCGGCGGCCAGACCTGCAGCAACGGCAAGTGCCAGGGCGGATGCCAACCGCAGTGTGCCGGCAAGGAATGCGGAAGCGACGGCTGCGGCGGCTCGTGCGGAAGCTGCTACAACGCCATGGGTGGCTTGGACAGCTCCCTGTGCAGCAACGGCACCTGCCAGACCTGCAAGCCGAGCTGCTCCGGCAAGGTTTGTGGAGGCGACGGCTGCGGCGGCTCGTGCGGGTCATGCTCGGGCGGCAAGACGTGCAGCAACGGCAAATGCCAGGGCGGATGCCAACCGCAGTGTGCCGGCAAGGAATGCGGAAGCGACGGCTGCGGCGGGTTGTGCGGGTCGTGCTACGACGCCACCGGCGGGATCGACAACTCTCTATGTGTCGGGGGCAAGTGCAAGGAGGACGTCTGCGTGCCGTCGTGCAAGAGCACCTGCGACCCGAAATCAGTGCCGTCCTCTACGAGTGATCCCAACTGCCCAACCATTTACTGTGGCGAGAAGAGCACCGACGGGTGCGGCGGAATCTGCTACGACAAGATCTGCTCGGAGCCTGGAGCATCCTGCGACAGCATCTTCGAATGCATGGGAAACTGCGGAGAGGGCGACAGCAACTGCAAGGACAACTGCTTCCAGCAGGGTTCGACTTCCGGCAAGCAGCTCCTTGTCAGCCTTTCGGAGTGCTTCAGTGACAACGGCGGTTCGGCCTGCCCGGACTACGAGTGCTGGATCACCGTCATGGCAGACCATTGCTTGAGCGAGTACAAGGCATGCTTCAACTATCTTTTGCCGTGCTGGAAGCTGTACGGCTGTACGGGGGGCGTCCCGGCCGCTGACTGGTTCGAGGCCGCTGAAGCCTGCATCGGTTCCGGGATGCCGTCGGACCAGTTGGAGTTTCTCGATCTTATGGATTGCATCTACGAAAGCTGCGGCAATCCACCGACCCAGTCGTGCCTCGACTCATCCATATCAAATGGCGGCAAGTGCGACAGCCAGTATGATGCCTGCATGAACTAGCGATGCGTTGGCGGTGAAACAGGCGCTCGTTCCCCGCACTGACCGTCAGTACGTCACCGAAAGCCCCGCACCGAAGCCCTGGCCGTCCATCGGAACCGAGTACAGCGAGATGCCAGGCCCCTTGGAATCCGTCCCGTCGAACAGTCGGGGCTCTGGGAGGGCGGCCAAGAGCATGGACCCTCCCGCCAGCAGCGCCACGACACCGCACCCCAGGCCCACGGTCTGCCACATTTGCGCCGAGTCCTGGTGGTTCTTGTACGCGTCGTGGTACATCGATTCCACGTAGCTGCCGAACCTGGCCTCCGAGTAACGCTCTTTGTCCCGATCGGCCTCGGAGTCCTCGTAGAACATCAGTCCGAGCCCGGTCCCGGCTCCCAGCACGCCTGCTGCGGCAAGTCCCACAGAGGTCCAGAACCAGACCTTTCGAGCCTTCTTGGCCGAGCTGGCCTCCCTGGCCTGGTCGGCGAAGTTCACAAGCACGACGTGACGCGTGATCGGGTCCGATCGGTTGACGTTCAGCTCCCGCACATAGTCGGCGTGCCCGGGGCTTCGGACGATGATCTTGTGCTCTCCGAGTGGCAGGGCCATGGTCGCCTTGCCGCTACCTGCCAACAGCCCGTCAATCAGCACTTCAGCCTCAGCGGGCTCGGCCGTGATTCGAAGCGTCGCACAGGGAACCAGTTCCTGGTGAACCTCGGTGCCACCGGGGATCACGTCAACCTCGACTTCGGCATTGCAGCATCCTTTCCTGGCGAACATCAGAGAGTGCTTGCCAGCCTCGACGTAGAGCGTGTTGGGGGTCTCGCCCTCGGACAGACCGTCGACCGTCACGGTTGCGCCGGCAGGGTGAGAGGTAACCTTCAGAACGCTGAGATTCATCGTCAGATTCAGCTCGACGACAGACTTCTTGCCGGCACGAGCCACAACAATCTCCTCGGCCGACAGGCTACCGAGGACCGCCGTCACGACGTACTGGCCGGGCGCCAGGTCACCCAACACCGCCGGGGTAACTTCCCCGGTCGGCTCCCCATCGAGATAGAGCGAAGCCCCCGGGGGAGTCGAAGTCACCTGGATCGAGCCGGGCCTCGCCTCCGCAAGCGCCACCCCCGACCACCCGCCCGAAAGCGATGCCAGCATCAGAATGACTGCCGCCCCCCAGAATCGTTTCCTCTTCCCATGAACCCCCAAGCCTGTCCTTTCCATGCTCCGTCTCCTTGCTGAACGGCAGGCAACACACTCGCCTCGTGCCTAGAAATGTGCCCCGACCTGCACCAGCCCCCCGCCCGGCAAAGGAGCGATGCCGACATCGGCATCCTCGGCCGCCTGGTCATCGACCTCGACCAGGTTGCCACGGACACCTCCGATGATCGCCAGCACAGTGCCGGCAATGACCGCCGTTCCTCCAACGCCGAAAGCCACGTAGTTCAGCGTTCGGCTGTGGCGCTCCCACTCCACCTCTTGAGTGACCGAGTTTGTGTGGATGTAGGTGTCCTTCTCGTAGGTCGCCGCACCGACGATTACGGCGACGGCGCCAACGCCGGCAGTCACCGACCCGAGAATGATGAGCGGAGCGCTTCTTCCGCGGATCTCGTAGGTCGCCCCTCTGGGGCCGACCCCGATGCTCCGACCAAAGTCCCGATCGCCCGTAACCGTCACATAGTCTGTGCCCTCGGCTGATGCCAGGGTACAGGGGGCTCTGCAGCTCTCTCCGGAGGCGGAGGATCTGACACGGTAGCTCTCGCCTCGTGCGGCAATGAAGGAAACTCCGATTCCCTCGCCCTCTTCTCGTGCGGCGGCCTCTCCTTCGTCGTCTGGGTTGTTCTCCTCCCCGTCTTCTGAATCACCTTTGTCGCCATCCTCGTCAGCGCCCTCGTCAGCGTCTTCTTCGCCGTCTTCGTCGCCATCCTCGTCGTCCATTTCCGCTGTGTGAGTGATTCGCGGTCTGGGCTTAGCCTTCGCACCTCGATATTCCTCGTCTGTCTCGCCGTCCTCGTCGCCGTCCTCGTAATTCTCTCCCTCGTCCTCTTCGACCTCATCGTCCACTCGGGTCGCACGAGGCTTGGGACTGCCCTTTGCAGGTCGGTACTCCTCATCCTCCTCTTCGACTTGCTCTTCGGCCTCATCATCGTCGCCCGGATCCTCTCTGCTCGCTGCCCCGGATTGAGGAGGAATCTCATCGAGGAGGCGCCGCAGCTTCTGCAGCGCGTACCTTCGCAACGGGTGGCCTGGGGCCAGGAGCTCGCTTGCCTGGTGGAAGCAGTAGATGGCCTCGTCCCGGGCGCCCTTCTTCTCCAGCATGACAGCACGGTTATAGTATCCGAACGCGTCAAGGCCTTCGGGGACCGTCTGGGCAGACGACACCCTGGCCAGAATCGCATCGAGACCGCCCTCCTGAGCGGTTGCGATGGTGCTCGGAGCGAGCGCCCCGACAAGCACCGCCAGGGCAATCCAGGTTCGATGGTTCATCCTTGCCTCCCTTCGGACTTCCATCCTATGGAGTTAGACCGAACCACGGGCTGATGCCACCCTCAAATAGGGGGGGACACGCGAGCTCTGGACACGGCACAGTACAGTCGAACCGGAACCTGAGGCTCCTACTCCGCTTCCTTGAGCACCAGCGTTCCCGTGCGGGGCTGGGCATGGACGACCTGCAGCGCGAGGCGCTGCCCCTCGTTCACCTGCCCCCGGGGATTGAACCGGGCCTGGACGTCGAATTCCGTCAGGAGAACGAGCGGTGACCGTCGGTCGGTGCTGAGCACGACGGCCTGCACCTGGAGCCCCGGATGCTGCTGAAGGTAGGCCAGGGCCCAGTAGTCCTCGGCATCGTCGCAGATGCGCTTGATGATTCCCGATGTCTGGTCCGCGACCGACATCTGGGCCAGCAGCTCGCCGTCGGAGTAACGGGTAACCCCGGTGGTGAGCACTGCGTGGAGCTGCCGCTGCATGATGAGATCCGAGTAGCGGCGCAAGGGGCTTGTGACCTGGCAGTAGGCCTTGACCCCCAGGCCGAAATGCCGCTCGGGTTGAAGGGAGATGCCCGCCTTCTTCAGCTTGCGCACGGCCTCGAAGATATAGACCGGGTCCCGGCCTCGCTCGTCAGTCCACCCAAGGTCTTCGTCCGGAACAGGCTGGATCCGGTAGATGGCCGGGATCTTGCGGTCGGCCAGAAGGCTGCCCACTCCCGCACCGGCGGCGACCATGAACTCGGCCACCAGGCGGCGACTCTTCATGGTGGTGTCCACCCGCTTGATCTCGATACGGCCGTCGATGAGCCGGTAGCGGGTCTCCGGAGGGTAGAATTGCACCGCCCCCTGCCTTTGACGCTGCTCGATGAGCAGGCTTGCCGCCGTCCAGAGAAGGCCTACCCGCTCTCCCCAGTCACCGCTGGGCTGTTCGAGGAGCGCCTCGACCTCGTGGTAGGTCATCCGTCTCTCGAGGACGAGAGTGCCTACCTGGAGCGAGCTGTCGAACAGCTTCAGCTCCGAGTCGAGGTGCAGCACGTGGTCGAGGACCAGGGTAGGGCGGCCGACCACGAGGCTGGCTGCATCGTGGGAGAGGCGCTCCGGAATCATCGGAAGCCTCTGCAGCGGATGGTAAACCGTCGTTGCCCGATGCCGGGCCTCCAGGTCCACCGCACCGTCGGCCGGAACTGCGGAGGCCACGTCGCAGATCAGCACGTGGATGTCGTAGCCTCTCTCGGTCTTGACGATGGCCAGGGCATCGTCGACCTCCTGCGTGTCGGGGTCGTCGATGGCCACCGCTGCGATGTCGAGGAGCGGTCGGGACGAGCAGATTCCGGGAAGCGCTGCGGCCAGCGACTCCGCTTCGGCCAATGCCTCGGGCGGGAAGCTCACGGGAATGTCGTGACGCAGCAGGTTGAGATCCTGGTGCTCGCTCCAGATGCCCAGCTTGACCATCAGGTCGAACGCCACCACGGGGTAGGGGCGGGTATCCGACGGAAACAGGGCGGACAGGACGGGAGAGGCCGCACTGTTGGGTTGACCGTCGAGCGCACATTGCCGAATCGCGGCCAGCACAGCCGATCCTTCCGGGGACAAGCCCGACTGAACCTCGCCGGCTCCGACCCCTGCGTGGAGGGGTGAAGTGGATGGTTTCGACTGTCGTTCATCCGAGTTGACCGGGCGTGCAGCGCCCGCCGGGCCGCTCGCTCGTTCGAGAAGGGTCCGGAACTCGCGGATGCGCTCATCGAGGGCGGCCTGCCGTTCTCGGGTCCGGCGCGCTTGGAGCTCGCGCTCCTCACGGACCTTGCGGGAAACGGGCTCGAAAAGATCTCCCTTGCGGCGGAACAGCGAATCCGGGTCGTGGAGTGCCAGGAGAAGGGCATCCCGATGGACGTCGGCAACGCCGCCGCCGCACAGCTCCAGCAGCGCATCGACGGTGACCGGAGCCGGCCCCGACTCGAGCAACAAATCCCAGGCAGTCGACAGGTCCACCGCCCGGCTCTCTTCTCGAACACGGGCCAGGTAGGGGGCGGCAGCGGTCAAGGACGGGAACGGCCGCGTCAGCACCAGCACTGCAGACGTGGGAATCCGGTCACGCGAGCCGTCATCCTTCTGGACGAGCAGGCCCTTCTTGCCGTCCTCGAGCACATATCCGGCACCGCCCACTCCCTCGTGGCGGTAGAACACTCCTCGTCCTGCTGTGTCGGCCAATGTCTATCCTCTCGTGTAGCCGTAGCGGGCAAACTCCCGGACTCGCTCCGCCAGTCTGGTGAACCTCTGCCGGGTCTGGTCGTTCCGGATGGCCAGAGCCGCGGCCCTGCGGGTCCCGACGAGCACGACCAGCCGCTTGCCTCGGGTCATGGCCGTGTACAGCAGGTTTCTTCGCAGCATGACGAAGTGCTGCGTGTGCACGGGCATCACGACGACGGGATACTCCGACCCCTGTGACTTGTGGACGGTCACGGCATAGGCGAGCACGAGCTCGTCGAGGTCCGAATCATCGTAGACCACACGACGCCCGTCCGCCATCAGCACGGCCAGCCTCTCCATGGCAACCGAGTCCACGAACCCGACGTCGCCGTTGAACACTTCCTTGTCGTAGTTGTTCTTGATCTGCATGACGCGGTCGCCGCGGCGGAAGATCCGGTCTCCCTTGCGGAGCTCCTGTCCATTGGGATTGAGCTCCCTCTGGAGGCGCTCGTTGAGGCTCTGAGCCCCGAGACTTCCCTTGTGCATCGGTGCAAGCACCTGGACGTCACGAATCGGGTCGAACCGGAACCTCGACGGAATGCGGTCACGTACGAGCTCGACGAGGGTTTCGACGCAGGCGTCGGGGTCCCCACGCTCCATGAAGAAGAAGTCGGAGTTGCCGGCCGATGTCTGGGCCGCCAACTGCTCCCCTCTGAGCACCCGGTGCGAGTTGACCACGATGAGGCTCTTTTCGGCCTGCCGATGAATCTGCGTGAAGCGGATGCAGGGAACGCTCCCGGCATCGATGAGGTCGCGAAGCACGGCACCAGGGCCGACCGATTCGAGCTGGTCCTTGTCGCCCACGAGCACGAGGCGGGTACCGGGGGCCAGGGCCCCCAATAGAGCCGCCATAAGCTCGACGTCGATCATCGACACTTCATCGACGATGATTGCAGTGGCCTCGATGGGACGGTCGGCATCGCGCTGGAAACGCCCTTCGCCGGGGTTGTACTCGAGGAGGCGATGGATGGTCCTGGCTTCCACGCCGGTGGTCTCGGTCATGCGCTTGGCCGCACGACCGGTGGGGGCGCACAGGGCCACTTCCTCGTTGAGGTATCGAAGCGACGAGATGAGCGCCTTGATCACCGTGGTCTTTCCCGTACCCGGACCGCCGGTGATGATCGTGCAGCGGTTGCTGAGCGCGGTCCAGACGGCCTGGACCTGCTCTTCCGTGAGATCGAGTCGAATGAAGGAGATCCCCTGCTCGAGGGCTCGCTTCAGGCGTGAATGCGGGCGCTCCTCCTGAGTGCGAAGGAGCTGGGAGACGAACCGTGCGCTGTCGTACTCGGCCCGGAGCAGCCGGGGCGCGTAGATGTCATCCGACCCGAAGCGGGTCTCCAGGGCCACGACCCGCTCCTCGAGCATGCGCTTGAGCACTGCTTCGACCTCGAGGATGTCCACGCCCAGGAACTCGGCCCCCTGAGTCACGACCACGTCCCGAGGGACGTAGCAGTGCCCCTCGCCCCCCTGTTGGTCGAGGTAGTAGAGGATCCCGCCCTCGATGCGCATCGGAGCGTTCTTGGCGATGCCCAGGGTCTGAGCAAGCCGGTCCGCGGTGAGGAACCCGACGCCCCGGACCTCCCGGGCCAGCCGGTACGGGTTCTCGCTGGCGACGCGGACTGCGTGCTCTCCGTACTGGGCCACGAGGCGACCCGACAGTGCGTTGCCCAGCCCCAGACCGTACAGGCCCACGAGCATTCGCCTGGAGGTCACCTTCTGGTGCCAGGCCCGGGCAATGGCCTCCCCCTTCTTCTTGCCGATTCCCGGCACCTCCATGAGGCGCTCGGGATAGACATCGAGCACGGTGAGCAGGTCGTCCCCGAAGAACTCGACGAGCCGCTCGGCAGTCACCGGTCCCACTCCGGGGATGGCGCCGGAGCCGAGCCACCGGCGGGTCCCATCCTGGGAGTGGGGCAGCATGGGCTCGATGCGGTCGAGTCGGATCTGGCGGCCGAACTTCGGGTCCACCACCCGGCGGCCGGCGATGCGGACCAGGTCCCCCTCGGAGACCGCCGGCATCACGCCGACCACGACGTCCACCGCTTCACTCCCGTCCGGAACATAATGGGCCACCGTGTACCCGTTGGTCGGGTTGACGAACACGATCCGCTTGATCTGGCCGGTGCCGGTGACCACGTCGCTCATGGGCGCAGCTTGACACAGCAGCCCGCACCCGCGCAAGCACAAAGCCGGGGGCCTGTTTGCCCGCAAGCAATTGCGTGCATCGTGCGCACGCGACGTTGGCGTAATCGGGGCAGTGTGGTAGTCTTCCTGCCGGAGGTGGAGATGGCGACGATTCCTCGCATGGCCTATGCCGATTCAACCGGACAGATCTTCGACCATCCGCGACTGAACATGGCGGTGTTCGACGGCTATCGGATCCGCGAGCCGGCCCCCGAAGAGCTGGTACCCCTGCCTCCGGGCGGTGATGTGTTCCTGCTGCCGGGTCGCTTGCCGCTCGGGTTTGACCGCAAGGGGCATCTGGTCGAGTTCGCCGGAGACGACGACCGTCTCACCGCAGTGTCGGTGTTCCTTCCGCCTGCCTACTTGAGGCTGACTCACCCGGCCTTCCGCAAGCTGCCGGACTCTCCCATCCTCCCGCTCTTCGCCTACGCACCGGTCGGATGGGCGGACGGCGTCTTCTGGACCACGGCGCTTCGCATCGACCCGGAGCGACGCCAGGATCCGGCCCTGTTCGACACCAATGCCATTTCGCAAGGGGTGGGGCGGGACCTGCACCGCTTCCCCAACAACCGCCTCATGCTCCAGCTTCGCCGCTGCGCACTGGACTACGGCTGCCGGGCCGCTCAGAACTTCTTCCTGAAGCGCTGGGAATGCCCCCTCCCGACCGCGACGAGCTGCAATTCCCGTTGCGTCGGCTGCATCTCGCTCCAGGAGGGGTCGATTCCGGTCACGCAGGAGAGGATCGACTTCCACCCGAGCGCGTCGGAAATTGCCGAGGTCGCGGGCCTTCATTTCTCTCGGGTGGAGCGCCCCATCTGCAGCTTCGGACAGGGGTGCGAAGGAGAGCCGCTCACCCGCGCCAGGACGCTCGTGGAGGCGGTCCGCCTCATCCGCACCCGCCATCCCGGACACACCGTCAATCTCAACACGAACGCGTCCCGCCCGGACTCCGTCGAGGAGCTCGTGGACGTCGGACTGTCGAGCATCCGGGTGAGCCTTTCCAGCCCGGAGCCTCGCAACTACGACCGCTATCACCGCCCCGTGGGCTACACGTTCCAGGACGTCAAGGAGTCGATCCGAAGAGCACGCCGAAAGAACCGCTTCGTCTCGTTGAACCTGCTCGTCTTCCCCGGCCTGACCGACCGTGAGTCAGAAGTCGCGCTTCTTTGCGACCTCATCTCCGAGCTCGACATCCAGATGATCCAGTGGCGCAACCTGAACATCGACCCCGACTACTATCTTGATGCCATCGGACCGGGCGAAGGCGGCATCGGGCTGGCATCCACCGTGAAGCAGGTTCGGGAACGATTCCCGAGCCTTCGACATGGCTACTTCAATCCTTACGTGGAGTGACGCGGATGCGGGACGCTCAGGCAATCCGTCGACTTCTCGCGCGGCTGGTCTTCCTCGCCGCACTGGGCCCGGCCGCAGTCGGTTGCACGGGCAACGGTGGCTACCTTCCTCCCGACCCGGACGCGCAGCCCGAGACGATCATTCTCCCGGACGGCCGAAGGGTTGAGCCGGATACCGGAGAGAATGCTCTTTGCGATGTGCTCTGGACCGCCACCCTCGGGACCGCGGGCGGCACGGCCCATCTTGCGCTCGGAAAGGGGGACATCCTGTATGCGGCCAGTGCCCAGAACCTCTACGCCCTGGGCAAATCGGGCAACAAGGTTTGGACCTGGCCGCAGGACGATGCACAGAGCGGCATTGCCTCCCCGGGTGAGCTCTACACGCCGGTGATCGGAGCCGAAGGGGTGCTGTACGTCGGGACCAACGCACAGAGCCTGCTGGCCGTGGGCAAGAACGGCATTGCCCGCTTCCTTCAGCCCCTGGACGGCAACCTCTCGGGGGCGGTGGCGATTGCGGAGGGCGGCTACGTCATGGCCGTGACCGATAACGGGTCGGTCTACCACATCGAGGACCGCGGCACGCTGGGCACCTTCATTTCCTGGAAGATGGAAGGGCAGGAGAAGCTGCCCGACTTCCTCGAGGGGATCCAGCCGGTCATCGGGCCGGCCGATTTCTACGGCCAGGAGACTCTCCTCATCCCGACCCGGACCGCATTGCGGGCGATGGCCGTGGAGAAAGGGGACAAGCTCTGGTCCCGTCCGCTGCCGGAGGGGTTCGAGATCACGAGCAACCTGCTGCTCGACGAGGAGGCACATGTGCTCTTCGTCGCCGGGACTGAGCGCAACGTCGACTACTACAAGGAGAGCCGGCTGTTCGAAGTGGACCCCAACGGCGAGCTGGTGGTACCCGAGGGGCTGCCGGTTTACACCACCTACACACGGGTCGTCTCTCTGTCCCAGGGTATCCAGGGCACGCTGCTGCTGGGCACGGTGAATGCAGGACTGCTCTCGGTCACGGCGGAAACGGGCGCGAAGAATTTCCACTTCCTCCCGAAAGAGCAGAACGTCGAGTACATCGCACAGCCGCTTCAAACCGACGACGGCTTCATTTTCTTCTCGGCAGGTCGCCACTGGGTATACGTGGTGTCCGCGGGCGGCGAGCGCGTGTGGCACCTCAAGCTCGAAACCCCCGAGGATGACATGGGAGCGCTTCTGTGGCCCGGTTCGCCGGTGGCTCTGGGAGAGGGCCGTGTGGTTTACAAGAACAGCAACCAGGTCAAGGCTGTGCAGTGCCTGACGTCGGGACCTGCCAACCTGTACTGGCCCCGCTTTGGCGGAAACAACCACAATTCGGGCAACATTACCGACAAGCTTGTCGCTGCCCCGACCGAGTGACTATGTTCCTCTGGGAGGTTCTGGTGGAATGACGACGAAGTTTCTTGATCTGCTCGATAGTCGCAAGCTGCTCCTGTTCGACGGAGGCATGGGGACCCTCCTGTACTCGCATGGCGTGTTCATCAACCGGTGCTTCGACGAGCTGAACCTCACGGCTCCGGATCTCGTTTTCGACTGTCACGCCCAGTACGTGAAGGCTGGAGCGGACGTCATCGAGACCAATACGTTTGGTGCCAACCGGGTGAAGCTGGCGGCCCACGGCCTGGAGGATCGCCTCGATGAGATCAACCGTCGGGGCGTGGAACTGGCCCGCAAGGCAGCGGGAGACACGGTGCTGGTGGCCGGAGCCATCGGCCCCCTCGGAATCAAGATCGAGCCGTGGGGACCCACATCGACCGAGGAGGCCCGAGAGCTCTTTGCCGAGCAGGCAAAAGCGCTGGCTCAGGCCGGTGTCGACCTCATCATCCTCGAGACCTTCGG
Organism: uncultured Myxococcales bacterium; assembly: GCA_903895725.1. Taxonomy (GTDB): domain Bacteria; phylum Myxococcota_A; class UBA9042; order CAIXZC01; family CAIXZC01; genus CAITUV01. The sequence goes on along the minus strand of CAITUV010000039.1, from coordinate 26,781 downwards.
AGACCTCAACGAGATCCACCAGGCGCTCGCTGCGGCTCGCTCAGTCTGCGATCTGCCGGTCATCGCACAGATGACTCTGCAGGAGGATGGGAACTCGCTGTACGGAACGGCCCCGGAGACGTTTGCCGCCCGCCTGGAAGCCTGGGGAGCCAGCGTGGTCGGGGTCAACTGCAGCGTGGGGCCGGAGGTGGCACTGCAGTCGGTGGAGCGCATCGTGCCATCGACCCACCTGCCTGTGTCGGTCCAGCCCAACGCTGGAGTCCCAAGGGCTATCGAGGGAAGAAACCTTTACCTGGCGTCTCCGGAGTATTTCGAGGAGTACGCCAAGCGGTTCGTGCTGGCCGGTGCGCGCATCGTGGGAGGCTGTTGCGGTACGACCCCCGAGCACACCCGGGCCATGCGTAAGGCGCTGTACGCGCTGGCGCCTGAGTCGCGGCCCAAGGACACACGCGGAATCGTGGCCAAGGTCAACGGCACCACGCCGGTCGTGCAGGAGAAGCCCCTGCCCGAACGTTCCGGACTCGCCCGGAAGATTGCCTCCGGGCAGTTCGTGACCAGCATCGAGCTCGTCCCCCCTCGAGGCCACCAGGTCGGCAAGGTCATCGAGCGGGCAAGACGCGCCCGGCAGGCCGGAGTGGACGTGATCAACATCCCGGACGGACCTCGCGCTTCGGCCCGCATGAGCTCGCTGGCACTGGCCGTGCTCATCGAACGGGAGGCCGGCATCGAGTCGCTGCTCCATTACACCTGCCGTGACCGGAACCTTCTCGGGATGCAGTCGGACATGCTCGGTGCCCACGCTCTCGGCCTGCGCAACCTCCTGATCATCACGGGCGACCCTCCCAAGATGGGCGACTACCCCGATGCCACCGCAGTCTTCGACGTGGATTCCATCGGGCTTACCAACATGGTGACTCGCCTCAATCGGGGCCTGGATCTCGGCGGCAACTCCATTGGAGATCCGACGGAATTCGTCGTCGGCGTGGGCGTCAACCCCGGAGCGGTCAACCTCGACTTCGAGCTCAACCGCTTCTACTGGAAGGTCGATGCCGGCGCCCACTTCGCCATCACGCAGCCGGTCTTCGACGTGGCCGTGCTCGAGTCGTTCCTCGACACCCTGGCCAAGAGAAACATCCGGATTCCGGTGCTCGCCGGCATCTGGCCGCTCGTGAGCCTGCGCAACGCCGAGTTCATGAACAACGAGGTGCCGGGGGCCAGCGTGCCCGAGCCGATCCTCCGTCGTATGGCGGAGGCCCAGCAGGTGAGTGGCGAGCAGGCCCGCAAGGTCGGCGTGCAGATTGCAGCCGAGACTCTCGAGCGGGTGCGCCCGATGGTCGTCGGCGTCCAGGTTTCCCCGCCCATGGGACGGCTGGAGCTTGCACTGGAAGTGTTGGGTGCGAAGGGCTGAGCCGGCATCCTGTGAAGAGGCAATCATCACCGGCCTTCCATGTTGGCGGCACACAGCCCCGACCACGCGGGAGGGGCAACAGCGAGCGATCGCCGATCTGGCGAAGGGTCTATTTTCGCTTCTTCTTCAGGAAGGCCACCAGGTTTCCGACGTAGCTCGAGAACGGGGGGCAGGCGATACCTGACCCGCCCAGAATCTCCGCCGTGTTCATCGCATTGTACAGCACGAGCTGGTTGAGGCACTCGACGAACAGGCGTGGGGACCGCCACCCCTTCTCGAGCCCGGGCATCTTCATGAGCGCGGTGGCAAGGTTGTGCGGAATGACCCCGCGGGGGGCCTTCTTGTCTGCGGCCTTGCACAGCATCTCGAACACCATTCGGGCCGGCAGGGGATTCTGGTCCACGAGGTGGAACGTGCGTCCGACCGCGGCGGGATGCTCGGCCACATGGGCGAGGGCAGCCACCACGAAATCGACGGGCACGAGGTTGAGCGGAAAAGCCCCCTTGCCGACCAGAGGCAGATGGATGTCAATCGGCAGGTTCACCAGCACCTGCATGAAGAAATAGGGGCCGTCGAGCTTCTCGATCTCGCCGCTGCGCGAATCGCCGACAATGAGCGAGGGGCGAACGATGCTTACCGGCAACTCCCCCATGGCCCCTCGGACAATCCGCTCGGCCATGAACTTGGTGCGCTCGAACGAGTTGCGGAAGCGGGGTGGCTCGGGCAGCTCATCCTCGAGGATCACGCCTTCACGACTGCCGGCCACGAATGCGGTCGAGTAGTGGACGAATCGCTCGAGTCCCGGCAGCTCGGCGGAGAAGGCCAGCGCATTCCGGGTCCCCTCGATGTTGACCCGCTCCATTTCCGTCTCGCTGCTGCCGAGGTAGTAGATACCGGCCAGATGAAACACGGTGCCCACCTCGGCCCGCATGACCTTGACTTCCGCCCCGGACAGCCCCAGGTCCATGCTCACCACGTCGCCCGTGACGAGGCGGACCTGCTCTTCGAGCCGGGCAAAGTCCCGACGGGCCGCCTTCTCGAAATCCTCGCGGCACAGCAGGTAGACCCGCCGCCCCTGCGCTGCCAGCCTCTCCACCAGCCTCCGCACGACGAAGTTCGGATACCCGGTGACCAGCACTGCCTTGCCCGACATCTGCACCTCCTGGCTTGGAAGGGGTCATCCTCGGTTGCCCCTCCCGCGTGGTCGGGGCTATGAGCCACCGGCATTCAAGGCCGGTGTTGATGGCCGCTTCACAAGATCCTGTCTAGCCGCCGCTTCCCCTTTCCAAGGTGCGCAGGTGCTCGATGAGTCGAGTCACCTGGCGTTCAAGCCCTTCGAGCGCTCCGGAGTTGTCGAGCACGACGTGTGCCGCGGCCAGCCGGCGCTCTCGACCAGCCTGTGCGGCCACCCGCCCCTGGCCTTCCCGCACCGCGGCCCCGGTCCTGGCTGCGTATCGAGCCACCTGCACCTCCAGCGGACAGTCCACCACGACGACCAGGTCGACGAGCCTGTCCCAATCGGCCTCGACCAGCAGCGGCACCTCGAGCACGACCACCTCGCAGCCGCTCTCCGCACAGTCTCCAATCCGCCTCTTCACCTCGAGCTGGATCTCGGGATGGAGGATCTCCTCGAGAGCTGCACGGCGGTCCGGGTCGGAGAAGACGATCTCACCAATCCGCTTCCGGTCCGGTTTCCCCGCTCCGTCCGACACGTCCTGCCCCATGGCGGCAGACACACGGGCAAGCACGGCGGGCCGCTCGAGCACTTCGTGGCCGACCCGGTCCGTGTCGATGACGGGAAATCCGGCCTGGGCCAGCATCCGACCGACGGTGCTCTTTCCAGACCCGACTCCGCCGGTCAGCCCGACGAGGAAAACACCGGTGTCACCAGCCAATGTCATGCGCCCCTCTCTGAGAGCGGATCATAGCAGGCGGGCGGCAGGAGGGGAACAGGTTATGGGGTGTTCCTAAGGGAAGCAGTACCGATTCGAATCCTCGCCTTCCCAGCAAGTGTAGCCGGGCCGGCAGTCCGATTCCGACGAGCAGTCGTCCAGACAGACGGGAGTGTCCACCCCTTCAAAGCTGTAGCAGGTCGAGCCAATCGGACAATCACCGGCTGCCCCTTGAACATTGCAGGCGCTGGTGCAGTAACCGCCGGGAAAGGAGTCCCCTGACACGCAGAACGGAACATCCCCGGCAAAACACTGAGCATCGCTCAAGCACGCGCTGCCGATCTGCCCGCTCCCGCTCGCTGCGCAAAAGCCGTTCTGGCACGACACACCAGCTTTGCACGACCCACAGTAGCCTCCACACCCATCAAGCCCGCACTCCTTGATCGCTCCCTCCGGCGTGTAGCACTGCGGCTCACATCCCCCACCGCCGGCCGTACAAAGCCCAGCCTTGCAGACTTTGCCACCCGAGCAGGTTCCGCAAGAGCCGCCACATCCGTCGCCTCCGCACTCCACATTCTGACAGTTGGGCTTGCAGGGCGGCTCGTCCTGATCCGGGAGGCACGTCTTCGTCTTCGAGTCACAATCCGTCCCTGGCGGGCAGGAACCGCCGTCCGAACAATCCTTTCTGCAGACATCCTTGTGGCAGGTCCAACCGTCCATGCAAGGACAGACCCGAAGATCGTCCTCAGGGAACGGTTCGTTGCAGGCAAGGACCGTCGCAAGAACGGCGACGAACACGAAATCCCATGCCGGAAAGCCGCCTTGACGAGGTCTCCAACCGCCAGTCCGCATCACGCTTCCCCCATGCTTCCACCGGCTCAGCTTGAGCCGGAAGATCCTCCTGCTCCCCGCACCTTCTAGAACACCACCGAACAGCCGAAGTGCACAGCACCGGACTCGGGATAGACGTACACGGCTGCTTCGTCAGCCTTGCCATCGCCGTTTCCCCCCGCCAGAAGCCAGACGAGACCGCCAATCGCCACGGCGCCGCCTGCGCTGGCCAGACCGATCCCCCAACTCTGGAAGGTCTGCGACGACTCCCACAGATTGTGAGCCCTCTGCTGACTCCAGGAATTCTCGTTGCGAACCGTCTCCTCCCCCTGAATTCCGAGCACGGCCAGCGTGGTCCCGGTGCCTGCCATCGCAATACCCGTGCCCAGAAGAATCCAGCCTCCGACATTCCGCGCCTTGGCGCTGGAGGTCCGGCGCTCGGCAGTTACACTTGGTGACCCGCCAATCGATCCTGACGGACCGTACAGACCGGTCGGGTCATCCCCGTGGGACTCTGCTTTCCCTTGCTCGTCGAGTGCTGCAGAGCTCCCTTGCACCTCCCCCGCCCTCGCCTCGTCGGCCTCGCGCTCCCGCTCAGCGACCAGTTGAACCTTTTCGGCCTTGCGCGCTTCGTCGGCCTTGCTTGCTTCGTCGGCCTTGCGCGCTTCGTCGGCCTTGCGTGCTTCGTCGGCCTTGCGTGCTTCGTCGGCCTTGCGTGCTTTGTCGGCCTTGCGTGCTTCGTCGGCCTTGCGTTCCTCTTCGGCCTTCCGAGCCTTCTCAGCCTTCCTCGCCTCATCCGCTTTGCGAGCCTTCTCTGCCCTTCTTGCTTCCTCAGCCAGCCAAGCCTTCTCAGCCTTCCGGGCTTCCTCGGCCTTCCGGGCCTCCTCGGCCTTCCGGGCTTCCTCAGCTTCCCGGGCCTTCTCAGCCTTGCGTGCCGCCACTTCTGCGAGCCGGGCTTCCTTCTCCAGCCTCGCTTCCTCCTCCAGCCTGGCTTCCTCCTCCAGCCTCGCCCGTTCGGCTGCCTCGGCCTTGGCCGATTTCTTCACCTTTGCAGCGGCCGCCCCCTTGCCCGCTTTCCCCTTCCCGTACGACTCGGACTTGATCGCCTTCTTCCCCTTCACTGTCTTCTTGCTTTCGTTGGCTTCGTGGCTCGCATCGTCAGACTCGCTTGAGGGACTGGCATGAGTCGTGAGCCTGGCACCCGTCTCACTCGGAACGGAGAACCCGGGAGGGGAGAACTGGATGGGCGCTGCGTCTTCGGAACCACGCTCGAGAAACACGGTCACGAATCTGCTCGCCCTGACATACAGTCTCATCTCAACTGAACGGTAGCCATTCCGGGTGACGAGGACGGTGTGGAGGCCTTCTTCCAGCAGGAAAGAGGGGCTGTCTGAACGTCTCTTGCCTCCGTCTACGGAGACTTTGGCGTCTGAGGGCAAGGTCTTGACAGTGAGAACTCGCTCGCACTTCCCGCTTCCCTCCTGTGCCTGACAGGGCCTACTCAGGAAGTCGGGCATCGCATTCGGCGCCACCAGAATGCTGAGCACGACCGCTGATAGCCAGACAGCCCTCCTCGGTCTCCAGAGGACAACGTGGTCCATCGCCTCCCTCCAGCCTGTCCCGCCTAGGGGCACTGACACGCACAGCACTCGTTTCCGCAGCCGTCCTTCGCTCCCGTCTTCTTCCACACGGTTTGAGCGCAGCCGGCCGATTGTGCAGGACAAATCTTTGGAGGCTTGCACGGGCCACCAAGGAAGCCTCCGCACGCAGGACTGCAGCTACACCAGCCGTCGTCGTTGCAGGTCTCGGGCGCAGTACAGGATCCGCAGCTCCCTCCGCACCCGTCGTCACCGCACTCCTTGCCATCGCAGTTTGGCGAGCAGTCCGGGCACTTGCAGTCGCAGCAGTCTCCGCCGCAGCCGTCATCCCCCACCTTGCCGAAGACCATCTGGCCGCAGCCGTCCGCCATGAAGCCGCAGATCTTCGGCTGGTCGCACGACCCGGCGCAGCTCTTGGGGGCACACGAGCACTTCCCATTGACGCACTTGTCGCCGCCCGAGCACGTGCCGCACGAGCCACCGCAGCCATCATCGCCGCATTCCTTCCCAGAGCAGTCGGCGGTGCAGATCGGGATGCAGTCGTAGAAGCCGGCCTCTTCCGACCAGCCGCACTTCTTGTCCGTGCTGAAATGGTCGCAGTCGATCGAGTAGCTCACCCCATCCTGGCACCAGAGAACGGTGTTGCTCTTTTCGCCGGTGCACTTGCCTTCCATGTCGAGGCCGGAAGCGCACCCCGAGCCCGAGCACCAGCTGGGGTTGGCCTCATCGGCGCCGCACGACAATCCTGCGGCGCAGACGCCGCAGTCCCCGGGATCGGGCGCCACGCACTTGCCGTTCTGGCAGCTGTCGGTGCCCGCGCACGTCCCGCACTGACCGCCACATCCATCGCCCCCGCACTCCAATCCGGCACAGTTCGGCTGGCATCCCCCCTGGCAGACCCCATTGGTGCATATCTTGCCTCCGGAGCACACTCCGCAGGTCCCGCCGCATCCGTCCGGTCCGCACTGCTTGCCAGCGCACGACGGAGAACACCCGCACTTCCCGTCCTGACAGAGACCGTCGTCGAGCGCCCCTTCTGTCGTGTAGCAATGACCGCATGTGCCACCACACCCATCGTCACCGCAAACCTTGCCCCAGCAGTTGGGGGTACACGGCTCCGAGAGCTCCTCATCTGCCCGGGTGCTGACGTCCTTGCTTTCGTCCGGGCCGCTGTCACACGACCACGAGGCAACTGCAAGTCCCACGCACAGCAGCGATGCAAGCAAGAGCCCTGTCCACCGAACGGTACACATCTTCACCCTCCGCAGTTGATCTCAAATGGCCACAGCCTGTCCTGAGATTGCACCGGACTCGCGGTGCCGACCACCCCCAAATGGGGGGGGCAGACTGGCTTGCGGGTCCTCCGGGTTGCTGGTAATCTAGCGCTCAGGTCGATTCCGTTCCCTGGTAGTGAGTGAGAGGTGCAGCATGGACCTGGACGGAGGAGGCAGCCAGCTCATCGCGAGCCTGTATGGGGGTGGCGCCTTTCCGCCGGGCGTGAGAGGTTTGTGGTGGACTACTAGAGCGTGTGGGGGGGGGCAATGCAGGAAGTGATCTCCAGGGCCCTTGCCAGTCTGATGGGCAATGCCAATTGCGGCGTCGTACTTCTCGACAGCGAGGGCTCGGTACGTTGGCGGAACACTCTGGCCGATTCACTGCTCGCCGCCAACGACGGCATGTGTGTCCGTTCCGGCCGCCTCGCCCTGTGGCATCGCACGACGGCGCCGGAGTTCCGGCGGACACTGGGGGAGCTTGCCAACCATCACGACGCACAAGGCCGACTGCAGGTTCAATGCTCGGCTCTGACGGTTCCCAGGCCGTCGGGCGATCCCCCCTACTTCCTAGTCCTGTTGAGACTGGACGGCCAGCTTCTTCATGACGGGAACGAACCGGCGTTTGTGGCCGGAATCATCACGGACCCAGCACATCCTAATTGTCCTCCGGAGGACCTGCTCCGCAAGGCATTTTCGCTGACGGAGCGAGAGGGTGCGCTGGCCGCTCTGCTGGCGTCGCGGGTTGGCGTGACCGATGCAGCCGGGACGCTCGGGGTTTCACTGGCGACGGTGCGGTCGATGCTCAAGATCCTGTTTCAGAAGACCGGCACGCACCGGCAGGGAGAGCTGGTGGCTTCCCTCTGGCGTGCAGTTCCCGTTCTGGTCGGGCATGAGGTTGGCAGGCCCAAGCGCGGGCCTGCCCGTCGCTGCAGCTCTCCTGACTGATGCTATGCGGGTGTCCAGCCCCTTACTCACTTCGGCCTCGTGCGGACGCTGGTCCAGTCCGACGCCGCGTCAGGGGAGAAGCGGAACGAAGTGGCCAAGATGGCGCCCCTTGACCGTGCGCTCCGGCCCTGCCCGTTCCGGTCGGACCGTCCTTGCCGGCTCCCGGCCAAACGTATGCCGGGCCACTCCACGGACGCCCCAGCCTGCCGTCTGGACGTCCATCTCCACCTCGATGTCCTGCATCGGAACCGAGTCATGCCGAACCAGCAGCGGGACTGCCGTCTGTGTCCCTCGACGCAGCGGAAGGACCTGTTCCTGGCTTCCATCGACCAGGTCGACCCCATCGGGGAGCCTCGCCGTGAGCTTGACCGGCACGTCGCCATCGATGGAGGACCACACGGACGCCGTCAGTCGCAGGGTTCCACTTCCCGCCACACCTTCCTCCGCCCGCATGGCCAGCCTCAACGGAGACTCCGGTGCCTGCATCTCTCCCCCCGCTCCGTCGTCACCTGAGCCCACGCCACCGACCTGACATAGCGGCTTGTTCGCATCGTAGGGGTACTCCTCCTTCGGCTGGGTGGCGGCGGTGACGTCATCGGGGGACATCCCAAGGCCGACGAGCGCGTCCAGGAAATCTGGCAACGCCGGAACCGACTTGCCGGTCTCCTGGACGTTCACGGCCTGGCAATCCTCGTCCACGTCCCAGGAACGTTGAATGTACCCGCGGGCGAACGGCGGAGTCATCATCCGGTCGCTCGCCAGGGCTTCGAACATGAGCTGGGTATTCGGTTCCGATGGAGCGGCCTCTTCGCCCCCAGCCAGGTGCCACAGGAGGCTAGCCACCCAGTTCTCATCCAACACCTGCAGAAGCCCCAGCGCGGGTGCCGGCTTGACGACTTTGGCTGCCAGCATTCCCATTCCGATACCGACGTCGAGCCAGAACAAATGGCTGACACCGTCCTGCAGCTCCTCCTCAAAGTAGAGGGGCGACCGTCGGACGCCCGAGCTGAACCAGGTCGCCCATCCCTCGGACCAGGCCATGCCGGGGAAGACGGGAATTCCAACACAGTGCCGGCCGCCCTCTCCGCAAGGTCAGGCGGCACTGAGGACAACTTAGAGTCTCCCATTTCTTCTGGTCGTTGCAGATCTTCACCTGGTCGCTGCCGACGCAAATCTCAGCCCCAGCGCAACAGGTGTCCGGCTTGGGCCAGCAGACGGCGACTCCCGAAGCCATGACGCACTCCTCGTCGGAGGCCCAGGTCTCCTTCACCAGAGCAGCATCGGTCGCACCGGGCGACACCAGACAGTACGCACGTTCCGTCGAACTGAGGCACTTGCCGTTGGCCCCGATGGTCCCGCACGTCTTCAACACGCGCATTCCATGTATCCACTGCAGGCGTCGCACACGTCGTCGCAGCAGTCGCCGGCGTCGAAGCACGCCTCTTCGCAGCGGCAGTCTGCCGGCACCTCTCCGCCGCAGAAGCCCGCACAGGAATCCGAGACCACGCAGGTGCCGGCCCAGCAGGTCTTCCCCGTCCCGCACGACCCGCACACTCCGCCGCAGCTATCGTCGCCGCATGCCTTGCCTTCACACTGTGGGACGCACAGACACTTGCCTTTGTCCGAGCAGGCCTGCTTGGCCCCGCACGCGCCGCAGACCCCGTCGCACCCATCCGCCCCACAGTCTTTGCCGCCACACTGGGGAACGCAGACGCACTTCCCGCTGAGGTCGCAAACGTCGGGGCCGGCGCAGAATCCGCATTCGCCGCCGCAACCGTCCGATCCGCACTTCTTCCCCATGCAGTCCGGCTGGCACGTGCAGGTCCCTTTGGCCTTGCAGAGGTAGGGGGCCAGCTCTCCTTCCAGGGTAGTGCAGGTTCCGCATTTCCCCCCGGATCCGTCCGGGCCGCACTCCTTGCCCAGGCAGTTGGGAACACACTTGCAGGTTCCGTCCGCGTTGCACAATGCCGGGTCCACCGCACCTTCGATCGTGAAGCAGGCTCCGCACGTCCCTCCGCAGCCGTCGTCGCCGCATTCCTTTCCCTCGCAATCGGGAATGCAGGAGCCTTTGTCCACCAGACCGCTGGATACATCCGACGACGAATTGGCCGTCTGGCCGCAGCCAACACTCCACGCCGACACCAATCCCAGGAATAGCCACTCGCTCCGCTTCATGGGCCGCCTCCGTTCGCAACGAATCGTTGCAGGCGCCCTCACTGGACGCGCCCCCCATTTGGGGGTGGCGGCCCGCCGACCCGCGTGGGAGAGTCGGTGACATCCCGAGCCGAGAGGGCCGGCGAACTGCTCGTTCAACACTGACAAGCTCCACCGCCGCTCACGGTCGAGATGCTTCGGTTGCCTCCCAGTCCTTGCGGCGGAGTGCTTCCGAGCAATGACGGGTCGAAGACGGAGGGACGCCTTGAGAAGGGAGATGTCGATGCATCGGTTCCGGTGGTTACTCCTGGTAGCGGCCCTGGTCTTCCCGGGCTGCCCGGCCGGGGACGGCGACTCGGACAGCGAATCGGATGCCCGGGAGCTTTGCGAGCCCAACTGCAACGGCCGGGCCTGCGGAGACGACGGCTGTGGAGGCTCGTGCGGGAGCTGCTACCTGCCGAGCGGAGCAATCGACAACTCTCTGTGCCTGGACGGCAAGTGCGGCTGCGCCCCCGGCTGCCAGGGAAAGACCTGCGGGAGCGACGGCTGCGGCGGTACCTGCGGAACCTGCTACGCTCCCAGCGGTGCCGTAGACGATTCCCTCTGCGTCGTGGGAGTCTGCCAGACCGGCTGCCAACCCAATTGTGCGGGCATCCAGTGCGGAAGCGACGGCTGCGGCGGCAGCTGCGGGACCTGTCCTGGGGGCAAGCCCTGCAACAACGGCCAATGTGCGGGGTGTGCCGAGGTCTGTGCTGGCAACGAGGAGTGCGTCGATGGGAAATGCAAGCCCATCTGCGAAGCCGATTGCGAAGGGCACGAGTGCGGACCTGACGGGTGTGGAGGCAGCTGCGGCAGCTGCTCTGGCACCAACGCATGCAACAACGTGGGTCAATGCGTTCCCAAGCTGGATTTCGACTGCCTGGGAGTGGAGACTCCGTCTGCAACGGGATGCGACTACGCCAAGTCGTTCGAGGGCTGCTGCGACGACTTCGGCCGCCTGATCTGGTGTGACTCCGGAAAGACGTTCTGCCTCGACTGCTCCGGAAACCCCAAGTGCGGCTGGAATGCCGAAAACAGCTACTACGACTGCGGTACCTCCGGGGGCATGGACCCGAACGGCACCTTCCCAAAGTCATGTACGGACGCGATCTGCGTGCCGTCGTGCTCGGGGAAGGCATGTGGTCCGGATGGCTGCGGTGGCTTCTGCGGGGACTGTCCGTCCAACCAGAAGTGCACGGTCGACGGCCAGTGCATCTGCCAGTACACGCAGTGCAACAAGTGCTGTGATGGCCCCGGCCAGATCTGCAACATCAACAACCAATGCTGCTCTCCGAGCTGTGCAGGCAAGCAGTGCGGGGGAGACGGCTGCGGAGCGCTGTGCGGCGTCTGCCTCGGCGGTGCGGACTGCGTGAACGGAACCTGCCAGAAGCCGCTGAATGACACTTGCGGCCCCTGTACCTCGGATTCCGACTGCAAGGCCGGAGGCATCTGTGTGCCGAGAAGCAGTGCCGTCCCGGGCGGGTGGCAGGGCAATGTGCCGTCTGGGAAGTACTGCCAGGCAGCGTGCACCAAGGACTCAGAATGTCCTTCCGGAATCCCCTGCAAGTCCGGCCACTGCAAGATCGGGACCAAGGACAACGCCGACTTCTGCGGCTCAAAGCTGTTGTGGTGCCTGATGGATGACTGCGGGGCCGTGCTGAGCTGCGTGGACTGCTTCCAATTGTTCAAGTCCGACCCTGACGTCGTGGGAGGGGAGTGCTATCTGGCACAGTATGGAGGAGCCGGCTGCAAGGGCTTCACGGACGGCTGCTACGAGTCGCCCAAGAAGTGCACGTCGGCTGGCGGCTACCTCTGGTGCTGCGAGACCTGGCAGACCGCGACCAAGTGCTGCTACAAGTGCGAGGGGGCCGACGGCATGGGCTGGAGCGGTTGCGACGATCTGTAGGCGCATGTCGAGCCTCCGAGGCTTCTTCGAGTCCGGCAGCCCCCCCATTTGGGGGTAGCGCGGACAATGCCGTTGTGTGACCTTCGTTCTCGACGACCCGAGGATGCCCCAGGGGGCCGCGCAAGACTGGATGCCGAAGTCGAGGAGGCGAGTGGTCATGTTGCGGAAAACATGCGGCGAGTTTCTCCTATTGGCCGCCCTGTGCTTGTGCGGCTGCGGTCAAACCATGGTGTCGCTCTCGGCCAAGACCGGGCTGAAGGCCGTTGAGGATGACTGGGACGACGAGGCCCGCTCGAAGGCCCGGCCACGCGGCAGCATCGTTGTCCAACTGGATATCCCGTCGGCCACCGGGTTCAAGGCGAAGATGTACGCCGGCAGCCGCGCGCTCCTGCAGGTCGAGATCGAGGAGTCCCTGGACATCGACGCACCCAACCTGGACTGGATCGAGACACAGGCAGAGCGAATCCGGGTGGAGAAGGATTGGGGCATCATCAGCGTCCTGTCCGACATCCGGCCGACGGCGATGAAGGTCATCCGCAAGCGCCTGTCGCAACGATTCTCGGACGTCACCGTCACGACTCCCTACGATGATGATCCGCTGCCGGACTACACGGTGCGGGTAGCCTCCTACCAGGTCGTGGAGTTCGGGCCGGAGAAGGAAGCCAGGGTTGACCTCGAGGCAACGCCCTACGGAGGGGGCGAGCCCGTCACCGTCACGGGCAATGGCAAGGACTACTTCTCCAAGGGCAACCTGGCGTGGATGCTCATCTGCAACATCATTGGATTTCCGCTTGCCATACCGGCCACCATGGCTGGCTCGCAGGGGCTCCACAAGAAGGCGTGGGAGACGGCCTATGTCAGAGCGCTGGATGAAGCGGCTCGAAAGCTGGCCAAGGAGCTGGCCGAGGGTAAACAGGGCCGCTGAAGGCCCGGAGCCACGTCACCAACGTTGGCCGACCCCAGGGTGGGGCAGCGGCAGCCAGGCCGGACTGGAAGGAGAGTCCGCCAGTCCGAATCCGCAACGTGGTGGTCAGGAAGGTCGTGCCGATTGGCCCCGGAAAGCCTCCTCCGGCAGATCCGCTTCCCGGAGTCCACAGGTAGCATGTCCCGGGGCGAGCCAGTACTTGACGGTCGAAGAGCGCTTCGAGATGATGGTGCAGTCAATTGAAGGAGGAAAGACATGAACGGATTCAGAGTTGCGGGCCACCCAGCGGACGGATGGAAGGTGGTGGGATTCCTGGGACTGTTCGTAGTTGCCGCTGCCGCGTGCACGCACACCGAGGCAGTGCGGCGGGACTCGACGATCACCCGGAACATCCCCGTCGGGACGGACAAAGACGGCCACATGCAGTACATCGAGGAGACGCTGCCGTCGACCAGTGCGAACGTCCCCGGGGCCACCCAGAGAGCCGAAGTCCTGGTCGGGAAGTACAGGGGCGAGTTCACGGTGCACATGGTGGAGCCCCGCACCCGGGTCAGCGGCAAGGACTGCGGTTTCCAGTTCCTCCCCATTCCGCCCATTCTTCCGGCCTCGATCGTCTACTATGGGCCATCGCTCGTGCAGGTGCAGCCTTCGCCGATCAAGGCCTTTGAAGCGGCCCTGGAGGAAGCACCTCAGGCGCATACGCTGATCGACGTGCAGGAGACCATGACCACCTCTCACTTCCTCCTCGGCACGGTCACCTGCATCAACATCTCGGGCATCCCGGCCCGATACGTCGAACGCGACGTGAAGGACTAGGAAAGGAGCACCACATGCGGTTCCATGGCTTGCTGCGGGTCGGCAGTTTCCGACGCGCTGGCGTTCTGGCCGGCTTCTCGTTGGCATGCTGCCTCTCCGGCTGCGGGCTCGAGGGCACGGACGGCGGGAACGCGGACGGGGAGGATGTCGTCGATGACCTCCGATCGGTCGATCCGTCCCTCTGCGGAGGGGTCAAGTGCCCTGCGAACGAATCATGCGGCCTGGTCAACTTCGAGGAATCATGCGTTTGCGGGAATGAGCCCCACTGTTCGGGCGGTCAGAAATGCAACGAGCTGGCCAGCGGACGCATCACGTGCATGCCGCCCGTGAAGACCGGGAACATCGGGTGCGGGGACGGCGAGCAGGAGTGCGCGGCGGGCGACCTGTGCATCTACGGGCACACCGGAACCGGGGGCGACACGTGCATGCGGCTGTGCGATTCCTCCAAGATCCTCTGCGACAACGGGGCCTACTGCATCGGGCTGCAGGACGACACCTACACGGCCCCGCTGGACGGCGTGTGCAACATCGGCGGCGGCTTCAAGGTGAACCAGACCTGTCAGGATACCATCCAGTGTGTCCCGGAGGCGTTCTGCATCGAGCAGTGGGAAGGGGGATTCGAGTGCATGTACGCCTGTCGCGTGGGCAAGACGGACTGCCCCGGGACGATGGAGTGCGCCGCACTCGTGGGCGAAACCGTGCTCGGCGCGTGCATGTGAGGCCATCATGAGAATAGCGAATGGAAAGATGGCGGAACCCCGTTGCCGGGCGTTGTCAGGATCGGTATTCCTCTTCCTGGTTGCCGCGGTGGCACTGCCTTCCTGCGCAAAGGGGGGGGGCGACGATGCCGGGGACGTCCTGGCCGAGGGGGAGTGTGCCCCCGGTTCCACCTGGTGCGATGGCAACTGGCTGATTGCCTGCGTGGACGGGACGTTGCTGTCCGAGCTCCCCTGCCCGTCTGGAACCAGTTGCGTGGACGGGGAATGCAAGGCCAAATGCGAGGCGGGCAAGGGGTTCTGCGCCGGCACAATCGCCAAGATGTGCAACGAGACCGGGACCGCCTACTCCCTGACCGACTGTGCACCGGGCATCTGCGTGGACGGGAAATGCGGAACCTGCTACCCGGGCACGAAGACGTGCCTGGACGAGGAGACGGTGGCCATGTGCGCGGCGGACGGGTCGAAAATGACTCCGCTGAGCACCTGCAACTCCAAGAAGACGAAGACGGCCTGCGCGATGGGACAATGCGTCTCCATGTGTGCGGTCAACCTCAAGGAGGCGACCAACGTCGGGTGCGAGTACTGGGCCGTCGACCTCGACAATTACTACAGCGAGAACGAAGACGGCACGGCAAATGATGCCCAGAACTCTCCGTATGCCGTGGTCGTGAGCAACGTTCACAAGACCGTCCCGGCAATCGTCGAGGTCTCCACAGCGGAAGGGTATTCCAAGAAGTTCGAAGTGCCCGCGGGCAAGCTCCAGGTCCTGCCGCTGGAGTCGCGCAACGTCGACGCCAGCATTCTCGAGCCGCTGGCGTATCGCATCACCAGCGACATCCCCATCATTGCCTACCAGTTCAACCCGCTGTCCAATGTCGAGGTGTTCTCGAACGACGCCTCCATGCTGATCCCCTCGGGAAGTCTGGGGAAGCAATACCACGTGATGGCGTATGAGCAGACCGGGGACAATAATCGCGGCTTCGTGGCCGTCGTCGGGACAGAGCCCGGGACCGAAGTGACGGTGACGTCGTCCTGCCAGACGCTCAAAGGGGACGACCCGGTTGGCTCGATTTCTCCCTGGAGCTCCAAGACCTATCTGCTGGAGCCGTATTCGGTGCTGAACCTCGAGACGAGCGCATTCGGGGACGACCTCACAGGTACCGTGGTAAGCTCCAACAAACCGGTTGCCGTATTCTCGGGCAGCGAATGCAGCAACGTCCCGAACACCATTCGTTGTGAGCAGGGGAAGTGTGCGGAGACCGGGTTCAAGTGCAGCGCTGACCAGGACTGCCCCGGCGTGTGCTGCTGCGACCACCTGGAGGAACAGCTCTTGCCCTCGACGGGGCTGGGACTCCACTATGTGGCATCCCGGAGCCAGCCTCGGGGCAAAGAGATGGACTACTGGCGCATCCTGGCCACTGAGGACGACACGAAGGTCACACTGACCCCGGCCGTGGCCCAGGTACCGTTCCTCGCCAAGAACGCCTTCGTCGAGTTTGGAGCCATGAGCTCGTTCGAGATTCATGCCACCAAGCCTGTGATGGTGGGACAGTTCCTGGCTGGCGAAAAAGCACCCAAGCCGGACTTTGCCGAATGCGTCGCCACCAGTCAGAGCACTCCCGGGCATTGCCAGGGGCGTCCGGATTCGGAGTGCGCATCGCACTACGACTGTGGCCTTTACTGCGAGCTCGAGTCCGAGTGCAATGCGATGGGGCTGAGTCAGAATGCCGACACCGGCGACCCCTCCTTCATCCTCCAGATCCCGGTCGAGAGCTTCCGCAAGGACTACGTGTTCCTCATCCCCGACAAGTACGCCCAGGACTTCGTGAACATCGTGCTCCCAGTCGGAGCCAAGCTGTGGGTGGACGACAAGCCGATTCCGACCGAAGGGTTCGAGCTGGTCGGTACCGGCGAGTACCGTGTGGCCCGGTCCATGATGACCGACGGCGTACATGGCGTGCGCTCGAACCGTCCCATCGGAATCACGGTCTACGGGTACGACCGATATGTCTCCTACGGGTATCCTGCGGGAATGAGCCTCAAGACCCTGGCGGGGGAGCAGTAGGCTACTTCGTGAGCTCCAGCTCCTCTTCGACCCGGTCCCGCAGCTCGACGGCCGACTTCTCCCCGGCGTAGAGCTTTCCGTTGATGTAGATGGTCGGGGTGGATTTCACGCCGAGCTTCAGCCCTTCGCGCTTGGAGGCGACCACAGCGTCGCGGGTGGCCTGGGATTCCCGCAGCGAAACGAACCGGGTGGCATCCATCCCGAGCGACGTCACGTAGCCGAGGATGTCTCGGTCCGAGTGTTTCTCGAAGTTCTGGTACATAAGGTCATGGAATTCAAAGAATTTTCCCAGGCGGAATGCGGCAACGCCGGCCTTGCTCGTCTCGACCGCGATTTCGCCGTGCCCCTTGACCGGGAAGAGCTTGAGGCAGTAGGTCACCTTCCCCGGGTGGTCGAGCGCAATCTTCTTGAGGATCGGAGAGACCTCTCTGCAGAACGGGCAGTCGAAATCCGCAAAAGCCGCGACGATGACCGGAGCATCGAGCGCTCCCAGGCACGGAGCATCCTTCAGGTCGAGCGTGGCGGGTTTGAACGGATGTGCCGACCGGGCGCGGTCCATGAGGTCGGTGCGGATGTCCTTGTCGGACTTGCCCCGAATGACCTGGCGCACGATGAACCCCGCAATGCGGAGCGAGGTAGCCGTCGGAGTCGCTGCCGTCACGCACGAAAGAACCGTCCCCGGACACTCGAAGTAACAGCGCTCCTTCTCCATGACCGCCTTTGCCCGCTGGCGAACCCCCTCGTCGACCGAAGCCGAGTCCACATTCGGCAGACGTGACCAGGGAACCTCCTGAGCACAAACCCGGGACGATGCTCCCGCCGCGACCAGCAACAGCAGCACCACCCAGGCTCGACGGACATCACGCTTCATGGCTCGACTCCCTCTCATGGAGCTGGCGTCGGCGGGCATCCCCGGGAAGCCCGCCACCAGCGCTCGATTCCCCACCGCATCCTCTCCGGCACCACGGTCACGACGATGCCGATTGCCAGCCATCCCACATCCCTCCAGACGGTCATCAGGGAAAGATCTTCTGCGGCTTCTTCGCTGGCAAAGCAGCCGCACGTCCCGAGATCGAGCTCGCGGTAGAGCGCACTGGCAATGGCAGCGATGAACACCAGAAGCATCCCGTTGACCAGCAGCGATTCGGCCCGCGTGAAGACACCGAGGATCAACAGCACGCCCGCTACCAGCTCAATCCAGGGCAGGACGATGGCGGAGAGATTCACCAGCTCGAGCGGAAGCACCTGGTACGTGGCGATGTTCACCGCAAACTCGTAGGGGTCGAGGATCTTGCCCCAGGCCGCAAACAGGAACACCCCTCCCAGGTAGAAGCGGGCAAGGAGGTCGACGGACGGGATTCCCCATCGTCGCATGAAGTCCCGGCTCATGGCGTCCCCTCCGGTCCCTTCACGGTGTCTCCCCCTCGCTCCCGCCAGGCCTTGAGACCGCCCTGCATGGAGCGGACGTTCTCGAAGCCCAGAGACTTGAGCTCGTCTGCCAGGTGCTCGGACGGCGGGTGGTCATACCGACGGGCGGGGTCGGTCTCCTCCTCCCATCCGTCACAGTAGACCAGGATGGACGTGATTCCGGTCATCGCCCGGATGCGGGCGGCATCCTCGTCCCCGACGCCCGAGAGCTCGTCGTAGGGCACGTTGATGGCCCTGGAGATGTGCCCCTCACCGAATCGTTGCGGGATCCGGGCATCGATGAGCAGGGTACCCTGCGGAAACGCGGGGGCCTGAGTGCCCTCCGCAAGGTCGGCCAGGCTCACCTTGGTGGCCTCCTCGGTCGTCTCGGGGCAAGGCACGAAGATGGGGTAGGGCTCCCTGGCCACGAGGGGAATGCCCTCGGAACGGAGCTGGTTGAACCCCAGAGCCAGCAGCACGGCGCCCAGTACTGTCCACGCCGCTGCAAGAATGTCGCCCTTCATGCCCAATCTCCCCGAAGCCCCAACCCCGAACCCCCAACCCCGCCCGCCTATTCCCCAACGCACTTCCCGTTCTTGCACTGGTCGTTCTTCGTGGCCGGATTGCCGTCGTCGCACTCCCCCTCCGCAGGCAGGAAGACGCACTGCGAGGTCGTGGTATTGCACTTGTCCTTGGTGCACACGTTGGAATCGTCGCACTCACCGCAGCTTCCGCCGCAGCCGTCGTCGCCGCACTGCTTGCCGTCGCAGTCGGGGGTGCAATCGGGCAGGCACTTTCCCTGAGGAGTGCAGTAGTAGCCGACTCCGCACTTGCCGCAGCTCCCGCCGCAACCGTCGTCGCCGCACTGCTTGCCCGCACAATCGGGGACGCACGGGACGCACTGCCCCTCCGCACACGCAAAACCAGGCTGACAGCTTCCGCAGCTTCCCCCGCAGCCGTCGTCGCCGCAAACCTTGCCTTCGCACTGAGGCGGGCAGGAGCACTTCCCCTCGATGCACGAGAAACCCTCCTGGCACTGGCCGCAGAAGCCCCCGCAACCGTCGTCCCCGCACTCCTTGCCCGTGCAGTCCACCGAGCAGAAGGAGAACTGGATGTCGTCCACCAGGACCAGCGAATCCAGCAGCGGCCCGGCCGCATCTTCGACCCGCACCCTCACGTGGAACGGCTCTCCGGGCATCACAAAACCGAGCACCTTTCCTTCCCCCTCCATCCAGTCGGTCATGAACGCGTCCCCCTGGTCGAGGTCCACATCGGAGGGCGCAAGGAGCGAGTAAAGCTTGCCGCAACCGTTGCACGAAGTCGGAGGGCACAGGTCATGAACATCCGCCTTGAACACCAGCAGGGTCTGCCCCCCCTTTTCCAGGTAGAGGGTGAACGAGTCGGCCTGCATCGCGGAGCAGTACTCCATGAACTCCTCGGAGTAGAACTTCCAGCGGAAGTGAACTCGGTCCACCGGCCCCTCGGCCAGGATGCAGTTCTCGAACGCGACCTCGCCGACGGCACCGATGGCGCTGCTCACGAGGAGCATGAAGTCCCCCTGGACCGGCTTGGCCGCACCGAACGACGAGACCACCCGCCCGTCCCCCTCCACGTGCCAGCCGACCAGGTTGCCGGCTTCGAAGTCGAGCGCGGTGCAGACCTCGTCGAAGGAGCACGAGGAACAGTAGCTTGCGCACTGGCCGTCGACCGTGCAGAGCTGGCCGTCGACCGTGCAGGCACCACATTCTCCGCCGCAACCGTCGGGGCCGCAGAGCTTCCCCTCGCAGGAGGGCTTGCACTCGGACAGCACCTTGCACAGCCCATCCTGGTCGCAGAACGTCCCCGGCGTGCACGGGGCACCGCAGGTGCCGAAGCAGCCGTCGCTGCCGCACTGCTTCCCCTCGCATGAAGGACCGCACTCGCCGACGCACTGGCCAGTCCCGGTGCAGAACAGCCCCTCGCCGCAGCTTCCGCACTGGCCGGCGCAGGCATCCGGGCCGCACTCCTTGCCGTCGCAGCTTTGCGTGCAGAGGTTGGTGCACGTTGACTGGGCGCAGGAAAGCCACGGCTCGCAGGTTCCGCACGTTCCTCCGCAGCCGTCGTCGCCGCACTCCTTTCCGTCGCACTGGGGCTGGCAGCACTTGCCGTCCTGGCACGCACCCCCGTTGGCACAGAACCCGCAGCTCCCGCAACATCCGTCGTCGCCGCACTCTTTCCCTTCGCACGAGGCCTGGCAGCACAGCCCGTCGCAGCAGTGGAACAGCCCTTCGCACTCTCCGCAGCTTCCACCGCAGCCGTCAGGGCCGCACACGTTGGATTCACAGCTCGGGACGCACTCCCCCTCCACGCACTTCCCGTCCTCGCAATGCAGGCCCTCTGCGCACTGGCCACAGGTGATGCCGCACCCGGCATCACCGCATTCCTTCCCCTCGCACGAGGCGGGTGTGCAGCATGCCCCATCGAAACAGAGGGTATCCTCGAGGCAGGGCTGGAACTCCTTCCAGTCCGTGCCTTCCGGATTGCACTTCCATACGGCGTTGGAGTAGCAGGTCAGGTCGCCCGCCGTGCATTCCCCCGCCGGAGGGACCTCGGTCGCTCCGTCCCCGCCGATGACGTCCATGAGCGCCTTGTTTCCCCCCCCGCCGCAAGCCGAAACGAGGGCAATCAGCACCACCAGCGGACGAACTCTCATGTCGTACCCCTCCGTGACACGCAGACGAATGATAGCACAGGCAAAGCCAGCTTCCAAACCGGTCAAGGGAGTGCGCAGTCGCTAGGGGAAGTAAGCATCACAGTCCTTCAGGACTGGAGGCTTGGAAGGGTCGAAGATGTACTCCGGTGCGCCGTAAGCCAGCATCTCCTCGAGCGTGAGGAACGAATACCCTTCGGCAGCCAGTGCCGCCAGCATCTTCGGCACGGCCTTGGCCGTCACGCCCGGTCCGACGTGGAGGCCGATGATATCCCCGGGCTCCGCCAGGTTCACGATGCACTGCACCAGCTTGTCCTCGGGCGGTTCGTCGTAGTCGCTCACGTGCAGATTGGCCAGAGCCGATTCCACGAAGCCGGTCAGCTGGAGTGCCTGGTGCACGGTCAGAATCTGGGCGATCGTGTCGGGCGACGGAATCCGGTAAAGCGGTTTGAGCGACCCGAAGCCGTTGCTGCTGAAGTAGTCCTCGTTGGTCTGGATCTGGCCGACGGCCTCCTGCACAGTCGCCCCGGCGTCGTGGTCGAACGTGTGATTCCCGATGAGATGCCCGCGAGCAATCAGCTTCTTTACGGTCGGAACGTCGAGCGTCTCCCCCCAGATGTAGTCGCCGCACAGGAAGAACGTCGCCCGCCCGTTGTACTGGTCGAACGCGGCGAGAATCTCTTCCAGGGCATCATTGCTCCAGCCGTCATCGAAGGTGAATGCGACGACCTTCTTCGTCGTGTTGAAGCGGGCCCACCACATCGGGACTGTGCAGGCATCGCCGGTGCCGTCGTGATTGGCATCGAGCTGCGTGGGGTTGGCGCGGTAGGGACAGTTGTCGATGCAGCCCGGAGGATTGCCGGCTCCATCACACAGGGCTGTGGCACCGTGATTGGGAATGCCGTCCTTGTCCGGGTCGAGGATACCGATGCACATGCCGGCGATGCAGATGTCGTCCGGAGTGAGCGGATTCCCGTCCGGACACGGGCCATCCTGCACGGCAAACACGCAGCCCAGCTCACTGTCGCAGGAATCCGTGGTGCACGGGCTGCCATCGTTGCAGTCGAGGAGGGTCCCCACGCACTTGCCGTTCTCGCAATGATCGTCCAGCGTACACTTGCTGCTGTCCCAGCATTCCTTGACCAGGTTCGTGTGGGTGACGCCCAGGAGAGGGTCGCACTTGTCCTCGGTGCAGCTCTCCTTGTCGCTGACGCTCTGCCCCGAGCCGGACACATGCCCGGTGCCAAGCTCGTTGCACTTCACGCACCAGTAGGGACCGTCATATTCCCAGAGGTTCGGATCGCACACGACCGGCTTCCCGATGCAGGTTCCCTTCTTGCAAATGTCCGCTGCCGTCTGCGGGTTGCCGTCGTCGCACGCAGCGGAGTTGTTGTCGTGGCCCACGCCGTCGCCTGCATCGCAGTCATCGTCGGTGCAGACATTGCCGTCGTCGATAGTCACCCCGGCGTTGACCGGTCCCTGACCGTCTCCGTCGCAGAGGTAACAAAGCCCGCCAATCTCGTACCAGTCGCCGGGCGGGCAGTTCTCGGTAGCCTGCCCGACGCAATCCCCGGCCTTGCAGGTGTCACCCTCGGTATTCTCGTTTCCGTCGTCACACGGGACGCTGTCCAGCAGCTCGTGCTTGACCGCCAACGTGCCCCCGCAGGAATCCGCCGTGCACGGGTTCCCGTCATCGATGGAAAGGCCCGGAGGAACCACGCCGTCCCCGCTTGCATTGCAGAGAAAGCAGACTCCTTCAACTTCAAACCAGAGCGATGCCTCGCAGGTGGTGGCAGCAATGCCCTGGCACGCACCGTCCTTGCAGTAGTCACCGACGGTATTGGGGTTGCCGTCGTCGCACGCCCCGGAGCCCGGCTCGAGCACGAGCCCCTTGGTCGGGTCGCAGGAATCGTTCGTGCAGTCGTTTCCATCGTCCACCGGCAGCCCCTGACCCACGAAGCCGTCCCCGACTTCGTTGCACTTGTAGCAGAACCCAAGCTTCAGGAACCACTCGTTGGCGGTGCACGTCACGACATTGCCGGGGACACACAGGCCCTCGTCGCAGTAATCGCCAACGGTCTCCGGATCGCCGTCTTCGCACGCTCCGTTCTCCGGTTGATGCAGGATGCCGTCGGTGGCATCGCAAGAGTCTTCGGTGCAGACGTTGGCATCGTCGATGGCGACCGGCTCACCGACCAGCCCGTTGCCGGCCTCGTTGCAGTGGGCGCAAAGCCCCTCGAGCTCATAGTAGGTGCCGGGCACGCATGTCACTTGCGAGAGGCCCACGCACTCCCCGTCCTGGCAGTGATCGGCCACGGTCTGGGGATCCTGGTCGTCGCACGGACCCTCGAGCGGCTCGTGCTGCACGCCTTCGCCCGCGTCGCATTCGTCGAGCGTGCATGCGTTCCCGTCGTCCATGGGGTAGGGGCCCTCGTCCGGATCTACGCCGTCTCCATCCCCGTTGCAGAGGAAACACTGGCCCGGATCCTTCTCGAACCAGTTCCCCTTCTTGCAGGTCGTGGTCGGGGTGCCGACGCAATGGCCGCTCTTGCAGCGGTCCTCCTTCGTCGTGGGGTCTCCGTCATCACACTCATTGGGCACGTTGTAGTGAACCACCCCGCTGTCCAGCGCACACTTGTCCATCGTGCAGTCGTTTCCGTCATCGACCGTCACCGCCTTGGACGGATCCGGTCCCGTGCCGTCAGGAAGGCACGGCATGCACAGCGCCCCGTCCGGTGAGGCCTCGTGATGCCCCGGCGGGCAGGCATACTCCTCAGCGTCACCTCCCGGTCCGATGGTATCCTTGCCGGGCACCAGATCCCCATCCCCTGAGCCGCCTGGAGACGGCGAGCCGCACGCAGCCATCATGACAACGGCCAATACCATGCTTCGCAGCGCCATCACTCTCCCCCTTCTGTTCTGGTTCGCGATAATAACAGTAATGCGCCCGCGCGCCAAGACGGACTTGCAAATCGGTCCCCTTGGGCTACCATCACACCGTTTCCGGCCGGGATGGCGGAACCGGTAGACGCTGGGGACTTAAAATCCCCTGGGGCCACAACCCCGTGGGAGTTCGAAACTCCCTCCCGGCACGAAGGAAAGCGACACCTCATCCGGCTTCATCATGCAGCGCACCGGTGCGGACTCACGGGCGTTGGCCGCCTGTCATTGGTCGATTCCGCCGGGCGACGCCTGCGGCGGGCGCCTGAGCCGTCTCGTGGTGGGCAACCGGGGGTGGCTGCCAGCGCAGGCTTGTTCTCGGCTGACGTTTCAGGCTAGAATCCCATTGCTGATGGAGGAGGCCATGCTCGCCCGGGTAGTTTGCGGCCTGTTCACTCTCTTTTTGTCCATGACGATGGCGTGCGATGCTGACCCGACGCCAAACGTCCCACGGGAGACTCTCCTGCAACCGGTGGTTGGGGGACAGGCCTCGGAGAACTATCCGGCCGTCGGCGCCCTCGTTCTGGTCTACCCGGGGGCAGGCTACGTAGGCAGCTTCTGCACAGGGACGCTGATCAGTGACCAATGGGTCCTGACCGCAGCGCACTGTCTGGAGCCGGGTTCGGATGGTTCGGTGACGCCCTTCACTACTCGGTTCTTCGTGGGCAAGGATGCAACAGCGGCGGCCGGGGCGTACCCCAAAGACGGCTTGCTGTTCAAAGCCGACGCCTTCATCAAACATCCCGAGTACAATCCCAAGTCGACTTTGGACAATCACGATTTCGGCCTTGTGCACCTGGTTGAGAAGGTTCCCGCCGCGGTCGCGCAGCCACTGAAGGTCAACCAGTTCTCGACGCCCAAGGACGAAGTCTGGTTCTACGGGTACGGAGCGAGCAGCGGAGTGGACGGCGCTGGAGTCGGCATCAAGAGGTACGCGAAGCTCCCGGTGGGGCAGGTAGCCCAGAGCTACTTCACGACCGACTACAATGGTTCCGGGCCCTGCTGGGAGGATGGCGGGGGGCCGACCCTGTCGGAGTGCCCTGGGACTTGCGTGGTGGGAGTGAACTCCGGCATGGGCATGTCCGATCCTCCGTGCACAGGCTTTGCGGTGCACGCCCGCGTGGATCACGTTGTCGACTGGCTGAGCCAGTCCGCCTCGCCCCCTTCCTGCAAGAAACAGGTCGCGTGGTGCGCCTGCAGTGAGGCGTGCACCGCCAATGGCATGTGCAACAACTCCCTCTGTCCTGTTCTCGACTGCGAGCAGCTCTACAACTGTACCGCGGCTTGCGAAAGCCAGGACTGCGTTGTCGCATGCTACATCCTCTCGCCCCAGGACGCCGCTGACGCGTTCGACACCCTTCTCCAGTGCCTCGACGCATCGTGCGGTGACGTGCCGGATGACGAGTTTCAGGACTGCGCTTACAGCGAATGCCTGGAGCAGGTGTACGGCTGCTTTCCTCCCGCCGATTGCCCCCTGACGGGTGGAGGATGCAAGGAAGGGAATGCGTGCTATCCGGCTTTCAGCGGACACACGGACTGCTTTCCCTCGAGCGGGTTGGAGCTCTCCAGCCCGTGTGACATGAGCGCTTCGGATGCGCTCGAGTGTGCGGATGGGCTGGTCTGTTACGGCGTCGAGGGGGATGCCGAGTGCCGCGAGATGTGCCTCCAGGATTCGGACTGTCCAGGTGCTGATGCCTGCGCAAAACCCCTCTTTGACGGGTTGCCGGACACCGGCGTGTGCCTGTGCGTGGATGAAGATGGTGACGGGTATTGCGCACCTCAGGACTGCAACGACTCGAACGGTGCCGTCCACCCGGGAGCGACAGAAAAGTGCGGTGACGGAATCGACAACGACTGCAACGGTGCTGCCGATGACGGATGTGCCAAGCCCCACGCTGATACGGACTCCACGGGCACGGGGGAGGACGCCGTTGCCTCCGGCACCCCGGATGAGCCCGGGACCAACGGGTCCGATGCGGCCGGGGGCTGCTGCAGTGCTGCGCCTGGAGGGGCCCGACCACCCTGCCTGCTTGCTGCGCTCCTTGCTCTTGTCGCCGCTGCCTTAGGATCCTTCCGGCTATCGGGAGGTCGTGGGTCATTGCCCGGGCGACTGCTCGGCCTGCACCGAGCCCACGTGCCTGACAGGCTGCCACACGCAGGCGAAGAGCCAGTGGCCTTGGGGATGCCTTCTGACGGCCTCCCGAGCATCCCGCCGCCAACGAACCGTCGTCACCGCCCTGCTTGTTGATGCGCTTGGGCGTCCACCCGAACTGGCAGAACCCTCGGGACGCATTCGTTGCCCGGCGCGCAGGTCCCCGCAAACCGGCCATAGCCGTCGTTACCGCAACCGATTCCGTCGCAGCTCGGAGCACATCGCAGGATGCAGGCCTCGTCCTGGCACATCACTGCGGCAGGAACAGTGGTCTACCGACCGTTGGAACCATCGGGGCAGCCTCCTCGGAGCGCGTGTCTCCGTCGGCCCCCACCTCCACCAGTTCATTGCCGGATCGGTTCCTCCCCTAGTCGTGGCCATCCCGCCATATCGGACCAGCACCACCTCGCAGTCCAGGATCGTCAACTTGCTCAAGACGCCCTTGACGGTAACCGATCAGCCTGAGCCGCAGCCAGCGGCCCCGCCCCGTCGACGTTGTCAGTTGCTACTGTGCTGGTTGCTCGGGTCGGCCGAAGAGGCGGTTCCAGTTTTGCGGCAGGAGCTCGTCGAGCTCGGATGCCGGGTGGGTCTGGATGCGGAGCAGGACATCGGCGATGTAGGCTTCCGGGTTCACGTCATTGGCCTGGCACGTAGCAACGAGGGAGTAGAGCCCGGCGAGGTTCTGCCCGGCCAACTCGTGGCCAACGAAGAGGAAGTTCTTGCGGCCGAGGGCGGCCAGTCGCAGCGCTCTCTCGCTCGCATTGTTGTCGACGGGAGTGTACGCGTTGTCGAGGAAGCGGGTGAGGGCTTCCCAGTTGTTCAACGCATAGTTGACCGCCTTGCCCATCGGACCTTTCGGTGGGTGCAGACCTTCCTGTTGGGACAGCCACTGGTGGAATCGCTCCATGAGCGGCCGACTCCGCTCACGACGTAGTTGTAGATGTTCGGGCGTGTTGACGATGCGTCGTTCTTTCGCCTCGTGCTCGACGCGGTACACGTCGAGGATCATGCGGAGCGCGGT
>CAITUV010000038.1 GCA_903895725.1 uncultured Myxococcales bacterium | reverse complement strand
TCCTGCACCCGAACCTGTGCCGTGATCTTCGGGAGTCGCGGGTAGCGGTCGGCGAGCGTGGCCGAGTGGCGCCCTTCAAGGCCCGGCGCCTCCCTTGACTCGCCTGCGGCGAGTTGCAAATCCCGTCTCCCGCTCAGACAGGCCGTCACCAACGCCTCCGCCTGGGGCATTGCATAAGCCCGGCCCAAGGCCCCGTCCTATGCGCCCCCCAAGCCTGTCTGACCCTGAGCGACCCTGAGCGAGCGCAACGAGTCGAAGGGGAGTCGAAGGGTCCAGTCCACCACGCCGGTCGACCCATCCCGCGCTCAGTAATTTCAGGCAGTTAGCCGCCGTCTGCCCCCCCCGGGTTACTGCGCTGGGTTACAGCAGTTGGGAGAAGCCGGAGTGGCGGAGGGGAGCCGGGGGGGTCAGCCGCTGCAGGCCGGCAGCGCGACACAGTCCGCACACCCGCAACTCTCGTTGAAGGGAGAGCACAGTCCATCATCGACGCAGTTGGCAAGATCTCCGCACCAGGCGTCCGACTTGCAGTCCGGGCAGATGCAGTCATCATCCATCTTGCACGCACCGTCGTCCACGCAGCCCACGCAGACGCACGGGTCTACCGGGTCGGTACATGCCCCCTCCGGGACGTTTACGTCGCCGCACGTGGGCGGAGGTGACTTGCAGATACCCTCCTGCGTGCACTCCGCTCCGGCTTCGCATTCGCCACAGTTCCCGCCGCACCCGTCGTAGCCGCACTGCTTCCCCTCGCATTGGGGCAGGCAGCAGGCGGATCCAAAGCAGACGGAAGCCCCTTCGCAGAAACAATCCGCCGGGCAGGTGAGGCAGTTCTCCTGCTGGCCTGCGTCGCATGTCAGGTCACCGCACCAGGGCTGATAGACGCAGGTTCCATCCTCGCAGGCGTAGTGTTCCATGCAGTCACCGCAGGAGCCGGCGCAGCCATCGTCGCCGCAGTCCTTGCCCTCGCAGTCTGGCTGGCAGGTGTCAGTTCCTGTCTCGTCCAGAGCCGTGTCCGGGCTGGCATCGACTCCGGTGTCCGGCAGGGCATCGGGGGCGTTGTCCGGGGCGGGCGTGTCCAGCAGGGGCGTGTCCGGCGAGGCAGTGTCCCCCGGAAGATCCGGGGCCGTGTCCGTCCGGGGCGTGTCGGGCGAGGTGACTTCCGCAGCGACCTCAGTGGCATAGGCGGCGCTGTCCAGCCCGCCGGAATCCTTGCCGGAGCAACCGACCCCGAGGGCAAGGGACAGGGTCAGCATCATGGTCGGCAGAGTCCTCTTCATACGGTTTCCCTCCGGTGGCCGTGTCGGCAGTTTCCTTCTGGCCAGCAATACCGTGTGACCACTTCACTACCACAGCCCCGCATTCTACGGGGAGAGGAACGGGATGACAACGATGGGATGAACGCAAAAAACCTCGAGGGCTATTGCCCCGCTCCTTCCTCTCGTTCTTGACGCCGGGGAATACCTTCAGGATTGCCGCCTTCTTGTCAGAGCTTGCTACCCCGGCGTAACGCCAGGTCATCTCATCGGACTCCTGCCCCATCGGGTGGACCTGGTGGAGCGGACACGCAGGGCCGGCCATTTCGGCAATCCAGCCAAGACGGCCCGCTCCGCATTCTCGCTGGTCATGCCCTGCTTTGGCAGGTACTCTTGCACCGTGAGAAGTTCCCGGAGGCGGTTCTCGCCCCGGGGGCGGATGTCCGGAGCAGAATGCAATTGGAAACCAATGTGAAGCCCTGGTGCGTCTACATCCTGCTCTGTGCCGACGGTACCCTGTACACGGGCATCACCAACGACATCGACAGGCGCGTCAAAGCACATTCGGAAGGGCAGGGGGCCAGGTACACCCGGTCACGCCGGCCGGTCGATCTGGTGTACCAGGAGAGCGCGGAATCCCGGAGCAAGGCCACCATCCGGGAGGCGGCGATCAAGAGGATGAGCCGGAAGAAGAAGGTGGAGATGATCGAGGATACCGCCCGCTCGGCGGCACCCTCAGGCCCAGACATCACTTGAACATCTGATGCGACTGGATGAGTGTGCTGCGAGGAGCGCCCTGGCGCTCGGGAAGGTTCTCCAGTTGAAAGCGTGCCTTGACCGACCGACCGATCCACTGGTTGACGGTGTCGAGTCCTTCTGACTGCACCAGCCGAAGGTACTCGTGCATCAGGCCTCTGTCGTTCTGGATCAGGAGAAACACTTCATCCGTGATCAACTGGGCGAACCTCGCCAACACCTTCTCTGCAAACACTGTTGTCGGGCTTAACATGTCGAATCCTCCTCGATGTTAGGGTACCAGAACCGCATGCGTCCGGATCAACTCGACCTCCGGATCCAGCGGGGTTGACCTGCCGATCACTCTGGCATTGAGCACTCGCTTCACCAGTTGGCCAATCTGGCGATGCAAGACCGCCTTGGCTCCCTCGTCGATCCGCCCTTCCGTGTCCCGGATGGCCTTGTCGTAAGCGCTCATCAGCGCCGTGTCCGCCCTCATGCGCCGAATCACTTCAAGCGTCACATCCGGCGGGAAACCCTTCCTCGAGGGATACAGCCCGATGAGCAAGTCGGCGAGGTCCTTCAGCAACTGGGTTCGGACATTCGGTTCCATTCCCACCTCCCGTCGAAGTCCGGCCTCGACAATGTCCGCGAAGGTGAGGCCCAACACACCTGCACGCCGTTCCGCCTCCTCGACGAGCTGGCGCGGCAGCCGCAAAGACTTCATGACAAGATGGTCCATCTCGGCACCTCCCGTGTCGTTCAACCTAGGGTCTATCATGCGTGATACGGACTGTCAATGGATATCTTCATGGTCGTGCGACTGCGCTGAGGACCGTTGCCAGCGTTGTTGGCTTCGATGCCGACTCGACAGGTGCGGATGTGCCGTGGGTGCGGATTGCGGATGGGCCGGCCCCCCCGGTGGTCGCAGCACCTTGCTACTTTGCCGGGACGGGAGTAGTCTCGAATTCGGCTGAGTGGGCAAGCTGACGACTCTTGTGCAGTGGGTGTGCTTCGTGGACCTTTCAGAGGGAGGGAGCGAAATGTGCACTGCATCTTGCTGGCTCAAACGTCGGGTGAGAACCGTGTCTTCTCTGGCGCTCATGGTCGTAGCGGGGCTGGTGTTCCTTCCGGCTCCGGCGTTGGGGCAGGAGGACTGGAAGGCTGTGCTGGAGAAGGAGCGGACTGCAAACACGGCCCGAATCGCGGAGATCGAGACCCAGGCACCGGCGGTGCTGGCCGACTACCAGGCATCGCAGAAGGCGATTGAGGCGCACAACGCCAGTCCCTGCACCTATCAGGAAGGCAACGAGGGGGCTTGTGACGACTACGACAAGCGGGCCGCGAGCCTCAACGAGACCAGCAGCAAGCTCCTGGCCAAGCTCCAGGCTTTCAAGGACGAAGAGGACAAGCTCGTGGCCCGCAACAACGAGATCAGCAGGCGGCTCAACTGTGTCCAGCTTCCGATCAAGTGCACCAGGAACTCGGACTGCACCTGCAGCGAGTGCTGCGGCACGTGGGACGGAAGCGGGACCGAGGGAGTGTGCCAGCCGACGTGCAAGAAGTAGCGCCCGCCTCGGGAGTCCGGCGGTTGATTTCATTGGAGAGTGCGGAATCCCGGAGCAAGGCCACCAGACGTTGGCATCCCGGCGGGCGGACGAGGAGGCCAAAGCATTCCACGGTCTGTCGGCTGAGCGCTTCCTCGCCATCGGGGAGGCACGTCGGATACTGCCGGAGTTGAAGTCCTCCTGGGAGAAGCTGCACGGGGAGCGGCTCCGGATCCGGAACGATGGAGCGCACGGTCCGGAGGCGGGCAGCGAACCGGTCGAGGAACTCGATTGGCTGGCGAGCCGCCTCCATTTGGCGCGGAACGATGACGGCCTCGGATACTACGTGCTCTCGATCCGGGAAGGTCGCCTGGTTCGAATCGAAGTGAAGTGCTCCCGCAGTGCCAACCCTTCAGTCTTCCTGAGCGGAAACGAGCTTGTTCGTCAGAGGGGCACCAGACCTGCATGTGCTGTGGGGGTGGCTGCAGGTTGGCGCAGTCATCCAGGTCGGCATGGACCCCGTTCCCGAGTGGGCATCTGGACATCCCCACGTGGCGAGCCCGGATCACCGGAGGTTCAACACCGTGTATCAGGCCTCGGATTCGCTGACGCTGGGGGGGATGGAGGTTGGGGCTTCCGGTGCCGGAGTGTTCCGAATCTACCGGGACAACTTGCGTTTGACGGCACCGGGGAAGAGCCGCGGGCGGTGGTCACTTCCAAGGTGGTTCCTACCGACGGAGAACCGTCGTCCCCTCGGGTACCATGCGGATCCAGACCGCTGGAGCGCCGACGGAGACCAGGTGCTGCTCAGGACGGTCGGCCGAGGGCAGGAATTCGTGCTCGACATGAAGGAGTATCCGGAGGCGGCTGAGTGGGTCCGAGAGCTGCACACGAAGCACTAGGACCAGCTTCCAACAGGGGTTCGGGCTTCCGTGCGAATTGGGGGAAGAGCTGCTCTGCCCTTACTCCATGGGAGGCACGAAGTTCTGGAGGGGGAAAGCCGAATACGGCGAGGGGCGCCCAGAAGGACCAACTCTCCGTCCAACCGGACCGTCAGATCTCTCCCGAAACGGACCATCTGGCACGGTCCCCGGCAGGAAGGTACCTACTGCGGCCTGCACCAGGCACCTTGGGGGACCCAGCACATCCGTCCAAGAATGTCCTCCAACCTAGATAACGGGAGAGAGGAGATCCCCTGGATGTCTACAGCCCTTCTCCCCGCCGCGCCCGTCTCCAAATCTGTCCCCTGATTTCCCTTGTCCGCACCAATCTCCTCGTGGAGAATGCCGCTGATGAGAGTCAGGGGAGGGAGCATATGTGCCGAAGCATCCGGTTCGACCGACGATTCGACGTGGGCTGCCTGTTGACGGTCCTGGTGATGTCTCTCGGGGCCTGCAGCTCCGGCAAGACTGGCAAGGATGTGTTTCACGATGCCGACGTTGCCACGGACAGCGGTGCTGCCGAGGCCATCGTGTTCCCGGAGGTCCGCACGAGCGATCTCCAGGACGGCGGTGGCACGGATGGGCCCGTCCTGGACACCCACGGTGAAATCCCCGGGCCGGCTTGTGCTCCGGGAGAAGGCTGCTTCCTGGACAAGTGCACGGAGAACAAGCAGTGCCAGTCCGGTTGGTGCGTCGAGCACCTCGGGGAGGGAGTGTGCTCCCAGGTCTGCCAGGACGAATGCCCGGACGGGTGGTCGTGCAAGCAGGTCGCCGGGACCGATCCGGATGTCGTGTTCATCTGCGTGTCGAAGTTCGCGAACCTCTGCAGGCCTTGCAGCAGCGGAGCCGACTGCAAGTCCGTCGGCGGCATGGACGACGTGTGCGTGGACTACGGTTCGGACGGGGACTTTTGCGGCGGAGCCTGCGAGGAGAACGACGACTGCCCGTGGGGATTCTCCTGCAAGGACGGAAAGACCGTGGAAGGGGCCGGAGCAAAGCAGTGCGTCGCCGATACCGGGACGTGCCCCTGCACGGCAAAGTCCGTGGCATTGGCTGCGACCACTTCGTGTGAAGTGGAGAACGAATACGGCAAGTGCTCCGGGACAAGGCTCTGTGCTGCCGAGGGGCTGACGATCTGCAGCGCACTCCAGCCTGCGCAGGAAACCTGCGACGGCATCGACGACGACTGCGACGGGGACGTGGACGAGCCGGCCCTTGAGCAGGGGAAGCTCATCGAGCTCTGCGACGATGACAACGACTGCACGGAGGATTCGTGCACGGGAGATGAGGGGTGCAAGAACGCTGTCCTGGAGTCCGGCTCGTGTGACGATGACAATCCGTGCTCCGTTGCGGACCACTGCGTCCAGGGGACGTGCGTCGGGACGCCGGTGGACTGCGATGATCAGGACCCCTGCACCGACAACATCTGCACGGAGACCGGGGGATGCGAGTTCCCGCCCAACAACGATCCCTGTGACGACGAGAACCCCTGCACTCTGGCGGACCAGTGTGCAGACGGCAAGTGCCAGGGGACCTCGATGCCTTGCGAATGCCAGGTGGACGGGGACTGTGGCGTGCTCGAGGACGGCGACCTCTGCAACGGGACGCTGGTGTGCGACACCGGGACGCTGCCGTACAAGTGCGTGGTCGACCCGGCCACCGCGGTCGTATGCCCGGAGCCGGATGGGGAGAACGCCTTCTGCCTGCAGGGCGCCTGCGACCCGGGAACCGGCGAGTGCACCTTCGTTCCGAACCACGAAGGATTCCTCTGCGACAACGGCAACGCCTGCACCGTGAACGACAAGTGCACGGCCGGCGCGTGCGCAGGAGGTGTGGCCGTCAACTGCAGCGACGGGAGTCCGTGCACGGATGATTCGTGCGCGCCGGAGTCCGGGTGTTCCCATGAGCCCAGCACCGCCCCGTGCACCGACGGCGATGCCTGCACCGTGGGTGACCATTGTGCTGAGGGCCTGTGCCTGGCCGGAGAGAAGGACGACTGCGACGACGGGAATCCCTGCACGTCGGACACGTGCGACGCTGTTGCCGGTTGCGTCTACTCCCTTGTGGACGGAGCGTGCGACGACGGTGACGCGTGCACGACCGGGGATCACTGTGCGCAAGGAAAGTGCATTCCGCTCGACGTGACCGAATGCGGAGACGGGAACCCGTGCACGGACGACTCGTGCACCCCGGAGTCCGGGTGCGTCTACGCTCTGAACGCTGCTCCCTGTGACGACGGGAATACTTGCACGACCGGGGACAAGTGCTCCAAGGGGCTGTGCAAGGGCGTGGGAACGATCTGCAACGACAATAATCCCTGCACGGACGACTCCTGTGGTCCGGACGGGGGATGCCTGTTTGTCCCGAACTCCATGCCCTGTGAGGACGGCAACGCCTGCACGACGGGGGACCAATGCGTGGGGGGGGCGTGCTCGGGGACCGGAATGATCGATTGCGACGACGGGGAGGGGTGCACGAAGGACTGGTGTCTGCCGGTCGGCGGGTGCCAGCACATGGCACTCGACGTTGCGTGCACCGACAGCAACGCATGCACCCAGGGAGACCAGTGCGCAGCCGGGAAGTGCGTTCCAGGGCAGCCGGTGCAGTGCGACGATGGCAATCCGTGTACGCTCGATCTCTGCGATGTCATTGCGGGGTGTGCCCATGCTGCCGTCGGTGGAGCATGTGACGACGGCAACCCGTGCACGTTGAGCGATGCCTGCATGGATGGGAAGTGCGTGGCCGGGGCCATGTTCGACTGCGACGACGGTAACCCCTGCACGCAGGACCAGTGCGACCCGAGCGGCAAGTGCCAGCACAACCCCGTCCTGGGCTTGTGCAACGACGGCAACGCCTGCACGAGCGGAGATACGTGCCAGGCTGGTAAATGCGTCGGAACCGGCGTGGACTGCGACGACGGCAACCCCTGCACGGACGACCTCTGCAACAATCCCGCCATCGGCTGCTACCACACCCTGAACACCGCCCCCTGCAATGACGGGAATCAGTGCACGACTGGAGATGTCTGTGCCAAGGGGATCTGCGCAGGGCTGGCCGTCGGCTGCGACGACGGCAACGTCTGCACCACGGACACTTGTGTTCCTGCAGCAGGGTGCAAGCACTCGAGCAACTTGCTCCCGTGTGACGACAACAACAAGTGCACGACTTCCGACGCCTGCTCCGGGGGCAAGTGCATGGGCGGACCTGCACTGTCCTGCAACGACGGCAACGTCTGCACGACGGACGGCTGCGACCCTGTAAAGGGATGCACGTACTCGGCCAACGCCCTGTTCTGCGACGACGGAAACAAGTGCACGGAGAACGACAAGTGCAGCGTCGGCAAGTGCACCGGCACCGCGGTCAAATGCAACGACGGGAACGAGTGCACGGCCGATGCCTGCGCTGGGGCCCTGGGATGCCAGTACTCTCCCGTTCAGAACGGTGTCGGTTGTGGCGGGAAGCCGGGCTGGACGTGTGTGGGAGGCAAGTGCGGATGCACCCCGGTCTGTGAGGGCAAGACGTGCGGCCCGGACGGTTGTGGCTCGGTCTGTGGCCTATGTGCCAACGGCAGCTCATGCAACGGACAGGGCAAGTGCGTGCCCTACGTTGTCTGGAGCGGTGCCTACGGGAACGAGTGGTCGACTTCGAACTATGCAGGCGGTCTGGCGGTGGACTCAGCAAGCAACGTCTATCTGGTCGGCGAATTCTTCGGTGGCCCCATCGACCTGGGCGGAGGCCCCCTCAAGAACTCCGGAGGGAGAGACGTCTGTGTCCTGAAGGTCACGGGAGACGGCACCCATGTGTGGTCGAGGTCGTTTGGCAGTTCCAAGTACGACTACGTGAGGGGTGTGGCTGCGGACGGGCAAGGGAACAGCTACGTCACCGGTGGTTACACGGGGGCGGGCACCATTGACTTCGGGGGCGCGAAGATCACCAACAACGACTTCGGCTGGAACAACACCTATCTAGCTAAGCTCGACCCGGGCGGGGAGTTCGTATGGGCCAAGGGGTTTGGCGGGACGAGCAACATGGCTACATCGATCGCGATGGATCCTGCCGGAAACGTACTGATTGCCGGAGGTTACTTCGGCAATACGGACTTCGGGGGAGGGCCGCTGCCGTTCAACGGGCCCCAGCAAGACTTCTTCCTGGCACAGTTTTCTTCCGCAGGGGGCTTCCAGCGGGCATACGGCTTCGGGTCAGAAGGGAATGATGCAGCCACCTCGGTTGTCGTGGATGTCACAGGGAATATCTACCTGATGGGTATCTTCGGGGGGGCGACTCTCGACCTGGGGGGCAACGTCATCACGAACGCTGCGGCGGGTAAGCACGACGGATTCATCGCCAAGTTCGACCCGCAGATGAACCTTCTTTGGTCGAAAGCCTTTGGGGGCACGGGCTACGAGTTCCCCGACAAGATCGCAGTGACTTCGGATGGCGACATTGTGCTGGTCGGCACCTTCTCCAGCAAGACACTGAGTTTCGGGCCATATGAGCTGACAAACACCTCGTCTGGCGACTATGAGGACTGCTTCGTCGTCCGGCTCGACAGTGAGGGCCACTACGAGTGGGCCCGGCAGTACGGCGGGCCGGGCAGTGACGCTTGCGAGGACGTGGCGGTCGATGCCAGCGGAAACGCGTATCTTGCCGGCAGTCTCTCGGCCTTCCAGATGGATTTGGGGGGAGGTCCGCTTGCGAATTCGGGGGTCTTCTCCCTCAAGCTGGATCCGCAGGGGGCGCACCTCTGGTCGGCTGCATTCGGCGGGGGAGGGCTCCACGTCAGGATCAATCTGGGATTGCAGGGCGAAGTGTTCCTTGGCGGCTCGTTCGGTTCCGGTCTCGTCTTCGGCGACAAGTTACTTGTGGCACCCGGTGCGGACTCGAGGGGCATGTTCCTGGCCAGGCTGGCGGAGTAGAGCTCAACGACCGCTGAGCAACATTGCCCCAGGCTTCCGACGGGCAGACCGTGAAGCCGTGCACCTGCCCGAACACACGTTCCTGGAGGGACTCCCGGGACATGCTCCGGACGTGACTCCCATTGTCATTCGGCAGGAGAATCTCTCGAAGTCATTCTTTTCGTGGCCGGCCATTGGGGGGCTTCGAGCGAAGTTCCTATCATGATTCCCCAGGTTCCGTCCCTAGATGCCGTCTCGATTTGAAGTCCAACGTGGACTTCGGATCGCCCCTCCGTTTCGAAGTTCCCTCCTCTTTCCCCCCCGCCGTCGCGACAGTCCCGTTCGCATAGCGGGCAACGGTGACGAGCCCTCCGGGAGTCTGGCCGCTCCTCTGGACATCTGGTATCCTCGGTGACGAGCACGGGCCGGGAGTATGGGACGGTGGCCGTGCGGAGGAGACGATGCGAGGGTGGGCCCTGGTTGCAGCCGGACTGCTGGTGGTGGGGAGCCTGGTCGGTTGCGGAAAGCGGAGCGTGGACGTGGACATCGCCGGTCCCGACGGCCGGACCGGCCCTGACCTCCCGGACGATTGGACCTCCCGGCCGGAGTCCGGCGGAGCCGAGGCAACGGACGCTTCCGGGGCCGCCGCCGAAGTGGGGGCCGACGTAGTGGCCGATGTGATGGAGCTCGAGGGGGCGGCCTTGCCGGATGCCGCGCCCGAGGCGGTCGGGGATGGGGCCGCATGGGACTGCCCCGCGATGGAGCCCCTTCCCGAATGCGACCTGTCGGCCCCCGTTTCCGTCTCGGGTGCTGCCTACGTGTTCGGGCCTCCCTGGGGCACCATTTCCAACGCCACGGTGGTCATCCTGGAGATGCCCGAGCGAACGACGGTCACCGACGACCAGGGACGGTTCACGTTCACCGATCTGCCCCCCTGCAGCGATGCGACGTTCGAGCTCTCAGCGACCGGATTCCAGACCACCCGCACCGAGACCTTCCGGCTGCTCGGCGACATCGTTGAAGTGGCGTTCCAGGTTCCGACCGTGGACCTGGTCCATCTGCTCGAGGGCCTCCTGGGAACGGAGTCATCCCCGGACCGGTGCCACGTGGCCACGACGGTATCGGTCAAGGAGATGTCCCTGGAGCACTATCTCGTGCCCCACGGAGTCCCGGGGGCCACCGTGACGCTCTGTCCGCACGCAGGATTGCCGGTCTACTTCGCCTACGTCAGCGACGAGATGATCCTCCCCGACACGACGCTTCTCGAGACGTCCGTGGACGGGGGAGCCGTGTTCCCCAACGTCCCGCCCGGCGACTACGTGCTTCGTGCCCACAAAGAGGGCACGTCCTTTCCCGAGGTCCGGGTCCGTTGCGAGCCCGGAGCGTTCGTCAACGCCTCTCCTCCCAAAGGCCTTCACGAGCTGGGCGGGTAGGGTACCCGGGGAATCCGGAGACGGAGACAGACAGGAGCTTGTGAAGCGGCAGTCATCACTCGACTTGCGTGCGGGTGGCACACGGCCCCGTCGCACACCTGCTTACGGAACCACTATCTTGGGGGCGGCACAGTAGAGCGCCAGGCCGGCAAACCCGGTCTTGGCCGTGGCATAGTAGGCCCGAGCACCGACGGCCACCTTGCCGTCCGGGCAGGAGACCTTGTTCTTCCAATCCGTGCAGTTGTTGAGCTGCTCCTCGCGCTCCTTCTCGTAGTACGTCAGCTTTCCGGTTTCGTCGATGGAGGCTTCCCAGACGCGTAGCCCCTTGATCTTCATCTTGGTGGCATCGTCCTTGCCGTTGAAGCACACCTGGACCGAGGTCACGAAGCGGTCTTCGGAGGCCTTGACGGTCCACATGTCCACTTTGAAGGGCGGGAAGCCCACCCCTTCGTGCTCGAACTCGATGCGCTGCGTCTCCTTCTGCTCGCAGTTGCGGCTGCACAGCTTCCGCATGAGCAGGTCGATTGCGCACGGGTCGTCCGACTTCTCGTAGAACGTGAAGCCGCGGATTCCTTCCCGGCCTGAATTGGGAGACCACTCCCGGGTGAACGCATGCTCGAGTCCGGAGACCTTGGTCCAGACGCCGCCCCCCGTCATGAAGGTGACGCTGGCGGCCCAGGCCAGGCCGGCAAACGCCAGGAGCGAGGTGACTGAGACCAGGACCACCAGGCCACGTCGTTTCAGATCCACGAGGTGCTTCATCGCATGCCTCCTTGCGCAGGCGGGTGAGCAGAACGACTACTCGACAATCTTCTTGGGGGCTGCGCACCAGAGCGCAAGCCCTGAAAAGCCGGTCCGATCCGACACGAAGTGGGCGCGGGCCCCGGTCGCAACCTTGCCGTCAGGGCAGGAAACCTTGTTCCTCCACTCGGTGCAGTTGTTGAGCTGCTTCTCGTGGTACTTCGACTCATAGAGGAGCTTCCCCTCGGGATCGATTGACGCACCCCAGACCCGGAGACCCTTGATCTTCTTCTTGGTGGGGTCCTCCTTGCCGTTGAAGCAGACCTGCACCGCAGTGACGAAGCGGTCCTCGTCGGCCTTGACGGTCCAGTCCTGGAAGGTGAGGGCACCCGGGTGGTCAAACCGGAGGTGGTTCGACTCGCGTCGCGGGCAGTCCTGGCTGCAGAGCTTGAGCATATGGAGCTCGACGCTGTAAGGATCGTCAGCGCTCTCGGTCACGGTGAAGCCGTGGAGCCCCTCCTTGCTCGAGTTTGGAGCATAGTCGCGGGTAAAGACATGGTCGATGCCCGAGACCTCAGTCCACACACCGCCTCCGGTCATGAATGCGCTACCCGCAGCCCAGGCGAGGCCCGCAAACACCACCAGGCCCAGCAACGCCGTCGCGATCCCCAGACTACGCTTCCCAACGGTCGGATCCTGCCGCATGGTGCCTCCTTCCATCGTCGACAGCCCGATTGTAGGGGAGAAGTGACGCTCGTCAAAGTTCGCACCCCCTCCGGCGACGCTCATGGGCGAAGCGGGCTGGCGGCGAATCGCCGGAGGCCGCGGTCCGGACCGTCTCGTCTTGCCCCAGGACCGTAGGCCTGGTCCCGGCTGATGCCGGCACCACCTGCGTCCGGCGCGCTCACCAGAGATTCATCTGCCCGAGAGAATCTCCTTGATCTTCTCGGCCTTGCGCCACTCCGAGGCGCGTTCCTTGAGCGGAACGAAGCCCTCGCCGGTGCGCACCCGGAAGAGCTCGATGGCACCGTCCGTCCCTTCGAACCAGCCCTCCGGCGACCAGGTGAGCCAGTCTCCGTTCCCCATGACCTGGGTCGTGGCGAGTGTCCGGCCCGATGCGAGGTCCACTACGCGGACGGACCCCAGCGTGTCGGCAATGAAGAGGCGCTTGCCGTCCGCATTGAACACAGCGGCCAGGGGAGCCCCGGGCACCGCGGCATCGAGGGCTCTGGGGGGCTTGCCCGACACGAATTCCCACAGGTACAGCTTTCCGCTCATGGCCAGGACGGCCGCGGACTTCTCGTCGGGCGAGAACGCTGCCAGCATCGCTGCTTCGGGAAGCTCGACGCGATGGCTGACCTCCTTCCTGGCAGTGTCCCAGACCAGGACGTTCGGGGAGGCATAGACCGATACCAGGCGTGTTCCCGACGGGGACAGGGCGAAGTCGAACAACGTGCCCCCCGTCTTGGCATCCCGCAGCAGGCCGACGTCGGCCCCGGTCTTGAGGTCTACGACACAGATGTCGCTCGAGTACGAGTCTCCGGGCGCGACGTACAAGGTCCGGTTGTCCGGGGAGAAGGCAGCGGGCAGCCCGCTGCACTGGGTCTCGAGGGTCTTTCCCCACTGACCGGCCTTCACGTCGTAGAGGCACTGGCCCGCCTCGTAGCGGCTGCCCAGGACCAGGCTTCCGTCCGGAGAAAGCGCAGTCATGAAGGTCCCTGACTCCAGCTCCATGTCGACGGACTGCAGGATCTTGCCGGTGCGGGGATCGACGATGCGGAAGCCGTAGGAGCTGGTCTTGACCGCTGCTGTCTTTCCCTTCGCATCCAGGGCCGACCAGAAATCAGGGGAGGACTCGCCGTGCTTCCATTCGGCTGCCCGCGCCCCGGTCGTGAGGTCGATGGAGAACGAGGCGGTCGACACCGGCTGCGTGAACACGGCGAGACTCGCGTCCGCAGAGATTGCCGCACGGTAGTTCTCGACCACGTCCGGGCCGAGCTTGCGGCCCACCTGCTCCATGGAGTCGAAGAGGAGCAGGCTGAAGCCGTCCGCGACACCGAGCCCCTTGCCATCCGGTGCCACGGCGGCCGCTGCGACCGAAAGCACATCCCCTTCTCCCGAACGGAGCTCCCGGACTTCAACGCCATCCGCAACGCCAATCTCCCGCAACCCGGCCCCCGATGCCATGAGCACCGTCTTGCCCGCCTGTAGGAACGTGGCCCAGCGGACATCCGATTCGGGGGCAGCGAGCTCTCCCGCCCTGGACAGGGAAGGAACGGTCATCAAGGTCAAGGCCTGGGCCTTCTCGGCTGCGCAGGCCAGTGTGGAACCATCCGGTGAGAAGGTCAGGGCGGTAACCGGCCCCTGGCCGCAGGAAGGCGCTGCAGGCGTCGACTCCGTCGCCGGCGGGGGGATCGTCGTGGGGGCCGACCGATCGAGCAGCATCACGGTCCCGTTCGCCTCCCCCAGGGCCACGAGCCGTCCATCCGGGGAGAGCGCCATGGCCCGAACCGTCACCCCTTCCGGGATCCGGGCAGCGGGCAGAGCGGAGAGCGTCGCTGTGTCGAGAAGCTCGACTGTCCGTTCGCGTTCCCGCATCACGGCGAGGACCTTCCCGTCTCCGGACAGCGCGGCTCGAGCGGGGCCGGCCATGGCCTTCCGCTCCAGGACGGCCCCGGTGGCGGCATCGAGCTTCAAGAGAGTGGACTCGGTCTCCCCCACGTCCGCCAGCACCAGGAGCCCCGATCCGTCGGGTGAGTAAGTCAGCAGGACGATGGCCGCACGGTTCATCGGCCAGGCGTGCTCGATGATTGCCGTGCGCCTCTCGATGATCCGGACATACCCGTCATAGGACCCCACGGCCATCCGTGTGCCGTCCGGAGACCAGGCCAGGGCCGTCGATTGCATCCCGAACAGGTACTGCGGGACGAGCTCCGCAACCGGGACAGGGGCCGTAGGGGCGGCGACGACTGCCGCCGGTGCAAGCAGGATTCCAAGCAGCGAGACCAGTGACTCGACCGTTTTCCTCAAGCGTTCCCTCCATGCAGGCCGGCGGGGCCGCGTCCGTCGACGCTCCGACCGGGGCCCGAGGATTGTAACCTTGCGAGGTGACGAGACAAGTGGAATCCGACGCTGTCGCGGAAACTGACGCTGTCGCGGAAACTGACGCTCTCGCGGAAACTGACGCTGTCGTGGAAACCGACGCTGTCGTGGAAACCGACGCCGTCGTGGAAACCGACGCTGTCGTGCAGGCAGCGCTACTGGGGCTCCGATTGAGCGGACCGACCCGGGAGCGGCGAGCTGCGTGCTTCTCAGGCCGCTGCTCATCGAGGAGTCTGGACCCGCGGCCGAGTCTCAGCCGCCCCGCACGTAAGCGAGCACGTCGGATGCATGTCCCAGGGGGGATACCTTGGCGTACACCTTCTCGACGGTGCCGTCGGCCGCAATCACGAACGTGGCCCGGACGACGCCTTCGAACTTCACTCCGGCCAGCTTCTTGGGTTGCCACACCCCGAACCCCCGGCAGAGATCCTTGTTCGCATTGTCGCACAACACCGGGAACTGCAGGGCGTGCTTCCTGCGGAACTTGTCGTTGGCCTTGATTCCGTCTGCGCTGGCCCCGATCACCTGGACACCCAGCTTCTCGAACATGGGGAATTCTTCCCGGAATCCCCGAGCTTCGAGCATTCACCCGGGAGTCCCGGCCCTGGGGTAGAAGAAGAGCACCGTCCGCTTGCCTGCGAACACCTCCTGGGTGACCGGGTTTCCGTCGGAATCCGTCACTTCGAATGGCGGCACACGGGATCCCTTCTCGAGCATGTTCCTCACCTCCGGAGTGAGCATACCACAGCCCCGTGGGTCGGCGCTTCAAGAACAGTGCGCCCTGGACGACCAGCGGCCCTGGGAGTATTCTTCGCCCCATGTTCGGCGAGGCATCTTTCGAGCGGTGTGGAGGGTCTGGATGCGGTGGGGATGGGTGGCCGTGGCGATGTGGATGGCGGGGTGTGGGGGCGGGGATGGGAGCGTGCACTCAGGGGATCTTTCGGGGAAGAAGCTCCCTCCGAGCTGGGTGGATTGGCCGGACGCCGAGGCCGTAGTGCTCATGGTGCTGCAGGCCGACGGATCGGCCGGGGCGAGCTATCCGTTCATCCGGCGTTTCTCGCTGTCTCCGGGAGAGCAGGCGGAGCTGCACCTGAGGACCCAGACCGGGGACGAGATCACGGACGGCGTGACGTTCACCTCCAGCGTGCCCGAAGTCGCCCGCGTGGAGGGGGCCACGGTCATCGGCGTGTCGGACGGCGAGACCGTGCTGTGCGGAAAGTCCGGCAAGCGTCAGGCCTGTCACGCCCTGGTCGTGAACCTCTATGTGACCAGCATTTTCGGCTCCGACCGATGGGGCTCACAGACGCACAACATCCCCCGAAGCCTCGACGGGCACCCCTCGTCGCTCCCCACGGGAATGGAGTTTGCGCAGACGACGACCCTGGCCGACGATCTCATCGCGACGCCGGACGGCAGGTACATCTTCAACCTGAAGAACCGCTGGTACTTCGACTCGCTGGCGGCCAAGTCGTTCGAGGCCCCCGCCCCGACCGGAGACGGAATGGGCCTCGAGTACGTGGCCGCGTTCTCCCTGGAGCAGGGGCTGTACCTGCTGGCCATGAACTTCAGCACGTTTTCCCTGTGGGGAGGTTATGCGCCGGACATCGCAACCGCCGGCCTGGCCCGACTGCCGCTGCCGGACGGAGTCGTGCCGTCGGGGTTCGCCCCTCTTCTCCGGGTGGACGTCAGCCGGGACGGTCGTTGGGCGGCGGTGCTGGGCGGGCCCAACCTCCCGGAGGCGACCCAGCAGATGCACCTTCTCGACCTTCAGGCCGGGATCTCGACGGTGCTGTTCGATCTGCCCGCCGGCACGGGTTACCTCGTGGGGCCGGCGCTCGGCCCGGACGGCAAGACGCTGTCCTTTGCCAGCTACGGAACCGGCGGCATCTTCGGCACCCTGGTGTTCGACATCAGTCAGCCCGTGCCGGTGCTGGACGTCCAC
Organism: uncultured Myxococcales bacterium; assembly: GCA_903895725.1. Classification (GTDB taxonomy): domain Bacteria; phylum Myxococcota_A; class UBA9042; order CAIXZC01; family CAIXZC01; genus CAITUV01. Next base: position 131,586 of record CAITUV010000038.1, on the reverse strand, counting down.
GTACCACCTGGCGACAAGCTCATCTACGCACCGTGGACCGATGGCTGCGTGGCCGCCAATATCGGCTTCTTCGACCCGGGGATTTCCTACTCCCCGGACGGACGCTGGCTGCTCGTGCATACCACCACGAATTCAGGGGACACGAGCGCCGGAGTCACGCTGGTGGACGTGACGTCGGGAGACGTCGTGCCGCTTCCCGGGCCGGCTCGATTCGGAGTGGGAAGCACGGTTCTCTTCTCGCAGGCGGGGACCACGTGGATGTATGAGCCCGAGACGGGGCAGTTCGGCCCGACCGAACTGGCCGTCGGCACTCCGCCCCTCCATCCGAGCGGTCTGTGGGCCCCGGACATGGCAATTGACCTCCCGATCGGTGCGTGTCCCGCCTGCTTCGGCCCGAAGGACGCGCCAACGCAGCGATTCCAGGGGTGGCTCACGAAGGGTACTGCCATCCGGCTCACCGAGGCCGTGGCGGAGGAGGATCCGGGCACGTTCCTGGCCTATCCCTACGGCACCACCTGGGGCGAGGCCGGCCCCCTCATGTCCCTGGGAGACGTGCCCCAGACGATGCCCGCCACCATCGTCGGCCTGGCCATCACCGGGCCGGACGGCAGAGGGGGGAACATGGTCGAGGCCGGCAACCGCAACATCGTCGACTACGAAGTGGCCGACAACGGCCAGATCTTCATGATCACCGATGCCGGCCACCTGGTAGTCTCGACTCCGTCGGGGGCCTCGCAGCGGGTGCTGACCATGCTGGCCCGACCGCCGCTCAACGTCTCGCCGGATGGGGGGCGGGTCGCGTTTCTCACCCCCGAAACCAAGACCCGAGTGCTCGATGTCCTGGCCGGGGTAACGCTCGTCGAGATCGACCCGCTGCATCGCCTCTGTCTGCCGGCCGCGGAGGCACCGGGCTATGGCATCGACCAGTTCGGCAGACTGGTCCGGGTGGACACGGTGGCCGGCACGACCGAGGTCGTTGGCGACTACGGGGGGCTCCTTCCGGAGCAGGCCACGCCTCAGCGCAACTTCATCGCCTGCGACCAGGAGGCCCGGCACATCGCCGTGCTCACCGAGCTGGATGGCGTCGGCGTGATCGACACGGAAACGGCGGAGCTGACCGATGCAGAGACGGATGACCAGCTCGTTGCAGCCGGGGTGGCGATGAGCGGAGACGGGAAGTGGGTCGGAGCGTTCGGAATCCGGGAGCGGTCCTCCCACTCCGTGGTCGAGGTCGTGATGGGGACTGGCCCTGGCTGGAAGCTCAAGCCGGTAGTTTCGTACGCGGCTCATGGCGACGACACGGAGTACGAGATTCGAGCCATGGGACTTTCCCGGGGCGGGCAGCGGGCCGCCATCCTCTGGAAGAGCCTGCGGATCAACCAGGGCTGGAATCCGGAGCGGGGGCCCTGGCTGTCCATGTTCGAGGATGCGTACATCCTGCTTTATGACGGGGCGGATGGTTCGGTCACCAACATCATGCGGGCCACCTCCGATGGCACGCCCATGTTTCGCTAGGGGAGGACACCATGACCCGAACGACCCTCGCTCTTGCATGGATGTCCCTGCTCGCCGCCTCGTGCGGTCCTGACGATGTGCTGGGTACCGTGGGACACGAAACGCCGTCGGAATCACTGCCCCCGCCCGTACTGAGCGATCCGGAAGGCCTGTCCGCAATCGGGGGGGGCTCGGTCCTCCGGTTTTCGGCTCTGCCGCTGCATCTTCCCGGAATCGGAACGTCGTTTGCCGGTGCGGGTGACCTGAACGGCGACGGCCTGGCTGACCTGATTACTTCGGGGGGCGGGCCTGCACCTCTGCTCTTCGTTCCAGGGGATGCGGAGAAGCCGTTTCAGCTCTCCAGGAAGGTGCTCCCCAGCTTCTGGGATACGTGGATGACCTGCTCGGGCCGCCCCTGGATCGGAGGGGGAGACGACGGCACGGCCGGGAACGTCCTCCTGGCCGGCTCGGATTTCCTGGCCTGGTTCGAATTCGACGCCAACGGCCCGGTCGGCGCCACATCCGTGGCGGGGACCGCGGGGGGAATCCCCACGGACCATGACGGAGACGGAATCACGGACTTCCTCGTGCTCACCGCCAGCCAGACCGCGTCGCCGGTCATGACGCTGGTGCGGGGGCTGGGAGACGACCTGTATGCCCCGCCGGAGCCCCTGAATGGCGTGGTGGAGTACACTCCAGGTCAGTGGATGATCGGGCGGCTTCTGGGGAAGGAGGATCTCAACGGCGATGGCCTTCCCGACCTCCTGGCGGATGTCAACATGAGCAACACGGGCGGGTCGTTCCTCCCGCTCCTCGACGACGGTGGCGGACACTACGTGGCAGCCCCTGGTCCGTGGCTGGGCGGCAACTTCGGCGATGTGGACGGCGACGGCCAGCGCGAGTGGGTCTGTCGGGCGGATGCGAACCTCATGGTCATGTCGGTGGGCCCCGACGGGGCCCTGGCGCAGGAGGCCTGGATCATGGGATCGACCGGCGATACAGCGGGGTTCCCGGTGCCTGCGGACCTGGATGGCGATGGGACGGACGAGATTCTGATGGCGCTCAACGGCGGCGGGAACGATGCCATCCGGGTATACCGCCTTGCCCCCGGAGGGCAGCAGCTCACGGTGGTCGGAGTGCTCAAGGCCCCGGACGGCACGGGGAATGAGACGGCCACGCCCCGCCTGGTGAACGTCGACGGGGACCCGACTCCAGAAGTGGTGGCCGTGCGGGCCAAGACTGCGGTGCTGGTCTGGGACATCCCGAAGTCTTACAGCGGTGCCCCGGTCACAGCCACCCGGCTCGACCTGCCCGAGTGCGAGGTCGATGGTTGGGTGTGGAGCGGCGACGTCGATGTCGACGGGCACGAGGACATCGTCCTGCTCACGTCGGTGGGGCTCGTAGTCGCGAAGGGCTCGCCGTCCGGCTTGCTGGAGCCCTCCGCTCCGGTCCCGACTCCCCGGTCTTCCAGCCCCTTCGTCTTCGCCCGGTTCGGGTTGCAGCTTTCCGATGTCACCGGAGACGACGTGCTCGATTTCGTCGATACCGGTCTTGGGTGGTATCTCGAAGGGGACGGCCTGGGCGGGTTCAGAGCCCCCGTGGCGGTGGCCCTGAACGGCCAGGGAGGTAAGGATCCGCTGGCCGGAGATTTCGACGGCGACGGCCTCCCGGAGGTCGTGTTCCTGGACAATGGAAGCGTGGTGCGCCTGGCGGGTGGGAGCGGCGTGCCTCCGCCGGTCACCTCAACGACACTGCCCCTTCCCTATGAGGCATCGCTGTTCGACGTGCAGCGGCTGGAGGCGGACGGGCAGGAGTGCCTCGTCGGGGCCGAGACCGTCGATGATCCTGAGCTGGGCGTGCAGTTTTCCGTGTGGCACGCCTACGGTCTCAACGGGGCATCCTGGGAGGAGAAGCGCAGCATTTCCAGCTTCCAGACCATCACGGCACTGGGCGAGACTCCGGACGGAAAAGTGGCTCCAGTGGGCGGCTACACCTACCGGTGGAAGGGGGAGTCGGTAAGTCCGCAACCTGTGCTTGCCCTGCTGGACCTGAAGGCCGAAGGCGGCGCACCGGTGCAGGTCGACGTGCCGCTTCGCCCCACGGCCGTGGCGACCGGAGATCTGGATGGCGACGGGCAGCTCGAGGCCCTGGTGGGAGGGTACAAGCTTGGCCTCACCGTCGAGGGGACACTGAGCCTCTCTGGCCTGCCCGCCATCGTTCTTCTCCCCATGCCGGGCACCGGCGCACGCTTCGAGCCTGTCTATCTGCCCTGCCCGTCCATTCCCAGGGATGTGGCCACGGCCGATTTCAACGGCGACGGCAAGATGGACGTCGTGGCCGCCACCTCGGTCGGTGTGCTCGGGTGGGCGCAGGAGTAGACACGGGCGGGGAGGGAGGGGGGAAGGACTGGCGCTACATCCAGCGAGGGTTGACCCAGAACCAGCCTCTGTGGGTGCTCACCCAGCGGCCGGGGACGTAGTGGAGGCCGACCCGGGCCCGCATCCAGTAGCCGGGGATCCACTCCCATCGGAAGGACAGCAGGTCAAAGGTCCATCTGCCGTCTACCCAGACGTAGCCTCTTCGAGGGGGCGGAGGCGGCAACAGCTCGCCGTGGTGCCTCGGGGGAGTGCCGCGGACATAGATGACCTTGTCGTGGACCATGTACCCCTCTCCCCGGGGACCGTCGTGCATGCCGGGGCCTGTTGAGAAGTCGCCACCGGGCCTGCCCGGTCCCTTGTGGCCGAAGCCAGGGTCTCCGTTTCCGGGCTTGCCCGGTCCCATGTGGCCGAAGCCAGGGTCTCCGTTGCCAGGCTTGCCCGGTCCCTTGTTTCCGTAGCCCTGGTCGCCGGCTCCGGGGCCCATGCCTTTGCCCTTCTTGCCGTGGGGGCCATCGGACCCCTGCTGCCTGCCTTTGTGGGAGCCCCCTGGACCGGGATCCGCAAGGGCCGTGGTCCCCAGTGCCAGGAGCGCCATGCCGATGAGGGCGACCAACCATCTGCCTGTTCTCGTCTCCTGCTGTCTCATCTGAGCACCTCCTTGTGTCAGTTGCAAACAACGGCGCCGGTGGACGGGCGTCCCTGGAGGTTGTTCAACGCGGGGCCGGGGGTGTCCGGCGATGTCCAACAGCAGGGAACAAGCGCCGCCGGGCCGCATGAAACCTGGTTCTGCTGACGATTCGGGCTCTCGCTGGACTGCACAGAAGAGCCCAAACGTCACTCAATGGCACAATCGGTGACGGGCCGATGGACTCAGCGAATACTTCAGAAGATGGCACCGAGAGACAGCCCGGGGGCGACTTTCCAATCCAGCGAGTCCGGCCCCGGATAGAGCCGGATCATTCCCAGTACCTCGAGACCCACTTGAAGCGACGGGGCCCGACTCGTCCCCGGAGGGTGCATGACGAAGGTGCCCCTCAGGGCAATACCGGGGCCGACAAGGCCGTCGGCATCCTTCACCCAGCTCTTGTCGGTGACGTCGCCGGTGAGATGGAACGCGACGGCCTTGAGGTCGAGCCCCAGACGAAGCTCGTAGCGCCCTTCAGCACCGAAGTGGATGGGCACTCCAAAGCCGGCACCGACCGACCCGTACATCCCGTTCACCATTTTCTCGGTGCGACTCCACGACGAGCCCAGTTGCGTGCGGAAGAGCTCCAGGTAGGCCCACCGCCACCGGAAGTTGAGGAAAGAGATCAGGACGCCCAGTCCGTCTGAGGTTCCGAGCAGGGCCAGGGAGGCCCATTCGGTCTGGTAGTAGTGCAGGTACTCCGCCCTCCGGGACAGCTCCTCCGGGGAGGGCGGCTCCTCGGCAGGGGGCTCGGCAGAATCGGCTGCGACCGGCTCCCTTCGGTCTTCAAGAGGGGAGTCCGGCACCTCCTTCTTCGGAGGCGCTGTCTTGCGTGCCTTGGGCAGGAAGCGCAGCGTCCTCTTGCCGGAATCCCCCGGCTTGCGAATGTGGAGGGTGAAGTCGCCAGTCCGTTCGTCCGGCGTCGTGGCCAGGAGATTGTGCTCTCCGGGAGCAAGCCAGAGGACCACCGGGCATGGTCGGCGGAGCTGCTCCCCCTCGCCTGCCGAGGAGGGGACGTCGAGCACGGTCCCGGGAACGTCACAGGTCAGCTCCAGGCGAACGTAGGCTCCGGGGAGTCGGGACTCCACGTCGGAGAGCCACTCCCCCGCAGTCTCGTCGTTCGTGCCTCCGGCTGCCCGATAGGCCGTCAGGTGGTGCCAGGCCTCGGGAAGCATCTCGAGCTTCATGTAGGCGTAGCCGAGCAGCTTGTCGGCCCGGGAGCGCTCGGACTGGGGCAGAGCATCCCACACTTCGAGGCAGGCCTCGACCGCCCCCGCGTGGTCGCCGGCCTTGGCCAGCTCCACCGCCTCGTTGAACCGCTCCTGCCAGCCGCCGCCTTCCTGCGCCGCGCCGATCATCGGCACGCCGACAAGGAGGATTGCGACCGCCAGGAGCCGCACCGTTCCATGATTTCCCAGACCGTAGCGCATGGCCCCCTTCGAGCGTTGTCGGCACCAGGGTCCGGACCTACATCTTGAGGTCCTGGAGTGCCTTCATCTCCTTGCACTGCTTGATCGCCTCCATGGCCCACTCGTTTTTCGGATCCATCTTGAGCGCAGCCTTGAGAGTGTTGATGCACGTGTCGAAATCGCCGTCCTCTGCCGCAGCCTCGGCCTTGTTCAGCAGGGCCTCGAGCTGGAGTGCCCGGGCTTCCTCCTCGGCCTCTCGTTGTTCCTGTTCCTGAGCAAGCTGAAGGTGCTCCCTGGCGATTCGTTCCGCTTCGGCCACAGCCAGAGCCTCCTCTTTCTCCTGCTCTCTTGCCTCGGCCTCTGCTGCCTTTCGGGCTTCTTCTTCGGCCTTCTTCCAGGCCACGGCCTCGGCCTTGAGGCGGGCATTCTCCTCGGCCTGCCTCTTCGCCGCCGCTTCCGATGCGAGACGAACTTCGACTTCGGCCTGCTTCCTGGCCGCGGCTTCCGATGCGAGACGAACTTCGACTTCGGCCTGCTTCTTGGCAGCCGCTTCCGATGCGAGCCGGGCTTCGACCTCAGCCTTCGCCTTGGCCGCAGCCTCCGCTTCGACCCGAGCCTTCTCTTCGGCACTCAACCTGGCCGCGACCTCCGATGCGAGCCGGGCCTCAACCTCGGCTTTTGCCCTGGCCACAGCCTCAACTTCGAGCCTGGCCTTCTCTTCCGTGCTCAACCTGGCGGCGACCTCCGATGCGAGCCGGGCTTCGACCTCAAGTTTCGCTCTGGCCGCAGCTTCCGCTTCGATCCTGGCCCTCTCCTCCGCCTCCTTCTGTGCGTCTGCTTCCTCTGCCCCCCCGGATTCCTGCGGTGCCACCGAAGATGCGGGAGTGGCCTCAGGAGCGGGGGCCGCCGACGTGGCGGGAGCGGCCGACGGAGGAGCTGCGGGGGAGGACCTGCCCGGGGCCGCTGAGGTGGAGGAAGCCCCTTCGTCACCGGACCTGGCGGAACCGCCCTTCCAGTAGCTGAAGATCGCCAGGCCGACCGCCACGACGAGCAGCACCGCCACCGCTGATGCCAGGGCCACCAGGCGGCTTCTCGATGCCGGGCGGGACGAAAGCACCGGCGTGCGGGAATCAGAATCTGACCCCGGGCTCGTCCAGGGGACGCCAGCTCCCGCTGGCGTGCGATGAGGCGTGGACGTGGGAGCCGGAGTAGATGACGGAGCCGGAGTAGATGACGGAGCCGGAGTAGATGAAGGAGCCGGAGTAGATGACGGAGCCGGAGTAGATGACGGAGCCGGAGTAGATGACGGAGCCGGAGTAGATGACGGAGCCGGAGTAGATGACGGAGCCGGAGTAGATGACGGAGCCGGAGTAGATGACGGAGCCGGAGTAGAGGCGCCGGAAACCGGCAGGAACGGCTGAGTCCGCACGCGAAGTCCCGCCTGATCCCCGGCCAGCGGTTGGAGCGGGACGGTCATCGGCTGCTCGGCGTGCTCCCGGACTGCCTGCTCGAGGGCCGCTGAGAACTCGGCCGCTGTTTGGAAACGGTCCTTGGGCTCCTTCTCCAGCGCCTTGGCCAGGAACGCCTCGATGCTGCGGGGAACCTGGACGTTTGGATTGATCTTGGTCAGCGGCGGAACGGGGTCACGCACGTGCGCCCACATCGTCTTCATGGGCGTTTCGTCGGCGAATGGCGGCCGTCCCGCGAGCATCTCGTAGAGGACGATGGCCAGGGAGTACAGATCGCTGGCCGGGACGACGGCGTTGCCCAGTGCCTGCTCGGGGCTCAGGTATTGCGGTGTGCCGATGATCATCCCGGTTCGGGTCACCGTGTCGCCTCCGGCATCTCCCACGAGCTTGGCAATGCCGAAATCGAGGACCTTGAGCACTTCGCGGCCGGCAGTCAGCCCGGTTGCGGTGCCGGCCTTCTTCTCGACGAAGAGGTTGTCCGGCTTGATGTCGCGGTGGAGGATTCCATGCTCGTGCGCCTCGTCGAGCGAGCGGCAGGCCTGCAGGATGAGATTGGTTGCCCGGACGTGGTCGAACGGTCCCTGCTCCCGGATGATCTTCGAAAGCGGGCGGCCCTTGAGCAGCTCCATCGTGTAGTACAGGAGCCCGTCACGCGTGACTCCGAAGTCGTGGAGGGTCACGGTGTGGGGGTTGTCGAGGGACGCAATGGCCCGGGCCTCGTTGAGGAAGCGCTTGACCGCGGTTTCGTCCTGCACGATTTCCCGGCGCAGCACCTTGAGAGCAACGACGCGCTTGATGAGGTGCTGCTCCGCCTTGTAGACGACGCCCATGCCGCCGCGACCGATGCGCTCGAGCACGGTGTAGCGGTCATCCAGGGTTTCGCCGGTGAGATCCCGATCCATGGGGGTGACGAGATAGGAGCCGTCCTGCGCACACCTCTCCGCCTCGGGAGGGTACTTCTTGAAGCATTTGGGACAGTATTTCTCCATATCCGCGCTCGCTCGTCTGGGGGGATGATAGCGCGAATGAGCGGATTGGGGAAGCGCAAGCCGTACGGCAGTCGCTCCGGCGGCCGAAATCACTGGACGGGCCGTGGCCGCGGCGGTAGGCTCGATGTCCATGGAACGTCTGTGTCCGAAATGCTATGAGAAGTATCCCGGCGGAACGGAAGTCTGCCCCGTCGACGGAAGCCCGCTCATCGATTCTCCCGAAGAAGACCTGACCGGCCGCACCATCGACAACCGCTACGTGGTTCGAGAGAGAATCGGCAAGGGCGGAATGGGGGTCGTCTATCGTGCGGAGCAGACCCTGATCGGCCGAGTCGTGGCGCTCAAGGTTCTGGGCCGCGAAGTGGCCCGCGACGAGACTGCGGTCAAGCGCTTCCTGATCGAAGCCAAGGCCATGGCCTCGCTGCAGAATCCCCATACCGTCATGCTGTACGACTTCGGTGCGGCACCGGGAAACCTCCTTTATTACACGATGGAGCTCCTCAACGGCCGTCCCCTTTCCCGCACGCTCCGGGAGGACGGACCGATGCCCGTCGCAAGGGCAGTCGGCATCCTTCTCCAATGTCTCGAATCGCTGGAAGAGGCGCATCAGAAGGGGATCCTCCATCGGGACATCAAGCCGGACAACATCTTCCTCATCGAGAAGGGGGGCAAGGAGCTCGCCAAGGTCCTCGATTTCGGGATCGCCAAGCTCATGGGCGATGCCGGGGGGGAGACAGTCACCAAGACCGGGATGATCTGCGGGACTCCTCAGTATCTCAGCCCCGAGCAGGTGATGGGGAATCCGGCCGGCCCCTCCAGTGACCTTTACGCGCTCGGCATCGTGCTCTACGAGATGCTGGCGGGCCGCCCTCCGTTCATGGACACGACTCCCATGAAGATGCTGCTCAAGCACCTTCATGAGAAGCCGGTGCCGGTCTCGGTGCTCAACCCCGCAGTCCGGGTCCCGGCACCCATGGAGCGCTTCATTGAAAAGGCCCTGCAGAAAGAGCCTGAGCAGCGCTTCGTCGACGTCCCGCAGTTCAGAGCGGCCCTGACGGCGGCCGCGGCGGAGTCGACGCCTGAGGCCGCGGCAGTTGAGCTTGCCGGCCTGGCCACGACGTCGATGGGGTACCGACAGCTCCACGTGGTCGAACATGGGGGAGATACCTCCAGCCCGCAGCGGCGGCCGAGCAGGATAGCCCTGTGGGCGGGCCTGGCACTCGTGGCTGCGCTGGTGGCCGGGCTCCTCATCGTAAGGCCGTGGGAGGGGAAGGAGGAGGCGGCCTCGAATGGGGCTGCTCGCAGCCCGGCGGGGGAGATCGAGAAGGCCGCAGTCGGCGGGGCCGGGACGGAGGGCGCCGCGGGTGCAAAGACGGAAGGCACTGGTTCAGGCGGAGCCGGGACGGAGAGCGCAGCGGGTGCAAAGACGGAAGGCGCTGGTTCAGGCGGAGCCGGGACGGAGAGCGCAGCGGGTGAAATGACGGAAGGCGCTGGTTCAGGCGCAGCCGGGACGGAGAGCGCAGCGGGTGCAAAGACGGAAGGCGCTGGTTCAGGCGGAGCCGGGACGGAGAGCGCAGCGGGTGCAAAGACGGAAGGCGCTGGTTCAGGCGGGGCCGGGACGGAGAGCGCAGCGGGTGCAAAGACGGAAGGCACCGCCGGGGCCAAGAAGTCGGGCTCGGGGAGCGCAAAGGCCGGGGCGGGTAACGGGGCCGCAGCCGGCGGAGCTGCCGGCAAGGCGGTCGAGTCCGGCAAGGCGGTCGAGGCCGGCAAGGCGGTCGAGGCCGGCAAGGCGGTCGAGTCGGGCAAGGCGGTCGAGGCCGGCAAGGCGGTCGAGGCCGGCAAGGCGGTCGAGGCCGGCAAGGCGGTCGAGGCCTCGGGCAAGTCGTCGGGCAAGTCCGCTCCGGCTTCGGGAAAGACGGGGGAGTCCGGAACCGGGAGCGAGGCCACGACCGGGAAGGCCGGAGGATTTGCCCGGATCAAGGTGGAGGAGACGTCGGATACCGCCCCCCCTGACGAGAAGGGCGGCGGCGGTTTCGTGAAGATCCCCGACAGTGCCGACGAGACTCCACCGTGACCGCACGGACTTTGCTGCCGGGAACGAGTGTGTTCGAGCCGTGATGGAGGGACAGCTCATGAGGTGGGTCGTCATCGCTGCCGCCCTCGGCCTCCTGGGGGTCGCCTGCTCGGGAGGTTCGCAGGTGGTCTCGCTGGAGGACGTGGATGCTGCGGACACGGGACCGGGGGACGCACGTCTGGCGGAGGGTACCGGGGATGCCGGAGGTGACGGGCTGCATTTCGACGGCCCGGATGGCCTGAGCGCTGACGGTTCCGGCGAATGCCTGGTTGACGGTGGATTCGGCTGCCCCTGCTTGTCGGACAAGGACTGCAGCTCGGGTATGTGCGTGCAGCACATGGGCGACCTGCTCTGCACGGCTCCCTGCGTGGAGGAGTGCCCTGGGACGGGCTGGAGCTGCCAGCAGTATTCCGGGTTTGGCGACCCGATCTTCGTGTGTCTGTCCGACTACCCGAACCTCTGCTGGCCGTGTGCTGCGGACGCGGACTGCAAGGCCAACGGAAGCAATGACGTATGCGTGCGTTACGGTGGCGAGGAGAGCTTCTGCGGCGGCGACTGTGACCAGTCGGGAGGCTGTCCCAAGGGCTACGGATGTCAGACGGTCACGACCGTTGCCGGGCTGGAGACGAAGCAGTGCGTGGCCGTCGAGGGCACATGCGAGTGCACGGAGCTGGCCAAGGCGCAGCAGGCCTGGACCCCGTGTGCCATCGACAGCCGAAGCGGCACGTGTCCCGGGAAGCGGGTCTGCGGCGAGGATGGGCTAGCCCCGTGCGATGCTCCGATTCCGGTCTCGGAGGAGTGCAACGGCATCGATGACGACTGCAACGGTGTGGTGGATGGGGACGGACTGTGCGACGACGGCAGTCCGTGCACCGAGGATTCCTGCGCCGGCAAGGACGGATGCCAATACGTCCAGGCAGAGGACGATACAGAGTGCGTGGACAAAGACCTCTGCACGCAGAAGGACCGTTGTCAGGCCGGGCAGTGCGTGGGAGACCCGGTCGTGTGCGTCGACGGCAACGAGTGCACTCTCGACGAGTGTGATCCTCAGACGGGCGATTGCCCCTTCCTGCCCGATACAGCGATGAACGGTGCGGCCTGCGGTACCCAGGACAAGTGCGCTACCGGGGGCCTATGTGTGGACGGCGAGTGTGTCGGCTCCAAGCCCCTGACCTGCATGGACGGGGTCGTCTGCACGCTGGCCGATTGTGACCCGGCAACCGGCTGTCTGTACACGCTGGACCACACCGTGTGCGACGACGGCAATCCGTGCACCGTGGACCTGTGCCAGCCGCAGTGCGAGGAGCCGGGGAACTGCCTGGAAGGAGACGGCTGCGTCCATGAGCCGGAGAAGGATGGCACGCCGTGCCTGGGGGAAGCGCCCGGGGTGGTGCTCGCGTGCGTCGCGGGGCAATGCTCCTGCGTTCCCCAGTGTAACGGCAAGGTGTGCGGCGACGACGGTTGCGGGGGGAGCTGCGGGACGTGCGGCTACCCCAAGGATCTCTGCTGGAAGGATGGGACCGAGTGCATCGGACTGCCGTGCGTGAACAGCTCCGAGTGCGGCGTCGGGCTTTACTGCGACAAGACACAGGATCCGGCTCAGTGCCTGACTGGCTGCGACTCCGATGCGCAGTGCCTGGCGGTCTGTCCTGCCGCAGGCTTGCACGTGTGCCTGCCGTCCAACCAGTGTCTGTGCGCATCGGGCGGATGGCCGGGCACCGCACCGCTTCCGGCGGAGAACGGATGCCTGATGGCGGGAGACGGGTGGTGCATTTCCGCAGACCGGTTCGTCCCGGTCGACGCACCGCAGGATGGCATGAAGTCGGCTTCCGGCAAGTTCAGAATCGAATCGACCCTGTGGCAATAGGGAGGGACATACCATGAAGCGTTCCAACCACAACTTCGTGAGACTTGGGGGCGTGGCTCTCCTGCCCCTCCTGCTCCTGGCCGGGCTTCTTCCAGGAAGCTCTGCGAGCGCGGGGGACATCGTTCCGACTACCCTGGTCTACCAGGCCCGCCTGACGGACGGCGACGGCATTCCCATCGGTGCCGGCACGAGCGTGGTCTACCAGATGAGGTTCCGTTTCTTCGAGACTGCGACCCCGGATGTCAACACCGTGCCGGTCTGCACATGGACCCAGTTCCAGGTCGGCGTCACCGACGGGATCTTCCGGGTCGAGATCGGCAATGCGGAGCAGGGCATGGGCACCTGCACGGACATGCAGAAGGAGCTGGCCAATCGGGGGTCGCTGTGGATGGAGATCGGGATCTGGGACGTGGAGGCCCAGCAGTACGACCTGCTCAAGCCGCTGGCACGAGTGGGGGCCGTGGCCCGGGCTCACCACGCCCAGTTCTGCGAGGTGGCCTCTCATGCGGGGACGTGCGATGCGCTGACCGCGGACGTGGGATGCAAGGCCGGCGAGCTCCTCAAGATGAAGGCGGGAGGGGACGGGTGGGAGTGCATGCCTGACCTGGATCTGCTGGCGGGCATCACCTGTGCCAAGGACAAGATCCTGCGGTTCGACGGGGCCAAGTGGGGCTGCTCCGATGACGTGTCGCTGGATGAGGCCGGCGTTCTGGACGTGGTATCGCAGAACGGCTACGTGACCACGGACATGCTGGCCGAGGTCGCCTTCTCCGGATCCTACAAGGATCTCTCCGGCACGCCTCTCGTGCTCGGTCAGCTTGCGCTGGCGGGGGACGGGGCTTTGAAGTTCGCCGGCTTCAGCGTCATCGACAAGAGCGGCAAGTGGGTCGGAGACCCCACCGGGCTGGTCGGGCCGCAGGGGCTCAAGGGGGACACCGGAGCGCAAGGTCCGAAGGGGGATACAGGGCCGATGGGACCGCAGGGGCCGCAGGGCGACATCGGGCCGATCGGGCCGCAGGGGCTCAAGGGGGACACGGGATCCGTGGGACCTCAGGGGCCGCAGGGCGACATCGGGCCGATCGGGCCGCAGGGGCTCAAGGGGGACACGGGACCCGTGGGACCTCAGGGGCCGCAGGGGGACATCGGACCGACGGGGCCGCAGGGGATCAAGGGGGACACGGGACCCGTGGGACCTCAGGGGCCGCAGGGGGACACGGGGCCGGCGGGGGCACCGGGCACGGTTTCATGGGGGGCCGAGGGGGCGTGGGTCTCGGGGACGGTCACTATCCCGGTGAACTCTTGGGTGAAGACCCAGACCATCGACCTGCCTGCGAAAGGCACCTACCTCGTCATCGCGAACTTCCGGATTCGGGGCAACGGCGCTACGCACGGGTTCGTCAAGGCGGAGCTGCGATGGAACGACGGCAGCGCACACGAAACCGAGGACCGGATGATCTGCGAAGGATTCCAGCCAATCTCCACGTACAACTTCAATAATTTCGGCGGCAGCGTTTCCTGGATCATCACCACGACCTCGGCCGCGACGGTGGAGGCATGGTACTACTCCGGCTACAACCAGGTCTTCCAGTGGTACAACGACAGCAACGGCGTGCCCAGACTGGTCGCAGTCAGGGTCTTGAACTGATTTCCAACGAGTGATTCTGGAGGTCGAGGATGTCGCTGCATTCATGGAGTGCGCTGCTGGTGCTGATCTGCCTGGCAAGCTGTTCGGGAGACGGTTCCGGAGGGACCGGCGGAACGGATGTCGATTCCGCTGCGCAGGATCTGCCGTCCGACCTTCGTGCGACGGAGGACGCTTTGCCCCCCTCGGACGCCCATGTCGACGCGGATGCGGCTGGAGATGGAGCCATTGGAGAGGCGACCGAGGAGGCAACGCCGGTCGATGTGGTCCTGGACGGGGAGACGACGGCTCCGCCGATGGAAGGGTTCCTGACTCCGTCGGAGCAGGCCTGCGAGGCGGCGCACCAGAAGCTGAAGGCTGCTTCGGCAAGGCCGGTGAGGGCACGGTTTCGCAACGGCGTGCCCGAGGTGCTCACGTTTGACGTCCCGGCCCCGGAGGCAGCGGACCCGGTCGAGAGGGCACTCCTGTTCCTGGAGGAGTACAAGGATGTGTTCCGGCTGGAGGATCCTCGTTCCCAGCTTGCGCCGACGTGGGGAGGCAGCGACGCTGAAGGCTCCGGCGCACTCTTCACGGTGATGATGGATGGCAGGCGGTTGTTCGGCTCGACGCTCGGGATCTACTTCCGGGGGGACCGCGTGCTTCGGGCGGTGGCCGACTACACGATGGAGGCTCCGGCATCGTCGCCGCTGGTGGTGTCCGCAGGCAGCGCGTCGTCGATTTCCCTGGCGCAGGCCCCGGCAAACAGCCTGGTCCTTGGAGAGCCGAGGATGGTCTACTTCGCGCCGCAGCTCCTGTCGCTTCCTGCACAGCCGCCGCGAGCGGCCTGGCTCGTGACCACGCAGAACGAGGCGGCAGGACCGACCCAATTCCTGGTCGATGCGGCGGACGGCTCGGTCCTGCTCGTCCTGGAGCCCGTGCCGGACTTCGAACCACCCAAGGATTGGGACATCCGGACGGCCAACGGCGGATGCGGTGCCTGCTCCTGGCCCGACGACCAGTTCGACGTCGACGTCTGGTACAACGAGCACGGGAAGGTCTGGGAATGGACCTGGGAGTGCGGAGATTTCGGCTGCTTCCCCGTCAACAAGCCGGTGGAAACGGATGGGGAAGGAGAGGACGCGTTCAACAACCTCTCGACGGTCTACCAGTACTTCTTCGACCACTTCGGCCAGCTTTCCTGGAACGACCGCTTCTGGCCCCCCATGCTTCCGATTCAGATCTCGGAATACGTTCACATCCAGTACAAGCGCGGCGACGCATGCGAGAAGAATGCCCTGCACTGCGCCGGCGTCGGAACCGTGTACGCCGACGGATTCGCCAAGCTCGACGTGGTGGCTCACGAGTACACCCATGCTCTCGTTGCGGTGTACCTGAAAGAGGTGTCGGCGGCATACGTGTCTGAGACCGGGGCGCTCAACGAGAGCCTGGCCGACACGTTCGCCTGGCTCATCGACGACGACGACGATCACATGGGAGAAGACATCCCGGGGGAGGAGTGCTGTGCAAATACCGTCTGCGGCAGTGGCCCCTGTCCGGATGGGACGCCCAAACAGCCATTCACCCGGGATCTGGCGAACCCGGCGCTGTGCGGAGATCCGGACCACATGGACGCAAAGCTCAGCGGGGATGCGACCGGCTTCTGTGGCGGGAGCACCGAGTTTGATCGTGGCTGGGTGCATTCGAACTGCACGATTCTCAGCTCCTGTGCGGTGCGCATGGTCCGGGGAGGGACCCATGCCGGGAGCGGAGTGTCGACCCCGGGCATCGGGAAGGGAAAGGGGGAGAAGCTGCTGTACAAGCTCCTGACGGCGAAGTGGACCCCGCCGCTGAGCTTCGTGGCGTTTGCCGAGCTCATCGTGGACCTCGCTGAGGACCAGCGTTCCATGGGCCTCCTGACCCAGGAGAACGTCTGCGCCGTTCGCAACGCGTATGCGGGAGCCGGACTCATCCCGGCGGACCAGGATTGCGACGGCAACCTGGATCCCGAGGGGGCGGACACGGACGGGGACGGGGTCAACGACGACGTCGACAACTGCAAGGGAAAGGCCAACACCGACCAGGCCGACCAGGATGGCGATTCCGTCGGCAATGCTTGTGACCCTGACCGCGACGGCGACGGTGCCGTCAATCCCGTCGACAACTGTCCCGCCACGGCCAATGACGGCCAGAAGGATTCGGACGGAAACGGCACGGGCGACGCGTGCCAGGACGGCGACGGAGACGGGGTCATGGACGCCGGCGACAACTGTCCTCTCGTGCCGAATCCGGACCAGGCCAACTTCGACGGGGACCCGCAAGGGGACGCGTGCGACGGCGACGATGACAGCGACAACATCGGCGATGCCTATGACAAGTGCCCGCAGCTTGCCACCGCACAGGCCGGGAACGAGGACGATGACGGGGACGGGCTGGGCGCTGCGTGCGACAACTGTCCCGCTATCTCGAACCCGGACCAGGCTGATCTGGACGAGGATGACCAGGGGGACCCGTGCGACCCGGACGACGACGGCGACGGTTTCGACGATGGGGTGGACAACTGTCCGATTCTCGCCAACGACGACCAGGCGGACTGTGATCAGGACGGGGCCGGCTTTGCCTGTGACCCGGGAGACATGAGCGCTCCGCCCCCTCCGCCGGACAAGGACATGGGCGGCGAGACCTTTGCAGCCGTCCTGTCGGGCAAGGGAGCCTCCAAGTCGAGGGCCCATTCCTTCCCGGTGATTGCCTGCGCCAATGTAGCGCAGTGCATGGGGGTGGCCGGGACCATGCTCAGCTATCGGGTCCGGCTGGGTTTCCGGGCGTCCGTCCGTCTCGTCGATGATTCCGGCCGGGTCCTGGCCCAAAGCGCTGCCAAGCTGGACCACGTGCTCGAGTTCGAGTCGCCCGCCGGCCTCGAGGCCGCTGAGCCCGGAGCGCCGCACGGGTCGGTGGAGCGCCAGCTCTTCATCCAGGTCCTGGCCCCTGGGAACCTGAGCAAGGCGATGGTGCTGTGCAACGTCTTCATCGACGGCCCGCATTTCACGGCTCCGCAGATTGCCCCCGTCGTGGAGGCCGGGCCGGAGCTGGTCGGCGTGGCCGGCCTGCCCGTCTCGCTCGGCAGCGTGGCCGACGATGCCAACGGGGATTCGCCGTCCGTGGTCTGGCAGGTCACGTCCGGTCCGCCCGTTTCGTTCGAGGACACGGGCAACGGTGCGGTGGTCTTCCTGGCCCCGTCCGAGCCGACCGTGCTGCACCTGAGGGCGACGGCCGTGGATTCTCAGGGGCTCGAGTCCTTCGACGAGGTCGACGTGACCGTGGTTGCCCCGCCCGGCTGCGATGCGGTGCCCGGCAAGATCTCGCTGGCCGGGTCCAAGAGCACCGGGGAGGGGGCCGCACTGTGGAACGCGGACGGAGCCGGTCCCGAGCCGAAGAAGGCCGGACATCCGCTTCCCTGGACCCAAGGCTCGCCCTGCTACGAGGGGACGTCCTACTACTACCTGGCATCGCACGACTACGTGAATGGCGGGGCGCAGGCCGGATGCCACGCGACCGCGGTGGTGGAGGGGTTTGCGCAGACGGTCAAGGCCCTGGCCGCCAACGGCCTGGCAGTGTCGGACCTGAAGTTCCGGTTCGGGCTGCAATCGCTCGGTGCGGACGTGGAGGGCAAGGACTGGACCTACGACCCGCTCACAGCGACCGAGACGCGCACGTATGTCGGAGGAACCGTGAGCATCCTGCTGGGCACGGAAGTCATCGCCCAGGCGGAGTGGCCCGGCCTGACCGCGACGCTTTCCTACGGCAAGTTGGCGGACTGCTTCGACGACGGTGCTCTGGCTGCCACCGGCTTCTTCCTTCCCGAGAACGTTGCGCAGCAGGGATCGGCGGCCGCCAAGGCGGTCGCCAAGGCTCTCGTCGCGGACGCAGGTTCGTTCGGAATCCGCCTGGTGTTCGAGTCGCTCGTGCCGCTGGGGCAGTCGTCGTTCGCGGACAGCGGGCGGTTCGGCGCAGTGTTCGATGTGCAGAAGGGGTATGTCGAAATCGGCTCACAGCCCCTGGTGCCGTGCGGATCTCCCTTGTAGTTGACAACGGCCTCGCTTGGTGGAACCCTTCGCCGCCGGAGGTGGGGCGGTGAAAGGGATCATCTTCGATTGTGACGGGACGCTGGCCGACACGATGCCCGCACACTATGAGTCGTGGCTCGAGACGCTCCGGCCGTTTGGCGTCCAGTTCCCGGAGGAGCAGTTCTGGGCACTGGGGGGCTGGTCCGCTGCGGCAATCGCCCGGCGGCTCTCGGAGGAATCCGGTGTGCCGCTCGACCCCGAGCACATTGCGCAGGAGAAGAACCGGACCTATGTCCGCTACCTCCCGACGGTTCAGCCGATTCCGGAGGTCGTGGCCGTGGCCCGGGAATACCACGGCAAGCTGCCCATGGCCGTGGCGACGGGAAGCTCCCGCTGGCTGTGTGAGGAGATCCTGCGCCGCCTGGACGTTGCGGGCCTGTTCGACGCGGTAGTGGCCATCGAGGACGTCGAGCACCACAAGCCGGCCCCCGATTCCTTCCTTGAAGCGGCCCGCCGCATCCACGTTCCTCCGGCCGACTGCCTAGTCTACGAGGACACCGACGCCGGCATCGAGGCCGCCCGCCGTGCCGGCATGGCCTTCGTCGACGTGCGCCTGCTGCGAGGGCGTTGAGCTCTCCCCCGAGAAACTTCCAGGACTACCGACCGCAAGGATTGTCCACAGAATTTCCCGTTTCGGTGGTATCATGCCGGACGAGCCCCGGGGGGCGATGGCGCCTGTCGGGCGGCAGCATCCGAGCAGTGAAGGGTCAGGAGGGCGGAGCATGTGGGACTCCCGGTCGGGGCGGTCATACCTGTTCGTGGCAGCGGTTCTGTTCATCAATCTGGCGCCGGGGCGCTTGCAGGCCCAGGGAGCCTGGGTGGACGAGACGATCAATGGAATCAACCAGAACCTGGCGGACGCGGCCAAGGACTTCGTCAACCTCGACCGCGAGTCGTTCCGCACCCATCTTACTGACGCGAGGAAGATCGCCAAGGACGCCGCCCCGCTCATCGAAACGTGGATCATCGAGGAGCGCAGGACCAACCCGGCGTACGTGCCGCCCGAGCTGGACCCGATTCCCATGGAGCTGACCCCCGGGTTCTGGCAGGCCTCCATCGGGGAGCAGCAGTCGGCCATCGAAGAGCTTACGCTGGAGATGGCGGATGCCCGCAAGAACCTGAAGACGGCCAAGCTCGACGCTGCGCTCTCCATCATGGTTTCCGGCTTCGCGACGGTCAAGGAGCTGATGGAAACCATGTCGAAGAAGAACCTTCTCCTGGTCGCCTACAAGTGCAAGCAGATGATGGACAACATTGAGGCGACCGCCCAGTACGTCCAGCAGAACATGGACGGCATGAAGGCCGCCAAGGTCGCGGCCAAAGCCATTGACGACGTGCTGGACGAGCTCGTCGACTTCCAGCACGAGCTTCGAGTCAACCTGGACATCATCGTGAGCATGGCCGATGACCTTGCGGCGATCGGCGACCTGTACTCGCACATCCAGGGCAGTCGCAGCAAGGGGGTCACGGGCAAGATTCCCAACCCGTCCACCGGCCCTGCATTCTGGTCCGCCACGTTCTGCAACCCGCTTGCCGAGATCCAGCAGGCTCTGCTCGACCGGACGACCACGTGGGAAGGGGCCTGGAAGAAGAAGGAGCTCGTCGTGAAGGATGCCGATTCCGCGTACGCTGCAATCCCGGCACCGACGGCTTCGGACAAGGCCGAGAAGCAGGCTTTCGGCGTCTGCGTGTCGCAGTTCGAAAGTGCGCTCAACGGCCTGCGGGCCAAGGAGGAAGCCGATGCCTCCAAGCTGCGGGCGCAGTGGAGTCAGATTGCGATTCCTCTCTTGAAAAGCTACGTGGCCATCCAGTATGGCGACCCGGTCGATTACACGCCGTGCTGGGGTCATGCGCAAGCCTACCCGACCGAGCTGAATCTCGATGCCCTGGACCCCAGGGCGTGGCTCGAACAATGGTCCGACGACTCGAAGTACTATGTACTGCTCCAGCGCACCAAGGGGCCCCTCATCGTCGCCCCGGATCTTGCTGCCGGAGTCTCCTGGCACGAGTCGGTGGTGGACTACCCCGAACGCCTCATGGAGGATCTGGCTGCGTTTGATCAGGCCTGGCAGGCGGCCTATGCCTCCATGAGCAAGGAGGAATGGGAGGAGGCCAAGGCTGCGGGAGGCGACGAGCGCCAGCCCTATTACGTCTCGGTGTTCTCCAAGGCGGGTCTCGAGTGCATGCAGGACGTGTTCTTCACCCTGCAGGAGGAAGCGGACCGGTTTGCCGAGGCCTTCGCTCAGGCCGAAGGAGGGCTGAGCGCTCTGGACGTGGATGCCGCGGCGCTCGACGCTGCCGCACAAGCCTACTTGACCTATGTGCGCAAGACGGCCGTGACCCTCACTCCGCCGATCTACGAGGACATGGCCGCAGTCACCGGCATCGAAGTGCCTGGAATCGGTGGAAGGCTCCCGTTTGCCGGCGACGGGATTTCGGTGCGGGAATCGCAGCTCCTGACCGACAAGCTGTCCATGGAAGCCGCTCTTTTCGTGGCCGAGGCCGAGGAGATGTCGTACCGCACGGAGGAGATCTGGCTGGCCGCACAGGATGCGGCGGACCGGGTGTCGGCCGTGCTGAAGTTCAATGCCGGGCTCGAAGCGGCAGCGGAGAAAGTCCTCGAGATGGAGCAGTACAACGCCCCGGGAACCGATGCGGCGATGGGGGACGCCACCCGCCTGGGAACCATGCTCGAATTCCTCGATTTCGACCTCTGGGGCATGGTCCCGTACGCCATCGATCAGGAGCTGCTCCAGGCCTACATGGGCTACGTGGAATCGCTTTCCCCTGGGATCCTTCAGGACTTCGCCGACATCGTCGAGATCATCTGGGAGGTCACGGACAGCCTGGGCAACGCCCGCCTTGCCTCCACGCTGAACGTGGGCGTGTTGTACCAGGGAGGGAACGATTGGCCGGTGCTGGACGAGAACCGAGAGCTCGTGGACGAGATCACGAGGCTGCGCTGGCCTGCGGACCGTCAGCGCCCCTACACGGAGGCGCTGCCCCTGGGGTACGTCACGCTGGACGAGATCCGCTGGTCGCTGCCCAAGACGGCCTCGCTGCTGGGTTTCTATGCATCGGGGCCGGCCTCCATGACGATCGAGAAGGTGGCTGGCGAGGGGATGAAGGTTTCCGTCGGCGTCTCGAGCCTGTACCCCTTGGTCGTTCGCGTCCGGGACTTCCAGGGGGCCGTGGTTGCGGGTGCTCCGATCCTGGTTGCGGGCAAGCTCGAGGCGACGACGGACTGGGCCGGGCTGGGCAAGTACTACCCGGGGCCCTTCGGAGCGGTGGGCCCCGTGTCCGTCGAGCTCCAGCTTGCCGGCGGGGGGACGGTCACCTTCCAGATCTCGGTCGAGCCGGATGCCGACGGCGACGGGTGCTACGATGCCTGGGAGGTGGACAACGGCTTCGATCCCGCACAGCCCTATGACGGTCCGGCGGATCCGGACGGAGACGGCGTCGACAACGCATCCGAGTGTGCAGCCGGTGCGGACCCGAACCAGGTGGATTCGGACGGTGACGGCACTGCTGACGACGAGGAGATCGAGCAGGGGACAGATCCCGGCAACGCGCAGGATTCACCGGGCTCGCAGCCGACCGAGCCTCCCGATCCCCCCGTGCCCGGGGACACGCCGGACCAGCCCGAGCTTCCGCCGGCCGGTAATCTGGGGGAGGTCTGGTTCTCCCACGAGCTGACGGGAGATCCGGTCCGCGACGCCCCCGTGGCATGCGGGAATCTCCTGTACTCGGTCGGGGTCGAGTTCGTGGCGTCCGATCCTCAGCCTGGTGCGTCCGGCTGGTTCGACGGAACCTACACCCGCGACGGGGGCGCTGATGCCATTTACTGGGTGGCGCACCACGTCCGGGTATCGCGTTCCTCGGACGGCATCTCCTGGACTACGGCATCCCTGGATCCGCCGTTCGGGCCGCGTACCGGGATGACCGTGGTGTGCCACGACAGCATCCTGTACGTGCTGGGGGGAACGCTCTGGTCCCTCTCGGAGGGGTGGGAGGAAGCAGCCCAGTCCGTCGGGTACTACGAGGTGGTGAAACAATCCGTGGGGCGGGATGCCTGGAACTCTCCCGACGGCAGCACGTGGACCCAGGTCAGCACCGAGGTGCCCTGGACTGCGGCAGGAGCGCCGGCAGTCAGCTTCGGAGGTCGCATCCGGGTCATCGACTCGGTGGACGGCAGGGTCTGGTCATCGGCCGACGGCACGGAGTGGACCGAGGATTCATCCGGCGTTCCCTGGGCGGGACGAACGTTGCCTGCCGTGACCGTGCACCAGGGCAAGCTCCTGGTGGCCGGCGGGTACCGGAACCTGGGGGTTCTCGAGCTGTTCAACGACGTCTACTCCAGCCAGGATGCAGCGTCGTGGACTCTGGTCACGCCCAAGGCCGAGTGGCTGGGACGCAGCACGGCGTACATGGCCTCTACGGGCGCGCTCCTTTGGCTGTTTGGAAGCTCGGACCAGGAGGGGGCCGACCTCGGCGGGGCGGCTCCCCAGCTCTGGTCGAGCCTGGCCGGAGACAGCTGGAGCTACGTGGTGGGCGGGTACGAGCACTTCTTCGTGGCCCGCAAACCGGTCGTTTTCCGCTCCCGCCTGTGGACGTTCGAGCTTGCCCCGTGGATGGCGGGCCAGGGGGGCTACTCCGGATACCATGCGACGGCGTTCTTCAGCTCGCTTGCCCCGGAGCAACCCTGCTCCCAGGACAAGGACTGCGACGGAGTGGCCGATTCCGTCGACCTCTGTGAGCTGTGGTACGACCCGCTCCAGCTGGACCACGACGTCGACCAGATTGGAGACGTCTGCGACAAGGACGACGACAACGACGGGAAGGAGGACAAGTTCGACAATTGTCCCCTGCTTTCGAATCCGGACCAGAAGAACTCGGATGCGGAGTTCATCGGCGACGCATGCGACAACTGCCCGTTCATCGAGAACACGGACCAGGCGGATTCGGACGCCGACGGCATCGGGGATGCGTGCGATGAGGATTCAAAGCCGACCGGACCGACCTGGACGGTTTCCGGTACCGTGACCTACTATGGCGATGCGACGGGGACGCTGGTGGTGGGGGCCGTGCCCGACGGCTCCTCGACGCACGTTCCCGTGAGGGTGGGCACGGTCTTGATTCCGTGGCCCCAGGGGACGACGTCGGCACAGTTCGTGCTCGAGGTCCCGGACGGAGCTTACATGGGCGTCTACGGCTTCATCGACGTTAACGGCACGGGCGAGGGGGAAAGCGGCGAGCCCAGCGGATGGCACTCGGTGCCGTTCGTCATCGCCGGGGCCGATGATGCCGAGCCGCGCGACTTCGAGATTACGGAAGGAGGCGGCTCGGGCTGTTTCTGCCGCATGGGCACGTCCGCTCAACCCGTGTCGGGCGGTGCGATTGCAGTGCTCGTGCTGGCCCTGGCCGCGTGGGGACGCATGCGGTGGCCGCAGCGGGCCAACCGTCGCTGGTGAACCGGGGCCAGGCCGAGCTCCTGGCCCCCTGAACGGAGGATATTCGATGGTCCAGTCGGTCGTCATCCGAGGGCAGCGGAGATCGCCTTCTTCCACGTTGGTTGCGTCCGCTGTCGCAGCGAGCCTCCTTCTCGTGTCGTGCACCACGATCCTCACCATCCCGCCGAACATGGAGGGTCTGCTGTCGTGCCGGGAGTACGCAGGCATCCCGCTGGCCCGGGAAGGGTGCAAGGACGCTGATTTCATCTACTACGAGCTGGATTGCGAACCCGGGATCAACTCCCCTTGCCTCATCGACGTGCCCGGGCTTCGAAAGGAGGAGCTGGACGATGGGGTCAAGCAGGGGCGGTTCGCCGCATGGGCCAACGGACCGAAGGAGATCATGGCCGGGCCCGACGGGACACCGGAGGCCTTCCACATCCCGTTCCCCGGAGTGGAGCACAACAATCTCCGGAACCGGGAGATGGAGGACGTGATCATCAAGTGCAACGACTCGGCGTCCTGCCGGTACGTGGCATTCCACCTGACAGGCCACTACGGCAACCCCTGGGTATCCGTCGTGGCCGTCTATCCGCGATGGGCAGCGGACCAGCAGACGCACGAAGCGCAGTTCGCTGCCGTTGGAGCCGGGCAGCTCGACCCGGAACGGCAGCTCGTGTTTCTTGAGAAGGGGCTTCCCCGAACGTTGGTGGGGATTGCGGGAAACAACTACATGAACGTGCTGCTGCGGCCGGGCGACGACGGCAAGGCCCGAGTCGAGGCGGTGGTCTTCGACTGGTACAACGTCGCTCCGACTCGAGCCGTCGAGGGGCCTCGTGCCATCGGGTTCATCCAGGAGATGTTGGACAGGAAGCAGCTTGCCGAGGCATTGGCGTGTGCCGAGAGCCTGGCGGTCTGGCCCACCCCAGGCTCGGAGGCCGTGGTGGCCAGGGCCCGCTCTGTGGGCGGGGCGGAGTCGAGCCTTCTGGAGCAGCTCCGCAAGGAGTATCCGACCGCCGCCGGTGGACGCAAGCTGGAGCTGCTGAGCCTGGCGTTCGACTACCTCGAGCAGCACAATCTGCCAAAGCTGCCGGTGCAGGCCAGCTTCTCCGCCCTGAGCGCAGAGCTGGACGAGCTCATCAAGGCCGCCCTCGCCAAGGGGATGGTGGCGACGGCCGTCGGATACTCTCTGGCCAAGTCCCGGCTGCTACGGGAGACCACCCAGTGCCTGGGATGGGCTCAGAACGCGGTTGACGTCAACTGCGCCAACCTGTACCGGGCCAAGATCCTGTACATCGATCTGTACCGCGCCCTTGCGCCCCGCGTGACCGTGTCGGGCGGGACCGAGTTCGACGCGGACATCACTTTGTTCGGGCTGCGTGGGGTGGGCTGGAACACTCAGCTCGAGGACAGGCTGGCCATCGATGCAAACCGGGAGTACGGAGTCCGGCTGGGCGACGACGGAGACCTGGTCGTCGAGTGGGGATCGATCTCGAGTGACCTGACCTCGAGCCAGCGCAGCGAGGTGCTCGAGTACACCGGTGAATCGGCTAACGAGGCGCATGGCGAGTGGGAGAAGGCCGTTGCCGCTGCCCGGGAAGACGTTGTCCGCTACGAGAAGCAGAAAGCGGAAAACGCCAGCTATTCCACCGAGTCCAAGCAGCGCGACGTGTACAAGTGCGTCCAGGTCCAGGGCTATGTGGGCGGGTGGTACCAGGAGAAGTGGAGCGACTGCGAGAAGGTCGGGACGGAGCTCGAGGTCGGAACCTTCGACGATGATAAGTACAAGCGGTACCAGCAGGCGGACTGGGGCCTCGATTCGGCCAGCCAGAGGCTCAACGACCTGTTGAGCCATGAGCCATCCACGACGCTGACCTCCAGTGAACGGTGCTCGGTCGTTGCGACCGACTACAAGGGCACGATGTCCCGCTCCTATGTCGTCCGGATGGGGAAGAAGAAGCTGCTCGAGGGCACCAGGACCGTGGACATCAACACGACGACCAAAGACAGTCCCGGCTGCTCCCTGCTCAAAGGGTGGACCCGCTCCGCCTATGCCATGACCTGGCTCAAGCAGTGGATGGCGGCCCGTGCCTTCGATGCCGTCCAGGCCGAGCTGAGGGAAGCCTACAAGACGGCGTTCGAGACCCAGCTCCAGGCCCGCGTGGCCCTGGCGAAGAAGCGGCTCAAAGGGAACGACGGCATCGAGGAGGCTGCGTGGATCAAATACCTGATGGGACAGCCACTCGACGAGAAGGAAGCGTTGCTCATCCCGAAGGGGTTCATCGAGCTGGGAGGGAAGTGGGAGACGGTCCTGGACAAGTAGGGCTGCGGTTGGATGGGCTCACGATGCGAGGACGGTGAGGACTACGCGTACATCGCCTCGATTTCCTTCTTGTACATCTCGAGCACGACCTTGCGGCGAATCTTGAGGGTGGGGGTAAGCTCACCGGTGGCCTGCGTGAACTCACGTCCCAGCAGGGCGAGCTTCTTGACCTGCTCGACGCGGGCCATGTCCTTGTTGACCTCGGCGAGCTGGGCCTCGAAGTGAGCCAGCACCCTGGGGTTCCGGACGAGCTCCTCCCGGGAGGCAAAGGAGATGCCCTGAGCCTTTGCCCAGGGCTCCAGCGCCTCGAACGACGGGACGACGAGCGCAGTCAGGAAGGGGCGCCGGTCCCCCACGATCATGGCCTGGCCGACCAGGGGCTTTTCCAGCAGAGCGAACTCGATGTTCTGCGGGCTGATGTTCTTGCCCCCTGCAGTGATCAGGATGTTCTTCTTGCGATCCGTGATGCGCAGAAAGCCGTCCTCCAGCACGCCGATGTCGCCGGTGTAGAACCAGCCGTCCGTGTCGAGCACTTCCCGGGTGGCCTCGGGCTGATTGTGGTACCCCTTCATGATCTGGGGACCTCGAACGACGATTTCACCATCCTGGGCGATCCGGACCTCGGTCTCCTCAACGGCCTTGCCGACCGTACCGATGCGGGTCGTGCCGAATCCGTTGACCGTCAGAATCGGCGTGGTCTCGGACAGGCCATATCCTTCGTGTACGGTTACTCCGATCGCGTGGAAGAAGCGGTTGATGTGGCTGGCCAGCGGCGCACCGCCGGAAACGAAGACCTTGATCCGGTCCAACCCCAGCGCCGCACGCAGCTTGGACAGGACGAGCTTGTCCGCCAGCCTGTGCTGCAGCGCCAGGAACAGCGGTACGCCATGACCGTTCAGCGTGTAATCGATGCACCGGTTGCCCACGCCTACAGACCATCGAAACAGCGCCTTCTTGACGGGCTTGGCACCAGCGACCTTCTGGTGCACGCCGTCGAATATCTTCTCGAAGAGGCGGGGGACGCTGACCGCGAAATGAGGGCGCAGCTCCTTCATGTTGTCGACCACGGTCAGCATGCTCTCCGCGTAGTAGATGCAGCAGCCGTAGTGCATCGGCAGGTAGTAGCCCGCCGTTCTCTCGAGCGAATGGCTCAGCGGCAGGAAGGAGAGCAGGATGTCCTTCTCCGCCACGAAGATCCCCGGATGGGAGTGCTCGGCCTGGAGCACGTTGGACAGGAAGTTGCGATGCGTGAGCATGACCCCCTTGGGCGGGCCGGTGGTGCCGGAGGTGTAGATGAGCGTGGCGGTATCCTCCGGGCCGAGGCTCTGGAGCCGGTTGTCGAGCTGAGTCCTGTCGGCCAGGCTCTCCCCGAGGTCCATGGCCACGCTCAGCGCGGTCACCCCCTTCGCATCGTCGCCCGCCATCGGGACCATGGCCACCACATGGGTCAGCGTGGGTACCTTGTCACGAATGGACAGGATGATCTTCAGATGGTCCGCTGTTCCGACGAAGACGACCTTGCACTGCGAATCGTTGAGGATGTACTGGCACTCGGCTGCCGAGTTGGTTGCGTAGATCGGGACGTCGATGGCCCCTGCGGAGAGGATGGCCAGATCGCACACGGCCCACATGGGACAGTTGGGGGAGAAGATGGCCACGTGGTCCCCCTTCTCGATTCCCATCTGGATGAGCGCCCTCGCCAGAGTGCTCACCTTGGCCTTGACCTCCATCCAGCTCCAGGTCTTCCACGTTCCCCCCTCCTTGAACCCGAGGAACGGGTGGGAGCCGTGCAGCGCGACATTGTTGAAGAACACTTGCGGGATGTGTCGTTCCGGGATGTTCACTCGAACCACCTCCAGAGTCGGATCGCAATGAGTCTGACGTGACAATACCGCCTCCACGGGCCGGCGTCCAGCGCAGCGAGAGGTCTGGGGCGACTGATCGGCAGCAGGATATGCCTCGCTGGCCTCGAAAGCAGGAACGGACCCGTCGACCTCCGCCGCGGCGCCACAACTGCCGGGATGATGCAACATCGACCGAGTAATGACGCCTGGAGCGTCACAACTGCCGGGATGATGCAACATCGGCCGAGTTATGACGCCTGGAGCGTCACAACTGCCGGGATGGTGCAACATAGGCCGAGTTATGACGCCGGACCGATGTCCCGTGCAACGCCTGGGGTTTCGCGCTAGAATGGCCGGGAACTCTGGGGGAAGCGTCATGAAAGGTAGGGGATTTCGGGCTGGAATCGGACCGTTACTGTGCGGCGTCGTCCCGGTGCTCGTGGCGGCCTGCAGCGGCGGGGAGGTCACGTCGGTGGACCTGGCAGACGTTGCGGCCGAGTCGTTGGGCACCGTGGATGCTGCAGCCGAGCTTCCCGAGAAGGTCGAGGTGGCCCCGGAAGTCGGCATCCCGGAAGTCGCCCCCGAGCAGCTCGAGGAGGAGGAGATCGCGGAACCGGGGTGCGAGCCGGGAGGCGGCTGCTTCATGGACCCGTGCCAGGAGAACTCGGATTGCTGGTCCGGCTTCTGCGTGCAGCACATGGGGGACCACGCGTGCACGCAGACCTGCCTGGACGAGTGCCCGGAGAGCTGGTCCTGCCTGAATGTTTCGGGCTACGGTGCCGACGTCGTCTTCCTGTGCATGTCTCCATACCCGGAGCTGTGCACGCCGTGCAGGACGAGCGGCGACTGCGCCACCACGGCCGGGAGCTACTGCGTCAGCTACGCTCAGTTTGGCGCGGAGGCCGGCAGCTTCTGCGGCTCCGACTGTGAGAAGGCGACCTGTCCCGGAGGATTCTCCTGCGTCATGGCCCCGACAGCGGAAGGGGAGGTCCGTGCACAGTGCGTGGCGACCGACGGAAAGTGCTTCTGCTCGAAGACCGCCGTCGAGAAGGAGCTGTCGACCGACTGCGAGCAGTCCAACGAGTCGGGCACGTGCAAGGGAATGCGGAAATGCGCTGCGGCGGGCTTGACCGAGTGCGATGCCGCAGTGCCGGCCGACGAGACGTGCAACGGCCTGGACGACGACTGCGACGGTGCCATCGACGAGGCCACGTGCGAGGACGCAAATCCCTGCACGAAGGATTCGTGCGATCCGGACAAGGGGTGCGTCCAGGAGCCGACCGACGGAGCTTCGTGTGACGACGGGGACGTCTGCACGCTGGCCGACCATTGCGAAGATGCGGCCTGCGTGGGAACGACGATCGACTGCAACGACGGCAATCCGTGCACGTTCGACAACTGCAGTCCGGTGGGCGGGTGCAACTACACGTTCAGTGCGGCTCCGTGCGACGATGGCGACCCGTGCACCGTGGCCGACGCCTGCTCGCAGGGAGCGTGCAAGGGGTTCGCCGTGGCCTGCGACTGCACGAACGACCTCGACTGCCTGCCGCTGGAGGACGGTGATGCCTGCAACGGCACGCTGTTCTGCGACCTGTCGGAGGTACCGTACAAGTGCAAGGTGGCTACGGCCACGGTCGTGGTCTGTCCCGAGTTGGAGGGAGCCGAGGCGGTCTGCGCCAAGTCGGTTTGTCTGCCGGAGATCGGCAAGTGCGGGACGATCCCGGCCAACGAGGGGGAAAGTTGCGAGGACGGCTCGGTCTGTACCGCGTGGGACACGTGTGCGGATGGGACCTGCGTGCCCGGCAAGCTCATCGTGTGCGACGACGCCAACGTGTGCACGGTGGATGCGTGCGACGCCGAGCTGGGGTGCACGCACGCGGCTGCCGACGGGGGGCCCTGCGACGACCTCAACGAGTGCACCACGGGCGACGTGTGTGCGGAGGGAAAGTGCCAGGGAGCGGGATCGACCGAGTGCGACGACCTGAATCCGTGCACGAAGGACCTCTGCCTGCCCGGCGGAGGATGCCAGCACGTGCCGGTGGCCGTGCCCTGCAGCGACGGGAACGCCTGCACGGTCAATGACCAGTGTGCGGATGGGGCGTGCGTCTCCGGTTCGCCGATGGACTGCAACGACGGCAACGTGTGCACTGCGGACTCGTGCAAGGGGGCCGGAGTCTGCGTTCACGAGCCGAGCTCGAAGCCGTGCTCCGACTTCAACGAGTGTACCGAAGGCGATTTCTGCAAGGGGGGAGCCTGCATGCCCGGCTCGCCTGTGGTCTGCGACGACACCAACGTCTGCACGACGGACTCGTGCAATCCGGCGACCGGGTGCGGACATGCGATCAACGCCGCAGCGTGCGACGACAACAATGCCTGCACCGTGAAGGACGTGTGCGCCAAGGGAGTCTGCACGGGAGGCCTCGCCGTCGGCTGCGACGACGGAAACCCGTGCACCGACGATGCGTGCGATCCCGCCGCGGGATGCACGCATTTGCCGAACACGAAGCCCTGCGACGACCTCAACGCGTGTACGACGACCGATGCCTGCAAGCTGGGCAAGTGCGTCGGGGCCACCCCTCCCGACTGCAACGATGGAAACGTGTGTACGGATGACTCGTGCGACCCGGAAGCGGGGTGCCAGCACAAGGCCAACACGGCACCGTGCACCGACGACGACGCCTGCACGATGGGGGACCATTGTACCGGCGGAGCGTGCTCACCGGGAAAGGCAATGTCGTGCGACGACGGAAATGCCTGCACGCTGGACGTCTGTGACCCGGTGACGGCCTGCCACCACACGCCGCTCGAAGGAGGCTGCGATGACGGGAACCTGTGCACCACCGGGGACTCGTGCGTGGCCGGCAAGTGCCAGGCGCTCAAGGGGATATCGTGCGACGACGGCAACCTCTGCACGGACGACTACTGCCTGCCCCAGTCGGGCTGTCAGCACGAGGACAATTCGGTCCCTTGCGATGACCACGACGTGTGCACGACGCTGGACGTGTGCTTCCAGGGGGCATGCATCGGCTCGGGGGACTTCTCCTGCGAGGACGGCAACGAGTGTACGGACGATGCGTGCGACCCCCTGTCGGGATGCAAGCACGACCCGGCGGAGGGCGCGTGCAACGACGGGAACGCATGCACGCCGACCGATGCCTGCGACGCCGGAGCGTGTGTCGGCACGGGAGGGCTGGACTGCGACGACGGCGTGGCGTGCACGACGGACTCCTGCGACCCGGCCAAGGGGTGCGTGCATGTGCCGCTGGCGCCCTGCTGCAGCAACGGCGTGGTGGATGGGACCGATGAGTGCGATGACGGAAACCTGGTTGCTGGCGACGGATGCAGCGCTGCCTGCAAGACAGAGCCCCAGACCTCCTGCCGGACTCTTCACGACAAGATGCCCCAGCTGCCGTCCGGTATCTACACCATCGACATGGATGGGGATGGACCGGCCGCTCCGTTCCAGGTCCGGTGCGACATGGAGCTGGACGGGGGAGGGTGGACGCTCGTCGCCGTGGCCCGGTTTGGCCACCACGGCGAGGCGGGGTGGAACGACAACAGCGACTTGAACCCCGGACAGTCGACCAGCCTGGACGAGCACTGGCATTTCTCCAGGGACCGGGTGAACACCTTGTCCCAGCAGGACCAGTTCCGGATGATGTGCTTCGAGAGCAACAACAACTATGTCCGCTACTGGTGGGGGGCATCGGACCACGACTGGACCGTGGCACACTCGGCTGCGGAATCGTGGGATTCGTACGACAAGCAGGGTACGTCTTTCCCGACGGCGTGGGCTCCGTGGCACTACGGGCTCGTGTCCGGCAACACCGAGACCAACGTGGTGATCACTGCACATTCGGGCAATCACTGGGCGTGCGGCGGGCTGTCGGCCCCGGGGGGCGAGGGCTACACGGGGCGGGGAGGTAGGTCGAATTTCCGGTTGTGGGTCAAGTGAAAGGAAGCCAGAGGAGGCAACAATGTCCGGTTTCGAGGCTCAAGGCTGGATACCGTCATCCGTCAGTCAGCCGACCGGTTCGATGAGCGCAGGTGGATGGTCGCCTCTACGGACGCCACGCCTGGCACGCTCCGGTCGGACCGTTGCATCCGAGGAGCGTCGGACGAGCGTGCGGCATGCGGTTCCTTGGAATGGGCACCCGGGGGTTGTGGCCGTCGCACTGGTGCTGGCACTTTGCGCCTGCTCTGGAGCCACCGTCCGCAAAGATGTCCCGGCTCGGGGTGCGTCGATTCCGTTCACCCTCTACATCATGTCGAAGTGCCCGTATGCTGCCAGCGTGCTGACCAGCCTGCAGCCGGTGCTTGCGAACTTCGGGCCGTGGGTTGACTTCCGCCTGGAGCTCATCGGCGGCGAGGAGGGCGGGACCCTGTACTCCCTGCATGGCGAAGATGAGGTGAAGGGGGACCTGGCCTACGCCTGTGCCCAGGAGGAGCTGCCCGGGGACAGGCGCTACATGAGCCTGATCGCGTGCATGAATGCGGACTTCTCCCACATCCCCGCCAACCTGGATTCGTGCCTCGCATCGTCGCTGTCGCCGGAAGAGGCGGCCAAGGTGCGCGGATGCCTGGAGAGTGGGAAGGGAGATGCCTTGCTCAAGGCTTCGTTCGACCGCTCGATGCAGGCCGAGGTACAGGGAAGCCCCACCATGGTCATTGCAGGGAAGCCGTATTCGGGAGGGCGCACCGTCGAGGCTTTCGTCCGTGCGTTGTGCCGGGCCCGAGAGGGCGAGGGGCCGAGGGCATGCCGGGACATTCCGATTCCCGTTCCGCTCGACGTCGTGATCATCGGCGACGTCCGGTGCCGGCTTGCGAGCTGCGACGTGGCCCGGCTGGAGCGTTCCCTCGGGACCATCCTGCCCGACGCCCGGGTAAAGACGATCGACTGGGCCGAGCAGGAGGCTCGGGAGCTGCTCGACCGCTGCGGTCTGAGCCACCTGCCCGCCGTGCTCCTTCCACCGTCCGTCCGGCAAACCGAGGCCGGCATGGAGATGGAGCGGCACCTCCGGGAATCGTCCGACCCGGCCTGGTTGTATCTCGAGCTCAAGTCCACGCACGATCCCCGCTCCGAGATCTGTGACAACGGGCAGGACGACACGGGGGACGGTCTTGCAGATTGTGCGGATCCCGGCTGCAACGGCTCGATGGAATGCCGGCCGGAGGTCAAGGGGCAGCTCGAGCTGTTCGTCATGTCCGAGTGCCCCTTTGCAACTCGACTCTTCGAGGCACTGGATGACGTTCTGGTCCGCTTCCGGTACGACCCCCTGGTCATCGTCGTCCACTACATCGGGGAACAGGACTCGGAGGGCAAGCCGACATCACTGCACGGCCAGACCGAGGTGGACGAAGACATCCGACAGCTCTGCGTTGCGCGGTACTTTCCGAACCATCTCCAGGAGTACATCCGGTGCAGGCTTCCTCGGTTGCGCGAGGAAGCCTGGTCGTTCTGCTACGGCGACGGCATCGACGGCAACGTCGTGGAGGCATGCGTCGCTTCGGAGGGAGAGACAATGCTGCTCGAGGACATGGAGACCGCTCGAAAGCTCGGGCTCAATGCCTCCCCCACCTGGATCGTCAACGGCCGCTTCCCGACTGCAGGCTTCTCGTCTGAGGAGCAGATGATCGAGACGATCTGCGAGCACAACCCCGGGTTTGCCGCGTGCCGCCTCGGGGCAATCGGTGATGGAGACGGTCCGACGGTCGACGAGATGGCGCTCGAGAAAGAGTGCAACGCAGGGCGGGCCGATGCGTGCGTGACGCTGGCGGAGCTGTACCAGCTGGGCCTGGGGGACCCCCCGGGGGACCCCGCCCGATTCTCCCGTTTCGCAGCCAGGGCCTGCGAGCTGAAGGACGGCTGGGCGTGCGACCAGCTGGCGCAGCAACAGCAGGCCGATGGGAACGCCGCTGCGGCGCAGGAGACCTGCCTCAGGGCCAGCACCCGTGGCTCCAGATGCGACTGCTGCTGGCAGGCGCTCAACGACATCATCCGTCCCCCAGAAGGCAAGGAGGTCGATGAGGAGCGGGAGATGCGGTTCGTCGACCCCATGTGCTCGGCCGGCGACGACACGGCATGCCAGCTGCTGGTCGAGCTGCTGGCGCTGACCTCGAAGAATCCGAAGCTACGGGATCCCATCCGGGCCCGCACCCTTGCGACCTCCCGGTGCGACCGGAACCCGCAAAGCGGATGCTGCCTCCACGCCGGTGTGCTGTGGGCCGAGGGGCTGGGCGGCCCTCAGAATTGCGAGCGTGCGTGGTCCTACCTGGGGTACGGCTGCGACGGCTCCGACGACCCCTTGTGCATCCGCTACCTGGAGGCGCTGACGAAGTGTCCCGGCTGGATCCGCCCCGCCGAGGAGGCCCCCCTGCCGGACGACGGGGGCATGCCGTTCGACGGGACCTTGCAGGAAGACGAGCCACCGCCCGGAGGCGAGTGCGCCCCTCAGTAGGAGATGCCGAAGGAGGAGTCCGGCCCGAAGTCAAGGCATGACTCGACGAGGCGGAAACCGGGGCAGTCGAGAGCCTGCCTACAGCCGATCAGAAGGCAAGGGCCACTCCTCCTGCATTCGTGCATCCCCTACCTTTCGTGGCTCCGCTACTCTCCGTATATCCCCTGCTTTCCGTGGCTCCGCAACTCTCCGTGCATCCACTGCTATCCGTACATCCGCTACCATCTGCGCATCCGCTGCGGGCCGCTACAGCTTCACCACAATGTTCGGCGTGTCGGCGGGCCATCGGGGGGTCACCCACACATCGCCCTTGCCGTCTCCCCGGTCCTCGAACTCGAGCGGGGAGACCCAGAGATCCCGGGCGCAGTTGCCCTGCAGGCACTTGGCGTGGTCCAGGCGGTGGTGCACATAGTACAGCTTGTTGCCGTCGGGTCCACGGATCGGAAATCCATGGCCGAACGCCTGCCCTCCGGACGGGATGAGGTACCGCCCGACGAGGCGGTCGGCGTTGTCCCTGGACAGGCCTTCGACCGTCGGTGCGGCAACCCAGAACACGTGGTAATACGCTGCATCCCAGGCCGACCCGCTCATGAACATGTAGACGTAGCCCTGGCGCCTGAAGAACGAGGCCCCCTCGTTCACCCCCCAGTGATGGCCGGCCCGGTACATCTCCTCGTCAAGCTTCCCCTTCGTCATCGAGAGCATCTGGTCGCAGCCGGGGCAGTAGGCCGCCAGCGCTGCAATCACCGAAGTGTCATGCGGATTCGCCACGTAGACCTCGGCCACCGGCGGCGCACAAGGCACGGTGAACGGGTCCGCAGGGTCGAGCTCCACGAGGCTGACGTGCTCGCCGTGGTTGGAGTACTCCCATTCGACCATAGGCGGATTGTTGGTGTACCACGAGTAGGCCAGCCAGTACTTGTCCGTGGCCGGGTCCTTCCATGCCTCGGAGTCGAGGCGGATGATCCGGTGGCAGTAGCCCCCCTGGCAGTTCGGCGAGGCCCAGTCTACGCTGTGGGGGAGATCCTTCTCCAGGCTTGCAGGGCAGTTGACGATGTGGCCTCCCGCCGGGATCGGCTCCCACGAATGGTCGACCGGAGCAAACGGGCCAGCGGGGGACGAGGCCCAGGCGAGGTAGACCCCGCCGTCGTTTCCGTAGGCCGGGCAAGGGTTCTTGGGCGACTGGAACCGCTGGGCCGAGAACGAGAGCATGTAGGAGCCGGGCCCGAGCTTGAGCACTTGCGGCGCCCACAGCGCACAGTAGTGGACGCCGTTGATCTCCAGGCTGGCTCCGGGAGCGGAGGTGCGGTGAAACGCTCCGTCCGGGAGCTTGCTCCAGTGCACCAGGTCGGGCGACGTGTAGACCGGGATGTCGCCGGTGCCGCTGGTGTGGTAGAGGTAGTACAGCACGTTGCCGGCTGGATCCTCCTCGCGCAGCAGCGCCGGGTCCGGATGGTCCCCCTCGAGGACCGGATTGGTCGCCTCGATCACGCAATGTCCCTGTTTGCAGGAGGTCTGGGCCGGGCACGTGCCGCAGGTACCGCCGCACCCGTCGCTGCCGCAGGATTTGCCCTCGCATTCGGGCTGGCACACGTCGGGGTCCACGAGCGTCGAATCCTGGGAACCTGCGTCCGGCATCCAAGCGTCCGCAGCTGTGTCTGCGGCCACGAAGTCCGCAGCGGCTTCCGGTGCAGCGTCCCCCCCCGGGGCCACGGCGAGGTCTGTCAGCCCGTCTGCGTGGACATCGAAGGCCGCCTCCGGCGCAATGTCCGACCCTGCATCCACAGTGGCGTCTGACAGTCCGGCCGGAGAGTCTGCAACGGCATCGGGCACGGACAGCTCCGACGGCGCAACGGCATCCGGGGCCTGGGAACCGTCACTCCCGGTCTTTCCGTCGCTGCGGCCGTCGGGAGCGGATGTCGATGCTCCGGAGCTTCTGCATGCCGCAACCGCCAGGGCGAGGAGCAGAACGGCCGACAGACTTCCGAACGGAACCCTGCATCTCATCGGTCCCACCTCCGAGAGAACTGTAGCTGCTGCGGGAGGGCAGCGCAACAGGAGGCCGAAGGGCGCTGCTGGGGGCTCGGGGCTGGGGGCTCGGGGCTGGAGCGTTGCATGCGCCGCTGGTTGTGGTAGCTTCGTTCCCGCAGGGAGGCGGTCGACATGCGTTTCCGGTTGGTCATCACGCTCTGGGGGCTGGCGGTCGCGTGCCTGCCGGCGAGGGGCTATGGCGGGGAGTGGTCCGTTCGCCCGGAGCTGCTTACCGAGCTCCCACTGCACGTGGGAGCCGGGGTGGGGGTCGAAGGCCCGCACCGGCTGTTCGTTGCATCGAGTGTGGGCTGGATGCCCCCGGCGTACCTCGGGGCAACCAACGACCTGCTCGTGGCCCTGTTCGACGACTCGGGCTACACTCGAGAAACTGCAGACCTGGTCGAATCGTCGCTGAAGAATGCCCTGGTCTGGCGGATCGGGGCCGGGTGGCAGCCGTTTCGCTCGACGGGCTTCTACTTCGCAGTCGGGTACACATTGGCCGCGCTGGGCGGTGACGTCAGCGGGCCGGCCGTGCTGGAGGCCGTGACCGGCAAGCAGCTCCCCGTCGACAGCGGAGAATCCAGCCGTGGCTTCGATGTCTCCAGCTCCCTGCACATGGTGGATTGCCAGCTTGGCTGGAAGTGGTACCTGGGCGACCACTGGATGCTTCGGGCGGCATTGGGGGGGGCTTTCACCGTCGGTTCGAGCACATCGGTGGCATCACGGTTCCATCCGCCCGGCAAGAAGGCTCAGGACGGGGTGGCCGGCCTCGAGCGGGAGGCAGAGGCCTACCTGGACGACACGTACACGACATACGTCCATACGGCCGTCGTGACGGCCGCCGTGGGCTACGGATTCTGACAGTGACTGGAGGGGAACACATGAACGAGGGGCTCGCAAGGCTGTTCTTGGATGGCTGGCGGAAGTGGTTCCCCGGCGCGGCACTGCCAGTGACGTTCCAGTACGTGGACGTTCCCCCCTCGCACTCCTGGGAGCGCGTCGTGGCCCGGATCCGAGGAGCCGCGCACACGGGAGACGCCTGATGTCGACTCCATCCCTGTCCGCGTCGCCTCCCTTGGTGCCGCATGTCCCCGCCGCATGGGCTTGCGTGCTGGTCGCCGAGCTCCTGACTCTTTCGGGTTGCAGCGGATCCGTTGCCGGCCCCCAGGATGACCAGACGGCAGCCGAGGTTTCGAACGACCAGGGAACGTGCAAGGACATGCAGCGCGACATCTGCAATGCGAGACCCGACGATGCCTTGGAAAGGGGCGCCGATTCCAGCGACCGCGACCCACTGCGCTTCCCCGAGGGCTTCCTGTGGGGAGTTGCAACCAGTGCGTTCCAGACCGAGGGGGGCACGGACAACGACTTCGACCGTTGGATCGAGCAGGGGAAGGCTCCAGGGATCGGGCTCGCAGCGGACTCGTTCCATCGGTATTCGGAGGACATCGCGCTCGCCCAGGGGCTGGGGGTGCAGGTGTACCGCCTGTCCATCGAGTGGAGCCGCATCGAGCCGGAGCAGGACGTCATCGACCAGGAGGCACTGGAGCACTACCGGGACGTCGTGCAGGCGGTACGTGACGCGGGGATGGAGCCGGCCGTTACACTGCACCACTTCACCAACCCGGTGTGGTTCGCCGAACAGGGTGGGTGGGGAGCTGCCACGGCAGCGGAGGAGTTCGTGGAGTACGCGGCCGTCGTGGGTGAGGCTCTCCAGGACCTCGTGGACCTCTGGAATCCGATGAACGAGCCCATGATCTACATCAGCGGTCACGCGCTCGTCAGCATCTTCCCGAACGGCGGGTTCTACGACCTGGAGATGTTCGGTCGAGAGTTCCGCCAGATGGCATTCGGCCATGCCGGTGCCGGCAAGATGCTGCGTCAGGTCGATGCCCTGGATGCCGACGGGGACGGCCTGACGACGCAGATCCTGGCGGTGACCGCGGTGATTCCCGCCCACCCGGCCGAGCCCGACGACCCGGCGCACGTCAAGGCGGCAAAGGGCTATGGGTACATGGACAACCACGCCTTCCTTCGGGCCATCGTGGATGGCGACCTCGACCTCGATCTGGACGGCGCCATCGGCGGGGAGCTGGAAGGGGTGGCGGAGGGACATTTCGATGAGCTGGCCGGCTCCGTCGACCTGATGGGGGTGAACTACTACAGCCGCACGTTCGTGTTTCCCATGCCCGACATGATCGCAGGCGGGATGGGATGCATCGACTTCCTGGAGTGCGGCCATCCCAACGATCTCCAGGGGGACAACGGGAACGAGGTGTACCCTCCCGGCATGTACGAGGCCATCGCTGAGATGTCCGTCTACGGGCTTCCCCTCGTGGTCACGGAGAACGGCGTGGCGGACGCGGACGATGATCTGCGGCCCTCCTACATCGTGATGCATCTGCTCCAGGTGCTGCGGGCCATCGAGGACGGCTACGACGTTCGCGGCTACTGGCACTGGTCGTTGCTGGACAACTACGAGTGGCTGTCCGGATTCACCATGAAGTTCGGGCTGTTCTCTGTCGACTTCGACACGCTCGGGCGTTCCGCTCGTCCCGATTCCGTGCCTCTGTACCGGGACATCGTGAGCGGGAACGGGCTGACGCCTGAGATGGTCGCTGCCTGGGACATTCCCACCCTGAATCCGAGGTAGTCGGCGCACCTTGGGCAAGCCGAATCCGGACAGCGGTCAGTCGTGCCACATCCACTCGACCAGGCGAGCGTACGGTTGCCGGGTGGCCCTGGGCTGCCCGACTCGTCCGACTGCCGGGGGATTCTACTTCATGGCCTTGAGCACGTTGGCGACCGTCACCGGCCGGATGCCGTCCTCAAGGTCTGCCTCCACATCCGCCTTGGCGTTGCTGCCCTTGCGGAGCCGGTACGTGGTGGAGACCGCTGGGCTGTTCTTCACTCCCACCCGGACCGTGCCCACGAGGGCCTCGTCCGCGATTCGGTACACGAGGGCGTCTGCCCGGTACGTGCCGGACGAGAACAACTTGCCCGACACGACGGGGGGAGTGTGCTCCGTCTGCCGGAGGACCACGACGTACTTCAGGCTCAGCAGGACCGCCGTTTCCGCTTCGAGAATCTTGAGGTCCGTCTCAAGGGACATCGAGTCCTGGGGGTACGAGGGAGGGAACTCCTTCCTGCTCTCCACGAAGGCGGGATTATGGATGTAGGCCGTGGAGCCGCCGGGCAGGCAGAGCCGGTTCGTCTTGATGCAACCTTCGGGCTCGGCGAGGTCCGGCAGCATGACGACCTTGGCGTTGGCGCCGGCCACCTGCTGGTCCCTGAGCGCCGAGGAGCTGTGGAACAGCAGGTCCGGGGCATCGACCCTCGTGTCCGAGACCGGGGAGGGCACGGCAGCCGCCTTGGCGAAGATGGCGCGGAGGTGGTCGGCCTGGCTCCTGACCGCTGCACCGTCCTTCCGGATCCAGGTATCGATGGCCTTCTGCTTCTCTTGAGCTGCTGCGCCGGGAGCATCCGCTCCACCCCGGTTGCAGGCGGGCATCAACCACGTCAGCCAGAGAAGCACGATTGCGAGGACACTCCCATCGATTGCTCTTCTCATCTTCGACTACCTCCGTCGGGTCGGTGCGAGCGGCAGGTGGAAATCCATTCGCTGCATCAGCCGGGGGCATTCGCCTTCCCGTCGGCATTCAGCGCAGGAGTCAATTTGCGCGGTCTGTGGCGGCCTTTCAACCATGCATTCGAAACCGGAAACCACGAACCAGGTTGAAGAGTGTGATCCTGCTGTGTAGAATGCGCCCTCGTCGGAGGTGGTAGCGTGAAGCACGTTCTTCCTGCTGTTTTCGCTCTTGTTCCATTCGTGCTCATGGCTTGCGGAGCCGACGGTCCCAAACCGGTCCTGGAGCTGGAGGACGGGTATGTTGTCGGAACCGACGGGTTGGCCGGGGGAGGGGGGGAGGCATCCTCGGGGGATGGTCCGACCATTCCAGGGGACTCCACGGCCGTGGATTCCTCGTCCCCCGAGGACGAGTCAACGGGCCCCGGCCCGGACTCGGCCTGCGTCCCGTCCTGTGCGGGCAAGCAGTGCGGCAGCGACGGATGCGGGGGGAAGTGCGGCAGCTGTGCGGACGGCGTGGAATGTGTCAAGAACGCCTGCGTGCCGTCGTGCGAGCACCCGACCTGCGGGCTGGGCAAGATGTGCCTCGATGCCCTCAACCAGGCGGCGCTGTGCGGAGGCACGCTGGACTTCGATCACGACCTTGCCGGCAACAACCTCGCCATCGAGGTGAACGTCGAAAGCCTGTACGGTGCGGCGGGGGTGCTCCTGGCCACCGTCGAAGCCGATTCCTTCGTCGCGACCAATCCCTATGAGGTCCAGTCGCCGTCGGGGCACAACTCCTGCGCCTCCTACGACCAGTGGAACCAGTACTGGCTGGACGACATCATCATCCGGTTCGTGCTGCCGGATGCCGGTGACTGGGTGCAGGGGGCAACGCACTACGTCAGCCTGTACATTGCCCAGACCATTCCGGGGGGGATCCGGGTGGATTTCTTCGCGCCCGACAGTCCCCCCGGGCTGCCCGGGAGTGAGCCCTTCCAGCAGAAGTACACCGAGGAGAAGGGGACGGCTTTCGTGGAGCTCATGTCCCCCAAGCCGATCGGCTACGTCAAGGTGCTCAAGGCGCAGGATCCGGACTTCACCATCGACGATCTGTCATTCGGGCCGATCACGGCTTTCTAGGAAATCCAGGCGGAGGAAGGGGGCTCAGGCGACCCGGGCCGAACGGAACCGGCCCGTGGCGGCAATCTTGACTCCCATGGCGGACAGCATCTCCTCGCCGGCGGCCCACCCTTCGTCCGCTGCGCCTTCCATGAAGCCGAAGTAGTCCAGCGACGTGTGCTCGCCGGCAAAGAAGACGTTGCCCTGTCGGACCCGCTCATACTGGCAGATGCTCTGGTACTGCCCGGGCAGGTAGTTGCCGTAGGCACAGCCGTAGTTGGGGTCGAGGTGCGCCTTGGAGTTGATGACCTTGCCGTTCCAGAAGGCCGAGATTCCGGGGAAGAACTGCTCGGCCTGGCCGAGGGCGATCTGGGCGTCCTTCTGCACGCCGGTATCGTTCTGGTTGCCGTAGGGATGGTTGAGGTACATGGCTTCCGTGACGTTTCCGCCCGTGTACTTGACAAGGATTCCGCTGGTCCCTGCCACGCCGCGTGTGCCGTCCCAACCGGCCTGGAAGCCGTTGTCCGTGTACAGGCTGCCCGAGCTGATCCCCCAGGGGCCGGCCTGGTTCCAGTAGCGGTTGTTGAACTGGAGCTGGAGCTTCCCGTTGACGGCACCGCCCTGCTCCTGGATCGCCTTGACCTTCAGGGCATCGAAGCCCGCCTTGCTGTAGTCGATGGTCCGCAGCGCAGTGAACGGCAGGGCCAGGAGGACGTACTGGGCCTTGATGGCGGACGTCAGATTCTGGAACTTGAGATTCAGTGAGCCATCGGAGTTCTTGACGATGGATTCCAGGCGATGTCCCAGCTTGATGGAGTCCCAGCCCAGGTAGTTGGCCATGGCCGTGGTCAGCGAGTCGGAACCTCCTGCAATCCGGAACCGCTCGTCCGACACACCGAATTCGGCAAACGTGACCGGCTTGGGCTGATAGCCGAGCAGGTAGATGAGATTGAGTGCGCTCTGGTCGTAGGTCTCGGCGCCGTATTCGATGACGTAGGCGACATCGAGAAGGCGGCCCATGGAGGACGAGTGGCCGCCGGGTACCCGGGTCTCGATCCAGTCGTACGCGGACATGTTGTCGAGCGCTCGACCGGCCGCAGTGCTGTTGTTGAAGGTCGTCGGGTAGCCGGCCGCCTTGAGATCCTTCATCACGGCCGTGTAAACCGGGGCAAAGTCGAGGACCGCCTGCGAGAACGAGTAGTACTGCCCGAAGAAGTAGAACGTATCCGAGTTGCCCACGGGCTCGTAGAGCGGCATGTCGATGAGCGGCAGGTTGAAGCGAGCGGCAAGGCTGTGAATGGTGGCGTGGTTCGTGTCCACCAGCTCACCGAACACGTCCGCATACTGGCCGTCGGCCCAGCCGACCGAACCGTTACGCCTGGGCGTGTGGCACAGGCCGCAGGAGGCAGCGGCGTTGGCCCGCTCGGTGAGCATGCGGCCGCCGACGCGAAGCTGCGACTCGTAGATGGTTGCCGTGACGCCGGCGTCACGAAGTCGAAGCGCCGCGGCAAGACCGGAGACTCCGCCTCCGATGATGGCCACGTTGACAGCGGTTCCTCCGCCGCCCGGCTTGCCTCCGCCTTTCCCCGCCTGGGTAGCCAGGGGGAGCATCGAGGCCGCAGCCAACGCCCCCGCTCCGGCCAGGAACCGTCGCCTCGAGAGCCGACGCTCCTCAAGCTCGGAGTGCACTTCGTCCACCGGACGACCGGTGGCCTGTGCGAGTCTGTTTTCTTCAGCGAACCGCCGGAGCAGAGCAAACAAGGACGTTCTGGCCATGGACCCTCCTGGAAGTTTCAAAGTCACGTTAGATGATGGCATACGTCGGAAAATCCCGCAACAGGTATTGCCGTTGCCGCAGGCGGTGCGGCCGTGGCCGTGGGGACTGAGGGCTTCTCAGGCAGGGCCGGGTGCAGCCGAGTTCCCCGTTCGACGAGGCTCCCAGGATCTTGTGTATTCCCGACGCCCGTGCGCCCGAGGGTCAGCACCGCCCGAGGCGAAGCCGGTAGCGGCTGGCACACCTGTGACAACCTGTCATACCCCGTGCCGGCCGGTCTAGCGGTTTCGGCGTGCGGATGCGGTGCACACGGAGTAAGGTCAAGGACGGATTTGAGGGAAAGCACCTGTCGTTCCTCTGCGTCGGGGGGCCCATGAGAACAGCGGCAAGATGCATCATCCTGAGTCTTCTGGTCTTCGCACAGCCGTCGGGGGCGGTGGCGTCGCACCAGATCATGCGCTGGCAGGACAACCACGCCGCCGCGGTGTCGGTGACGTTCGACGACGGCCTGTACACCCAGGTCTCGGTCGGGGTGCCGATGCTCAACGCCCGCGGGTTGAAGGGGAGCTTCTTCGTCCTGACCGGGGACGGCTGGAACGAGTGGAGCGGCTATTGGCAGTCCTGGCAGACGGCGGCCTCGCAGGGACATGAGATCGGGAGTCACACGGTGACCCACGCACACCTGCCGCTCCTCACCCCGGCTGAGCTGGAGGAAGAGCTGTCGGCCTCGAAGGCCGCCGTCGACGTGAGCATCTCCGGGCAGGAGTGCCTGACGCTGGCGTACCCGTTCGGCGAGCACGATGATGTCGTGGATGCCGCTACGCAGATGGTCTACATCGCGGCCCGGGACGTCTGGTCTCACGGCTACCTCAACCTCTATCCGGAGGACGTGCACGGGGACTACACCGCGGTGGATTTCTATGGGTTGGGGAGCTTCTCGTTCGACTACCCGGGGCTGACCACGCTGCCCAAGCTGACCGGGTACCTGGACGATGCTGAGCTGAATGGCGGGTGGTTCATACCCCACGTGCACGCCCTGGAGACGCCGGAGAGTGCCGCTCTGCTGGAGGATTTCCTGGACGAGCTGCTGGTCCGGGACGTGTGGGTGGAGACGATGGGGACGGTGGTCCGGTACATGCAGGAGCGGATGGCCTCGAGCCTCTCCGTCGTGAGCGAGACGCCCACTTCCATCACGCTGAGCCTTGCCGCCCTCCTGGACGGCACGATCTATGACGTCCCGCTGACGCTGCGCAGCACGGTACCCGCGTCCTGGTCGGGGATCCAGGTGTGGCAGGGAGGAACCGGGCAGTCGGTGCTTCCGGTGCTCGAGGGTGCGGAGTTTGTCGTTTACTACCACGCGATTCCCAATGGCGGGCACATCGTGCTCACCCCCGGGGCGGTCATCAACCAGGCTCCTGCGGTCGATGCCGGCATCGACTTGACCGTCACGTGGCCCAGCAGCAGCGTGCTCCTGGACGGGACCGTGACGGACGACGGCCTGCCGGTACCGCCGGGCAAGGTCACGTCATCCTGGA
This sequence comes from uncultured Myxococcales bacterium, assembly GCA_903895725.1. Lineage (GTDB taxonomy): Bacteria > Myxococcota_A > UBA9042 > CAIXZC01 > CAIXZC01 > CAITUV01. The sequence continues at coordinate 87,374 of CAITUV010000038.1, read as the reverse complement.
AGCTGGTCTCTGGACCAGCGGCCGTCGTGTTCCAGAGCGCGTCGTCCGTCGACACGGGGGTTACGTTCCCTCAGGCGGGGACGTACGTGCTGGGACTGACGGCAACGGACGGGGTGTTGCAGACCTCGGATTCCGTGACGGTCATCGTGAAGCCGTCAACCGCGGTCGCGGTCGAGGTGGCGGTGAGTGCGGCCAACGGGGATGCCGAGGAGGCGGCCGCGGGGACCGTGGTGCTGGACAGCAGCGACCTCGAGCTGGTCTACGATTCCTACAAGTCCGCGGGTAACCAGGTGGTGGGGATTCGCTTTGCAGCGCTGGCGGTGCCAGCCGGGGCGACGATCACGAATGCCTACCTTCAGTTCACGGTGGACGAAGTGACCTCCATGGCGCTCACGCTGTTGCTGAGGGCGCAGGCGGCTGACAGTGCGACGGTGTTTACAACTGCCAAGAAGAGCATCTCGTCCCGGGCGATGACCGGGGCCGCTGTCTCCTGGTCTCCCGCTCCATGGTCCGTGGTCGGTGCCGCCGGAGTCGACCAGCGCACGCCGAACATCGCGGCGCTCGTGCAGGAGGTTGTGAGCCGCCCCGGATGGAAGAGCGGCAACGCACTCGCGATCATCGTGACCGGCAGCCAGCAGCGGATTGCGGTGGCGTACGAAGGCTCCAAGAAACAGGCTCCGCTGCTCCACGTGGAATACGTCCTGGGAACGCCGGCCAACCAGGCACCGATGGTCAGCGCGGGACCGGACAAGAGCACGCTGCTCCCTGCAAACACGGTGGCGTTGGCCGGGGCGGTGGCGGATGACGGCCTCCCGAACCCGCCGGCTGCGGTGACCCTCACGTGGAGCAAGGTGAGCGGGCCGGGCACGGTATCGTTCCAGGATGCGCACGCGGCCTCGACCCAGGCGACGTTCTCGGCGGCCGGAAGCTACGTGCTGAGGCTGACCGCCAGCGATTCACTCGCGACGGCCAGCGACGACGTGTCGGTCTCCGTCCAGGGGGCGTCGGTCACCGTTGTCGAAGTCACGGTTGCTGCCTCGGCAGGGGATGCGGAGGAGGCCCAGAGCGGCACGGTGTACCTGGACAGCAGCGACCTCGAGCTGGTGTACGATTCCTACAACAACGCGGGCAACCAGACCGTCGGCTTGCGGTTTGCCGGCCTGCAGATTCCCCCCGGAGCGGCAATCACCAAGGCCTATGTCCAATTCAAGACCGACGAAACGTCATCCGGGGCGACCTCCCTGGTGGTCCGGGCCGAACGGGCGGACAGCTCGGCCCTGTTCACCACAGCGGCCTACAATGTCTCGGTGCGGTCCAGGACCAACGCGTCGGTTTCCTGGGTTCCGTCCCCCTGGACCGTCGTGGGGGAGGCGAACGGAACCCAGAGGACGCCGGATATCTCGGCCCTGGTCCAGGAAGTGGTCGACCGCCCGGGCTGGCAGAACGGGAACGCGCTGTCCGTGATCATCACCGGGACCGGAAGCCGGGTGGCGCTCGCATACGACGGTGCACCCAAGGATGCTCCGAGACTCCACGTGGAGTACTCCCTTGCGGGGGGAGGCGTGTCCAGGTAGAGTCCCTCCCATGAGGCACTCACCCAAGGCCATTGCGTATCTGGTTCCCTTCCTCACAGCGCTGGCAACACATGCCGGCCCCTCGGATGCGACGGCCTGCACGGGGTTCCGCACCGGAGTCGAGGGGCGGTTCATCATGGGCAAGAGCTACGACTGGGACATCGGCTGGGCCCTGGTCGTGTTCAATCCGATCGGGCTCGAGAAGATCGCCCTGACGCTGGGGGGCCAGGACACGCCCGCTACGTGGACGTCGCAGCATGCCAGCATCACCTTCGACCAGTACGGCTGCGAGATGCCGAACGGCGGTCTCAACGACGCCGGGCTGGCCATCGAGCTGATGATCCTGGGGCAGACGCAGTATCCTCCATCCGATGATCGGCCGGCCGTCAACGAGCTCCAGTTCATCCAGTACTGCCTGGACAACTTCGGCTCCGTGGACGAGATGATCGAAGGGGCGGCCCTGATTCGCATCAGCCCGGTTCATGCCAAGGTCCACTACCTCGCCTGTGACTCGACGGGCATCTGCGCCTCGTTCGAGTTCCTCGGTGGGCAGATGGTCGTGGCGACCAAAGATTCGATGCCGGCTGCGACGCTCACGAACAGCACGTACGCCGACAGCGTGGAGTACCTCGGCCAGTTCGTGGGGTTCGGCGGCGACCTCGCGATCCCTCAGACCACCAGCTCGCTCGACCGATTCGTGAGGGCATCCTCGCTGTCCGTCGAGACGGCGGACGGGGAGATACCGACCGCTGCCTTCTCGATCCTGGACAGCGTGTCGCAGGGGGACTTCAGCCAGTGGAACATCGTGTATGACCTCGAGGAGCGGACCATCCACTTCCGGACTTACACCAGCCCGGCCAGGAAGGTGATCCGGTTGGACCAGTTCAATCCGGGGTGCGACTCGGGGCGGTGGATCCTGGACATCGACCATTCTGAGGCCGGCGACGCCCGCTCCGCATTCGTGCCGTACACGAAAGAGGCGAACGCTGCGCTCATCGACAAGAGCCTCTCGACCATCCAGGGGCTCCCCGACTATGTCAAGGCCGTGCTGGCCCTGTACCCGGACTCGCTGGAGTGCGTTCCTCCAGTCGTTCAGCCGGAGGCGCAGCCGGATACCGACGCACCCGATGGGGCGGGTGACGACCTCGTCGCCGTGGACGACATGGGATGCTCTCCCGAGGCCGATTCTGACGCCCTGCCTGCGGACCTTCCCCCGGGCGCGGCGGACGGTCAGCTCCTCGACGGTCCGGCCTCCGAGTCGTCAACGGATGGCCCGGACTCGGTCCCCTCGAAGGGAGGGTGCTCGGCCGGCGCATCTTCGGCCGCCCCGTCGGGCTGGCTTGGATTCGTCCTGCTCCTTCTCGCATACCGGATCTGTCGGCGTTTCGCTCAGTCCCGATAGTGCGTCCCCACGCAGGGCGCTACTGGCACTTGCTCACAGTGAGAGTGACGTTGTACTGGAGGTCGGTCGGCTGGGGGCCCTGGTTCCAGGTCTTCACCCGGGTGCACATGGCCTCGGCCTGGCCGAAGTACTTCGTGGCATTCTTGTCGAGGACCGGCTGCTGAGAGCCGTCGTCGACCTCGAACACTTCGAGGTCGAACTGGATGTTCTTGACCTTGGGAACGGAGGTTTCGAACGTGGCCGATGCACTGTCGGGCACCGCATCCCAGGTGTGATTCCCGTCATCCGATGTCAGCGTGGCGGCGAAGTCGGGGAGGCCGTCTTCGTCCCATGGGCCTTGCCCGTCCACCTGAACGGTGACCGAGAACGAAGGCTCTCCGTTCGCCTTGCACCGGGTGGCCGCGATGATGTCGTTGCGACCGAACTCGTCTTCGACGTAGAGCGCGTACATGTAGACCTGGCATGCCTCGATGTCGACGAACGAGACCTGGATCGGCTCGGACGGGTCGAACGCGGTGTAGAGGGGTTCCCACCCGTACGTGTACCACTCCATGTCCAGGCGGTGGACTGCGGGGTAAATCTCGCTGCCTTCGGCGGGGACGAGCTCCTCGAGCGTTCCCTCCGGGGTGCGGCGGAAGAATGCGGAGTCCAGGACGGACCAGTCGTCGGGATCGACCTGGGTCTTCCACTCCCCCATCTCGAGCGCATCCGCGCCCGGTGCGAAGTAGATGAACGGGACGGTGAGGACGGTTGCGCCGCCATCCGTCTCGAGGGTCCAGTAGGCGTTGGATTTCTTGTCCCCCTGGGTCATCTGCAGGCGGCGATAGTCAAAGACACCGGAGACGATTCCGGTCTCCGGATCGATTGCTGCCGGGAACTGCGTGTAGAAGTCGATGCTGGCCGAGGAGGACATCGTGGGGTACTCGGCGAACATGAACCAGGCCTTAAAGCTGTCGTCCAGGTTGGCGGTCTCCAGGGGATAGGAGAACGCGATCTGGTCGATCCCCTCGACCACCCAGTTCTTGTTCTGGCAGACGGGGTTGGGATCCTCCTCGGTGGCGCAGGCAAAGGTCGGCCCCATGGCGTCGATGGTGACGGCCTGGAGCACGGCCATGAGGAAGTCGAACCAGGCAGCGGGCGGCGAGATGGCCTCGTACTCCTGGCCCGGGGTGGTCCCCTGCCACTCGTTGATCCGGTTGTAGAACTCGAGACTGGGCGGGAAGAAGGCCGACAGTCCGGTGGCTTCGGGGTGCCCCGGTCCCGAGTACGATGCCACGATCATGGCATCATAGGCGGCCAGGGTGTCTGCAAGGGATTCGGACAGGTCGGGCCGCAACTGCTCGAGGCCCTGGAGCAACCCGCCCAGGTCCACGAGGTGCATGGACATCCACTCCATCGGCATGGAAGCGAACTTCTCCGCCTTGGACCGGGAAATCATGATGTCCCCGACGATGCCCGAAAGGTCGGACTGAAGCGTTTCGAGCAGCTTCGAGAGCGCCTCTTCGAAGGCTGGGGCGGCCTCCAGGTCGGTCAGCGATACGGTCACCTTGGGGAATGCACCGGCCCAGGTCGGGACGTAGTCCTCCATGATGGCCAGGGCGAGCGTCTCCGCATCCACGGCAGGGTCGTCGTGGGCCAGCTGCAGACGGTCGATGCGGAAGCTGGCACCAATGGCGATCTCCTCGGACGCCACCATGTATCTGGCACAGGGCTGTATGGCATGGGCCACTTCGTAGTTGCCCATCAGGCAGGCGTAGAAGAACAGGAAGTCGAGCTTCTCCAGCCCGGCACCGGCCAGCCCCTGAGCCAGGCCTTGGGAGAGCTCGGGGAGCTCCATCCAGCCGTCGGAGGACGAGTCGACGCCCAGCCCCTGGTAGCCGCTTCCGTGGTCGTCCAGGACCAGTGCGTAGTGGCGGGCCGGGAAGGTCTTGATGCCCCATTCGAGGAACTTGGCCAGCTCCGCCGGGCTGGATGAGTCGAACTCCGGAAGCTCTTCGAGAACTTCCACCTTGCCGTCCTGGATGAGCAGGCGCTGCCCCGCGGTCAGGTCCTGCCCCGAGAAGTTGCTGGGCCGCCCGGACGTCCCCTTGGCGTAGTCGATCTGCATGACCAGCTTGAGGTTCTCGTTGGAGCCGACCGTCATGAGCTGGTTGACCTGGCCGAGCATGGAGCCCTCGAGGTCGTTGTCCCCCATCGCCCAGAACAGGACGGTCCAGCCCGGGACCCGGGTGCAGACCCCCTCGGTGCACTCGTCCCACTGCTCGCAGGTGCCGCACACTCCTCCGCAGCCGTCTCCGCCACAGTTGCGCCCGTCGCACAGCTGCTGGCAGCAGGTTCCGTCCTCCAGGCAAAGCTCCGGGGCCAGAGACCCTCCAAACGAGTAGCAGCTCCCGCAGGTCCCACCGCAGCCGTCGTCGCCGCACTCCTTTCCATCGCACTGCGGGACGCAGACGTCGACGGTTTCGGGGGTGCCTGGTGCGTCCGCAGACAGGTCGTCGGCAGAGGAAAGCGCATCTTCCGCGGATGCGCCGGAAGAACCAGCGCAGGAGGGGACGCAAACGAGGAGCAGGCAACCGACAGCCAGCAGGGTGAGCTTGTTCAAGCGGACCTCCCGTCCGGAATGCCGCCAGGATCCGGACGGCACAGACTAGTCAAATCCAGAGGGGAGGGCAATAGGTACTGCTCACTGCTGTCCTTTCATCAGCCAGCATCTGCGGATGAGGCCCGCCTCGACCTCGTACACCGCCACGGCGCGGACCGCGGGCTTCCTGCGGAGTCCGGCGACCAGTTCCTGGTCGATTACGAATCGCCCTTCGACCGTGCGATTCAGGATGCGGCAATGAAGCTCAGGGCTTTGGGCGAAAACTTCGGCGTACGTGGAGCGGATGGCCTCTCGGCCCCTGGCGAGGACCTCGCCCGACGGATGACGGAGCAGCTCGGCGTCCTCGGCAAAGAGTGAGGCAAACCGCTGCGGATCACGGGCGTTGTAGGCATCGACCTGGTCCTGTACGACGGACTCGGGTGAGGGGAGCACGAGGTCGCGAGGGGCATTCAGGACGCCGTTGCGGACGACGAAGCGGATCCGGCCCACGTTGCGGATGTCGGCCAGCGGATCGGCCTCGAGCACGAGAAGGTCGGCCAGCATTCCCGGGGCCACGGTCCCGAATTCGGGGGTGGGGGAGAAGATCCGGGCTGCGCCGCTGGTTGCGGCCTTGAGAACCTCGACGGTCGGGAGGCCTGCCTCGGCCATGAGCTGGAGCTCCCGGTGGATGGAGGGCCCAGGAAGCGTACCGATGTTGCCTGCGTCGGTACCTGCGGCAAGGGGGAGCCCCGCCTGGTGCATCGGCGGCAGATTGGAGCGGGCCACGGCCATCCTCGAAGCGAAAACGGCGGCCCTCGAAGCGGCCTGTGAGGCCACCTCGCCGGCATCCGGAAGGGGCAATTCTCCCCAGGTGGCGATGACGGCTGGAGATCCCCAGCGGTGCTCCTCGGGCAGCAGGTCGACCTTCCTGCCGAGAACCTCGGAATACCCTTCCAGGACCACGAGATTCGGAATGAGCAGGACGTTGCGCTCCTTGACCAGCGCCAGGAATTCAGCGTCGACGGGCACGTCCTGGATGCTGTGGACGAGAATGTCGGCCCCGCTGAGAACGGCCTGGCGTGCGGTTTCGAGCTCGGTAGCGTGGACGGCCAGTCGGACCCCGGCGGCATGGCTGACCCGGGCCACCTCCGCGACGATGGCGGCCCCGTCTTCGGGCGGGCGGTCCGGAGTCATCACGAACCAGATCTTGGTCAGGTCCGGCTTGCGCTCGAGCTGCTTCTCGACCAGTGTCCGAGCGTGCTCTGCCGAGTCGGCCCGGATGATGGGAGGATCGCCGAGGTCGAGCTGGGGGCGGGCCACGGTGGAGATCAGCGGACCGGCTACGGCAACCCGGGGGGCCAGCGGATCCTGGCGGGCCGTCTCCCGAACGTCGAAGTTCCAGAACGGGCCCCCCATGTCGACTACCGCAGTCACTCCGGAAGCCAGGTAGCGGCGGAACGTGTCCCGGAGAGCCTGCCGGATGCCGGCAAGCTCTTCCTCGTAGGGCGTCACGGACGTGAGGTCGATGATGTCGGGTCTCGTGTACAGTCCCGCGGACTGGAAGAAGTGCACGTGAGCGTCCACCAGGCCGGGCATCACCCAGGTGCCGGCCAGGTCGACGACCTTGGCGGCAGGGGGAATGCGGGCCTGCGACCTGGGGCCGACCCAGGTGATCTTCCCCTGGTCCACGAGAATGGCTGCGTCGGCCAGCTCCGGCGCTCCGGTACCGTCCCACAGCGTGCATCCGACCAGGGCCGTGTCCGCGTTCGGTCCGGGCGTGTCGTCAGGCGGGGGAGGCGGTGGTGGGGGTGGGGTCGCCCGCGTCATTCCGTCCACTCCCGGGCAGCCCGGCGCTGCGGGGGCACGGCTGCCGGTCGTCAGCAGCAGGACCAGGCCGACGGACAACATGGCCGATGTCTGGAGAATGCCTCGCATGGTGGGGATCACCTCCCCGCTTTCCACTGGTTGTAGGCAAGGTTCAGGAGCGGAATGAACTCCCCCGTGGCCTTGAGGTTGCCGGCCTGGCTGGGGTGGTCGTCCCCATCTCCGGACGCGTACTCGGAGACGTTGGGATCGTCGTCGTCGTCGCCCTGAGTCAGATGCTCGACCTGACCGTCCACGAATCGGTGGTGGTTGCCGGTCTCCTTGCCGAGGTCGTTGACTTCCGCGCTGCCGCCGTTGGTCGTGAGCACGTTATAGAAGTCGAATACGAACACGTTGCCGACGGTGTAGTCCTTGAGCCAGTCGTTGACGAGCCAGTCGTTGAAGACCCGGGCGTTCCACGCAAACGTTCCATCGGACAGGGGAGGGGCCGTGATCACGACGAACAGCTTGTCCGGCCGCGTTGCGAAATACTCGAGCAGGTCGACGTAGATGCCCTTGGCATTGGCCACGGTGTGGAACTCGGAATCGGCCGATTCCCCCTTGAGCGGGTTGTCCGCAATCGCGGGGACCGGGTCGTCGGAATCTCCCTGGAGAGCGGAGTTCGGGAAGCAGGACTTGAACAGGACGACCTCGTTCTCGCCGTCGGGAGCCTCGTCGAGGCGGGAGTACGAGCAGTTCTGGCCCGCCTCGGAGTATAGGGCCTGGAGGATCGTCTCGGAATCGGGTCCGCGGAACCAGTTGTACCAATGGCCGAGGTCGGTGGTATCGCCGATGGCGTTGGGCCCCCAACCGTAGTTGGTGTCGCTTACGAAGTAGTTGTTCTCACGCAGCGCCAGGCCCAGCTTGCCGTTCTCGTCGTTGAGCCAGTTCTCGCCCGTGGAGTGATGGACGAACACGAGGCGGACGGTTTCGGCGGGCGGGGCGGCCTCCCCCTCGAGCGGGACGAGCTCGAACGGCGGGGCATCCTGCGTGGTCGAAGTATCCTCCTCGGGAGCGGGGTCGCTCCCCCCTCCACCACAGGCCAGGACGAGCGGCAGAACGGCCAGCAGCACGGAACGGACTCGGTACACCTGCATGGCAAGCCTCCAGAAAGGTTGAGACGAGCATACACCTGCCAGGGCGGCCCTCCAACAGGAACCGTTCAGGGGTGGACGATTCGCACCGAGCCGCTTGCCGGGCCCGACAGAGGCTGGGCCGAGCGGCCGGCGGCCTCAACGACCGCTTGCGTTCGGGGCGCTTTGGGAGTAGGTTTCGCTCACCGCATGTCAATTCCGGTGGGCTGGTTTGCTCTCCAGATTCGCAGCAGCGGAAAGGAAAGGGAATGAGATTTGATGAGCTGAAGCTGTCCGCGGCCCTGCTGCAGGCCGTCGCGGACGAGGGATACGAGAAGGCTACTCCCATCCAGGAGATGGCCATTCCGGCCGCGCTGGAGGGGCGAGACCTGTTGGGCTGTGCGCAGACCGGCACGGGAAAGACTGCAGCCTTTGCATTGCCGATTCTCCAGCGGCTGTCGGCTGCGGGGGAGCTCCGGGGGCGGAGGAAGATTCGAGCGCTGATCCTGACTCCGACGCGTGAGTTGGCGGCGCAGGTGGCGGACAACTTCGTCCGCTACGGTGCCAGGACTTCGATTCGGACCGTGGTGCTGTTCGGTGGTGTGAGCCAGGTGCCCCAGGTGGAGGGGCTCCAGCGGGGCGCCGACGTGGTGGTCGCCACTCCGGGCCGGCTGCTCGACCTGATCCAGCAGGGGCACGTGGACCTGAGCGGCGTGGAGGTGTTCGTGCTGGACGAGGCGGACCGCATGCTGGACATGGGCTTCATCCACGACATTCGTCGGGTTGCCTCGCACGTGCCACGGAAGCGCCAGACGTTGTTCTTCTCGGCCACGCTGCCGGAAGACATCCGGACGCTGGCCGCAGACCTCCTGAACGATCCGATCCGGGTTGCGGTCGACCCGCCGGCATCGACGGTGGAGCTCATCGAGCAGGCGGTGTGCTTCGTGGAGAAGGGGGACAAGCTGGGGCTGCTCCAGCACCTGCTGTCCGTCCCCGAGCTGCGCCGCGTGCTGGTGTTTGCGCGGACCAAGCACGGCTCGGACAAGGTGGTCAAGCTGCTCAAGCGGGAGGGAGTCGGGGCCCAGGCGATCCACGGGAACAAGTCGCAGGGGGCGAGGACCCGGGCCCTGGACGGCTTCAAGACCGGGGGAACGAGAATCCTGGTGGCCACAGACATTGCGGCCCGAGGGCTCGACGTGGAGGACATCGACCTGGTGGTGAACTTCGACCTGCCTCACGAGCCGGAGGTGTACGTCCATCGCATCGGGCGGACGGGGCGTGCGGGCGACCGCGGGACCGCCATCTCGTTCTGTGCCGAGGAGGAGCGGGAGGATCTGGCTGCCATCGAGCGGCTGATCGGGATGCACCTGGTCCGGGTATCCGAGCATCCGTTCCGGTCGCCGGTGCCGCCGCCGCCAGTCACCGTGCTGAAGGGGCGGGAGCGGCCCCGGGGGCAGGGAAGCCCGCAGCAGCCGCCTCCGCAGCGTGGCAGCGCACCGGGGCGTGGACATCGTCGCGGGCCGAGACGTGCGGACGGAACATCGGCCGCACGCCGATAGCGGGAACTGCACGCATCCGCTCAGGAACCTCCCCGGGGGTCCCATCCCGGCAGCCAGGTCGAATGACCGGTCGCAGCGCGATTCAGTGGTAGTAGCGTCGGCACAGCCTGGCGCCGGCTTCGTCGAAGGTCGGCTCTCCGAAGAACAGTAGCTCCTCGATGGTGACGAACCCGTAGCCTCGATCGGCCAGCGCACGGAGGATGCCCGGCAGGGCCACGGGCGTGGTATGGGGGCCGGCGTGGAAGAGGATGATGTCACCCGGCTCCACCTCGCCCGCGACGCAGGCGGTCATGGCAGCGGGGGAGGGGGGAGGCTCGGTCCAGTCTTCGAGATCCAGCGTGGCGAGCAGGTGCTCGGAGTAACCCTCCTCGTGCAGCACTTCGTCCCGCCACGCCGTGCGGGCGTAGGCGGGGGAACGGAAGAGCGGATGAAGCGAGATTCCGGCGAGGTCGAGAAACGCCCGCTCGCCCTCGCGGATCTCGGTGCGGGTTGTCTCGGCATCGGCCCCGAGGGTGTGGTGATAGGTGTGGTTGCCGAGGAGATGGCCTCCGTCCCGGAGTCGCTCGAGGGTGGCTTTCTTGAGCGAACCATTTTCGAGGTAGAGGCCGTTGAGGAAGAAGGTCCCCCGGGCGTGGACCGCGTCCAGCGCGTCCAGGATCCGGTTGAGCGCAGCATCGTTGTATCCGTCGTCGAACGTGAGCGCGACGACCTTCTCCGTCGTGTCGACCCGGTTCCATTCGGCAACCCGCTCGCAGGCATCTCCCAGGCCGTCTGCATCGGAATCAGCCTGATCCGGGTTGCGGGTGAAGCGGCAGTTGTCCACGCACCCTTCCGGCACACCGCCTGCCGAGCAAAGCGGTCCTGCGCCGAAGTTCGGGATTCCGTCCCCGTCCGGGTCCGCGATCCCGTGGCAGATCCCCCCCAGCATCGAGTCGTCGGTGGTGAACGGATTCCCGTCGTCGCAGTCGTTGGGGAATCGCTCCCGGTCCAGGGGGATGCGGCTCGTCGTCCGGCCGTCTCCGGTATGTGCGCAGGAAGCGACCAGGTGTGCAGCCAGGAGGAAGACGAGGCCGGAGAAGAGTCGAACGGCGTCGTTGCCGATGGAGCCTCTGCCCGGATCACGTCGCATAGTCGTCTCCCGACGCCGGCCGCCTGGATTCGAAGCCGAGCGTCACGCTGTACAGCAGCAGGTCGAAGAAGTAGGAGACCCGCTTGTCGAGCTCCAGAACGCGGTAGGTGTCGAGCAGCCGGCCCTGGTAGCCGCGCTCGACGAAGAATGCCCACAGGTGCTTCTTGAGCAGCAGGAACGAGCTCATCACCTCGTGGAGGACGAATCCTTCCCGGGAGCGTTTGGCTCCGAGCTCGACGTAGTGGACCCGCAGGGTCTCGAGGGGGAGAGTTCCCTTGAGCCAGGCGGCGAATCGAGCGAGCACGTACCGGGCCCTTTCCACGAGCTCCTGGCGGTCCCATCCATGGTAGCCGAGGGTCGAGGGGTGCGTCGTGACGTCCTGGACCCAGCGCTGGACTGCGGGTTCCGGGTCGTGCGAGAGGAGGTCGAGCAGCACGTCCGAGGCCATTCCGGAAGCGAACACGTCGCCGGAGCGCGTGCTGGCGAGGAAGCCCTCCATGGATCTCCGGATGGTCCATTCCTCCTCGTGCAGACGGAGGTAGTTGGAAATGGCCTTCATCTGGGGAGGGAAGGGGATCTCGGGCAGCGAGTCGATGGGGAAGTAGCGAGCCTCGTCGGCATCGTCACCGCCCTGTTCGGTCCCGCCGGTCTTTTCGGCCTCGAAGGTGACGATGAGCACGTCTCCGTACATGGGGCTCACGTACGAGCTGGCATCGAGGAGCTGGCGGATCCGTCCGTCGATTCCGGCCTCTTCCCGGAGCTCCCGGAGCGCGGCCTGCTGGATGTCCTCACCGATCTCGGCAAAGCCGACGGGCATGCACCAGAAGCCCTTGTAGGGCTCGTGGTTCCGCTTGATGAGAAGCACCGAGTGATTCGGCCCGGGGACGAGGACCGAAGCGACGGGCAGCGGGTTTTCGTAGTGGACGGCGCCACAGGCGGAGCAGACGAGTCTCTCCCGGCCTTCGATAGGCCGGGACTCGAGCTTTCCGCCGCATTGAGTGCAGTGGGTCTTGTTCATGGGGAGCACACGTAGATGATGTCGTTTTTGGTTACCACGAGATCCTGTCGGGACAGAAGGTCCCGGGTCGTGACGATGATCGAGTCGACCTGGGCGTCGCCCATCCAGTCGGGGCGCTTGAAGCGGAGGTACTTCTCCAGGTCGTCGGCATCCGCTCGGGAGAAGAGGAGCCGGTTGTCGTAGCGGACCGAGCGCACGGACGAGAAGTGCGGCGAGAGGATGGCGAGCGCGTTTGAATCATTGAAGTGTGCCAGGACGCCGAACACCCGGTCGTCGCGCACGAGCCGGTTGAGCTCGGAGAACGAATCATTGCAGTGGGTGACGGCCACGAAGCAGCCGCCAGGGCGCAACACCCGGCGTATCTCCGGCACCATCGCCGGGAAGAAATAGAGCGAGAAGATGGAGAGGACGGTATCGAACCAGCCGTCCTCCCAGGGGAGGGAAGCCGGGAGTCCGTGGGGGTGGAACTCGGCCACGCCGCCGCAGCGGGTCACACGGGCCTCGAAGTGGCTCCGGTTGACCTCGTTGCGGTCCACGCCGACGACCCGGGTTGCGGGACGGATGCGCCCCTGGAGTGCATCGTAAAGGAAGCCGTAGCCGCAGCCCAGATCGAGGACGCGGGAGGTGCGGTCGAACGGAATCAGGCCGCCCACCACGTCCCGGATGTCGGTCCTGTTGGTCGAGTGCCTGGCAATGATCCTGCCTGCTGCCATGTGTGCTTCCGGCTCGTACATGGGTCCCCCGTCCGGGACGAAGCATAGCACCGGGGGGAGCGGGACTGTCAAGCCGAAGACGCCGTCAATCAATCCCGTGGTGCTCGACCCACCGTGCGGCCAGGCAGGTCAGCTCCACTGTCGTGTGGACCTGGAGCTTCCTCTTCATGCTGGCGCGATGCGAATCCACGGTCTTGGGGCTGACGCAGAGGCGGTCGGCGATCTCCCGTGTCGAGAGCCCGGACCCGAGCATGGAGAAAAGCTGGAGCTCCCGGTCGGAGAGGCGGGTGACGGGGTCATCCGCCTCCGGCTGGGGACCGTGGAGGCGGTGGAGCAGCCTGGATACCATCTTCTGGCTTACATACACCTGCCCGGACAGCACGGCCCGGACCGCGTGAAGCAGCTCTTCGGGGGCCTCCATCTTCATCACGTAGCCGTTGGCGCCGGCCCGCAACGCCCGCTCGGCAAACAGGGTTTCGTCGTGCATGGAGAGCACGAGAACCGGCAGCCGGGCGTTGAACCGGCGAATCTCCTTGACCAGCTCCAGGCCCGAACCATCCCCGAGTGAGATGTCGGCAATGACCAGATCCGGGTCCAGACGATGGATCGCATCCACCGCCTGCCGGGTCGATGCGGCTTCACCGCAGACGACCAGATCATTTGCCCGCCCGAGGAGATGGCGGAGGCCCAGACGCACGACGGCATGGTCGTCCACAATGAGAAGCCGCCGCGGCGCCGAGCTCGACTTGAGTCCGGACATGCTCGACCCCGATTGTTGCAGTCACGAGAACTGGCACAACCACCTTGACAGATCTAGTCTGCTCCGCTGCCGAAGTCAAGTGCTGCGACGGTCGGATGCTGCATCCGCTCGGCTTGCGTACGCAGACCTGATGTCCGTGTCGAGGAACGGCTGAAAATCGTCTAGGGAAAAATCCTAGTTCGACGCGGTTCAGGACGCCGCCGGGGAAGGCCTTGCACAGGCCCCTCGGGCCGAGGAGGACCAGCGTTGCTGCGGTTCCCACGGCCCCGGCGGTGAGTCTGCCGAGCGGTCGTGCGGCTGCCGGCCGTGGGCCCGCTCGACCCCTGCCGGGTGCCTCGCCTTGCCAACGCGTGCGCACGAATCCATTGACAGCGGATGCCCGGCTCGACTATCCACCGGCAAGCACAATCGGAACGCCTGGTTGTGCCTTGCGAAACGATTCGAGACATGAGGGTCCGTCCGAGTGAACAGAGCGGAATGGGTTTGGACAGTCAGTCCCGGTGCCCAACCGGAGCCTTCGGACGGCCCACCAGCAGGAGGAGCAGATGGCGACGACGGTGAAGACGGCGATTGAGATCGAGGGCGGCTACGATGCGGCAACGGTGTTCGAGAAGATCCGCAAGCTCGACGACTACCCGAGGTTCATGCCCGACGTCCGGCGGGTCCGGATCCTCGAGCAGGACGATCGCACCGGGGCGAGCGAATGGGACATCGAGATCGAGGGATGTCCGCTGCACTGGATCGAGAGCGACCGGTTCGATGGTCTTGCCAACTCGTTCTCTTTCGACAGCGTCGACGGTGACTTCGACCGTTTCTCGGGGCGGTGGCAGGTGTTCGAGTGCGCCCGGGGGCTGCGGGTCGAATTCGAGGTGGAGTACCTGGTCGGCATCCCGGTCATCGAGGACATCATCGGGCCGATCCTGAAGGTCAAGATGGAGCGCAACACGATGAAGATGCTGGAGCACCTGAAGGCCGAGGTGGAGGGGAGCCGAGAGGCGGTCCCGGGCTCTGCAGGCTCGAAGCAGGATTCGGCCGCGGCCCGCATGGCAGCCTGAGCGGGGCACGAGCGGGCATTCCGGCCACTTCGATCCGGCGGGAGAGCCCCGTGCCCGGAGCGACGCTCTTGAAGGCGTCGGCAGTGGATCATGGATGCTGCCGACATCGACGTTGAGAGGATGGAATGGACAATACTGCGCCGCGTTTCACGCTTGTCGGACCTCCGGCCGACATCGGACACCTGTATGCGATTCTCGACTGGTACAGGCAGCGGCCCAAGCGGTTCTCGTCGACCATGACGCTGCTCAAGCTGCTGGAGTGGTTGCCCCCGTTCAAGAGTGCGGAGTTCCCCCGGGTCGTATCGGCCGCGGGAACGGAGGCCAGCGGGTTTCTCGTGGTGTGCCCCGTGCTGTCCGAGATGATCTCGTCCATGGACGACGAGGCAGCGTTCAAGCAGCACCTGTTGCGGCGCATTTTCGAGGCCTGCCGCATGGGAGCAGAGAACGGGGGGAAGATTGCAGCTCTGGGCGCATTCACGTCCATCGCGGTGATCGGGAGGGAGGAAGAGCTGAGCCGGGAGGCCGGGATTCCGGTGACGTCGGGCAACTCGCTGACCTCCTGGCTGACCGTGCGGGGCATCGACCGGGCCTGCAAGGCCATCGGGTTGGAGCTGTCCACGGCCCGGGTCGCCGTGGTTGGGGCCTCGGGCGACATCGGTCGGGGGGTATGCCAGTGGCTGTCCCGGCGAGCGGCGGGACTGACCCTGTCGGCGCGGCGGCTGGGCCCGCTGGCCGAGTTCGCCAATGCGCTGCGGGTCGGCAGCACGGCGGTCATCGACGTGACCGATGACAACGGTGCCGCCGTGCGTCGGGCGGACGTGGTCGTGACCGTTGCGATTTCGTCCGTGCCCGTCATCAGCGGGGTCGACGTGATGCCGGGGACCGTGGTCTGCGACGTCGGCTACCCCAAGAACGTCGGCGAGGAGCTGGAGAGTCGCACGGATGTGCTGGCCTTCTCCGGCGGGTACGCCCGTCTGCCGTTTGCCCTGGACTTCGGGCACGAAATGAAGCTGCCCAGCCAGGACGTGCTCTACGGCTGCTTCTCGGAGGCCATCGTGCTGAGCCTGGAGGGTCGGTACGAGAATTTCTCCATGGGACGCGGAGCCATCTCGCCGGAGAGGATGGAGGAGATCGGCCGAGCTGCCCTCAAGCATGGGTTCGACGTGGCCCCCTTCTACGTGGGCAAGCGACTTCTTTCGAGTGAGGATCTCGCCCGAGTCGCAGAGGCCAGGCGGCTGCGCACGGAGGGCCGGCTGGACGAGGCGAGGGAGCTGGGCAACTGAACGGCCCGATTCGGGTTGGGAGACATGGCCATGGAAGAGAAGATCAGAGCATCGGACGCGCTGGTGAGAATCCTCGAGGGGGAAGGGGTGGACGTGGTCTTCGGCATCCCCGGGGCACACATCCTCCCCTTCTTCGACGCGCTGGCCCGCTCATCCCGGATCAAAGTCGTGCTGGCCCGTCACGAATCGAACGCTGCCTACATGGCCCGCATGTACGCCCGGGCTACGGGGCGTCCGGCCGTCTGCGCCGGAACCTCCGGACCGGGAGCCGTGGCCTTTGTCCCCGGCATCTCGGAGGCATTCGTGGAGCAGTTGCCCGTGATTCTGATCACCGGCCAGGTGGCCACGGGCATCATGGGGATGAATGCGGACCAGGAGGGGACCGGCGAATATGGCACGCCGGACCAGGTGGATCTCTACCGGAGCATCACCCGGTACAGCTCGACGGCCATTCGGCCCGAGGCCGTGGTGCGAAAGGCACGGGAGGCCTTCCGGCTGGCACTTGACGAGCCATGTGCACCGGTGCACCTGTGCATCCCGTCGGACGTGCAGTGCCAGGACGTGGCGTTCGAGCCGATGGAGCCCCGGCAGTACCGCGCCACCTCATTCAACCTCGTGGACATGGAGCAGGTGGAGAAGGCGGCCGATCGACTCGCTGCGTCGAAGAGGCCGGCCCTGGTGGTGGGGCAGAGGGCGGTGTTCCCCAACGCGTCGGCCGAGGTACAGGCGCTCGCGGAGAAGTGCCGAATCCCGTTCGCCACGACCGTGGTGGCCAAGGGAATCCTGGCCGAGAGCCATCCGCTCAGCCTCGGCGTGCTGCACCTGTTCGGCCACCGCATGGCGGACCGCTACCTGAAGCAGTCGGATTGCGTGGTTGCCGTCGGGGAGAGCTTTCAGGAGAACGTCTGCAACTACTACGAGCGAGAGCTGATTCCTGCAGACGGGCTCATCCAGATCGACTCCTGCCACAGCCAGATCGGCAAGATCTTTCCGCTGGCGCTGGCGGTCCCCGGGAGCATCCGGGCGACCCTGAAGGCGTTGGCTTCCGCACTGGAGCGGAGGGGCTGGACCGCACCGGACAGGGAGTCGAAGCTGGCGGAGCTGAGAACGGCCACGGCCCATTTTGCAGAGCCCGAGGCGGAGGCCGAGGCGGTTCCCATCAAGCCGCAGCGGTTCCTGAAGGAGTTGTCCCGTCTCCTGCCGGAAGGCGGGGCCGTTGCAGCGGACATCGGCATGAACTTCTTCTGGACCCTGCGCTACTTCGAGGCTGGCCGGGGCAGCTACTTCGGGACCTGGGCGTTTCAGCCCATGGGGGTCGGTGCGGGAGGTGCCCCGGGGCTGAGCTTTGCTCGGCCCGGAAAGCCGATCGTCTGCATCTGTGGGGACGGGGCCATGCAGATGAACGGCATGGAGCTGATGACGGCAGTCCAGTACTCGCTCCCGGTGACCTGGGTCATATTCCACGATGCCCGCCTCAACATGGTCTACTTCGCACAGGGGTTGAGCTATTCGGAACGGTACGTGGCGTCGGAGATCCGAAACCCGGACTTCTCGGGGTGGGCCAGGAGTGCAGGGGCGCGAGGATTCCTGGTCAAGCGGCCGGACGAGATCCGGCCCGCCCTGGAGGAGGCAATCGGCTGCGGCGGTCCCTGCGTCATCGACTTGCACATCGACCCGGACGAGCTTCCCCCGCTCAAGCCCAGGGCGTTGCTGATGGCTCGCAGGACAGGGCTCGACCTGTCGGATTCCAAGGTCGCGTCAAGGGCCTTTCGCAAAGTGCTCGATGAGAGGTAAGATGAGGCGTCTCGCGAAGGGGTGAGCGGATGCAGATCGGGATGTCGATAGGTCCCTATCGGCTGGTCGAGCGGGTCGGACGGGGGATGGGGGAAGTGTTTCGCGCCGAGCGGACCATGGGGGATGGACCGTCGGCCGTTGCCCTCAAAGTCTTCCGCGGCCAGGGCCGGTCTGCGCAGGGTGCAGGTCTCATTCTCTGGCACCGGGAGCTTGAGGCCCTGTGTGCGCTCTCCCACCCCAACGTTGTCCGCCTGGTGGACTTTGGCGAATCGGGGGGGCTGCTGTATCTGGCCACGGAGTACGTGGAAGGCATGACCCTGTCCGAGTACCGCCGGGCCCGGCGACCCGGCCTGGTCGAGCTCGTCGGCCTGTTTCGACAAATCGTCCTCGGGCTTTCGCACGCCCACCGGCACGGAGTCGTGCACCTGGACCTGAAGCCGGACAACATCGTGGTGTCGGGCAGCCCGCCACTGGCCCGGATTCTCGACTTCGGGCTTGCCCGCTTCGCTGCCGAATTGAGCGCCGGCCGCACGGCCCTGAGCGGGACGTTTCGCTACATGGCCCCGGAGGTGCTGAGGGAGGGGCGCCGGAAGATCGGTCCCAGAGCCGACCTCTATTCGCTGGGGGTCGTGCTGTTCGAAGCGCTTACCGGCTGCGCCCCCTACGATTCCACGGACCCGGGGGACCTCGTGCGCTGCAAGCTGGCCGGTGCAGTGAGGCCTCTGGGCCGCCTGCTTCCCGGCGTGCCTGCAGCGCTGGAGCGGATCGTGTCTCAGCTCCTGTCCGTAGAACCCGCCCGGCGCCATGCGGACCCCGACTCGGTTGCCACCGAGCTCCAGGACTGCCTGGACTCCCTGACCCGGGACGGATGGGCTGCCCGGGGTGCAGACCGAGAGCTGCTCAGGCCCAGGAAGTCGCCGCTCGAGGCGCAGTTCGTCGGCCGGCAGAAGGAGCTGGCTGCGTTGAGAGCCTCGTTCGATGCGTGCCTGACCGGGAAGGGGCAAGTCGTCCTCGTGTCAGGTGAGCAGGGCATCGGCAAGAGCCGCCTGGCCAGCGAGTTCGGCCAGATCGTCATGGCCGGAGGCGGGCTGTTCCTGTGCGGTCGGGGAACGTTGATGACCCGGAGCACCCCGTACTACCCCCTGCTGTCGGCCGCGACCGAGTATCTGGCCACCGGAGTCGCCTCCGGCGGAACCGAATCGGGTAGCTGGACCGAGGTGCGCACGAAGCTGGGGCAGCTGGTGGACCACCTGCGGGGGGCAGGGGAGGGGGAGGCGCTCGAGCTCGAAATCGACCGGAGCCGGGAGCGGTTCTTCAACCTCCTCGCCTCGAGCCTGGCGGGGCTGGCCTCCGCCACCGCACCGCTGGTCCTGGTGATGGACGATTTCCACTGGGCCGACCCGGCCTCTATCGAGTTCCTCGACCGACTTGCCCAGCGCATCGACCGGCTTGCGATGCTCGTCGTCTGCCTGTACCGCAAGGAGCTCGTGGAGCGGCTCAGCCGCCTGGGACGCATGGCCGGCGAGCTGAAGGGCGCCATGTCGCTGCTGGAGCTGGAGCCCCTGGGAGCGGACGAAGTGGCGGAACTGGTGCTCGACTCCGCTGGATTCAATCCCGAGGAGAACTCGGGCGTTTCCCTCTTCCTCTCGGAGCAGGGGCGAGGGAATCCGCTGGCCTCGATGTCCCTGGCATTTCGCCTCCTGGAGGGCCAGGTCGTCTCGCTGGGGGAGCAGGGGGTCCGGGTCGATGCGGAACGACTGGGAAGGATCGGGCCGGTGGCAGCGGGGGACCCGCAGGAGGGGCCGGCCACTGCGGACGGGGTACTGAACAGCCTGGACCCGGAGACGCGGCGCCTGGTGGACTGGGCCTGCGTGATCGGAGACCGGTTCGACGCAGAGAGCTTGTCCAGCCTCATGGGGGAGGTGGCGTCGTCCCTGGGGGCACTCATCGAGCGTGCCTGTGCGGCCGGCGTCCTGCGTCCCCAGGGGGAGGGCCGATACCTGTTTGCTCACGACGCCTTCCGGGAGCGGGCGTACGGCCTCCTGGGGGCGGAGGTGAGAAAGGAAAGGCACCAGCGGGTTGCCGAGATGCTCGAGGCCGCATCGGCAGCGAACGACCCCATCCGGATTCCTACCCTTGCAGAGCATTTCTCACGGGGGCGTGACCTGGACAAGGCGCTGCACTACAGCGCCGCAGCCGGCGAGTCCTCGTGCCGGCTGCATGCCCACGACTCGGCCCGGCGCTACCTGAAGGCCGCGTTGCTGATGCTGCGGGCCAGGGGGGGCGATTCCGACGAGCAGCGGGCCGTGGAGCTCCGGGTGCGCCAGGCACTGGGAGATACATTTGCCGCAACGGGAGAGTACGAGTTTGCCGACCGCGAGTATGAGAAGGCGCTCGGGCTCTGCCGGGACGGCGTGGCTCGAGCGGACCTCATCGGCCGGATGGCGCTGGTGAGCTTCAAGCGGGGAGAGCTGGAGACCGCGGTCGAGGGCATGGAGCGGGCGCTGGGTCTCCTCGGAGTCCGGATGCCGAGGGGACGCCTGCCGCTGCTGCTGTCGACGGCCGCCAACGCCGCCGCGCTTCTCGTCGGTGAGCGATTCAGCGGCCGTGTGGGGACCGCCACAGGAGATGGGGCCGACCCGGTGGACCGTCTGCGGATTGCCCTGCTCAACAAGCTCACGTTCATCCTCTTCTTCTTCTCCATCGAGAAGACCGTGGCCGCACACATCATCGCGTTGCGCCGGGCGAGGAGCGTGCCGCCGTGCGCCGAGAGCATCGAGGCCCTCAGTCTGCATGGTCCGGCCATGTGCTCGGTTCCGGCGCCGGGAAGGGCGTTGCGGGCATCGGCGGACAGCGTGGCAACGGGACGGCAGCTCGGGCAGGCTGGAGCGCTCATGGTGGCGCTCTTCTACGCCGGGGTCACCAACTACTTTCTGGCTCGATGGGAAGAAGCGGCCCGTTGCCTCCGGGAGAGCGCAGCGCTGTTCGGGCGCACCGGCGACGTTTTTACCCTGGTGCTGACTCACGAGAACCTGGGATTCACGCTGTATCAACAGGGGGAGCTGGGGCTGGCCATGGCCCAGTTCAGCCGGGGTCTCGAGCTGAGCGTGGATGTCGGGGACCAGCGGGGGGAGACCGTGGGGCACGCCTTCCTGGCGAGGATCTACGCCGTCCAGGGAGATCTCAACCGGGCGAGAAGGCATCTGGCGTCCGCAAGCGGCAGCGTGCACGCGCTGCGGGATAACTCGCTCCGGTGTGGGGTGAGGCATAGCGCGGCCATCGTGCATCTGGCGGCAGGACAGCGCAGTGAGGCATTGGTCTGCCTGGAGGAGTGTCAGGCTCTGGTCACCGAGAACCGGCTGGTCCAGGAGTACGTGGCGCCGGTGGCCTATTCCCTGGCCGAGGTGCTGCTCGGCAGTGCGGACGAGTTTGGCGAGTTGTCCTCGGACGACCGCAAGCTCGTCCTGGGGCGTGTCCGACGCCTGCTGTCGGCAGCCGCCAAGATGGCCCGCTGCTTCCCGGCGCACCGGGGACCGGTCATGCGGGTGCGCGGGCTGCTTGCCCTGCGCAGCGGCAGAACCGCTCAGGCCCGCCGGCTGCTGCTGCGCTCCGTGGAGCTGCTCAAGCCGCTGCGGATGCGGTACGAGCTGAAGCGGACGTACCAGGTTCTTGCCGAGGCCTGTGCTCCAGGAGAGCTCGAGCGGGTCGGGGCGTTGGCGATGAGCCGGCGTCTGGCGCTGGAAGTCGGGTGCTCGAGAGAGAAGGTCGGAGGACGTCTGGAAGTGGCCCGCAGCTCCGATTCGGTACCGCCGGGGCCGGCATCGGACCCGCCTCCCGTCGACGGGGCCGTGGAGGGCGACGGTCTGGCCGGGCAGGACTCCATCTCCGAGGCCGAGATACTGTTCGAGCTGGTCGAGGTGGGGCGGGCGCTGGCCTCTTCCCTGGACCTGGAGACCCTGGCCCGCAAGAGCCTCGATGCGGCGGTCCGGCTGACCCGGGCCGAGACGGGCCTGTACTGCATCGTGAGCCGGGAGACCGGGGAGATCCGGGTCCGCCATTCCATTCGGGGAAGCGAGGAGCCACAGGCCGGAGAGCCGGACCGGTACAGCCGTTCGGTCATCGAAAACGCGCTCCACTCCGGCGAGCCGCTTCTCGTGGACGATGCCCTTCTCGATGCGCGCTTTGGAACTGCGGAGAGCGTGCTCTCCCATCAGCTTCGTTCCGTGCTCTGCCTCCCCATCGTGGCCGGCGGTAAGCCGCAGGCGGCCATTTACCTCGAGAACAACTCCGGTTCCAACTGCTTCCGTCCCTTCCACGCCGAGGTCGTGCGGATGCTCGCCGCTCAGATCTCCGTGGCTCTGGAAAACGGTATCGCGTTTGCCCGCATCGAGGAGAACAATCGGGAGCTCGAATCGCGAGTCACTGCTCGAACCGCTGAGCTGGCCCGGACCGCCAAGGACCTCGAGGCCAAGAACGTCGAGCTGGTGCAGGCCCTGGAGGAGCTTCGACAGGCCCAGGATGCGCTCGTCCAGCAGGAGAAGCTGGCCTCGGTCGGGCGTCTGGCCGCCGGCGCGACGCACGAGATCAACAACCCGCTCAATTTCGTGCACGGAGGGGCCTTTGCCGTCGACCGCAAGGCCGCCCAGGTGGAGCTCCTCCTCGGGAGCGGCGAGCCCCAGACCGAGAGGATCCGCTCGCTGGTGAAGGAAACCCGAGAGCTGTGCGGCATCCTCATCAACGGGAGCAACCGGATCAAGAACGTCGTCGAGGGGCTGTGGAACGTGGCCCACGGCCGGGAGCCCCCCCTGGAAACCATCGACGTCCGTCGCAGCATCGAGAGCACCGCTGCCCTCGCCCGAAGCCAGCAGAGGCCGGGGCTCGTCGTCGAGACCGAGCTGTCCGATGTCCCGCCGATTCGCATGGCCCCCGGTACCATGGACCAGCTTCTCCTCAATTTCGTTCTCAACGCCATCGACGCCATGGAGGGGAAGGGAACCGTCCGGATGAAGTGCTGGTCGGAGCCCGGCTGCGCCGTCGTCTCCGTGGCGGATGACGGCCCCGGCGTGCCCCCGGAGCTGCGGAACCGCATCTTCGAGCCGTTCTTCTCCTCCAAGCCACCGGGCAAGGGGGCAGGGCTCGGCCTCGCAATCTGTCTGGGCATCGTCACACGGCGAGGGGGAACCATCCGGCTCGAGAGCGAACCGGGTAAGGGAGCAACATTTACCGTGAGGATACCCGTGGAGATCCCGGACCCCGGGACCGTACTGCGGTATCTCTGGACCGAACAAGGGTGACCGGATGAAGAAGCATACGATTCTCCTGGTGGACGACGAGCCCAACTCGCTGGCCGTGATGAAGAGTCTCCTGGAAGAGGACTACGAGCTTCTCACCGCGGCCTCGGGCGAGGAGGGGATCGCCAGGTTCTCCAATGCCGCTGTGGACATGGTCATCGCGGACCAGCGCATGCCCGGGATGACCGGAGTCGAGATGCTCCTGGCCCTGAAGCGCATCCGGCCCGACTGCATCCGGATCGTCCTGACTGCGTATGCCGATTTCGACGCCGTGCTGGTGGCCTGCAACCAGGGGGACGTCTACCGCTTCATTCTCAAGCCGTGGAATCCGGAGGAGATGGCCATCGCCATCCGCCAGGCGCTCGAGCACCGGGACGCACTTCTGGGCCGGGAGCACCTTCTGATCCGCCTCGAGAAGCAGAACCGGGAGCTGGAGCAGACGACCCAGGAGCTCCGAAGGGCCCAGGATACCCTGGTCCGTTCCGAGAAGCTCGCCGCGGTCGGGAAGCTGGCCGGCGACATGCTCCACGAGCTGAAGAACCAGCTGTTCCTGGCCATGATGGCCGAGGAATACAAGAAGAAGTACTGGTTTGACGAGGATCTGCTGAGGTTCCTGGATTCCATCGTCGGGTTGAACGACATCGTGGCCGACATGCTGGATGGCTACCGGCACTACGTGAGGGGCCGACTTCCGACCCTCAACATGGCCGAGGAGGACCTGGAGAAGCTGCTCGTGGAGGTCGTCGCCCTGACGTCGTCTGCCGCCTATGCAGCGGAACGCAGGATCGAATACGCCAAGGGGGAGCCGTTGACCCTCATCTGCGACCGGCACAAGATCAAGCGGGTAATGACCAACCTCATTCGCAATGCGTGCGAGGCCACGAGGCCGGGCGGGACCGTATCGGTCTCCCGCCGGCTCGAAGGAGACGAGGTCGTCCTGGAGGTCCGTGACGACGGCACTGGAATCCCACCCGAGCTCATCGACAAGGTCTGGGAACCGTTCTTCTCCACCAAGGGGGAGGCCGGGCTGGGCCTGGGGCTGG
This sequence comes from uncultured Myxococcales bacterium, assembly GCA_903895725.1. Lineage (GTDB taxonomy): Bacteria > Myxococcota_A > UBA9042 > CAIXZC01 > CAIXZC01 > CAITUV01. Next base: position 63,236 of record CAITUV010000038.1, on the reverse strand, counting down.
ACCTCTGCCGGAATTTCGTGCAGGCGCATGGCGGGAATGCCTTCTGCACGTCGGGGTCCGGCCAGGGGGCGACGTTCACCGTGCGACTGCCGCTGGGGGGCCCCGGACGCATCCCGCCTAGGTGAGCGGCCGTGCCGCGTGCCGGCTGTTCAGGGAAGCAGCGGTCGGAGCGCAGCGGCCAGCGCAGTGTACTCCTCGAACCGGTTGTACGCCTGGCAGGAGATTCGCAGCAGGCGGACGCCGAGCGCGGGCCAACGGATGATCGGCACTTCGATTCGGTGTTTCTCCCAGAGGGCATCCTGGAGCGGGTCGGCCTGGCCCGGGGCTTCATCGGACAGAACCGGTGAGCCGGGAAGCACGACGGACGCCATGAAGCCGAGGAGGTCGTCCGGGCAGGGAATCTCAAGCCCGAGCTCACGCACGAGCAGGGCACGAGCGGCCACGGCAAGCCCGTGATTGCGGGCTCGCAGCTCCTCCATTCCGCCCGGGAACAGCGTGCCCAGAAACCGAATGGATGCCGGAATCGACAGGAACGGCGTCGGATCCGCGGTCCCGGTCCAGTCGAACTCGACCCGGAATCGGGAGCGGTCCGTTCGGGTCGAATTGGCGCCGTGACTGATGACCAGCGGCCGAACGTACGGCCGCAGATCGGCCCGCACCCACAGGAAGGCAGCCCCCTTCGGGGCGCACAGCCACTTGTGGCAGTTGCCGGTATAGAACGCAGGGGAGATGGAGTCGAGGGCCAGCGGGACCTGACCCGGTGCGTGAGCCCCGTCCACGATGATCTCGACCCCGCGGGCCCCGAGCTCCCGGACCAGGCGGTCGACGGGGAGGACCAGCGCAGTCGGGCTGGTGATGTGGTCGACGAGCAGCAATCGGGTGCGGGGAGTCAGGGCGGACAGCACCGCGTCCACGACGGTATCAGCCGAGGGACAGGGGAAGGGGATGTGCACCGTGCTCACCCGGGCGCCGGTCCGGAGCGCGGCAACTTCCAGCGCGTTGCGACAGGCGTTGTACTCGTGGTCGGTGACCAGCAGCTCGTCTCCCGGGGCCAATCGCAATCCGGCCAGGGCGATGTTGACTCCGGCCGTGGCATTGGGCACGAACGCCAGCCCCTCAGGATCGGCCCCCACGAACTGCGCCAGCTCGAGCCTGGCCTCGTCGAGCATCGCATCGAAGCGGCGGCCCAGGAACAGGACAGGCTCGCGCTCCATACGCGCCCGAAGCTCCTGCTGGAGCTCGAGCACGGGAATCGGGCAGGCGCCGAAAGAACCGTGGTTGAGAAAGAGCACTTCCGGATCGAGCAGCCAGCGGGGTTTCATCGGTGGTCACCTGGAAAGCGGGGAGTCCCCGGTTCCTGCCGGGGAGAGGGGCATCAGTTGCACTGGGTGGCCGCAAGGGCGCAGACGCCCACGAAGGTCTCGATGAACGAGGTCAGTGGCTTGGGCATCGTTCCGCCAAACATGGACTCGTCGCACCAGCTCGTCGATACCTTGGTCACGGTGCCGTCCTTGGCCGTCAGGACCACGTCGAGGTCGTACACGAACTGGTCGCAGCAGCAGAACGGGTTCTCCGGGTTCTTGTAGGTCGGAAGGACCGAAGGCCAGTCCACCGCCGCCGCAGCGGGAAGGAGCGGGGCGGTATCGGTATTGGTCACCGGAACCTCGCACTTGACCTTGTCGGGAGCGCTGTAGACGGTCACCACGTCGTTGGCCAGGAGATAGCTCGTGAACTGGTAGAAGAAGCCCCCTTCCTTGGAGAATTTGCCCTCCACACGGGTCCACGGTCCAGTCCCTTCAGGGGCCGGCCCGCACTGGCCGTCGACGCATGCAGGAGCCGGGGGCGGCGCACACTTGCAGACCGGGCCCGAACAGCCCAGCTCCTGGAACTTCTTGGCCAGCCCGTCGAGCACCGCCTGGCTCAGATCCTGGTTGGCGAACTCGTAGCATCCTCCCAGGCCGATCCAGCACTGCCCGTAGAGCATCTGGCAGTCCGCATCGCTCTTGCACGAGATGTTGTCCGAAATGACCTTCTCGTAGTCGGCCTCGACGGTCTGGCAGGTTGCGGGGCACAGCATCTTCGTGCACGCAATCGTGAGCTCCGCGGTGCAGGTGCAGACGTTGCAGCCGTCTCCGGCCGGGAAGGATTCACCGGGGAGGTATCCGCCATCGCACGTTTCCGGGCAGATCATGGCGGTGCAGGCGATCTGGAGGTCCTCGGTGCAAGCACACACATTGCAGCCGTCCCCCGCGTCCCAGCTCTCGCCCGGCAGGTGTCCGTCCTCGCAGGTGGAGGGGCAGGCCATCTCGGTGCAGGCGATGGTGAGATCCTCGGTGCAGGTGCAGGTATTGCAGCCGTCCGCGGCGTCCCAGCTTTCGCCCGGCAGGTGGCCGTCCTCGCAGGTGGAGGGGCAGGCCATCTCGGTGCAGGCGATGGTGAGATCCTCCGTGCAGGTGCAGGTGTTGCAGCCGTCCTCGGCATCCCAGGTGTCGCCCACGAGGTGTCCGTCCTCGCAGGTGTCCACGCAGGCCATCTGCGTGCAGGCGATTACGAGATCCTCGGTACAGGTGCAGGTATTGCAGCCGTCCGCGGCGTCCCACGTGTCGCCCACGAGGTGTCCGTCCTCGCAGGCCTCGGGACAGGCAAGCGTGGTACACGAGATCACCAGGTCCTCGGTGCACTCGCAGGAATTGCATCCGTCCGGGGCGTCCCAGGTCTCACCTGGCAGGTGTCCGCCCTCGCAGGTGTCGACGCACGCCATCGCCGTGCACGCGACGGTCAGATCCTCCATGCAGCTGCAGGTGTTGCAGCCGTCCTCGGCCGGCCAGGAATCGCCGGGCTCTTGTCCCCCCTCGCACGTGGTAGAACATTCCAGGGTCGTGCAGGACACGCCGCCTGCCTGGCAGGTGCAGGTGTTGCAGCCGTCCTCGGCCGGCCACTCGTCGCCGAGCTCGTGGCCTTCGCACGCAGGGGTTTCTTCCTTCTTCCCGTCCTTGTCGCAGGCTGTCATCACGAAGCCGGTCAACACGACGACGAACGAGGCCGACAGCGTCCTTTTCAATGGGTTCATGGTTGCACCTCCGCCCGGACCAAGGCTAGTCAACCGAACCCGCGAAAGTCAAGAGCCGGGGAGACCCTCTGCGGCGAGTTGACACTGCAGGCCGGTTTTGGTCCAATGGCACCAACCAGGAGGCGAGCATGAAGGTCACGTCGTCTTGTCGAGCATTCCTTGTCGCGTTGAGCGCATTCTGTGCCTTCTCCTGCGGACCGGAGCCGAAGAGGCACGGTTCCGACGTCCGCGATGCGCTCGATGCAGTAGAGCTGCTCGGTGAGGTCGATTCGAAGGTCCCGGAAGTCGGCCCTGAAGCCGTGGCGGTTCCCGAAATCGTCGACGCGACGGATGTCGCTGAGGTTGACCTGCCCCCCGAGCTGCCCGGTGAGGTGCCCCTCGATGTCTGCACGTCCGACTGCACGGGAAGAGAGTGCGGCGGCGACGGCTGTGGCGGCACGTGCGGCGAGTGCGGCGACGGAATGAGCTGCGATTCGGCAAGCCAGTGCGCCCCGGTGCTCGAGGCGTTCGGTCCCAGCAAGTCCAAGCACACCGTCGACGGGCGGTTCACCGGGTTCGAGGAAGGGGACCCGAAGCACGAGTGGTTCGACATTCCACCGTTCGACTCGCCGCACGGGCGGATCTATTTCGACTACCAGAAGTGGGAGCTCGACACGTCGCTGCACGTGATGCTCGACTGGAGCATCCTCCCCGAAGCGACTACTCGAAGCCGCTGGATGGCACAGTTCTACACCGGAGGCGGAAAGGACCTCTGGACCGTCGTGACCAACCGGGACGGCGAGGTCTCGGTCTTCCTGGCCGGCAAGGCCTGCACGGATTGCAAGGCCTCGGCCTCGGTCGGTCGGGGGAGAAGCCCCGGCGACGAGGCGGAGCACGTGCTCGTCGAGCTGGCCCTCGGGGTGAGCCCGGGCGGGTTCGGCCTGAAGCTGTTCGGTCCGGACGGGACGGGCGAGCTTAGTGAGGATCCGGCGGTCTATGCGGGCGAGCTCGTGCCCGGCGGAAGCTGCAAGATCAAGCGGGAGACCGAACTGGCCTGGGTGGCCGGTGCCAGCCCGGACCGATGCATCCCGAGGGGCATCGTCCGGGTCAGCGGAACCGGGTTCGGCGAGCAGACTGGAACGTGCCTGGTGGGCGGGGAGCCGGCGGAGATCGTGAGCTGGACGCCGACTTCGGTCACGGCACGGGTGGCGGAGAATGCCCACGGAGACGGCCTCGTCGTGATCCGAAGCGACGGCCAGAGCGCACCGCTGCCGGGAGTCCACGTGGCCGAAGGCTGGGACGACTCGGGGGGGATCGTCAATCTCGGCCTCGGGCCGGGCATCGACGTGGACGGCGAGTTCACCGGCTACGCCTCGTCCCAGCCCTGGATCGGAAAGGAGTGGTGGATGACTGCCCCCGTGCCGGGAGACAACGGCTACTACGGGGTGGAGTACGACGGGCTCGATCTGGTGCTCCTGCTCGACTGGGCCGGCACCGCACCGTTCGAAGGGGCGGCGTGGATCGGCTTTTCCGGCTGGACCGACGGCGGGGAGACCCTCTGGGACATCCGCATCCTGGCGGATGGAAGCTCGGAGGTCCGTCGCAACGGCAAGAAGTGCGGCTGCGGAGTGGTGGCCAAACAGGGCAAGGGCGGCTCTCCCTGGGCGGGGGAGGAGGGGCGCCTGGTGGCCGAGGTTCGACTCCAGGTGAGCCCGGGGGATTTCGCCTGGCAGGTGTGGGGACCGGGCCAGGGGGATGAGCCGGCCGGAGATCCTGCGGTGCTCAGCGGGCGGACCTGGGCCGGCGGAGGCGTCGTGATCGGGCCCTCCTCCGAGGCCACGCTCGTGGCCCTCAAGCCCGGCCAGGCGAAGGAGGGAGAGCCTGTCGTTGCAGAGGGAACCAAGCTTGGCGCCACGCAGGGGAAGAGCTATCTCCTCTTCTCCGAGAACAAGGCTGCGGAAGTGTCCTTCTGGAGCGAGGAGAAGGTCGTTGCCACTGTGCCGGACGGTGCCGTCTCCGGCTTCGTGCGGGTGCACTTCGTGGACGGGACCAGCACCAACGGCGTCTGGTTCGTCGTACCCGGCAGCGATACGGATGGAGACGGGGTCAAGGACGAGGTCGACAACTGCCCCGCCCTGGCCAACGCGACCCAGTCCGATCTCGACGGCGACGAGCTTGGCGACGAGTGCGACCCCGAGGCGGACGGAGACGGGTACGCCAACTACGAGGATGCTTTCCCCCTCGACCCGACCGAATGGGCGGACAGCGACGAGGATGGCACCGGGGACAACAGCGACAAGTTCCCGCATGACCCCAACGAGTGGCTCGACAGCGATGGCGACGGCGTGGGAGACAACGGGGACTGCAAGCCGCAGGATCCGCTGGTATCACTCCCGCAGTGCGACGGGAAGCAGTGCGGCGACGACGCGTGCGGAGGCAATTGCGGGGTCTGCCCCGGAGTGCTGGTGTGCCAGGACTTCCAGTGCGGCTTCGACCTCCAGATGATCGAGGCCAGCAAGTTCCCACACACCTTGGACGGCCTGTTCACCGGCTGGAACGCGGGGCAGCCGCCCGAAACCTTCGAGTGGTACGACGTGCCCCCCGTTGCCGGCGTCTACAGCAACGCGTACATCGATTTCGACGGTCAGACCCTCTACCTGATGAACGACTGGCACCTCAACGCCACCAACCCGCTGAGCGCAGACTGCTTCAACCAGTTCTTCGCCAGCACCGGCAGCGGCCAGGAGCAGTGGCTGTTCAAGGTCTATGCCAACGGGAACGTGACCGCCTATCTCAACGGGCAGAAGCTTTCGTCGCAGCAGGTCAAGGGGATGTACGGTTGGGCCAAGTCCCCCCTGGTCGGCCTGGAGCACAGCCTGTTCGAGCTGCGCTTCCCCGCCAAGCCGGGGGCCTTTGCAGTGACGTATTCGGACCCGGGCGAGAAGGCCGGATGTGACGTGCTCGAGACCGAGCCCACGGTGCTCGTGGGAGAGCTCACGTCCGGCGGTGGGCTGCTGGTTGCCGGCAATCCGAACGTGGCGTGGATCGCAGGGGCCAACCCCGCCGGATGCCCGGGAGGGTGCATCGTCCGGCTGATCGGAATCGGGTTTGGCGATCAGCCGGGCTCCGTCACCGTGGGCGGAAAGGAAGCCTCCGTTCGATCCTGGACCGATCAGGCCGTCGTGATCCTCGTGCCGTCCGATGCCGCCGACGGCGCGATCCAGGTGGTGACCTCAGGCGGCTGGCTGTCCAACGTCTTTCCGTTCGGGCTCGTGCCCCCGGGAGGGGAGCCGGGGACCGTGGTCAATCCGAAGAGTCAATACCCCCACACCGTGGACGGCGAGTTCACCGATTGGAGTGCCGAGAACCCGCCGGCCGAGCATGAGTGGTACGACGTCATTCCCGCCGTGGGCCAGTACACCTACGCCTACTTCGACTACGACGGTCAGTACCTCTACATCCTGAACGACTGGAAGTACAACGACGTGGCAGCCCTGAAGCCGGACTGCTACAACCACTTCGTCGCGTTCACCGGCGGCGGCATGGAGCAGTGGGACGTGCTCGTCTACGGCAGCGGCAAGATCGAGGTGCTTCGCAACGGAGATCCGTACGAGGGGGAGGCATCGGGCTGGGCCGGGTTCGGGAAGAGCCCGCTGTACGACAAGCCCCACTCGATCTTCGAGCTGAGGCTGCCGGCGCTCCCGGGCGGGTTTGGTGTGCAGCTCCACGACCCGGGCCCCAGCTTCAATTGCGAGCAGGACATGGCCACGGAGCCGACCAACTTCCAGGGGAGCCTGGAGCCGGTCGGAGGCTCGGACGTGCTGCCCTCGACCAAGGGGACGCTGTTTGCTCTCAAGCCGCCGGCCGGAGTGGTCGGCACGCCCGTGGCCGTGGACGCCGGGGCGCTCGGACAGAGCCAGGGCAAGGCCCTGCTTCGGTTCGGTGGCGATGTGGCCGCGGTCGTCTCCTACTGGTCCGATACGATGCTCGTGACCTCCGTGCCGGCCGGAGCCGTGTCCGGTTGGGTCTACGTGCTCTGGGGGGACGGGGCGACGACCAACAAGCTCTGGTTCCTGGTCCCGGACAGCGACGGTGACAAGGACGGAGTCAACGACGGCGTGGACAACTGCCCGGGCATCTCCAACCCGCAGCAGGCCGATCTGGACAAGGACGGGAGCGGCGATCCATGCGACATCGACATCGATGGCGACTGGATCCTGAACGTCCACGACAAATTCCCCTATGACCCCAAGGAGAGTAAGGACTCCGATCTGGACGGGGCGGGGGACAACTCGGACAACTGCCCCGGGCTTCCCAACCCGGGCCAGGCCGACCTGGACAAGGACGGCTGGGGGGACGCGTGCGACGATGACCTCGACGGAGACGGCGTGGACAACGGTCTCGACCTGTTCCCCGGCGACCCGGCCGAATGGGCCGATTCCGACGGAGACGGGGTGGGGGACAACGGCGACAAGTACCCGCTCGACCCCGGCGAATGGGCCGATTCCGACGGAGACGGGGTGGGGGACAACGGAGATCTGTTCCCGCTCGATCCCAATGAATGGCTGGATTCCGACGGGGACGGAGTTGGGGACAACGGCGACAAGTACCCGCTCGACCCCAACGAATGGGCGGATTCGGACGGTGACGGGATTGGGGACAACGCCGACTGCCAACCCTTCAACCCGGCCATATTCAAGGCCGACTGCACCGGCAGGGAGTGCGGCACCGACGGCTGCAGCGGCACGTGCGGCACCTGCCCCGGCGGCCTGAACTGCCTGGAGGGTGGCACGTGCGCCTGGTACACCTGCGGCCAGATCGTGGGGTGCATGGACCTGTGCGACCCGAGCAGCCCGCAGCTCATGGCCTGCCTCCTCGGCTGTGCGGCCCTGGGCTCCCCCGGGGCCCAGGCCAAGGCCGTCTTGCTCGACAACTGCCGCAAGGCCAACTGCCCCCTGGCCGCGACCAAGGACGAGATCAAGTGGTGCCTGGTCGACAAGTGCTCGCTGCAGTATGCCAGCTGTCATGGCTGCCTGCCCTCCTGCAAGGGCAAGCTGTGCGGCGACGACGGCTGTGGCGGGAGCTGCGGCACCTGCCCGGGCATCCAGACGTGCCAGCAGTTCCAGTGTGCGTTCACCTATGCCGACGTGCCCAAGAGCCAGTACCCGCACACCGTCGACGGAAGGTTCACCGACTGGACCGCAGGCAACCCCCCGGCGCAGTTCGAGTGGTTCGATGTGCCCAGCGCCAAGGGCATGTACACCAACGCCTACTTCGACTTCGACGGTCAGTACCTCTACATCCTGAACGACTGGTTCTACAACGACTCCAAGGCGCTGGAGAACGGCTGCTACAACCTGTTCACCTGCTACACCGGCGGCGGCAAGGAGCAGTGGCAGGTCAAGGTCTATGCCGAAGGGACCGTTCAGGTATTTCTCAACGGGGCCCCCTACCTCGTGCAGGGCAAGCCGGTGGTCGGTGCCTACTCGTTCGAGGCCAGCCCCAAGGCCGCCGACCTCCACACGATCTACGAGCTGCGCCTGCCGGCAAGCCCGGGCGGGTTTGGCGTCCAGTACCACGATCCGGGGCCCACGAGCGGCTGCGACGTGCTCGAGACCGAGCCGGCCACCTTCGTCGGAGATGCCCATGCCGGCGGCGGGCTCGGGCAGGTTTCCAACGACGACGTGCCGTGGATCACGACCTCGAATCCCGCTGCCGGAGCCCCGGGAACGCCGGTCCGGGTCTACGGTGTCGCCCTCGGCAACTCGGCCGGGACTGCCACGGTGGGAGGAATTCCCGCCACGGTCCTCACCTGGAGCACCGGAATGGCGGGGCTGCTCGTTCCAGACGGGGCCGACGATTCCGGAATCCGGCTGCACACGACGGCCGGATGGTGGACCAACACGCTCCCATTCGACGTGCAGGGCGAGGCGGATGAGCCGGCCGCTGTCGTGAACCCGAAGAGCCAGTACCCCCACACCGTGGACGGGAAGTTCACCGACTGGACGGCCGGCAAGAGCAGCTACGAGTGGAACGACGTCGTTCCCGCAGCGGGCAAGTACACCTATGCCTACTTCGACTACGACGGCGAGTATCTCTACATCCTCAACGACTGGCACGTCAACGACGTGGCCGCGCTCCAGGCCGACTGCTATAACCATTTCAAGGCATGGACCGGCGGGGGGACCGAGCAGTGGGACCTCAAGGTGTACGGAGACGGGCACGTGGAGGTGCTTCGCAACGGAGCATCCGTCACTCCGGAAGGGGAGGGGGTGATGGGCGCGCTCGGCTTCCACGAGAGCCCGTTGGTGGCCGGCAATCACACGGTCTTCGAGCTGCGGTTCCCCGCGGCCCCGGGGGGGTTCGGCGTTCAGCTCCACGACCCGGGCCCGAGCTTCGACTGCAAGGCGGACATGCTCACCGAGCCGTCCAACTTCCAGGGCGAGCTCGACCCGCACGGCGGGCAGTACGTGGTCCCGTCCAGGAAGGGGACGCTGTTTGCGCTCAAGCCCGCCCACGGCGTGGTGGGAACGCCTTTCGTAGCCGAAGGAGCGTCCCTCGGGAACGGACAGGGAGCCCAGCTCCTGTTCTCACCGGGCATCCCCGCAGCGACGTCTTTCTGGTCCGGAAACCTGGTCGTGGCATCAGTCCCGGCCAGCTTCGTGAGCGGCTTCGTGAAGGTGGTGTTTGCCGACGGCAGCAGCACCAACGGGCTGTGGTTCACCAACGACGACACGGACGGAGATCTCGTGATCGACACGGACGACAACTGCCCCGGAACCCCCAATGGCGGCCAGGAGGACCTGGATCTGGACGGTATTGGGGACGTGTGCGACCCGGATCAGGACGGCGACGGCTTCACCCCCAAACAGGGAGACTGCAACGATACCGTGGCCGCGATCAATCCGAACGCGGCCGAGGTCTGCGGCAATGTCACGGACGATGATTGCGACGGTCTGATGGACGAAGGGTGCACGAGCCAGGGCTCGGGGACGGCCTGTTCCGAGATCCTGGCCAAGAACCCGGCGGCCACCAGCGGCGTGTACGACCTCGACCCGGACGGGGAGGGGGGCAAGCCGCCGTTCAAGGGCTGGTGCGACATGGTCACCGACGGCGGTGGCTGGACGCTGGTGTTCAAGCAGAGCAACCACGAGACCTCGGACACGATCCTCGACGCGTCGCTGGCAGGAAGCCCCCTCCTTCTCGACGAGCAGTTCGGCGGGACGACCAAGGGGTCAATCCTGGGCCTCTTCCAATACGACCACGTCATGTTCAAGGGGCCCGAGCAGTCGATCATCCTCTACGAGAAGCTGTCGACCTGGGCGGACCTCGTCACCTACTCGTGCCGCGACGTCTCCCTGGCCAAGCACAAGTGCCTCGGCAACATCGACTGCACCACCTACAAGCACATCTATCTGCTGACCGGAAAGGACCCGTTCGCCTCCACAACGTCGGCCTTCATCGTCGGGACCTTCCACTCGAGCTACCCGAACTCCCAGTGCGGCGAGGTCTGGTGCTCCTCGGACAAGCACGGCCGTTACGACGGGATGTGCCAGCAGGGACCCAAGGGAATCGGCAACTGGATGATGTTCGTGCGCAAGGCCAAGCCCGACGGTGACGGCGACGGCGTTCCCGACGACGAGGACGCATTCCCCATGGACCCCAAGGAATGGGCGGATGCCGACAAGGACGGCGTCGGGGACAACTCGGACGCCTTCCCCAGCGACCCCACCGAGTGGGCGGATGCCGACGGAGACGGCGTCGGCAACAACGCCGACTGCGCCCCCAACGATCCGCTGGTCAGCGCTCCATCCTGTGCGGGGAAGCAGTGCGGGGATGACGGATGCGGCGGAACCTGCGGGACTTGCGGTGCCGGATTTGCCTGCGACAGCTTCCTGTGCAAACCCCAGCAGACCGGGGCCAACTGCGGCGACATGTCGGGACTCCAGGCCGGGGCCGCCTGGCCCATGACACGGGGATGCCCGGTCCATACCGGGCGGTCGCCGTTCATTCCAGCGGACAAGCTGAAGACCCGGTGGACCTACGCCGTTCCCCAGTACAGCCACACCAGCATTGCGGTGGGGGGTGACGGAACGCTCTATTTCAACACCTACGACAAGAAGCTCGTCGCCATCGCGGCGGACGGCACATTCAAGTGGGAGTTTCTCGCCGGAGCCACCTGCTACACGGTTCCAGCGGTGGGGGCGGATGGCACGGTGTACGTGGGGTGCGGTGACAAGAAGGTCTACGCAGTCAACGCGAACGGGACGAAGAAGTGGGAGTACCTGACCGGCTCGGGCGTCAACTCCTCTCCGGCGGTCGGGCCGGGCAACCTGGTCTACGTCCAGGCGGACAAGCTCTACGCGTTCAACGGGGTCGACGGGAGCATTGCCTGGAGCCACGCCAGCGGAATCGGAAGCGGCTCTCCGGCGGTCGACGGGAACGGCGTGGTGTACACCATCGGGACCAACGCCCAGGGCAGCAACAACACGCTGTTTGCCGTCAATCCGGGCGGAGCGTTGAAGTGGCAGGTTCAGCTTCCCCCGGGCGACTACAATCAGACGGCTCCGGTCATTGCCCCGGACGGGACGGTCTATACCGGAGGGGCCGAGCATGATCCCTCGATCCATGCCATTGCTGCCGACGGGACTTTGAAGTGGGACTTCGTCACCGGGGCGACCAACGCGGGGCTGTGGGCGTCGCCTGCACTGGCCTTGGACGGGACCGTGTACATCGGCAACGACAAGCTGTGGGCGCTCAACCCGGATGGGACGGTGAAATGGGCGTTCGCCACCGGAGGGAGCGTGACCGGCTCCCCGACCATCCTGGGGGACCAGTCGATCCTCGTCAGCTCGAGCGACCGTCGTCTCTACCGGATGAACCCCGACGGAACGGTCAGGAGCATCTTCTACGTGGGGGAGGACATCGGTTTCGGCTGGGGAGGCTCCGGCTCCCTCGTGGTTGCCTCGGACGGGACGCTCTACGTGAGAAAGTCGGACGGTTCCAAGATCATCGCTCTCTGGGAATGTACCCCCACCTGCAACGGCGCTCTTTGCGGCGACGACGGTTGTGGAGGCACCTGCGGCACCTGCCAGGCCGGTACTTCGTGCAATCTGGGGCACTGCGACCCGTGCACGCCTCAGTGTGCGGGCAAGTCGTGCGGGGATGATGGCTGCGGCGGGAGCTGCGGGGCCTGCACGGGCACGCTCACCTGCAGCCCGGCGTTCCAATGCGTCGAATCGTGCGGGGCCGCCAGGGGAAGTCAAGCCGGATCGCCGTTCCCCATGACCGGCTGGTGCCAGAGCCACATGGGGCGGCCCCAGGCAACCGGACCCACGGACCCGGAGGTGAAGTGGATCTTTCCGACTACCGATTCGGTCAAGAACGCCCCCGTGATCGCGGCCGACGGCACGATCTACGCGGCTTCCTACGACAAGAAGCTGTATGCGATCAACCCGGACGGCGGCCAGAAGTGGGTATTTGCCGGCAAGGGATACTCCCAGACTTCCGCGGCCATCGGCGGCGACGGTGCCGTATACTGGCCGGTGTTCTCCCAGGGATATGTCCAGGCGGTCAACCCCGATGCCACACAGAAGTGGCAGTGGACCGGCTACGGGTATGCTCCCGTGACCGTCGCACCGGACGGGGCAGTCCTCATCGCCGGGGCACACCTCTACTCGCTCAACCCGGCCAACGGCGTGGCGAACTGGACGTTCAACGTGAACGTGACGACCTACGCATCGCCGGCGGTCTACTATCCGGTGCAGGGGTTGCCCTGGTACATCGCCCATGCAGCGGGTACCAAGCTGTACTGGGTCAGCTCGGGGGGCCAGAAGCAGTGGGAGTTCACGACGCTGGACAGCGACCAGCTCTCGAGCTCGAGCCCGCTGGTCACCCAGGACGGAACGATCTTCGTCACCGGCGGGTGGTCGGTGTACTCGGTATCGAAAACCGGGGCGATGAACTGGCGGCTGCTGCTCCCGGGCAAGCCGGGCTCACCCGTGATCGGGACCGACGCCACCCTCTACGTTCCGGCGGCGGACATGCGAATCTACGCGATCACTCCGGCCGGAAAGCTCAAGTGGGAGCACTTCTCGGTGGGCACGCTCACGACTCCAATCATCGATCTGTCCGGAGTCATCTGGGCCGGGGCCGGAACGTCGCTGGTTGCGGTGAACCCGGACGGTACGTCCAAGCTCGTGCTTCCCGCAGGGGGCACCATCACGGGCATCGCCATGGGCTCCAACGGCACCATCTACGCCTCTTCTTCGGACAAGAAGGTCATTGCGATCGGGCAGAAGTAGCGGGCGGAAAGCCAGGTTTTCGCCAATTCCCCGGAACCGGAGTAAGATGTCTCTCCCTGTCTGCGGAGGGAGGGAGCGATGCGTGCTGCTGTGTCCACCCTGAACGTGCGTTTATCCTGCCTGCTCCTCGGACTGTCGTCGATCGTCTGGGGCGGCTGTGCGAGGGATGAGGGAACCGGGCAGGAGGCCGCCAAGGCCCCTGCATCCGCTCCGGCGGGAATGTGCGGCCTTGAATCCACGGATGCGCTGGTCGTGAGGACCTCCGATGGCGACACCCTCGTCCTCGAATCCGGCGACAGGGTCCGGCTCATCGGCGTGGACACGCCCGAGACTCACCACCCGGAGCTCCCGGTCCAGCGGTTCGGGAAGGAGGCCAGCGACTACACCCGCAAGCAGGCGGAGGGGCGCAGGGTCCAGCTCGAGTTCGGCCCCGAGTGTCGGGACAAGTACGGCCGCCTGCTCGCCTACGTTTGGGTGGACGGTCAGCTCCTGAACCGGTCCCTGGTCCGACGCGGGTACGGCTACGCCATGACCCGCTTTCCGCACCCGAAGATGGACGACTTCGTCCAGGCCGAGCGGGAGGCCCGTGAGCGCCGCTACGGGCTCTGGCACGATTCCCCCACCGACGGCCGCCTGGCCAACCTCTCCCATCGCTGGGACCAGCTCAGCCCCGAAGGGCACCGGCTCCTGGATGAATATTGGGATGGACTGCTGAAGAACTACCCGGCGGTCCCGGTCCCTACTCCGTCGGCGGCTCCGGCGGGGGCGCATCCGTAATCTGTATCCCCCCGCGCACGTGCACGTACCCCAGGGAATTCAGGATTTCGGTCAGGGCGAGCACGAGCTGCTTGCTGGCCAGGGCACCGCCGCCGTTGCCATTCTCTCCCCCGAGCAGGTCGCCCAGGTTGAAGGCCGGCATGTCGATGGACAGGGGTTTTTCCTTGAGTGACTTGAGCAGCATCGGAACGAGCGTGTCCGTGATCAGGCCCGTGATCATCGATTCCTTCCCGTACCATTCGGGGTTGATCGATTCCAGATCCGCCTGGACGATCGTGGGGTCGCCCACGACGATGCCGATGGCCTTTCCGTTCTCGCCGTCGACCACGGAGATGGTGGCGGCGAGCTCCAGGTACAGGTACATGTGCACGTCGGTCGGGATGCCGAGCATGTCGAACGATGCTTCCAGATAGAACTCGCCGATCTGGGCAGTCAGCGAGCCGTCGGGCGTGCACGTCGTGACCACGGGGGGCAGCAGCGGCTCCGTCGTGGCATCGAGGTTCGTCACCCCGTACTTGCCGACGTCCGTCCCCATGTCGGCCAGCGCCTGCGACGTGATCTTCAGGTGCAGCGCTGCGTTGTTCCACAGGGAGAAGAGCGCCTCATTGACCACGTCGATGTGGGCAGCCAGCTCCAGCGGCATGGCGGTCGCCTTGTCGAACTCGAACTGCTCGGGCAACGGACTCAGGCACCAGGCACGGCCGATCGCACCCGGAGCATCGATATCGATGGTCTGAGCCGAGAAGATCCCGATGTTCGCCTCCAGATCCCCGCCCTGCTCGCTGAACAGAGCCTGGGTGAAGCGTACCAGCACCTGGAGTAGAATGGGGGTGTTTCCCGGCACGAACGGATCGAGCGGGAGGTCGATCGGCTTGGCCAGCATGTCGGTCAGGCCCGACGTGAGATCCTTGACCGTGTCCTCGAGCATGGTGCTGAACTGGCCGGCAAGAAGGTCAGCGACGGTTCCCGAGAGCAGGTCGAAGAGCCAGTTGAGCAGGAATCCGGTCACACCACCGAGGTTGATGTCGAGCCCTTCCAGCTCGGCCGTAGTCCCCGAGGTCGAGATATCGAGCCCGCCACCGTCGAGCACCGTGATTCCCACCTTCGTGTGAATGTGAACCGATTGGGCCGTGAAAGAGCCCTCGAAGTCGGCGCAGGCGAACGCATCGGTCTCGATGGAGAACTCGCCGTAGAAGTTCGGGATGATCACGTCCACGTCCAGGCCGCCACTTACCGACTTGACCGTGACGTCCGGCTTTGACCACGAGAGGTTCTTCAGGTAGATGTCGTACTTCCCCCACATGCAGACCACGCTGAGGTCCTGCTCCTGCACCACCGGGTTGGGAATGAGGGCGGACAGGTCGATGTCCTGGAGGACGAGCTCGAGCAGGTAGGAGATGTTGTCGGTCGCTGCCGGGTCGGGATTGTAGTACAGAAGATCATCCGTGTAGACCTTCAGCGCATCCGGAACCAGGGACAGATCGGGCTGTGCCGCATCGATCTCGTGGTATTCCGTCGAGTAGAGATAGGAGCGCATGGCGGACGACGCATTGCCGAACACGTCGACCGCATCCACGTCCACGTAGTTCATCGCCTGCACCGATGTGACCGCGCTCTGGAACTGCCCTCCGGGGCCCAGTGCCACCTCGCTGCCATTGACCGTCACCGAGGCAACTCCTCCGCCGGCATCCGTCACGGTGCCGCTTACCGGGACCAGCTTGTCGCCGGACAGCATGAGCCCGCGCAGGGGCTGGTCGATCACGATGACCGGCCCGGTCTGATCGCACCAGACGTCCCGGGTCGCGCAGACGTTGGGGTGCCCGCTGACGCACACCGTGAGGGTGACCATGCCCTCCGCAACGAACTTGAATCCCGGGGCATCCGTCGGCTCGGCGATTCCGGCCGGCAGGAGCCCGGGAGCGTCGAGCACCGCGTCCGGCATGGGGTTTCCGAACTGGTCGTTGACCGTGGCGACGTACTTGACCGCGTCCTTGATCTTGTAAGCAGGCTTGTCCGGGTCGAGAGCGATCTGGACGGTCGTCGGCACGGGCGCTGGGGGAAGCTGGTCCTTCGTGCCTCCGACGACATCCTCGAGCCCGGCATCGGAGCCTCCGCCCTGGGCGTCGGGATCGGAGCGGTTCGCCGTGTCCCCGTCGCTCTTCCCGGTCTTTCGATCTCCTGAGCAGCCGGACGCAAGTACCGTCACGACCAGTGCCAGCCAACATGTCCGTCGCATCGTGCACCTCGTGCAAATCGGTCTGAGACTACACAGGTTCGGGCAAATGGGCAATCGCGCGAACGTCCGCCAGCGTGGCACCGGGCTGCCCCCGAGTTGGATTCTTGCAGATGCCGGATCTTTTTTTTGCGGGACCACAAGATATTGTGGACATCCTCCGGGCGAGCGCCTATATACTGGATACAGGGAGACTCAGTCCCTAAACGAAAACTTGTTCGAGTCCGAAGAACGCAGGAGGGCGTCTATGGAGACCAGATCCTTCCAGGGGGGGCGTACTCTTCTCGCCGCAGTCTGTCTTGCGATTCTGGGGGCGTGCACGACGTCGCCGACGGGGGGCGGGCCGTCGCTGACAGAACCGGACGAGACGTCCGAGCAGGGCGATCTCATGTTCCAGGACAATGGGCAAGGGCTCGATCTAATGCGACGGGAGGGGGGCGAAGGCTTCTACAAGGACAACGGGCAGGTCCCAGACCCGTGTCTGGAAAGCCCGGCCCCTCTGGCCTGTCCGTGCGAGAGCGGGGTGGACTGTCAGTCCGGCTTCTGCGTGACCAGCTCGATGGGGCCAATCTGCACCCAGGAGTGCCTGGAGGACTGCCCGGACGAATGGGACTGCATCGGCACGACCGGGTTCGGCCCCGACCTGGTGTTCCTGTGCTACCCGCCCGGGAAGGTGGTGTGCACCGAGTGCCAGAGTGACGTGGAGTGCCCGGACGGGCGCTGCATTGAGATTGAGGGAGAGATGCGATGCGCTCTGGGGTGCAAGGCCGATGCGGATTGCCCGGTCAACTACGCCTGTACCGACCTGGAGGTGCAGGGCGGGGAGGAGGGGCTCACGAAGCTGTGCGTGCCGTTGAGCGGCTCGTGCCATTGCATCATCGGGAAGGAAGGGACGAGCCGGCCCTGCTACCGGGAGAACGATGCCGGAGTCTGCATGGGGCTCGAAGAGTGCGATCCCAAGATCGGCTGGGTGGGCTGCGATGCCGCTGTCCCGGCCGCCGAGCAATGCGACGGCAAAGACAACGACTGTGACGGGGAATACGACGAGGCGCTGGCGGTGCAGGCCCCGTGCACCAACACGGTGGAGGGTATCGGTACCTGCATGGGACCGTCCGTCTGCATGGCCTCGGAGGGATGGGTGTGCAAGGCGAAGGTCCCGTCCGAGGATGTCTGCGATTACAAGGACAATGATTGCGATGGCGTAGTCGACCAGGACTTCCAGGCGGACGGCAAGTACGTCCACCCGGATCATTGCGGAAGCTGCGACCTCTCGTGCAAGGATGCCATCCCGAACGCGACGGCCTACTGCAGCGGAACCGGAGCCGTTCCGCAGTGCCTGGTGCTCGAGTGCGCCGAGGGGTACTACAAGGCGAGCGATTTCCAGTGCCTTCCCATGGGGCAGACCCAGTGCAAGCCCTGTTTCGGCGATGCCCAGTGCGAAGGCGGGATCTGCGTGGAGCTTTCAGGCGGGGGGGCGTGTGTGGTCGGTTGTCAGGAGGGAGCCTGCCCCGAGTTCAGCGACTGCACGGAGGTCTCCGGCAAGGAGGGGCTGTGGTGCCTGCCGCAGAGCGGAGACTGCTCGTGCACGACGGACAATGGCGGTGCGGCAAGACCGTGCGGCAAGTCCAACGAGCAGGGGACCTGCTTCGGCCAGGAGGTGTGTGATCCGGCCAGCGGCTGGATCGGGTGCACGGCGGCAACACCGGCGCTGGAAGAGTGCAACGGGCAGGATGACGATTGCGACGGCTTTGCCGACGACTCCCTGCCGGCCGCGGTGCCGTGCAGCGTGGAGACCCCGGACGTCGGAACGTGCACCGGGGTCAAGGTATGCAGCGGCGGTGCCGGCTGGGTGTGCAGTGCCGAGACCCCCTCGGACGAGAAATGCGACCTCCTCGACAACGACTGCGACGGAGAGGTCGACGAGGACTTCAAGGTCGACGGCAAGTACGGAACGCTCCACCATTGCGGGAGCTGCACGAAGGACTGCGAGGGCTCGCTGCCCAACGCTGTGGCAATCTGCGATGGGTCCGGGGCGGTTCCTGTCTGCAAGGTTGAGGACTGCCTGCCCGGCTACTGGAAGCTCAACGAGGTGCAATGCATCGAGCCGCCCGACATGCAGTGCGCCCAGTGTGCCAGCGACGCGGATTGCTACTTCGACCGATGTCTTCCGATCGGCGAGGGGCTTCACTGCCTCCAGCGGTGCCCGACAGGCAAGGAATGCGATGCGGGCTCCGTTTGCACCGCAGTCGATGCCGGGGATTCCGTCTGCAAGCCGCAGACGGGGACTTGCGACTGCAACGAGGCCAATGCCGGGATGAAATGGACCTGCCAGAACAGCAACCCGCTGGGGACCTGCTACGGATTCAAGGTGTGCGATCCGAAGATCGGGTTCACTCCGTGCAATGCGTTGTTCCCGACTCAGGAAGACTGCGACGGCATCGACGACGACTGCGACGGGCTCATCGACGAGGGGCTGCCCGCCCTGTGGCCCTGCGAGCAGGCCAACGAGTGGGGGACGTGCAAGGGAGATGCCGTCTGCATGGGCAAGTTCGGTTGGGTCTGTGGTGCCCAGACTCCCTCCTGGGAGGCGTGCGATCTCCAGGACAACGACTGCGACGGCAAGGTGGACGAGGACTACATGGCTGCCGGGAAGTACGTCACCGACGAGAACTGCGGGGCCTGCAACAACTCGTGCCTGCTTGCGATCCCGAACGGATATGGGAAGTGCGATCCTTCGTTCCAGATCCCCAAGTGCGTCGTGGCCAACTGCCTGCCTGGATTCCTCCAGATCAGCCAGTTCCAGTGCATCGTCCCGCCCGACACGACCTGTCAGCCGTGTACGGAAGACGCTGATTGCCTGGGAGGCACGTGCGTCGAGA
Organism: uncultured Myxococcales bacterium; assembly: GCA_903895725.1. Taxonomy (GTDB): domain Bacteria; phylum Myxococcota_A; class UBA9042; order CAIXZC01; family CAIXZC01; genus CAITUV01. Next base: position 43,994 of record CAITUV010000038.1, on the reverse strand, counting down.
TCGATGGCAAGAGCCGATGCGTGGTGAGCTGCGTCGGGGACGAGGATTGCTTTGGCGAGTCGTTCTGCTCACTTCATTCCGAGGGGGGCAAGGTGTGCCTGCCTCTGAGCGGGTCATGTGAGTGCACCAGCTTCACGGCAGGGGCGAAGCGGCCCTGCTCGGCCACGAACATCCTCGGCACGTGCTTCGGCTTCGAGTCGTGCGACCCGGCGCTGGGGTGGGTGGGCTGCAATGCACCGATCCCGGACTTCGAGGCCTGTGACGGTATCGACAACGACTGCGACGGGCAGCTCGACGAGGGGCTCCCGGCCGAACAGCCCTGCGAGAAATCCAACGACCTCGGGGTCTGCTCCGGCGTCGCGGTCTGCATGGGGACGCCCGGCTGGGTGTGCCAGGCGCCGGTCCCGGCAGCCGAGACCTGCGACTACGTCGACAACGACTGCGACGGGGAGGTGGACGAGCCGTTCAAGCTGGACGGCAAGTACTACCTGGACCAACACTGCGGGAGCTGCAACAACTCGTGTCCGGGCACCATTCCCAATGCCAGCGAGACGTGCGATACCGGCTACGCCGTGCCCAAGTGCGTGGTGGATCAGTGCGACCCGGGCTACTTCCCGGTCGGCGCATTCCAGTGCATCCTACCGCCGGAGGTCCAGTGCAAGACGTGCGAAAGCGACAACGACTGCTACTTCGACCGCTGCGTACCGCTCGACAAGAGCACGTATTGCCTGACGACCTGCGAGCTGGGGGCCTGCGACGCCGGCTACCAGTGCAAGACCATGGGCGGTGCGGGGAAGGTCTGCGTGCCTGTCACCGAGTCGTGCGAATGCAACGCGCTGACGGCCGGAGTCAAGCGGAGTTGCTCGACGACCAATGCCATCGGAACGTGCTACGGGTTCGAGACGTGCAACGCCCAGACGGGGTGGTCACCCTGCGATGCCTCGGTGCCGGCCAATGAAGTGTGCGACGGGCTCGACAACGACTGCAACGGTCTCCTCGACAACGGCTTGCCCGCCACTCAACCCTGTGAGAAGACCAATGCCTATGGCAAGTGCGTGGGCACGGCCGCCTGCATGGGGACCAAGGGGTGGGTGTGCCAGGCGCAGACGCCGGCAGCGGAGACCTGCGACTACCTCGACAACGACTGCGACGGGAGCACCGACGAGAATTTCAAGCAGGGGGACAAGTACTACCTCGACACCCACTGCGGGACATGCAACAACGCGTGCGCCAAGGCGATCGCAAACGCCACCGGAAAGTGCGATTCCTCCTACCCGGTCCCCAAGTGCGTGGTGGACAAGTGCAATGCGGGCTACTACAAGCTGAGCCCGTTCCAGTGCATCGTGCCTCCCAACACGACGTGCCAGGCCTGCACGGTCGATGCGGACTGCCTGGGCAGCCTGTGCGTGCTCGTCGATGGCGAGAAGCGGTGTGCCAAGGCCTGCACCGTGCAGGCCGACTGCTCCGGGGAGACGACCTGCAAGGCGGCCGCCGGCTTCGGCAACGTCTGTCTGCCCACGTCGGGAAGCTGCGCATGCAGCTCGCAGACCGCCGGCGCCAAGCGATCGTGCTCCGTCAGCAACGCGCTCGGGAAGTGCTACGGCTTCGAAACCTGTGTGCCGGCGACCGGATGGTCGGCATGCGATGCTCAGACACCCGCTGCCGAGACGTGCAACGGAAAGGACGACGACTGCAACGGGCTCGTCGACGAGTGGCTGCCAGCCACCCAGGACTGCCAGTTCACCAACGGGTTCGGCACGTGCAAGGGGAAGGCCGTGTGCGGCGGAACTCAGGGCTGGGTATGCCAGGCCAAGGTCCCGGCAGCGGAGGCCTGCGACTATGCGGACAACGACTGCGACGGTACCGTCGACGAGGACTTCAAGAGCGGCGGGAAGTACCACCTCAATGCGCACTGCGGCGCGTGCAACAACTCCTGCACCGGGGCCATTCCACACGCGACGGCAGTATGCGACCCGTCCTACCCGACCCCCAAGTGTGTGGTTTCGGCCTGCGAGGCCGGGTACTACCAGATCAGCCCCTTCCAGTGCATCGTTCCGCCCGACACGACCTGCTACGCGTGCAGCGTGGACGCGGACTGCCTGGGGGGCCACTGCGTCACCATCGATGGCTCGAAGCGATGCATGATTCACTGCACGGTTGATGCCAACTGCGGCGCAGAAACATCGTGCAAGGACGTGGCCGTGATCGGCAAGGCGTGCGTGCCGATCACCGGAAGCTGCACGTGCAGCTCATTTACCGCCGGCTCGAAGCGGACGTGCTCCAAGAGCAACGCAGCGGGGCTCTGCTACGGCTATGAAACCTGCGATTCCAAGCTGGGCTGGCTTCCGTGCGACGCTGCCGTGCCGGCAGCGGAAACCTGCGACGGCAAGGACAACAACTGCAACGGCCAGATCGACGACGGGCTGCCGGCCACCCAGCCGTGCTCCAAGTCCAACGTCTACGGCGTGTGCACGGGTGTGGAGATCTGCCTCGGAATCCCGGGGTGGGTCTGCCAGGCCAGTGTGCCCGCACAGGAGAAGTGCGACTACGTGGACAACGACTGCGACGGCAAGGTCGACGAGGACTTCAAGACCGGCGAGAAATACTCGTCGCTCACTAACTGCGGGAGCTGCGGCCAGAGCTGCGTGGGATCGGTGCCGCACGCCACCGCTTACTGTGACATCGTACCGACCAAGCCGGACTGCAAGGTGCAGACGTGCGACGCCGGGTATTACAAGCTCAACGAGTACCAGTGCATCCTGCCGCCCGACGTCGAGTGCCAGAAGTGCACCGTCGACGCAGACTGCTACTTCGGCAAGTGTGCGGCCGTCGAGGGAGTCAAACACTGCCTCGCAAAGTGCACAGTCGAGGCGGATTGCAAGGCCGGGTACTCGTGCACGTCGGTCGTCGGCCTCGGGAACCTCTGCACGCCCGACACCGGCTCGTGCGACTGCACGCAGGCAAGTGCCGGGATCAAGCGCTCGTGCAACGTGACCAACGTGAACGGCACCTGCTACGGCTTCGAGGAGTGCGACGGAGTCCTGGGGTGGCTCCCCTGCACGGCCAAGGTGCCTGCTGCCGAGGTGTGCGACGGCAAAGACAACGACTGCGACGGCCTGGAGGACGACGGGCTCCCCGATACCCAGCCGTGCAGCAAGAACAACGTCTGGGGCACGTGTGCGGGCGAGGCGCTCTGCCTTGGTCCCTCGGGGTGGGTCTGCCAGGCTCAGGTACCGGCCGAGGACGTGTGCGACTACCAGGACAACGACTGCGACGGCACGATCGACGAGGACTTCAAGAGCGGCTCGAAGTATGTCGACGACCTGCATTGCGGCTCGTGCAACAATGCCTGCGAAAACGCCATTCCGCATGCGACCGGCATCTGCGATCCGGTTCCGGCGGTCCCACGCTGCGTCGTGCAGACCTGTGACCCGGGCTACTACAAGCTCAGCGAGTTCCAGTGCGTCATTCCGCCCGACTCCACCTGCCAGTCGTGCGTCAACGAGAACAGCTGCTACGGCTCCCCGTGCATCGTGGTCGACGGCAAGCAAAGGTGCGCCATCAAGTGCACCGTCAATGCCGACTGTGCGTCCGGCTACACCTGCCTCACGTACGGCGTCATCGGCAAGGTCTGCCAGCCGATCACCGGGAGCTGCGAGTGCAACGCTCAGACGGCAGGCACCAAGAGGAGCTGCAGCAAGGCCAACGCTGCGGGAACCTGCTACGGCTTCCAGACTTGCGACCCGGTCACCGGCTGGTCGGCCTGCGACGCCAAGACACCGGCCGTCGAGGCCTGCGACGGCAAGGACAACGACTGCGACGACCTGACCGATGAAGGGCTCCCGGCCGGCATCTCGTGCCAGGAGACCAACACGTTTGGAACCTGCTCCGGCACCGCCACGTGTTCCGGAACCCTGGGGTGGGACTGCAACGCACCGGTGCCTGCGGCCGAGACGTGCGACCACTCCGACAACGACTGTGACAACCTGGTGGACGAGAACTTCCGCAACCAGGCCGGCCTTTACAATCACCTGCTACACTGCGGCGACTGCAACGTGTCGTGCACCACTGTGTTCGTCAACGGCACGGCCATGTGCGATGCCAGCGGGGCAGAAGCAATCTGCAAGGTTGCCAGCTGCAACCCAGGCTACTTCAAGCTGGGGGACTTCCAGTGCCTCCCGGACAGCTCCGCCCTCTGTGAAGCCTGTGTCGTGGACGCAGACTGCGCAGCAACCAAGTTCAAGTGCCTGCTCCACAACGGGGAGAAGTTCTGCACCAAGGACTGCACCAGCGAGAGCTGTCCGGTCGGCTACACCTGTGCGACAACCGGGGTAGGGAAGCGGTGCGTCCCGCAGACCGGCTCCTGCCAGTGCGACGGCACCGACCTCACGCTCAGCCGGGCCTGTGAGGAGACCTGGCCGCCGGGAGTGCCGGCGAACGAGGCCGAGTCGGTGTGCCTCGGCTACGAGCCGTGCACGCTGGCCGGGTGGGGCGACTGCATCCTCCCGAGCGAGGCCTGTGATGCGCTGGACAACGACTGCGACGGCAGCACCGACGAGGACTTCAAGTCGGGAGACCTGTACGTGGACGACGAGAACTGCGGCCAGTGCGGCAACGACTGCACGCAGCTTCCTTACGCCAACGTGGTCGGGAGCTGCGACGGGCAGCAGACCCAGCCGACCTGTGTCATCGACTGTATCCCCGGCTTCTTCGACCCCAACGGCGTCGTGGCGGACGGCTGCGAGTGCGAGTACGTGGGGCCGGTGGACTCACCGGACGGGATCGACCAGAACTGCGACGGCATCGACGGCGAGATCGACAACGGTCTGTTCGTGGCGACTTGGGGCAATGATGCGGACCCGGGGACCATCACCAAGCCGCTCAAGACCATCCAGTACGCCATGCAGATCTCGCCCGCATCCGGAAAGCGGGACGTCTACGTGGCGGGGGGAAACTACAACGGCTCGCTGACCGTCGTGCAGGGAGTCAAGATCTACGGCGGGTACTCCGATACGTTCACGGCTCGGGACTCGATGGTGCATGAGACGGTCGTCCACGGCGACCAGTTCTCGACTCTGACCCCTGCTCCGCTGACCGCCCTGAACATCAAGGGAACGGTCGGAGCGACCATCGTGGACGGGTTCTCCTTCATGGCGGTCAATGCGACCGAGGCCGGCAGCAGCAGTTACTCCGTCTACCTTCGAGACTGCGCCAACGGGCTCATCGTGCGGCGCAACGTCATCGTGGCCGGCAACGGTGCCCCGGGAGTTCCGGGAGGGGCGGGCACATCGGGCTCGGGCGGGCAGGCGGGAACGCCGGGCCTCGCCGCTGTGGCAACGGGCAGCCCCTACTGTCCGGGTGGGGAGATCCTGGCCGGCGGGGCCGGGGCCAGCAAGGCCTGCGGCGGAACCACCACGTCCGGCGGCACCGGCGGCGCAAGCCATTGCCCGACCTACGAGGGAGGACCGCAGCCGGAGGAGAACGGTCTTGCCGGCTCGGGCGTCGGGGCGGGGCTGGGCGGGCTTGCCGGCTGGGACGGCAAGATCCACCACGCATCGTGCAAGATGTGCACCTTCCCCCAGGATGAGATCGTGGAAGGCGAAGACGGCTTCGACGGTGCGCCGGGCCAGAACGGGCAGGCAGGGCTCGGATGCAGCCAGCCGGGCGGTCAGCCCGGCACCCAGTACTGGGGCGGCTCGTCAGGCCAGGCCGCAGGGGCGGGTCTTGCCGGCTCGGGCGGTGGCGGCGGCGGCTCGGGCGGCGGTGGAGACTCGGATACCAGCAAGTGCTACGACGTAGTCGGCGGCAGCGGCGGCGGCGGCGGCTCGGGCGGCTGCGCAGGCACTGGAGGCACGGGCGGCAGCGGCGGCGGCGGATCGTTCGGACTGTTCGTCGTGTTCACCACCACTCCGGCCTCGCTGCCCACCGTCGAGGACAACCTCATCGTGGCTGGCTACGGTGGTGCGGGTGGCCAGGGTGGCACGGGCGGCAGCGGCGGTGCGGGCGGTGCCGGTGCCCCGGGTGGGGCCGCCGGAGCATCGGACGTCTACTGCACGTTCGGCGGCGGCGCCGGCGGGTATGGCGGCACCGGCGGCCATGGCGGCGGCGGCGGTGGCGGATGCGGAGGCGTTTCGTACTGCCAGTACGCCATCAAGCCGCAGGGCCTGCTCCTGCCCGGTTACAAGACCGAGAACAGCTGCGTCCTGGGCGCGCCCGGGGCCGGCGGTCTCGGTGGCGTTTCGTTCGGCGTGGTCGGCCAGAACGGCCAGGCCGGCTTCTCCGGTGAGGCGAACTTCTAGCGGGTCCCGCAGGGTGCCGGGGGGCCCGCTAGAACGATCGCAGCCCGGGGGGAGGGGAGGATGGTGGAGCGAGCAGGGGTACCCGCAGATGCCCTCCCTTGCGGGGGGCAATCGGGCCATGGTGAGTCCGAGCCGGATAGCCCCGACAGCAACGGCAACCACTCGAGGAGGGACGAAATGAGGTCCGTATTCCGTGCGGTTTTCACTGCATTCCTTTGGGTGCTGTTGTTCGTGGCCGCGGCCGGCTGCGCTTCACCCAGCAGCCAGGAAGGACCCAGTCTGGCTGGGGCCGACGGGGAGGACGGTCGGCGGGGCGATGGGCACGCCCTGGCCGATGCCGCCCGGTTCGAGCTCCGCCCGTCGGATGGCAGCGAGCTCTCGTTCGGGGAGATCGGAGACTGGCTGGACGTATGCAAGCAGAAGCCGGCCCCCATGCCCTGTCCCTGCTCCACGGGCAGCGACTGCGAGTCGGGGTTCTGCGTGACCAGCTCCATGGGGCCCATCTGCACCCAGGAGTGCCTCGAGGATTGCCCGCAGGACTGGGACTGCATCGGGACGACCGGATTCGGTCCCGACCTGGTGTTCCTGTGCTACCCGCCCGGGAAGGTCGTGTGCACCGAGTGCCTCAGCGATCTCGACTGCCCCGACGGGCGGTGCCTGGAGGTCGAGGGAGAGATGCGCTGTGCCGCACTCTGCGGCGGGGATGGAGACTGCCCGGCCACCTACGGGTGCATCAAGTCCGAAGGCAGTGAGCCTCGGGGAGACGACGGCGAAGGAGGCGGCCCGGGCCAGGATGGCGAAGGGGACGCTCGGGGTGAAGGAAACGAACCGCAGGGGCTCTGCCTCCCGTTGAGCGGTTCCTGCAACTGCGTGGCAGGGAAGGAGGGTACCAGCCGGCCCTGCCAGGCGGAGAACGAGCATGGTGCCTGCCCGGGGCTCGAGCAGTGCGATCCCTCCGTGGGGTGGGGGACCTGCTCCGCTGCCATCCCGGAAATCGAGGCGTGTGACGGAAAGGACAATGATTGCGACGGACTCTTCGACGAAGATCTGGTCGAGACTGCATGTGAGAACACCGTCGATGGCGTTGGAACCTGCAAAGGGCTCTCGATCTGCATGGGAGTGGACGGCTGGATCTGCAAGGCCCAGATCCCCTCGGCCGATGTCTGCGACTACAAGGACAATGACTGCGACGGAATCATCGACCAGGACTACCAGGTCGACGGCAAGTACGTGCACGCGGAGCACTGTGGAGGCTGCGGGTCCACCTGCAACGGGGCCATCCCGAATGGCACGGCATATTGCGAGGGAGGCGGTGCCATCCCCCTCTGCGAGGTGCTTTCGTGCGACGAGGGCTTCTTCAAGGCCAATGAGATCTCGTGCCTTCCCATCGGCCAGACGGACTGCAAACCGTGCTTTGCCGATGCGCAGTGCGAAGGAGGGGCGTGTGTTGACCTGGCCGGAGGGGGGGCTTGTGCCGTGAGCTGCGACACCGTCCCATGTCCGGCCTTCTACGAGTGCACCGAAGTATCGGGCAAGGCCGGTCTCTGGTGTCTTCCTTCGAGCGGAGACTGCTCGTGCACGGGGGCAAACTCCGGGGCGATGAAGCCGTGCGCCGTGACCAACGAGCTCGGGACCTGCTTCGGACAGGAGACCTGCGACCCGATGTTCGGCTGGGTGGGGTGTACCGCGCCGGCTCCCCTGGCGGAGAGCTGCAACGGCCTCGACGACGACTGCGACGGCATGCCCGACGAGATGCTCCCCGCCAAGGATCCCTGCACCGTGGAGGTCCCGGAGGTGGGGGCGTGCAAGGGAATCCTGCAGTGCATGGGCGAGGCCGGCTGGATCTGCAGTGCATCGACCCCCTCTGAGGAGATTTGCGACCTGCTGGACAACGATTGCGACGGCGAGGTGGACGAGGATTTCAGGACCAGCGGGAAGTACGGGATGCTGCACCATTGCGGCGCTTGCGGAAAGGATTGCGAGAACAGCCTCCCGAATGCCGTGGCGTTTTGCGATTCGACCGGCATCGTGCCGCTCTGCAAGGTGAAGGAGTGCCTTCCCGGGTTCTGGATGCTCAACGACATCCAGTGCATCGAGCCGCCCGACATGCAGTGCGCCGAGTGCCAGGGGCCGGCCGACTGCTACTTCGATCTCTGCGTCCAGGTCGAGGACACCAAACATTGCCTGCGGGGCTGCCCGAATGGTGGCGAGTGCGACGAGGGCTACGTGTGCCAGCTGAACCAGGGCGAGCCGGTGTGTATGCCCAAATCGGGCACGTGCCAGTGCAATGAAGCCAATGCCGGGCTCAAGTGGACCTGCCAGCAGGTGAACCAGCACGGTACCTGCTACGGCTACAAGGTGTGCGAGCCGGAGACCGGCTTCACCCCGTGCAACGCTGCCGTTCCGGCGCCCGAGGATTGTGACGGTCTCGACGACGACTGCGACGGACTCATCGACGAAGGGCTTCCCGAGTCAACCCCGTGTGAGAACTCCAACGGCTTTGGAGTCTGCAAGGGAAGCGCCGTGTGTCTCGGCAAGCTCGGTTGGGTATGCCAGGCGGCTGTTCCCGCGGCCGAGAGCTGCGATTTCAAGGACAACGACTGCGACGGTGAGACCGACGAGGGGTTCCAGACCGGCGGGAAGTACGGGACGGACGAGCACTGCGGCTCGTGCAACAGTGCCTGCGTCGAGGCCATTCCCAATGCCACGGGCAAGTGCGACGCCTCGTTCCCGGTCCCCAAGTGCATCGTGGCGTCGTGTGACCCGGGCTACATTCAGGTCAGCCCGTTCCAGTGCATCGTCCCGCCGGATACCACCTGCCAGCCCTGTACGCAGGACGCCGATTGTCTTGGCGGCACGTGCGCCGAGGTGGACGGGAAGGACCGTTGTGTGGTCGAATGCAAAGGGAAGGAGGACTGCTTCGGCGAGACTCTGTGCCTGCCATACCCGGGGCTCGACACGGTATGTCTGCCCATCACGGGATCGTGCGAGTGCAGCAGCTTCACGGCCGGCTCCAAGCGTCCCTGCTCGGCTACCAACGGTTTGGGAACCTGCTTCGGCTTCGAGACGTGCGACCCGATGCTGGGCTGGTCCGAATGCTCGGCAGCGACCCCCGCAGCCGAGGTCTGCAACGGGGGCGACGACGACTGCGACGGCCAGGTGGACGAAGGGTTGCCACCCGAGCAGCCCTGCGAGAAGTCCAACGCTGCCGGTACCTGCAAAGGGGTGGCCATCTGCCTCGGCACGCCGGGATGGGTCTGCCAGGCCCAGGTTCCGGCCCCCGAGTCGTGCGACTACCTGGACAACGACTGCAACGGCGAGGTGGATGAGTCGTTCAAGAAGGACGGCAAGTACTACCTCGACCCGCACTGCGGGAGCTGCAACAACTCCTGCATCGGCATGATCCCGAACAGCACCGAGACGTGCGACACGGGCTTTGCCGTTCCCAAGTGCGTGGTCGACCAGTGCGACCCGGGATACTACCCCATTGGCCTGTTCCAGTGCATCGTGCCTCCCGAAGTCCAGTGCAAAGCATGCGAGACGGACGAGGACTGTTACTTCGACCGCTGCGTGATGCTGGACAAGGGGAAGTACTGCCTGCACCCGTGCAGCGTCGTGCCGTGCGGACCGGGATACCAATGCAAGGAAATGGGGCTTGCCGGCAATGTCTGCGTGCCCGATTCCAACTCGTGCGACTGCAACGAGGCCAAGGCCGGCGCCAAGCGGAGCTGCTCCATCACCAACGGCGTCGGAACCTGCTTCGGCTTCGAGACCTGCGTCCCGGACACCGGCTGGTCAGCCTGCGACGCCATGGTCCCCGCCGTGGAGACGTGCGACGGCCTGGACAACGATTGCAACGGACTCGTGGACGACGGGCTGCCGGCCACGCAGCCGTGCGAGAAGTCGAACCAGTTTGGGAAGTGTACCGGCATTGCCACGTGCATGGGGACCAAGGGGTGGATCTGTCAGGCCAAGGTGCCTGCAGCGGAGACGTGCGACTATGCGGACAACGACTGCGACGGCGTTGCGGACGAGGACTTCGTGCAGGGCGGCAAGTACTACCTGGACAGCCACTGCGGTGCCTGCAACAACGTCTGCCAGGGCGCCATCCCGAACGGCACCGGCAAGTGCGACCCGTCGTACCCGCTGCCCAAGTGCGTCGCTGCATCGTGCGACCCGGGCTACTACAAGGTGAGCCCCTTCCAGTGCATCATTCCGCCGGACGTGCAGTGCAAGGCGTGTCAGGCCGATGCGGACTGCTACTTCGACAAGTGCGTCTCCGTGGACAAGGGGATGCACTGTCTGAGCGCCTGCGCCAACGGAGCGTGCGGCCCGGGCTACCAGTGCAAGCCGGTGGCCGGTGCAGGGAATCTGTGCATGCCGCTCTCCGCATCGTGCGACTGCAGCGCGGCCAACGCCGGTGCCAAGCGGAGCTGCTCCAAGAACAACGCCGTGGGCACCTGCTTCGGCTTCGAGACCTGCGATCCCGCCAAGGGGTGGCTCCCCTGCGATGCCGCCGTCCCCGAAGCAGAGCTCTGCGACGCCCTGGACAACGACTGCAACGGCCTGGTCAACGACGGCCTGCCTCCGTCCAAGCCGTGCGAGAAGTCGAACGCGTACGGAAAGTGCACCGGGGTCTCGGTCTGCATGGGGAGCCAGGGATGGGTCTGCCAGGCCAAAGAACCCGCTGCCGAGGCATGCGACTACGTGGACAACGACTGCGACGGCAGCATCGACGAGGACTTCAAGCAGGGCGACAAGTACTACACGGACAAGCACTGCGGCTCGTGCAACAGCGCCTGCGCCGCAGCCATCCCCCACGCCTCCGGCAAGTGCGACCCCTCCTACCAGGTCCCCAAATGCATCGTGGCTTCGTGCGACGCGGGATACTACCAGGTCAGCCCGTTCCAGTGCATCGTCCCGCCCGACACCACCTGTCAGGAGTGCGGCGTGGACGCAGACTGCGTCGGCTCGCCCTGCGTGACCATCGACGGCAAGAAGCGCTGTGCGCTGCCCTGCAAGGTCGAAGGGGATTGTGCGGGTGAGACCTCCTGCAAGTCCTACGCCGGAAAGGGGACCCTCTGCCTGCCCGATTCCGGGAGCTGCGAGTGCAACTCGTTCTCCCAGGGGAGCAAGAGGAGCTGCTCGCTGACCAACCCCACCGGAACGTGCTTTGGATTCCAGACGTGCAACGCCGTCACCGGATGGTCCTCCTGCGATGCGGCTTTGCCGATTCCCGAGGAATGCGACGGAGTCGACAACGACTGCAACGGGCTCACGGACGACGGGCTGCCCCAGTCCAAGCCGTGCTCGTTCTCCAACCAGTTCGGGACCTGTTCCGGCCAGGCCGTGTGCATGGGCACGCCCGGGTGGATCTGCCAGGCATCGGTCCCGGCCAAGGAGAGCTGTGATTACGTGGACAACGACTGCGACGGCAGCGTGGACGAGGACTTCAAGAACCTCCAGGGCAAGTACTCTGCGTTCACCCATTGCGGCTCGTGCACGATCTCCTGCGAGGCGGGCTTCCCGCACGCGGTCCCCAAGTGCGACGACACGAAGGAGACCCCGCAGTGCGTGGTGGATACCTGCGATGCGGGCTATTACAAGCTCAACCAGTTCCAGTGCATTCCCAACGTGGCGAGCCTGTGCGAGGTCTGCTCCACCGATGACAACTGCGTGCTCGAGGGGGCCAAATGCGTTACCCTGGCCGACGGCAAGTACTGCTCGAAGCACTGCGACTCTGACGCGGACTGCCCGTCCGGCTACGAGTGCAAGCCGTACGAGGGTGATCAGCAGTGCCTCCCGTCCACCAACTCGTGCACCTGTGACGGCAGCAACCCCAACCTGAGCAAGAGCTGCTCTGCCACCTGGCCGACCGACCCGGCCCCGGGCGAGCCCTACACCACGTGCTACGGGACCCAGATGTGCCTTCAGGCCGGCTGGGGACCCTGCACCCTGCCGGTCGAGGTCTGCGACGGGCTCGACAACGACTGCAACGGAACGCTGGACGACGGCTTCCTCGTCAACGGCAAGTACACGAAGGACACGCACTGCGGGCAATGCGGAAACAACTGCACGTTCCTCCAGTACCCCAATGCAAGCGGGGTTTGCGACGGCTCCCAGCAGGTTCCCGACTGCATGATGCAATGCAAGGCCACCTACTTCGACGTGAACTCCAACCCTGCAGACGGCTGCGAATGCGGCTACGTCTCGGCAACCGACACGCCCGACGTGGACTGCCCCGATCCACCCACCTGCAACCCGGTCAAGAAGGACCAGAACTGCGACGGAGTTGACGGCGAAGCGCTCAATGCCGTCTTCGTGGCCAAGAACGGCTCCGACGCAAATGCGGGCTCGATGGCCAAGCCCCTCCTCACCATCCAGGCGGGCATCGACAAGGCCAAGGCCAGCGGCAAGCGGGATGTGTACGTGGCAACGGGGGTCTACACGGCCTCGCTGAGCCTCAAGGCGGGAGTCATGCTGTGGGGAGGCTACTCCTCGGACTTCAAGCAGCGCAACATCGTCCTGTATGAGACCGTCATCATGGGAAGTCCGTTCAGCACGCCTCTGCCCGGCGCCGTCAACGCATCCGGAATCGGCGGCGCGGCCGGGAGCACTGTGGTGGACGGCTTCACCATCTACGGCAAGAGCAACAACACCTCGGGCGGGTCGAGCTACGCGGTGTACGTGAAGAACTGTGGCGAGGGGCTCAAGCTCTCCCACAACCACATCGTGGCCGGCAACGGAGGGTCCGGCTCTGCCGGTGCGAACGGCTTGGACGGCACGGACGGCGTGAACGGGGCGGCAGGGCTCAACGCCTTCATCTACGGCAGCAACAACTGCACCGTCGGAAAGGTCCAGAGCGGTGGCAGCGGCGGGAGCCGCACGTGCGGGGCAACCGACGTCTCGGGAGGCCTGGGAGGGGACAGCTACTGTCCGAGCTACGCAGGGCCCAACGCCAACGAGACGGGGCGGGTCGGACTGGGCACCGGGGGCGGCGCTGGCGGAGCCGCCGGTTGGGACGGGACGTTCAACAGCATCTGCTCGACCTGCACAGTGCCGCCCGGCGGGAACTCGTTCGAGGGGCTCGATGGCGCCAAGGGAGCGACCGGTACCAGCGGAGCGGCCGGCAGCGGGTGCTCGGCCTCAGCCGGAAACGTGGTCAACGGCCTGTGGTCACCAGGCAGCGCCTCGGCGGGAATCGGCGGAAACCCGGGGGGCGGCGGTGGCGGCGGCGGCGGCGGCGGTGGTGCCGATTCCACGGGGACCTGCGGCGACCACATCGGGGCCACGGGCGGCGGCGGCGGCAGCGGCGGCTGCAACGGCACATCGGGAGCAGGGGCCACGGGCGGCGGCGGCTCGTTCGGCATCTTCTTCCGGTTCGACGTGGCACCGACCACGATCCCCAAGGTGCAATCCAACTCCATCGAAGGGGGCCTGGGCGGCGGCGGAGGAACCGGAGGCAACGGCGGTACCGGCGGTACCGGCGGTACTGGTGCTCTGGGGGGTAACGGCGGAACGGCCAATGCCTGGTGCGGCTGGGGGGCCGGAACCGGCGGCGATGGCGGCAACGGCGGTCATGGCGGCGGCGGAGGAGGCGGGTGCGGAGGCGTCTCCTACTGCTTCTTCGCCAGCGGACAGGGGGCCGCCAATCTGGCCTCGTACAAGGCCGACAACTCCTGCCAGACGGGGGCGGGTGGCGGCGGTGGCAGCGGCGGTCCTTCCATCGGGAATCCCGGAACCACCGGGGCCTCCGGTGCATCGGCCACAGCGAACTTCTAGTGCATTCCGCTGCTGGCGCCGCCAGGCGGGGCATCGCAGGTCAACGCAGGGTAGGGGATTCTCCGACCAGGTCGATCACGAGGATCTCCGGCGGTGAGAGGAAGCGTACTCGCGGGGTGGGCCCCCCTTCGCAGCCGATTCCTCGATTCACGAACAGGGTGGTGCCTCCGACCTCGTAACGTCCCATCTCGTACCGCTTCCAGAACCTCGAGAGGGTGAGCAGCGCCCCGAAGAACGGCAACCGAATCTGCCCACCATGAGTGTGCCCGCAAAGGTAGAGGTCCACCTTTCCGGCGACGTCTTCAACCTGGTCCGGCGTGTGGGTGAGAAAGACGGTCCAGGCCCGCTTCGCTCCCGATTCCGGTGGAATGGCCGGGCGAGCGGGCAGCGTGTCGCCCAGCAGACGGATGTGCGTCCCCTGGATGATGACTTCGGCTTTTGCCGAGGAGATCACCTGGACGCCCTCCTCCGCCAGAATCGCCCGTGCCCTCGACCAGGATCTGTAGTCCCAGTTCCCCAGTACCGCATAGATGCCGTGCCTGGGATGCAGCGAGCGGAGCAGCCGTCGAAGCGTTGCTTCGGCCTCGGGGGCACTTGTGTTCAGGTAGTCACCCGTCATGAGCACGAGATCGGGGGTCTGGGCGTTGACCAGGTCGGCAAGACCGACTTCCGGGCCGCCCGAACCGCCCGGGGCGGCTCCCAGTGCCATCCCGAGACCGGCAACGGGTTGTCCGTCCTCATCGATGTGGAGGTCGCTGAGATGGACGATTCGGATCCGCCCGCCGCCAGGGAGCAGCGGCATCGAGAGGGCTTCCAGGGTCGCATTCAGGCGGAACGGCTCCACCCGCCAGGCATACAGGAAACAGCACGCACCAATCAGGCCCAGGGCCAGGATGACTGCCCGAACGACCGGCCGGTCCAGCCACGGTCTTCGAAGGTAGTCCTGTCGCGTCAGCCGCCTTAGGGCCAGCAGCACAAGGATACGCAGACAGCAGGCGGCAACGAGCAGCACCACGAGCATGAAGAGGCCGGTCGCGGCCAGTTGCGGCAACAGGTTCATGGGGGCAATAGTGCATCGACCGACCCGAGTAATCCAGCAGGATGTGACTCCGGGCCTCTTGTGTTCGGCCCTTCGCCCCGCCGCCGGCCCAACTGCCTTGCTCCGTCCGCCCGCACCCGCTGCTGGATCAGGGCTGATCCACGGGCACCACGACGAGGATCGGCCTCAGCGTCGGATCGTCCGTGTAGTCGCTGGACCAGAACCCGTTGTAGTTGTTCCAGGTCCCGTACGACCGGAACTGGACTCCGTAGTTCGGCCACGTGCCCGCCCTCCATCCGTTGTACAGGTCGGTCACCACGATCTCATACCAGACTCCAACCTGGGAGGGAGGGATGGTCGTCACGTTGACATAGCTCGGCTTCTGGGACCAGGTGCAGTTCTCCGCCCACTGCGAAGTCACCCGGTCCAGGTACATGTTGGTCGGGCTGATGTTGTCGTTCATCCCGAACAGCCGGATCGTCGCTGTCTTGGCCTGCGGCGGGAGGCTGTTCAACGGGAACTGGAGCAGCGCCCAGTAGTTGTCGCCCCAGCCTCCGGTCCGGATGTGGTCCATCGTTCCGTTCGGGTCGATGTTGTACACGCTGCCAATCACGTGATCCATACCGTCGGCGGGGCCCGGCTGCACGGTGCATGGGCCAGCCCACTGGTGGAGGCACACTCCTCCGGTTGAGCACTGGTCCTTGGTGCACGGATTCCCGTCGTCGCACGGCAGAGCAGGGCCCGGCTTGCACGTCCCGCCGGCGCAGGCATCCCCGACGGTGCAGGGGTCGCTGTCGTCGCACCCAGCGGCATTGGGGTCATGCCGGCAGCCTGATTGCGGGTCGCACGAATCATCGGTGCACGGGTTGCCGTCGTCGCAGTCGACCGCCGTGTACGTACACAACTCCGTCTGCGGCTCGCACCAGTCCATCGTGCACGCGTCGTCGTCGTCGCACCCGTCGAGGCACTTGATGGAGCCGCTGGCCGGGTCGCACACCTCGATGTGGCAGGCCGGACAGCAATCATCGCAGCTCTTCTGCAGATGAACACATCCGGCCCCCGGGTCGCACATGTCCTTCGTGCAGGAGTTCCCGTCATCGCAATTGACCGGGACGCCACCTCCGCATTTGCCGGCGGAGCACGTCTCTCCCGATGTGCACGGGGAGCCATCCTCGCACGGAACCGTGTTGACCTTGTGGTAGCACCCGCTGGCGGGCATGCACCCGTCGTCGGTACAGGGATTCCCGTCGCTGCAATCGAGCCACTCCGGCCCGGGCAGGCAGATTCCGTTCGTGCACTCATCCCCCACGGTGCACTCGTTCCAGTCGCTGCAAGGCTCCTGATTGACCACGTGCTGGCAGCCTGTCGCCGGCACGCACGTGTCGTTGGTACAGGGGTTCGCATCGTCACACACGAGCGTTTTCCCGCCCGGAGCGCAGGACCCCAGGTTGCACACATCGCCCACGGTGCAAGCGTCAGAATCATCGCAGCCGGCCGTGTTGGGGGCGTGGGAGCACCCCAACTCGGGATTGCAGGAATCGTCGGTGCAGGGGTTTCCGTCGTCGCAGTTGAGGGCCTGCGTCCCGGCACCGCAGCTTCCGTTGACACAGGCATCGCCGACAGTGCACCAGTTCCCGTCGTCGCACGAGGCATTGACCGGTGAGTGAGTGCACCCGGCAGCCGGGCTGCAGTCGTCGGCGGTGCAGACGTTGCCGTCGTCGCAGGCGAGTGTGTCGAGCCCGGGCAGGCAGGTCCCCTCGGCGCAGCTGTCGCCCACCGTGCACACGTTGGAATCATCGCAGTCCGAAGTGTTCGGCGAATGCGTGCATCCGGCAGCCGGCTCGCAGACATCGTTCGTGCACGGATTGCCGTCGTTGCAGGTGAGTGTTTTCCCCGGAAGGCACTGGCCTCCCTGGCATGTCTCGGCATAGGTACATGCGTCGCCGTCGTCGCACGCCTTGCCGTCGGGCCCGGGGAGCAACCCGCACTCTCCCGTATTCGGAGCGCACGCGGCAACCTGGCACTCGCTCCCCAGCCCTTCGGGGGCGGGGCATTTCACGATCGTGTCGGGAACGACCACGCACTGGTGAGGGATTGCCACCACGTCGCATGCCAGCGTCCCATTGCACAGGTCCCCGTCCTCCAGCTTCTCGCAGTCCGGGTCGGTCGTACATTCGCATGGAATCGGCTCTCCGGAGCACGCTCCCTTCTTGCACGAGTCGCCGGCCGTGCACGGATCACTGTCGTCGCAGGCGGCCCAGTTGTAGTCGTTGACGCACCCGAAGGCCGCGTCGCACGAGTCGTCCGTGCAGAGGTTCGAGTCGTTGCAGTCGATCGCCTCTCCGGAGCAAGTCCCGTCGATGCACACGTCGTCCGCTGTGCAGGCGTCGGCATCATCGCAGGCCACCTCGGAAAGCGGAGCGGCCTGGCAGCCTTCAGTTCCCTTGCACGAATCCTTCGTGCACAGATTGCCATCGTCGCACAGGGGGATGTACTCGCCCTCGATCAGGCTCGGCTCGTCCGTCTCGCCGTCGCAATCATCATCCGCTGCATTGCATGCCTCCAGGGTCGGCTCGGGCGCATCGCAGGCGGACAATCCGCCCTCCACGCAGACCCTCTTCCCCGAGCAGGTCCCGAAGTCATTCGTGACGTTGCACGGCGTCCAGAGCGACAGTGCGATCGATTTTCCCGAGCAGGAGCAGACCCCCGCATCCGCCACACACGACGTCGTCTCGATCCCGTCAACGGTCAGGGAGGGCTTGCAGGAGAACCCCCACGGACACTCCAATCCATCCTCACACTGGCCGCCGCAGAAGCTGCCTGCGGACCCGTAGTCGACACAGGCGTCCTCCATGCCCCCCGCGGACTTGCAGTCCGCCTGCCCGGCGCATGGACGGCATAGGTTCGCAAATTCCGAGACGCAGAGGAACACAACGTCCGGCTCGGTCCCCGCCACCTGCTTGCAGGTCCATCCCGGCGGGCATTCTTCCTGACATGGGATCGTGCAGACGCCTTCTCCAATGTGCTCGACGCACCAACCCGAGAGGCACTCGGCGTTGTCGGAGCAAGGGTCCAGGAAACAACCCTGTCCCGGCTCGCACTGCGGCCCGGGAGCATCGGCCGCTGCATCGACGTCGAAGTCGGTCGCCGTCTCCTTCCACGGGAATACGTCTGCTTCGCCGGTGCGGGCGTCGACGAACCGCAGAACGTCGAGACCGTTCGTTTCCCCGGGGCCGTCCGTCAGCCTTGCTTCCGGGGCCGCTGCATCCGAGGGCACGTCGATGCTGACCACCTGGGCGCCGCCGCCACACCCGGCACCAAGTCCGACGAGGACCACCATGGCCAGAGCGGCCGAGCTGAAGACTGAGAGATTTCGCACCTCGCCCCCCCTACAGGTACTTCCCGATGTCGTAACGAACGGCCCGTTCCCTCCGCTCCTCGGCAGGCAGGGACAGCATGCTGCCCCTCCACCCCGGGGCACCAGACCGCGTCCCACCGCCAGAGGCGCCCGAGACGAGAAGGGACTTCGGTGCGCGATCGTAGCGGGCCCTGAAGCTGCAGTTCTCGCAGGAGTGCCTGCCCATCGTGATCGCCTCGTCGCTCGTTTCGGTACCACCGCACCACCACGGCCCGATCGTGCGACTTTCGCCTGCCGCAGTCAATTGCGGGCGATTCTGCCGACGCATTTCCCGTTGCGTTGTGGTAGCATGGGGCGCTGCGGCCGGCCGGCCGCCGGGCGTCTGCCCGCTTCCGGCCGGGTGCTCCCTCTGGAGGAGGCTGATATGAGACTCGCATTGGTGGCAAGTGTCTCCCTGCTGTTGCTGCTCGTATCCGCTGTTGCCCAGGCTCAATGCTCCATGACCGTTCGGAATGGCTCGGGCAGCACGGAGGGAGAGATCGAGTCCGACGGGACGGTTCGGGGCAGCTCCGGTAGCTCTGGAGGCAAGATCGAGTCGGGCGGTACCGTGCGGAACAGCTCGGGCAGCTCCATCGGGAAGGTGGAGTCCGACGGCACCATGCGGAACAGCTCGGGCAGCACCATCGGCGAGATCGAATCGGACGGCACCATCCGCAACTCCAGCGGCTCTAGCAACGGGAAGATCGAATCGGACGGCACCATCCGCAACTCCAGCGGCTCCTCGGCCGGCAAGTTCGAGGGGTACTCCGACAGCTGCCGGAATACGGCCGGAGCCTACCTCTTCTTCTTCAACCCTCTGCACAACCGCTGAGAGGCTGTTCATGAAGAAGCTGATGGTTCTCGCTGCCGGCCTCCTGGCGGCCTTCGCCTGCGCAGGAGGAAACGGGATGGTGACCGCGATCGACGTCCCGGATGCCGAAGATCTCGGGGGCTCCGCCGCCGAGATCGCCGTGGAGATCGTCGATCTCGCCCGTCCCGACGAGCCGCTCCCCGATGGTCTTTCCGAGACCGAGGAAGGGCGCACTCCCCCTGCCTGCGAGGCGGGGACCGGATGCTTCGGCGAGAAGTGCTCACAGAATACCGACTGCCAGTCCGGCTGGTGCATCGACCACATGGGTGACGGGATCTGCACCCAGACCTGCACTGAGGAGTGCCCCCAGGGGTTCAAGTGCCAGCAGCTTGCCGCTGCCGCGCCCGACCTCGTCTACGTGTGCATGTCGGACTTCGCCAACCTCTGTCGCCCGTGCCAGGCCAGCGCAGACTGCAAGACAGCGGCCGGGGCCGAGGATGTCTGCGTGGACTACGGCCCCGAGGGGAGCTTCTGCGGAGGCTCGTGCATGGCCACCGAGGAGTGCCCGTGGGGGTTCTCCTGCAAGCCCTCCCTGACCGTGGACGGCATCGAGACCATGCAGTGTGTGGCGGAGGCCGGCGTCTGCCCGTGTACGGCAAGGTCCGTGGAGCTGGCTCTCTGGACCCCTTGCGAGGTCTCGAACGAGGCTGGGACCTGCCTCGGCAAGCGGGTCTGCTCATCGGAGGGTCTGACCGCGTGCGACGCGGCCACTCCCGCAGACGAAACCTGCAACGGCCTCGACGACGATTGCGACGGCGACCAGGACGAGCCCCTGCTCCAGCAGGGAAAGCTCAAGGAGCTGTGCGACGATGGCAACGACTGCACCGAGGACCTCTGCGGAGGGGCGGGCGGCTGCAGCCACGAGGCGCTGTCGGACATCGAGTGCAAGGATGGAAACACCTGCACGGTGGCCGACCACTGTGAAGACGGTGTGTGCACGGGAAAACCGGTCGACTGCGATGACAAGAATCCCTGCACGGACGATTCGTGCGACGAGGCGGGAGGCTGCATCAACCTGCCCAACACGCTGGATTGCGACGACGACGACCCGTGCACCGTGGCCGACCAGTGCAAGCAGGGGACCTGCACCGGCTTCAAGGTCTCCTGCGATTGCCAGGGGGATTCAGACTGCCAGGCTCTCGAGGACGGGGATGTCTGCAACGGAAGCCTGTTCTGCGACAAGAGCGTGGTCCCCTTCCAGTGTGCGGTGGACCCCGGCACCGTCAAGAAATGCCAGGAGCCCGTTGGAATCGACTCGCCCTGCCTGGCCGCGTTCTGCGATCCTGCCACCGGACTGTGCAGCCTGATCCCGGACAGCCAAGACGGCCCCTGCGATGACACGAACGCCTGCACGGTGAGCGATGCCTGCCAGCAGGGGAAGTGCCTTGGAGGACCGGCAAAGAACTGCAACGATGGCAATCCGTGCACGGACGATGTCTGCGATCCCGCCACGGGATGTCAGCATTTTGCCAATGGGAAGCCCTGCAACGACGGCGACGTCTGCACCACCGGAGATCTATGCGTGGAGGGCGAGTGCGTGCCGTCAGGGCTGCTCCCCTGCGACGACGCGAATCCGTGTACCGATGACTCCTGCAAGGCGACTGCCGGCTGCCAGCACGTTCCCAACTCGGAGTCCTGTGACGACGCCAACGCCTGCACCACCGGAGATACCTGCACCGCAGGGCAGTGCAAGCCCACCGGAGTGGCCTTCTGTGACGACGGAAACGCGTGCACGGCGGATTCCTGCCAGCCCGCCACGGGGTGTTTCCACCAGCCCATGGGAGGGGCATGCTCCGACGGCGACCCCTGCACCATCGGGGACACGTGCGACAAGGGGAGCTGCAAGGCCGGCATGCCGCTCTCCTGCGACGATGCGAACCCGTGCACCGACGATTCCTGCGCGTCCGGTAAATGCCTCCACGCCCCCAACCTGGCGGCCTGTGACGATGGAAACGCCTGCACCAAGGGGGACTCCTGCAGTCAGGGAGCGTGCACATACTCCGCACTGGCCGACTGCGACGATGACAACGTCTGCACTACCGATACCTGCGATCCGGCCAAGGGATGCCTCCATCTGCTCAACTCGGCTCCGTGCGACGACGCAAACGCCTGCACGGCGGGGGACGTCTGCAAGCTGGGGCAGTGCACGGGAGCGGTTGCCGTGGTCTGCCAGGACGGCAACGGGTGCACGGACGATGCATGCGACCCCAAGGCCGGATGCGTCTTCAAGGCCAACCAGGCGCAGTGCAACGATGGCAACGCCTGCACCTCGGGAGACCAGTGTGACGGCGGGAAATGCGTCCCGGGGACCGCTGTCGCCTGCGACGATTCCAATGTCTGTACCACCGATTCGTGTGATCCCAAGTCCGGTTGCTCGAGCACGTTCAACACCCATCCGTGCAGCGACGGGAGCGTCTGCACGGCAGCCGACTCGTGCAAGGATGGAGCGTGCGTCCCGGGAGCAACGATCTCGTGCAATGACGGCAACCTTTGCACCGACGACTCGTGCGATCCCGTGACCGGCTGCCAGTTCCTGCCCAACCAGGTGGCTTGCGACGACGGCAACTCGTGTACCACCGGTGACCAGTGCACTGCCGGAAAATGCACCTCCACCGGTGCTTTCGACTGTGATGATGCCAACGTCTGCACCACGGATTCGTGCAGTCCGCTGGCGGGCTGCTCGCACACTCCCATCGATGCTTTCTGCGATGACGGGAACGTGTGCACCGATGATTCCTGCGACGCCATCAAGGGCTGCCAGCATGTGCCGCTCGACGCCTCGTGTGACGACAAGGTTTCGTGCACCCAGGATACCTGCCATGCCGTGCTCGGTTGCCAGCACGTGCCTCTGGATGCGCTGTGCAACGACAACAACGTCTGCACTGACAACACCTGCCATGCCACCGAAGGCTGCAAGACGACGTTCAACTCGGCCCCGTGCAACGACGGCCAGGACTGCACGTCGGGGGACGTGTGCTCGGCCGGTACGTGCAAGGGAACGCCGGGCAAGATCCAGGTCGTGGACTCGATGCTTGGCGTGATCACGATGCTCTCGTGCGGCGGCGGCAACGACGGCTTCAACTTCGTCTGCCACTACCTGGGATACGGCGATGCCACAGGCAACAACCCCACGGGCGACTACCAGGCCGGCGGTCCATGCTGGGCCGTGGGAGAGGCGGACGGGCACGTCAACTCGAAGTATGGGAGCTGCGGCAGCGGCTGCACGCACTGGGCATACATCGAGTGCTACACGTGCAAGTGACCCGCGAGGGCGAGACTCGCAAGGGAGGACCGATGGCGAAGGGAACTCGGGCGGTACCGAAGTGGACCAAAGCCTCTGAGGAGCTGACCCGCTCATTCGGCGAGCAGCTGGACAGGCTCCCCGCCGGCGTGGAGCGGCGCAAGATGTTCGGGTATCTGTGCGGCTTCGTGAACGGGAACATGTTCGCAGGCATCTTCAAGGACGGTGTCGTGCTGCGGCTGCCCGAGGACGAGCGCCGGCGGATGGTGGACGAGCATGGGGCCAAGCCGTTCGTGCCCATGCCGGGACGCGCCATGAAGGAGTATGTCGAGACGCCCCCCGAGATCCTGGCATCCGGCGAGGCCTTCGCCGAGTGGCTCGCCCGTGCCCACCGTTTCGCTGCCTCGCTTCCACCCAAAGCCACGAAGGCGGCCGGCAAGTAGGCTTCGGCCCGTCCTGCAGTTCCCGGGCTGCGGCGAGCCTGGATCGCCCCCGAGGGAGCGATCCCCTTGACTCCTGATCGGGTCACCCACATCCTTGCGCCGGTGGTTTGAGGGTGCGCCGTTGCGTCTCCCCCCAAGGACGCCGGCCGCACAAGCGGATGCGCAAGTAGATGGCAGGTGGTTCGCATGACGTCGGCAATGCCACGCACTGAGGCGGAGCGGCGGGAATCTGACGAGCTTCATGACAGAATCGTACAGACGGCTCTGGACGGATTCGTTCGGGCAGACCTGGCCGGGCGGATCCGGGAAGTCAACGACGCCTACTGCCGCATGACCGGTTACTCCGAGCAGGAGCTCCTGCAACTGCGGATCTCGGACCTGGAGCTCAGTGATTCGGAGCAGGACGTCGGCGAGCGCATCCAGCGACTGATGAAGGTCGGCGGCGACCGGTTCCACTCCAGGCACCGGCGCAAGGACGGGACCTCTCTTGACGTGGAAGTGAGTGTGACCTACCTCGAATCCGAGGGCGGTTGCCTGGTTGCTTTCGTGCGAGATACCACCCGACATCTGCAGGTGGAACAGGCACTGCTGGAGGGGGAGACTCAGTTCCGCAATCTCAGCGAGAACCTGGCCGACGGCATGGTCTATCAGATCGACAGCGGCCCGGGCGGGACGGAGCGCAGGTTCACCTATGTCAGCCCGGCGGTCGAGCGCATGCATGGGCTTACCGTGAAACAGGTCATGGACGACCCCATGTCCCTCTACGGGCAGGTGGAGGAAGGTGCCGCCCGCGAAGTCCTTGCCGCCGAAGCGGAAGCGTTTCGCACCCTGACCCGACTCGATATCGACGTTCCAGTCCTCCTGCCGTGGGGGGAGCGCCGTTGGCGCCGGTTTGTGTCCTCGCCGCGCCGGATTCCCGGCGGCTCGCTCATCTGGGATGGCATCGAGACGGACATCACGGAGCGGGTGCAGGCGGACAAGGAGCAGGAGAAGCTCCACGACCAGCTCACGCAGGCCCGCAAGCTGGAATCCCTGGGCCGACTGGCCGGGGGGATTGCCCATGATTTCAACAACATGCTGAACGTGATTCTCTGCCATGCGGAGATGTTGCGTGAGGGGCTTTCCATCTCCCATCCCCTTCGCCCCGACATCGACGCCATCGTCCAGGCGGCGAACCACTCGGCCGACCTCACCCAGCAGCTCCTCGCCTTTGCCCGCAGGCAGCCGGTGGTCCCCAGGGTTCTCAATCCCAACGACGAGGTGGAGAAGATCGCTGGCGTGCTTCGCCGGATCACGGGGCCGAACATCGCTCTGAGCTGGATTCCGTCGACGCCCATCTGGCAGGTCAAGATGGATGCCGGTCAGCTCGGCCAGATCCTGTTCAACCTGTGTGCGAACGCACGCGACGCCGTGGACCAGGTGCCTGACTCCGCATGCGCCAAGGTGCGTCAGGCCGGCGTCTGCTCCGGCACGGTGGTCGTCGAAACGGCCAACGTGGTCGTAGATTCCGCCCTGTGCGCCGGCCTTTCCGACGCTACTCCCGGTGAGTTCGTGCGTCTCTCCGTAACGGACAACGGGTGTGGAATGGACCCGGAGACGTTGGCCCGAGTGTTCGAGCCCTTCTTCACCACCAAAGCCGTGGGAAGGGGCGTGGGCCTGGGGCTCGCAACCACCTACGGGATCGTCCGCCAGAACGGTGGTTTCGTCGACGTCTGGAGTGAGCCTGGAAAGGGGACGTCCTTCAAGATATACTTGCCCCGTTGCCTCGAACGGCCGGCCTGACCTCTGGCAGCTGCCGCGCAGTTTCGAGGTGGCAAACGACCCCACCTGGAGCCGCATATGAAATCCGCTTGGACCGCGTCCGCGGCAGCTCTCCTGACCCTGTGCATGGCGGCAGCGTGCGGTAACGGGACGGAGCGGGAGGATGCCGGCCCGGCTGCCGATGCGGCCGACAGCGGAGACGGGCAGCCGGCCGACCCCGACGGAAATGGCACGGTCTTTGACCTACCTGCCGACTCAGACGCCCTGGAAGAGGCTCGGGTCCCCGGTCAGTTCGAGCCGCTCGCATGCCCGGGTGTGGCCGGCACTCCCATGAACCTGCACCAGAAGGCCGAGTACTTCGACATGGTCGCTCGAAAGTGGCATCTGCCGCCCGGGCAGGACCACTGGTTCAGCGTTCGGCTCAAGGAGGACCTCGACACCTTCGACCAGGTCGACATGAGCGACAATGTCGGCTCCTGGACCGCCATCTACTCGGCCTCGCAATCGTTCCGCTATGCGGTCACGAAGGACCCGGAAGCGCTCGAGAACCTCCGGCGCGTGGTCCGGGGCGAGCACAATATGATGAAGATCACCGGCGTCCCAGGCCTGTTCAGCCGCGTCATGATCAACCCGGCGCTGCCAGGATTCCCCAGCGCGGACAAGCTTGCGGTCTGGTACCCCGACTGCGACCTGGCGGTCAAGCACTGCAAGCGCTTCAACGAGGTCAAGGAAGGGGAGTTCAAAGGGTGGTGGTTCAAGAACGACGTCAGCAAGGACGAGTACGCGGCCCACATGTTCGCCATGGCCACAGCGTGGGAGGTCGTCGACGATCCCGAGGTCCGGGAGCGTGTCGCCGACATCGTGCTCCAGGTCGGCGACCACCTCGTCGACCACCAGCTCGCCATCACGGACATCGACGGCAAGATGACGCTCTTTGGCGGCATGATGGCCATGGGCGTCGACGACTTCCCGGGGTTCGACGCAGTCCTCACGCTCTCCTGGCTCAAGCTGGCGGCAGTCGTCGGCGGTGCGGAAAAGGGGGCGAAATATCAGCAGTTCATCGACGACTGCCTGCTCCAGAAGAACGGCGTGAAGGAGTGCATCCCCGGAGAGCCACCTCACCCCTACACCGACTACCTCGACATGGTCGGCCTCGACCTCGGCTGCAAGACCAACTGGAACAACCACAACATGTCGCAGCTCGCCATGTTCTCCCTGATTCGAACCGAGGAGGATCCGCAGCTCAAGGACATCTACCGCAAGACGCTGCGCCAGCAGATGTGGGAGCCCGACGACCCGTACCCCATGAACGAGCAGAAGAAGACCCTCTACACGATGTTCTACCTCATCAACAAGGCCCCTAAGGACCCCTGGCCTGAGCAGGCAGCCGCGGATGCCCTTTGCACACTCAAGTCGTTCCCCGAGCACAAGGCCCACTTGCCGGTCGACACGGTCAGCCAGTACGAGACGATCTGCACGACCCGCGGGGACGACCCGATGACTGACCAGGTCATCCCCATCGACCAGGTCGCCATGGACAACTACCTCTGGGGCGGCAATCCCTATGAGCTCGAGGAGGACCCCGGTGACCCCCAGCTCGTCGAGTCGCCTGAGGACTACCTCGTGGCCTACTGGATGGCCCGCTATTTCGGGTTCGTGACCCCGGAGATGTAGCTCCTCCCGCCTAGTTCCCCTGGATGGCCGCCAGATCGGCCTCAGGAATCGTGATCGGCATCAGGTTGAACTTCTCGTGCAGCACGCTGAGGACCGCAGGCGCGACGAAAGCCGGAGCCGACGGCCCCCGCCGAATGTTCCGGATTCCCTGTTCTCCAGGAAGTCAAGAGGGCCCCCCACGCTTTCGGTCCCGTTCTCTTCGATTTCTAACAGCCGGGCAATCAGGCCCCAATTTCCAGCATGCATCCTGGGCCTGTTGGGTCGATGAAGCGATCGCACGAGGTGACAACGATGAACTCAGCCGTCGAGAGCACCAGTTCTCCCGTCCCCGCCATCCGGGCCTCGAGGCTCCTGGCAACCCTGCGGCTCGCCGGGCTCCTTGGCGACACGGCAGCTTCCATGGTGGCCCTGGTGTGGAGAGGCCTCGTGGCGGGGCCGGACGATCGGAGGGCAGCCCGGGCTGCCCAACGCTGGGCATCGCGCACGCTGCGCCGCTGCGGGGTGCGGGTCGACGTTCGAGGCCCGTTGCCCACGTCTCCGGCGGTGCTCGTGGCCAACCACCGCTCGTACCTGGACATTGCGGTCCTTCTCTCTCAGGTCCCCTGCCATTTCCTGGCCAAGAAGGAGCTGGCCTCCTGGCCGGTCCTGGGGCCCGCTGCCCGTCATGCCAACACGGTATTCGTGGACCGCAGCGACGGGGCCAGCCGACGAGGGGCCCGAGATTCCCTGGCCAGGGCCGTGGCCGGCGGCGCCACCGTAGCCGTCTTTCCGGAAGGCACCACGACGGCCGGCCCCGGGTTGCTCCCCTTCCGTCCCGGGGTCTTTGCCATGGCGGCAGCGCAGGCCGTCCCGATCATCCCGGTTGCCGTCTGGTACGACCGCCCCGAAGTAGCCTGGGTCGGCGATGATGAGTTCGTGCCACACTTTCTCGAGTGCTTCTCGGAGCGGACCACCATTGCCCATGTATCGTTCGGTCCGCAGGCGAGCCACGTCGAGCCGATGGAGCTGTGCAGGTCGACGTGGAGCTGGATTGCCAGGTGTCTTTCCGAGTGCGGTCAACCCAATGCAAGGAGAATGCAATGAGCAGGAATCCCGAAAAGCCGAAGTATCGCTACGAAGTCCTGGTGCGGCCCGGGCGACATGTCTCGGACGCGGGGATCGCAGCGTTGACGCACGAGATTCGGAAGGTGGCGGCGACCTGCTTCGACCCGATCCCGGACTACCAGGTCATGGTGGGAACGCGCAAAGCCTTCGAGGACAAGGTGCTGGCCCTCGCGTGGAGCGACGACGGCTCGCTGGCCGGCTTCTGCTCGGCTCTGATCCTGGATGTGCCGGAGGTCGGCGAGGTGCTGCACCTCGGCTTGACGTGCGTGACTCCGGGGGAGCGGGGAAGCGGGCTCACGCACAAGCTCACCCGGCGCGTGCTGACCGCGTACCTCCTCCGCAAGGGGCTTCTGAGGCCCGTCTGGGTCACCAACTGTGCCGCCGTGCTCAGCAGCCTGGGCAACGTGGCGCTGCACTTCGACCGAGTCTACCCGTCGCCGTTTGCGACCGAGGCACCATCCACCACCCACCGCACGATCGCAGCTGCCGTGGACCAGCAATACCGCCACGAGATCTACATCGACCCGCACGCCCGCTTCGATGCCTCTCATTTCGTCTTCCGGGGGAGCGTGAACGGGACGGTGTTCCAGAAGGATGGGGCGGACCGCCGCTATCATCACCGGATCCCCGATCTCAATCGGTTCTACGCCGCACTGATGGACTTCCGAACGGGGGACGAGGTGCTCCAGGTGGGGCAGGCGAGCCTGTGGGGAGCCTTGAGGCATTCGCTGCGGGGGTTGCTCGGCGCAGGAACGCGAGGGAGCTCCGGGCCGGGGCGCAAGCGCGTGCTTCCCGCCACGGGGGACAACGTGGCTTGAGGAACCTCACGAGGAGGCGTATACTGGGCTCGGCTCAGGATCTTTCAGCCGGTATGCGCAGGGAGGAAGCCATGTGGAAAGTTCTGGCGATCGGACTGTTTCTGCTCCTCTGTGTTGCTCCGCTCACCGCTCGAGCGGATTGCCCGGGTGACTGCGTGGAGACGTGCAGCGCAGGACCCGCTGAGGACTACGTCAAGTGCCTGAATGCCTGCGTAGCTCGCTGCACCCCCGATCCGGTTCCCCCCGTGCCGGAACCGACACCCGTGCCGGAGCCGAGCCCGGCGCCGGAGCCGAACGAGTAGGCGGGAGGTCTCGGTAGTCCCTAGTCCCGCAGCCGGGCACCATCCGCCAACGAAGGGCGCCTGCCGGTTCAGTGCACCAAACGCGCCCGAGCCTCGGTCGCTGCCTTGCCTTCGGGGCCGCCCCGGCGTTCGGTCGAAGCCCCATGGCCGCCGCTCAGTCCCTGGTCAGGTCCTCGCAGTCCCAGCACACGTTCCCCTTCGGCACCCTCAGTCCCCACCAGGGGGGCGGACCCTTCCTGTTCCAGTCGTTCAGCAGGAGATACCGCCTGAACGTCTCCTCCTCGGCCAGCTCCTGCTCGGTCCAGCCGTTCTGCTGCGCTTCCACAGGAAGGTCCTTGGCCAACTGCTGCTCCACGAAGTACCGCCGGGCCGCATCGTAGGCCTGCGGGAGCCCGAAGGATCCACGGCCAAGCCAGCGCGTGAACTCATCCTTGGACAGATGCCAGTCGAATCGAGCTGTCTTCTCCATCCTGGCGATTTCGCCTTCCAGGCGGACCGGCTTGTCGTAGACGAGGTCCCCGAGCGAGAACACGTGGGAGACCTCCACATCGCCCGAGATGACCTGCATCTTCGCACCCGCTCCGTACTCCTCGATCCGGACCTTCTGCTCCTTCTCCCCCGCCTTGGCCAGCTCCGCCTGGGCCTTTGCCAACTCTCCTGCCTTCTCGTCACGCAGCCTTGCCAGCTCAGGGTCGACGACGGTCTCCTTGGTCCACACCCCCTCCCATTGCCCTCCCTTCTTCCACGTGCCTCCCGAGAGGTTCTTCTCGTCAGGCTTGTAGAGGCGGGTCTCCGACCAGCCGCCGTTTCCGGCCCACCTCTCGTACGTGGTATCCGCTTCCGAAAGCTGCTGCTTCTTGAGCTCGTCGACCTTCTTCTGGGCCTTGTCGTACGCCTCCTGGTCCCGAACCTCCATGGACTCGGTCTGCCGGTACTCGGTCAGGGTCGTGTCCTCGTAGTTGTTCTTGAGCTCTCCGACGCGGACCGGCCCGAACTTGAACTGCATGAGCGGCCTGCCTGCCGAAGTCACGGCGGCCCCGACGGTCTTCTCGGCCGGCGAGACCCACGGCATCTCCCAGTCCGGGTCATCGCACAGCCCTGGAAGAAGCATGCGACAGTAAGGTTCGATCAGCTTGTTCGTGTGGTCGCCCACACTGACCGACTCCGGAACGACGCCATACCGAACCACGAGCTGCTCTCCGACGGCAATCGCCAATTCCGTGGATGCTTCAAAGCCCATCCGTGCGTAGGGCCGGCGCCCCTTCCACAGGGCCTCCCGTTCTCCGCCGTAGGGGCGCTTCTTGTAGTCGCCATTCCACTTGCTGTTCGAGCCTTCGGGCCGGATCAGTGCCGTGTACGTGAGCCACCATGCCATCGCAGCGGCGGGTCGGTTCCGGGCCTGTGCCTCGGCGGCCCGCTTCCCGACCTCGTCGAGCAGCCAGTGGAAGTATTTCCTGAAGTCGTCCCCACGGATCACCTGTCGGCCTTCCTTGAGGTACTTCCTGAGGTTCTCTACCTGCTCTTCGATGGGGAGCTTCCGCCATTGCTCCTGGAGGGCCACCCCTGCTGCCGTCTCTCGGCGAGTCAGCTCTTTCACGATGGGAGAGTAGTTCTTCCAGGCGTAGAGCAGGCCGCTGAGAGCCGCAAACGTACCCTTCGAGAGCGGTTTGCAGCCGGCTGCCTCCGGATCGGCCTGGTGGATGTTGTGGCAGCTCAGCACCGAGTCCAGATCCGCAATCATCGTGAACATGCCGTCGAGATCCGAGGAACGGAACCTCCGGTCCAGCTCGGGCTCACCGGCTTGGCGGCTGTCGACAAGGGCGGGCACGAATCTGTCGAGGTAGGTGTAGAGGTTGTACCAATACCCGGCGGCAGCGGGGGCCAGATAGTCCTTCCCTGGATCGGCCCTCTCGGCCATGCCGTCGATTTCCTTGATCGCATCTCTGGGCACGTAGTTGCCGAGCACGCTGGGCGAGTGGCAGTCCGCGACCATCTGCTGCAGGTCCTTCTCCTTGCCGAGCTGCCACAGCCAGCCCACGAAGCGGCCGAGCATGGGGGCAGCCGCAGCCGGGAACGGCGGCTGTTTCCTCCCGCGCAGCAGCTTGTAGAGGATGGCCAGTTTGCCCAGGTCATCCTGCTCGTTCCACGCCTTCTCCCATGCCGCAACGTTCAACCCCTCGAGGGTGGTCGGGGCATCGGCCAGGAAGGCATCCAGACTCCCGAGCGGTGCGGCCGGAGGGGGAGGGGGAAGCTCCTGAGCAATGGGAGGCTCGTCCGGGTCGACCGGGAGGCAGGCCAGGAGGGCCTTGGCCTCCGGGAGCTTGAGCCGCTCGAACTGCTCCTGCGCCCTGGGGGACAACTTGCCGCGCAGACGCCGGCGCTGCTCCATGATTGGCAGGGCCGCCAGTGTGCGGATCTCCGTGAGCACCATCGCATCCAGCCGGGCTTTCATCTCCGGGACTCCGGGCCATCTGGAGAGGTCACTCAGAGGTTCCGCCATGACGCTCTCGAAGTCTGCGACCGCCAGTCTCTTCTCGGCCCACTCGACGATGGCGGCCCGAGCCTGCGCCGCCGCCTCCTCTGCTGCCGGGTCGCACACCGCACTCACTCTTCCCAGCCAGCGCAGGGCTCCGTCAATCCCTGAGCGTCCCCCCTCCCGGAGCGCCTTGCCAACGCGCTCGGCCATCTTGTCCGGGAGGGTGACGGCAATCCGGTCCAGGAAACGGCCCAGCTCCTCCCCGTTCCCCGTGAATCTCAAAATGTAGGTGAGCCCGCAGGCTGCCGGAGGGGACCGCCGAGACTCGGCGGCCTGGACGACATAGAATTCCCCCCTGTCCGTCAAGTACAAGGCACCGATCGTCGAGAACCCCACCAGCTCTCGTGGAGCGAATCCCAGCTCCTCCGCGCGCCTCCGCCATTCGTTCGGGTCCGCGGTGCTTCCGTAGCTGGCCAGGCGAGGGGTGACCGCTACGGCGAGCACGGGTCTGGCATCCGTTCCATCGGCATCCGCAAACAAGTGGAGTGCCCGGATGTCGCCGCCCGCCAGGTTGGCCACATGGAGCTCATTGTAGTCAAGCCAGATGACCTCGGCCCCTTTCTTGATGGAGCGATTTGCCGTGGCCACCATCGATTTCCACGCCCCCGGGTCGTCGAGCGGAAGGCCTGCAACGGCCCGCCCGGACTTGAAGTCGGACATCTGCGCCGGCTCCAGGGTGGAGCAAGCGGACAGTTGCACTCCGGCCAGCAGCGCTAGTGCCCAGGCAGCGAGAAGTGACTTCGGAAGCCTGCCCCGCCTGAAGTCTTGCATGCCTCATCACCTCCTTGGCCAATCCCCGTTCTCCGACAGCCACGCTACAACAACGACAGATCCGCGGGCAAGCGCAAACTACTTGACGGCAGAATTACACAAGAATACCGTATGCTCGGAATAGACAGTGGGCCAACGTCCTGCAGGCTGCGACGTCGCACCCGGTGGGGACCGTCGGTGCGTTGTGGCGGGACATCCGGCTCTCCATGCACAGGAGGAAGTCATGTTCAGAAGGGTAGTCGTTGGGGGGGGCTTGTCGCTGATGCTCCTTTGGAACGCCGCCTGTGACTCAGGGGGAGGAGGTGGTGGGGGCGGTGACGACAGTATCACGGCCGATTCACCGGCCCCCCCGGATGTCGGTGGGATGGAGACCGCCGGAGATCTCCCTCTGGGGACCGACGAAGGAGGCCCCGCCGCCGACGTGCCGGTTGGGCCGGTGGACGGGAAGTGGGAGACGGTCGGTGCAGCCCTCGAGCCGGCCGGTCTCGTGACCGACCTGGTCGTCGACGGCGACAAGATCTACGCTTCCGTTGCAGTGGACGGCAACAAGGAGAAGCTCTTCTTTCTGGACGGGCCGGGGGGGGCCTGGAGCGAAGTGACCGGCCTCCAGATCCCTGAGGGGAACTCCGGCACCATTCCTTTGGCGTTGGTCGACGGCAACGTGGTTGCCGGCATGCCGCCCGGTTACAGCGAGGCCGATAAGAAGATATTCGTCCGCCCTGCGGGGAAGGCCGAGTTCGAGGTGCGCACCGTCGGCTTCATCAACAACGATGCCGGACTTGCGGATCTCTTCGTTGGGGATGGCAGTGTGTATGGCCTCGCGTTCGACGGCGTGGTTGCCGACGAGCTGGTGACCTCGACGGATGCCGGGGACACCTGGACGGTGTCGAAGAACGACGGGCTCATCACTTCGGGAGCCTGCTTCGGATTCGCAAGCGGGAAGCGGAATTTCTACGCCGGCGATGGGATGCTGCACTACTGCGACGCAGGAGGGGCCAGCTGCACGGACGTTCCCAAGACCTCCGTCCCCGGTGCGGTGGCGGGGGACGGGGATGGGACCAATGTAGTCGTCATCGCCAAGGGAGCTGCCTTTGACTTCTATCTATCGGCGGACAACGGGGCCACGTGGAGCAAGAGCGACAAGGTTCTCCCTGCCACCGGCTCCGTGGCGCTTCGATTCGGAAACGGGTGCTTCTTCGTCGCGGCCAAGATGGACATCATCCGCTCTTGCGATGGCGGAGCCACCTGGGAATCCGTGAAGGACGGTGCCCCAATGTCCGGTGCGTTCGTCGACAACCCGCCCCAGGTGCTCTTCGCCACTTCGAAGCACCTCCATGGCTTCTTCGGGACTCAGCTCTACCGGCTGGCAATTCAATAGCGGACGTCAGCGAGTGCCCCCATCGAAGTTGAAGGTGCCGTGTCAGAAGGGGTACTGCGGCGCTTCGCACAACGACATGTCGGGCAGGCAGACCGTGGTCGGATAGCGCAGGGCCAGGAAGGTGTTTCCCGTGTCGATGTCCTTCACGTCCGCACTCTGCCCGTCTGCCGACGGAGTGAAAGCCCAGCGGGCCGTGTACCCCGCTTTGGGGTCGCATGAGACGTTGAGGTTGACCCGGACCACGAGGAATCCGGATTGAGTGATCTCCGGCTCCCAGGTTCCGAGCAGAGGATAGGTCACGTCCTCCCCCGGGTAGCAGGGCAGGCCCGGGAAGTCGTCCATGAACGTGTCCTGTATCACGTAGTGACCTCTCCGCAGGGTTCCGTCCATCTCGAACCGGAAGTAGCTGAAGTGATCGAGCCCGCCGTACCAGCCGACGAGCCATGTGCCATACAGGCTTGCGGGCGGCGGCGTCATGTCATAGCAGATGCCGGGCGGGATACAGGTCGTCCCCATGCTCCAGGGGGCGGGGCAGTCCGAGTCGTTCCGGCAGTCCGCACATCGGCCGTAGACGCAACGGGAGAACGGATGGAAGCTGAAGATCATGCAGAACTCGTCGGTATAGCACTCAATCGAGTAGGTCGAGTCGCAGATGCAGATTGGGCAGGGCTTCTCCGACGGCGTGATCAACCGGCAGCCGTCTTCCAGCTTGCAGAGCGGGGCCTCCGGGCAGCCTCCGGTCCAGTTCGGCACGCACCGGCCTGCTCGGCAGAGCTCCCCGGCCTTGCACTGGGAGTCGTTCCAGCAGAACACGCAGTTGCCCAGGACGCACAGGTCCCCCGAAGCCCCCGGGTCGGGCATGATGAACGGCGGGGGGCAGTCCGAGTCCTGGGAGCAGCCCGGGGCAGGGTCGATGCTCTCGCAACCCTGGTCCGGCTGCCAGACCGAGTAAGGCTCGGTCGCCAGTGCCGCCACATAGAGGGGACATTGGGGCGTGGTGGCAAGGCATGAGGCCTCGCACTCTTCGAACGACTGGAACGTATACTTGCAGAACGGCTTGCATTCGCAGCATCCGGGGCAGGTGGCCACGCATTTCTTGCCGTCGAAGACCACGAGATTGGCTGCGTTGCAATACTCCATTACCCAATCCGTGTCGACGGCCGGGCAGGTTCCGTCGTCGGGGACGCAGATCCCCGGCCCCTCGTAGTCCATGTCGCAGTCGACCATGCAGCCGCAGACCGACTCTCCGTCACAGTGGCTCCCCGCAGGGCAGTGCACGTCACCGTAGCAGCGTCCCGGGTCGGACGGCTTGCCCTTGCACACACCGGCCCCCTCCGGCCAGCCGAGCGCCTGTCCGGCGCACGCTTGTTCCCCGGACCCGTCCACCGGGCAATCCGAGTCGGTGTAGCAGCAGCCGGCCGGGAGCGGGGCCAGGTCGGACCCCTCGACGTCGCTCGGGGCAGGCTCTTCGGACAGGTCGGCCAGGTCGGACCCCTCGACGTCGCTCGGGGCAGGCGTGTCGGACCCCTCGACGTCGCTCGGGGCAGGCTCCTCGGACAGGTCGGTGCCCCGGGGCGTTTCCTCTGCAGCGTCGGGCGGAGGCACCACGGAATCCTCTGGAGCCAGGCGGCGGTCCGCAAGTGCGTCGGGAGTTGCGTCCTCGGTCCCCGATGCATCCTGGGTCAAGCCCCTGCCGTCCCCGGCCCCGTCCGGGCCCACCGCTTCACGGCCTGTCCCGGAGCAGGCGGCCAGAAACACCACCAGCAGGCATAGATTCCGCATGCGACACCTCCCCGTTCCTTGCGAGGGGATTGTACCCAGCGTACGGGCCGATGCAACCTCGGCGGGGGCGGGCAGGGCGTATAGGACCAATAGGACGCATAGGACGCATAGGACGCATAGGACGCACGGAAGGCATAGGACGCGGTGCGGAGCTAGAGGGTGGGTTTGACTGGCGGCCGGTGGGGCTACTCGGCTGCTCTTGCTCGGAAGCCAATCTGGCGACCGGGCCGTTCCTGCTCGGGGGCGGCGGCGGGTCCTATCTGTCCTATTCGTCCTATGTGTCCTATTCGTCCTATGTCTTTCCCCGCCGCCGCCGCCGCCCGCCGCCGCGGTGCCACCGCACCCCACGGATTGGCCTTCCCGTGTTTCGGGTGTAGTCTACGCGGCCAGGGAGGTGCACAATGTGCGATGCAGCCGGAATGCTCGCTTTGGTCCTGGCTCTGACGTTGGCTCCGGGGCCTGCGGCCCTTGCCGGAGGTCCCGCAACGTTGCGGTTCGACTCGCAGCTCGAGCTCAACGTATTCGTTGTCGAGGGAGACGAGGTTCGCAAGCTCGGGGCGACTCCCACGGAAGAAGGCCGGGGGCTCTGGATTCCCAACGGAGCCACGTGGTTCGTCGAGCCGGCCGGCGCTGCAGGCGCACTCGCATGGGTCGAGGCCATCTGCGAAGTCGAAGAGAAGAAGATTCCGGGGGTCCGGCTCTGCCGTGGCGGTACTCCGGAGAATGCCCCGGCAGACAACCGCCCCATCCACGAGGGAATCCTTGATGCCGTCACGCAGCTCAAGGCCGTTCGGTGGCTAGACCTCTCGGCGTGCAGCGTCGCCGACGAGCAGTTGACCGGACTGGCCCGCATGGGAGGCCTCGAGACACTGCTCCTGTCCGGTGGCGGGATTTCCGATTCCGGCCTGCAGAGCCTCTCGAAGCTGTCCGGGTTGAAGCGTCTGTCCCTCAATTCCACCCGGGTTACGGACCAGGGACTGGTGCACTTGGCCGGGCTCCGGAAGCTCGATTCGCTGCGCTTGACCGGGGGGCGGCTCTCTGGCGAGGCTCTGGCAAGCCTGGCGGCCATGCCCGCTCTGACCGAGCTCGACATCAGCCGCAACGCCGGCTTCTCCGAGGAAACGCTGGCACACCTGTCCGGCCTGAAGCGTCTGTCATCCCTGGGCCTCGGCGGGCTCGGGCTGACCGCATCCGGCCTGGAGCAGGTCGCACGACTCAAGGGTCTCAAGCGCCTGGACCTGTCCGGCGTGGATCTTTCCGGGAGTGGGCTCGCATTCCTGAAGCCTCTGTCCAAGCTGGAGCGGCTCAACCTTGCCGAAACTCGCGTCACGGACGACCAGGTCGCCACGCTGGCCGGGTTCGGAGGGCTCGTGGAGCTGCACCTGGACGGTACTCCCACGACCGATGTCTCCGCCGATGCCATCCGCAGACTGGGCAAGCTCCAGATCCTGTCGCTGGCCCGCACGAGCCTTACCGATGCCGGTTTCATGCGGCTGGACACGCTCAAGAAGATCAGCCGCCTCGACCTCTCCGGGCTTCCGATCACGGACGGGGCCTTCGTCGTCGTCTCCGGCATGAAGGACCTCGAGCGGATCCGTCTGTCCGGCTGTACCGGGCTCACCGATGCCATCGTCCCGCTGCTTGCCAAGCTCCCGAAGCTCGAGTTTGCCGACTTGACCGGCTCCGGAACCACCGAGGACGAGTCCGACAACCTCAAGTACCGGTTCAGTCATCCCGTGGAAGTGGTGAGGTAGGATCGGCCCCCCCACACAGCCCCGACCACGCGGGAGGGGCCCTACGGATCGGCCTTTGCCCCCACGTCAGGCGGCCAGCATCCGGATGAAGGCCACAGCGAACCACGCGGCCAGAGCCAGCAGGCCGAGGCCCATGGCCTGGAGCAACAACGCGAGCGCTCGCGGCCGGACCTTGCTCCGGTTTCGCCGGGTGAGCACCAGCATGAGCCAGTACCAGAGCATGTCGCCGCCGAACACGCCGGCAGCGAAGGGCCAGGCGTGGTTCGGATCGAACTCCACCAGCTCGGTCGAGTAGAGCGTCGTCGTTGCCGCAGACCACGTGGCAATCAGGGTCGGATTGAGCGCTGTCAGCAGGAAGCCGAGTGCGAGCGCATGTCGCCTCCGTCCTTCGGGGCGTGCCTCGACGGCTTCATCGGCCTTGCGCCGGATGAATGCGATTCCCAGGAAGGTGAGCACGATGGCAGCGGCTGCCTTGGAGGCCGGCAGAACCCACGCAATCCGGGCCAGGAACGTTGCAAATCCCCAGAACGCCAGCAACGCGTAAAGGAATTCGGCAGCCGATGCCCCCAGCGCTGTGAACATGCCCGCCCGGAACCGGCCTTCCATTCCCCGAGAGAACACGACGAGCGCGACCGGGCCGGCCAGGGGCATGGCACCGAAGAACCCGAAGACGATTCCTACCAGGAGCGCCAGGAGCATGATTCCGTTCTCCGTCCCGAATGCACAGCGCTCGCCGGTCACTGGAAATCCGGGGTTGGCTGCATTCCGCGTTCTCGACCGTAGCCTACCGCCCCTCGGCCGTCAAGGCGGGGACCTGACCTGCCGGCCGTGACAGACGGCTGCGGCCGTGCTAGAACCGTTGAGCGGACGGGCCGTGGAGGACACGCATGGAAACGAGCAATCACGGGGGGGCTGCCGGTTTCCGGGAGGGGGAGGGCATGGTGCACGTTACGAAGAACGGAACCCGGTATGAGCTGGCGCAGGGGAGGTTCGACGAGCTCGTCGCATCGGTGCTGTCCGCCACCTCATCCCGATGCTACGGGGGGGCGCTGCTTCCGGTGCTTCTGGTCCTGGCGGCACTTGCCACGCAGGTTGCTGTCGCCGGAAGGGGCCTCGGTCCGGATCCCGAGGCCCTGGGGTCCTGGGTGCTCTGGGCGGGTGCGCTTGCGGTGGAGCCGTGGCGCTGGCTCACCCACCTGTTCCTCCAGCCGAACGGTGCGGTGCTGTGCCTCAATCTGTTGTTGCTGCTGAGCTTCTCAGTTCCGCTCGGGTGGCGGGATGGGGCGTGGAGGGTTGGGCTGCCGGTGCTCCTGGCGGGAATGGCCGGGGGCGCGGCCTCGGTCCTGCTGACCGGAGGAGGGGTCGTCGGCCTCTGGTACGGCGTGGCCGGGGCCGTGGTGGTGGCCATGTGGAGATCTCCGACCGGGCGGGTCCGGGAGACCGTGATTCCCTCACGGCTCATGGCCGGGCTCGTGGTGCTTGCCCTCGTCCCCCGCCTCGTGCCGGGAGGTCTGGAGCACGGCTCCGACGGCCTCCTGACCCTGGACGAGATGGGCCTTCTGAGCCAGGGGTTTCCCCCGGTGCTGTTCGCCGCGCCTCTGAAATCCCACATCCCGGTGCTGACTGCAACCGGGGTCGCGTTGCTCACCGGGATCTTCCTGCTGCCGGCGAAGGAAATGGACTGCGGTCGGGTCGGGGCGGTCGCCACTTTCGTGGCCGTGGCCTTTGCCTTGCGGCTCTCGGACCGGCTGGCCCTGCTGGCTGGAGAAAGCAATGCCTGGCTTTCTGCAGGAAACTGGCTGGGCATCGTCCTGGACCTGACTTTGCTTGTGATTGCCTGCATCTACGCCATGTCGCAGGCGGAGATGCTGAAGGACATGCGCTGGTGGCCGGTCCGCGATCGGCTTGACGAGCTGGTGGCTGCCGAGGGGACGCTGCTGACCGGCGACGGGACGCAAGCGGCCGGCGACGGGACGCCTGCCGACGGCGACGGGGAGCGGGGCGAGTAGGTCGATGAAGGGGATGACGTTTGCGGACTGGCTCGGCGAAGTACCTGCCGGGTTCGATGGGGAGCGGATGCGCCGGCTCGAGGCGCTCCTCGAGCAGGAGCCGTCGCTGCGTCACCTGGCCCGGAACATCATGGAGCTTGGGAGTCCGCCCGTGTCGTTGCTCGGTGAGCTGGTCGGACGCTTCCGGGCTTTCCGCTCATTTCGCTCGAAGGTGCTTTCGAGTCCGCTGGACCATGAGGCCGCCTGGGCCTGCCGCTCGATGGCCGGCCTGGAGCTGGGCGAGACCGTGGCGGCAGCGCTTCCCGGTCTGGCGCATGCTGCGCTGGCGGATTGTGCAGCGGCGTTGCTGGCACTTGCCCTGAAGGAGGGCCACGTGCGGGCGACCCCCCTACCATCCGCTCCGGACGACGCTCTGGCCTTGTCTGGCGAGCTGGCAGTCGCCGAGCTTCCGTCGCAGCGATGGCTCGCCTGGCGCAGGCAGGAGCGGGCAGGACACCTGCGAGTGGAGCCCGGCCTGTCGGCCGACAGGCTCCAGGCGCAGATCGAAGCGAGGGAGGCCCGGTACCGGGAACCCATGGTCTATGCCTACTCGTCGGCCCTGCCCGCGGCGGTGAAGCGGGCACTGGACGAACGGGCGTTGGACGAAGCCTCCGCCCTGGCCGCGGCGGCGTACCGGGGTCTGTTGACCCAGCCCCCGGTCCGTGAGCCCCGGCTCGGTGCCCTCTTCGTCGGAGCCGTGCGCCAGCCCCTGGGGGCAGTCGTGATCGCCGGGGACGGCACGGTGGAGACTTCCCGCAGCTTCCCGGCCGACCGAGGCTGGGAGATGCCTTTTCAGCGCTGGATCTCGGAACGGAAGGTCCGTCTGTGGGTGGTTCCCTCCGGGGCCGTCGATGCTCCTCGACTTGCCGCCGCGAGCCGGCTTCTCGGCACCGGAACACTGCCCGTGCGCCCGGCCGGCCTGTCGGCGGCAAGGTCGGCTTTGGAGGCCTCGAGCTTCCCACGGGAGCAGCTTTCCGCCCTCATCCTGGGCCGGAGGGCCCTGCATCCCCTGGAGGAGTGGGGCGCAGTCGACCCGCTCGAGATCGGGCTGGCCGAGTACCAGCACGATCTCGACGAGGCACCGCTGCGGGAGCGCCTTTCCGACGTGCTGACACAGGTGCAGCTCGAACGGAAAGCCGCTGCGGCCGGCGGGCATTCGGCACCGACCTCCCCCCTCCAAGCTGGCCCTGCATCTCGCCTCAATCCCCTCATCCGTTCCCTGGCGGACCTGCGGGTGGGCATGCTGCTCGAGGTCCAGGTCACCAATCTGGCCTCGTTCGGTGCGTTCGTGACCTTCGGACTGGATATCGAGGGGCTCATCCATCTATCGCAGCTTTCGGACCGGCGCATCTCGAGCCCGGCCGAAATCGTGGCCATCGGCCAGCGAGTCCGTGCGCGCGTGGTGGAGGTGGATCTGATCCGAAAACGTGTGGGCTTCTCCCTGCGTCACGCCGATCCGGGAGGCTCGGCCCGCTCCCCCAGGGGCAAGGCCGAGGCGTTGAAGAAGCTGGAGCAGCTGTTCCGCAGGGACTGAGCCCCGCACGAGAAGGGACGGCGCTGTCCGCACCGGGGGATGATCTTGACTTGGGCTTGGCAGGGAGTACCTTTCCGCCATTCGCCGGCATGGTACCGGCGACGATGGCGGAGGGCGGGGCGTGGGTGAACATGTTCCGCTGCCCTCGGATGTCCGTCATGCCGGATGGCCAGCGCTGCTTCTTGCTTCGCTGTTCTCGGTGGTCACATCCGTGGGGAGCTTCTACTTCACGCTGTATTTCCGAAACGAGCTGGGGTTCAGCGGGACTCAGATCGGTGTTCTGTTTGCCGTTCAGGCCGTAACCGGGCTGCTTGCCGCGATTCCGACCGGGGTCAGCAACGACCGTATCACGAGTCGAACCCTGGTGGCACTGGCCCTCATCGGTCAGAGCGTGGGGCTGGCTCTCATGGCCGTCGTCGACAGCTTCGTGCCGGTGCTGGCCGTCTTCTTCATCGGGATGTTGGCTTCGGCCGTGTTCAAGCTCAGCCTCGACGTTCAGGTTCTCAAGAGGGGAACCGGGGACCGGATGCCGGGGCAGATCGGGTCCTTCCAGGCCGCTCGGTTTCTCGGATTGGCCGTCGGGGCCGTGGTGGCGGGTTACGTCCTGGCCACTCTGGACTATGTGCCGGCCTTCCTGCTGGCGGCCGCGGCCTGTGCGGCACTGCTGCCGCTCACGTCGAGGCTGCAGCCGACCCCGCTGTCCCGAGCGCGACTGGTCGATTACAAGGCGGACTATGCGCGTCCCCGGGTGCTCCTGTTCTGCCTCTGGCTCGTGCTGTTTGCCACGCACTGGGGGGCGGAGTTCACCTGCTACTCGCTCTTCCTCCAGGACAACCTGGGGCTGTCGATGACGCAGATGGGCTGGTACATGTCCAGCGAGTTCGTCGCGATCCTGGTGACTGCCCTGACCCTTGGATTCCCCCTCCGCCGCCACGCGGACGGGCAGGCGGTTTTTGCCTTCGGGCTCATCGCCTCGGGCGCGGGTCACATCGGCATGGTGGTCGACAGCGTTCCCGTCTCGTGCGCCTTCCGCGTGCTCCACGGCTGCGGCGACGGCGCGATGTTCATGGTGTTCTACGTGGGGATCTTCCGGATCTTCTCTCTGGAGCGCATGGGAGGGAACTTCGGCGTGGTCAACATGATGACTATGGCCGGAATGGTGATCGGCTCGATCATCTACGGCACATTGGGGGCCAGCGTGGGCTATGAAGTCCCGCTCTGGGGCAGCGGGCTCGTGACCGTCGGGCTTGCGGCTCCCGTGCTCCTCTCCCGTCCGGCCGCAGAGCCTGCCGTCTCCGCTGGGTTCTCCCAGACCGTCGATTCCGCCTCGGCCGCACAAGGGGATTCCCGGGTTCCCGGTTGATCCACCGGGATAGCCCGCCCCGCCTGATCTTTCGGCGGGGGTTTCCGCCGACATCTGTGTTAATGAGGGCG
The DNA here is from genome assembly GCA_903895725.1 of uncultured Myxococcales bacterium. Lineage (GTDB taxonomy): Bacteria > Myxococcota_A > UBA9042 > CAIXZC01 > CAIXZC01 > CAITUV01. Next base: position 2,026 of record CAITUV010000038.1, on the reverse strand, counting down.
TGGAGGTTGCCATGAGCTGCCGAGACAAACGAGAGAGCCTGCACCGCTGGGTGGACGGAAGAATGGGGGTGGAGGAGCGGCTTGCACTCGAAGGTCACCTGGACGCCTGCACGTCCTGCCGTACCCAGGCCGAGGACCTCAGGAAGGCTGGTGATGCGCTTCGGGACCTGGAAGTCCCGCCCGTGCCGATGCTCCTGGTCGATTCGATTCTTGCCGAGCTGGAGAAGCGACCGAGGCCTGAGCCCTCACTGGGCAGACTGCTGCTCGGGTGGTCCCTGGCCGCTCGTGCCGGGGCCGTGGCCGCCGCACTAGTCGTCGTTGCAGCCGGCGTCGGAGCCGGGGCTGGGCTGGCCGGCTCTTCGAACGGTGCCGACGAGGTCAGCGGAAGCCTGCTCAAGGCCGAGAGCGTGACGGCCGATGGTTCGACGGCACAGGCAGCGTCCGCGTCCCCGGATGGCGCCATACTCTCGAGCGACAGCCTGATCCCGGAGGGGGTCTTCGAGGCCGCCCCGGAAGAGACGCAGCTCGCAATGCTCCTGGAGGACGAGTGGACGGAGGGGAATCCATGATGACCGAGAATGGGGGCTCTGCCCGCAAGAGATGGCTGGTGCTCGCCCTGGGGCTTTCCGTGCTGTTCAATGTCGGTTTTGCCGCGGCCTTTGCGGTGCGGATGCTCGGGTTTCCCCCGCCGCCGCCGGCACCGGGGGTGGGTTTTCCCGAATCGGTACCTCCCGGGGCGCTCCCCCCGAGCCCCGGCGGACCGCCGCCTGCCGGGCCGGGCAAGCTGAAAGATCGCCTCGGATTGACCGACGACCAGGCCAGTGAATTCCACGAGGGACGCAAGGCCATGGCCGAGACGATCCGGGGCCTTCGTGCTCAGGTTCGCGAGGAACGGCGGGAGCTCTTCAAAATGGTTGCCACGGATTCCCCCGATGTCACGGCGCTGAAACAGCGCACCAGACGGATCGCTGAACTTCAGAAGCAGGTGCAGGACATCGTCGTGGACAACCTCGTCGCCCTGCGCAACCGGCTCAATGCCGACCAGAAGCCGAAGTTTGACGAGTTTATCGGAACCGACCTGTGTGGATGCCCCATGTGTGACGGCGGCTGCATGGGCGGCGGGCCCGGGCCGGGAGGGCAGCATCGAGGGCAGCACCGAGGCCATGGTGGCCACGGAGGACCGGGGGAGTCCGGAGGACCGGGTTCACCTCAGGCCGTGCCGGGCGAGCCGCCGGGTCCGGGGATGCCGCCCGCTCCGGAAGATGACCTCGGGGGCTGCCCGTGCGGTCGTGCGGCAGGAGATGGCCTGGGCGGTGGCGGCTGCGGAGGTGGCGGTGGAGGTCGTGAAGGCTCTGGGGGCTGCGGTGGGGGCGCCGGCTCCTGCGGGGGAGCAATTGGGGGAATCCTTGAGGAGTAGCGAATTGGCCGGCCCGCCCTGGCCCCATGCGTGCGCGCCGCAATGGGACAGGGGGTCCGGTGGATCCGGCGAGGCCGGCTCGAGTGCCGGCAACGTGAAGTTGAAACGATGCGGGAACATGGACAACTTGAAATCGGAGGAATGACGATGAAAAGAATTCAGATCGTGCTTGGAATCGTGGCGGTTCTCCTGCTCTCGGCCAGCGTCCTGGCCGGCGAGCGTTGCGGGGGACATGGAGGGAAGCACCCGGGGAAGAAGGTCCTTCTGGGGACCCAGATCGAGGTCGTGAACACCCAGGACGGGGCGAACATGACCGTGACCGCGCTCGACGCCGAGAAGGCCGAGGCGGTCAAGGCTCATTTTGCTCAGGTGGCCGAGCGGAAGGCCAAGGGGTTGGGATGCCCGGCGGGAAACGGCGAGTGCAAGTGCGGGCCGGACTGCAACTGTGGTCAGGGAAAGGACTGTAAGTGCGGAGCCGGCAAGGGCGAGTGCAAGTGCGGGCCGGACTGCAGCTGTGGTCAGGGAAAGGACTGCAAGTGCGGAGCCGGCAAGGGCGAGTGCAAGTGCGGGCCGGACTGCAACTGTGGTCAGGGAAAGGACTGCAAGTGC
>CAITUV010000037.1 GCA_903895725.1 uncultured Myxococcales bacterium | reverse complement strand
CCGATCCATCGGCCCATGCCACGCCTCGGCCGTGGGTGCCCGATCCATCGGCCCATGCCACGCCTCGGCCGTGGGTGCCCGATCCATCGGCCCATGCCACGCCTCGGCCGTGGGTGCCCGATCCATCGGCCCATGCCACGCCTCGGCTTCCTACAATTCCCCCAGCTCCGCCAACGCGTCTTCCAGGAACTGATCCATGATTCCGCCCGTTGGCCGGGGTAGAAGCCCCTTCAGCGCCTCGGCCTGGTCGGCAAGTGCCTTCACCTGGGCGGGGTCGGGGCTCTTTCCGTCCGCCTGTTCGAGCAGCAGGGTCAGCGCGAGCCCGCCAGCGTCCCCGTATGCGGCCAGCTTCGCGGCCCATGGCCCTGTCTCCCCGGCAAGGCCTTGCAGGACGCCATCCGCTGCGAGACCGGCCACCACCTTCGAGTAGGGCGAGAAGAACCCCTCCTGCAGTGCGTTGCCAGCACCGATGGGATCCGTCCCCTCGTCGAGAGCGCCCCACAGCGCGGCGATCGCGTCGGCCAGCTCCGGCGCAACGCTCCCTTCGAGCATGGGGCAACGATTCGCCATGGCCAGTGTGTAGAGCGCCTCGGCCCCCTCCTCGCCGGCCAGCAGCCGAGCGGCGTTCCGCATCGACTCGGCAGGCTCGTACCCTTCAGGATTCCACGAGTAGTCGGCCGCTGTCGCCAGAGCGGGCAGGGACGAATACGGCAGGGGCATCGCATTGAAGGCGACCCCGGACAGACCTTCGAGCAGATCGGGCGACCGCCCCACGAGGGGCCCGAGGAAGAGGACGCCGGTCTTGTTGGCATCGTCGGAGACGGGGTAATTGTCCCCCAGCAGCGGCTTGCGTCCCAGGAGTGCCGCCGCGTCCAGGGCATCCTGGAGCGAAATGGCCCCGTTGCCGATCTCCCGCCCGGTCCAGGCGATCTCCCAGTAGTCGGGAAGCGCCTGGTCGAACCGAGGCCAGGCTTCCGCAGCTCGAGGATGGTTCGTGTAGTACTCGACCGGCACATACACGAGCGACAGCTCGGGATTCATCTGCCGCAGCGACTCCCCCAGCGCAGGCACCAGGTCGACCTGGGCCGCCGTGTAGTCCTCGTAGAGCGTGTCGTCGGGCGGGATCAGCTTGTCCGACACGTCGTCGAACGCCAGCACGATGCAATCGACGCCCTGCTCCATCACGGCCTGGAACTTGCCGAGGAGCACGCTGCGGTCCTCCGGGCTCGAGTAATGAAACATCCAGGACGGGTGCATCTCGACGCAGATCCTGACCCGGTTGCGACTTCCCGCCTCGGCGAGGGCCTTGAAATGAGCCAGGTCCAGCTTCTCGAAGGGAAGCATCCACGCCGTGTTGATCAGCGGGGCTGCCTTGGGAGCATACAGGTAGTGCGTCATCCGCAGCGTCCCGGCCCATTCGACCATGGCCAGCCGTGCCTCGGCGGTCCAGGGAGTCCCGTAGAACCCCTCGATAAGCCCCCGCATGCCGATGACCGGCCGGTCGAACAGCTCCACGTCTCTTCCCTTGCCCGCCTGCCCCGAACGGGCGTCGCCCAGGGGAAGGGGACCCACCCCGGCCACCTGTCGCAACGTCCTCAGCCCGTAGAATCGACCCGCATCCTCCCCGGCAAACAGGTGGACATCCAGCACTCCGTCCGCCATGTCCGCGTGCAGGTAGTAGGCCCCGGGAGCCTCCCCCGTTTCCAACCCGCAGGCGGCGAGAAGAGCGGTCCAGTCCTCGGCATCATGGAGACGGATCCGGGCGGCGACCGGGGCCCGCTTGTGCTGCCCGCCGTCCGGGCCGGCATCCCCGTCCCCCCGGCTTCCAGCCTGGGCATCTTCCAGATAGTCCGGAAAGAGTCCCAGATCCTCGGCCAACGCGTCGATCTCGGCCGTGTCCTCTGCCACGGCTCCACGCACCTCGAGAGCGATTCCCACGAGCGGAGTCTCCTCTCCCCACCGGTAGACTGCAGTGGGCCGGGGCAGCAAGGGCCCCCGCTCGGTCAACGCACTTCCCGAGGGGCAGAACCCGGCCACATCGAACGGCCCGGAATCGCCTCCCGGCACGTCTCCGGCGACATCGAGCACGGCATCGGCCGCCGTCTCCGGCACAATGTCGCCCGAGGGACGCAGATTGCCGGTGCACCCAGCCGCGATCAACGCGGCCAACGCTCCCGCCAGGATGAAGCTACCCCGAGTCTTTCTTCGTGTCATTCCGCCGACCTCGTCGGAGCGCCCTTTCCTTGCCGCCCCCGTCCCATTCTGGTACAAGGAAGTGACCTTGATGGCAAGAGGGGTGTTGCGATGCGCTGGTACCGATTCGCCTTCCTTGTGATTCCACTCTGGCTCCTGGGCTCATGCTCCGGAGACGGCGGGGGCAACACGGACACCTTCGAAAGCTGGTGGCGCTTCAACCACGACACGTCTTCCGACGAGATGTCGCCCCCCGGGCAGGACATCGATGTCGTCGATGCGACGGAAGTGCCGTCCACTCCCGATGTGGGGGATGAACCAGGGACTCCGGATGTGACCGACGCACTCCCGGAGGTCGAAGACCTTGTTGACGTCCAGGAGCCGGAAGAAACCACCATCGATACCGCGGATGTCCAGGTGCCGGATACCGACCCGGGCATCTACCCGTTCGAAACCTTCGGCCCCCTCACGGTGAGCGCCAAGGGACTCATCATCGGCGGCAAGTACCTCCAGATGCGCTTTGCCGAGATCAGCTACTGGAAGTTCCCGACTTCCCGGTGGGAGTCCCTGCTCGACCAGGTCAAGGAGGCGGGCTTCAACGGAGTGTACACGTCGGTCTGCTGGCGGCGGCACGAGACGGCCGCCGGGGTGCTCGACTTCACCACCGGCAACCTCGCCCTGGCCGACTTCCTCCAGAAGGCCCAGAGCCGCAACCTGTTCATCTACCTCCATGCCGGTCCGTGGATCGAGGGCGAGGCCGCCGGCTGCCTGCCGGACCGCATGGTCGCTGGAAGTGACAGCGTCCCCTCCCCCGTGGCGGACGGCAAGATGGTGCTCCGAATGACGGATGCCGACTGGCAGACTGCCGTCGCGGGCTGGTTCGACCAGCTCAACGCCATCGTGGTACCGTTCCAGCTCACCTCGTTCCCGGAGGGGAAGCTGGCGTTCTACCAGGTGGAATCGAGCTACGACTTCTTCTCGTTCCTGAAGGATGCCCGCAACCGGGTCCTCCAGGAAATGGCCGGGAGTGCGCCCGTTCCGCTCAATGCCGGCGTGTACATGGCCCAGCTCCGCGACACGGTGCAGGCCGATGGCATCAAGGTCCCGCTGGTCACATCGCTGACCGGTGACTTCGAGAACGGAGGGCGGCGCGTGCTGGCCACCGGGGATGCTCCGGGGCTCTATCCGGCGTTCGAGCTGTCGGCCGATTCCCCCTATCAGCCCATGGAGCTCAAGCTCTGGAACCTCAAGAAGGAGATGCGCAACACAGCGCTGCACGGCCAGGTGTACATGGCCGTCCCCGGAATCGCAGTGGGAATCCTGCCCTCTCCGGTCCACATGGCCCGGGCGCTGATGGCCGGGGCCGACGTGGTGGTCGTGCGTGACTTCGCGGCCTCGGTCCTGGCGCCGGAGATGTCCTCCGTGCGGAATGCGGCCGGCGGCCTCGACGTGTTCTCGACGCTCAATGCGGCACGCCCGACGGTTACCCCCAGCCGGGCTGACCCGGCCTCTCCGATCGGGCTTTCCGGGATCCCCCGGCGCTCGTTCGAGGCCTTCCGCAACATGAACCTGCTCTTCGACCGCATCGGACCGCTCATGGCCAACCGGGACCTGCCGCACCGCATCGGTCCCAACAGCTCCAACCCTCCGCTCAAGCTCGAGCTGAATTCGGCGGCCGTCGGCGCCATCGAGAACAAGTACAAGGCCCCTGACGCCGGGGTGGCCGGCTGGGTCATGGAGCTGTTCGGCGACCACTTCGAGGAGTGGTTCCTCTCCCCGCAGGAACCCACGGGACGCGCCACCTACTTCTTCGATGCCTCGGACGGCACGGTGCTCATCCACCTGCTCAACCTCGATGCCCTGGAGGGTGGCAAGAACCTGCACTCCCGCTACGACCTGCTGGCCAAAGCCACCTACGCGGGGTCGACCATCCCGCGCCACTCCAGCATCGTCATCCCGGCTTCGGACGACCAGGCAGGCGGGGATGAGGCCCTGGGATGGGGGCAGAAGTTCCTGCTCGTCAATCACCCGCTCGGGGCCGGCTACCCGACCCTCGAGTACTGCAGCGCAAACCTTGCGGCCATCCGGGAATTCAACGGACGCATGCTGCTCGTGGCCCATGGCAAGCCGCTGGTGAACGCCAACGGCACCTTCTTCACGGAACCCGGCGAAGTCTCGTTCTCCAACTTTGCCGGAATCCCGGACATCGTGCACAACTCCCTGCCCGGAGGAGGGCTGCACACCGACCCGGGCGGCAAGCTCGCAGTCCAGTTCCAGCACGACTCGACCGGCTCCCTCCTGGTCGGCTTCGGGGCTGGAAAACAGGTGCAGATCCTCTCGACCACCTCGGACGTGGCCCGCACCTTGCGGTTCGCGCTCCACGGCGATGCCACGGACGTAGCGGCCTTCGGATTCTCCCGCATCGACTCGGTGCAGCCGGACGGCGGCAAGCTCACGCTGTCGGGCCGCGTCCAGCCCGGCGTGGACCGTCTCCTGTTCCTCCTGAACAAGAAGCCGTCCGAGGTCCACGTCGACGGCGAGAACGTCACCTGCAGCTGGACCGACCAGGCCAGCCTCCTCGACTGCCCGCTCGCACAAGCGGTGACCGCACCGGCCGAGCTCATCCCCCATTCCGACCTGTACGTGCGCCAGGAGGGGTACTTCGGTACCCCCGAGGACGTGGGCAAGGCCGAGTTCCCGGACCACTTTGCGGTCCTTCCGGGGGCCCCCACGCCCCTGGATACCCTCGACCAGCCGGCCGGGTTCGGCGTGGCCTGGTACCTCACCTCGGTCGAGCTGGGGCCGGTACCCGCGGGCCAGGACGGCTTCCTCTCGCTGGGAGGCGGGGCCGACGTGCTCTCTTTCTTCGTCAACGGCCAGTACGCCGGAAGCTCCGTGCCCATGGGAAACGTCCCCATGGCCTCGGGTGATACGGCCTCCGGCCTCAGCGAGGTGGGCTTCCGCATCCCGGCCGGCCTCTTCGTGCAGGGAACCAACCAGGTGGCCGTCCGCGTGTTCGCCTTCGGACGCAGCCCCTACGCCATGTTCCCGCTGTACAGCGCGGCCCCGCTCCTGCCTCCCAACCTCGACCCCATGGCCTCCAAGATTCCCCACTTCGCGGTCGAAGGCCTCGATCCCGTGGCCCACAAGGGGATCTGGGGGCCAGCCAAGGTCGTGGTGGGGGCCGTCTCCGCCCCTCTTGCAGGGGAATGGACCGTGACTCGAGGCAATGCTTCGGGCAGTGCCGTCACCGCAGGCGTGCTCAAGGGATGGCACGACCTCGGTACCAACCCCAGCGCCCCGGCCAATGCCGGGTTCTCCTGGGTCAACCCGCCGGCGGACGCCGCGCCCCTGGCCCTGACCGACGGCCAGATGTCCTGGGCCACCTTCACGTTCTCCAAGTCGGCCATGTCCCCCTGGGAGGGTACTCCCGAGCTCGTGCTCGAGGGCAAGAGCGTGCTCGGCCTCGTCTATCTCAACGGACAGGCCGTCGGCGTCTGGGCCTCGGACGACGAATCCATGAGCCAGGGCCTCCACTCGAGACTCCTCCAGGGAGCCGGTACACGCCAGCTCCTGGCCGACCTCGGCTTTGCCGACTTCTTCAGCGCTTCGCACGGCCGAATCCCCCTTCCGCCCGAGCTGCTCCAGGGCGAGAACCGGGTCACCCTGCTCCTGGTCGACATCTCCCCGACCCTCGACGTCGACCTGGCCCTGCCCGGGGTGGGGAGCGTCTCGGGCAAAGGCCTGCTCACCCGCCTCGACCTCGCCTGGAACCGGGACGAGCCGACCGACGGACAGGCCGGCCAGCCGGGCAGCCTTCTCTGGAAGCCCATGGTGGTCGAGCTGCTTCCCCAGCCCTGAGACTCGCAGTCGTCCCCACGCGTCCGGAGAAGTTCTTCTCAGGGGATTTTCTTGACAACCGCTCGCGCGTGCGCTTTGATCTCATGCGTGGCGCGTGGCAAACCCGTTGCGTCGAGGGTGCAGGAGGGCTGAATGTTCGTCGTCTCGGTCCGAGAGAGAGGCAAGGAAGAACACAAGTTCACATTCCGCAAGCCGGAGATCGTGGTCGGCCGCCTGCGGGCCAGCGACATCATCCTGCCCAAGCGGAACATCTCCAAGCGCCATGCCGTGTTCGCCCTCAAGGACGGCAAGGTAGTGCTCCAGGACATGGGCAGCACGAACGGCAGCTACATCAACGGAAAGAAGGTGCTCGAAGATACCGTCGTAGGCGCTGACGATAAGATCTTCATGGGGGACTACATCCTCCAGATCGAGCTCGTCGACGAGAAGACCGGAGCCGCTGCACAGCCCGGCGGCGTTTCGGCGATCCATCCGTTTGCCAAGTCCGAAGATGACCGCCGCCCCACCCAGGTTCACATGGAAGAGGACATGCTGCGGGCGGACCTTCCCGACTACGCTTCCCAGCCCGGGGGAGCCGGTGGCCCGTCGACCGTCGTGGTCGACCCGCTCAGCATCCCCACGTCCCCGCCCCCCGAGCTCCTCCACCCGGAAGACGTGGCGGAGTCGTCCCGGGAGATCTCGTCGGACTTCGAGCTCGAGGAGGAAGCTGCGGCCGATACTCTCCGCTTCCGCCAGGCCGCAGCAGCCGCAGACCCGCACCCGTCGGAAGAGCTGCTCGACATCCCCCTGCTGGACGAAGAACCCCATGCCGAGCCCGCCACCGTCGAGCGCAAGGCGGTTCCGGAGGATCCCGCACCGGTCGCCAAGTTCCTCGACTCCGACGTGCCGGCCAACTTCGAAGATGAGTTCGTCGAGCCGGCTCCCAAGGCGCCGCAGCGCCGAGTGACCGAGGTTGATCTTCCTCCGGCCCCCGTGTCGGCTCCGGCGGCCGCTCCGGCACCAGGCCTGGCGCCGTTTGCTCCGTCCGCATCCCGCGTGGATCTCAAGACGTCGGCCCTTCTCGAACGACACTATGCCCGCCTGGCAGCCCAGTTCGATGCCTGGTCGGCCTCGTCCAACGGCACTCCGAACCGGCGCCATGCCCTGGAGCGCCTGGTCAGCATGCTCAGCGGAATCCTGGGGGAAGGCGCCTCGGGAGCCGACGTCTCCGGCGTCGCCGAGCTGATGCTGTCCGAGCTGCTCGGCTACGGGCCGGTGGTTACCCTGCTCCAGGATCCCAAGGTGGGCGAGGTGTTCGTTGCTGCCTCCGGCTCGGTCCTCGCCTACGACTGGCGGGGAAATCATGTGCCGTCCCAGGTCTCCTTCAGCTGCCCCTCGGCAGTGACCCGAGTCGCATCCCGGGTCTCGGCTGCCTCCGGTTTCGGCGTCCAGCGCATCGAGGACGGAACCCTGCTCAAGGTGCTCACCTCCCCCCTGTCGGGAGACAACCCGTGCATCCGGTTCGTCCGGCCTTTCCAGACCACCATGTCGCTGGGCAAGCTGACCGAGACCGGGCTGGCCGGAAAAGAGGCCGTCGCCCGTCTGCGACAGGCTGTAGAGGCGGGTCGCAGCGTCCTCGTCGTGGGCCGCATCCCCGCGCTCAACTCCCTCGTTCTCCACGCTCTGTCCGCCACCTTGCCGGTGGAGAAGAAGCTCCTGGTGTCGGGAGACCGCTTCGGACCTGCCGAACACCTCAGGAACCTGTCGACCTTCTCTCCGACCGCGCTCGACTCGGACGGCTTCCTCCCCGCCTGCGCGGCGCTCGATGTCCACGGCATGGTGCTCGATGCCGGCTCGCTCCACTCCCTGGTGCGCAGCATCCGGCTCTGCCAGCAGCTCCAGATCCCGCTCCTGGCGGCAGCCCGCGTCGCCATGCCGTCCAGACTGCCCGCTGCCCTTTCCAGCGTCGACGAGAAGCCCGATGACCTGTTCCGGCTCCTCGACTCGCTGGGCATGCTGGTCGTCGCCACCCCGTCGGTCGAAGACGGTACCTCTCGGGTGGACGGAATCCACATGTTCACGCTCGATTCCGGACGGCCCAAGCTGGTCCCGTTTGCATGAGTCCCGCCTCCTCACGGAGGCACGTCTGTGGCGAACCTGGGCGAGTGTAGGGTCAACGGATGATGGCGGGGCGATATCGGTTCGAGCTTTCCATCGACAACGGACGGGGCGGTATCCGCAAAGTCCCCCTGGCGCCCGGACGCCATTCGGTCGGACGCAGCACCGAGTGCGACATCTGCATTCCCGATTCCTCCCTCTCCCGCCACCACTCCACCATCGAAGTAGGCGATGACGACGTCATGGTCGAGGACTGTCGGAGCCTGAACGGCACCATCCTCCAGGGCAGCCGCATCAGCCAGCCCACCCGCTGGCCCCCGGGGCGGGAAGTCCTCTTCGGCGAAGTCCGGACCATGCTCCTCGAAGTCACCGACGGCCCTGCCGGGGACGAAGAGGTCTGGTTCGAGATCCTCAACACCGAGAACAGAGGCCGCCTCGTCTCCATGCGAGGCCCCCGTGCCGTCATCGGCCGCAGCCACACCGCAGATTGCCAGATCAACCACCCCAGCATCTCGCGGGCCCACGCCATCATCAGCTACGACGGCGACGAGCGCTCCTGGGCCATCGAGGACCGCAACAGCGTCAACGGCACCTTCGTCGAAGGGACCATGATCTCCAGGGCCCTCCTGTCCGGAGGGGAGAAGGTCCGCATCGGTGACGTGGAGCTAAAGTTCCTCGGCAGCACCCCGCCCACCCCGCGCCGCAAGATGGGCCTGCTCATCCTGCTGTTCGGCCTGCTGGGCGGCTCCATCGCCCTGCTCCTGTTCTCCCTTCTCTGGCAGATGGCTGATTCCTGATAGGGAGGCTCAGCTTTTGGGGGCCTCGCCTTCCGGCGTGCACTCGGAATCCGGCTTGAGCCGGACCCGGCTGAGCACCACCATGTACTTCAACCCCACCACCTCCGGGATGCCGAACCGCTCTTCCAACTCCCGGGCAATCACCCGCGGTCTGACCCCCTCCTTCGCACGCTGGAGGATCAGTGGGGTGGCCTGACTGAGCCGCTCCCCGTAGTCGTGCAGCTCCCGATCGGTCAGCGCCATCTCCTGCTGGAGCCCCACGTTACGCCACACGCTGAGCGCACCGTACAGCGCCGCAAACCAGCCGAGATTCATCTTGAAGAACGTGAAATCGACAACGAACCAATCGACGAAGAACCCCGACACGATCATGCCGATGCCGGCAATCCCCCAGAAGATGACCCAGGCCCACCGCACGTCAACCCCCGCTCACTGCTTCTGGCTGCACTCGGCCCACACCCCTCGAAAGTCGAGGTTGAAATACGGATTGAAGCAGTACTCCAGCGACCACCCGGTCTTGCCCGCGTCGTCCCAGCCGGGCCACAGGTTCTTCTGGTCGTGCCGCTGCTTGAAATGCACCGCCGGATCCAGGAACCATACCCCCCTCGGCAGGTCGTAGAACGACGCTCCGTTTTGCGGATTGTGCTTCCATGCCCACGGCGGCCGACCGTCGTCGTTCCCGATCGGGTCCACGAACACCGACGGGATCTTGGTGCTCAGGTCCGGCCGGTTCTTGAACAGGGTGCTCGTGAACGGCTCGTAGTCGAACTCCGAGGCCCACATCTTGTCCACCCCGACGTCCCCCCGCCGAGGCCACCAGCTCTGGAGCAGATGCACCAGCCCGTATCCCACGTCGTCCGCCTGCTGCGGGAACTTCCCGCCGGTCTTGGTCAGCGCGGTCACCTCCCCGCCCTTGTACTTGTACTCCACCCGCTTCATCTGAGCCTTGATTCCCGCATTGAGCTGGCAGCCGTCGAGGAAGCCGTTGTTCTCGTCCAGCCAGAGGCACGACTCGTGCTTGCGGGCCGACAGGTAGGCCACGTAGTGCCCGTTCGGGAACAGGTCCTCCCTCGGATACTTGCCGTCGAACTTGAAGTCGGTGAACGTGCCCCCCGTGTCGAACCCCGAGTCATCGGTGATGAACGAGAACGACCGCTCGTCCGCCCCCTGCGGCTTGAAGTAGGTCTCCACCGCAACGGGCTGGTTGTCCGACTTGCGCACCAAGACGACGGCCCCGGACACGTCGTTGCCGAACCGGCCCCCTTCGCTTTCCGCAAACCGGTACGGGTAGAAGAACACGTACGTGATGAAGTAGTGGCTCTTCGTCTCCGCCACCGAGAAGTGGACGTACCCCTCGAACTTGACCGCGTTGGTCTTGACGTAGTCCACGTTGTCCTCGGCCACCCAGTCCCCGTCCAGGTCGAACCGGGTCAGGTAGTCATACTGCGGGGCCTCGTCGTTCGTCGCCTGGTAGATGAGCGGAGCAAAGCTCGCTGCCAGATCCGTGTGCAGCCCCACCGGCTGCGTGGCCGCCGTGTAGAACGTGAACTGGTAGTTGTTCCCCAGCATGTTCCCGGCCAGATCCTTGATCAACGGCTCCAGCCGCACCGTGTACGGCGAGGCCGGGAAGACCGCCCCCTTGGGCGTCATCAGCAGGATGCTCTTCTTCTCGTCCTCCCAGGAGTACTCGACGGTCACATTCTTCCCGCCGGCATCGAACATCAAGACGGTCTTGTCGCCGACGGTCGGCTCGTACATGGGCTCGGTGAACTCGATCCGGACCACGAACGGGAGGGCGACCCCCATCTCCTGGTCGGTCGGCGTGGTCGACTTGACCCACGGGGGGGTCATGTCCGGCATGAGGTCCTTGAATTCCACCTGGATGTCGGGAGGCTCCACCTCGTCGGCCGGCGCCTCATCCGGCACCACGTCGACCAGCTCGACCAGCTCGATCCCCTGGAGGTCCGCCAGGTCCTCGAGGCCGGAGTCCTCGACGACGTCGGGCAGGCCGCCGCCGACGCAGGTCGCTCCGTCCGCGGCCACCGTGCACTCTCCGGTGCACACCTGCGACGCCTCCCATTTATGCAACAACGAGCACTGGAGCACCGCATCCTGCCCCGACGTGGCCAGGCCGCACGTGGTCATCCCCGGCTCAGAGCACTCCTCATTCTCCCCCGGGACGTTCTGCCCCTCTCCCCCCGCACAGCCCCACAACGCCAGTACCACGGCCGCCAGGAACCTCTGCGTCTTCATCCCCGTCCTCCACGTTTCCGGACGGAGTTTACACGCCGGTCCCGGGGATGTCCAGAAGCAGACAGGCCCCTGATCCAGGGATTGCCGCCACAGGCTGACTGGCTGGCTCTGACGCTGACTTGGGAGGCCCTGCACTTCGTATTCACAGCAACCGCCCATGTCCGAGGTAGGCAGATGGGCTGCAGAAGACGGAAAAGGAATGAGCCTACGGGTTGAGCCAGGTTTCGAAGGTGATCTGACCGTCTGCGACACGGACACGGCTCCACCGGTGTGCATACCACGCGTTCAGACTGCCGATGCCGTCGACCCATGGTATGGTCCAGACGGCCGTGGCATTGAGCGAGCACCCGCAGCCCAAGGGGACCTGGACTTCTTCGGGATACCCGCACTTCGTGTAGATGAAATGCCCTTGTCCGTGCTTGTAGACCATATAAACATGCCACAGATACAATGCCGCAGCCGCTATTACAATTAGCCTATCTTCCTCGTCTTTCGGGAGCTCAATCCGCAAATCGAAATCCCTCACCTCGTTTCGAAGTTCCGGGGCCTCGCCCGCACAGTCGTGACCGCAGAGCCAGACGATCGGCAGCACCACGAATCCGAGGCTGTCGGCATCGTCCAGAAGGTAGACGTACTTCATCATCGTTTTGCCGTGTGATGCACTGAATAACTGCGCACTATCAGCACACTCCATTCGCGACAGTACATTAATTTTATCCTGTATGTGATGTATGTTCGTGGTTGTGTTTACAAGAAACCACCACAGTCTCTCAGTTGCCTCGCTCATGGCCCGATTCTTCGACTGGATGTCGAATCTCGCGCACGGGAAGACATGGTTCGGCGCAACTCCGAGCGTTTGCGGTTGGCAAAGCTGCGGGTAGGTGGGCGGCGGGGGGTTCACCGGCTCAGCAGCGAACGGAAGGCATATCCAGTGGCTGCTAAGCATCTGCCCTACTGCATTGTCCCATTGCCACCACATGTTTGTCAGATTGCCACAGTAGTCGGCTTCGGACTGAACCTGCTCCCACGGTTTCTGTTTCGGGAAGTAGTTTTGGTAGATGAACTGGCCTGGAACGTAGATCGGAGGCGCCGGGTTCTGGTACTCGTCGAAGTCGGGAATGCCGGCGGGTTTGTTCGGGGACTGGAAGTTGCCCTGGCAGGTGGGACAGCCGCCGCGCCACTTGTTGTCTCTCATCGGTTTGGTCCTCCTTCGTTGCGGCCGCCTACTTCAACGTCACGCAGATGCCGAAGCACATCGCCCAGGTGTCGTTGGCCACGTTGAGCGCGCTGGCATCGATCTTCCAGCGGTAGAAGCGCTCGAGCAGGTACATGCTCGGGGAGGGGTCGAAGCCCGGGGCTCTTGTCGATGCGCCAACGACATCATTGATGGGGACCCCTGCCGTACCCGGCCACTCCCGGATGGCCTTCCACGGACCGGCCGGGGACGCAGCGGTCTCCAGCACGAGCTTGGGAAGCCTGTTCGGAGTCCCGGCCTCTCCGTTCTGTGCGAGGATCTGCACGTGGAAGACGGCATCCTTGACGTCCTTCGCGTCGCCCCAGAACTGGGCGGGCTGGATGACGTTCCCTGTGTTCGGCGGCGACGAGGCATTCTTCTCGCCCTTGACCGTGATCAGCGGCTGCATTGCTCGGGTTTCTCCCATGGCTCCTTCCTCCATCCGTCGGACCGCAGCGCGGGGGCGGTCCGTTTGATTGCACCAGTCGTGGCTTTTCGGCCCACTGCGTGAAGCTGGCCCCCACGATCGCCTTGATTCGAGAGCACACCCTCCCCGCGGTGCCGGACGAGGTCCGGGCCACACGCCATCGGATGTAGCGGCTGAATTGCATGGCGCTGTCTGAGGTCGAGACAGGATGAATGATCTCGAACCCCGGCGAGCTGATCGGAGCGTCCCACGAAGCCAACACAATCCACTGCTCCAAGTCGGACTCGATGACAGGCGACGACTCCAGGAAGAGAGTGGCGTCGTCGGCTTGAAGCACTTCCACCTTGAAGTGGATCTCCGTGATTCCCGCACCATCGAACCAGCCGGCAAAGGGCTGGATCGCGCACGCCTCCGGGACGACCGTGACGCAGTCCGGCACCATGATGGTCGTCAGCGGCTGGAAGTCGATCAGGCGTGGCTGCGCCGGAGTCGCTGCGAATCCCGGCCCGATGGGAGTGCTGCCCGGTGCAGGAATGCGACCGCTCCCGGGCGTTTGTGGAGGCGTCCAGATCCGATCCCGTCTCGTGAAGTCCATCCCGTTCCTCCTCTACTTCAGAACTACGGTTATGCGTCCGCAGAACTGCAGATTGGCTGCCGTGGGAGTGATGACCCAGCGCAGGTAGCGCCACAGGTACGCTGGGTCCTGCGGGGTCACGCTTCGGTTGAGATAGGCTATCCCCGAGCCCGGAGACGTGCTGATGCTCAACGAGGATATCCCGAAGAACGACTGCCCGTCATCCGAGCCTTCCACGTCCAGAGTCGCCGTGCCAGATGGGGCCTCCAGACGCAACGCCTGAGCCGTTATCACGGCGGACGAGTAGCGCGAAGTGTCGATGGTGCTGCCCACGTCCTGGTAGACTGGCGATACTTCGGCTTTCTCGATGGTGGTGAGCGGCAACAGCTCGATCGTGACTCCCATGGGTTCCTCCCTGGCAATGAATGCCCGACAGGAACAGTGGATACCAGAGAGAGCAGGGTCGGTGCCATACCGCGATCGCGGTGGTGGCTGTACCGCGATCGCGGTACAAGACGGAGCAATCCTGGACCTGGGATGAGACGTCTACGAGCCCGATGGAGACGTGCTTTGCCAAGACTGTGCCTGCTTTGGAGACGCTACCAGTTCAGGATGATCTTGCCGTTTCCGGTGTTCACTCCGGCCTCGGTGGATCCGTCGATGCAGCCGCCGAAGTGGGAAGAGCCGCCACCGGCACCGGCCTTCCATCCACAACCACCTCCGTACCAACCACCGCCTCCTCCCGAATGGACATCGTCCGGAGCCCCCCCGCCCCCCCCGAAGACACCCGGAACACAGTCCTCTGATTCTCCGCCCGAATTCTGCGTCCCGCCAAAGCCGACCCCCGAGCCTGAAGGAGTCTCTCCCGGTTCCCCTGCGCCCCCCACCAGTCCTCCTCCCTGCCCCCCGGGGATCCACCAGAAGCCCGCACCTCCACCTGCGGCCACAACGACACGATCGGAGAATGAATCCCCGGCTCGGCGAACATCCGAAGCGCCCCCGCCCCCTGGCTGACCCCCACCATTCCACCCCTGGGCGTCAGAGCAGATCTGGGCGCCTCCCACGCGGACCGACAGGCTTTCGCCGGGCTGCACGGCAAGTGCACACGAAGCGTAACCACCGAGACCTCCATATCCCTTGGAACAATAGTACCCCTTTTCTGCATTGCCCCCCTGCGCCCCCCAGGCCTCGATCGCGACCTGGGTCACGCAGTCGGGGACCACGAAGTACTCGACCTTGCCGGTGAACTCGAACGTTTTCATTCCGGGAACGGGCTGGCATCCCGAGCACTGCCCGTCCTGGCAGGCCTTGGGCGGCGTGCACTCGCCGCACGACTCACCGCACACCGGGTCAGGGCCGCATTGAAGCCCTGTGCAGTCCTTGTCAGCGGGGCAGTCGGGGGCGTTGGGCACACACAGTCCCCCCTGGCAGGTCTCGGTCTCGGCGCACGTGCCGCAGGCGCCGCCGCAGCCGTCCTCGCCACACTTCTTGCCGTCGCACTGGGACTGGCAGTCCTTGCACTGGCCGCCGGAGCATTGCTTGCCCAGCGCAATGCAGTCGGTCTGAGATGCGATGCCCGACCCGATAGCATCGCAGACGGTGACAACGGAACCTGCGCAAACGGCTTGGCCGGGAGTGCAGGCCCACGGCAGGCAGGTGCCGTCCGCCGAGTTGCAGAAGTGCTGGCCCGGGCAATTCTCAGCGGCATAGCTCAAGCCGTCCTCGGCGCAAGTAGCTGCCGTGTCCCCGTCCAAGCAGAACTTCTGGTTCGCCATACAGATCGCTTCGATGCACGCACCCGCGAAACAGTGCTTCTTCTCGGCTGCGCAGTCTTCCTGGTACTGGACCGACTTCCCGTCCTGGGAACAGACCTTGTAGACCTCGCCTTCACACCAGACCTGGCCCGGATCGCACACGAGGTCCTTGCACACGGCATCCTCGCAGTACTGCTTGTCCGTGCAGGTCTGGGCGACCCCCCACGCCTTGCCGTCGGGGCACCCCCGGACCTCGTTCCCGACGCACTTCGTTTCGCCAGGAGTGCAAAGCGCAGGCAGGCAGAACCCGGCGTCGCAGTACTCGTCCTTCCCGCATTCTGCACCCGTCAAACACTCTACGCATACCCCCGCCTCCTTGTCGCAGACCATCCCCTTGTCCTTGCACTGCTTGTCCGAAGTGCACGGGTACGTCAGGTGGCACTCGTGATCCGCCCCGCAGAACAGACCCTCGGCGCAGTCTTCGGCACCAACGCACCGGACGCAGATGCCCAGAGCCTGGGCGCAGACGAGATCGCCCGGACAATCCTTGGAGGAGTTGCACTGCCAGGGCACGCACACGCCTTCCGGCGAGCAGGTCCTGTCCTCGGGGCACTCGCCGCAAGTCTTGCCCGCATCTGCGCCGCCGCCGGTCTCGGTCCTGCCGTCCTCAACGGCCTTGCGGTCAGATTCTTGCCGCTGCTCATCCCCGGGGATGAACGATGCGCCCTGTTTCCCACCGCAGGCCAAGGCCAGGAACAAGGTCAGAATAATCGCCGCCGCATGTCTCATCTTGTCCTCCTGACTCAGCGCAGACCGCTCGCACCCTGCTTGCCGCCGCCGTTTCCGTCATGGCCGCAGTTCACCCACCAGCGGAACAGCCCCGCTCGGTCGCAGATGCCCAGCTTGTCATAGATCCTCTTGCACTGTGTCTGGACAGTCCCTTTCGCCCGCCCCAGACGCGATGCGATCTGGTCCAGGGTCAACGACTCCAGGAGAAGCTGGGCCACTTCCAACTCGACGGGAGACAATTCACGAGTGGCCCCCCTGGTCCCTGTTGAGGTCTTCGCCGACACGTACTTCCGAAGCAGCAACGAGACCGCTCTGCTGTGGTACGAGCTGCCCTCGCACGCAGCATGGAGACTGCGGAGCAACTCGGGCTCACTGATGTCCCAGTCCAGGCAGGCCACGACTCCGCTCTGGAGCAAGCGGTTCAAGTAGTGCATGCACAGGCAGTCCTCAGGCATGACGGTCACTACCTGGGTTGCGGGCAAGCGCTCGCGCACCCTTTCGACCGCGGAGACAATGGCCGGCCCGCGAGGCTGGGGGGCGCAGGCACCGGCGATGACTGCGGCGGCAGGTCGCCGACCGCCGAAATCGGGGAACGCGCGGCCGGTCGGCCTGGCAACTGCGGTCACCTTGAACACGCCGTCACTCTCCACGGTTCGTTTCACCACAGCACCGATCAGGGTGCTCCATGCGACGATCATAACTTCGAGTTCGTGGTCCATCAAGCACCAGATTGCCCTGGGCTATCAGCGACGGGCCGGATACGATTGCAGGATTCTGCTAATAGTGGGGGGGGGCAATCAGATGACAATACTCCAAACCGCCGATGACAGAGCAGCCCTCACGGCAATCTCGAAAGAGACGTTCCATCACATCCTCCTTCTCGACCACTGCGGTTTCCTTTCCCACCTTGTTTCGAGTATGCATGGTTATTTCCAAGTGTCAAGGCACTACGGAATTGCGGAAACGCAGTGGCGGAATCGAGGTCTACTTCATCTCAATCGAATCGAGCATGTCCATGGCCTTCTTCTCCGCGGGCGGGGAGTCGATCTTGAGCCGGTTGAGCACCTTGCGTGCCCGGTCCTTCTGCCCCGAGGCAAGCAGGAGGTCGGCCTCTTTGAACCCGATGGCATCCGAGGAAACGTAGCCGGCGCAGGCACCGGTCCTGAACTCGTCGAGCAGGGCAAGCGCCTCGGCGTTCTTCCCCGACTTCTCCAAGGCCAGGAGCTTGTCCCACGTGGCGGCGCAATCCACCTCGGCCGGCTTGGCAACAGCCACGGCGGGAGCCTTCTCCTGCGCCTTGGCCTCGGCCTTGGCCACGGCCTTCGCCTCGGACTTCTTGTCCTCGGCTGCCAGCGCCTGATCCGCTTCCTCTGCATCCACCGTCTTTGCGGCTTCCATGTAACCGGGCTGCTCTTCGCCCTTCCCGGAGGCCATCTTCTCCTCAGCGACCGCGGCCTCGGCCTTCTTCCTGGCCGCTTCCTCCTCGGCCGCCCGGGCCTCGGCGTCCTTCTTGGCTCGGGCGCTCTCCCGAGCTGCCGCCTCGTCAGCCCGCCCTTCGTCGGTCTGGCCGAACAGGAGGGAGATGAGGCCGCCCTCCTTCTTGGACTGGACCACTTCCTGAGCCTCCTGGGCCCGCTCTTCCGTCACCTCCCGCTGGGGCACGGCATCCTCGGTGGTGACGATGCGGGCCGCCTGGACCGGAGCGGGGGCATCCTTGCTCGCGGTCTTCTTCGTGGGCTCCTCGTACCGATTCTCGACCAGGACCGGTGCCGCCACCTCGGCCGGCTTCTCCGGTGCGGCCGCCTCGACAGGCATTGCCGGGGCCGCGGTCGGCTTGCCCGCGGCCTCTCCCGACCTGTCCAGGGTCGAGTCATCCCCGTCCAGCTTGGCCGATTCCGCGACGTCTCCGCCCCAGGACTTGCTGTCCTTCTTCCCGTCCTCGAGGCTCTCTTTTCGCTTCTTCTCCCCAGGGCTCCGGTATCCCGTCTCCCCCCCCAATGCGCTTGCATCCTGCGTTTTCACCAGGCCCCCGGCATCGCTCCCGGCCCGCTTGTCGAGCGCAGGCCCGGCTCCCCCCGTGGCCGCCCCCTTGGCCCCCTCAGCCGGGGCTCCGGCCGTGGAAAGGTCCGCCCGGACCTCAGCGCTCTCCTTCTCCGCCTTGGGTCCTGCGTTGTCCCGCTCGAGGTTCTTGCCCCGGGGCTCCAGCTCCATTCCTCGGAGCGAATCCGCCGCGACATCGGACCTAGCGGTGTCACCGCCCCCCGCGATGCCGTTTCCGGCCTCGATTGTTCTGCTGCGAAGATCCTCCGCCCGGCCGTCGCTCTCCACGCCGGCCGTTCCGCTTTCTTCCTTGTAGCCCGGTGCCGCAGCGGCCGCGGACTTGAAGGCGGGTTCCCCCGCTGCACCAGTCGCCCCCGCCTCCGTTGATGCCGGTGCCCCGGCAACGCCCCCGGAGGCCGTTCCTGCCGGTGCCTCGGCTGCCGCCTCCGCTGCCGGTCCGGCAGGGCTCCCTTCCGCCTGGCCGGGCGAGGCCGATGCAGCGCTCGGAGCGGCCCCGTCTTCCGCCAGCGCCGAGGTCCTGGCCTCGGACTTCTCTTCCTTCCCGGTTTCGGCAACCGCGCCGGCCGGCACCTGCTGCTCGGTCTCGAGGGCCATCTTCGCCCCTTCTTCCGGCTCGGGGGCCGACTTCGACGGCAACGGGCGCATCTCCTCCCGGGCCTGCTCCGGCGTGCCCGGCTTGCCCGGCTGCTTCGCCTCCCGGGCCATGTAGATACCCACAGCCACCACCAGCATCGCGGCCAGGGCGATCCCGGCCTGGGGCCTGAGCAGCCATCGCACCGACTCGGCCAGTCGATCGAGCCATCCCGGCTCCGCCTGCTCCCGTCGACGGCACGCTTCGTGCGCCTGAGCGATCACGCGGTCCACCAGTTCCGGGGGCGGTTCCATCTCGGGCAGCCCGTCCAGCCTCGTCTTGAGCGCCTGGAACCGAGCCACTTCGGCTCGCAGCTCAGGCTCGTCCTGGAGCCGTCGCTCGAAGGCTGCCCGCCGCTCCGGGGTCATCTCGCCGTAGAGGTAGTCCACTACCTCGATGTCCGGCTCATACCCCCTGGTGTCGTTCCTCTCGCTCATCCTTCTCCCGTGCCAGTGCCCACTGCACATCCACAGGGCCCCTCCCGCGTGGTCGGGGCTGTGTAGCCACAGCCCATGCCCCCCCTTATGCGAAATCCTCCAGCTCCCTCCTCAGCGCCTCGAGCGCATACCGCATCCTCGTCTTGGCCGTGTTCTCCGGGCATCCCTGCAGCTCCGCGATGTCCGCAAAGGGCAGCCCCTCGAACTGTCGCAGCACGAAGACCTCCCGCTGGTCCGGGTTGAGCTTCTCGAGTGCCTGCTGCAACCGCCCCTCGAGCTGCTTCTGCCGGGTCAGCTTCTCGCCATCTGCGCTCTCCGGATCCGCGAGCGTGTCGCCAAACGTCCTCTTCGTGTCCCCCGGCTCCAGCGGCATCGACATGGACAGCGTCTTGAGGCGCCGCTTCTTGTAGCTGTCGATCAGCGTGTTGCGCACGATCGTGAACAGCCACGTCGAGAACCGCCGGTTCGGGTCGAACGAGGAGGCCGCACGGACCAGCTTGTAGAACGAGTCCTGGAACAGCTCAGCGGCCCGGTCGGGGTTGTAGCAGTGGCGGTAGATGTACCCCCACACCCGCCCCTTGTATCGGGACATCAGCACGTTGAAGGCCCGCTCATCTCCGTTCACGTAACGCACCATCAACTCCTCGTCAGACGGTCCCAGGTCGGCCCCTGGCTCGGGCTGACCGGCTCCGGTTCTGGACCAGAGAACGGCGCATTGTACGGTCACCAGAATCCAAAGTTCTGCAACGGAAAAGAAGCGGTAGATGGGTGCGAAAACGGCTGCGGACAAGCCTCCTCCCGGGTCGTTCGTCCACGCGGAATATAGACTATCTTGGGAGGAAAGAACAGACGGTTGTTCTACCCTGGACACCATCTCGGGCCACCTCCGGCGTTGCTCGGTCGCCGCCTCACTGCGACGTGGCTTGGGCCACGCCTCATTCGGCTGGCTCGGTCGCGCCTTGCATCTGGCTCCGATCCGGTGTCCAGGGATTGCCGCCACAGGCTGGCTGGCTACGGTGGATTTGGGTCTACCGCTCGACATCCGCAAGCAGGCTCTTGCGACGGCAGACGCGGACGAAATCGCCGCTTCCTGCCAGGGAGACCACTTTGGCCGGGATGCCCACCGCGACACCGTTTTCGGGCACGTCCCGGGTGACGACGGCATTGGCACCGATGGCCGCGTGGCTGCCCACATGGACCGGTCCGATGACCTTGGCTCCAGGCGCGACGTACACGAAGTCCCCCACCACCGGGAATCCCGCCTTCTCGCCGCGGCCGGCAAGTCCGAACGTGTTGCACTGGCTGATGTTGCAGTAGCTGCCGATCCGAACTTTCCCGTTCAGGAAGATGGCACCGAAGTGCCCGATGTACAGCCCGGGTCCGATCTCGGTCTCGGTGGGAATGCTGATCCCCGTGCCCACCTCGACGGCCTTGTTCAGGACCTGTCCGGCGACGGTGAGCAGCCCCTTGACCAGCGGAAGCCGGCACTCCAGGTGCACGTACCGTCGGAACCGGTACACCGTCGTGGCCCAGCACCCCTGCGTGGTCAGGAAGATCCGGGCCTTTCTCAGCAGCCCCGGCTCGGGAGCATCATCGCTCGAGTAGAAATAGCGGTTCAGGTCCTGTTGCAGGCAGACGAGCTGGGACCAGCGGTGCCCCGCCTCCGGAGCGGTCGGCCCCCCTCCGGTCGTCTCCCCAGCCCTCTTCCGCCCCCTGGCCATCCCCTGCCCTCTCGTCAGATGTAGAGCTTGCCCGGGTCGATCTCGTTGCGGAGCAGAGTCAGCTCCTTGTCCGTCGGCGGCTCGTTGACGCCGACGTTGTCCGGGATGATCAGCTCGAACCCGGTGTTCTCGATGACCTGCTGTACGGTCACGCCCGGGTTCGTGGCCAGGAGCTTCATCCGCTTGGTCTCGTCGTCGTAGCCCATGAGGGCCAGGTTCGAGACCACCCGGTAGGGCCCGGAATTGGGGGCAAGACCGGCCGCTTCCCGGGCACCGGGGCCGGTCAGGTAGCCGGCCGTGGTCACGAAATCGACCTTGGGCATGAACCGCCGGGCCGTGTGCTGCATGACCGCAATGGTCTTCCAGCACGAGCTGCCGATGTCGTTGGCGCCGCCCGAGCCGGGCAGCCGGACCTTGGGCTTGGGCTGCGGCCCGATCACCGTGGAGTTCAGGTTCCCGTACATGTCGATCTGGGCCCCGCCGAGGAAGCCGTAGTCGACCATTCCCCGCTGCGCCGTCTCCATCAGGTCGCAGATGCCCAGCGCGGCAAACGCCTTGTAGAAGGTCTTGGAATCGCCTACGCCCAGCGGCAGGACCTCGAGCGTGCCGCCCACGCCGCCGAACTCGAACAGGGGAATCAGGTTCGGGGCATGCATGCGCTTGGCCAGAGCCGCCGCCAGCATCGGGATGCCCGTGCCGATGAACGCGCTGGTCCCGTCCTCCATCTGGCGGGAGGCGATGCAGATCAGGAGCTCGTTGCTCTTGTATTCCATGGTCTACCTCCCCAACACGGCCTTGCGGAGCGTGTCCATCTTGTCCGCGCCGACCAGCTCCAGGAACTCGGCGTGGCTCTTGGGTCCCGTGACCCACTTCTGCAGGTAGGCCTGGGTTCCCTCTTCGGTCTCGGTCTGGTCGATGTAATCCTTGATGTGCTGCTTGTCCCGCTCATAGTAGTAGCACATCTCGCCCGGGTAGGATCCGAACGGAGCGTGGACCACGGCATCGACCAGGAACCAGGGGATGATGGTGCGGTCGGGGTACTTGCGGATCTCGTCGGTCGGAATGATCTCCTCGCACGAGATGATGAGCCGCTTGCTGGCGCGTGCAAGCTCCCAGGCAAAGCCGGTGATTCCGTCGATCTGGCAGTTGCCGTACAGGTCGGCCCGGTGCACATGGATGATCCCCACGTCCACGGGCGAGGCCGGCAGAGCAACCAGCTTCTGGCCGGTGAACGGGCACTCGATGGTCTTGGCCCCGCTGTACTTGAAGGTATCCGTACCCAGCATGGACCGGGTCGGGATGAACGGGATGCCCATGGCCGCCGCCTTGAGCCGCCATGCGAGCGACGCGTTGCTCCACTCGCTGATGGTGACCTCGCCGCTTTCGGCAGCCCGGCGAAGGATGTTCGAGATCCCGTAGACCTCCCAGCCCTGGTAGGTCAGCTCGATCCGCTTGACGCAATGGCCCGAGATGAGATGCTCGGTCTCCATGACCCCCTGGCCGGCCAGCGACAGATCCTTGAACCCCTGCCGCACGATCTCCCGGCACAGCGACATCGGTGCCCGCACGCTGCCGTACAGCTCGGTGGCGACGTAGCACCCTTCCTTGATGAACGTACGGATGGCCTCCGACTCGCTCATCACCTTGTCCTTCAGGACCATGGACTTGTTCTTGTGCAGCCACTCGCGGATGTCGTTGGCATCCGGCGAGAGGAGCAACTTGCTCAGCCCGCTCTCCTGCTCTCCCATCGTTCCCTCCACGGTGTTCGTTGCGCCATTTCGGAGCCGCCCCGGACGGCGGCATTCCCCGCCCGACCGGCAACCCGCAGGATTGCATAGCACAGTCCACGGGGGGGAAACAAGCCCAGGCTGAGCCTGGACCCAACACGCAGCGGGCGCACCGCACCCACGGCTCGGCCAGGACAAGGCAGCCGGTGAGCTTCGCTCCGATCCGCAGGCAGGGCCTGCCCCATCACGCCGCGGGCGACCGCACCCACGGTTCGGCCGAGACAAGGCAACCGCTGAGCTTCGCTCCGATCCGCAGGCCAGTCACCCTCGGTCTTCGGGGTCGGAATCGGTATCGGCATCGGGCGCTGGGCGGCCTCGTTCCGCTGTCTTTCCCCAACCCCCAACCCCGAGCCCCTACTTCTTCCTGTCCAGCGTCTTCTGCACGTCGTCGACCATCTTGTTCCATCGCTCGGCCCGCCAGAAGAAGCGGGCAGGGTCGAGGAGCTTGCGGGCCTGGTCGATGTTCTCCTGGGCGGCCTCGTACTCCTCGTCCTCGATCTGGGCCTCGGCCAGGAACAGGTGGTTGAGGGGGTGGTTTGGATGATCTTCCACGGCCTGTTCGAGGAGCTCGAGGGCCTTCTCCTCGTCGCCGACGCCCGCCGGCCATGGCGGGGCCTTGAGGTAGAGTGCCCCGAGCACCCGGAGCGGCCCCCCTTCGTCCCGATCGGGATCCTGGTCTACGCACCGCTTGAGCGCCTTGACCACGGATGACAGGTTGAACGGGGCTGCGGTGAGCGGAGCGACCTTGAGCGCCAGCGCCATGTTCAGGGCCAGGTAGTACTGGTAGTCCGGGTTGTTCCGGTCCGCGGCCACGGCCGCCTCTCCGAACCGGGTGCAACTGGCGAGCCCAGCGTCCTCTTCTTCCGGATCCCAGCAGATCGGAGGGCGCCCGTACTCGGTCAACCAGAGGCAGGAGCGGGAGGCCAGGTGATTCAGCTCCCCGCTGGTCGGCGACGACTCGAGCGCCTTGCAGGTGGCCAGCAGCGACAGGGCCACTTCGTCGGGCGGGGCATCTTCCCGGTAGAGCCGGAACGCCACCTCCCGCAGCTCATCCCCGTTGGCCGGCAGGGCCTGGTATTGCTTCCGGGCCCAGGCCCCTTCGGCATCGTCCGCGCGCCCCCACAGGGTGCTGCAGCCGGCAGCGGCCAGCGCCGTCACGAGCAGGGCCAGATGCACGAGCTCCGGCATCGGCCTGTGCTCCGGCATCGGCCTGTGCGCCGGCATCGGCCTGTGCGCCGGCATCGGCCTGTGCGCCAGCATCGGCCTGTGCGCCAGCATCGGCCTGTGCGCCAGCATCGGCCTTTGCGCCAGCATCGGCCTTTGCGCCAGCATCGGCCTGTGCGCCGCATTGGTTCCGGGGGGTTCGGGGGGCCGTCCCATGCCTTCCATTCGTCCTATTGGTCCTATTCGTCCTATAGGTCCTATTTTCCTTCCCAGGCCCCCCGATTCCTACTTCCCGTACAGAGCCTTCACCCGATCGAGCGCGTGGGGCGGAACGGCCTCGAAGCCTTCCACGTTGAAGTCCTTGCACATGGTCTTTCCGACCGGGTCGCTGCACATGCCGACCAGTGCCTGGGCGAGCTTGCGGGCATCGGCCTCGGTCGTCCTTCCATCCAGGTAGACCAGGCCCAGGTTGGGCACTTCCTCGGACTCGTAGATCGCCTCGAGCTTGTCGAACAGCGGGAGCTGCTTGAGGCTCGAGAACTGGAGGTCATCGACGAGGGCGGCATCGGCCTTGCCCTTGCCGACGTTGCGCAGTGCGCGCAGGGCACGGGGAGTCTGCTTCAACGTGAAGTGCTGCCCCGCCTGGTACTTCCCGGCAAAGACGACCTTCGACAGGTAGACCGGGTCATCGACCAGGTTGCCGGTGAGCACCTTCCCCTTGAGCTCGTCAAGGGTCTTGTAGCTTCCCTTCTTGACCAGCACCCGGTACTTCGTGGAGGTCTTACCACCCACCCGTGCCAGGACCAGCGGCTTGAATCGATACTTCGCTTCCCCCTGCAGGAAGATGCCCAGCGACAGAGTACCGTAGGCGACCTTCGTGTCATCGAGCGCCTTGAGCCCCCCCTCCCTGGAGTTCTCGAACTGAATCCGGTAGCTCCCCGGTGCCCAGCCCGCCTTCCCGGCCAGGTACTTGCCGAAGCCGTCGATGTACGGCTGGGCCTCCTCGGGGCTCGTCACCGATCCGGTCTGACAGATCACCACTACCCGCTCCTGAGCGGACAGTGACAGGCCCAGAAGCAGGACCGACAACGCTGATGCTGCAAGAAGGAAGGTCTTCATCGAACACACCTCACGGTTCCCTGTTGTCTCCATCCGTGCGCTCATCGTCCCGTCTCCTGCCGGAGCCGATGCGCCGGTCTCCAGGCTGCCGCCGCTCTTCTCCGGCCGCCCGGCCACCGCACCAACGATCCCACGCCTCCCGCACCACGACCGTGGCCGAGGGAAGCAGGACGAGCGCGGCCAGCAGGCACGTCGCAATCCCGCACAGCAGCGCCTGCCCCAGGGAGACGGCCCCCTGGTGCTGCCCGAGGCAGATAGCCCCGATTCCCGCCATGGTCGTCAACGCCGCCATGATCACCGGCTTGCTCGCCACGGCCATCGTGGCGAACGGGGATGTGCGTCCCGCCTCAGCCAGACGGTGCGCAATGTACACCCCGTAGTCAACCGCCAGCCCGATGACGAGCGGAAGGGCGATGATATTCGCGTAGTTATAGGGCATCTTGAGGAAGTACATCAGCCCGAACATCCACGCGGCACCGATCCCCAGCGGCAATGCGGCCGCCAGCGTCAGGCCGAGCTTGCGGAAGTCGAGCAGCAGCAGGACCAGCACGACGATCACGGCATACAGCGTCGCCTGGCGGAAGCCGTCCACGCTCATCCTCGAGAATATCTGATGGGTCGTGGGGAACCCGGTGGCCTCGGGGGAGATGGCGTAGACGTCGGCCAGGAAGCGGTCGAGGAAATCGAGGTCGTAGATCGACCCGGCCGGGAAGACGAAGACCACGAACTTCCCGCTCCGGCTGCGGAACCGATCCAGGATCCCCTTGGGGAGGTCGTCCGGCGTCACGGGGCCCATGCGGGTCCATCGTTTCACCACGTCGACGGCCCCGGAGACGGTGGCAAACAGCTCCTTCTCGAAGGCCCGGGCCCGCGCGGCGAGCTTGGGGTCCTTGCGCAGCTTCTCGGAGACCTGCTCGAGCAGGGTGGCGAGCTTGTCCAGCTCAAGGGTCAGCTCCTTCTGCCCGGTCGAGAAGGTGCGTTCCTGGGCATCGGCGATCACGTCCCCGAGGTCGTCGAGCTGATCGGCCAGCTCGTCGGCCTCGAACGGCTCGAAATCACCCTGGGGCACGAGGATACGGTCGAACACCGACTCGACCTCCCGGATGGCACGGATCTTCTCCTCCTGTCCGGTCGGAATGAGGGTCGTTATCGACTCGACCCGAGAGACCGTGGAGAGCATCGAGAAGCGCTCGACGAGGTTGCGGGCCCCTTCCACGTCATCGGCGGTGACGGCCGCAAACTCGGGCTGGAAATCGCTGCGGTCGGCCATGAGGAGCTGGTACTTCACCGACTCCGAGTCCTTGGGCATGACGTTGCGCAAGTCGAAGTCCATGGGGACCTGGGCCGCGTAGTAGATGGACAGACCGGCAACGGCAAGGCCGACCAGGGTCACGGTCGAGGCGAACAGCAGGGGGGGACGCCGCTCCGAGGCACCGGTGCGGGCCGAAGCCGACTTCGATGGGGGGACCTTCACCAGGGCGGACAGAGCGGGCAGGAAGACCAGGAATGCGACCAGGGCCATCAGCACGCCGGTCCCAGCCACGATTCCAAGCTCTGCGAACCCCTTGAACTCGACAGTTCCCATCACAAAAAATGCGGCGGCCGTGGTGCCCCCCGCGGTCAGCAGGGTCCGACCGCTCGTCCGCAGGGCCTTGACAATGGCCTCCCGGTTCGAGAGCCCATTGGCCAGCTCCTCCTGGATGCGGCCGGTGACGAAGATCCCGTAGTCAACCCCCAGCCCGAACAGAATGGCCGTAAAACCGCTGGTGAGCAGCGTGAGATGACCGATGGTCAGCGTCGTGAAACCGAGATTCCACAGCCCCGACAGGACGAGCGGGATGAAGATGATGAGCCCACGCCGGATCGAACGGAATCCCACGAGCACGATGAGCAGGATGGCCACGGCCGCCACGGTAGCGGTCATCAGGACGTCGTGCTGGATGGAGACCATCTCCTCGACCGCGTTGGCAGGAAGCCCCGTGAACCCGAAGGTGGGCGGCGTCCGGCCAGCCGCAATCCAGCGGTCGGATACCTCCTGTGCAGCGGAGCGGCAGCTCGTGAGCAGACCATCCAGATAGGCGAACTCATCGTCGTTGCTGGACGGCTGGATGAACAGGAAAAGGAGCCGGCCGTCGCGGGACTTCAGATAGCCGTGCCGGTCCTGAGCGCCATGACCGGAAAACTGGTCCATGAAGAGGTTCTCGAGGACGCGGACCTCGGACCGCTTCGGGTCGGAGAGCCAGGCATCGAGCTCCGCGACGAGCTCCCGCCCAGCGGCCAGGATCTGGCGGGCCGAGTCGATGTCGATCTTCTCTTTGAAAGCGGTCTCGGCGTCAGAGCCGCCGAAGGCCTCCAGGAGGGGGAGGAGGCCGTTGAGCCGGTTGATGCGGGTGACCTCGTCCTTCTCCGCAAGCACCTTGTCCCGCAGCCTGGAAAGTTGCTCCTGCGAAAGGAAGAGGAAGGCCCGGTCGGCGAAGAACTCCACGTCCGCCTTGTAGAACACGTCTCCGACGTAGTCGGTGCGGGCCTTGAACGCAAGGGCAAGCTCCTCGGCGAAGGGCCCGAGCACCTCCGGCTCCCCTTCGAGGACGGCGATGAGGTTGCTGGGCGTCTTGAAGTCCGACAGGAACTCCTGGAAGCGCCGGTTCACCTCGATGTGGGCAGGGTAGAGGGCACTCCTCGAGGTGTACATCTTCAAGCCGGGCAGGAGAGCGGCGGAGGCCACGGTCAGGAGCAACGCTCCTGCAAGCACCCACCACGCACGCCGCACAGTGAATTCGCCAAGCCCGGTCAGAAGTCGATCACGCATCCGTCCGCTCCGGATGGGTTCCAGCCAGGTCACGGAACCCGTTCCGGTCCTGCCCGAACCCGCAGAAAACCAGCGGCCAAGTTAACCGCGCACGGGATCACAAGTCAATCGGAAGTTGGATGTCGGTTGAACAGGTCAATCCGACCTGCTCGCTCTTGAACCCCGGGGGTTCTCGTGGGATGCTCGGCGTGCAACCGCAAGGGGAGGTCGTCCATGCGGAAAGAGATCTTCGTGGGTCTGGTCCTGTCGGCGCTGCTCCTGGTCGGGTGCGGAGGCGGCGGCAACGGAGGCGGGAGCGGAGACGACGCCGCCGGAGGGGATTTCGACTCAATGGACGGCATGTCTTCTCAAGAGGAATCCACGACCCTCGAGATGCGTCCCCTGGAGCCGCCGCCGTGCGTGCCTCAGTGCGAAGGACGGCAGTGCGGAAGCGACGGCTGCGGAGCGATATGCGGCCATTGCTTCACGCTCGAAGGGGCCCTCGACGATTCCCTGTGCGGCGAGGACGGGACCTGCAAGCCCTCGGGCTGCGTCCCCGACTGCGGCGGCAAGGAGTGCGGCGACGACGGCTGCTCCGGGTCGTGCGGGAACTGTGCGGCCGGGGAGGAATGCCAGGGCGGAACGTGCAAGCCCGCCGGCTGCGTGCCCGACTGCGACGGCAAGGAGTGCGGCTACGACGGGTGCACCGGGTCGTGCGGGAACTGCTCCCCGGGAGAGAGCTGCAAGAGCGGGAAATGCGTCCCGTGCCAGCCCGCCTGCCAGGGAAAGGAGTGCGGAGGTGACGGCTGCGGAGGCATCTGCGGAACCTGCGGGGGCGGGGAGGAATGCCAGGCCGGGACGTGCAAGCCCGCCGGCTGCGTACCCGACTGCACCGACAAGGAATGCGGCGACGACGGCTGCGGCGACCCCTGCGGCGAATGCACGGGACAGGACGTCTGCCAGGAGGGACAGTGCGTCGCCTGCCAGCCGGCCTGTGAGGGGAAGGAATGCGGGGACGACGGCTGCTCCGGGTCGTGCGGCGCGTGCCCCGACAGCTCGGTCTGCGCCGCGGGCCAGTGCACGTGCGGCGAAGGGCTCGAGTGGAACCCCGACGGGACCGCCTGCTGGCCCGTCTGTCAGGACAATGCCTCGTACGTGCCCGAGGCCGGGGAGTGCCTCTGCGACCCCGGCGCAGTGCTCGGGCTCGACGGCTCGACCTGCCTGCTCGAATGCCCCCCTTGGAGCCATCCGGAAGGGGGCCTGTGCACGTGCGACCCCGATTCCATTCTCAGCGACGACGGCCTGTCCTGCGAGCCTCCGACCAAGATCTGCGGCCTGCACTCCGCCGCCTACCCGGTCCCGGGGGACTTCGCCGGGAACCGCTTCGGACGCACGGTCAACACCGAGAACAAGTACCCGCTCATCCTGGACAAGGCCACCGGCCTCACCTGGCAGGGGTGCGATGCCGGAACCGAGGGGTACACCTGCACCGAAGGGGTCTTCAGCCTCAAGAAGCCGGCGTCCGCTGCGACGTATTGCGAAGGCAGCACGTGGGCGGGATACGACGACTGGCACCTGCCCTCCATGGTCGACTGGCTGGTCGTCGTCGACCAGGGGTTGAGCTACCCGTATGGGGCTGCCGAGTTCTTCTGGTACTACGACAAGATCGATAGCACCACGATCTGGTGGTCGAGCACCAAGCCGCTGTTCTCCAACCTGCCGGGTGACATCCAGCTCGCCCTGATGAAGGACGACCCGGCCAAGTACGGGTTCGAGTTCTACATCATGTATGCCATCGCCACCTTCGGCCGGCGGGTACGCTGTGTCCGGGACCCTGCTCCCCCGCCGTCGCACTGCGCCTGGGTCATCGGTACCCCCGCCTCAGAGCGGGTCGTCTACCTCGAAGCCCCCAACCTGTTCTGGCAGGGGTGCCCGGCCGGCCTGTCGGGCAAGGAATGCCAGACCGGCAAGGCCACCACCATGAGCTGGGACGAAGCGGTCAGCTACTGTGAGAATCTCGTGTGGGGCGGCTTTGACGACTGGTCCCTGCCCCACCTGAATCTGTTTGCCACGATCACGGACTACGACGTGTCCCAGGAGCCTCTCGTCGACCCGGCCGTGCTCCCGGGGACGCCGAGCTCGTCGTTCTGGACGTCCAAGGCGGCGCAGGAAGGACAATCGTGGACGTTCGATCATTCGGTCGGCCAGCCGGTGGCGATGGTGGCCAGCGCGGGCCAGCGGGTCCGATGCGTACGGTTCTGCCCCGAAGGTTTCTACGGTCCGGACTGCAAGAGCAGCGGGCAGTGAACCAAAGCCCCGACCACGCGGGAGGGGCCCTGTGGATGTGCCGTGGGCAGTGAACCAAAGCCCCGACCACGCGGGAGGGGCCCTGTGGATGTGCCGTGGGCAGTGAACCAAAGCCCCGACCACGCGGGAGGGGCCCTGTGG
>CAITUV010000036.1 GCA_903895725.1 uncultured Myxococcales bacterium | reverse complement strand
GAACATCCCGTGAGTTGTGACGCTCTGGGCGTCATAAGTCGGCCGATGATGGAACATCCCGTGAGTTGTGACGCTCTGGGCGTCATAAGTCGGCCGATGATGGAACATCCCGTGAGTTGTGACGCAGAGGGGGGGAGACCGGCCCCGGGGGCGCGGGGCGAGCTAGCCCCCGGGGCCGGGAGGGAGACTCAGGCGATGTCGACCGTGATGGGCTTGCTCTCTTCCTTCTTCTGGATCTCGACGGAGAGCATACCATCCTTGAATGCGGCCGAGATCTTGCGGGGATCGTAGGCATCGCCGATGCGGAAGCTGCGGGCGAAGCGGCCGGAGCAGCGTTCCTTGGCGAAGTATCGCCCCTTCTGCTCGACGAGCTTGCGCTCGCCGCTGACCGAGAGGATCCCGTCATTGAACTCGACCTTGAGACTTTCCTTGCCCACTCCGGGCAGGTCGAATTCGAAGACCAGGGAGCTCTCCGCTTCACGGATGTCCACCTGCGGAACGAAGCAGGGGAGGCCTTCCTCATTCTGGAACCAGGTGAGCGGATCCTCGCCGAAAACATCGCGGAACAAAGACGGCAGAGCATTCCTTCTGTACAATGATACGTTCATTGCATCCTCCATAGGTTGCTGTTTTTGTTTTCTTTTCTGGCCGGCGGTACCGGCCACCGCCGACCGACCATCCAGCAGTAAAGTAATAGCGGTCAGGCCGCTGTCAAGTGGAGACTTTGAAGGTTGCCTCTGACGCGGCCGGTCAGCGGCAGTACTGGCGCGGTTCGCGAGCGTTCCGAGAAATGTTCTTGAACGGCCTTCCCGGGTCTGGTAGACAGGGGATATGACACGGCGCGCAACTGGCCCGGGGCAAGGGTCATGTGTGAACCGAATTTCTCGAAGGAGGAGTCATGGCAAGGAGGATCAAGAAGGTAGCCGTCCTGGGTGCGGGGGTGATGGGGACGGGAATTGCGGCTCATCTGGCCAACGTGGGGGTGCCATGCATCATGATGGACATCGTTCCCCCGTTCCTCAAGGAGGAGGAGCGGAAGGACCCCAGGAAGCGCAACCTGTTTGCTGCGGACGGGCTGGCCAAGCTGCTGAAGGCCAAGCCTGCGCTGATGTACTCCAATGACGCGGCGCTTCTGATCGAAGTGGGGAACTTCGAGGACGACCTGCACCGTGTCGGCGAATGCGACTGGATCATCGAGGTGGTGAAAGAGGATCTCGCGATCAAGAAGGATCTGTTCGGCAAGCTGGCGAAGCTGCGCAAGCCGGGGTCGATCGTGACGTCGAACACGTCGGGGCTGTCGATTGCCTCGATGACCGAGGGGCTGGACGAGGATTTCTGCAAGCATTTCCTCGTGACGCACTTCTTCAACCCGGTGCGTTACATGAAGTTGCTGGAACTGGTCGTGGGGCCCAAGACGGCGCTCGAGGTGGTGACGTTCATCGCCGATTTCGGTGAGAATGTGCTGGGCAAGGGCATCGTGTACGGGAAGGATACGCCGAACTTCGTGGCGAACCGGATCGGCATCCATGCGGTGATGTCCGGGCTCGAGATCATGCAGGAGATGGGGCTGTCGGTGGAAGCGGTGGATCTCATCGCCGGGCCGCCGATGGGGCGTCCCAAGAGTGCGGTGTTCCGGACCATCGACCTCGTGGGGCTGGACACGTTCGCCAGCGTGTCTCGCAACGTGTATGACAACGTTCCGGGGGACGAGGAGCGCAAGGTATTCGCCATCCCCGGCTACGTGCAGAAGATGCTCGAGAACAAGTGGCTCGGGAACAAGACGAACGGCGGGTTCTACCGGCAGGAGCGGAAGGACGGGAAGAAGAGTGTCTTCGTCCTGGACCTCAAGACGCTGGAGTACAAGGATCGGAACAAGCCGTCGTTCAAGTCGGTGGATGCCGTCAAGGGGTTGGAGAACACGGCGGCCAAGGTGGCCTCGCTGTGCTATGCGACGGACGAGGCGGGGGTGTTTGCCTGGCGGTCGGTGGCACGCAGCCTCATCTACTCGGCCAATCGGCTGGGCGAGATTGCCGACGACGTGGTCAACATCGATCGGGGCATGAAGTGGGGCTTCAACTGGGAGCTCGGCCCGTTCGAGATGTGGGATGCCATCGGGGTGGCCAGGTCGGTTGAGCGGATGGAGGCCGAGGGGATGAAGGTCCCCGCTCTGGTGCGGACGCTCCTGGCCAAGGGGGACGGAACCTTCTACAAGAACGTGGAGGGTGTGGACTACTACTTCGACTTCAAGGCGGAGAAGTATCTGCCGGTCGCAGTGCGGCCCACGTGGCTGCAGATCAAGAATCTGCGGGCCAAGGGGAGCGTGCTGAAGAAGAACGATTCCGCCACGCTGCACGACCTGGGGGACGGGTGCCTGGGGCTCGAGTTCCACAGCCGGATGAACGCCATCGACGACGACATCATCCGGATGATGTGGGAGTCTCTGGACACGTTGGAGAACGGGTACGACGGCCTGGTCATCTACAACGAGGGGCAGCACTTCTCGGTCGGGGCCAACCTGGTCCTGATCAACATGTATGCGATGCAGAAGAAGTGGGCCGAGATCGAGATGATCGTGGACCAGTTCCAGAAGGTGAACACCGCAATGCACCGGGCGAGCAAGCCGGTGGTGGCCGCTCCGCACCAGATGGTTCTGGGAGGCGGCTGCGAGGTGTGCCTCGGGGCCAGTCACATCCTGGCGCATGCCGAGCTGTACATGGGGCTGGTGGAAGTCGGCGTAGGGCTCATTCCGGGCGGCGGCGGTACCAAGGAGCTGCTGGTCCGCTGGATGAATGCGGTCCCGCACGAGCTTCCGGAGACCAACCTCCTGGCGTACTTCCAGAAGGTGTTCGAGTACATCGCCACGGCCAAGGTGAGCTTCTCGGCCAAGCTGGCAGAGGACTACCTGTACCTGCGGCCGGGCGTGGACCGGTTCGTGACGAGCCGCGACAACCAGCTTGCCTATGCCAAGGCCTGGGCCGTGGGGATGGGCCGCGGCGGATATCGGCCCGCACCGCCGATGAAGATCAAGGCCACTGGACGTGACGGCATCGCCCTGGCGGAGACCGGCCTGTACACCTTCACCCTGGGCGGCTACGCGACCGAGTACGATGCCTTCATCGGCCGCAAGCTGGCCTACGTGTTGGCGGGCGGGGACGTGCTCCCCGGCACGCTGGTGACCGAGGACCGGATCCTGGAGCTCGAGAAGGAGGCCTTCATGAGCCTCCTGGGCGAGAAGCGCACCATGGATCGGATCCGGTACATGCTGCTCAACAACAAGCCGCTGCGGAACTAGCGGGAAGGAGGATTGACCATGGCCAAAAGAATCAAGCGTGAAGCTGTGATCGTGTCCGCAGTGCGGTCCACCGTGGGGCGTGCCAAGCGTGGGGCGCTGGTCAACGTACGGCCCGAGGACCTGGGGACTCTGGTGATCAGGGAGCTCATGAAGCGGACGCCGGGACTTCCTCCGGATCAGGTCGATGACGTGATCATCGGCTGTGCGATGCCGGAAGGCGCTCAGGGCATGAACCTGGGCCGGGTCGTGGCGTTCATGGCCGGGCTGCCGGATTCGGTTCCGGGGCTCACGGTCAACCGGTTCTGCTCCTCGGGGTTGCAGACGATTGCCTACGGTGCCTGGCAGATTCTGGCCGGGGCCTCGGACGTCGTGATCGCGGGCGGAATCGAGAGCATGTCCTCCGTCCCCATGGGCGGGTTCAACTTCACTTCGAACCTGACCGCCGTGCGGGAGAACGTGGCGATCTACACCCCCATGGGGCTCACTGCGGAGCTGGTGGCCGACAAGTTCGGCATCACCCGGGAGATGCAGGACGAGTTCGCGTACAACTCGCACATGAAGGCGGCCAAGGCGTGGGCCGCCGGCGTGTACAACGACGAGATCGTCAAGGTACCGTATGTGGACGCCGAGGGGCGGCAGCGGCTGCTGGAGCAGGACGAGAGCGTCCGTGCCGACACCACCATCGAAGGGTTGGCCAAGCTCAAGCCGGCGTTCAAGCAGACCGGCTCGGTTACACCGGGCAACTCGTCTCCGATCAACGACGGAGCAGCGGTGGTGATGATGATGTCCCTGGGCAAAGCAGAAGAGCTGGGGCTCAAGCCGCTGGCATTCTTCCGTGACTTCCAGGTGGCGGGTACGCCGCCCGAGATCATGGGTGTGGGGCCCGCCTATGCGATCCCGAAGCTCTGGAAGCACTCGGGCATCTCGGACAAGAAGATCGGCCGGTACGAGGTTAACGAGGCCTTCGCATCACAGGCCCGCTATTGCGTCGAGACGCTCAAGCTCGACCCGGCCAAGGTCAACGTCAATGGCGGCGCCATTGCGCTGGGGCATCCGCTGGGCTGCACCGGTGCCAAGCTGACCACGTCTCTCGTCTACGAGATGCAGCGGACCCGGACCCGCTATGGCGTCGTGTCGATGTGCATCGGCGGCGGCATGGGGGCTGCCGGTCTGTTCGAGCTTGCCTGAGACTGACTTTTCCGAGCCACGCGAACAGGATTCTCGTAGGCGGCGACTTCCGCCGGCCATTCATGCTTGCGGCACACAGCCCCGACCGCGCGGGAGGGGCGACCGCAGAGGTTCGCCGATCAGCGAGACCGTGTACAGAGACTCCAGAGCCTGATTCTTCCGAGAAGACCTAGAGATTCTTGAGCTCGTCGAGGAACGAGGGATCCGTGGTGGTGGCACCTTCGGATTCGAGGCGCTCGAGGATGAGCTTCTCCATGAGGGCGAGGCGGATCTGCAGCTCTTCGTTGTCCTGACCTCGGAACGTGAGCCGGTCTTCGGGGGCCAGGGTGAGTCCGTAGCGGAGGCGGACGACCACCTCCTCTTCGGGCGTCAGGTCTGCATGAGGCAGGGCCGTGGCGATTCGCTCACGGGTGAGCGTCTTTACATCAGTGCGAGTCCTAGTGGTTGTCTTCGACACGGCAAGTCCTCCGTCTGCTAGTGCTTCTCAACCTCCGGCGACCATATTACCTGCAAGGGGAGGGGGGGGCAAATTTTTCAACCCCATGCGGGGCAGATCGGGATGGGCTCTGCACTAGGGGTTCGTCGGTGCCGGAGCATCCGCCGCGGGCGGGGCAGCCGGATCAGCGGCCACCGGGGCGGCCGGGGCAGCGGCATCCCCTGCGGCCGGGGCCGGAGCGTCCGTCCCCTTCATCCCCATCTCCGCTGCGATCGCCTTGTCGATCTCGGCCTCGAAGGCCTGGAGGATCGACTGGAGCGCGACGCGAGATTCGAGCGTCATGTTGCCGTCAGCGGCCTCCATGAAGAACACGAGGTTGCGGATCTGGCGGAGCTTGCCGACCCATTCCTGCCCTTCGGCCAGGGTGGCCAGAATCGGGATCTCGAGGAGAGCGGCCACGATCTGGTCGAACGACAGGGCAAACACGCCGAAGTAGCGATTCTCCTGGTAGCCGACCCCGGCCAGGTCCTTCATCACGAGGCCCGGGGTCTTGTCCAGCACTTCCTTGGCCCGCACGACCGGGTTCGGCCCGAAGGTGAACACCATGTAGGAATCCGAGAAGGCGATGGCACCGCCGAGGCGCGACTTGATGATGTCCTTGAGGAACAGGGCATCGTCCGGGAGTTTGAGCGTTTCCCAGTCGAAGGTGAGCACGATGCTGTCGACCTTGCCCCCCTGGTAGTCTTCGGAGGCGTACTCGATCCGGACCCCGAGACCGGCCATCATGGGGGCGAAGGTATCGACGATCTCCTTGACCGACCGGTTGGCCACGAGGGTCTTCTGCTCCGGCGGGAGCCCTTCGACCGCCTTGGCGATGGCCATCCCGTAGAACTTGTAGAGCAGGTCCCGGGTGGCCAGACCACCGCTGACCTGGGCCACCGAGGAGATGCTGAGCGGGAAGCTGCTGTCGGAGTAAATGCTCATGGCCGAGTCAGGGCCGAAGGAGGCGGCAATCTGGCCGTACATCTTGGCAAACTCGCCCTTCTCCTCTTCCTTCAGGTTCCATGCCGTCGCAACGAGGTCCACGTAGCGGGGCATCCAGGGAATGATGGCCTCGGGCGACACGTTCTGAGCGACCACGAGGAAGCTCTTGGCCGGCAGCAGGCCGGCCGCCGCAAACGAGCCACCGCGCAGAGTTGCCAACGAGGCGTTGAGCTTGCCGCCGGGCACGGTCTTGAGCGCGTAGCCCAGGACCAGGTCCCCCTGGTCGATGCCGAGGGTGACGTCGACCGACTCGATGTCGCCCAGGAGCTCCTTGACGAAGTTGAACATCTTGGCCAGGAATTCCTTCTGGGGCTGCTGCATGGGCATGGACTCGCCCATGGTGCGCTCGACTCCGTCCAGCGCCGTGGCCACGATTTCCCTCACGCTCTCGCCGCCCACGATCAGCTTGAACACCTTGTCGGTGGTCATGCGGGTGAGCTCGAGCTTGAGATCCCCCTCCATGGTGTCGATGGTCCGGTAGTCCGTCGACATGAAGAGGAACTTGCCCTGCGGCAGCACATAGGCGTCAGGGGCGAAGACGTAGCCGTTGTTCTCGTCTGCGGTGATGCCTTCCGGCAGTGCGGCCTTGAAGGCCTCGACGTCGGTGATGGGGATGGCCAGCAGCGGGCGGTCCTTGCCTTCGAGGCCGAACCCGAGGCCGCGGGTCTTGTCGAGCCAGTCGAGGTTCTTGAGCCCGGTCTTCTTGGCGATCTCGCCCATTCCGCCGGCATAGCCGAGACGGGCAAACGAGGCCAGCTTTTCGGGGAGCAGGGCGAGGACGGCCTCGAAGGTGGCATCGATGGGGCCGGTCACGCCGTACACAGTCACCTTCTTGAGAGTGCGCTCGAGCTGGAGGTTCTTCTCCGGCAGGGCAGGCTTGGCCACTTCGGCCGCCTTCTCCTTGTCGGGCGTGACCGCTTCGGTCTTGACAGGCTGGTCGGTCCCGGCGGTCTTGGTGGCGTCGGCAACCTCCTTGGCCGGCTCTTTGCCCGCAGCGGGCTCTTCTTTGGCCGGCTCTTTCTTGGGTTCATCCTTGGCGGCCTCCTTGCCGGGGGGCGCTGCCGGCGGTTCTTCCTTGCAGGCAAACCCGGACAGAGCGAACAGCAGGACCAGGGACGTCAACGCAATATGGCGGGCAAAACGCATGCTGCACCTCCAAAGGTCAATAGAGCTTCCTGTTAGCATCCTGCTTCCCGGATGTCAATGAACGGGTGCGCCCGTGCGAAGGGGCCGGGGGCGGCTGGCCATGGCGCATTGGGCCTGGTGCGACAGCGCAAGGCACTGCTTGAACAAGGGCGCCGGCTCGAATATAGTGGCTTCGTCTCGGCTCGGGGAGGATACGTTGCGTCCCATCGACGCACATGTGCACGTGGGCTCCTGGTCGGTCCCGGAGTTCGGGGGACACGGCGGGGGATTGCGGGAGGCGGACCAGGTCTACCGGCGGTGGAACTGGGGGGGGGCGCTGTTGTTCCCCACCGATTCCGGGGCGTCGGAGCCACTGCTCGAAGAGGTTTCGGGGCTCCGTTCGCCCGTGACGTATCGTGTCGGGTGGTGGGCCGATTTCCGGCTTGCCGGCAACCTCGAGCGCTTCCGGGAGAGGAAGGGGGAGTTTGCGGCGCTGAAGCTCCACCCCAGCGTGCTGAAGGTTCCGGCGACCGACGACAGGCTGCGAGACTACCTGGATGTGGCCGAGAGGGAGGGGATGCCCGTTGTGGTCCACTGCGGCCGGTGGCGCGAGGTCGCGGGATTCGAGCAGGCCCTGGAAGGAGCCCGGCGGCATCCGGGATGTCCCTGGATCCTGGCGCACATGGGGGGAGACTCGCCCCACCTGGTCCTCGATACGGTGGATGCGCTGGCCCGCGAGGTCGGGCTGTCCCACGTGCATCTCGGAACCGAGAGTGTCCGGGAGCCGTGGCTCCTGGAACGGGCCATCGAGCGGCTCGGAGCCGGCCGGCTGGTGTTCGGCTCCGACTACAATCTGAATCATCCCGAGGTGTTCCGGCGGCTCATCGAGGTGCTGGACGTCACGGATGACGACCGGGAGATGATCTTCCGGCGCAATGTGAACGGCCTGCTGCGGGAGGCGCACAGGTTCTTCTGACAACGCGACCGTCCATGAATGGAGGTGGGGGATGAGCGAGGGAAACGACGGCCGGAAATACAGCCTGGAGACGTTCCTGATCCACGGAAATCCGATTGATGCTGCCTGGGAGTACAGCCACCACGTGATTCCGCCGCTCACGGCCTCGACCACGTTCCGGCTGGATTCCACCGGGCGCGGGGCCGAAGGGTTCCGGAACTTTGCTGCAGTACCGGGCAGTCCCGAGTCGGAGCGGCCGATCTACATCTATGACCGCCTGGGAGAGCCCACCGTCGGGCTGCTCGAGTCGTCATTCATGCAGCTCGAGGGGGGCGGGAGCGCCACCGCGTTTGCCTCCGGCATGGCGGCCATCTCCGGCGTGCTGCTCGCCCTGTGCAGGCAGGGAGACGAAATCGTGGCGCACCGCACCATTTACGGGTGCACGTACAGTCTGATGATCAACTGGCTGCCCCGGCTCGGTGTGAACGTGAAGTTCACCGATTGCCGCCAGCCCGCCCAGGTCGAGACGCTGATTACCCCTCGGACCCGGGTGCTCTACCTCGAGACGCCGGCCAACCCCACGCTCGAGGTGGTCGACCTCGCCGAGATGGCAGCCATCGTGGCCAGGGCCAATGCCGGGCGGTCGGAGGAAGACCGGGTCCGACTGGTGGTGGACAACACGTTTGCCACCCCTTACTGCCAGCGGCCGCTGGCCCATGGTGCCGACATTGTGGTGCACTCGTTGACCAAGAACGTCATGGGATTCGGGACCGACATGGGCGGCATGGTGGTCGGCCCCAAGGAGCTCCACGCAGCCATCCGACTCGTGCGCAAGGACTTCGGAGGCGTCGTGGCGCCACGTGCGGCCTGGAACATCCTCGTCTACGGGCTCTCGAGCCTGGCGGTGCGGATGGACCGTCAGATGGATACCGCGCGGAAGGTCGCTGCCTGGCTGGAGAACAACCCCCATGTGGCGTGCGTGTACTACCCGGGGCTGAAGTCCCATCCGCAGCACGAGCTCGCCCGGCGGCAGATGGTGGACTTCAAGGGGCGTTTCGCCCCCGGCCTGATGATCTACTTCGAGCTGGGGGGGCCGGCGCAGGGTCTTGCCGAGCGGTCAGCGAAGTTCATGGACCACCTGGCGAACAAGGCCTACACGGTCACCCTGGCCGTCAGCCTCGGGCAGGCCAAGACGCTGGTCGAGGCCCCTGCGCTCATGACGCACTCCGTCTACGGGGACAAAGCCTCCACCGCAGGGCTGAGCATCTCCTCCATGCGGCTCGCCATCGGGCTCGAGGACGCGGACGACATCCTCAGCGACCTCGATGCAGCGATGAAGGCCATCGCATAGGACTGCACGGATAGAACGGATTCAGCCGATCTTCAGAGTCCTGGCTACCCGGGCAACAG
The DNA here is from genome assembly GCA_903895725.1 of uncultured Myxococcales bacterium. Taxonomy (GTDB): domain Bacteria; phylum Myxococcota_A; class UBA9042; order CAIXZC01; family CAIXZC01; genus CAITUV01. The sequence continues at coordinate 130,076 of CAITUV010000036.1, read as the reverse complement.
CGGGGATCCGGGTGCCGGCCGCGTCGAGGAAGCGCCGCAGTGCGAAGAGGTAGGCGTCGCCCTTCTGGCCAGCGGGAAGGTCTCCGTGCTCCGAAAGCTCGGCCAGGGTCTGCCAGAGCCGTAGCGCATCCGCTGCCATCCCAGTGATGGGGACGGGGGCCTGGGTCGATTCCAGGAGGGCGGCCGGGATCTCTCCCTTGAGGATTGCGGCCGCCTCGGGGGCATAGGCCTTCGAGAACCCGGAGCGGAATGCGGCTTCGACGAGCATCGCACCTGGGGCCGGGAGGGTCCCTGCCTTGGCAAAGAGCTTGCGCGAGACGGCCACGTTGGTATTCGGGAGGAACGTGGCCCCGAGCGACTTCTCCCCGGCTTCATAGAGGATCCGCTGTTTGCCGGAGATGTGAGCGCGGGCGCTGACCAGGCCCCTCGGATAGGGGGGCACGTCGGCATCGGCGATGAGGCGCCCGTAAGAAAGGCCCACGGTGTCGAGCACTGAGAACGGCCGAAGGAGCTCGGCCAGCCAGCCCTTGCCGACCGGGGAGGTATCCTGGCTCAGGAAGATGACGAACTCCCCTTCGGCTGCGGCCATGGCCACGTCGGTCAGTGTCTTGCTGGCCGGAACGTAGAGGGCCCGGATGCCCCGAGAGCGGAGGATCAGCGGCGTGCGGTCCTTGCTGTCGGCGTCGACCGCCAGGAACTCGATCTCACGGGACGGGCGCTGGTCGCTCAGAGCCGCGAGAAGTGGCTCCAGGACCGCCTCCGCATTCTTGAGCAGGAGGACGAGGGTGACTTCCGCCCGGGCTCCGAGGAAGGTCCGCCGCATGGAGCCGGCCAGGCTCTTGCCATGGTCCGCTGCCTCGCGGGGAGGCGTTGATGCCTGGGGCTCCGGGGTGGCGGGGCGGTCTGGATAGCCGGAGCGCGGCCTGGGCTCCCGGAGCTCGTCCTGTCCGCCCGAGCCAGGGTAGCCAGAACGGGGTCTGGGCTCCCGGAAGTCATCCTGTCCGCCCGTGCCGGGGTAGCCGGAGCGGGGTCTGGGCTCCCGGAATTCGTCCTGTCCGCCCGTGCCGGGGTAGCCGGAGCGGGGTCTGGGCTCCCGGAATTCGTCCCCTTCTCCCGTTATGGGAACCTTGTCCTCGAACCGGGGGCGGTCCTCGAAGCGGGGTCGGTCGCCGCCGTGCCGGCTGTGATGGCGGTCACGCCACTTGTTTCGTCCCTTGTGTCCCATGTCGTCTCGAACCTCGAATGAACACCAGTGCTCACGCATCTTGGCAGATTCGCAGGCAGAAAGCCAGAGCCTCGTGGCTCACACCCGCTCGATCCTCCCGAAGCGTGAGTTGACCTCGATCCAGGGGAAGACGTGGCGGTCCTTGGGGGAGTCGTAGACGGCCCGCTCCCGGTCCCTCGGGGTCGTGACGAGCTCGACGTCTTTGAGCAGGGGGGACCAGTGGTGGATGCGCTGGACCATGCTTCCCATGTCGCAACGGGCAAGCACCTCGGAGCGAGGCGTCTCGACCAGGACCGAATGACCCTGGGATTCATGGATGGTCACCTGGGTGTCGTGCCGGTCATGGTCGATCTGCCGAGTCAGGATGTTGGCCAGGAACTCGAGTGCCTCGGGAAGATACGACGGCTCGACGACACCCCGGATGGTCGAGGTCGGGACCTGTTCGCGGAACACGCCGCCCTGGTGGAGCGGGAGCACGCCCCACTGCGACACGGAGCGGCTGCCCGCCATTCCGAGCACCACGGAGCGCGAGTCGAGCAGGAGCCGGATTGCGGCAAGGGCGGCCTGGATGGCCCGGCTCGACAGCACGGCCTGGTAATGGGACAGGAAGTGGTCGAGGAAGATCATCGCATCGAGGAATTTGGCATCGCTGCAGGTCCCGTGGGCGGAGCCGTTGAATGCGCTGAACAGGAGGTTGCGGGAGACCAGGCGGTCGAGCATACGCTGCTGTTCGGGAGTGCCGGTCATGAGGCGGTGCTCGGCCATGAGGCAGTTGGCGCAGCCCTGGCTGTAGCCGACATATCCCCAGGGACCTTCCACCTTGGAGATGGCCTCGATGATCCGCTGGGCATTGTACTCGAGGGAGCGGGCGGTTGCGGTATCGGCCCGGACCAGGCGAACGGAGCGGCGCTCTTCGAGACGGGCGAACGCATCTTCGAGCTCGTGACCGCGGGCGCCGTAGGTGATGACCCCCATGGCGCTGACGACAGTGAATCGATAGCGTCCATCGGGCGGGTCGATGAGGTGTCGGACCAGGGGGTCGGCCAGGAGGCGGCCCTGGTCCGCCTTGGAATAGTAGAGGGCACCGACGACCTGTTCGAGGAGCTCCTGTTCCTTCGAGCGGGCCGGCTGTCCGGTGCGTGCCTCGAGCCAGCGTCGGACCTGGTCGATGTCCTCCTGGACGTTGCGTACCACGGACAGGACCACGAGGGCTTCGTGATTGCGTGCCCAGAACTGCTTGAACCAGGGGAGCTGGAAGGCCAGGGGGTCTTTGCGAAGCAGGGATGCGCAGGCATCAAAGGCCTTGCGATAGAGGGTGACTGCCCGCTTGCCGGCGTGACCGGCAGAATCGGCCGATTCGATGGCAGCCTGTGCCCGGGCCACGGCGTTGCCCAGGCGTTCCTCGGCCGTGCACCTGGCGGGGAGCGGGCCGCGGGCTTCCTGCATGTAGAACTTGAAGGCGAGGTAGGGCTCAGCCAGCTGGAGGATCTGGTCCGCAACGCCGGAGACCGCTTCGTAGTAGCTGTGACGGGCGCGGCGGCCGCCTGCGAGGAAGTCGGCCAGGCGGGGGAACTCGAAGCCGATCCGCTCGGTGAGGATGGCCGGCAGGTCGAGCGGAGTCCGAAGGGCCTTCTGGGGGAGGTCGAGGAGGGCCATGAGTGCGTTGGTCAGGATGCGGGGGTCATTGTTGCCGAGCTCGATGAGGACGTCTCGGAGGAACTGTGCGGGCTGCTCGAGCACCAGGTCGAGGAGGAGGCGCTGATTGAGCTGAACCGAGCGGCCGACCCAGGCGGAGGCGAGGCCGGCGTGGAGCAGCAGCGCCACGTCCCGGGGACCCATGAGGCAGTTGGCGACCGGATAGGGCAGCGGTGTCGGTTCGAGCAGGGGGCGCTCGAGACGGCTCATCCGGATGGTCTCTCCCAGGAAGAAGGAGATCACCGTTGCCTGGGGGGCATACGCCACGCCGCCATACCCTTGGGCAATCATGCGGACGCGTCTCTTGATCTCGCTGACATGGCGGAGGCGGGCGAGATCGGACGGGCGCCAGTCAGACCGTTCGCGGGCGAGCAGCCAGGCCACCTGTTCGAAAGTGAGGTACGGTGCCACACGCGCCACCGTCTCGGAGAAACCTCGAGGAAGGGGGGCCGGGGCTGCGACGGTGCGGTAGATGTCGGCTGCCGCAGGAAGCGGTGCGAGGCGGGTCAGCGTCTGCGGAGATTCGGCGAGTGCAACCCCCTTGCGGACGGGGGGGCTTGCCAGGGGCTCGGCAGGCCCCAGGAGTCGGGCGGCGAGTCTCAGCAGTCGGTCCACCTCGAATTCCCAGGGGTGGTCCGGGTAGCACTCGGAAATGATCACCTTGAGCTGTCGGACGTCGAGGCCTCTTCCATCGATGACCTGGCCAATGATCGGCTCGAGGCGGGCCTCGATCTCCGGCCTGTCGAAGAAGACCCGGGCGGCCAGGCGCGCCAGGGAAGGCAGCGGGATGGCATCGGCGACTTCTCGAATCCCTTCTTCGCGGAGGATCGTCCGGGTCCTGCGGGTGAAGTCCCGGAGTCGCTCGGCATAGACCGCCACATCCGAGGAGAACAACGCCAGGGTGGAAATGACCCGGTCGATGGCCTCGTCATCGGACAGGATCTCGAGCAACCGGTTCGGCTCCGCCAGCGGGTTGATGAGTGCGTTGAAGTAGCGGGCATCGTAGAGTCCCAGCTCCGGGCCGGACACGGAGATACCGCCCGCGGGGCTCACGTTGAGGGTCACCTTTCCCTTGCGGAGCGGGGGGACGAAGAGCTCGACGGACTTGTCCGCGCGGCTGAGGACCGGGGAGCGGCCTGCCAGATCCCAGCTCAGGTCCAGGGCCGCCTGACCCAGCCCGGAGGCGGCCAGGTGTCCTTGTGCGACCGAGGCCCGCAGGCGGCTTCCTGCGGGGAGTCCCAGGCATCGTTCGCCTTGCTCGAATGCGGCCTCCGCCAGCTTGAGATCGACCGTCGTGCCGGCAATGTCGACGTGGAAGAGCCCGCGGCTCTCCTTGGCGGCGGACAGGGCGATCGACATGTCGAATCGGCCGGAAAGCGAGGCGGTGAGCGGTCCTGCCTCGACTTCGACCTCGGGGAATGGGGCCACATCCCATTCGAGCTTGAGGACCACGGGACCGCCAGCCTTTGCCTGGAGATCGAGAGGGGCCTCTCCGGTGGAGCGCACCGTGCCATCCAGGCGAAGTCCGGCCAGGCCCGGTGACAGGCGGGTATCGCCGAGGTCGACGAGGCTGCCTTCATGCAGGTCGGCGACCGCCTTGAAATGGAAGTCCATGGTGCGGTCGGGGCGGTCCTGGCTGCTGCCGAAGGTCTCCTCAACGGCGCCGTGGAGGCGGAGCGACGGGAAGCTCAAGTGAAGACAGGTTTCTCCCGTGAGCAGCGGATGGGAGTACCGGATCGTGGTCTGCAGAGAATCGAGCTTCGACCCCGGGTGCAGCACCGCAAACGCCTGTAGGTCGAGACCGTCGGTGCTCCAGGTCCGGTCGAAGACCGCCTGGATGCAGCGGGCAGCGGCGGAGTCGACGGTGGGAATGAGCGGCTCCGTGCGTGTCGACACGACGAGCCCGGCGCGGGTGCTGAATCGGGCTTCCCCGACCTCGACGGCTGCGTGGTCGAGCTGCACGGACAGCCGCGTGTTGCTGACCTCGCCGGAGAGCGCTGCCTGGAGCGACAGCATCCCGGGGAAACCGGCAGTCAGGCTCAACAGACCCTGATCGGCCATGACGTTCTCGACGGCAACCGCCGGGGCCTCTGCGCGGCACCGGACGGTACCCTGGAAGCGCTCGAGCGTGAGGGCCAGCTCGCACAACATCTCCTGGAGGGGAGAATCCGAGGATTCCCGGATGTGGGCACTGGCCAGCGGCTGGTCGGAGAGGAGGCCGGAAAGCTCCGCGTGAGGGGCCGGCAGGATGGCGGCCGGGACGGTGACCTGGTCGAACGGGATCTCCCAACGGTCGAAGAAGAGCCACTTCCCGGTGAAGCGCAGCTCGAGCTCGAGCCGGCCGCGGCGCTGGACCGGGCGGGCGGTGATGCGGCTGAGCGTGACGCTGGCAGCCTTCCTCACCGTTCCGCCGAGCAGCTCCTTGTATCGCTCGGCGTCCGGGGGCCATCGGCCTGCGCTCTCCAGGAACAGGGCCGCCTCCTCGACGAGGCGGGAAACCAGCGCCCGGCCGAAGAAGCCCATGTCCTTGAGCGCCGGGGATGATTTCACCATGGTCCGAATCGTCTGGCTGACCCTGGCCATGTCGACGTCTGCGAAATGCTGCTGGAGGCGCAGCAGGATCACCAGGATGTTCCCCAGGTGAATGGGGCGTTCGAACACGGCCTCGGCGTACGTGACTCGAGTCGGCGCATCGCCCGGATCTTCCGGTTTGGCGACGCGGATGCAGACGTTGCAGCGGCAGTCATCCGGAACGTCGACGGGGAGATGCTCTTCCCGGAAGAGAGGAAGCAGGTAGCGTCCTGGCTTGAGCTCGACGGCGAGGTCCGCATCGAGCTCCCGGACGAGCGATGGGGAGAGCTCTTCGAAGGACAGATGGATCTCCCGGGGGGCGGCCAGCGGAGAGAACTCGCCGGGGACCGTCCGGTCGTCTCGCGAAACGCACATGCGCAGAGCCGGAGCATCAAGCTGAGGGCAAGCGGAACTTGGGGTCGGTGGAGCAGCAGGGCCTTTCTTCATGGGACGGCCTCTCGTCAAGCGGGGACAGTCTAGAGGGGAGGGGCGTCTGCGTCAATGGCCAGCAGGCAGGAGCCGAAACCAGGGCCAATCCCTGGCCGAGGACCACGATTGTGTTGCGTTGGCGGGTGCGCAAAGTGTACACTTCGCCAGTCACGCAGGTTCTCCCTCGGCCCCGGGGGAGTCCTCTTCACGAAAGGAGAGCGAAAGATGCGCTGCCGCACGGGACCTCGAATCTGGATGTTGGCTGCCCTGCTGTTCATGGGGCTCGCCGCTGCCATCGGGTGTGATGGCGGCGGTGGAGATGACCCGGACACGACCGCTGTCGAGGATCAGACCTCGGTCGGGCCGGACGGAACTGAAGACGCCGCGGTGGAGAAGCCCGAGGTGTCCACGGAGCAGGACGTCAAGGAGCCACAGGACGTCTGTGTTCCGGAGTGCGGCGGGAGGGTCTGCGGCGACGACGGGTGCGGCGGGAGCTGCGGCCACTGCTACACCTTTGAAGGAGCGCCGAAGGATGAGCTTTGCACCCCGGAAGGTACGTGCCCGGTGTGCGGCTGCGGCACCAAGGTGTGTGGCTTTGACCCGTGCGGATCTCCGTGCGGGCAGTGCCAGGCCGACTACACGTGCAACGACCAGGGAACCTGCGATCCGCCCCCGATCGCCTGCGATCAGAAGGGCTTCGTCGGCGTCCTTCAGCATGCCAAGCTGAAGGGCACCGAAGCAGGCTTCTACATCCACTACCAGAGCCTCAGCTCCGAGGAGCTTCCTCTCGACGCTCTGGTTATCGAAATCGACAACAACGCTCCACTGAACGGTCCCAAGGGGCCGGGGACCTATGACCTCAAGTTCCTCAACTTCGGGAAGGGGGGCCTGTGGGCTTACATCCTCGTGGGTTGGAATGGGGCCGGGTACTCCAAACTCCTGATTCCGACCGCCGGTCAGCTCGTCATCGAGACGCTGAACCCGACGGGCGGCAATATCGTGGCCAAGCTGGTCGGAGCCGTCTTCGAGGAGGCGACGTTCGACCAGAACACGCAGGACGTCATCTTCAAGAACAATCAGGGGGCCATGATCTGGTGCATCGACGAGTACTCGCTCGACACCAGCCTGAACGTGACCCAGCCCACCTGCGTCAAGGAAGGCACGGGCACTGAGCTCGGCGACAACATCAAGGACTTCAAGCTTCAGAATTGCAACGGAGACTGGGTCAGACTCCAGACGGGTTGCGGAAAGGTGAAAGCGCTGTGGATTGTTGCCACAGCCGGATGGTGACCGGGCTGCGCCCAGTACGTGCCCCAGGTTGGGGCCGCATATCAGCAGAACAAGGGTGCCGGTCTGGATGTCCTCTTCGTGCTCGGTGAGAACCAGTCACAGGGCAAGCCGACGCTTGCCTACTGCAAGACCTACGCGAACCAGTATGGCCTGCCGCTCGACAAGGTCGTGATCGACAACGGAGCCCTGGGCGGTTGGGAAGTCCTGTTCGGCGCGATGAATCCCTACCTGAGCAACACCGGAGAGCTGAGCCTTCCCTGGGACGGCCTCCTGGACGGGGACAACATGGAGTACAAGTACTCGTCCGGAAACCACAACGGTTTCAAGGACATCAACGCCGCTCTCCAGACCATCATGATGGACTGATTCACGGGGATGCCATGAAAGCCTGGTTGGGTCTGGCGGCGGTCCTGATCGTCGCCGCATCTTGCAGTTCGGGGACGTCGGAGGGGGTGGACGTGCCTGCCCCGGGCGAAGTCGAGGGTTCGGACGGGTCGGACGTGCCTGCCCCGAGCGAAGTCGAGGGGGCGGACTGGGCGGACGGGTCGGACGCGCCTGGCCCGGGCGAAGTCGAGGGTTCGGACGTGCCTTCACCGAGCGAGGTCGAGGGTTCGGACGCTCCTTCCCCGAGCGAAGTCGAGGGAGCGGACGGGGCGGATCTGGCCCCCGACATGGTCGCAGCGATTTCGGGAAGCGTGGTGGACGAGGATGGCAAGCCGATTGCCGGCCTGTTCGTCCAGCCCTGCGTGTACACCGAGACGACGGAGTCCTGTCTGAAGGCCATCTCGACCGAAGACGGGACCTGGAAGGCCAACGTGAATCCCCCTCGCACGATCATCGGTCTGCACGTTCGTTTCGTGACGAACGACTACTCCGCAAAGGCCTGCTACTATGACTTTGCAGAGGTCCCGGTCGAGGACAACGTCGTGCACTTTGCCACCCCGTACAAGCTTTACGCGATGGGGAAGTCGGTGTTGGACATGGACGTTGCTCCTGAGGCGCCGGTCACCGTGGAGGGGGAAGGAATGAGCTTCACGGTGAAGCCCGAGGAATGGTTCCCCGGCGTGTTCGAGCCGACGTCCATCCGTGTCCGCAAGCTGCCGAATGAGTTCGCCGACTGTTTTGCCGGTCCGGGGGAGGAGCCGGATGTGCTGTTCGCCCTGTCGCCCGATTGGCTCGGGTTCAACACGGTGGGGGGCATTCCGGTGACCTTCGACAACGAGCTTGGCCTGGCAGCGGGGACCAAGGTCAGCCTCTACTTCCTCGGTGCGCTCGATGCCACCGTGCGTCCGGTCGGCGGGGACCCTGTCCTGCTCAAGACGGGGCAGTGGTACCTGCTCGGGCAGGGCACCGTTTCGAGCGACGGCACGAGCATCCAGTCCGACCCCGGGGCCGGGCTCCCGTGGCTCGGGGTCGTCGGCTACCGACAGTAGTAATCAGCGGTTCAGAAGCGTGCGAGCGAGGAGCTCGGCGACACCTTCGGCGTCCTCCAGGCCGAATTGCGGAACGGGTACGTCGAGCGGCTCGTCCGTGACGACGGCCAGCAGTCCGTCGTCCGGCGAGGCGAGAAGCTCGCAGGAAACCTCTCTGCGGTGCACCTCGATTTTGGGCCAGGCCTCGCGCTTGTAGCCTTCCGTCAGCACCAGGTCCATGTCGCTCAGGAACCGCACGGCCAGCTCGGCCAGGGTGTGGTCGTGATCGGCATCCCGGATCATGCCGATAGCGGTGGGGGAGGAGATCATGGACACGCAGGCCCCGGCCTTCTTGTGGCGGTAGCTGTCCTTGCCCTCGCGGTCCATGGAGAACCCGTGGACATCGTGCTTGACGGTTGCCACCCTGAGCCCACGCGCCACGAGGCGGGGGAGCAGCTTCTCGATGAAGGTCGTCTTGCCGGCATCGGACTTGCCGACGATGCAGAGGATCGGCGGGTGCGGGTCACGGGACACGGGGATTCCCTCCAGCAGGATGCGGTTCGCCCGCGGGGGCCGCTGCCCCGTCAGGGGCGGGCACGCAGGCCGCGGCCAGAGCCTGGCTTTCCGGGGTGAGGAGCTGTGCCGCGGCGGTCTGCCCGGGACGTATGCCGTCGACCCCCTCGGGTATCCGGATGAGGGCCTCGGCGTTGGCCTGGCACAGCAATCGGCTGCCGGTGCGCAGGGGGTGGGCCAGCAGCCTCCGACCGTTGAGCTCGAGGCGGGCCTGGAAGAAGCGGGACCAGTCGGCCGAGCCTCCCAGCTCCCGGGCCACCGTGACGGGAGCCTCTGGGAAGGGCGGTTCGGTTCGGCCGGCCATCCACAAGAGAGCGGGCAGGACGATCTGGAGGAACGCCATCTCGTTGGAGGGCGGTCCGCCGGGCAGGCAGAAGACGGGCTTGTCGCCGATCATCCCGAACGCAACGGCCTTGCCCGGGCCCAGGCGAACGCGGTGGAAACGGGGCGCAAAGCCAAGTCGAGCCAGCACCGCCGGAGTCCGGTCACGCTCGCTCTTCCAGGCACCGCCGCTCGTGAGGAGCACATCGCAGTCGGGAAGAAGCATGGCGGCGGTCTTCTCGATTGCGTCCTCGGAGTCGGAGGCCGAGCCGAGGACCGACTCCATGCGGAATCGGCTCAGCCAGCCGGACAGGGTCACCATGTTGGAAGCGTAGATCTGGCCGGGAGAGAGGGGAAGCCCGGGAGCCACCAGCTCGTCTCCTGTGGCCAGCAGGCCGACTCTGGGACGTGGGTGTACGAGGACACTTCCGCACCCGGCCGAGGCCAGGTAGCCGAGCATGGCGGGCGAAAGCCGGAGGCCGGCCGCTGCCGCAACGCTTCCACGGGCCACATCCGCTCCCGCACCCAGCAGGTTGCGCCCGGATGCTGCATCCGCCACGCACAAAACGGTGCCATCGGCGGTCGGCAGGGTGAACTCCTCGGACAGGACTGCGTCCGCACCGGCGGGGAGCAGCGCTCCCGTCAGGATGCGGACCGCACATCCGGAAGCGACCTGTCCCCGAAACGGATTGCCTGCGGTGGCCGTCCCGACCCGTTCGAGGAGGACCGGGGAACCCGCAGAGGCCCCCTCCAGGTCCGTCGACACCACTGCGTAGCCGTCCTTGAGGGAAACCGCCCTGGGGGGGCTATCGACGAGGGCCGTGACGTCCTCGGCAGCGACCAGTCCTTCGGCGGCATGGACGGGGATGCTTCTGGCCGGGAGAGGGGCCAGCGACGCGCGCACCAGGGCCAGGGCCTCGTCCAGACCGATGTCGATCCGAGGGCCTCCGGCGCTCCGGCTCACCGGAAGCACCCGAGCTGGCAGTGGACGAACTTGATCGAATGGGTGTTGCAGATACGGGCGATGTCCATCAGATCCACGCCGTGCTCCGCTGCGAGACTGAAGGCCTCGGCGCACGCGAGGACCTTGCGCCCGTCTCGCTCGGTCGTTGCAGCCAGCACGATCTCCAGGAGCCTGTCCTTCTCCATCCACGCACCTCCGTATGAGGCGTCGGAAGCCTCGGAGCTCCAGATTGCAGAGTCCGGTGCTGCCACCGCCCAGTGCGGTCTATCACACGACGCACCCCGGGTTCAACAGATCAGAACGAGAAGCGCTCGAGCAGATCCCCGCGCACTCCGATGCGCACCACCTCCAGGGGGAACGAGGCACCGGCACGGCGCATTGCCTCCTGGGTGATCCGGACGAGGCCCGAGCAGCAGGGGACTTCCATGATCGCCACGCTGACCGACTTGATCGGATTGCGGAAGATCACGGAAAGCTTGTCCACGGATTCCTCCGGGTCGTCGAGCTTGGGGCAGCTCATCAGGACCGTCTTTCCGGCAACCAGCCCGCGCTGGAGGTCCGGGTAGGCCGCTGCCGTGCAGTCGGCAAGCAGCAGGAGGTCTCGATTCTGGTAGAGCGGGCCGGAGGTCGGCAGCAGACGGAGCTGAATCGGCCACTGGGTCAGCTCGGAGCGGGGCTGCGTCGGGGCGTTCCAGCCGCCGGCCGGTGCAGCAGAAGGCGCAGGAGCGGGACGAACGCCTGGGGCGGCAGCCGCCGGGGTGGGGCCGTCCCCGAACATCCTCAATGCCGATCCGGGGCAACCTCCACCGTGCCCCGCATGACCGCCATGTCCGCCGAGGGGGCGGGGTGTATGGGCCAGGGTGGGGCTCGCCGGTCGTCCGCGGGCGGCGGGTCCGGGGGCGGGTGGCGCAGCGTTGGGCTTGTGAAGGTTGGCGAGGTGCTGTTCCACAGCGCTTTCGTCGAATTCCTCGGCTTCACGCTCGACGATCTCGAGTGCGCCGGTCGGGCAGGCCCCGATGCAGGCACCGAGGCCGTCGCAGAAGACGTCGTTGACCACTTGCGCCTTGCCGTCGATGACCTTGAGGGCCCCCTCCGCACAGTCGGTCACACAGGCTCCGCAACCGTCACACTTGTCCTCGTCAATCTGGATGATCTTCCGGGTTACCTTCATTTCGCCTCCATTCCCAGCCGGCAGCAGGGGTCCCGGCGGGATGAAGGAGATTTTAGGAGTCTATTTGCCGATTTCAAGTGCGTTCTGAGAGGTTGATTTCGGAGGGGATTCGTGCTCTACTCAATCTGAGAACGACGGAGAGCCAGGCTATGGGAGCATTCAGGGTACTCGTAATCGACGACGACTCGACTTGGTTCGAGTTGCTGAAGGCCCTTGCGGAGCTGGCCGGGTACGACATCGAGATGGAGAACGTCCAGTACCTGGCGGGGGCCGTCAAGAGGCTCGAACAGGAGCGGTTCGACCTGATCCTGCTCGACCTGGGGCTTCCGGACAGCGTGGGCCCGGTGGGACTGAAGAAGGTGGTACCGGTCGCCGGGGCTGCCCCGGTCATCGTCATCAGTGGTCTGGTGACAGACGATCGGGCCCGGGATGCCCGGGACTTCGGGGCGGCCGGGTGTGTTGAGAAGGGGATGGGGTCGGGGGATGAGTTCATCCGTCAGATCGAGCGGTGGCTTCCCAAGCCAAGCGCATCCTGACAGGGGGAGCTTCCGCGTCGGCGAGGTCAATGGATTTCACAGACATCTGGAGGAGAGCATGAGGGGATGGACGGCACTGGTTCTGTTGGCGGGGGCGCTGCTGGCGTGGAATCCCGTTCTTGCACAGGATCTGGGAGACGATGAGGACGAGGAGGAGATGGTCGGGGAAGGCGAAGGCGAGGCCGATGAGGCTACGCAGCCTGCCGGGGACGAGAAACCGAAATTCCAGCTCGAAGAGGGCGAGGAGGAAGTGGTCGAGCCGGAAGCCGAACCTGAGCCGGAAGCCGAACCTGAGCCGGAACCTGCCGTTCAGCGGCGCTATAACCTGGGGAGGCCCGAGGGGGCGGTTGGAATCGCCCTGCTCAAAGAGCACGGTTTCGGGCTGGCCGCTCGTTTCCTGGCCGGACCGATCGGGCTGGAAGCTTCCGTCGGCTACCAGCCGTGGCTGGTGATGATCGGCGGGGACTGCTCGGTATTCGAGGGGTACATGAAGCTTCATGGAGACGGGATGCTCCTGATCCGTCTCAAGAATTTCGCCAACGACCGAATGCGGCTCCTGCTGAAGCTGGGAGGTGGGTGGCAGGAGGATTTCGGGTACGAGGGGAAGGCGGGGGTCGGGTTCGACCTGTACCTGGCGCAGCATTTCTTGTTCGAGTTCGGGCTGGGGCTGACCATCGTGCCGGGGGCCTACGATTTCGTCGGGGACGTGGCGGACGAGAAGTGCGACTCGGCGGTGGTCCAGGATTCGGACAAGATCCAGGCGACCATCCAGCCCTATATCGGGACGACGGCATACCTCAGATTCTAGTAGCTTCGCAGCGCTCTCCTTCTTGACACGGTATGCGGGCGCGAAGTAGCCTCGGGCGCTGATTGCGGTCGGCGAGGCCCAGGCGAGGTGTCTGGGTGGGACCGGAACGCAAGGAGCGGCGGACGAGCGAATGCGATTTCAGTTCATCTATCCCAAGTGGCCCAAGCTGCCCGGCCAGAATCCCTTCGACCTGCCTCCGCTGGGGGTGATCCAGGCTGCGGCCAGCGTTCCCGCCGGCGTGGACGTTGCGGTGACCAATGAGAACGTGGAGCCGGTGGATTTCGAAGGGGCATATGACCTCGTGGGCATTTCCATCATGCTCACGTGCCAGGCACCGAGGGCCTACGAGATTGCCGACACGTTCCGAGCCCGAGGGAAGAAAGTCGTGATGGGCGGTCTGCACGTGGCGCTCTGTCCGGACGAAGCCGCACAGCATGCCGACGCCGTCGTCGTCGGGGAAGGGGAGGAGCTTATCCCCCGCCTGGTGAAGGATTTCCAGGAAGGCCAAATGGCTTCGGTGTATCGTCGAAGCCAGGGGTTTGCCGACATCTCGAAGCTTCCCAATCCCCGCCGGGCTCTGCACGACAAGAAGCGGCTCTATACTTACAAGGGGTGGGAGTTGGTCGACCTGGTCGAGACTTCCCGAGGGTGCCGCTACAACTGCTACCCCTGCTGTACCCCGTACCTGGGAGGGCGGGTGCACCGCACGCGGCCCATCGACCACGTGCTCTCCGACCTGCGGAGCTGCAGCGACCTGGTGTTCATCGTGGACAACTCGCTGGAGCAGGACGTGGAGTACCAGAAGAACCTTTTCCGGGCGATGGCGGGGGAGGGAAAGCGCTGGATCTCCCATCCCATCACGCCGGAGCCTGAAGTGCTGGACCTGGCGCAGAAGTCGGGCTGCTGGTGGGTCTATCACGCCATCTACACTATCTCGGACAAGATCCGGGATCGGGTCAAGATGTTCCACGACTACGGCATCGCGGTGGAAGGCACGATCCTGCTCGGTCTCAAGGACCACACCGAGGATTTCATCAAGCGGTTCGTGGACTTCCTGCTGACCATCGAGCTGGATCTGGCCGAGTTCACGGTGCTGACCCCCTTCCCACACACGCAGGTCTATGAAGAGCTGGAGGCGGAAGGGCGGATCATCGACCGGGACTGGCGCAACTACAACGCATCGACCGTGGTCTATCGACCGTGGGCCATTTCGCCGGACAAGCTCCAGGAGCTTTACTTCCAGGCGTGGGACCTCTTCTACAGGGAGCAGTCCCAGAATGCGAGGATGGGGAAGCTGTTCTGGAACGTTGCCAAGGAATCCGCCAAGCGTCGCAAGGAGCTTGGCGACACGAAGCGAGGGTAGGCGATGGAGAACCTGGAGCATGAGCTGAAGGTCAAGATTATCGAGACGCTGGACCTGTCCGACCTGAAGCCCGAGGACATCGACAACGAGGCCCGGCTGGTTGGAGGTGACTTCGGCATCGATTCCATCGATGTGCTGGAGCTGGTCATCATGGTGGAGCAGGGGTACGGCGTGACCATCGACAGCAAGGAAGTGGGCGAGAAGGTATTCGCCTCGGTCAACGCGCTGGCGGAGCACATCCGGGCCAATCGGGCATCCTGAGAATCAGCCATGAAGGTCCGCATCTTCGTTGTCGGCATGGGAGCGGTCACGCCTGCCGGGGCGGGGGTGCCTGCGCTGCTCGAGGCACTCTTGAGCGGGGGCCGGCACATCAGGCCCCTGTCGCTTTTCCCCGCCAACAGCAAGGGGGCGCTCCCCGTCGGAGAGCTGCCGGCGGACGTGTGGGCGGACGTGGTGCAGCGTGTCGAGGACGGGGGCATACCCCGCACGCATGCGCTGGCCCTGGCGGCTGCCCTGGAGGCGGTTGCCGGAGGTCCTCCCCCGGATGCCGTGGTGCTCGGCGGGACCACGGGGGGAATGGGGCTGACCGAGGTCCTCCTGAAGGAGGGAGTCTCTGACCTGGAGCGCTACCGCCTGCACGGAACCGGCACAGTGGCCGAGTACGTCGCGTTCCGACTCGGGTGCACGGGGCCGGCGCTGACCGTCTCGACCGCCTGCTCCAGCGGGGCCGTGGCCGTCAAGCTCGGGATGGAGCTCATCCGGTCCGGGCGTGCGCATCGTGTGCTCGTCGGAGGTGCGGACTGCCTCTGCCGGCTCACCTACTACGGCTTTTCGATGCTCCAGCTCATCGATCCGGACGGAACCCGGCCTCTGGACCGCAACCGGAACGGAATGTCGGTGGCCGAGGGGGCTGGGATGCTGCTGCTCGAGGGAGCTCCGTGCGGCGAGCCCGTGCCTGACACGGCGCTGGCCGAGGTGCTCGGGGCCGGGCTCTCGTGTGACGCCTACCACCCCAGCGCGCCCCATCCGGAGGGGGCCGGGGCCCTTTCCGCCATGAAGCGGGCGCTTGCCGAGGCCGGGGTTGCCCCTGGCGACGTGAGCTACGTCAACCTGCATGGTACCGGCACCCGGGACAACGATGCCGCAGAGGCCAAGGCCCTCGTGTCACTGTTCGGACCCGGCCTGCCGCCGGTCTCCTCGACCAAGGGGGGCGTCGGGCACTCGCTGGCTGCCGCAGGGGCGGTGGAGGCCGTGATCTCGGTGCTGGCGTTGCGGCACGGGGTCGTCCCTGGCAACGTCGGCCTGACCGAGCCGGATCCTGCATTCGGGTTGGTGCCCGCAGGGGCCTCTTTTCCGGCCGAGCTCAGCGCCGTGCTGTCCAACTCGTTCGGCTTCGGGGGGAACAACGCTGCCGTCCTGTTCGGGCCGACCGAGCGGAACGGAGAGGATTGGGAGCGTCGCACTGCAGGGGCGGATGCGCGTGCGGCCGGGGCGGGGGCTTCGGGGCAGCCTTCGTTCGAGATGGGGAGGCTCCGGGTGCTGGCCGTCGCGTGCATCAGCGGTGCCGGGCACACGACGGAGACGCTGTCCGCATTGGCGGAAGGGCGGTCTGCTGCCGGGGTTCTGCCCGAAGAGACCGTGACTCGGGACCTGCCCCCAAGGGCCCTGCGGCGGATGAAGCGGTTGCCGCGCCTCACGCTGGCGCTGGCCGATGCGGTGCTCAAAGCCGCTGCGCACCCCGTGGACGGCATCTACCTTGGGACTGGCTGGGGTCCCTTGTCCGAGACCTGGGAGTTCCTGGACAAGTTGTTCGGGTCGAACCTGGAGTTCTCCAGCCCCACCGATTTCGTCGGTTCGGTCCACAACGCGGTGGCCGGCCAGGTGGCCATCTGGCACAAGGCCACGGGGCCCAACATCACGGCCACGGGCGGGGATACGTCGTTCGAGCAGGCACTGCTGGCGGCCCAGCTCACCTTGACCAACGGCGATACCGTTGCCTGTGTGCTTGGAGCGGACGAGGCCCACGAGAAGCTGTCCCCCCTGCTTGACGAGTCGGTGGCGACGGGTCTTGCCGAGGGTACCGTGCTGTCCGATGGCGGTGCCGGCCTGGTCGTGGCCCTCGGGCAAGGCGGGCCGGGGATCGGGCTTCGACTGCTGGCTCCGGTGGCAGACGGGGACTCGGACGTGGAGCGGCTGGTGAATGCTGCCGGCGGAGCGGAGCGTGTCCGGGAGTTTTTCGGGGCCATACTGGCCGGGATCCCGGCGGCCCGGCGGACGCAAGGGAAGAGCTTGCTGGACCGCTTCCTGGCCAGGACGCAATTCGAGGGGGCGGTGGTGGACTACCGGCTCCAGACCGGGGAGCTTGCTTCTGCCTCGGCGATTGCCTCGGCCTGGGCGGTCCGGGAGGTGTCCGCTCCCGGCTCGTCCCTGGCCAAAGGTCGCGGGATTCTCCTGCTCGGGCTCGGGGAGACCCTCTCCGTCGTGGAAGTGCTGCCGTGAGTGAGGTCGTCATCATCGGCTCCGGTGCGGGCGGCCTCACCTGCGGCCTTCTGCTGGCGTCATCGGGGTACAGCGTCACCGTCATCGAGAAGAACCGCAAACCGGGCGGAATGATGCGCAGCTACCGTCGGGGCGGGTTCGATTGCCCGGTCGGGATCCACTACCTCGGAGCGCTGGACGAGGGGCAGCCGCTGCGGCGGTTCTTCGACGCATTCGACATCACAAGGCGGATTCCGCTCGAGCGCATGGGGGTCTCGGACCCCATCGACCGGTATCGAATCGGGGAGCACACCTTCGACCTGCCGTCGGGGATCGACAGGTTTGAGCGAGCGCTGGCGGATGCCTTCCCCAGCGAGGAAAGTGCCCGGGCGGGAATCATGGCCGACCTGCGCTGCGCCTGGGCGCACATGGAGAACCTGGGGTTCCTGTTCGACACGGACCGTGACCTGCCGCCGCTCAAGTCCCACTCGGTGGCGGAGGAGTTCGCATCTCTTCGATGCAGCTCGAACCTCGCGCATACGCTGGCCACCAGCACGGCCTGGTTCGGGGTCCCGTGGAAGTCGTGTCCCGTGTCGTTCCTGTACATGACGCTTGCCAGCTACCTCTCTTCGTCCTGGCGGCTGACCGCCGGCGGGGCACACCTGGCGGACGTGCTTTCCGAGCGACTCCAGGAGCTGGGGGGCAAGCTGGTCTGCGGGGACCCGGTCGTCTCCATCGGCGTCGACGGTGGGGCGGTGACGGGGGTTCGATGCGAGTCCGGGCGGGAGCTGCGGGCTCCGGTGGTCGTGTCCACGGTCCATCCGCAAAGGATGCTCGACTGGCTGCCAGGCGGGGCCGTGAAGCCTTCGTACTCGAATCGGATTCGACGGTTGGAGAACACGGGCAGCGCCGTCTGCCTCCAGGCCTTGGTTCCGGCGGGAACGCATGCCGGCCTGCCGTACAACATCATGCACTGGCCCGCTCCGTTCGATGAACGAGGCATCCGGTTTCTCCAGCTGCATCCGGAGCCGGCCCGGGATTCGAGCCTGCTGACGGTTCTGAAGTACGCTTGGTGGAGCGACTGGGAGCGTTTCGGGGCGCGCGGTCCTCAGTACACTGAAGCGAAGGACCGGATGGCCGAGGAGCTGGTCGCCGAGGCCGAGGCCGTGCTGGGAGCGTTGCCCGGTCTGCGAATTCTGGATCTGTACACCCCCGTGTCCATCAGCGACTGGGTGGGCAGCCCGCAGGGGTCGGCCTACGGTGTCATGCGCTCCGTGGGGCAGAGGTTCCAGGCTGCGCTGCTCAACCGGACGCCGGTCAAGGGGTTGTTCTGCGCGGGGCAGTCGGTCCTGGCCCCCGGGATCCTGGGGACGGCGCTGGGAGCCGCACAGACGGCCATGTTCGTTGCCGGCAGCGAGCCCGTGGCCCGGATACTGGGAATCCCCTAGCTGCCTATGCCGCCAGTCAAGCTGACCGGCTAGAGCGCCCCGCGTCCCATGCCGCCAGTCAAGCTGACCGGCTAGAGCGCCCCGCGTCCCATGCCGCCAGTCAAGCTGACCGGCTAGAGCGCCCCGCGTCCTATGCCGCCAGTCAAGCCGACCGGCTAGAGCGCCCCGCGTCCTATGCCTTCCATGCGTCCTATAGGTCCCATGCGTCCTATCGTCCTATTCTTCCTCACGCCCGGAACGCCTGCAACTCCCCCTCAGCGAGCAAGGTGCCGTCGGGTGCCGAGACCAGCCCCTGGAACACCCGGTAGTTGTCCCTGTGGCGCAGGCTGTGGACGGTAGAACGGCAGAGGGTTCCAAAGGGCACTTCGGCCGAGCTGGACGTGAAGAAGCGACTGCCGACGAGGAAGCCCCGCCCTCCGCCCCCGGGTGTGTGGCGTTCCTCCCAGCCGGTCATCGCGGCTGCGGTCTGGGCCAGGAGCTCGAGCAGGACGACGCTGTCCGCACCGGTCGCAAAGGCCAGCGGCCACGAGGGTAGCGCTTCGGCTTCGACCTCGCACAGCCCCGGCTGGACCCTGAGGATGCTCGCGGCCACGCGCATCCGGCCGCGGTGGGGAAGGAAGTCCTCGATGGATCGGGATTCTTCGACCGCATCCGGGCCGAACGGCGGAAGCTTGACCGCACCGCAGGGGGCCTGGACCAGGAGACCGTCGGCGGCGAGCTGGTCCCCCCAGCGGACCTCGAACGGAAATCCTGCGGCGGGAGCGTCGGCGGCAGGGCCGGCTGGAGAGCCTTCCGTTCCGGCGGCAGCGGTGGTCGCTGTCAGCCGCGTGACCAGCGTGGCTTCCCCCTCGATGAGCGCCCGGAACCGGACTCGCCGGAAGGCGAGAGGCAATGGAACGCCGGCGAGCGATCTCCTGGCCGTCTCCCGAACCATCCCGAGCAAGGCGATCCCGGGGACGATCGGTCGGCCCGGAAAATGTCCGTCGAAAAAGAGGGAGTCCGAGGCGACCGAGAAACGTGGCTCCGCGGTGAGCGCCGCATCGAGCGGGCGAGCCGGCCGGAACCAGTCGGTCATCATGCTTTCTCCGCCGACTTCCGGAGGATGAAGTCGACTACGTCCTGGACCGTCCGGATCGTCTTGATCTCCTCCTCCTTGATCTCGAGATCCAGTTCCGACTCGAGGTATCCAACCATGTCCAGCGCATCGATGCTATCGAGCCCGAGATCCTTGAACAGGTGGGCTTCCGGCTTGATCTTCTCTGCGGCTATCTCGAACTGCTCGGTGAAGTACTTCACGACCAGAGCGAGAACCTCTTCCTGAGTCATCTCGTTTCTCCCGTCCCCGGGGGGAAGCCCGCGGGGACCGATGTTGTGCCGGAGATTTCTACACGCGGGGCGAGGGATGTCAAGGGATGGAGTTGCGGCGGGCCGTCTGGGCATTTGCTTTGACATGCGCGGCGTGTATGCTCCTGCGGTCTGACCCAACTCAATGCAAGGAGGCGGTCATGAAGCTCGGGTTCTGGTGGCTGGTAGTGGCAGCAGCCCTGGTTGTCGGGTGCGGTGCAAGCCAGGACAGTCCGGATGCGGATGCCTCGTTCCACCTGGAGCTGACTGCGGCGGACGTCTGCAACCCGGCCTGCGACGGGAAGGAATGCGGGCCGGACGGGTGCGGTGGCGAGTGCGGTACATGCCAGGGAGATGGGGCCGTCTGCACGGATACCGGCACCTGCTGCGTGCCGGCCTGCGAGGGGAAGAAGTGCGGCTCGGACGGCTGCGGGGGCACGTGTGGCGAATGCGACGGGGCCGGGGCCGTGTGCATGGAGGAGGGCACGTGCTGCTTGCCGGACTGTGAGGAAAAGGAATGCGGTCCCGACGGATGCGGGGGCGAGTGCGGCGCATGCGGCGGGGGCGAGACGTGCAACAGTCAAACCGGTCTGTGCGAGGATGGTCCGGGAGACTGCACGGGCAAGGAATGCGGGTCGGACGGAGCCGGGGGATCGTGTGGAACCTGCCCTTGCGACGGCTGCGAGGCCAGCGAGACGATCTGCAATCCGGAGACCTTCCAGTGCCAGGCCGATGCCATCAAGGACTGTCCCTGGATCTTCGACTGCTTCGACACGTGCCCCGAAGGTGACCAGGCCTGCATCCAGAACTGCATCAACGAGGCCGAGCTCGGTGCGCAGGTGATCTACAACAACCTGATTCAGTGCCTCACCGATTCCGGGTACTTCCAGTGCTTCGAGACATACATGGACGGGTCGGTGGAGCTGGACGCCTGTCTGGAAGAGAAGTTCGCTCCGTGCCAGGACTACTACTACGAGTGCTTCCACGGCGACCTGGACTGCCAGGGGCTCAGCGACTGCTTCGGCAATTGTCCCGAGGTTCCGGACGGGCAGCCCAATCCCTGTGTCTCGGATTGCTGGTCCCAGGGCACGGTCGAGGCGCAGAAGACCTACACTGCGATCATCGATTGCCTGCAGAAGAACGGCTACTGGGAGTGCGCACAGGGCGACCAGAAGTGCATCTCGGACGCCGAAGCCGCATGCCAGGCCGAGCTGGAGGCCTGCTTCCCGCCCGGGGCAGCGACGTGCAAGGAGATCGTGGACTGCTTCGGGACCTGCGCAGCCGGCGACCAGGAATGCGTCTCGGCCTGTTTCGAGAGCGGCAGCGGGCAGGCGCAGGACGACTTTGCCGCGGTGGCCAACTGCATCGTGGCCGAGTGCGGAGAACAGGCCACTCCGGAGTGCGAGGACAAGGCGCTCAAGGGCAATTGCGCTGAGGCCTACAAGAAGTGCATGGGAGAGTAGCGACTCCCGCTGACGTATGTGACTCCCGCTGACCTATTGCGCCTGCCGGTACCCTCGCGTATGCTCGCCCCCAGAACTGAGTCTTGTTCAAGGGGGGCATGTATGCGTCTTGCGTCCTGTTCAGCCTTGACCGCGATTCTCCTGGCGACGGCCTGCGCCTCGGGCAGCGGTTGCCCGGACGGGGTCGAGAAGATGGGGGTGTGCGGTTTCTGCGAGTCGGATTGCGGATGTGGCGACGGGCTGTCCTGTATCGGCGGGATCTGCTCGCCGGAACAGAAAGTCGGACCGGGAGGCACGTGCAAGTGCTCTGCCCAGTGTGACGGGGGGAGCGTGTGCGGCTCCGGCGTGTGTGAGGCCGGAAGGACCGAGGGGGGCTTCACGATCCTTTCGTTCTCCGCCACGCCGGCGTGGGGAGACGCTCCGCTCCTGTCCACCTTCGAGTGGGAGGTCGCAGTCGGTCCCGGGCGCACGGCAACCTGCTCGCTGGATCTCGACGGTGACGGCCAGGTGGACAAGGTATACCAGGAGTGCAGCGGTGCGGGCAGCACGGGCCGGACCTTCGAGGAGCCGGGGCGATACCGGCCCTGCCTGTACGTCGAGGACGACGCAGGCGGCCAGGCCATGGCGTGCACGCTCGTGTTCGCCAACGTGCTCGAGTTCGGGGACGAGGTTCTCTTCCCGAATCAGTGGGAGGCCTTCCTGAAGGCCGGGTTCGAGGAGGAAGGGCGTGACCCGGAGACCGAGCTCCTGGAGCGTTGGGAGGCCTCGACGGGAGGCGTGCTGTCCATCGAGCTCGACCCGGCCGTGGAGCGACCGGACATCGTCGAGGGCGCCATCCTGTGGCTGACCGATCCTCCGCTGCTCGTGAGGGTGCAGTCGGTGCTCGAGGACGGACCGGACCTGGTGGCTCTGGAGGTCACGCCGGCTCAGCTCACCGAGGCCGTCAAGAACTGCCGATTCGGTGCAACGTTCGTTCCCGGGGAGGCGCTGGAGACGGATTCGTCGGCCTTGCGGGCATTCGTCGAAACCGAGGACGGGCGCATGCTGCCCCTCGAAGCCACTCGGCAGCCGCTGGTCGTGGAGGGGGAAGGCTCGGTCGGAGCCGAGTTCGAGTGGAAGGGGCTGACGCTGAAGTCGGACCAGGGCGAGGAGCTGTTCACGGCCTCGCTCGAGATGTTTGCGGGCTTTAAGGTCAAGGAGCTGTACATCGACATCGGCTGGTTCGAGCTCAACGAGTTCACGTTGGACATGGGGCTCGAGACGTCGGTGGACATCACGGCGAAGTTTACGTCCAAGCTCAACGCCCTGAAGATCAAGAAGGTCATCGCCGAGGTTCCGGTGGGGGCGATACCGATCGGGCCGGTCGTCCTGACCGTGAACGCCAAGCCGGTGCTGTCGGTCAAGGGGCAGCTCGGGTTGACGGCGGAGGTGAGCTCGGGGACGTCGGTGTACGGAGGGGTTGCCGTGAGCTACAAGGGCGGGAGCGTGGACGTCCAGCCCAAGCTCGACATCAAGCCCATGACCGAGCTTCTGAATCCGGACGTGTCGGTCGATGCCTTCGTGGACTTGAAGACGGCGTTCTCGCCCGGAATCGCGGTCAAGCTCCTCGGGTTGGTCGGGCCCTACGTGTACCCGTATGGCTACGTGCGGCTCAATGCAAACGTGAACCTGTTTCCGGACAAGGAGCTGTGCCTCAACGGGAGCACCGGAATCGAAGGGGAGGCCGGGCTTACCGCCGGCTTCTTCGGAATGGACGCCGATTTCGGAGTCACCGTGAACGTGGTGGAATGGAAGTTCATGGACGAGCAGTGCACCCCGCTGTCCGAGATCCTCGGGACCGTCTGCGGGAATGGAGAGTGCGAGCTGGCCGAGACTCCCTGCGGATGCCCGGACGACTGCCCGCCCGTCTGCGGGGACGACTGCTGTGCGCAGGAGGAGGAGTGCTCATGCCCCGACGACTGTGAGCCGACCTGCGGGAATGCCGAATGCGACTGCGACGAGTCCTATGCAACCTGCCCCCAGGACTGTCTGCCCGAGGCCGAATGCGGGGACGGGCTCTGCAACATGGGCGAGGACTGCCAGACCTGCGAGCTCGATTGCGGTGCCTGCTGCGGCAACGGCACTTGCGAGGACGGGCTGTACGAGAGCTGCAAGAGCTGCCCGGAGGACTGCGGCGGGTGTTGCGGTGACGGCGCGTGCAAGCTGGCCGACGGCGAAGACTGCCTGACCTGCTTCAAGGACTGCGGCGCGTGCGCCCCATGCGGGGACGGGGCGTGCGTGGAAGGCGAGAGCTGCTCGGGCTGCCCCGAAGACTGCGGCAGCTGCTGTGGAAACGGGGGGTGCGACAAGGGCTTTGGCGAAGACTGCTATTCGTGCCCGGAGGAGTGCAGCTGCGACTGCCAGTCCAACGCGTGCCAGGAGGCCGATCTCGGGGCGGGCACGGTTTGCGCCGACAGCGCTCTGTTCGAGTGCAGCACCGAGGCCGACGGGTGCCTCCAGGCCTCGTTCCTGAAGAGCTGTACCTGCGATGCGGCGGGAAAGACCTGCCTGGCGGAAACGTGCCCCGGCGGCTGCGGTGAGCAGGCTGCGTGCGTCGCCGCCGAGTGCGTGCCCTGCTCCGGAACGCTGCGGAACTGCAACGGCTCGGATGCCGACGGTTGCGAGGCCGACCTCCAGAGCAGCCTGGAGAACTGTGGCCAATGCGACAACCCGTGCCCGGCCGGGCAGTACTGCAAGACCGGACAATGCGCGGTGCTCAATCCCACCGTTGTCGTGGAGCCGGGCACGCTCGCCTTCGGCGACGTCCCCATGGGGGAAGGTGCCACACTGAGCGCGACCGTCACCAACGGAGTCGGCAAGGACGTCAGCGTGGGCTGCTCCGTGACTGGAGACGCTTCTGCGTTCGACGTCCCGTGCCCCACCGCAATTGCTGCGGGCTCGTCAAAGGGCGTGAGCGTGAAGTTCCTGGCACCGTCAGGACAGAGCACCAAGAGCTATGCAGCCCAGGTGAAGCTGAGCTGGACCTCGTCGGACGACAGTGGGACCGCGGTCCTGGACCTGACCGGAACCTCGGTGGCGCAGGAGCTGTACCTGGTGGGCCAGCCTCCGGAGGTGGACTTCGGTCCGGTGAAAGTCAACGACAGTGCGGAGGAGTGGATCACCGTCGCCCTCAAGGGGAACGGCTCCACGCTGATCTCGGATATCTACCTTACTGGCAGCTCGGGTTTCTCCCTGTCCGAGACCTGCTCGGCCAAGCAGCTCAGCACGACTACGGTGAACAGCTGTCAGGCGAAGGTGACGTTCAGCCCCACTGCGGTGAAGTCGTACAGCACGACGCTGGTCGTCGTGTCCGCCAAGGCGGGGGAACTCGAAGTGCCCATCTCGGGCAGCGGCGATTCCAACTGTACCAGCGAGTGCAGTGCGGGGGAGGCGACCTGCTCCGGAGAATCCACGCTCAAGACGTGCAAGAAGGACTCGCAGACCGGGTGTTACGTGTTTGCCACCACGAGCTGCGCTTCGGGCACCGTGTGCTCGGTGGACCAGTGCGTCCCGTGTGGAGCGGAAGGGCAGAAGTGCTGTGCAGGCTCGAAGTGCAACAG
This sequence comes from uncultured Myxococcales bacterium, assembly GCA_903895725.1. Taxonomy (GTDB): domain Bacteria; phylum Myxococcota_A; class UBA9042; order CAIXZC01; family CAIXZC01; genus CAITUV01. The sequence goes on along the minus strand of CAITUV010000036.1, from coordinate 105,386 downwards.
CGGGCTTACGTGCAACGTGGGGGCCGGCAACGTCTGCAAGTCGGCGGACCCGTGCGCGTCCATGCAGTGGAATGCCGGGGTCAAGGCGACCTCGACTCAGTCCGGCGTGGTGGAACTGTCCTGGAACGCGGTGCAGGCCCAGTGGGAGAGCTGCTACACCAAGTATGTCATCCTCCGTATGGCCGGGGCCGGAGGCTGTCCTCCGCCCGGCGGTGAGTCCACCACGTGCACCAAGGACACGATCACGTCGTGCAAGGCCGGGGACGTCATGGGCCAGACGACGTTTTCGGACACCAACGTCCAGTCGGGCAAGCTGTACCTGTACGGGCTGTATCTCAAGAAGCCGAACGGAACCCTTTCGGGCTGCAACTTCGCTTCGGTCACGGTCAAGTAGCTGTCGGGTGCGACGAGCTGCCGGGTTCACTCCGCCAGCCGTTTGGTGATCTTGACCTCGAGCGATTCGATGGATGTGCCGACCCCCTTGTACACGATGCGGCCGTGCGCATCGACGAGGAGTGTGAGGGCGTTCTTCCCGTAGACCTGGAATCCGTCCGTGGGGTCGCATACGGCCATGTCCGCAAGCTGGTACTTGTCCCGGACCGACTGGCAGTAGGCGGTCGTCGCCAGAGAGCCCGAAGGCATGGCGGAGATGACGACGAGGATGCGCAGACCCAGGTCGCTGAAGGCTGCCTGGAGCTCGTTCACCCGACCGGCGAACGCGTGGCAGGTCGTTCACCACCCATAGAAGTGGTAGACCAGACTGAGCGGCTGACCGCACAGCCCGTGGAGAGTGACGGGGGAGCCGTCCTCTCCGTCGAACTCGAGATCCTGCACCGTGTCGCCGAGCTTCGTCCCGTAAGGCCCGGGCGGGGGGCAGACGAGAGGCTCGACCCGGTCGGCGGCAACCTCGTCGGGCCCCGATTCGGTCTCGACTGCGCCCGGGTTCGCCGTGTCCGACGCGGCCGACCCGGCCGAGCACGCCGCGGCGAGGAGCAGCGGGGCGAGCCGGACCGTCAACGTGTCCAGGAAGGGGCCGAACGCCCGACCGTGTGTCTGGAGGCCCCTCATCTGGCGGGTTCCGTGAGCGTGAGCAGGGTCACTTTGCCGTCCACCAGGGCGGCAAAGACGCCCGCTTCGGGGAACCAGAGCCCCTGGCCGAACGGATCCTGCTGCGGCTTGCCCAGTGCGTCGGCGAGCGCGGCCTCGGTGATTCCGAGAGCGAGCCCGTCTTGTGCCTTGCCGGCAAAGCCGGGCAGCAGGTGGAACGCGACGACCTCCTCAACCGGGGGAGGCGGCTCCAAGGCGGCCCCGCCGCCCGGGTCGTCTGCCGGCTGCTCGAGTCCCGTGTCCGGAGGGGAGACAAGCACCTCGAGAGACCATTTGGGATACAGCATGAGCCGGCCCGCTGCACCCAGGTCACGCGTGGAAGCAGGCTCGCCCATTGCGTTGACGACCCATCCGATGGGCGTGCCCAGGGGAAGCGGCTTCCCGTCCACCACCAGGTTGCCGGGGACCGAGAAGTCGACCGCCTGCGGATTGGGCGTGAGGGTCGAATCTTCGTGGATGTCCGCGACGTCGGATTCCGACCCGCCCGTGCCGGAGCAGGAACACCAGGATGCGGATGCGGCCAGGAGAGCCAGCAGAGGGAGCGTGTGCCTCATGGCATCACCTCCTCGAGGAGTTGGAAGCGGGCACGGCAGGGGATTCCGACGAGGGCTCCGCTCTCCGGGTCATACAGCGCAGCATTCCACGCTCCTCCGCCCCCCATGCGGTTGAGAGGGTCATAGGAGGGCATGGCCAGGGTCGCAAACCAGACCGAGTTCTGCGGCATGGAGAAGCGATGGCCGCCCGTGTCCACGGTCTCCTCGGGCAGACCGAGCGGGGCAAGATAGGGAACGCTGAGTCCACCCTCGTACTGCAAGAGGATGCGGAGCTCGAACGATTTCGCTGGCCCGGGGTTGTAGAGGGTGAGAAATACTCCCATTTCCTGGGCGGCTTCATCGTAGCGCAGGCGGCGTGTCGTGATGGTGACCCTCGGGGTGGCCTCCTGGACCGGGCCCGACAGCACGGGATGCGGATTGGCGCTCCCTGCTCCGGCCGTCGGTTCTCCATTGGCCACGAGGGCATCGACGGTGGCGCCGTCAGCGGTTCCCCACCAGTTGCCGGCGACGGAGACGTTGGCAACCCAGTCGGGAAAGCCCTCCTCGATGGGATGGAACCAGCCGAATTCCGAAGGCTGCCCGCCCCGGGTATTTCCATGGATGTTGTTCGAGGTCATGACCCGCAGGAAGGCTGCCCCGATACCGCCGGCGGCATGGGACGGGTCCTGGGTTTCAGCCTCGTTACCGGTCACCGTGTTGTCCAGGAGGAAGGGGGTGGCATGGGGGTGGCATTCGACGCAGACATGGATTCCGCCCCCGTCGCCGCCGGACTTGTTGCCGATGACCGTGTTGTTGAGCACTGCCGAAATGGTCGAGATGAGGCTCATGCCGCCGCCCTTGCTGTTGTCGTCGCTGCCCGTGGCGATGTTGCCTTCGAACCGATTGCCGACGATGGGGGAGGCGACCAGAGTGGTGCAGAGCCCGCCTCCGTAGATGGCGGTGTTGCCCATCAGCACGTTGTCCTGGAGGATGGGAGACGAGGAGTCCACGTAGATGGCCCCGCCGTAGTTGAGCCCGTCTGCCAGGTTGTTCTCGAACAGACAGTCCCGGATGCGGGGCGCTGCACCATCGGCGATGAACAGAGCGGCCCCCCCTTCGACGTCGAGGGACAGCGGCGTGCGGTTGTCCCGGAAGGCGCAGTGATGGATGTAGGGCGAGGCCCCGAGGAGCTGGACCGCCCTGGAGGCCCCCTCGAACACGCACCACTCGAGGATCGACCCGGCAGCATACTGATCGATCTGCTCGAACGAGGCCGGCATCGAGGTCGGCTCGAACGTCACAGAGCCCCAGCGATCCTGCTCAGAGCTCCCGGACGACCGGACGAACAGGATGGGGGCCTCTTCGGTCCCTCGGGCGATCAGCTGCCCCTGCACCTGGAGCCCGGCATCGGCTGCGAGCTCGATGACCGCACCGGGCTCGATGGTGAGGGTCACTCCCACAGGAACGACCGTGGTCCCAACGACCTGGTACGGGCTACCGGCCGCAGTCCACGCACCGTCCGAATCGAGGGTGGCCGGAGCCTCGGCCGCCACGGCGAGCGAAGGTAGCAGCATGGAGAGCAGCGATGCCATGAGCGTCTTCATCCTCGTTCCTCCTGGATCAATTCGGAGAGGGTGACGAACTTGAGGGGAGGGTTTGAGGGACCTGCGATCAACTGGCGGATGTCCGCCAGCCAGGCCTCCACGGACTGGTCCGAGGGGGGGCGGTCGTGGAGGAGCACGATGTCTCCCCCGCGGATCTGCCGGGCCAGTTGCTCTCCCATTCCGACGGTCTTGCGGTTTCCACGGTCGCCGGTCCGCAGCGACCAGTTGACGAGGGTCAGCCCCTCCTGGCGGGCGACCCTGGCGATCCTGGGGTTGATGATCCCCACGGGTGGGCGAAGGTAGGGTGTCGCTACGCCGAGACCGGCCAGGACCCGGGTGCAGCCGGTGATCTCCTCCCGGACCGTGCGGGTGGACCGGAATGCCAGCAGCACGTCGTGAGACAGGGTATGGTTGGCCACTTCGTGCCCGGCGGCGAGGAGGGAGCGGACGAGCTCCGGATGCTGCATGGCCCGCTTTCCGACGGCGAAGAAGGTGGCTTTGGCCCCGCTTGCAGCGAGCAGGTCGAGCAGCAGCGGTGTCGTCTCGGGGGATGGTCCGTCGTCGAACGTGAGTGCCACACAGCCGGTTGCGCGGCGATGGTGGCAGAGCACCGGAGCGTACCAGGCCAGGCGAGGGAAGAGAGGGGCCGCCAGGCATGCGGCGGCAAACAGGGCCGGAAAGAGCCATACGGGCCATGATGCGAGCCAGTCGGGGCCCACCTGGAAATGCCCGAGGAGCGAAAGTGCAAGTCCCGCAGCGCACAGGAGCGCGGCGGGAAGGACCAGGGGGACCGGTCTCATCGGACGAGCTTCTCCCACAGGGGGCCGACATGGCCGCGGGCGTACATCCGCTCGAGGAGCTTCATGGTCCGCTCTCCGCCGGAGCCGATGACCCAGTTGACTCTGCCTTGAGAGGCCTCCTGCACGCGAGCCTCGATGTCGACTCCCCTCAGGGCGGGGGACGAGTAGTAGACCGGCGCCAGGAGGTCGTCGTGCTCGGCCACCAGCCCCTCTTCGACGGCCCGCAGGTGGACCATCGTTCCCGGGTAGATTCGAACTCCGCAGAAGAAGAACGAGACCGTCTTGGGGAGGCGGTACACGTTGGCCAGGGTCTCGTCGAGCGTGGCCGGAGTCTCGCCCGGTCCGCCGAGCATGAAGTAATGCGCGACGTTGAGCCCGGCGGCAAGCGCCTTGTCGTGCTCCCGAAACACGTCGTCCAGGCAGAAGGGTTTGCGGTAGGAGCGCAGCATGACATCGCTGAGCGATTCCGTTCCGAACTCGACATGGGTGAGTCCGGCGGCAGCCAGTCGAAGGTAGTACTCCGCTGGCGTACGGACGGGGGCGAAGAACGCCCCCCAGGGAATGGACAGCCCGGCAACCCGCAGGGCATCGGCAACGGCCAGGTTGTGGGGGATACTGCAGTTAAACGTGGAGTCGGTGGCAAAGAGGTAGCGGGCACCGGCCCTTTCGAGCGCCCGGGCGGTGCGGGCCACCTCTTCCGGCTCGATGTGGCTCAGCTCATGTCCTTCGATGCGGGGATAGGTGCAGTAGGAGCAGCGGTAGGGACAGCCGCGCTTGGTCTGGAAGTTGAGCATGCCCCCGTTGGCGATGTAGAAGGCCGTGTCGACGAGGCGAACGGAGGCCGCAGAGGGCGGAGGAGCCGGCTGTCGGGCACCGCCGGGGTCGGAACCGTGCTTCGTCTGCAGGCTTCCCGCATCGGGAGCGTTGGCCGACGGCTGGGCGCTGCCGGGGCCCGGCACTGCGAAGTACTCTGCAGTTCGGCGGCGTGTCGGGGCCGGTTGGGCTTCGCCAGGCTCTTCGTTTGCCTCCTGGCCGGCCGGCGGCGGATCCGCCAGGAGAGCGCCCACGTCCGTGCCAGCACACGCCTCTCCGAGCCGGGGGCCGGGCGAGGAGGACCAGGGCTCGGACGGCGGGGCACCGCCCGAACCCTGGACCACGAGGCCGGGAATCCCGGCCGGCTCGACTTCCTGCTCGATGCAGTCGAGCAACTGGGCAAGAGCGTCTCCCCGTCCTGCAATACCGTAGTCGGCCCCCAGCACCCGCAGGAGGGAGTCGGCGAAGATCGTGAAGCCGCTACCGCCCAGGATGATCGGAGCCTGGGTCGCGGACCGTATCCGGAGCACCAGCTTCCCGTACTGCTCCACGAAGGATAGCGGCCGCGTGACGTCCGTGTTGTCGATGTTGCGAAGCGAGATCCCCACCGCCTGTGGCTGGAAGTCCGTCACGGCCTGCTCGAGGGGGAAGGAGTCCGCTTCGGCCAGAAGGTCGATGATTCGGAGCTCATGCCGCGGGGCAATGGCAGCCGCGACGACATCCAGGCCCAGGGGGAAGACCGGATAGGGAGCCTTGAGCCTGTTTGCGGAAATGAGCAGAACTCTCATCGTGATCCATGGTTCAAACGCGAAGGCGACTATTGCAGGAACGGCTCGTAGATGCAACGGAAACGTTGTGGGGCGGTGCCTGCAGCGTAAGCCTCCTGCGCCTGTCCGCCTCCCCAGGCCGGGGTACCGGTGTCCTTCCAGCGCAGGACCATCATCCCATACGTGGTGGCATAGGCGTAAGCGACGTCGGTCAGCCAGAGCCAGGTATCGGAGCCGTTGGGGGCGCCGGACGTGATGGCCCGCAGGAGCTGGCGACCGTCGGGCAGGTGACCTCCGGCCTCGACGCACTCGGCCGTGGCGGCGGCGAAGTCCATGGGGGGGCGGTCCGAAGCATCGATGATCGTGCCGTCCGGGAGCGTAAAGCAGGCGGAGCCCGGTTTGCCCACGCAGTTGCGGCCGGAGAGGACATCGGCCTCCCCATAGGGCCAGACGCACCGGTACGCTTGCGGCGTCGCATCCGTCTGCGTCGAGGCCGCTCCGTCGGAGATCCGGACGACGACATGGGTATCGGCCTTGAACGGGCGGATGGAGGTCCAGAGCCAGGACGTGTCGATGGGCGAGCCGAGGCCCGGGCCGCCCAGCGGGGTGGCCGCATTGTTGCGGTACAGCTCGGAGGGCAGGGGAAGGCGCCCCCCCAGGGAGCTGCACTTGGCCGCGGCTTCGGACCAGGTGGCAACCGGTCGCTGGACCCCGTCCCAGGCATCCCCCCAGACGTCGACTGCTTCCATTCCGTAGGCGCTACCCGAGGAGCTGCCTCCCTCCGCATCGTCACAGGCGAACTTGGCCCCATCCCACACGACCCGCTGCTTGGGGGGGCAAGCGGGCACGGACAGGTCCGCCGTGCGCCAGATGCAGCGGTAGGCCTGGGGGCCGGCCGGGGCCGAGGCGTAGTAGGAGTTGGCCCAGCTTGCCGAGGCAAAGAGGCTGCCGGCATCCTTCCACTTCATGATGTTGAACCCGTAGCCGCCGAAGTCCCAGTAGAGGGTGCTCGAGGTCCACATCCAGGCCGCGCTGCCCGCCGTCCATCCGGCATGGAGGAGGTCGAAGAACTCAGTGGAGTTGGGGAGGTGGGCACCGAGCTGGCGGCAGATCTCGGAGGCCTGGATGACGCTGGCCTTGTCCCGGTCGGCGCCGTCGGCCACGACGGGGGAGCGTCGCCCCTGGAACATCTTGAAGCAGTCTCCGCTGCACCCCTGTTGGGGAGGCTTCTGGAAGGCATCGGGCTGGGCCAGACCCATGCAGCGGAAGGCGTGCGGGTTGACGTGCCAGTCGAGCGAGTAGGTGTCGGAATAGTTGGGCATCCAGTACGTTGGGGCGACCCCCGTCCACTTGACGAGCGTGCTGCCGGTTCCGCCCGAGTGCCAGTACACGAGGTTGCCGGTCCAGTTGTAGGCGTTGGTACCTCCGGGAAGACCCGACTGGAGCATCTCGGTCCACTCGCCCACCAGGGGCAGGCCGGCTCCGTGGACGGAGCATTCGGCCGAGGCTGCCACCCAGTCCAGTGCCATGCGGTCCGTGCGGTCCACGTTCCAGACCCGGTCATGGAGGTAGCAGGGGTCTCCCGGCGGGCCGAAGCAGCGGGCGCCGGCAAAACCCGGTGGCTGTTTGAGCGGCCAAACGCAGCGGAAGGCATTGAGCTTGTCCGCTGTGGCCTTCTGGATGGCCCCGTCGCTCAGGCGCACCTGGATGTACTGACCGTCCGTGGCCGAAGGAAGGGGGGTCCACAGGAACTCCGAGCTGGTGACGGTTCCAATCGCTCCGGTACCGGAGGTCGCATTGTTCCGAAACAGCTCGTGAGCGGTCGGCAGGCGGGCGCCGAGCTTCTCGCAGGTCTCCCTGGCGGTGGAGAGGTTGGCCTTGCCCCGTTCGAGGCCGTCGAAGACGGAGCCCCACGGGTCGGCAACCGGGAACCCGTTGTAGACTCCGCAGAAGTACCAGAGCCAGCAGTCTGAGTCGCCGCAGTCGGTGAGCTGGTCGCCGTCGTTGTCCTTGCCGTCTTTGCAGGCGAGGGCCGAGTCTTCGACCATGTCAGCGCAGAAGACGAAGCCGGCGCAATCGGGGTCATCGCAGTCGGCTGCCGCATCGCCGTCGTTGTCCGCACCGTCCTGGCAGTTCGTCGCGGTGAGCTCGGTCGGGACCTCTGGCGGGAGGCAGAACACGTACCCCTGGCAGTCCGGATCGTCGCAATCGGTGAGCTGGTCGCCGTCGTTGTCCTCGGCATCGAGGCAGGCGTCGGCGGTCAGCTCCTGGTCGGCCTGGCAGAATATGAACGCCTGGCAGTCGGGGTCCTGGCAGTCGACCAGCTCGTCGCCGTCATTGTCCCCGTCGTCCTTGCACTGGGCCGCTGTGGCTTCCTGAGGAGAATCGGGCGGGAGGCAGAAGACGAAGCCCTGGCAGTCGGGGTCGTCGCAGTCGACGAGGTCGTCGGAGTCGTTGTCCTCCTTGTCCTGGCAGTCGACTGCGGTCAGCTCCGTGGGCACGTCGGGCGGGAGGCAGAAGACGAAGCCCTGGCAGTCGGGGTCCTCGCAATCCACGAGCTCGTCCTCGTCGTTGGTTTCCTGGTCCTGACAAAGCGCGGCCGTGTCTTCGGCAGGCACCGGCTTGGGCAGGCAGGCGATGAAGGGCTGGCAGTCGGGGTCGTCGCAGTCGAGCAGCTGGTCTCCGTCGTTGTCCGCATCATCCTGGCAGAGCGCCGGCGTGCCCTCGGTCAGGGGCGGCGGAGGAGCGCAGAAGCGGAATCCGGCACAGCCGGAATCGTCACAGTCGGCCAGGGAGTCGCCGTCGTTGTCGCTGCCATCCGCACATTCCTCGGAGTCGTCTTCCGGGTCGGCGACGCAGGGACCGAGGCCGGCACAATCCGTGTCATCGCAGTCGATCTTGCCGTCATCGTCATTGTCCTTGTCATCGCCGCACGCGCCTGGGGTGGATTCCTGGCCGGGGGCGCAGAAGACGAAGCCCATGCAGTCCTCGTCCGCACAGTCGGTTGCCCCGTCGAGGTCATTGTCCTCGGAGTCCTGGCATGCGGAGGAGGAATCCTCGGCTTCGAGCTGGTCCTCGGGAGAAACATCGATCTGCGCCTCCGAGCCTCCGCCAGCGCACCCGCCCGCGAGAACGACAACCGCCAGCAAAGCCAGAACACTCCCGGTCTTCATTGGACCTCCAGGTCTTTTCGCAAGGACCACCGACGCGCTCCCATGCTGGGCCAGCGGCGTTCTTCTGTCAAGGCCGGGCTTGACAGGGCCGGGCAAAGCTCCCTAGACTCCGGTCCCACCTGCGAAGCGGAGAAGATCGGGGCATGGGGACGGGCGATTCGGGAAGATGGGAGTGGATGGTAACGGGGGGGCACGACGAGCTCGTGGTCGGCGGCCCGACCCGCACCGAGCTGGCCCGGCGTGCAGCGAGACTGGCCGATGACGCCGGTTTTCGGGGGCCGTGGCACATGCTGGCGACCCATGACCGTGGTGACGCAGCCATCGTGCTTCTGGCCGCAGCCACCTCACCTCAGGCCCCCGTGCTCGTGGTGCCCTATGCGCTGTCGCCTCGGGTGCTGGACGATGTGGCCGGAGCGGCCGAAGAGACATTCGGTGGGCGGCCCTCGAACGGTGCAACGGACTTGCTGCACCTGTTCACCGGGGGGAGCACCGGCCGTCCCAAGGCCTGGCCCAAGAGCCGGGAGAACCTGTTCGGCGAAGCGCGCTTTCTCGCAGCGAGATTCGGCATCGGGCCGGGCGACACCATCTTGGCCGCGGTGCCTCCCTACCACATCTACGGGTTGTTGTTTTCCGTTCTCCTTCCCCTGGTTTCCGGGGCCCGCGTCATCGGCGAAACCCCGTTTCTGCCGCGGGAGCTCGAGGCGCTAGCGACCCGGCACGGGGCCACGGTCCTGGTGGCCGCACCGGCGCACTACCGGGCGCTCTCGGCTGCGGGCGTGGCGATTCCGGGGCTACGCATTGCGTTCTCCTCCGGCGGCTTCCTGGATGAGGGGGACTGCCGGCGTTTCGGCGAGCGGTCGCACTCTCGCGTGGTGGAAGTGTACGGCTCCACGGAGACCGGCGGGATTGCAAGCCGCTGTCGCCAGGACGGCGACGAGGACTGGACTCCATTTCCGGTGCTAGGCTGGACCGTCGACGGAGAGCGGCTCTGCGTGCGCTCGCCGTTCATGTCCCGGGGACTCGATGTCCGAGCCGACGGCATGTTCGTGACCGGGGACCGGGTCGAGGCCACCTCGAGCGGACGATTCCAGCTCCTCGGACGGGCCGACGGGGTCGTGAAGGTGGGAGGCAAGCGAGTCGTGCTCGAGGACGTCCGAAGGAAGCTGCTCCAGCTGCCGGGGATCCGCGATGCGTTCGTCGTGGGGATGCCCGTTGCAGGCGGTCGGGAGACCGAGCTGGTCGCACTGGTCGTCGAGGAGACCGGTCCTGGCGCCGCGGCCGACGGGGGCGTGGCTGGTCACGGTGAAGGTCCGGGGGGCGGCGCTGGCGAGACCGGATGGAGACATCGGATGTCTCAGTCCCTGGAGCCTGCGGAGCGCCCCCGGAGGTTCGTGCGCGTGGATGCGCTGCCGCTCACGGCGGCGGGAAAGCCGGACCAGGAGGCAGCCCGCAGGATGGCGGGAGAGCCCGGGGATGACGACAGCGGAATCGGAGGTGGCTGAAGATGGGACTGACCGCGTTTCTGTTCCCGGGACAGGGTTCCCAGTATGTCGGGATGCGCTCCAAGACCGGCAGCAGTGACGAGCTCTACCGCAGGGCCGACGAGGTCCTCGGGTTCGGCTTGACCCGTCTTATCGACGAGGGACCGCAAGACGAACTGACGCAAACGGCCAATGCACAGCCGGCCCTCCTCGTGGCCGGGCTGAGCGCGGCCCGGGCCGTTGACGCACCGGGACGGAGAGCCGACCTCGTGCTCGGGCACAGCCTGGGAGAATATTCCGCTCTCGTCTTTGCCGGCGTCCTCGGCTTCGAAGACGCGCTGCGGCTCGTTCGGTTGAGAGGGGAGCTGATGGCCCGGGCCGTTGCCCGGACTCCCGGCCGCATGGCCGCCGTAATCGGGGCTGACCCGGCCGCGCTCGAAGGCCTGGTGGCCGAGCTGTCCGCGGGCGGAGTTCTCGAGATCACCAACCGGAACGCCCCCGGGCAGGTCGTGCTGTCGGGCGAGGAGGCGGTGGTCGCCCGGGCGGTCGAGGAGCTTAAGGCCAGGAAGATCGGGCGTGGCATGCCGCTCGACGTGTCGGCTCCTTTCCACTCGAGCCTGATGCGTCCCATGGCCGAGGAGTTCTCCGCTGCGCTCGAGAAGGTTGCGTTCTCGAAGCCCTCGCTGCGCTTCATCGACAACGTCACGGGGCAGGAGGAGAGCGATCCCGAGGCCATTCGTCGCAAGCTGGTTCTGCAGCTCTACAGCCCGGTCCTGTTCGAGCAGGGGGTGCGATCGGCCGTCGCAGCGGGCGCTGCGACCGTGGTCGAGTGCGGCCCCAAGGCGGTGCTGTCCGGCCTGGTCAAGCGGATCTCCAGGGACGTCGAGATTCTCAACTCCGAGACGATGCTCGGTCAGCCCTCTCCTGCCGCCATTTCCTGACGTTGGCCCGGTGGTTGAGCACGAGGAAGGCGGCGGCGAGGGCCACGGCGAACGCTCCCGTGACCGAAGGCAGGGCCGCTGCCGCCTGGCCGGCCCCGAGCACGGCGATCATGAGGAACGATGCGATGAACGGCTGACGGACCACGGCCCAGAGGGCGACCCAGGCCGCACAGGACGCCAACGCCCACCACGGGGCCAGGACGGCTGTGAACCCGAGGTAGTTGCCCACTCCCTTTCCGCCGGAGAAACCGTGGAAGCAGGGGTATCGGTTGCCGGCAAGCAGGCCGAGCGCCGTCCAGGGCACGAGCGGGGGGGGAAGGAAGTGCATCGCCGCGGCGGCCACGCCGGCAGCACGGCCCATGTCGAGCAGAAGGACGACGGCCGCCCAGAAGCGACCGGCAATCCGAACGACGTTGGTGGTTCCGGCATTGCCGCTGAACTGCGTCCTGGGATCCCCTTTGCCCAGGAGGCGCAGCACGAGCACAGCGAAATTCACTGAGCCTGCAAGGTATGCCCCAACCACCAGTAGCCCCAGAATCATCGGCCCCTCTCCTTCTCTTCTCCCTCCCCCCCCCCGACGCACAGGGTCGTGAGCAGGTGACCGTCGACTTCGGCATGCAGGGCCGTCAGCTCATGCCCGTTGACCCGCACCCGGGTGCGGCCGGCAAGCAGCTCGACCGCTTCGACCGCGTGCCAGGCGTGCGGCAGGCGGATGTTCAGGGCCTTGGCCGCGGCCTCCTTGATGGTCCACAGGCACGTGGCCGCATAGTCGACCCCGCGAGGATCCTCCCGGACCAGCCGGCGCTCCTCCTCGGACAGGAAGAGGCGCATCCCCCGGACCGCCTTGTCGGCAATCGGCTCCAGGTCGACCCCGATGGGCACGTGAGCCGCAACGGCGACGGCAAAGCGCCGGTCGTGTGCCACGGAGCAGAATGGGGTGGCCATTCTCCCCTCGGCAGCGGGGCAGACAGGGCGGATGGAATCCTGCGCCACGGTGTGAAGCCGATCGTCGCCCTCGGCGGTACGGCTCGTCTGCCTGGCCAGCTGCTTGAGGGCGACTCGAGCCGCGATGAAGCTGGGCCTGCGCCGATCGCCGAGCCCGGCGGCGAGCTCCTGCTCGACGGGAGTGAGCGAGCGGCGGGCAAGGGGTGGGAGAACCGCCGCAAGCTCGACCAGGGCGATCCCTGCGACGTCGGGGCACAGCGGCTCGAGGGGATCTCTGCCGTCCCAACGGCCCCAGGCCGGAGGCACGAAGCGTCCCCGGGACACGTCCTCCATTCGGACGCCGAAGCAGACCTCGCACAACCGGCCGCCCGAATCGAAGATCCAGAAGTCGAAGCGGGCATGGGCAGGCGACCGGTCGGCGCTTGATGGCCGTGCTTTCAAGTGCTCCGGGGCCGCTCCGGCAGGGGCGTGGAGCGAGCCGTCACGGGGCACCACGCGACCGAGGTACTCCCCTCCAGGTTCCGTGGGCACGAGGATGTGGCGGGATTCATAGCCGACGGGAAACAGGACAGCGCCCACGTAACGTTCTCCCCAGCCGCAACCGAGATGGAATGCGGCATCGAACGGAAACGGGGAGCCGAGGGGGCCTGGAGGGAAGGGCAGTTTCGGGCACACGACGCGGCCCGTTGCCCCTCCGGGGGCCAGGACGATGGGGTCTCTGGCGTTGTGGTAGGCCGGGCCGAACGGCACCATCGCTCCGTAGAGGTCTGCTGACCGGACAGCGAGTCCCGGGCCGAGCGGCGCGGCCAGGAACGAAGGGGGAATCAGGGGGGGCTCCGGGAGTGGGCCGAACGTGACGACGGCGTGCTCCAGGAGCCGAGCCATTCCTCCTGCCCCCATCCTGGCCTGTGTCAGAAGACGGGCGGTCACGCCGCCGTCCACCGGTTCGAGCTCGACGATGGCTTCGAACGTCGCCGCCTCCACCGGGACTGGGAGGAATCGGAGAAAGCGCGCGTCCGAGGAAGTGCACACAGGAACGTGGGGATGCCGCTGGGAGACCAGGCCGGCCATGAGCTGGAGCGCTTCGACTGCCGGGAACACGGCCCGCCCCTCGAAGCGATGATCCGCCAGGTGCGGCTGAATCGGAACCGTGACCGGTATGCGTTCCCTCTCGCCCATTTCCGTCTCCGCCCGGGCCGAAGGTGCCAGCCCCGCGCTCAGGTGGGGAAGCTCTCCCACATCCGGACCGTGGCATCGTCCACCTTGCACGGGATTCCGGAGCTCTTCAGCGCACAATGGGTGGTGTGCCCGCTGCAGACCACCTCGCCTGTCTCCACGTGCGTGATCAGGTAGTCGAACGTCACCCGGATCCGCTCGAGCCGGATGGGGCGGGTGTGCACCCACATGGGGTCATCGTAGTACAGGGGCTTGTGGAACGCCATGGCCAGGTCGACGATCGGGTAGACATACCCGCTCTCCTCGACCTGGCGATAGGGGTACCCCACGTCCCGCATGAGCGAGGCGCGGCCCAGCTCGAAGTAGCGAAGGTAGTTGGCGTGGTAGACGACCTGGGAACGATCCGTATCCGCGTAGAGGGGGCGATTGAACACCCGATGCCAGACCAGGCCGGTCGTGGCATCCCGGACGAACGGTTGGTCCGGGCCCAGCAGTGTCGGGACGAAGGGCTTGTGACGCATGCTCAGACTCCCCTGAGAACGACGCAGCAGTTCGTGCCGCCGAAGCCGAATGCATTCGACAAGGCCAGCTCGAAGCGCATGTGGCGGGCCTGGTTGGGTACCACGTCGATGTCCGCCATGTCCGGGTCGGGGACATGGTTGATGGTGGGAAGCAGCGTGCTCTGCTGCATGCCTTCGATGGTGAGCGCTGCCTCGATGGCGGCCGAGGCTCCCAGCGTATGGCCGAGCTGGGACTTGTTGGATGACACGGGCATCCGCTCCAGGTGGTTTCCGAAAGCTTCCCGCAGACAGACGACCTCGTTGATGTCCCCCTTGGGCGTCGAGGTTCCGTGGCAGTTGACGTACTGGATGTCCTGGGGCTGGAGGCCGGCGTCGTCGAGGGCTTCCCGCATGGAGCGGATGATGGTGGGAGGATGGGGGGCGGTGTAATGGAACGCGTCCGAGGTCCATCCGACGCCCAGGATCTCGGCCTTCGGGGTGAGCCCGTAGCGACGGATGGCATCTTCAGCCGCCAGAACGAGGACGCCGCAGCCTTCGGACAGGACGAAGCCCTTGCGGTCCCCGCTGAAGGGGCGGGATGCCGCGGCCGGGTTTCCCCAGGCACGGTCCTTGTCGTGCACCCGGAGAGTGGCCTTCATGTTGGCGAAGCCGTGGATGATCTCGGGCAGGATCGGGGTATCGACCCCGCCGGCCAGCACGAAGTCCACGTCTCCGTCCCGGATCATCCGGGCACCGAGCCCCATGGCGTGGTTGCCGGATGCGCAGGCCCCCTGGGGCGAGAACACCGGCCCCGAAAACTTCAGCATCATGCCCGCCTTGCCCGACGGGATGTTGGCGCACAGGTTCGGCAGGAGGAAGGGGCTCACCCGCAGCGGCCCCCGCTCCTGGAGAGCGAGCATGGCCGCCCGATAGGCGTCGTGGCCGTTGAGCGAGGACCCGATGAAGCACGCGGTGCGGGGCCCGGTCTCGGAATCCATGACCAGGCCCGCATGCTCGAGAGCATCCTTGCAGACCGCCATGGTCAGGATCACGAAGGAGGCATTCCAGTTGTAAACCTCCTTCTCGTCGGCAAACCCCGTTTCCCGCGGGTCCCAATCGGGAATCTCTCCGACCACGTTGCACTCGGAATCGACCTGACAGCGGGTGACGACCCGGAACCCGGCTTCTCCCCGGACGGCCCGCTCCCAGGTTTTCGTGAACGTCTTCCCCAGCGGCGTTGCCGCCGCGTACCCCACTACGAACACTCTTCGGTTTTTCGGAGCCTTCATCGTTCAGACCCTTCGAAAGACCAGGCACGCGTTGCAGCCGCCGAATCCGAAGGCGTTCTTCAGCACGAGCTCCTGGTCCAGGTTCTGGCTGCCCTGGGAGAGCGGCAGTCCGGGCAGATCGGGGTCCGGGGTGTGGTTGACAGTGGGGAGGAGGATTCCCCGCCGCATCCCCTCCATGGCCAGGACCGATTCCATGGCGCTGGAGGCCCCCATGAGGTGACCGAGCTGCGACTTGTTCGCCACGACGGGCGGGATGGCTCCGCCGAAGATTTCATGCAGTACGTCCGCCTCGATCTTGTCTCCGACCTTGGTCGAAGCCGCGTGTGCGTTGACCGCATCGATGTCGGCCGGCACAAGCCCGGCGTTGGCGATGGCAGCCCGGACACACCGGGAGACCGTGACGGGGTTGGGGGCGACGAAATGGAACGCGTCCGCTGTCATGTCCCAGCCGGCCAGCTCGAGCTCGAAGGGCAGGCCGTGGGCACGGGCGAACTCCCGGCTGGCCAGCACGATGCAGGCCGCTCCCTCCGAGACGACGAAGCCCCGGCGGTCCAGGGCAAAGGGACGGCTGGCCCGGGAGGGGGGCTCCTCTTCTCCCGTCTTCTGCTTGTAGGCCCCGTTCATGGTGGCAAAGCCTGCCACGATGGGTTCTACCAGCGGGAAGTCGACGGCCCCGCAGATCACGACATCCGCCATACCCGCCTGGAGGAACATGGCCCCGACGATCATCGACGTGCTGCCCGTGGCGCAGGCGGTGATGGTGGTGCAGATCGGTCCCTGCGCCCCCGTGAGGATCGAGACCTTTCCACCCACCATGTTGACGCACGAGTTCGGGTTGACGAAGGGCTTGGGCAGCTTCCCGTGCTGCGAGAGCTGCCGGTCGGCCTCGAGAACTGCATCGAGCCCGCCGATGGCCGTGGAGAACGTGACGGCCACCCGGGGAGCCAGCTCGGGCGTGATGGTGAGCCCGGCCCGCTCCAGCGCACGGTGGACCACGAGCATCCCGTGCAGGAACACGGGGGAGGTCCATTGCGCCATCTCCCGGGGACGCAGGAAGGGGTAGGGGGTCACATCCACTGGTGGTACCTGTCCCGCCACGGTGACGGGGAACTGCTCCCGCAACGGGAAGCGGGTCAATGGACCGATGCCGCTTCGGCCGGCGACAGCGGCCTCCCACTGGGCAGAGAAGTCGGTCCCCAGCGGCGACACAGCGTCGTAGCCCAGTATCACAGGTCGCAAACCGTCCCGCTTTTCCCTAGACTGCATCAGCCCTCCCTAGCAGCGGCCCGAGTTGCCATTGCATACAACACCACCCGCTCGCGTGTCAACCGCACGCGGCAGGCCCTGCACAGCGGAACGTTGATTGGTACGCAGGCGGGGGGTATGCTTCGGGGACGGAGAGCCACCCACACAGACACGGGTCGGTGCGGGCGTCCGTTGCCAATGGAGGACGCAGAGCAATGAAGGCAGCACGAACGGACCGCCTGGCAGTCGCCCTTGCGGCGCTTGGTCTGTTTCTCGCTCTGGGGGCCGTGGCGCCGAGCACCGGGCTTGCCCAGGAGGAAACAACGGCAAACCCGGAGCAGGACGGACTGCTCCCGGAAGCGGACTCGGATTGGACGAAGCTTGCCCGTCTGGGCATGCCGGAGGAGCAATGGCCGGACTACCGGGCATGGCGGGACGGCGGGGGAACGCTGACGTCGTTCTACAATCGTCAGATCGGCGGTTCCGGCAGGCTGGCGGCGGGCTGGTCGCTGATTGGTGCGGCCGTCCCGTTGACGCTCCTGGGCGGGTATACCCTTTTCGAGACGGCTCGCTTCGGTGACGACCTCCACAAGGACGATGATCCGGCCGGAGCGGTTCTCGGCTCGATGGTCTATGCGCTGAGCGGTGCGTTCGGGGTCGTCTTCACCGTGGCCGGAGTGGGCCTGGGGGCCGGGGGAACCGTGCTGGTGATCCAGGGGGAGAGGAAGACCGAGCGGTGGCTCGAGCCCGGGACCCTGGAGGGGAGCTCCACCGAGGAGGTGGAACGCTACCGGCAGCAAGGTCCATGGCCAGCGGAAACGTCCGCCGTCCGCCTCCGCATGGTGGTCACGCCATTGGCGGTGCCGGGGGCTTGCGGAGCAGGGTTGGCCTTCGTATTCTGATGGGACGTAGACCGGGCAATCCGGGGCGCGGGGTGGGGAATGCTCCACAGGTTCGGGGCTGCATGTGCACTCGCTCTTCTCGTGTCGGCAATCCCGTCGCCGGCCTGCCCGCAGGACTTCAGGGACGTCTCCGACGAGGACGGGGGCACCCCCAGCCCGGCAACAGGCTCTCAGCCAAAGCCCGAGGCCGATGAGGAGGAGGACCCGTTCGCTCACGTGGATCTCGAGGGAGACCCGGCTGTCCGCCGGTCTTCGACCACTCCCGGAGTCGAACGGGGCAGCGGAGCCTCGAGCGAAGCGGGAGATGGCCAGCCGGACGGTATCGAAGGAGCCTCCAACGGGGCACTGAAACCCAGTCGGGGGGTGCCCAGGGACCCGGATTTCGTGACCCTGACTCGGCTTGGGATGCCTCCCGAGGAGTGGGAGGACTTCAAGTCGCTCCGGGACAGGAGGCGGTACTCGCCGGCGCACTACTACAACCGCTCCATCGGGGGACATGGCCAGCTCATCACGGGGTGGGTCATGACGATGGGAGGCCTGGTGCTGGCCGGCATGGGAGGCGTGTTCATCCTGAAAGCCCCCCCGGACCCGGGAGACAACTGCGACGACGTCTTCGAGGATTGCTGGGGGCAGTCGTTCACCCGGAGCCTCTTCCTGACCGAGGGGTCGACGTTCATCATTCTCGGTTCGTCGCTGGCCATAGCCGGGGGCGTGCTGATCGGCGTGGGAGAGAGGCGGAACAACCGCTGGATCGACAAGGACTCTGATCTGGAGGGGGCTTCGGAAGCGGACTTCGAGCGGTACCGTCGCCAGGGACCGTGGCCGTCGGCCGACGAGTCAGGCCGCGGTCCGCACCTCCAGGTGACTCCCGTGGTTCTTCGCGACGGCGGGGGCGCTCAGGCAGCCTGGACGTTCTAGTGAGAGTTTCAGGGGGAGTGGATGAGGTGGCTTGTTCCCGTGGTGTTGATGCTTTCACCCGACCTGCTGCTCGCACAGGAGCCCGGGACGACGGTTTCGTGGTTCTCGTGGCAGCGGGGACGGCCGGTCGCTCCGCTGGCGGCGGATGTCCGGGAGGCGAGGTTCCGCTTCGGGCTGCTGGTCGACGGTGACGGGGAGCTGTTCGAGGATCTGGCCTGGGGAGGGGACCTGCCAACCATCGACGTGGGCTTTTCCGACGGCAGTCGCTTCTCCGTGAGCGGCCGCGGGGTGATGACGGCCCGATTCTCCGCATTGTCGGATTCGTTCGACCTGCAGAACGTGGATTTCATCGGCGGGCTGGCCCTGGGATACGCCCGGCCGTCGTGGGGGCTGGAGCTGTTTGCCGCACATCAGAGCAGCCACCTCGGCGACGAGCTGATGGAGCAGGGGCGGCAGCGGATCGACTTCGGTCTCGAGCGCCTTCGGCTGCTGGCCGACTGGAGGATTGTGGACGGCTTCCGGCTGTACGGTGGGGGGGCGGTGGTGATGCATGCCTGGCCGGCGGCCTACACCGGCCGCACCACCCTGCAGGCCGGAGCGGAATGGGAACATCGGATCGTCTGGGGACTTCCCTGGTACGCCGCGGTCGATGCCGCTGCGGTGGTCAGCGAGCCTTCCTTCGGTAGCGTCACGCTTCAGACCGGCATTGGCCTGGGCACTCCGGCGGAGGGGCAGTCCAGGCAACGGGTGTTCCTCGAGTTCTACCACGGGACCTCGCCCATGGGGCAGTTCTATCGGGACGTGGAAACGTATGGGCTGGCGGGGGTGGCGTACGAGTTCAGGTAGGCCGATCAGTCCCTGCAGCAGAGCACTCCGCCCTTGTCCTCGGAGCCCACCGGATAGCCGTCGTAGGAGCAGGAATCTCCCGCACAGGCCTTCTTGGTCACGACCTTGCCCTCGTTGAGATGGCTGTCCTGTCCCCCCTTGCACTCCCAGGGACCGAGCGGCGGCTCGGCCTCGTTGAATCCGCACGAGTCGGGCTGGGTGCTGGCCAGGACCCGGTCGAGCGGGCCGCACTTCTTGTCCGGCCCCAGCCCGGTTCCGAGATTGCCGCAGCCGAACACGTCGTTGAAGGCCTTCTGGGCCAGCTTGTCCCAGCCTTCGCAGACGCTGCCGTTGAAGCTGGGCTGGCGCAGAGCGAAGAAGAGCGACTTGGGCTTGGCATCCGGCGGAGTGGAGCCAGCGCATCCGGTCGGGCTCTTGAGCGCGACCTCCTCCCACCCCTGGCAGACGTGCCATCCGGCCGCGCACAGGTCGGGTGTGGCGCACCCCTTCCCCTGCGGGTTGGCACTGTCGTTTCCGGCCTTTCCGGCACAGGTCTGTTTGACCGTGTCCGGTGTCACACCCGGCTGGTCCCAGCCTCCCGCACAGCCTGCAATGTGGGGGTACTGGTCCTCGTCGACGAAGCCTTCCCGGGTCCCGTCGGCACAGCCGTTCTCGGGGGGCATCGGCGGGTAGGTATCTGCCGAGACCGCGAGCAGGGCGGGCGAGCAGCTCTCCTGCCCCTTGGAATCCCACACGACCAGGGTGAACAGGTATTGACCGGAGGCATCGAGCAGGAACGTGGGGGATTCGACCGAGGCGGAGGGCGCAAGCTGAGAGATGGAGCCGGCAGGGGCCTGGACCGACCACTGCCATTGCTCGATGATGCCGTCCGGAGCAGACGAGTCCTTGGCGGACAGGTGCAGCAGCGTGCCCGTGTAGTAGGGCGGTGCCTCGGCCACCGTGATGGTGGCAATCGGGCATTCGGGCGGCGGTCCCTCGCACTCCGGGTTGGGGGAACAGCCTTCGTTCACCAGCCCGTCGCAATCATCGTCGGCGCAGTTGCCGCAGAATTCGTCCGGGGGGATGCACGGTCCCCATTCCTTGAGGCACTTGTGCTTGCCGGCGGAGCCGCACGCGGTCACGCACGACTCGATGGTAAGGGGCTCGCAGGGGTAATCGAACCCGTTGGCGTCCTCGGCAGGGGAAACCACATCGTCCCCCCCCGTCTCCGGTGCGGCCGCGGCATCGGCAGCATCCGGTCCGCCCCGGCCGTCTGCCGGGTCGGGCTCGGCGTCTCCCGGCTTGAGGACCACGCCGCCGTCCGGGCCGGTTGCATCCGCGTCGGACATCGGGGAAGAGGCCGGATCGGAGCTGCATGCCGAACCGACGGCGAGGAGGAGAAGGAGCGCAGACAGGACGGTTCTTTTCATGGCGTTCCCCCTCATTTCTCGCATTCGGGCACCGTGACGACGCTGTTCTGGCCGCCGTACCCGTCGTCCACCTGCTTGGGGTTCTTGGGGTCGGTCATCCAGTTGCCGTCCACGATGAACTTGTATTGGTAGGTCCCGGGCGCCAGCTCGATTTCGACCTCGAACACGCCGTCGCCATCCGGATCTCCCATGACCTCGGCACTCTTGTCGTCAGCCCCCCAGTTGTTGAAGTTGCCGGACAGCAGCACCTGCTTGGCGCTCTTGCCTGCATCCAGCGAGAACGGGGTCTTGGGGCACTCGACGGGCGGGGGGGGAGCGATGACTGTCACCTCCTGAACGATGACCTTGAGGTCGGTCGTGGCCTGAAGACCCGCCGTATCCGTCACGGTGATCGGGATCATCTCGGCTCCGAACCACGTGGTGGGCGCCACGATGTACAGGACGTGGTCGCCGGGATCCTGGAGCGCAACTTCCTTGGCGCTCCAGGACACGAGGAGAGCCTCGTCAGGATCCTGGCCGTCGGACAGGAAGGGGTTGAGGTCGAGGGTAGTGGACTTCCCCTGGTCGAGGCTGATGGGGGAGAGCTTGGCGATTTCAGGCGGCGTGTTGACTGCAGTGTCGTGGGGGTAGGCCGAATCGGGGCCGCGGGCGTCCCCCGGCGCGGCGTCGGCGCAGGGCGGCTGCGGGCAGGCTGCATCGCCGGTCACGGAATCGGCGGGTCCCCCTGCATCGTCGAGGAGATCGTGCTGGCCCCCGGTCCACCAGCTATCCCCGTGAACGTCGCCGGATTGGCCCTCCGTCCCGGAGCAGGCTGACAGCAGGAGCATGACAAGCGAGGCACGCAAGAGCTTCCGCACCATGATGACCTCCCCACTGGCGGGTCCGATTGGGGAGCCTATGCGCACGCACGAACCGTGTCAAGCCATGTAAGGTTGGTGATGTTGCTTCGCGGGCGCTATGCTGGTATTCTCGCTCGAGCGAGGTGGCAGCATGAGAACGACCCTGGCGATTCTGGCTGGCTTCCTGGTGTTGGGTGGAGCACCCCTTCTTGCCTCGGCGGCCTGCAACGGCGATGCCGACTGCGCTCCCGGCGAGATCTGCATCGGAGGCATCTGCGAGAAGTTCTGCACGCCGGATTGTGAGGGTAAGGAATGCGGCCCCAACGGCTGCGGCGATGTCTGCGGCAAGTGCCCGCCCGGGGTGGCGTGTCTCGATAGCGGCAAGTGCGACTGCATCCCCCAGTGCGAAGGCAAGATCTGCGGCCCGAACGGCTGCGGCGGATACTGCGGAAACGGGTCGGGGTCGACCCAGGGGTGCCCCCCCGGTCTCGAGTGCGACCTCGAGAAGTTCAAGTGCGTCGAGCCGTGCAAGCCGGTCTGCACCGGCAAGGAGTGCGGTGACGACGGCTGCGGCGGGGCATGCGGAACCTGCCAGGCCGGGCTGGAGTGCGTGGATGGCCAGTGTGCGCTCGCCTGCCAGGATGAGTGTCAGGACGGGGGCAAGGGGTGCGAGGAAGGGAAGCCCTGGGCCTGCATGAAGGACCAGGACGGTTGCCGAATCCGGGCTTACTCCGACTGCAAGGCGGACGAAGTGTGCGCCGAGGGGCTGTGCGTTCCGGCCAGAGTTCCGGTGGACGGCGAGGAGGACGAGGTATCGGTCTTCGATGAGGTCGTCGAGCCGGGGGACGTCGAGAACGAGGATGCATCCGAGCCCAACGTCGACGCCGGGCCCGTCGCCCAGGATGTGAGGGCAGCGGATTCCAGCGGGCGCCCGGAGGAAGTGCGAGGCAGTGTCGACGTGCCGGGGCGTCCTGCGGGCGACACGTCCGGCGCTGCCGATGTCTCCGGCACGGTGCCCAAGGAGAAGGAGAAGAAGGGCGGATGCCAGGCGGGGAGCCTGCCCGGGGCCGGGGGAGCGCTCCTCGCATCCGGGCTCCTGCTCCTCGTTCTCTGGAGGCGTCGTCGGGCCGCCTGATGCCCGGGTTGAAACGAGGTTTTTGTCCATTCTCATCAGGGGTGAATCACGATGCGGAAACTGGCGTTGCTGGTCATGGTGGCGGTGGGATTTTCGGCCTGCTCGGGAGGCGGCAAGAAGAAGGTCGAGCCCTCGGACGTGGGCGATGGCGGCGAGCTCTCGGTGCTCGAAGACGGAGCCGTTGTTCCCGACGGGAGCGTGCCGGATGTCGCCGTGCCGGACGACAAGGACGGCCGGGTTGAGCCGGACGCCGGGGACGACTTGACGATTCCGGACGGCCAGGTGGAGCCGGACAACGTGCCGCCGACCGAGCTTCCCTGTCAGCCCGACTGCACAGCGAAGAACTGCGGCGACGACGGATGCGGCGGAAGCTGCGGGACCTGCACGGGCTTCGACGTGTGCGGCGAACAGGGAACTTGCGTGCCCCCCCCGTGCCAGTCGTCCAAGGACTGCCCCGGCGATCTCGTCTGCAACCAGGCCCAGGGATGGTGCGTCGAGTGCCTTGGCAACGAGGACTGCCCCGACGATTCCATCTGCGGCCCGGACGCCAAATGCGTCGCGGTCCACAAGTGCGCCTCGGACAAGGACTGCAAGGACTGGGACATGGTGTGTGACAAGAACCTCGGCTACTGCGTCGAGTGCCTTGCCCATGCGGATTGCCTCGATTCCGAGTTCTGCAAGGACTCTTTCTGTCTGCCCGACGTCTGCGTGGGGGGAGAGCAGGGGTGTGACGGCAACGTGATCGGAATCTGCCTGGCCGACGGCAGCGGATGGCAGGCGATCCAGGCCTGTCTCCCGGGCCAGTACTGCGAGGCCGGTGCGTGCCACGACCCGATCTGCCCTGCAGGCGAAGCTTACTGCGATGGCGAGACCGCGATGCAGTGCGATGCCATCGGCAAGGCCGCTACGCCGATTGCCGACTGTGCCAAGGACGAGCTCCACTGCGTCGGGGGCGAGTGCCTCGACCTGGTGTGCATCCCGGATGCCATGTTCTGCTCGGACGAGATGACTCCTGCGCTGTGCGGCAGCGACGGGCTGGTGTACCAGCCGCAGACGCCGTGCACCGGAAGCACCTACTGCTTTGGCGGGGCGTGCGTGCCGTGGAAGTGCCAGCCCGGTACCCCGGTCTGCAACGGCAACATGGCCACGCAGTGCAACACGGTCGGCTCCGGGCCGGTGGCCGGCGGAACTGACTGCACGGGGCAGGGGCTGTGCTGTTACGCAGGCGAGTGCAAGCCCCCGATGGAGGAGGTGTGCGACGGCCTCGACAATGACTGCGATTCCAAGGTCGACGAAGGATGCGACGCGGACGGCGACGGATGGTGCTCCGGGGTCAAGCAGGTCATCGGCAAGCCCCCCGTCTGCCCCAACGGGAGCGGCGACTGCGACGACAAGAACGGCGACGTCCATCCGGGCCAGCCGGATGTCCCCGGCGACCAGGTGGACAACAACTGCAACGGGGCGATTGACGAGGGGCTGACCTGCCCGGGAACATGCACGGGACATAGCGTCGAAGCGTACCTGTGCGCCCTGGAGCTCTGCTACTCGGCGGCTCCGGTCGAGGCCGCGTTCTCTTCCCCTACGGGGGACCAGATCGACTCGGCCTGGGAGGCGGTGGCCCAGTTCGGCAACGCGGGCAACGGACTGGCTCCGAAGGCCGGCTCCAGCTACGGCCTCCTGGCCTCGGGGACGGCTACGGGCACGGCGCACTCGGTCGATCTTCCGGGCGGCAATTCCATTGCTGACCCCTATGCCAAGGACGGCTACCAGACGTTCGACAACGTGGAGTTCAAGATCAAGATGAAGGCCCCGCCGGGGGCACTCGGGTTCTCCGTGGACTTCATCTTCATGTCGGTCGAGTACGAAGAGTACGTGGGGACGAGCTTCAACGACAAGTTCTACATCTTCCTGACCGCACCGACGACCACCTCCGGCCAGAAGGTCGTGATCAACTCGGCGGCCTGCAGCAACCCGAACACCTACTATGACTTCATCGACCCGGTGACGAACGAGAAGCGCTGCTACATCGCGATCAACACGGCGTTCAGCGAGCCGTGCTCCAATCCGGTCACGAACATTGGCGGAACCGGCTATGAGTGCGGTCCTGCGGACTCCGCACACGGGTCGTCCACGGGGTGGCTGACCACGAAGTGGCCCGTCGCTGCCGGCGAGCAGTTCGAGCTGGTGTTCCACATCCACGATGCCTCCGACGGCATCTTCGACTCGGAAGTGATCCTGGATCGCTTCCAGTGGCTCTACGGGCCGTTTACCGCCGGCACGTTTACCTGGGCTCCTTGAAGTTGACCGACTCCGGTTCCATGCTATCCTCAGTGGCTGGTGAGACGGGAGAGGTGTCGCCATGAGACTGCTGCCGCTTCGGCCGGACGAGAAGCTGCCGCTGACCAATGATGGGCATCTCTGGTGCTTCTTCATTGGCACCGGGTCGATGTTCGCACTGAAGTACTTTCAGACGAACTTCCTCGTGGTCAAGGGGCAGGACCATCTGCTCGTGGATTTCGGCATGACGGGCCCCATGGCGCTGAGCAGCACGGCGCGGCGGCAGGCGGTGGATATCCGGGCGGTCCTGGTCACCCATGCCCACGAGGATCACGCCGGCGGGGTCGGCTATCTGGCCCTCGCCAACCGGTACATCGGCATTCCATTCATGAAGGCTCCGAAGACGAAGCTGGTCGTGGCACCGCCGTTCGAGCCGCTGTTCTGGGAGCATACGCTCCGGGGCAGCCTGGGGTGGAACGAGGGGGACCCGTCCGGAGGGCGGAACCTCTCGCTCCCAGACTACTTCGACGTCCTGCATCCCGCTCCGCTTGAAGGCCGTGAGCGGGAGACCTGGTCCGTCGACGTCGGAAGCATCCACGTGGAGCTGTTCCGGACTCGGCACATCCCGGAGGAAGCGGCCACGTGGAAGGATGCCTGGTATTCGTACGGGCTGTGCGTGGATGGCCGGCTGTTCTTCTCCGGCGACTCCCAGTTCGATCAGGGGCTGGTCGATGACTACGAGGCCCGGGGGGTGCAGCACTACTTCCACGACGTCCAGTTCTTCCCGGGGGCGGTCCATGCGCCGCTGGCCGACCTGCGCACGCTGCCGGATTCCGTCAAGCAGCGCATGTGGCTGATGCATTACTCGGACAACGTCGACTCGCAGGACCCGTCCGGGTTCGCCGGTTGGGCGCAGCAGGGTGTCATCTACGATTTCGACGCCTGATTCCGATTCCCCCGGCGCCCTCCCCATTCGGGGTCTCTTTCGCGGGACAACCCGTGGGCTATGAGGCGATGAGAGCCTGCTCCACGCATCCGACGACGAAGTCGATTTCCTCATCGGTCAGCGACGGGTAGAAGGGAAGGGAGAGGGTTTCCTCCCCGAATCGCAGGGCGTTTGGGAAGTCCTCGGGGCGGTGTCTAAGCCTCCTGCGGAAGTAGGCCAGCGTGTGCACGGCCCGATAGTTGACCGCGCACCCGACCCCCATGCGGGGCAGGGCCGCGGCCACGCGGTCGCGGCCTCCGTCCGGGATCCGGATGGTGAACAGGTGGCGGGCGCTTCGAGCGCCCTGCGGGACGGACGGCACCTGGACTCCCAGGGCGGAGAATGCCTGCTCGTAGCGGCGGGCGATGGCCTCCCGACGGGTCAGCCTCTCGTTCAGCAGCGGCAGTTGGGGCAGCAGGAGAGCGGCCTGGATGTCTCCCATGTTGTACTTGAATCCCAGCTCGTCCATGTCCCAATGAGCGAAGGGGCCGGAGTGGCGGGCAGCTGCATTTCGTGACATGCCGTGGAGCCGCAGGCGGCGCAGGTGCTCGGCCAGTGACGGGGTGCGGGTGAGCACGGCACCGCCCTCTCCGCACGTCAGGTTCTTGGTGGCATAGAACGAGAAGCAGGCGGCGTCGGAGAGCTGCCCCGGCCGCACTCCGTCCCGGCTCCCCTCGATACAGTGGGCCGAATCCTCCAGGAGAGCGACGCCCCTCTCTCGACAGGTCTGCGCCAGTGCCTTCATGTCGGCCATGACTCCGTACAGGTGCACCGGAATCACAGCCCGTGTCCGGGGGGTCATCCGTCGCTTCACCTCCTCCGGGTCGAGAAGCCCTGTGGCCGGGTCCACGTCGCACAGCACGGGCCTGGCCCGCACGAACCAGACCGGAGTGACCGTGGCAATGAAGGTCATGGCCGGCACGATCACTTCGTCGCCGGGCCCGATGCCCAGCGCGGAGAGTGCCAGGTGCAGCGCTGCCGTGCAGCTCGAGGTGCCGACGGCCTCGCCGCCGCCGAGCCATTCGGCAAACGTACGCTCGAACTGAGCGGTTCGCGGTCCCGTGGTGAGGAACACCGACTGCAGCGTCTGCTCGACTGATTGAAGCTCTGCAGCCCCCAGCTGGTGGCGGTAGAATTCGACCTTCACCCCGGCTCTCCGCTGTGCCGGCCCGGAGCAGTCCATCCCCTCCCGTCGTGCCGGCGGAAGACGACTCGTTTATCGCGCAGAGCGGCGGGAATGACCAGCGGATCGTCGGGCCACCACGAGGCATTGCGTGCCGTGGACACCCACCTGGGCAAGCAGCTCCTCGGTTGCCCGTGCCAGAGGATAGGGGATCAGCGTCATGGTCACGTTGCGGACCCCCTCGAGAAACCCGCCCACCGGCCACCCGTGGCGGGACGGATGGTCCATCCAGGAGAAGGGACCCGAGCGGATGTGGTAGTTCTCTTCCGCGTGGAGCACCTCGAGCCCCGCCTCCCGCACCCGCTCCGCCACCGAGGCGGCGGTATAGGTCCTCAGGTGCTTGGGATCGAAGCCGGGTGGCTCCACCGGCACGAACAGGACCATCAATCCCCCGGGCTTGAGCACGGCGGCAAGCTGGGTCACCATGGCCCGGTCGTCCGGCACGTGCTCGATGACGTGGGACGCGATGGCGATGTCCACGGGCCAGGGGGGGACCGGCACGCTCCCGTCGGGCGGCGTCACGTCGAACCAGCCGGGGCGGTATGCCTTCAGCCGGGGGTCGGCCCGGATCGCGTCGACCGCGTCGCTGGACAGCTCCGCCCCCATCAAGGCACAGCTCGTGGGGAAGCGGAACAGGAGGTCCCCTGTTCCGAATCCCAGCTCATACACGTCGAGCCCGGCGGTTGCCACGCCGAGCATCGACAGCACTTCGCCCATCCGATGCCATCGGTACCGGCAGTCGTCCCGGAACACCCACCGCCACCGGTTGGTGCGGTAGAAGGCTCCATCGTAGAGGCGGCGCTGCTCCTCGAGCCACAGGTCCGTGGTCCGGTTCATCGTCGAGTCGAGACATGCGGTCATGGTGCCCTCCGTTGTCAACGCCAGACGGAAAGCAAGACCTGTGCCAGGCAACTTCCCCGCCATTTCCGGGGCTGGGGGCATCGTCGAATCTGGCGCAAGGGTACGCCATTGGTGCAGCCGCACGCCATCCTTGACTTACTCGTCCCCTGCTGGTGTACTGCGGGGGGTTGGAAGCGCGTGCGTGTCCGGTCGCCGCC
Organism: uncultured Myxococcales bacterium; assembly: GCA_903895725.1. Lineage (GTDB taxonomy): Bacteria > Myxococcota_A > UBA9042 > CAIXZC01 > CAIXZC01 > CAITUV01. The sequence continues at coordinate 77,460 of CAITUV010000036.1, read as the reverse complement.
CGGCTGTCGGATGGCGTCCCGGGCACATCGGAAAGCGAGGTAGACCCGATGAAACGCAAGGTTCTTGTCGTCGCGTTGGCAGGACTGATGGTGGGGGCCGTGGTCGCCGGATGCTCGGGGAAGAACGGCAACGAGACGGCCGACGACGTGGGCGGGGGCGATAGTCTGACCCAGGATTTGAGCGCGGATTGCACGCCCATCTGCTGGGAGAAGAAGTGCGGTCCCGACGGATGCGGGGGCCAGTGCGGGACCTGTCCGAATGCCAACGACCAGTGCATCGACGGCCAGTGTATCTGCGAGAAGGACTGCGACGGGAAGGAGTGCGGCGACGACGGCTGCGGCGGAACGTGCGGCGAGTGCCCGGCGTTCAAGAACGCCTGTCTCGACGGCATCTGCGTGTGCGAGCCGAGCTGCGAGGGCAAGGTGTGCGGTCCCGACGGATGCGGCGGGAGCTGCGGCGACTGCAGCGGGATGAACATGTGGTGCGTCGACGGCCAGTGCCAGTGCAACCCCTCCTGCCAGGGCAAGTCGTGCGGCGATGACGGCTGTGGCGGCGACTGCGGGAGCTGCGGTTGCGGCGAGGAGTGTGAGGAGGGGGTCTGCCTTTACATCGGCTGCGAGGGGAAGGAGTGCGGCGACGACGGCTGCGGCAAGTCGTGCGGCGATTGCGAGTGCGGTGAGGGGTGCGTGGCCGGGCTGTGCGAGTTTACGGCCTGCGACGAGAAGCAGTGCGGGGACGACGGATGTGGGGGCAAGTGCGGGACGTGTCCGGGAGCGCTGGACCTCTGCGTGGACGGGTTGTGCGTCTGCCAGCCCGACTGCCTTGGCCGCGAGTGCGGCGACGATAGCTGCAACGGAAGCTGCGGAGAGTGCGAGGCCGGAATCGCCTGCTCGGACGACGGCCTGTGCGCCAAGGTCTGCACTCCGCTCGACCTGGTGAGCTGCGGTCAGCCCGTCACGGGGACGACGGCGGACAGCAACAATGCTTATGACTTCTTTGGATGTGTTCCCTGGGAGGACAGCGGGCCGGAGGTGAGCTACAAGTTCACCCCGACCTTCGACGGCGAGATCTCGGTCGTGGTGTCCGACTACAAGGGGTTCGATCCGGACATCTATCTCCTCCAGGGCGGCTGCTCCAGCGAGGCGTGCTACGCGTATGGCGATGTCGACTTCACGGCCAAGGTCACGGCGGGGGAGGAGTACCTCCTGGTCGTGGACGGGTACAACGGTTTGTCGGGCTCGTTCAAGCTGGCGGTCGGGTGCTCGTGCACCCCGGAATGCACGGGCAAGGAGTGCGGTCCGGACGGGTGCGGCGGCGTCTGCGGCAAGTGCCCCGGAGCGCAGTATGCCTGCATCGATGCCATCTGCGTCTGCCAGCCGTCCTGCGTGGGCAAGGAATGCGGCGATGACGGGTGCGGCGGCCCGTGCGGGGAGTGCCTTGGCCCCCAGGACGCGTGCATCGACGGTCTGTGCGTCTGCCAGCCGGCCTGCGATGGGAAGGTATGCGGCGACGACGGCTGCGGGGGCGTTTGCGGCACCTGTGCCGGCCTGCAGGATGCGTGCATCGAGGGGCAGTGCATCTGTCAGCCTGCATGCGAAGGCAAGGCGTGCGGCGACGACGGCTGCGGTGCCACGTGCGGCACCTGCCCTCCGGAAGCGCCGTGGTGCTTCAAGAATGCCTGCTACGAGCAGTGCCAGCCGGCCTGCGACGGGAAGGTGTGCGGCGACGACGGGTGCGGGGGCGTTTGCGGCACCTGTGCCGGCCTGCAGGAGGCGTGCGTCGAGGGGCAGTGCATCTGTCAGCCTGCATGCGAAGGCAAGGCATGCGGCGACGACGGCTGCAGCGGCGCTTGCGGCACCTGTGCCGGCCCCCAGGATGCGTGCATCGAGGGGCAGTGCGTCTGTCAGCCCGCATGCGACGGGAAGGCATGCGGCGACGACGGCTGCGGAGGGAGCTGCGGGCAGTGCCCCGAGGGAGCGACGTGCACGGACGGCGCGTGCGTGCTCCCCGCGTAGCGCCCCTGGATTTCTCCCCCGAAAACCCCCCCGTCATTCCGCTTGACTTGCTTTGCAGCGCACAGCTATAGTTGGCCTACTTTGAAGGAAGGGACCATCTGGTCACTGCCATGCAGGGGGGGCTGATGATGAAGCGATTCCTGGTGTTGCTCGTGCTCGGGCTTGGACTTGGCTGTACCCACGGTGAGGAGAGCGAGTGCAGCAAGTACGTCTCGCTCCTGGGCGGAACCGATCCGAAGGAGGCATTGGAGAACATTGCCGAGAAGAAGTGTCAGGACGCGGTCCCGATCATGAAGGACATGTTCGACCCCCGTCAGGGCAAGTTTAACAAGGAGATCATCCGGGTGCTCACCCGGATCTGGTCCCCCGATCCCGAAGAATTCAAGACCGAGGCCGAGAAGTTCGAGAAGAAGAAGCCAGTCTACATCGAGCTGCTCAAGCTGGCACTCCAGTCGCCCGACACGGCGTCCCTTGCGGCGGCCAACATCGCGGAGTGGAAGCTGCTGGAGCTCAAGCCCGACCTGCTCAAGATGATGCGGGAAGACGTCAAGACGGCCCAGCCGCAGTTTGCCTCGGCTTACGCCCCGGCGCTGCGCCTGCTGGCTGCCGACGAGATGGGGCTCAGCGAGGACCTGGAAGAGATGCTCATCGGCCTGGCCAACAACACCCCGGACATCCAGGGAATCGAGGTCAACAAGCTGGCCGTGGAAGGGCTCGGAAAGCTCAAGACGCGCAATCCCGAGGCCATCAAGGCACTGGCTCGGGGGTTGTTCCTGGTGGCCAAGGACGGAGGCACCACCTTCAAGGAGTCGGTCAAGTCGCTGCTCCAGGTCGGGCATGCCGCGACCCCGTTCCTGCTGGACATCATGGAATCCAAGCCGGGGGACGAGAAGGTCCGCTATATGGAAGAGTTCGCCGTGAAGAACGCGATCTCCGAGTGGAAGTGGAGAAAGGGCATGCGCGTGCCGATGGTGCTCGCTCAGCTTCGCGACCCGCGGGCCGCTGGTGCCATGCTGCGGGACATCGCGCGCCCCGTCATCGAGCCGGCCAACCTTCCCGATGCGCTGAAGCTGGACTGGACCATCGAGATGACCAACAGCTTGAAGTTCGACTCGTGGGGAATCATGTCCGTCATGACCGCCGAGCAGATGCCCGAGGCCCTCAAGCTCATCCGCGACCGCAACGTGGAAGGTAGCGCCCGCCTCCAGCTCGCGCTCGGCCTGGCATTCAACTTCACGCCGGCCTCCATGGAGACGCTGCTCAAGGTCAGCTACGAGCCCCAGACCGACGTGGAGGAAGAAGACACGGACGATCCCAAGGCCAAGGAGGCCAAGCCCTCCCTGGGCGAGCCGGCCAAGGAATCCGACTTCGTGATCCGTTTCGTCCAGCCGCTGGCCTATGGCCTCGATGCAGCGCACATCGAGCAGTTCAACGACATCTACATCGACGGCTTCGATGAGAACTTCGGCGATGTCGAGAAGTCGGAGGACATCCAGGAGCGTCTCGACCAGATCGACATCAAGGTGCTGGTCAACGTGTCCGCTGCGTGCAAGGAGAACATGGTCTGCCTGCTCACCGTGCTCCAGGGCGGTCAGGGCAAGGTCGAGGGCAACAGCGTGGTCTATGACCCCGATACGGTCAAGGGCGTCGACGACCGCGAGACCGAGTACGTCAAGGCCATGGCCCGCGCCAAGGCAGCGCTGCACCTGGGCCGCCTCTCCGGCAAGAAGGAAGAGCGGGCCGAGATCCTCAAGGCCTTCGGCAAGGTCTACGCCGCTCTCGACTATGACGACGAGCTGTACGGCGACCTTCGCCAGGTCATTCTGCTCGGCATGGAACGGCAGGGCATCGCCGACACCGCAGCGGCAGCCGCCATGCTGCGTGACCTCATCGCTTCGGAAGACAAGAAGAACGTCGAGTCGGTCAAGGTGTGGAACCAGCGGCTCGAGGCGCTCCTGTACTACATCGAGTCTTACAAGCCGTAGCTACAGCGTCCACATCCAGTCGATGCCGACTTCGAAGTTGGCGCCGTGCCCCTTGGCATTCGAGGGGGGATTGCCCGTGGATTCCTGCACGTCCACCAGGTCGAACCAGTTGCGCACGAAGGAGAGACCGACCCGGTGCCTCTCGGTGGCCTGCCAGCGCGCTCCGAATCCCACACCACGCTGGTCCCGGCTGGGGTTGTCCAGGCTGTACGTCTGGTCGGGAATCGGCGTGTAGTCCTGCTGGTAGCCGGCCATGAGCTCGAGCGGCTCGACAGGGCGGTACAGGAGGCCGACGCACCAGTTCCCCGAGTTCCCGTAGTTCTTGGCATCCCGCATCTCCGTCATCCCCATGAGCGGTGCCGAAAGCTTCGTGTACTGTTCCTGGAAGACCTGGTAGTGGTAGTACCGGTAGTCGAATCCCACTTCGAAGCCCGGTGCGAACTCCCAGTTGATGCCTCCCTGGAGCGTGAAGGGGATCACCATGTCGGTAGTGTGCGTCGTGCGCTGCGTGCTGCCGTCGGGAGAGGTGAGCTCCACGTCCCCCTTGAGGCGGACGGACGAGCCACCGAAGAATGCGGCCCCGATGCTGAGCGTGTCGATGGGGCGAAGCAGGACCCCGAGGTCCACGGCCCAGGAGAATCCCTGGCCGTCGAGTGCCAGCTCCGAGTCGAACTCCCCCGTGACGTCCGGGTCATCGAACCGGTGGTCCGCATCCTGGAGAACCAGGGGATTCATCTTCCGGTTTGCCGTGAGGTAGAGGTGCACCAGGCTGGCGCTGGCGGCCACGGACAGCTTCCGAGTGACCTCCCAGGCAACGGAGCCCGTGGCCCGGCTGCCGAGAAACAGGACTCGCGTCGCATGGTACCGGGTAGGTTCGTCGTCCGGCAGGGCCGCCCCGTATGCGTTGGGTGCATAGGCAGCAAATCCGATTCGGAGCCGCTCGGTTCCGAGGTCAGAGCTCACGCCGATGAACGGGAGCGCTCCGATGTTCCAGTCGGGCTTGATCTCGTGGTCGTCGGGCCGCAGGTTTCCCTGGCTGTCGTAGAGGCGCAGGCCGATGTCCAGGAAGAACATCGAGAGAGACGTGTAGAGCTGGGTTCCCGGTACCAGGACCAGCCCCGCCGGGTTGTGGAAGATGGCGGTCGGATCGTCGGGTTTTGCGATGTTGGCAAACATGCCCATCCGTCGAGTTCCCACGTCCGCATTGTGGAACCCGCCGGCACGCACCGGAAGCCCGGTGAGCAGTAGGGACAGGGACAGTCCAAGGCCGACCCCGAGGACGGCAACCGTTCCGGCCCGGCATCTCAGCGTTCTCACCCTTCCCTCCCGATTCTGGGGGCCACCATGGCGATGACCCGGTCCGGACGCTTGACCCCTTCGGAGCCGATCGACGAAAGCGCACTCTCGCCGAGGGTACGCCCCGATTCTCCCCCGAGCGTCTCTCCGATGAGGCATTTTGCCGCTGCCGAATAGAGCTTCATGTCGAGCTGGTCGAAGCGAGACAGGGCCGCCTCGAGGTGACGGTGGGCATCGTCTGGTCTCCCGGAGGAGGCGGCCGCCTGTCCCCGCCAGAGCGCGGCCAGCGCATGCGTCCAGGGCAGGCCGATGGCCTCGGCCTGCTGTGAGCATTTCAGCACGGTGGCGACCGCCGCTTCGACAGGCAGGACGCTGCCTGCAGCGCAGAGGCGGCTGTTGGCCAGCATTTCGAGCACGTAGATGCGGGTCAGGGCGATCCGCCCGGCCGTCGAGCGCCCGGTCTTGTAGACCAGCTCGTCGGCCAGCCGGACCGCTTCCCTGGCGTTGGACAGGTACAGCTCGATGCAGACCCGGCTGCGCAGCGCATAGAAGTGGAGGAGCGTGAATGCACTGTGCGACATGTCACCCACGCACTCGGCAATGTCCTTGATCGCTCCTTCCGGGTCATCCTGCATGAGCCCGAGGTGGAGCATGGAGCCGGCCCTCATGTGGTTGACCGTGTGCAGGTCGTTGCGACCGAGCGCGTCCGCCACCATCTCCCGGGTGCGGGTCCGGCATTCGCCGAAGCGTCCCATCCATCCGAGGGCAGCCAGCTGATAGATCCGGGCGGTCCGAAGCTCCCAGGCCACGTTGGTCAGCTTCTCGATGCAGATCTGTTCGGCCTCATGGGCCCGCTGGAGCGTCACCGTCCAGTTGCCCTGCTGGAACGCTGCGATGGCGCCGCACACACGCACGATGGCCAGGGCATGGGTGCTGTTGGCTTCCCGGGCCAGGTGCTCCGCCTGCTCCAGGAGCTCATCGGCCCTTCCGAATCCCTTTCCTCCGAAAGCGGCCGAGTAGGCGGACTCCGAGGCCAGGGACCTGGCAATCCGGTAGGGTTCGCCCGCCTGGAGTGAGTACAGGAGGCACCGGAACTGGAAGCTGGATGCCCGCATGGGGTCGACCAGGCCGAACCCGAGCGACACGGCCCAGCAGGCGTCGATGCGGTCGAGCAGGTAGGAGGGTACCTCCTCCTGGTTGCGCCGGACGAATCGCTGTGAGCGGAGCTTGAGTCGTGCCCGGAACCAGAAGTAGGCTGCAATGGCGGCCGCATTGCTGGCCGGGATCTTCATTCCGAATCGTTTCAGCACGTCACCGAGAATCGTCTTGCCGCGGTCGACGTGTCCCACCCGCAGGAGCTGGTCGGCTGCCTGGAGCTGCAGCCGCCATCCGGCTCCGGGGTCGGCAGCCGTAGCGAGTCGCAGGAACTCTTCGGCAGCTTCGACGCCCCGTCCGGCATTGGCCAGGGTATCGGCCAGCGCCTTCTGGATGGCGGCCTGCTCTGCGGGGGACCAGGCGCCCATGGACAATGCCGCACGGTACAGGGCCGCTGCCCGGTCAAATGCCAGGGAGGCCACGGCCTGGTCGGCGGCTCTGCGAGCATAGGTGGCCGCCCGGATGAGCTCGCCGCATTCCCGGTAGTGCAAAGCGAGCAGGTCGGACTCAATATCCGGGATCGACTCGAGGGTTGAGGCCAGCATGCGGTGCAGGCCCTGTTTCCGGTCGGATTCGACGGCCGCACTGACCGCTTCGCGGATCCGGTCGTGGTAGCATTCCACGCGCTGGCCGCCGTGCAGTCCCCGGGTCGAGACCATGTGGGCCGCCTGGAGCAGCCGTACGGAGTCCCACGGGATGGTCTCCTGGCCTGAGGCACGACAGGCGGCCTCGAGGGGCAGGGGATGGCCGGCAACCGCCACCACTTCGACCAGCAGGCGGGCCTCAGCGGGAAGTCGAGCCACGCGCTTGCGGGTGTACTCGTCCAGCGATACCAGCTCGCCGCCGACGAACGTCGTGCCCTCGGAGGCAGACAGAGCTGCGAATCGGGACAGCTCTTCCACGAAGAACGGGATTCCGCCCGATTCCCGTGCGATGTGGGCAGCCAGCGGCGAACGGTCGGAGAGGGTGGGGGCCAGGTGGGTAAGCGCCAGCCGCTCGGCCTCGTCGGCGGGGAGGGGACCCACCGGGATGTCGTACGCAGTCTCCCCTTCCCGGCTTCCATGCTCGAGGAGAGGCAGGAGCACCAGATTCCCCTCGGCCACATCCGAGCGGAACGAGGCCACCAGGAGGACGGAAGGCGGGTCGGGCGGCCGCAGGAGCTCCTGGAGCAGGAGCGCACTGTCGACGTCCCCCCACTGCAGGTCGTCGATGGCCAGGACGAGCGGGACCTGCTCGGCCAATCGTGCGAGGAGCTCACGCAGCGCTCCAAAGGCACGGCGACGCAGCTCCCGGGCATCGAGCGCCGTGTCGGATCGGCGGACGGCATCGCGGGCGGCCGGAACGCGGTCCAGGACGGGGAAGACCTGGGCCAGCGCCCGCACGTGGCGGGGCATGAGGGCCTCCACGCGCTCGGGCGGAAGCGTCAGCAGGTAGCGGGTCAGCCGGTCCACGAGCGGGTCGAGCGCCTTGTAGGGAACGGACTCGCGTTCGTAGCAGCGTCCGGACAGGACGACGGTCCCTTCCTGCTGCAGGTCGGACAGGAACGACCGGACCAGGGCCGACTTCCCCATTCCGGATGGCCCCTGCACGCGCACGAGGACGGGCTTGCCGGCCAGGCAGGCGTCGTAGGCCTCGGACAACTTGCGGTTCAAGTCGTCGCGGCCGACGAGGCGGGCCTCCTCGCCCCCCAGCGCAGCCGTCGAAGTCAGCTCGGTGGTGGCCTCGGCCTGGACTCCGAGCACGGTCATGATCTCTTCGTCCGAGGGGCGGTCCGCCGGCGAGGTCGAGAGCATTCTGCGGCAGAGCGCGTCCAGGTCAGGCGGAATCCCCGGTGCGACCTGGACGGGCGGGCGGGGAAGCTTGCCCCTCTTGGCATCGAGGATCTGGGCAATGCTGCCGCCGAAGGGATAGTGACCGGTCAACGCCTCATACAGCATCACTCCCACCGAGTACCAGTCGCTGGCCGGCGTCAGCTGTGCGCCGGCCGCCTGCTCGGGAGACAGGTAGGGAATGGTGCCGGTCACGTGGTCGCGAAGGGCCGGGTCGTCGGCCCCCGGGGCCACGTCCATCACCAGCCCGAAGTCGAGGATGATAACCCGTTCGTCCCCGCGGACCATGACGTTGGAGGGCTTGAGGTCGCGGTGCACCTTGCCGGCAGCATGCAGTGCGGTGACACCGGCCGCAAGCCCGCCCAGGGAACGCCTCAACCGGAGCTCTGCTGCAGGCGGAAGCTCCGCCAGCGACGGTCCCAGCCGCTCGGACAGGACGATGCTGTCGTCCGGGCTCGAGTGGGGGGCAAACGTGCTGTCCAGCCCCCCGACCGAGGAGGAGTAAATCGTGGTATCGAGCGGCCGGAGCAGCTCCCCGCGGACGTAGTCGAGGAATCCTTTGCCCTCGATGAGGTCCATGGTGAAGAACCAGGTGTCCTTCTCACTGAGAAGCTCGTGCAGACCGACCAGGTTGGGATGCACGATGTTGGCCAGCGACCGGAATTCCTGCTTGAACAGGTAGAGCTGCGTGGGGCCGAAATGCGACAGCAGCTTGAGCGCGACCCGGGCGTTCCGGAGGCGGTCGAAGGCCTCGAAGACCGTCCCCATGCCCCCTTTGCCGATCATCCGGATGAGATCGAACCGCTGGAACAGCGGCTGGTGCTGATCGAACAGGTCGTCCATCCGGCCGGTCCTCGCAACAGAAAAAAACCGCCCGGATTATCGGCCTGTTTGCCTGCCAGGGCAAGGGAATTGATCACACGCGCTTGCGACTAGCCGTCGCTTCCGATGGCCTCCACAGGGCACTGCGATGCCGCATCCTGCAAGGCTGCCTCCTGCTTCGGTTCACCCGGCTGGCACTTCACGAATGCAAACCCGGCATCCCAATCCAACTCCAGGTTCTCCCCGGCCACTTCGACACACAGCCCGCACGCGATGCAGTTGGCATCCACGTACCACGGGCCGGCCGCGTTCCTGGCGACCTTCTTCCCTTTGTCTGCCATGGTCCCACCTCCCGCCGCTACCACCGGTACATTAGGGGCCCCGCACGCGTTGTCAAGGTGCGCACACACTGGACATTTCTTGAATCGCCGGGGTTCCTCCGGTATAGTACGGCCTGACCTGAACCGAGGGGGAAAGCATGGTTTCCCGGCTGCAGCAGTGGACATTGGGCTGTGGATTGATTTGTCTGGCGGCAGCGCCTGGCTGCTCCAGCGGGACAACGGTCAAGTACGAGGAGGTCACCGACATCGTCGACTCGACCGCCCGGGAGCTGCCTCCCCCGGAGGAGACCCTGGAGTTCCTGGAGACGAGGGCCGAAGAGGTCGAGTACGTTCCTCTCCCGGGTGAATTCCTCTGGCCCTGCACCGAGAACACCGAGTGCAGCAGCGGGTTCTGCGTCACGACCAAGGACGGCGGTCGGTGCACCACGCAGTGCATCGAGGACTGCCCCAAGGGGTGGGCCTGCGTCGAGGCCGATACCAAGCCCGACATCATCTACATCTGCATGCCGAAGTACCTGACCCTGTGCGACCCGTGCCGCACCAATGACGACTGCAAGACCCAGGGGGTGACCACCACCGCCCTCGATCTCTGCCTCGAGTATCCAAGCGGGCTCGGCAGCTTCTGCGGTGCCGACTGCTCGGCGGATGCCACCTCCTGTCCTGCCGGCTTCCAGTGCGAGACCGTGACGACGCCGGGCGGAACCTTCCAGCAGTGCATGCCTGCGGCGGGAGAGTGTACCTGCTCGTTCCCGGCCATCCAGGCCGGCAAGTCCACGGACTGCTTCAACGAGAGCCAGTTCGGGAAGTGCACCGGACAGCGCGCATGCGAGGCCACCGGGCTCTCTGCGTGCAGCGCGCTTGCCCCGGTCGCAGAAGCCTGCGACGACCAGGACAACAACTGCAATGCGGCGACGGACGAAGGGTGCAATGATGACGGCGACGGGTTCTGCGACGCCACCATGACGACCCCCGGGAAGCCTGTGGCCTGCGGCAGCGGCGGCGGCGACTGCGACGACTCGGACGGCACGGTCTACCCCGGTGCCACCGAGCTTTGCGACAAGAAGGACAACAACTGCGACGGGACCAAGGACGAGGGGCTGTGTGAGGACGGCAATCCCTGCACCGACGACCTGTGCGACCCCATCGAGGGCTGCTCGCATCCCAACAACGCCAAGCTCTGTGATGACGGCAACTCGTGCACGGACAACGACCACTGCTTCGAAGGCAAGTGCGACGGCGGCCCCAAGATCTGCGAGGACAACAACCCCTGCACGGACAACCTGTGCGACCCGGTCAGCGAGAAGGGATGCAAGTTCGCGAACAACTCGAACCCGTGCGATGACGACGGCAATCCCTGCACCATCGACGTGTGCGAGAACGGGACATGCCAGCACAAGCTCGCTTCCGCGCTGCCGTGCGACGACGGGAATCCCTGCACCGAGCCCGACATGTGTAACAGTGGAATGTGCGTGTCCGGCTCCCCCAAGAACTGCGACGATGACCAGGAGTGCACCAAGGACAGCTGCGACAAGGCCCAGGGGTGCATCCACGAGGTGCTCAACGGAACGCCGTGCACGTACGATGTCATGGATCTCGGCCTGTGCAAGCTGGCCGGGACTTGCGGCTCCAACGGGTGCGTGCCCAAGCCCAACTGCAACTGCCCCGACTGCTTCCTGTGCGTCTGCTGCTCCGGGTTCCAGTTCTGCCTCGACAACCTGCTGCCGGGAAGCTGAGCCGGGGCCGGGGCATCCCGACCTCCAGCGTAGTCGTCGACGGAGCGAGAGGAAAGAAATGACGGTTGGGCGGTGGACGATGGGGGCGTTGCTGGCCTGTCTCCTGCTGGCTGCGTGCGGCGGGGGAAACGGCGAGTCAGACCCCTGCTCGGAGTGCCTGCCCGACCAGCGGTGCGATGAGGACACCGGAGTCTGCGTCGAGAGCGGCCCCGCCAGCCTGGAGGGGACGGACCTGGCCCCGCGCCTGGCCGGGACGTGGAATGACGGCGAGCCTGTCGTGATGGTGTTCGACCGTATCGGCCAGCGCTTCCTGTTCGGCACCGGGCAGCCGGGCCAGGAATCGTGGGAAACCGCAGCCCTGTCGGATGAAGCCATTCCCCCGCCCGGAGGGCCGCACATCGTGCTCGTGTCTCTTTCCGCCCAACCGGCCTTCCTGGCCGAAACCGCCCCGGGTGAGCTGTCGCTCCTGAGACGTTCGTCAGACGGCTGGGAACGGTTCCCGGCCGGAGAGCTGCCCGGCCCGCTTACCGGTCTGGCTGCAGTTCCCGAGACGGGGCAGGGCTTCCATGTCTGTGCGGGAGACGTGCAGGGGACGCTCTGGTCCGCCGAAGGGAGCGGTGACCAGGTCACATGGAATCCCGTGGATGCCGAATTCCCCGAGGGCACTCCGGCAGCACCCTGTGCCATGGGAAGCCCCGGGGGGCAGCCTGTGCTGGTTGCAGCGCTCCGGCCGGCGGGGCTCGTGAGCCTCTGGCAGGACCAGGACGACTCGTGGCAGCTTGACGTGCTGGATGCGGCCGCCCGGCCCGTTGCGCTGGCCGTGGCGCCTTCGGAGAAGGGGCTTGCTGCGGCCTGGGTCGACGGGGTCACCGGGGAGCTTCGCATGGCCCGCGGGGAGGGGGGCGGCATCGAGGTCGTCACGGCCGCCGCAGCATCGCCGGAATCGGCCGCTGCGTGCACCATTTCGCTCGCCACGTCCCCCAATGGGCTCATGCGGCTTGCGTTCCGCAATGCCGACACCCGGCAGTTCGTGCTGCTGGGTCCACAGCCGTCCGGCCCGGGCTTCGAGCCGCTTGGCAGCGTGTCCCAGGATCTTCCGCTGGTTCCCCTTCTGGGGTTCTCCTCCATCGGGGAGTCGCTCGCGGTCGGAGTCGAGCATCCCGAGCCCGGCAAGCCCGGTGCGGGCAGCTACCGCAAAATCGACTTCTCCAGCCCGAGTCTCTGACCACCCACCTCGTGAGTCGCACCTGAGCCGCCGCTGCCCGGAAATTTGCGGCGATCCCCACCCCCGATACACTCGATTCCGGAGGTACCGGGACATGGACATGAATGTCGGCAAGACGGTGTTCAAGAGCGAGCGCGACGACTTCACTCTGCTCATGGGGGATGCCCTCAAGCTGCTCGGAGATTTCCCCGACGGGTCGGTCGACATGGTCTTTGCAGATCCCCCGTACTTCCTGTCCAACGGCGGAATCACGTGCCGGTCCGGAAGGCAGGCCCGGGTCGACAAGGGCGGCTGGGACCGCTCCGAAGGCGTCGAGGCCGACTTCCGGTTCCAGGCGGCCTGGCTGTCGCAATGCCGCCGCATTCTCAAGCCCAACGGAACCATCTGGGTGAGCGGTACCCGGCACAACATCTTCTCCGTCGGGTTCGCCATGCAGCGGCTCGGATACAAGCTGCTCAACGACATCGTCTGGTTCAAGAAGAACCCGCCGCCCAACCTGTCCTGTCGCTACTTCACCCACGCCACCGAGACGGTTCTCTGGGCCGCCCGGAGCGAGAAGTCCCGACACTGCTTCAACTACACGCTCATGAAGAAGGCCAACCTCGGCAAGCAGATGCAGAGCCTGTGGACGATCCTGCCTCCGAGGAGCTCGGAGAAGCTCTTCGGCAGGCATCCCACGCAGAAGCCCATCGAGCTGCTTGAGCGCATCGTGCTGTCATCGACCCAGCCGGGGGACCTGGTGCTCGACCCGTTCTCCGGCAGCGGCACTACGGGCATTGCGGCCGCAAGGCACGGGCGCCGGTACATCGGCATCGAGCTGAACCCCGACTATCTGGAGCTGTCCGCTCAGCGGTACATGGCGGAGACCCACACCCACGTCACCGCCGAAGTGGCCGACATCGAGCGTCCCGCAGTTGCGACGGGCCTCGAGCCGCTGCCGCTTTACCTGACTCCGCAGTAGAGCATTCCTCCCTATCCTCTCTTCATGCAGTCGTGTGGATGGTTCCGCTCAGGCCGGGGCGAGTCTTTCCCGGGTCCTGGCGAACTTTCCCTTCGTGGAGGGGCGAAAAGAAATGGCCAGCTCGGACAGCAGGGCGGATACCAGCGGCAGGGCCTCCGAGGGGCGGTCGGTCTCCACTTCCAGCTCCCAGCCGGAGCTGCCATCGGGGTACTGCGTGCAGTCGAGCTCGAGGTCGAAGCCCCGGTAGGTGAACACCCACCGGGTATTGCGGCAGCTTCCGGCAGGACGCAGCGGACCGGCCATGCCTTCAAGCGGAGGCAAGAGGAACAGCGGGGCCTGGTCGGCTCCTGGCAGCAGATGGAGCAGCACCTCGGACGGCACGCTCATCTCGCGCTCCGCGCGAACGAACAGAGCGGAGCCGAGTGGCCCGGAATCCATGACCCCGGGGGCCGTTGAACCGCTCGGTCCCTTGACCGTGAGCACCAGGGCCCCGGCCTCCTCGCGGAACCGGACCACCCAGCCCGACGGACCGGCCGGCAGGAAGTAGCGGTTGAGCTGCTCAATCCTTCGGGTGGGCTCACCCAGTCGGGCAACCAACTCGCCCAGCGGATCCGCGGTCAACAGCTCCAGCTTGAGCTCCGATTCCATTGGCAACCTCAACTCAAGGCCTACTGACAGTGCCCACGTGGGTCGGGGGCAAGAGCCCCCTCCTGACATGGACCTTCAGGAGCCCTTCCTGATCAATGCTCACTGCCCACTTCCCAGCGTTCCGACCGTCCGGAACACGTAGATCTCGCATTTGACCGCATCGAGAAGGTAGAGGAATCCGTTGGCGTCCAGGGTGAGCTTCAAGGGAGATGCGAGCTTGGTGTCGCCGGCCGTGTTGAACTCGGTCTTCGCAGAGAACGTGGGCTCGAGAGCCGGCCATTCGGTGGGCAGGGGGCATGAGTAGCCGCAGACCGCCTGGGCTTCGAACACGCATACCTGGTCCCACTGAGTGGCGCAGCAGTACTCGTCCTTGTCGCCCCCCTCGTAGAACTGAGACGGGTCGAGGGCACCTTCCCCGGTACAGACGCACTTCTCCGGCGGGCAGCCTCCGCAACCCCCGGCTTCCTGGATGTTGCACCCTTCGGCCCCTTCGCCGACCCAGCCGTCGCACAGTCCCTGCGCGTTGCACGAGCCAAACGAGGGGCACTGGCCGCAGCTTCCTCCGCAGCCGTCATCACCGCACACCTTGCCCGTGCAATCCGGCTGGCAGCTGGCAAAGAGCTGGACCCGCTGGTTGCCGGCATCCGCGATGAAGAATGTGCCGTTCGGGGCCATGGCGATGTCCGAGGGGCCCTCAAGCAGGCCCGGCTCGCTCCCCTGGGTTCCGAACTGGGCTACGAAGGCAAGGTCTGGACCGAGGACCTGGACCCGGTCGTTCCCCTGGTCGGTGATGAACAGGTTGCCACCGGGATGAAGGGCAATGCCCGAGGGCCGGTCGAAGTTCCCTTCAGCCTCGCCGGTCTTGCCCTGCATGGCGACGACCTGGCCGGTCGGCTTGAGCTTCATGATGCGGTTGCCGGTATCGAACTCCTCCCCGGGCCCGTCCGCCACGTAGGCGAGACCGTCCGCATCGACAGCCACGTCCGCCGGGCTCAGGAAGAGCTCGCCGCTGTAGTCGGCCGGCGGCCAAACGTCCACGGCCGCCCCCATGTTGTCGAGGATGAGGATGCGGTCGTTGCCGGTGTCGCAGAGGAAGACCCGCCCGTCGGCAGCCGCATAGGCGCACGCCGGTGCCTTGAGCGGCTTTCCGAACGCCTCGGTCAACGCTACGAGTAGCTCGCCCGTGGGGGAGAGCAACACGGCCCGGTTGTTACCCGCATCCGCCACGATGAGCCGTCCGTCAGCCAGCACGGCCAGCCCCTTTGGATTCGAGAGCTGTCCGTCGCCGCTCCCCTTTCCTCCCAGCTTGTACAGGAATTCGATGCCCGGCACGTCCGCCTGGAACACGCAGGCACCGTTGGCGATGTCGCACAGGTCGGTAGTCTCCTCGAAACCGTCGCTGCAATCCTCGTCCTTCTGACAGCACTGGGTCTGCCCGGCCGCGGGCGGGTGGAGACAGTCGCCGGTGAACGGCATGCAGATATCCTGGGTGCACGGGTCGTTGTCGTTGCACTTGGTCAGCGGGAACACACAGGCCCCGGCCTCGCACTTCTCGTCCGAACAGGGGTTGGAATCCTGGCACGGAACCGGCTCGCCGAATCCGCTGCCGTCCTCGAGGCAGGTCTCCACCGCAAGGCCGCTGGACGAGCACTGGACCGTTCCCGGAGTGCAGACCGGAAGTCCCTCCCCGAGCAAGTCCCCGGATAGGGTCTCCGGATTGTCGGTGCCGTCGCCGAGGGAATCCGGCCCGCTGCCATTGTTTCCCCCGTTGGAGCAGGACATCGCCAGTCCGATCCCGGCAACCAGAGCTCCCAGCGCCACCGCTCTTCCGGTCGATCGACTGCTCCGCTGGTACAATGCCCGAACCCACTCGCTTCCTGCCCGGTGCATGCCTCACCTCCGTTGCCGACATGGTAGCCGTCGCCGATGCTCATGGCAAGGCTGGGTTGCTTCATTGGGTTGACGTTGACGCGCAACGGAAAACGCGCATATAGTACCCCACGACTTGCATGGGGAGAGGGCACATGGCCTACCAACTGATCCTGGCATCCGCGTCCCCGCGGCGCAAAGACCTGCTCGAGCACATCGGCTTCACGGTGAAGACCATTCCGGCCGAGATCGAAGAGATCATGGCCGCGGAAGAGGAGCCGACCGAGTTCGTGAAGCGGATGGCCCGCACGAAGGTGCTTTCCGTGGTGCAGCGGGTCAAGGGGACCATGGTGACGGCGGAGCCCCCGCTCCCCGCCTCGAGCCGCGGCAACCGGGAGGGTCCCGCCCGCTGGGTGGTCGGTGCGGATACCGTGGTCGTCCTCGATGGAGAGGTGCTGGGCAAGCCCAAGGACGTGGACCAGGCATTCGACATGCTACAGCGGCTCAGTGCCCGTGAGCACACTGTGGTGACGGGCTTCTGCGTGTTCGACCTGCTCAAGAACAAGGAAGGGATCCAGGCCGTCGTCTCCCGCGTCAAGATGAAGCGGATGAGCCGTCCGGAGATCGAGAAGTACCTGGCCGTCGGGGAGTCGCTGGACAAGGCCGGGTCCTATGCGGTCCAGGGGGTCGGCTCCTACCTCATCGACTCCATTGCCGGCTCCTACTCCAACGTCGTCGGGCTCCCGCTCTGCCAGCTCATGGAGATGCTGGAGGAGATGGGGGCACACGACATCCTTCCGTACTGAGGCATCGCCAATGTCCGCCTCGAGCCCGACGGTCGGCCGCAGCGCCCTGTACCGTATCGGAGCGATCCTGGTCTGCATTGCGGCAGCGGGGTTGGCCGGGTGCAGCTTCGAGCCCACGGAGCGGCTGTCCCGCAAGGCCATCGGCACCGTGGTGGTGGACGGGTTTGCCGATGCTTCGTCGGCGTGGTCGCTGGGCGAGACGCGGTACTGGAAGGCCAGGGCCACAGGCGACGTCATCGATGTGGCCAACACTCCGCTGGGAACCGGTGTTTCCCCGATCTGGTTCTCGGGCGAGCTGCCCGGGGATTTTCAGGTGAGCGTGCGCGCCACCGTCCGAAAGGAAGGGCTGGACGGCGGATGGGGGGTGGAGTTCGGGGCCAAGGGGCGGAAGTTCGCATATCGGGCACTGGTCTATGCGTCGGGGCGGTTCTGCCTGGACCGGCTGTTCGACGTCTACCCCGAGTTCATCCACTGCATCCCGCGCCAGCCCGAAGTCGAAGCCGGCACGTCGACCAACGTCCTGTCGATCCGGGTCGTTGGTCAGGAGATCGAGATCAAAGTCAACGACCAGGACGTAGTGACGTTTGCAGATGACCGCTATGAGCCCGGGGAGCTCTCGCTGGCCGTGGCCGGTGCCGGCACGTCGGTTCGCTTCGAGGACATCGCGGTCGTCTCGCTCGAGTAGGGTCAACCGCAGGGCCTTCAGTCAAACCGCTTGACCCGCATGTGGCAGTATGGCTGCTTCCCGGTCCTGACGTAGTAGTCCTGGTGGTAGTCCTCGGCCGGGAAGAACTCTCCGGCATCGACGACCTGGGTGACCACGTCGAGCCCCTTGCGCTCGAGCATGAGGATGAGCTGCTGCGCGATGCGTCGCTGCTCCGCGTCCAGGACGAACACGACGGAGCGGTACTGGTTTCCGAGGTCCGGACCCTGGCCGTCCGCCTGGGTGGGGTCGTGGATCTCGAAGAAGAGCTTCGCCAGCGCCTCGTAGCTGACCCTGGACGGGTCGAACTCCACCTTGACGGTCTCGGCATGTCCCGTCAGGCCGGTGCAGACATCGGGGTAGGTGGGCGACTTCGTTTGACCGCCCATGTAGCCCGAGGTGACTGAGAGGACCCCAGCCTGCTGCTGGAGCAGATGCTCGACCCCCCAGAAGCATCCGCCGGCGAAGTAGGCCGTGCCGACCTGCTGCCTGGGGGCAAAGTCCAGCGACACCGAGTTGACGCAATGCCGGGTGTCCCGGTCGGTGAACCCTTCCCCTCGAAACACGTGTCCCAGGTGCCCGCCGCACGCGGCGCAGACGATTTCGACCCGTCTGCCGTCCGCATCGGGCTGTTCCCTGACCACACCGGGAAGAGCCGTGTCGAAGCTGGGCCAGCCGCAGCCTGACTCGAACTTGGCGGAGGAGTCAAAGAGCTTCGCTCCGCAGCGGCGACACGTGTAGGTTCCATCTTCGTGGTGGCCGACGAACTTGCCGGTAAACGGCCGTTCGGTCCCCTTGTGGACGATGACGGCCTCCTCCTCGGGCGACAGCGGTCTCCACTGCATCGAACCTCCTCCTCCTTTTCCCTGCGGCTCTTCCGCCGCAGGGGCGCCGGCGCATGCCGTCACTGCCACGGCCACGATCAACATCCGGGTGCTGCGGGGGCTCCAGGATTCCATGGCGTCTCCTCTCCTGCCGACGCCAATCCTGTGAACCGAGACCTACGGATTCAACGTGGAGTGCGGGCCGCCGAGGCCGACCTCAATCACCGGTCTGGCAGTACAGCGAGCAGTCCTCACGGAAGCCGGGCGTGGCCGCATTGGTGGCCGTGCACGAAAGAAACTTGGCGACCGGATCGACCTGGTCCCCTCCTGTTTCCTCGAGGTAGTCGAGCAGGCAGAGCCGGTCCGCAAAATCATAGTCGCACCCGTCTTCGCCCGCGTGGTTGTCGTTCCACAGGTCTGCGAACTTGTCGCATTCCCCGGAGCCGCCTCCCGCGGCGCATTCCACCATCGTCTTGTGGCACTTCTGGAACAGGCAGTCGATGAGCTCGTTGCCGTCGAACTCGTCGCTCCCCGGCATCATGCCGGCACCGGTGCAGTATTTGGTTCGGCAGCTCTCCACTTCGGCCAGGGCCGCCTTCTCCTCCGCCGGGACGAGCGCCTTGCACCCGGAAAAGTCGCCATCCTCGAGCGCGCGGATGATGATACAACGGTAGAAGCCCGGACAGGACTCGTAGTTCTCTTCCGGAGGACTCTCCGTCTCCTCTTCCGGCTCGGCAATCTCGCCGGCCGGAGGATCAAACTTGAGCGGGGACAGATCGGTCTTCACGACGCATCCGGCGCTGACCGTTGCGGACAGCAGCAACAGCATTCCTCCCCGCAAGAGACTGGTCCTCGACATCGCTTTCCTCCACGCGCAGCGAGCGCTGGCGTGATTATAGCGTGGAACCGTCGGCCGGGCCAAATTTGCAATCCTCACTTTTCCTGCCTACAATGGCGCCGTCGCCTGAAAAGGAATCTGAAACGAGGAGGAATGAGGATGAAACTGAAGCCCGTTCTTGCAACCATCGCTTCCGCAAGCGCCGTGGTCGCCATCGCCGTCCTGGTGGTGGCGCAGTGGCCCCTTGCGGGCTGCCAGCCGCCCGTGTCGGATGAGGCTGTCGTCACCATCGAAGGCCGGGTGCTCAACCAGGACGGAACTCCAGCAGCGGGCATCTACGTGCGGCTGGTCAAGTCGGACCTCGACGTGCTCGATGCCGACTGGGTGGTCGGTCACATCGTCAACACCGACGAGACGCCGTTCCGGGACGTGAAGACTGCGGAAGACGGGAGCTTCCTCTTCGAGCTCCAGGGGGCCGATGCCAACGCCAAGAACCAGGCCTGGGCTGCGTACTTCGTCGCGTACGCCGTACATCCCGACCACGATGCCCAGAACGACAAGCGGCTTGCCGTGGCCACCGACTCGTTCAGCTTCTCCAACCAGAACCTGAACAAAGTCATCCCGGACATGCGCTTCTGGGACCTGGCGGGCGATGCGGTCAAGGTTGAGGCCGACAAGGTCACCGTGAGCTGGGAGAACACGGACCTCGCTCCAGAGGACGGCAAGTACCTCGTTCACTTCGAAGGTACAGAGTGGCTCGCCGAGGTTCAGGGGAACAGCTACTCCCTTCCTCTCTCCGCCCTGGAGGCCTGCGAGTCCCCCGTGAAGGACGCCCCGGAGGAATGCACCGCCAAGACCAAGCACATGGTCGAGGTCATCTCCCTGGCCGACGGCCTCCGCTACCGCACCGCGTGGCACCCCTTTGATGCCACCAACCCCAAGGGAATCGGGATCTGGTACCGGGCCGAGGACAACACGTCGGGCCGAACCTGCTCCGGCAAGGTGGTGTTCGACCTCAACGACGGCAAGTACTCTGGCGCCAATGCCGTGTTCCAGAAGGATGCCGATACCACGGTCGACGAGATGCGCTGCTTCCTCTTCGACCTGGGCAAGGTCTACGAGCTCGAGGACATCTTCCTCCAGAACGGGTCGCTCTGGTTCCACAAGGATGCCCGCGTCGAGTTCTTCCTGTCCGACAAGGAGGCCCCGGAGGATGCCGACTGGGCGCAGCTCGACCTTTGGGAGGGCAAGGACAACCGGTTCGCCCACTTCAATCTCCAGATCCCGGGCAACGGCGAAAGCGCCCGCTGGATCAAGATCGAGTTCACCGACATAGCGGCCAAGTCCTCCCTCGCCTGGCTCGGCGAGCTGGTGGTGTACGGGACCGCGAAGTAGCCCCGCCACCGTCCATCCGCCTTTTCACTGCGGCCGCCCCACGTGGGGGCGGTTGGGTGGGGGCACCTTGTCTCTTCTGCTCCTGTACTTCCTTGCTGCCCCTGCCAATTCCTCCCGCACCGCGTCGACCAGCTCTGGCGGCTCCAATGCCGTTGCCGCCGCTCCCCACGACAGAACCCAGCGGGTGACTTCGAACAGGTGGCGGGTCTTGAAGCTCATGGTCAGGCTCCCGTCCTTTCCCTCCTCGAACTGTTGCTCGGGGTGCCAGTCCCGCTCCCGCACGTAGGGGGCCTGAGCGGCTTCGAATCGCACCCTCACGGTCACTTCGTTCGAGCCGACCATGACGCCGAAATGGTTGCGCCACTGCTTGTCAAAGTCGAAATCGGCGGGGATCTGGAAGGCATCCCCGGACACCTTCGCCTTGCGGATCCTGGAGATGCCGAACATCCGGAGCGCCTTCTTGTAGTGGCAATGCCCGATGATGTACCACTCCCCGCGAAAGCCCACCGCATGGTAGGGGTCCACCCTTGTCTCGTAGGCAGCACTCTGCCCCGGGCGCTGGTAAGTCATGTCGAGGGTGTGGCCCAGTCGCAGGGCCCGGAACGCCTCTTCCCATATGGCCGGGTCGATACGGGGGGCTGCTTCGGGGATGAACGAAAATCGCTCGTCGACCGCTGACGGGTGAACCGTCACCTGCTCGGGAAGACACTGCTCGATCTTCGCAAAAACGAGCGCCAGACGTGCATGGAGTGGAGTGTTCTCGTACTGTCGCAGCACCTTCTCGGCCAGGCAGATGGCGAACAGGTCTCCCTCCGCGATTCGCAAGGCCGGGAGCACGAAGTCCATCTCCGTGTAGTAGTAGCCGTGGCGCACCCGGTCGTACTCGATGGGGGCCCCCATGTCCCACTTCAGGAACTCGATGTCCCGCTGGATGGTCTTCGGGCTCGTTTCCCACTCCTCGGCCAATGAGGTGCAGTTGGGCAGCCGCTCCCTGCCTGCCGCCTCCCGAAGCTTCTGGTCGATGAACAGGATCCGCCTGTACTGAGGCTTGAACTTGGCCATGTTGCCCCCCTGCGCGGAATTTTTTGAGCATCGGACACTATCTGACCGATACACACCGTTACTATCGCAGGCGGAGGGGAAAGGCAAGAGTTGGGTCCGGGGTCCAGGGGCCAGGGGACGAAGACGGGGATGTGGATGGGGACGAAGATGGGGAGCCGACCGGCACACAGCCCCGACCACGCGGGAGGGGCCGTCGGGGCACCGGCAGATACAGCGGGCGCGAACAACGGGATGGCGAGAAGAGAGCAGAGAAGTTGGAGGTGGGGTGAATGGAATCTTTGCACGAGGACAGGCTGGTACAGGCGCCGGAAAAGCCCCTCAGGGGCATGCGCTTCTGGGTGCAGGATCCGAAGTACAGAGGCCGGAAACACCCCGTGGGGATCGAGCTCCGGATTTTCCAGGCCAACCGGCGCTACTTCGCGTACCAGGAGTTCCCGTTCGGAGAGCCTGTGCCGAGCGGTCCTCGCAGGAAGCTGAGGAACGACCAGTGGAAGCCCTGGCTGACGGCCATGAGCAAGGGAAAGGACGTCTTCCTGAACGGGCAGCGGATGGTCCCTTCTGAGCCGGAGCCGCGGGTACCGGTGCGCATGGATACCGTCGCACGTGATCTGCGCCTCCAGCGCGCGGCCCGGCAGGTACTCCAGGACTACCGGATCAAGCCTGTAACGGAGAGCAGCGGGGAATCCGTGTTCGAGGTTCGCAGGGATGCCCTGGTGGCCTACCGGGTCGTGGTGCGACGAGACTGGTCGACCGCGCCTACCTGCACCTGTCCCGACGCCGCCCGGTCCATGGACGGTGCACGGCGCGGGAGCTGGTGCAAGCACGTGCTCGCGGTGCTGATGTCGACAGAGGAGCTGCGGGGACAGCTCCTGGATCTCTTCTTGTAGGGGGGAGGCGATGGCAGCGAGAACGGTGAAGGCATTGCAGGTGAATCGGGAGGGGTATCCGTACTCCCAGGCGAGGCAGCTCGTGGAGGCGGCCTTGCGGGCGGAGGTCTCGGTGTTGCTCCGGGGGCACCCGGGCGTCGGGAAGTCCTCGTTGGCCAGGGACGTGGCCGATTCGCTGGGGCTGCCCATGATCGACATCCGGCTGGCACAGCGGGATCCGGCCGAGCTTGCCGGCGTGTGCTTCCCGGATCACGAGCGCAACGTGCTGCGCCAGTTCCCGCCCGAGTGGGTACGGGAGGCCTGCGATCGCCCGATGCTGGTGTTCCTCGACGAGATCAACGCCGCAGTCACCCGGCTCCACCAGGCGGCCGCATACCAGATCGTGCTGGAACGGAGGGTGGGGACGTTCTGCTTCCACCCGGAAACCCGGGTCATGGCCGCAGGCAACCTCGAGGAAGACAATTCCATCGTGGCCTCCCTGTCGTCGGCCCTGTGCAACCGGTTTGCCCATGTGGTGCTTCGCGTGGATGTGCGGGACTGGCTCGACTGGGCAGCATCGGCGGGCATCGACGAGGTGATCCAGGGGTACCTGGCAAGACACGGAGAGGAGGCCCTCTACGAGAACAACGGGGATATGGCATTCCCCACACCGCGAAGCTGGGCCATGGCCAGCCGGCTCTATCGGGCCTGCGACGAGACGCTCCGCAAGAGGGCCGTCTCGTCGTGCGTGGGCATTGGGGCGGCCGAGAAGCTGTTCAGCTACCTACGGATCTATCGTCAGGTGCACCCGGAGCGGATCATCCTCAAGGGGGAAATCCCGGACTTCACCCAGGGGCGAAAGTCAGAGCCGTCCTTCCTTTCGGCCGCCGTGTTCGCCGTGGCGGCGTGGCTTTCCAACGGCCCCCGGATCCCCGACGGGGTGCAGGTTCCGGACGGGGCGTTGCCCAACGTAGTGCGGTTTCTCGCAGCGCCCGGCGTCGACCCCGAATATGCGTTCCTCTTTCTGCGCCAGGTGCGGCAGAAGGGGCGGCTGTACGAGCGTCTCAAGGCGCTGCCCGAGTTCCGCAAGCTGGCATCGGATCTGATGAGTCTGCGCACGGAGCTGTACGGGTGAGGCACGGGCAGGGGCAGGGGCAGGGACAATGGAATAACGAGAGGGGGGCACAATGGCCGGAGGAAAGAGAGGGCTTGAGCTTCCTGGGCTGCTGGCAACGGCCGAGCGGCGGCGAATCCACTCCCTGCGGATGCAGATGGTCGAGGCCCATCCGTTCTGGGGCTATCTCCTGCTCCAGGTCCGGCTCGTTCCGGCCCCGGACCTCCACGCCTTTGCCGCGACGGATTGCCTGCGTCACATCTGGTACAACCCGGGGTGGACGAGGCATCTCGACCACGCACAGCTCGGGTTCGTGCTGGCCCATGAGATTGGTCATCAGCTCCTGGCCTCCGCATCGAGGGAGCAGGGGAGGGACAGCCACCTGTGGAACTGTGCGACCGACTACGCCATCAACCGGCTCGTCGACCGGATCGAGATGCCCGGGTACTCGGGCAGACCGCTCTACCGGCTGCCGGACGGGGAGTACTCCGAGAACGGTCGGGTCAAGGTGCTGCTCGACCGTCGCTTCGACGGCATGGTGGCCGAGGCCATCTATGACGTGCTCGCGTCCGAAACACTGCCCGAGCCTCGTCCGCTCCTCCTGTCTCTCCCCTTCGCCGGGGAGGAGGGGGATGTGCGGACCGTCGAGATCCCGGGGCTTTCAGACCACGGGGGGGGCGTCGACGTGCACCTGCCTGACGGGGCCCTGTCCGAAGAGGGCCGGGACGAGCTGGCGGGGCGGATCAAAGCGGCTGCCACGGCCTGGGTCAATGCCGAGCACCAGGGGAACTGCCCCGGGGACATCGTGCGGGTCATCGAGCAGGCACGGCAGAGCCGGGTTCCGTGGCAGAGAGTCCTGCGCTCCTATGCGGGGCAGGCCATGGCCCGAGACGACTGGACGCTTGCAAAGCCCAACCCGAGGTTCATCGACGAGGGACTCGTGGTCCCCGGGCCCTGGTCGGAGAAGGCTGGTCATGTCGTCGTTTCGGTGGATTCTTCCGGCAGCATGTCGGCGGAGATGCTCGAGGCAGTTGCCGGCGAGATGAGAGCCGTTGCCGATCAGGCCGAGCAGGTGACCATCATCGTGTCCGATGCCAGGGTCCAGCAGGTCATCGAGGACCACGACGTCGAGGCATTTATCCGGCAGACCCGCTTGCGAGGCGGTGGAGGCACGGACCACCGCCCCGTGTTCGAACTGCTGGCGAAGAGGAATCTGGTGCCCGACCTCTTCGTGGGGCTCACCGACCTCTACACGATGCTCCCCGAGCGCCGCCCCCCTTTCCCCGTGATCTGGGTAGTGCCCCGCCGCCATGGCGTCGCTGCCTGGGGCAAGGTCGTGGAGGTGGGGTGACGGCAGCGCTCACCCCGGGTAGGCAGGGCCAACCCTGGGGGGGGAATGTGGCACCCCGCCGCGGCCGGCTGAGTGCGCGGATGGGGATCATCGGGATGGGGGCACTGAGTCAAGAGGAGAAACGGCCTGCGATGGGCGGCCTGACGAAACATAGGAGGATGGTATGAGCGAGAAGAAATGGATCGCGAGGAAGAGCCTGCGGGGCAGGCCCTACGAAAGCGACCTGGAGTATTTCCAGGACGAGCTGGAATGGGTGGAAGAGCGGGCCCGGCGGATTCTGGACGAGATGGCGCTCGCCAGGGTCGAAGCCGGCGAAGAGGTGGACGAGTACTCGGGGAGATTCGGCCGGGAGGAGCTACCGTCCCCGAAGGTCCTGCGAAGCCGGGCTGACCGGCACCGCAGGACCGAAGAGGGGATTCGGGCGCTCATCGACAGCCGCATCCAAGCGACTCGCCAGGCCGGGGTCGTGCTGGCGCTGGATCGGCTCTGCGCCAGCCACGGCCTTGACGAGTTCGAGCGGACCATCCTCCTGCTGGCTTCGGCTCCCTGCTTCTCACGCCGCTTCGAGGAGCTGCTCGGGGCGCTCGACCGGGATCGCACGTCGAGCGGGGCCTCCGTCGAGGTGATCTTCACCTTCTGCGAGAAGTCCATGGAGGAGCGCATCCGGCTGCGCAACCGATTCAGCCCGCGGGCATCGATCTTCGCGAAGGATCTGGCTCGGCTGGACATGACGCATCGCTACGACAACCCCAAGAACCTGCTGGTTGCCGAGGTCAACCTGTCGGATCGGACCTTCAACTTCCTGGTCGGCGACGAGTCGCTGTCGGCCGAGTTCATGGAGTTCTCGTCCGTAGAGGAGCCCAAGGTCAGTCTCGACCAGGTGGTCCTTCCTGGAGAGGACAAGCGGCGGATCCTCTCGGTCGTCGAGCGGCACCAGAAGTACCTCGACTGTCGTCGTGACTGGGGCTTCGACGAGGTCATCCGCTACGGGCGAGGGGTGCTCATGCTGTTCCACGGCAAGCCGGGGACCGGCAAGACCATGATGGCCCACGCCGTGGCTTCACGCATGGGAAAGCGCATTCTGAACGTGGACATTCCTGCGTTCCTGGACAAGCGGGAGGCCGACCGTTTCCTGCCAGGCCTCTTCCGGGAAGCGAGGCTCCAGGACGCGTTGCTGTTCTTCGACGAGTGCGAGCTGCTGTTTGGCGACCGCAGATTCGGCAACTCGCTGATGACCATGCTGCTTGCCGAGCTGGAGCGCTTCGAGGGGGTGGCAATCCTGGCCACGAATCTCCCCCAGGTCCTGGACGAGGCGCTCGACCGCCGGATCCTGGTGAAGGTGCGATTCCCGGAGCCGGATCGGGAGGCACGGCGGGAGATCTGGACCAAGCATCTGCCGCCCACCGCTCCCGTGGCGGCCGACGTGGATCTGGACGTGCTTGCCGACCGCTTCGAGATGGCCGGCGGCTACATCAAGAACGCGGTGCTCATGGCGGTTGCCGAGGCGGTGCACACGAACGGCGATTCCCCGGTCATCACCATGGTGCACCTGGAGACTGCCGCCCGCGACCAGCTCCGGAGACCGTTCGATGCTGGCTCTCCGCTCGTCATGCCGAAGGTGAGGCTCTGCGACGTGGTCCTGGCGGACCGCCTCCGCACGCAGGTGAGGGAAGTCGTCGATGCCGCGCGCAACCGTCGGACCGTGCTGGAGAAGTGGGGCATCGGGGCACACCTGACCTACGGCAAGGGGGTTTCCGCACTCTTCCACGGTCCTCCGGGGACGGGCAAGACGCTGTGCGCCGAGGCCATCGCGTGCGAGCTGAACCAGCCGCTCCAGATGGTCGCCATTCCGGCCGTCGTGTCGAAGTGGGTCGGCGAGACCGAGCAGAACCTGGCGCGCCTGTTCAGCGAGGCCCGCACGGCCAACGCAGTGCTCTTCCTGGACGAGGCGGACACGCTGCTCATGGAGCGTGGCGAGGGCCGGGCGTCCCGCCACGACGATTCGGTGGTGAACACGCTGCTGACGCTGATCGAGCGTCACGAGGGGGTCGTGCTGCTGGCGACGAATCTCCCGGACCGGCTGGACAAAGCGCTGGTCCGGCGTCTGACCTATCGCCTGGCGTTCCCCTTCCCGGATGCGGAGCAGCGGGCTGCCATCTGGAGGCGGCTCGTGCCGGCCACCGTTCCAGCGGAAGGCGAGATCGACTTTGCCCGCCTGGGCTCGGCCCACAGCCTGTCGGGCGGCTACATCAAGAATGCGGTGTTCAAGGCGGCGTTCCGAGCTGCCCGCTCCAACCTCCCCCTCTCGACTGCGCTGCTGGACCAGGCGGCCCGTGAGGAGGCGGAAGGGGCGGAGGGGGTTGCAGGAACGAAGCGGAGGGTGGGGTTCGACAGCCCGGGGATCACACTGCAGCCGGGAAATCGGGACCCGGTGGGTGCGGGCTCCTGAGGGCCGATGCGTTTCCCTGGCCGTGGGTGCGGCCTCCTGACGGCCGATGCGTTTCCCTGGCCGTGGGTGCGGCCTCCCCAACGGCCCTCCGTGCTCGGCACGTCGTCCTGAGCGACCCGGCCCCCCCAAACAACGAAGTCAGATCCGCCCCGCTGCCGGGAGCGAAGGATCTCGGCCGCTCTTGCGTTCGCACGGCCGCGGGTCCTGCGGCCGTTCTGTGGCGGTGGCCGAGATCCTTCCGCCTCCTCCAGGGGGGCACTGCCAGGGGAGAAGGCCGCGGGTCGGGGGCGTCAGGATGACACGTGCCGAGCGCCCTGGCCACCGCCTCGAGCGCATCGGCCGTCCGGTTGCCCGCACCAACGGCCGTTGCGCCTCCTCGGCTGACACACTCGCTGCGCTCCGCCAACTTCCCGGTGTTTGCTGCACATCTCCCCGATTCCTTGGTTGTAAATCCCTGTGCGGAATGGTAACCTCCCCACCGGTTTGCGAAGTTGTAGGAGGAACCATGTCCAGACTGGCACTCATAGGAATCGCCCTGGGCCTGCTCGTGGCCTGCTCCGGTGGCGGAGACGACAACGGGAACGGCAACGGGAACGGCAACGGGAACGGCGATTGCGTCGAGAAGCTCGCCGGGTGCGATGCCCCGATCTGCGTGGGCAACTACGTCCGGTCCTGCAGCGAGGACGGCCTCCACTACGTCTACAACCTGTGCTATGGCCAGACCTGCAAGAACGGACTGTGCCAGCCAGCCGCCTGCACCGAGCCCGGCAAGGCCGTGTGCACCGGCCCCACTTCCTATGAGCTCTGCGTCGAATCCATGACTCAGATGGCCACCAAGGAGTGTGCAGCCGGAACCTCCTGCATCGGCGGAGGTTGCGTGGCCACCGAATGCACCGCCGGGGCCAAGGAGTGCGGCTGGCAGACCGTGCTCACCTGCAACGCAGACGGCAAGGGATGGGAACCGGCCGAGTGCGGGGCCGACCAGCTCTGCGACCCCGTCTCCAAGGGGTGCATCGACATCGACCCGTTCTGCCTCGACAACCCGCTCGGGGCCAGGTGCCAGGATCTCGAGGTGGCGCTCCACTGCGAGCCCACGGGCCGGCTCGTCCCGGCCGAGTGCGGCAAGAACGAAGTCTGCGTCGATGGCTTCTGTCAGCCCAAGGCCTGCGGCGTGACCTATGAAGGGAGCGGCCCTGGCGTGGACGTCGTGGGCGGCGACAACGGCGGTCCCGTGGATGATCTCCTGGACCTGGCCAGCGTCGAAATCGAGGAGACCGTCACCATCGACCTGCCGCCCAAGGACATCCCCCCACTCGAGAAGCCGGCCAAGGCCTGGGTCACCATCACCGGCGGCAACTTCGACGGCCAGAAGATGACCTTCACCTCCGGCAAGAACGCCAACTACGTGTTCAAGGACAAGGACCTCCAGATTTCCATGGCCAAGGGGCAGTACCTGCTCGAGCTCCACTTCCAGGGGATCGAGGAAGGCGTCGTCGGAAGCTTCTCCTCCGACGAGCCCGGCTCCGTTGCCGTCGCCATTCTGTTCAACGACGGAACCACGGACCAGACCCAGATCCAGTGGAAGTACACGTCCGTGGCGTTCAATGCGGTGCTCGACCAGTTCGACCCGCCGGGCGGCCGGGCCATCGGAACCTTCTCCGGAACCCTGGAGGACGGCACGGGGGGACCCTCCCTCGAACTGACCGACGGGTTCTTCGATGTCCCTCGAAAGGAATAGCGCCGGAGGAATAGCGCCGGTCTGGGAGTGTGCGGGTGGAGAATCGAATCCTTGTCAACCATACGGATGAGCTGACCCGCGTCGCAGTCGTGGAAGGCGGCGTGCTGTCGGAGATCCACCTCGAGCCCGCCCGCGAGCGTCGCATCGTCGGCAACATCTACAAGGCCCGCGTCATGCGCGTGCTGCCCGGCATGAACGCTGCCTTCGTCGATGCCGGCCTCGAACGGACCGGCTTCCTCTACGCCACCGACGTGCAAGGGCGGCGGGGGTTCGAGGATGCCCCCCCGGAATCGATCCCGGACGACGAATCGACCCAGGAAAAGGCCGAGCGCAGCGACGTCCGCATCGAAACGCTGGTCCATGAAGGGCAAGACATCATGGTGCAGGTCGCCAAGGAGCCCATCGGCTCCAAGGGGGCCCGCCTCACCTGCCAGTTCTCCCTTCCCGGCGTCCTCGGCGTGCTCATGCCCACCGTCGACCACGTCGGCATCTCCCGTCGCATCGAGGATGCCGATGAGCGACAGCGGCTGCGGGACATCGGCGAGTCGGTCCGTCCCGCCGGAGTCGGGCTCATCCTGCGCACCGTCGCAGAAGGCCGCAGCGCAGACGAGATCCGTTCCGAGGTCGAGTTCCTCCACAAGATATGGCTCCAGGTCAAGCAGGGCTCTGCGGCAGTCGATGCCCCCGCCCTCCTGCACGAGGATATGCACCTCCTCCTGCGCACCGCCAGAGACCTCATCTGCCGACGCTTCGACCGACTCGTGGTCGACTCCGAGGACGGCTACCGCGAGGTCAAGAACTTCGTGGCCCGATTCCTGCCCTCCTTTGCCCCCCGGGTCGAGCACTACGTGGGCCGGGAATCCCTGTTCGAGCATTTCGGCATCGAGTACGAAATCGCTCGTGCGGTGCA
This sequence comes from uncultured Myxococcales bacterium, assembly GCA_903895725.1. Classification (GTDB taxonomy): domain Bacteria; phylum Myxococcota_A; class UBA9042; order CAIXZC01; family CAIXZC01; genus CAITUV01. The sequence continues at coordinate 47,524 of CAITUV010000036.1, read as the reverse complement.
GAGAAAGGTGTGGCTCAAGTCGGGCGGCTACATCGTCATCGACCGCACCGAGGCCTTCACCGCCGTCGACGTCAACTCCGGCAAGTTCACCGGGAAGAACGACCCCGAAGAGACCATCCTCAAGACCAACCTCGAAGCCGCCGTGGAGATTGCCTACCAGCTCCGCCTCCGGAACATCGGCGGCATCATCGTGATCGACTTTATCGACATGAAGGAGAAGGAGAACCGCCAGCAGGTCCACTCCACCCTGGTCGAGGAGCTTCGCAAGGACTACGCCCGTGCCCGGGTGCTCCCCATGAGCGACCTCGGGCTCGTCGAGATGACCCGCAAGCGCGTGGCCGAGAGCGTCATGACCAGGCTCACCGAGCCGTGCTTCTACTGCGAAGGCAAGGGGTATCTCAAGAGCCCCGACATGATCGTCCACACGCTCATGGACAAGCTGCGCAAGGAGATGGCGGTGTCGAGGGCAAAGACCCTGCACGCACATGCGAACCCCCGCATCTGCCAGATGCTCATGGAAACCTGCGGCACCGTCCTCGAACGCATGGAGAAGAAGCAGAAGAAGACCATCGTGCTCACCGAGCGGCCTGAGTTCCACCTGGAGCAGTTCGAAGTCTTCGGCGAGAAATGAACCGCCTCGTTTCCCTCGTTCCGTGCATCAGCTACTCGCTGCTTCGTCTCGGTGCCGGAAACCGCCTCGTGGGAGTGACTCGCTATTGTCCGCTTCAGTCCGGGCCATCGCCTTCGCCGTCACCGTCGCCGGACGTGTCGCCGCAACCCGCCGTGGTGGGAGGCATCCACGACATCGACTTCGAGCTCCTCGCGTCGCTGAAACCCGATCTCGTGCTGGCCGACCCGGAAGAGAACGGTCGGGCCAACATCGAGCGCCTTAGGCGGGAATTCCCGCTCGAGCAGGTCGTGGTCAAGAACGTGAACGACTCGCTGGAGCATCTCCGCAGGCTGGGGGCAATCCTTGGGGCCCTGGAGGAGGCGGAGCGGCTGGTGCGAAGGTTTCGTCGGATGAGCGAGCTGCAGTCTGCCGATCGATCAGGGAGGGGAGTCGCACCGGCCCAGCCCATCGAGGGGCTCAGGCGGGTGGCCGTCCTGGTATGGAACGCCCCCTGGATGGCGGTAGGGCAGGGGACCTATGCCGATGCGCTGCTCGAGCACCGTGGGATGCGCAACGTGGTGAAGGTCGCTGGCTACCCTCGAGTGGAGCTCGACGAGCTGGCTGCGTTGGCTCCGGATACCGTGCTCCTCCCTTCCGAGCCTTGCGATTTCACCGCAGCGGACGAGAGCAGGCTCGCCCGGGCATTCGGGCCGAAAGGAGCACGACTCCAACGCTGCGACGGTCGGGATCTTTTCTGGTATGGGGCCTGGATGGCCGGGGCGGTCGGGTAGCCGGCCACACAGCCCCGACCACGCGGGAGGGGCAATCGCAGTTGTTCGCCGATCGACTTGTCGCGCACAGCCCCGACCACGCGGGAGGGGCAATCGCAGGAGTTCGCCGATCGACTTGTCGCGCACAGCCCCGACCACGCGGGAGGGGCAATCGCAGGAGTTCGCCGATCGACTTGTCGCTCAGGTTCCTGGCGACGGTGGCGTGTCTGGGCTGCCAGCGGGGCCTTCTGAGGCGGACCGGACCAGGATCACTCCGACCACCAGCATCCCCAGGCCGATGAGCTGCGACGTCGAGAAGAGCACCGGCTCATCCGGCGGGAAGCCGACCTGATTGGCCAACCAGGGCCACGGAATCTCGACCGGGAACCCTCGCTGCGGGTCCCCACGCACGGTCTCGATGAGGAAGCGGAACGGCCCGTAGAGCGCCATGTAAAGGCCCGGAATGACGAGGAGCCGCCGGGCGGACGGAATGCCGTGGGCGGTCAGCCGGAGGAAGCGCACGAGCAGCCACAGGAACAGGATTCCGTTGAATCCGGCCTCGACGAGTTGGGTCGGAATCCGACCGTCCACGGCGATCCAGAGCGAGCTTGAACGTCCGTGGCAGCACCCTTCGAACCAGCACCCGATGCGACCGAACAGGTGACCGAGCGGCAGCACCAGCATCAGCATGGAGAAGGCTGCCACGGGTGAGGCTTTCTGGTGCCTGGCCGCCACGAAGGCCGCAGGGATGGCAGCCAGCAGGCCGCCCAGGAAGGTCAACCCTCCCTGCCAGAACTTGAGCACGTTGAAGCAATCGCCGACGTTGCGGCAGACGTCGCCGTCGCACTCCTGGCCGGGCAGGCACCCGAGCGCACAGAAGTTCTCCTGGGGGAGGACGAGGTCCGGGGCGATGCAGAGGTCCACGTAGAAGCGCCATTCCACGGCCACGTGGAGGAGACGGGCGCCGAGCAATCCCGCCAGCAGGGCCCAGAAGGTGGTGTCGGCCATGGCATCCCGGGAGACGCCGGCTCGGGGGGACAGGCGTAGCGCCACGACGGCACCGGCCGTCATTCCCAGCGCAAGCCACTGGCCGTATCCGCCGATCATGCCGTCTTTCTTCCCGACAGGATCTTCAGCATGACGACTGCCGCGATCATCACGGGGATGCCCAGGAGCTGAGACGTGGACAGGGTGTCGCCCAGCCACACGCCCCGGTGATCATCCCGGAAGAACTCCACAGCGAAGCGGTTGATGGCATAGAAGAGCATGAAGAGCCAGAACACCTGCCCATCGAAGGTGCGCTTCTTCTTGAACCACCAGTAGCAGAAGACGAACAGGGCCGTGTTGAGTCCGATCTGGATGAGCTGGGTCGGAATCACGGGAAGGGGCAGGGCCGCGGTCTTCTCGATGAGCTCCCGCTCGATGTGCCGGTCCCAGGCCGGAGAGCCTTTCGGGAACACCACGCCGCAGCCCGAGTGCGTCACCTCGCCGAAGCAGCAGCCGGCAAACCAGCAGCCGATTCTGCCGAAGATAAGCCCGAGCGGAATGCCGAAGCCCGCCAGGTCAGCCATCTTCCACAGGTCCAGCTTGTCCCGGTTGCGCAGGATGTACCAGATGCCCACGGGGATGCAGAGCAGCAGTCCGCCGTAGAAGGCCAGGCCGCCGTACCAGATCTTGAGCGTCCTGAGGCAGTCCCGACCCGGGTGGCACAGACCCGTGGTGACGTTGCACAGATCGCCGATCTCGGCCGCGGCGCACTCGGAATCGGCGATGCAGTGGACGCCTCGGGGAAGCGGTCTTCCTTCGACCTTGAACGGGTCGAGGCAGAGGTTCACGTAGTCGTCGAAGTGGCCATCCGCAATCACGTGCAGGATGCGGGAGCCGAGCAGGCCGGTCAGCAGGAGCAGGATGGCCAGGTCGAGCATCTTGTTGGGGTCCACGCCCGGATTCCGGAACGTCTCCCGCCAGGCCAGCATCGTCGCCAACAGGTAGCCGATGGTCAGGAACGTGAAGTAGGCGGGGAACTCGAGCGGCCCGAGGTAGAAGGTCGGGTGCATGGCAACTCCTCCCCGCTAGAACGGGTTCTTCTTCCGGATCACCTGGAGCGCAATGATTCCAACCCCGACCGTGATCCCGATGTCGGCGACGTTGTAGGTGGGCCAGTGGGACGTGCCGATGTACATGTCGATAAAATCGACCACCGCAAAACGGCTGATCCGCTCGACGAAATTGCCGATGGCACCGCCCATGATTCCGGCCAGCGCCACCGCGGTCAGGTAGTCTTTCTCGTTGCCGAGCTTGAGCACCACGAACACGATGAGCAGCATGGCCAGGCCGGTCATGATCTGCAGGAAGATGACCCGAACGGTCACCGAGGCCTCGCTCAGGATGCCCCATGCGGCCCCGGGGTTCTCCGCGTACACGAACCGGAGCAGGGACGGGATGAGCTGGATGTCACGGAACCCGAGGAGGTAGATCTCGCCGGCTGAAACCGGGGTAGAGTCGGCAAAGCGCGGTACCGTGGGGCGCAGGTTGCCCGAGTCCATGGGGATCGGGTGGAGCAGCCCCTGCCGCAGCATTTCCTCGGCCTCGCCGTCGTCGAGGAAGGGGAGCTGCCCCTCGAGAAGCTGTGCGTAGGTCAGCTTGCGTTCCTTCCACTCCAGCACGCAGTCCCGCCACCGCTTGCGCTCGTCCGAGATGCCGACTTTGACCAGGATCTCGTGCACTTCGGGCAGGCCGACGAGAGTCAGCAGCTTGTCCGCGGTGCGGAGGATGAGCCCCTTCTCGAACTGCCGCTCGAAGTCCCGACGCACGGGGTTGTCGATGAAGATGGGCGGAGTGCTCCGGCCCGGTACGAGCCACACGTAGTACCCGTAGTCTCTCAGGTACCGGTCGACCGGCACGAGGTCGGCTCCTTTGACATCGGTCAGGGCCGGGAACAGGGGGAACACTTCCTTGGTGTCGCCCATGGGGAAGCGGCTGGCATCCAGCAGCTGGCGCAGCGTCTTTCCCTCCATGGAATCGCCCACGAGAAGCGGCTGAGGGTGCTCGAACGTCGAAAGCACCGAGGCCGCCCACCACTTGGTCGCCAGATCCAGCGCGGCCACGGTCAGGGCCACGGCAAGGAAGACTACCAGCCTGGGGAGTCTCGCCCTGAGCCCCTTCATGGCGTCTTCAACTGTGCAAGGATGCCGGCGCAGCGGGCGCACGCTCCCGGGAACTCAGTGCTGGCTCCGGTGCTTTCAGACCAGTTCCAGCAGCGGGCGCATTTCTGCCCCGCAGCATGCTCCGCCACGATTTCCAGAGCGTTGCCGTCCGTGCCGACCAGCTCGACCTGGCTCACGATGAGCAGCTCACGAAGCGCTCCCCGGTAAGCATCCGCTGCGGCCCACCACGGGTGCTCGCTGCCCATGCGGATCACGACCCGGGCATCGAGACCGTGTCCGATTACCTTCTCGACCCGCTTCTCCTCCAGCTTCTTCTTCACCAGGTCCCGCAGCTCCACGAGCCGGTCGAACTGAGCGGCCAGCGCATCGTCTGCGAACAGGGCGGGGAAGTCGCTCGGGAAGCGGGCCATGAACACGCTCTCCTCCTCGCCCGTCGCATGCGGCATGTGCTCCCACACTTCGTCGCACGTGAACGACAGCACCGGTGCCATCATCCGGACCAGGGCTGACAGGATCGAGTACAGCGCCGTCCGTGCGCTGCGCCTCTCCCGGGAGAACCTGGGAAGCACGTAGAGCCGGTCCTTGAGCGCATCCAGGTAGAATGCGGACAGATCCACCGCACAGAACTGCACCACCTGCTGGTAGATGTCGTGGAACCGGAACAGGTCGTATGCGTTTCTCACGCGCTCGACGAGCCGAGCCGTCCGGTGCAGGATGTACCGGTCGATGGGGAGCATTTCGGCGCGGCTCAGCAGGTCCGAGGTCGGGTTGAAGCCGTCGAGGCTTCCGAGCAGGAACCGGAAGGTGTTGCGCACCTTCATGTACGCGTCGACCAGGGTCTTGAGGATCTCGTCGGAGATGCGCACGTCCTCCTGGTAGTTCTCCGCTGCAACCCAGAGCCGATAGATTTCGGCACCGTGCTTGTCGATGATCTCCTTGGGCGGCACGTAGTTGCCCAGGGTCTTGGAGATCTTGCGCCCCTCGCCGTCCACGACGAAGCCGTGCGTCAGCACGGTGACGAAGGGGGGCCGATTGCGCGTGAGCACGGATTCGAGCAGCGTGGACTGGAACCAGCCGCGGTGCTGGTCACTCCCCTCGAGATAGAGGTCGCACAGCGTACGCTCGCCGTACCGGCGTTCGATGACCGCGGCGTAGCTCACGCCACTTTCGAACCAGACGTCGACGATGTCGGTTTCCCGGGTGAAGTCATCGTGTCCGCACGAGTCACAGCGGGTTCCGGCGGGCAGGAGGTCCTTGACGTCCCGGAGGTACCAGGCATCGGCCCCTTCGTGCTCGAAGATGTCCGCGACGTGATCGACCAGATCCTGGCTAAGCTTGAGGGTACCGCACTTGGCGCAGTAGAACGCAATGATCGGAACTCCCCAGAGCCGCTGCCGCGACAGGCACCAGTCCGGGCGGAGCTCGACCATGGAGGCGATCCGCTGCTGGCCCCGTGCCGGGATCCACTCAACCTTCGGGATGACCTGCAAGGCCCGCTCCCGCAGCCCGGTGGAATCCATGGAGATGAACCACTGGCTCGTGGCCCGGAACACGATGGGCCGCTTGCAGCGCTGGCAGGTCGGGTAGGAGTGGGAGCAGGCTTCCGCCTTGAGAAGCGCCCCCTTCTCCTTGAGCATCTCGATGATTTCCTTGTCCGTATCGAAGACGAAGCGCCCCTTGTACTGTGGCACCTGGTCGGTGAAGCAGCCCTTGTCATCCACGGGCGCATAGGCTTCGAGCCCGTACCGGAGCCCAGCCTCGTAGTCGTCGGCACCGTGCCCGGGGGCCGTGTGGACACACCCCGTGCCCGTCTCGATGGTGACGAACTCACCCAGGATGATCAGGGAGTCCCGGTCGATGAACGGATGGCGGCAGGAGGCCTTCTCCATCACGTCCCCCCGCACGATGGCCAGCCGCGTCGGCTCGCCCAGCCCGCAGGCTCGAGCGAACTGCTTCTCCAGCTCCGTGGCGACGAAATAGACCACGTCGCCGAAGTCGAGCACCGAGTATTCGAGCTTCGGGTGGAGCGTGATGGCCAGATTGGCCGGCAGGGTCCACGGGGTGGTGGTCCAGATGACCACGTAGGCCGGCTTGCCTGCAGGCAGGACGGGGATTCTCTCCCGGGCGCTGGCGTTCATCTCGAAGCGGACCCAGATGGAGGGAGAGGAGAGCTCCTCGTATTCGACTTCGGCCTCGGCCAGAGCGGTCGCATGATGGGCGCACCAGAGCACCGGCTTCTTCTTCTTGTACAGAGCGTTGCGCCCCACGATCTTCCCGAATTCCCGGGCGATGGTGGCCTCGTAGGAGTGGTTCAGCGTCAGGTACGGCTCCTCCCACTCGCCCAGGACGCCCAGCCGCTTGAACTCGTTGCGCTGGATGTCCACGAAGCGCATAGCGTACTCCCGGCACATCTTGCGGAACTCGGCCACGGTGAAGGCATCCTTGGCCTTGCCGACCTCACGCTCGACGTTATTTTCGATGGGCAGACCGTGGCAGTCCCAGCCGGGCTGGTACTCGCACTGGAAGCCGCTCATGTTCTTGTACTTGACCACGAAGTCCTTGAGGATCTTGTTCAGCACCGTTCCCGAGTGAATGTGGCCGTTGGCGTACGGGGGGCCGTCGTGCAGGATGAAACGGGGCTGTTGCTTGTTCCCGTCGATCATCTTGCGGTAGGTCTGCGTGCGGTCCCACTTCTCCACGCGCAGCGGTTCCCTCTGCGACAGGTTGGCCTTCATGGGGAAGGCGGTCTTGGGCAGGCCCAGTGTATCCTTGTATTCCACGTTCTCTCCTCCAAGCTCCCGAGCGGCGCTCGTGCGTGCGCGGTCCCGGGAACAATTCAAAGTCCAAGAAACCGCCTACCGGCTTCTAGGACCAATACCCAGCGAAGTCAAGAAGAACCGAAGCTTCTCCCCGGCCACTCCACGCACCCGGATTCTCTTGGTGCGGGAGGCAAGACCCCCGATGATCTCCACTGCGGATTTCGGGATGTCGAGCGAGCGGGCCACGAATTCGACGACCGCCTCGTTGGCGGCCCCGTCCACCGGCGGGGAGGCCACCTTCAGCTTGGGCAGCTCCCCCCACATGCCGGCCGGGCCCGTCTTTGCCGCCCCGGGCTGCACGCGCAAGGCGAACACATGCTCCTCCAGCCGGTCCGGAGCCGCACGCCCGACCCGCTTTCCCCCGCACTCCCGATCCGTGCTCATGAACGACCCCGTCAGCACTCTCCCAACGCCCGGCCCTTCGGTCCGCACCTGCGGCCGGACCCTGGTCTGCCTCTACTGCCCGCCCCCGCTCTCGTCCGTCGGTGCGGGCGGAAGCAGCACGGTGAACGTCGAGCCCTCCCCCTCCTTGCTCGATACCTCGACCCGCCCACCATGACGCTCGACGATGCCGTACGACACGGACAGGCCCAGACCAGTCCCCTGCCCTGGAGCCTTGGTCGTGAAGAACGGCTCGAACAGCCGCTTGAGGTTCTCCGGCGAGATGCCCTCCCCGGTGTCGCTGACCGAGGCGTAGACCATGCCGTCCCGCAGCCCGGTCTCCAACGACAGGATGCCTCCCTTTCCCATGGCCTGGACCGCGTTCTGGACGAGGTTGATGAAGACCTGGGCAAGCTGGTTGCTGTTGCCGAGCACCATGGGCAGGCCTTCGGCCAGGTTCCTGCGAACCTCGACTTCCCGGATCTTCCTCTGGGTGGACACGAGGAACAATGCGCTGTCGAGCGGCTCGTTGATTCGCACCGGAGCCATCTGCCGGTCGATGGACGGTCGGGAGAACTGGAGCAGCTCCTCGACGATCTTCTTGCATCGATTGGCGGCCTTCTCGATCTCCTGGAGGTTGTCCGCAAGCTCCTCGTCGCCGGCAAGAGCCGGGCTCATGCGGCTGAGCTGGACGAAGGAGAGAATCACGCCGATCGGGTTGTTCAGCTCGTGTGCGATGCCGCCGGAGAGTGTGCCCACAGCGGCCAGCTTCTCGGACTGCCGGATCTGCTGTTGCAGGCGTCGCTCCCGGGTGACGTCGCGGTAGTGGCAGACAAACCGGGGGTCACTGGGCTCCGCATCGAAGAGGAATGCGGCAAGCTGAAAGGTCTTCCCGTGCCGGGCATCGGCCACTTCGGCCTCGGCAGCGCCAGGCCCGGGCCACGCTGCGACCCCGCCGGCCACCGGGCATCCCGCGCACGGGGCCTCCTGGCCGAACAGGGCCGAGTAGCAGGTCTGGTTGGGCAGCTTGCGCACGTCCTGCTCCGCGTGCCGGGCCGCGGCAACGTTCACCCGGCGCAGGCGGAAGTCGCCCCCCACCTGGACCAGCGGATCCACGATGGCATCAAAGGTCCGCTCCCACTCCTTCTTGGCGCGCTCAATCTGTCGTGTACGGCGGTCGACCATGGACTCGAACTGCCGGGCCATCGACTCCAGCTCCTGGTTCTGCCGCTTGAGCAGCTCACCGACCGCCTCCTGCTTGTCCTGCCGCAATCGGCGCTCGAGAGCGGATTCGATGACCGTCTGAAGCGTCTCTGCCCTTCCCGGCAGCTGGATAACGAAGTGGACGGTACCGGCAGCCAGGGCCCCTTCGAGCAGCTCGAGGTCGGCATCCGCAGCCGCCAGGACGCGCTGTGCCCCGGGGAGCAGCCGGCTGGCCTCTTCGAGGACCTGGAGACCATCCGTGCCGTGCAGCTCGAGCTCCGACACGATCACGACGGGCGGATCCTCAGCGAGCTGCTTGTTCCAGTCCCCTGCACCAACGACCATCACCTCGTAGGCCGGGTCTGCCAGCATGCGGCCGTACCCTTCGGCCCTGTCCGGGTCAGCAGCAATACAGAGAATGCGATAGGCCACGTCGAGCTCCTTTATGTGCAGGGATGAGAGAGGCTACTTCTTGCCCCAGTCGCCGAGCTGGAGATCCAGAACCTCGCCGTCGATCACGATCCGACCATGGTCATCGCGCTGGATTCCCGTGGTCCCCGGCTGCTTGCGCTCCAACTCATCGAGCACGTCCTTGTAGCGGCTCACGAGGGCGAGCAGGCGCCGGTTCTTCTCCTCGAGCTCCCAGTGCCGCTGGGCCAGCCGCAGAGCGACCTGGAGGTCGTTGTTGTCCCACGGCTTGGTGAGAAACCGGTAAATGGCCCCCTCGTTGATGGCCTGCATCGCCATGTCGAGGTTGGCGTTGCCGGTGAGGATGATGCGGATCGTCTCAGGCCGGATCATCCGGATCTTGCGCAGCAGGTCCACGCCGAGCATGCCCGGCATGGTGTAGTCGGAGATCACGACGTGCACCGGCTCCGACTCGACCATCCGGACCGCTTCGTTGGGATCCCCGGTATCGAGGAGTCGATACGGCTCGAACTTCAGGACCCGTCGGATGGCCTTGCGGATGGGCTCTTCGTCATCCACGATGAGAACGGTGAAAGGTACGGACATTGCTCCTCCTCGGGGCCTGGCCTACTTGAGCTGGCAGGCCTTCTCCGTGTAGATGGTGTTCTTGCAGGCGAATCCCTGGGGGCAATCCAGGTCCGAGAAACAGATTCGAGCGCACAGGCTCGTCCCGGGGACCAGCACCCCGGTCAGGCACTGCGACCCGAACGGGCACTGGGCGTCCGAAGCACACTTGGTGGCGCAGTATCCTTCGCCGGCCTGGACCCCGTAACAGCTTCCGCTGGCGCAATCCCCTTCCGTCAGGCACGGAGAGCCGGCCTCACCCCCCGCAATCTTGGCACAGGCATACTTGCCCGTCGGTGCGCTCGGGTAGACCACCGTTCCATACGTGCACGTCATCCCGAAGCCGGACGGACCGCACGGAAGCGCATAGCTCTCACAGGCGTCCAGGCAGATCGCGGCTCCGGTGGCCTGGCCGCACCAGGAGCCGGCAGGACACAGGGCCCCCGGTCCGCACGGCTGGGAGCACACCCCCTTCTGCACCGAAGGGTCCGACACGCACACCGCCTGGTCGCAGTCCTCGTCGGTGGCGCATTCCCCCCCCTGAGCCCCGGTGCATTTCCCCGAGACCACGAGCTGGCAGAAGCCGGTCTGGCACTCGGACGAGAAGTAGCACAGGTCCCCGATGGCAAGCCCCTGCTTGGCGGGTAGACATACTTCCTGCTTCTCCTCCGAGATATCCTTGACCACCTGGCACACGAAGAGCGGGTTGCCCAGCGCCTGGCACTCCTCGGTGGCCGCGCACCCCTTGAGGCACAGCGTCATCATTCCCCAGGCCACGCAGGTCTGGCCCATGTCGCACGGGGCAAACGTGCTGCACCCCGACGAGAGGCACATCTTGGCCGGGCCCAGCGGCACGCAGGCCAGCGACCCGGCACACTCGGAATGCTCCTCGCAGGCCTGTCCCGGCTCCTTGTTCTCCTCACCGATGGGATGGCAGATCGGCTTGGGATTGCCGAGGCTCGTGGGGATCGCCTTGCACCCGTAGCCGGGGCGGCATTCGTCGTCGGCCGCACAGAGGTCGAAGCAGGCCTGACCGTTCTCCATGAGAGGGAGGCAGGCGGTCCCTGCCGGACAGTCGGTATCCGCTTCGCACGTCATCTTGACGCAGTAGCCCATGGTCCAGTCGAAGCACGAGAAGCCGGGGTCGCAGTCATTGTCCGTATTGCAGGGCGCCCCAATGTATCCGGGCTGCACCACGTCGATGCCCGGTGCCGCCTCGTCGTCCTTCAGGTCGAGCGGTTCGGGCAGCTCCGGGGTGCCTCCGGTATCGTCGGCATCCTCGAGGGAAACCCAGTCCGAAGGCTCCTCCGCATCTGTCTTCACGTCATCCGGCTTGGCGAAGGGGACGCACTTGGCAGTCTTTGGATTCCCCTTGGTGCCCGCGGGGCAGGGAAAGCAGATGCCCAGGGTGGGGTCGTATCCCTCGTTTGCCTTGCAGACGATGACCCGCTTCTCCCGACAGGCCGTCGGGACCAGCATGATGGCGACAGCCAGCACGAGAAGGACCCCGAGTTGTCTTGCCGTCCTCATGGCTCGGCTGCCTCCCGTGCCTGCATCACTCGCACAAAGCATTGGTCGAACGCACTGACGACGGCCGGGTCGAAGCGGGTCCCCGATCCCTGCAGGATCTCGTTGCGGGCCTCCTGATAGGACATGGGCTCCCGGCGGTACACGCGCCGGGTCGTCAGCGCATCGAACACGTCTGCGACCGTGCAGAGTCGGGCGGGAAGCGGGATTTCGTCCCCTTTGAGACCGTCCGGGTAGCCAAGCCCGTCCCACCGCTCGTGGTGACTGCGGGCCATCTGGCAGGCCACGTGCAGCAGCTCCGTTCGAGGGTTGGCCAGGATGCTGGCTCCGATGATCGTGTGCTCCCGGATGAGCTCCGCTTCACCCTCGTCGAGCTGCTCCGGCTTGAGCAGGACGTGGTCCCGGACTCCGATCTTGCCGATGTCGTGAAGCGCTGCCGCCTGTCGGAAGAGCTCCGCCGTGGCCGAGGAAAGGCCGAACGCCAGGGCGAGCTCATGCACCAGGTGGCTCATGCGGCGGACGTGATTGCCCGTCTCCTGGTCCCGGTACTCGGACGCGATGCCGAGTCGTTCGATGATCTCCTGCTGAGTCTGCTCCGTGAGCTCCTTGGCCCGCTTGAGGTCGGCCAGTGCCCCCTGGAGCTGTCTCGTACGCAGGTCGACCTCTTCCTGGAGCCGCTGGTTGAAGCGGGCCAGCTCGGCCTGGTACATCTCAACCTTGTCCACCATGCGCTTGACCCGGAGGTGAGAGCGGGTCCGGGCCACCAGCTCCTCCCGGATGATCGGCTTGCTGAGGAAGTCGTCCGCTCCGGCGCCGAGCCCCTCCACCTTGTCCGCGGTCTCGTGGAGTGCCGTCACCAGCACCACCGGAACGAACTTGCGGCTCACGCTCTTCATGCGCCGGCACAGGTTGAATCCACTATCATCGGGCAACATGACGTCCAGCAGGACCAGGTCGGGCCGACGCACCTTGAACAGCTCGAACCCGGACCGGGCATCACCGGCCTCGACCACGTCGAAGCGCTCGGCCTCGAGGTATTCGACGAGCAGCTCCCGGTTGGCCGGATTGTCCTCCACCACCAGGATCAGGGTAGGGTCTTCCACCATCGTCCGCCCAAGTCAGTTGAGTGTCACCGGCACCGCCGGAATCTCTTCCATTCTATACAGGCGGAGCAGCAGTTGTCGAATGCCGTCGAGGTCGGTCCCTCGAATCACGTAGACCACGCCGCCGCCCGGCTCGCGGAACGTCGTCAGGAACGACGTGTTGCGCAACGCCCGGAACGTGCCCGAAATCTTGCCCCACTGCTTGAACTTCTTGAGGGCATTGTACATGTTCCCTTCCATCTTGGCCGTCACGACGATGAACACGGCCCGGGCCGGCGTGGCATCCACTGCGGTTTCGAAGTCGGAGACCTTGTCGATGTCGACTTCGACCCGGTCCACCGCCGAGAACATGCTGTTGAACAGGGCCCGGCTCTCCTTGTCGCCGAACAGGATGCCGGTCGGAGTGAAGAACCGAGGGCGGGGCGGAATCAGGGCCTTCTGCACCTCGACGGCCCGGGTCACGAAGGCCGGGTAGAACCCGCCCGGCTGGGCAAAGGTCTCCTTGAGCGCAGTCGCATACCCACGCGCCAGCTCGTCCACGGCAAACGGGTAGTCTTGAGTCGGATCCCACGGCGACAGCACGGGCGACGCGGGCAGATCGGGGAACCGCTCCCGCAGGAACAGGACCTCGCCCACCGCCACCTGCAGCGCCTGCCGGACCATGAACGGATTGCCCTGGTTCACCATCCCGCACTCCATCAGGAGCTGCGTACCCGCCTTCACCAGCACGTCCGCCGGCAGCTTGGTCAGCAGGTACTGGCTCACCTCCTGCATGGCCAGGGACAGGTGCTGGAGCACCGCCTCGTCGGTCTGCGCATGGTCCACGGATACCGGCAGGATGATGTGGTAGTCCAGGTGAGCGGGGCGGTTGAATCCCGGCGGTGCCCACAGCACGTCGACCGGGATCGTCTCCGGGATGGCCCCCTTGATGCCGTAGAAGCTGCGGAGCTGCCCGATGAACCCGCCGGCATCGGCCAGCGTGATGAGGATGTTGGCCTTCTGAGCGAACGCGGACAGGTGCCCTGTCTCGACCGCATAGTGGTCCTTGAGCTTGCGGGCGAAGTGCAGCAGCGTCCCGATGACCACGTCCTGCTCCGCCTTGGACAGCTTCAGCAGCATGGCAGCATCATTGACCGTCGTGGTCTCGAGGAACGCCATGGCGAACTTCTCGTGCGGCAGCAGCTTGCCCCCGCCGAACAGCGATACCCAGGGAGAGGTTTCCCGAACCACGTCGCTCTCCTTGAGGCGGGCCAGCTTCCGTCTCAGGCGGGCATACTGCTCCAGGACGGCATAGTCCTCGTCCGTGAACTCGACCTTGGCGTTCCAGTACTCCCGGTAGGACGGCGACGTGAAGCGGCTGTCCCACTGCGAAATCTGATCAACCATCCAGAACAGGTTGGCACTCTTGCCCGAGTCGAACTTCAGGTCCGTCGCAAGGGCTCCAGAACCGATCCCGGCCATCATCACGAAGGCCACAACCGATACCGCTCGTTTCACCATGTAGCTCCCCCCCTCCGTACGCAGGCGACATTATAGGAGATCGACCCCAAAGGTAAACCAAAATCTTTGGAACGCGCGGCGGGTGTGGTAAGGTGAAACGAACGACCCGCAAGGGGGGACGAAATGTCCGGCTTCTGGACCCTGAGACGTCGCATTCTGGCCTCCATCGTGACGTTGCTCCTGTTGACCGTCGGCTCGACGCTGTGGGTGCTCTACGGCAAGCTCAAGGACGCGGCGGCACGGGGGGACTATCTCGCCAAGCACTTCGAGCGCTACCTCAAGTACCAGGAGGCGCACCTCGGAGTCCTCTCCCTCGAGGCTCGAATCCTGGCATCCGATCGAGGGCTGGCCGAGGCGCTTGCCGCCAACGATCCGGCCCGGGCGGAAGATGCCCGCCGCCGTCTCCGGAAGGAAATCGATGCCACGCACGTCGTGGACTTCATCGTCCTGTTCGACCGTTTCGCCGCCGTAGTGCCGGGGGCCGATGTGCCGCCGCAGGTGCTCAACTGCGGGCGCCTGTTGGCTCCGGTGGCGGAGGGCAGCTCCTTCACGCAGCCCGTGCTCCTGTCCGACCGGCGTGCCTGGATGCTGGCAGCCATGCCGGTGAAGCTGGACGAGCGGCAGGTCGGGTTCCTGCTGCTGGGAAGCTCGCTGGAGCGGCCGTTCGAGAACTACAGTCAGCATTCGGACGCGGTCAAGCGCAAGCGGCACCAGCTCACCCTCCTGGCCGACGGGCAGGTCGTGGCCGCGACGGCGCAGCGGGACGACTGGAAGGAGCTGTCGGCTTCCCTGGCCTCCCGGTACAAGGTGGAAGAGGGGAATCTCGATGTCACGGTCATGGACTTCGGAAACGCCACCTACGATATGACGGCTCGCGAGATGAAGCTGGTCTCGTTCGAAGGGCAGGAGCTGACCGGAGAGATCGTCCTGTCCCGCCTTCGGGAAAGCTATGAGCTTCGCGTCTCGGATAACCTCCTGCCTGTGGTCTACGTCGGCGTGGGAGGGGTGCTGGCCGCGATCATCCTGGCGTTCCTGCTGGCCGGCACCATCACCCGTCCCATCCGGTCGTTCACCGGCTCGATCCGGCAGATCGTGTCTGGCGAAGCCGACCTGACGCACCGCCTGGAGGTCAAGGGGCGGGACGAGCTTGCGGAGCTTGCGACCGTGATCAACGAGCTGGCCGAGAAGGTCAGCTCCCTGGTCTGGCGAATCCGGGATTCGAGCCTGAGGCTCGGCCAGTCGGCCCAGGAGATCTCGCACGTCTCGACTCGCACCCTCGAAGGTGCCCGGGGCCAGGTGGGTCGGGTCGAGAACTCGACCAGCCTCACCAACGAGCTGTCCCGAACCATCCAGGAAATCGCGACCCGCGCCAACCAGGGAGCGCAGATTGCCGGCCAGGGGCGGGAATCGGTCGAGAAGACCGACTCCGGCATGGCCCGCATCCGGGAAACCGTCCACGGCTCCTGGGACAAGGTCCGCAATCTCAAGGGCAACGTCGAGAAGATCGGAGCCATCGCGGAGCTCATCTCGAAGATCACCGAGGAAAACTCGATGCTGGCCCTCAATGCCTCCATCGAGGCCGCCCGCGCCGGGAGCGCCGGGCAGGGGTTCGCCGTCGTCGCCCAGCAGATGCGGGAGCAGGCCCGCCGGGTCGAGAAGTCCAGCCGGGAGATCATCGACAACATCCGCGCCATCCAGGCCGTCACCCAGGAGCTGGTCAACAGCATGGACGGCTCCAAGTCCGATGTCGAGCGGGGCAGCCAGCTCGTCAACATCACCCTCCACCACCTGTCCGAGCTGTCCTCGATCATGCAGGAGACCGCGGAATCGGTGAAGGAGCAGGCCGCCGCTTCGGACGACATCGCCCAGCTCATGGTCGAGGTCCAGCGCATCGCGCACGAGGCGCTCGAGGCCTCCCAGCAGACCGTGGACGAAGGCTCCCGAATCCGCGACAAGGCGCAGGAGCTGGCTCTCCTCGTCGGCCGGTTCAAGGTCGGCGAGCTCCAGGGGGAGCTTTCTCCCACCCGACAGCTGCCGCCGGGGGGACCGGGCAAACCCGATGCTTGATTTTTGCCTCGACCTATTCGATTAATAACCCTGTGACCGGAAAGTGCCATCTCGGAAGGGGGGCGGAATGAGCGAGAGGAAGTGCAGCCGATGCGGTGAGAACGTGCAGGCCGAGTTCAGCTTCTGCATGAACTGCGGTTCACCCGTGGAGGAGCCGGATTCCGGGACTGCCCGGATGGCCACTCCGGATCAGGCCCCCAAGTTCAAGCTGGTCCTCATCCGGGGCGACGGCGGGCAGACGGCTTCTTACTCCCTGGGAGGCAAGGAGCACGTCGCCGGACGGGAAGACGGGATCATCCTGTTTCCCGACGACGATACCGTGTCCCCCTCCCACGCCTCGTTCTTCTACGCGGATGGCAGGCTGCTCGTGAAGGACCTCGGGTCCACCAACGGCACTTACTTCCGCCTCACTGACCCGGTCGAGATGCGCAACGGCGACCGTTTCATCTGCGGGGAGCAGCTCTTCATTGTCGAGGAAGGGCTGACCGTCGAGCCCGTCGCCGATCAGGACGGGACCGTTTTTGCCGGAACCCCGCTGTCGAACTGGTTCTTCAGGCTCGTCCAGGTGCTCAAGGGGGGCAAGCCCGGTGCGGTCCATTGCGCCCGCAAGGCCAAGGTCATCATCGGCCGGGAGAAGGCCGACTTCTCCTTCCCCGACGACAAGTTCATGTCCCACAAGCATTCCCAGGTGGAGCATCGAGACGGCAGCCTCTGGCTCTCCGACGCAGGCAGCCGCAACGGAACCTTCATGCGGTTGAGAGACGGCGAGGAGCGCATCCTCAACGAAGGGGACTACCTCTTCATCGGCCGTCAGCTCATGAAGGTGGTCGCGTAGGACGCCATGAGCGACCCCGGCCAGCCCGCCAATCCGCAGACCTGGCTCGTCTGGGTCAGTGAGCTGGTCAAGTACTTCGGGCAATTCCGGGCACTGGATGGAATCACTTTCGCGCTGCAGCCCGGCAGTGCCACCGGTCTTCTGGGTCCCAACGGTGCCGGCAAGACCACGCTGCTCAAGACGATGCTGGGCTTTCTCTCCTTCTCTGCGGGCAGGATCTCGCTGTTCGGGCAGGATGTGAGCACCGCTCCTCTCAAGGCCCGCCAGCTCATCGGCTACATGCCGGAGAACGATGCCGCATTTCCGGGGATGACCGGCTTCGAGGCCGTGGTGCTGGCCGGCCGCCTGTCCGGAATGCCCCGTGAGGCCGCATTCTCCAGGGCCTACGAGGTGCTCGACTACCTCGGCATGGACGAAGTGCGCCACCGTCCGCAGGCCGGCTACTCCGTGGGGTTGAAGCAGAAGGTCAAGCTGGGCCAGGCTCTGGTGCACGGGCCGAAGCTCGTCTTCCTCGACGAGCCGCTCAACGGGCTCGACCCCAACTCACGCGACGAAATGATGGGGCTGCTGGCCGGCATCTCCCGGTCGGGGGTGGCGCTGGTGATCTCGTCGCATGTGCTGCACGACATCGAGAGCCTGTGCACCGAAGTGCTGGTGCTCGACTGCGGGCGGCTGCTTTACAGCGGTCCCATCGAGCGGCTCGGACGCAGCGAGAAGGGGCGCTTCCGGGCGAGAATCCGGGGGGACGAGGGAGCCTTCGTCCGCCTCCTCGAGCAGGGAGGCGGCCGGGCAGGGCGCAAAGGGCATCTTCTCGACCTCACGCTCCCTGACGGCCGGGGAACCGCCCTGGTCTTCGAGGCAGCCCGACAGTCCGGATGCCAGGTGCGGGAGCTTCTTCCCGCCCGTGATTCACTGGAGGAGGCCTTCCTGAGGCTCCTGGGAAAGGAGGAGTCGAGTTGACCAACGCCCTCACTCTCAAGACTAGCGAAGGATAGGGGAAACACGGTGGGCATCTATCGAGGCGGATACAGGACGTACGACGGGCCGATGCTGCCCCCCGAGACCCGCTTTCTCGTGATCGCGGCCCTCGAGTTCCGTCGCTTCTTCCGGCAGCGGTGGGTGAAATGGCTGGCCCTGGCCTGCTGTGTGCCGGTCGTGCTCTTCTCCGCTATCGTGCTGGTCAAGGTGCTCGTGGAGAACATGGCCCAGGGAGCAATCCCGAGCCTGGATCTCCTGCCCAAGCTCCTGGCATCGCAGCTCCAGCTCATGGCACTGCTGGCCGCGGTCGCCGGGGCCGGGCTCATCGCCGAGGACCGGGCCGGCAACGCCCTCCTTCTCTACCTGGCAAGGCCGCTGTCCCCCGAGCGCTACGCTGCCGGCAAGCTCCTGGCGCTCGGAGGTCTGCTGGGATTGGCCTACATCCTTCCCGCCCTGCTGTATGTCCTGCTCGAGCTGCTCGTGGGGCCCTCCCTGGGAGCGCTGGGCGTGATTCTGCGCATCCTGGCCACGGTCGGGACCACCGCTCTCCACGTGCTCGTGACGACGCTGCTCGTGCTGGCGCTCAGCTCGCTGGGCACACGGGCCCGGTACGTCGGGCTGGCGTGGGTCGGAATCTTTTATCTGTCCGAGATCATGGCGGTCACAGCCAAGCAGGCGCTCGACGTCCAGTGGGTCGAGCTCTTGTCTCTGGTCGGATTGTACAAGAAGGCAGCTGAGCTGCTCATCGAAGGCAACTCCGATGGTGCACTCGCCTTCGTCATCCTGGCGTTTCTTGGAATCGGGGCCGCTCTCTTCCTGAGAATGCGGGTCCGGCGTCTTGCCGACGCTGCGGAGGGACAATGACCGGCAGCGTCATCGAATTGACCCGCGCCGTCAAGCGGTACGGCCCGGTCCTGGCCCTCAACGACCTCACCCTCGATGTAGGGCCGGGGATCACCGGCCTGGTCGGCCCCAACGCTGCGGGCAAGTCCACGATCATCGGGTTGGTCACCGGCCTCATGCCGCCCACAGCGGGGAAGGTCCGAGTCCTCGGAGGGGACCCCTGGGACGATACTCCCCTGCGAGGCCGCATCGGCTACTGCCCTGATTCCGAACGCGTCTGGCCCGGGATGACCGGAAGACAGCTTGTCACCCGCCTCGGAATCTACTCCGGGATCGAGCCGGCCGAAGCCGCCCGCCGTGCCGAGGACGCCCTCTCGGAGATCGGCCTTGCCGCGGCCATGGACAAGCCGGTCACTCAGTATTCCAAGGGGATGCGACAGAAGGCCAAGCTCTGCCAGGCCGTCCTGCACCGGCCCGAGCTTCTCGTGCTCGATGAGCCGCTCAACGGCGTCGACCCCCTGAGCCGCGTCGAGATCCTCAAGAGACTCAGGGACATGGCCGGCCAGGGAATGTCGATCCTGGTCTCGAGCCACGTCCTTCACGAGCTCGAGACCGCCATCGACAGGGTCGTTCTCATCCACCGCGGCCGATTGCTCGCGGAGGGGACGGTCGAGGAAATCCGGGACCTGCTGGACGAGCATCCGCACTCCGTGCGCCTCGAGTCTCCGGAGCCCAGGAAGCTCGCTTCGGCTCTGCTCCAGCTCGATGGCGTGGTCGGCGTCCAGATCGTCGATGACCGCACCGTCGATGCCACGACCCGGGACCCGGGGCAGTTCTACGGCACCCTTCCCGACATCGTCACCGGCTCCGGCCTGACGGTCGAAGCGCTCTGGTCTCCGGACAGCAACCTGGAGGCCGTCTTCCGGTACCTCGTGAAAGGGGGGGGAGGATGATGCCCGCCACTGCCCCGCTCATGGCCCGCCTCTATCTCGATACCGTCGTCCGCACGAAGCGGACCCTCATCGTCGGCCTCGTGCTCGTCCTCGTGGCGCTCCTGTTTGCAGTCGCCGGGATCCTGGCGCAGGGGCCGAAGGAGCGCCTCGGCCTGTACTACCTGTTCCTGTTCGGCGGACCGGCCGGAATCGTGCTCCAGTTCTGTGCCCTGTTTTTCGGAGCGGCGGCAGCTGCCGACGAGGTGGAGAACGGGACCGCCGTGTACCTGCTCTCCCGTCCCCTGTCGCGCCCGCTGACGTTCCTGGGCCGCCTGGCTGCAGCCTGGGGCGTCCTTGCCGTCCTGATGTCGGTCTTGAACCTGCTGGTCGGGCTGTTCACCGGCGGGCCGACTCACCTTCATCGGATCCTGCTGGCCGAGATCCCGATCCTCGTCGGATGTGGAGTCTATGTCGCACTTTTCTCGCTGCTGGCCCTGCTCGTCCGCAACGCACTGGCCGTGGGAGCCGTCGTCTCCCTCCTCTGGGATTTCCCCCTCTCCTCCGTTCCGATCGACCTGCACCTCCTGACGCTGCGCTATCCCCTCCTGTGCCTCGTGCGCGGGGTCGCCATGGACTATGAGGATCCGGACTACCAGGCGCTCTGGAGCTCCGGCATGTACCGCGTGTTCGAGCAGAGCCCGTGGACGTCGTTCGTCGTGCTGTTGCTGGCATTTGCCGCAATGACCGTAGTCGCAACGAGGCTTTCCGCCCGGCGCCCGGTGAATCTGCGGCAGACACAGTAGGGGCCGATTCATGGCTGCAGGGAGGCGGGCGATGGTTGGGAATCCCTGGCTTGCTCCAATCGTCGCCTTCGGCCTCTGCGCCTGCTCCCCGTCCGACCAGGCAGGGCCTGGACCCGATACGCCGCAGGCGCCCCGCACCGACCAGGCAGGGCCTGGACCCGATACGCCGCAGGCGCCCCGCACCGACTGCCTGGGGGAAGTTCCAGGCGCAGATTGCTTCGCTCGGATCCGGCGGCCGTATCCCCCCGATCCGGCATCCGATAACGTCGCCCTGGCCACGGAGATCGCCAAGCGCCAGATGGCCGTGCACCCGGCCGCAGAGCTGGCCTGGAATTGGGAAGAAGCCGTGCTCATGGCGGGGCTCGTCGAGCTGTACCGGGTCACGCAGGCGCCTGAGCTGCTGGCTTACATGAAGGCGTGGATGGACCATCACATCGAGGCCGGATACACGATCCAGTCCAGCGACACCTGCGCGCCGGCAGCGATTGCCGCGTTCCTGTGGCAGGAGACGCAGGACTGGAAGTACGCATCGGTGGTGCAGGATGCCATCTACTACCTCGAAATGGTCGCGCTCCGGACGCCCGAGGGCGGGATTTCCCACCTCGGCACGTTTGCCGTGAAGACCCTCTGGATCGATTCGCTCTACATGTTCGGAAACGTCCTGATTGAGTGGGCCTCGGCACAGAAGGAGGTCGCCCCCTGGAGGGACGAGGGAGCCGACGCCGTCATGCCTGGCGACGTCCAGCCGGCCGGCATGCTGAATGCCGCCCAGGCGCTGGATATGTTCGGCACGCAATACGGGATCTTCGCCGCCAAGCTCCAGGATGATTCCGGCTTCTTCACACACGCCTCCGACTGGGTCGTGGAGCAGACGCCCGGGGCGTTCTGGGCACGCGGCAACGGATGGGTCGTCGCGTCGGGGTACAGTTACCTTCTGCAGCGCATCGAGCGGGGAGAGGACGATGCGACGGTCCGGGAATCCCTGGCGAAGCTGACATCGGCCGTGCTGTCGGTACAGGATTCGTCCAGCGGTTTGTGGTGGACGATGCTCAGCCATCCGGGGAAGTACTACCTGGAGACAAGCGCCTCGGCCCTGTTCGCCTACGGAATCGCACGTGCCTGGCGATACAGTCTCGTGGACGATGCCGTGCTCCCGAAGCTCTCGCTCGCCTTGGAGGGAATCCACTCCCGGATTGCCAAGGACGAGGAGGGCCGGCCCATCGTGACCGGCATCTCCGGCCCCACCAGCGCGGACAAGCTCGAAGAGTACGGGAAGGTCCCGCTCGAGGAGGATCTTCCTTTCGGAGTGGGGGCCGTGATCCTGGCGCTGGTCGAGACCTCGGGGCTGCCCCTGGCGGGAGGGAAACCATGAGTCGCAAGTCGGAGGTGTCGGCGTTCCTGCTGGGCTTCGCATGGACGCTGGTATCGTGTTCGGGGGGGAGCGGCAAGCCGGCCGACGTGCCCGTCGGCGGGGACTCGGTGAGCGAGGTGAGCGTCTCCGACGGTCCCGGCCCCGACGTCTCCCCGGAGTGGACCGAACTCGGCAACGACCCGCTGGCAGAGACCCCGCTGCTCCCGCACCTGGAGCTCTCCGACCGCAAGAAGGAGTACCTGGAAGCCTGCCTGGCCGAGCACGGTCCCGGCAAGGGGGGGCTGTACGGGCAGGTGTGCCGGCTCTACTCGGGCGACGGCGGAGTGAACGAAGAGGCCATCAACGCGGCCTGCGACAAGGTCGACTCCCGCGAGGACACTTCGGACTTTGCCGTGGCAGCGCTCCTGCGCCTGCTCTACCTGGACCAGGGCGGCAAGCTCCTCGCCCCCGAAGTCAGGGAGCGTATCACGAAGACGGTCCTCAACTTCCGCTACTGGCTCGACGAGCCGGGGACCGACAAGATGTGCTTCTGGTCTGAGAACCACCAGGCGCTCTTCCACTCGGCCGAGCTGCTGGCAGGTCAGCTCTTTCCCAAGGATGTCTTCCCCAATTCCGGCATGACGGGCAATCAGCACGTCGAGCATGCTCGGCCCCTGGTCGAGCGCTGGCTCCGGGAGCGGGCGACGTTCGGCTTCTCCGAGTGGCATTCCAACGTCTACTTCAACGAGGACATGCCCGCACTCACCAACCTGACCGACTTCGCCTCGGAGGAGTCCATCAGGACCCGGGCCGCCATCGTGCTCGACCTGATGGCGATGGACCTCGCATTCAACACCTACCAGGGCTGTTTCGCCACGGTCCATGGACGGACCTACGAGTCCCACATCCTGGGCCCATGCAACGACTCGACGGCCGATGCCTCCTGGCTGCTTCTGGGACTCGGTGACCGGAAGTCGTCGGGCAACTTCTCCGCCACGTTCCTGGCCACGAGCGAGTACTATCCCCCCGGGGTCATCGAGGACGTGGCCCACAAGATCGACCACGGGTTCGAGCACCGCCAGCACGACGGGATCGACGTGGCTGAAGGACCTCTCTACGGAATCGGATACGAAGAGCCGGATGACGTCGTGTTCTGGGCCGGCATGGCAGCGCTTGCGGCTCCGGAAGTGATCCTCGGGACCACCAAGCTGCTCGACACCTACGACCTGTGGGACGGCTTCCTGTTCGGTGACATCCCTGAGCCCTACAAGTCGATGATCAAGGACCAGTCCGGCAAGCCCAACCTGGTCCAGCTGTCGAAGGACCTCGCCGTGCTGTCCTACGGTATCGCTCTCGAGGGGATGGACACGTACACGTGGCGTACACCCGACTTCCAGCTCTCCGGTGCGCAGGACTACAAGGGGGGCTTCTGGGCATCCCAGACCCACCTGTGGCAGGCCACGCTCTCGCCTGACGTGCACGTGTTCACGTCCTACGCCGGCAATGTCGGCGAAGGGGGGATGGGAGGGCTGGATTTCGCCGGGCTTTGGACCGGGAACTGGCTTCCGAGAGTCACCCTGCACCAGAACGTCGGAGTCATCCAATATCGGACGCAGCCCATTCCCATGCTTGACGAAGCTCTGGCCGGCAAGTACAGCCACGCCTATTTCCCGCGTGGGCTGATGGACGAGTGGAAGCAGGAGGGCCAATGGGTGGCAGGAGCCGCCGGCAGCGCCTATGTCGGGCTGTATTCGCAACACCCCACCTCCTGGGCCGAGGACAATGACTACGAGCTCGTCGGCCCCGAGGGGGACAACGTCTGGATTGTCGAGCTGGGTCTGCCCGGGGAATGGGCTTCTCTCGACGCGTTCCTGGCGGCCCTCGTCGCAGCGGAAGTCGAGATCAGCGGAGAGCCGGCCGAGGACATCCGCTATGGTTCCCCGTCAGTGGGCGAGGTGAAGGTCAGCTGGACCGGCCCCATGACCGTAAAGAACGAAGAGGTCGATCTCGGCCCCTACGACCGCTGGGAGAATCCGGTGGTGACGCAGGAGTTCGGCTCCACCGAAACCAGATTCCGCAGGGACGACGAGGTCCTCGTGCTGGACTTCGAGGCTCCGGCCCGAACTCATCTCGTTCCATCTGACCACTTGGATATTTGAGGTGAACATGTTCTCTGCCCGTGCCCGTGCCCGTGCCCCTGCCCGTGCCCTCCTCCTTGCCCTTGCCCTGGCCCTGTCCGTCCCCACAGCGGCGCGGGCCAAGGACAAAGTACACGTCGTGGCCGTGTCCCACCTGGACACGCAGTGGTGGTGGGACATCCAGACCACCATCCAGGAGTGTATTCCCGCGACGTTCGAAGGCACGTTCAAGCAGCTCGACAAGTACCCGGACTACGTGTTCTCCTGGGAAGGGGCCAACCGCTACAAGCTCCTGAAGGAGTACTATCCCAACCTCTACTCCAAGCTCCTGGGCCACGTCCTCCTCAAACGATGGTTCCCGGCCGGAAGCTCGCTGGAAGGCGGAGATGTCAACATCCCCTCTCCGGAAGCGCTCCTGCGCAATTTTCTGTACGGCAACCGCTGGTTCGAGAAGGAGCTCGGCAGCCGGAGCGTGGACGTCTTCCTTCCCGACTGCTTCGGCTTCGGGGCCGCGCTGCCGACCGTCGCTGCCCACTGCGGTCTGAAGGGGTTCTCCACGCAGAAGCTGGCCTGGGGAGTCGCTGTCGACGTGCCGTTTGAAATCGGACTGTGGAAAGGGGTCGACGGCAGCGGCCTCGTGTCCGCCTTGAATCCGGGCAGCTACATCAGCGAGATCGATCACGACCTCAGCGACGACTCCGCGTACCTGGACGAGTGCAGCACCCTCGTCCCCGGCACCGAGAGCAAGGTCGGCTACCGGTATTTCGGTGTCGGTGACCAGGGAGGGCCGGCCCCGGAGGATAGTGTGGCCTGGCTCCAGGAGAGCATCGAATCGGACGGCCCCATCGAAGTCGTCAGTGCGCGCTCCGACCAGCTCTTTCGGGATCTGACTCCCGAGCAGGTGGCTGCGCTTCCCTCCTACCAGGGGGAACTCATCCTGACGCAGCACGGGACCGGTGCCTATACGTCCCAGGCCGTAATGAAGCGCCTCAATCGTCGCAACGAGCTCCTGGCCGATGCCGCCGAGCGAGCCAACGCCGCAGCGGCCTGGCTCGGGGCCATCCAGTATCCTGCTGCCAAGCTGACCGATGCCTGGGAACGGTTCCTGGTTCACCATTTCCACGACGACCTGACCGGCACCGGGATACCTCAGATCTACCAGTACTCATGGAACGACGAGTACCTGGCGCTCAACCGACTGGCCTCGGCCCTGATACACGGAGTCGGCGGTGTCGCAAGCCGGCTCGACACGCAGGTCGAAGGGGTTCCGCTGGTCCTCTTCAACCCCCTGTCGCTTTCCCGGACGGATGCCGTCGAAGCCACCGTGCGCTTCCCCGATGCAGCTCCGGAGTTCGTGAGGGTCTTTGACGACTACGGCCAGGAACGCCCTTCGCAGGTGATCGAACGAGGCGATGACTGGCTCAAGATCGTCTTCATCGCCGGGGTGGCCGGCGACTCGTTCTCCGTCCATGACGTCCGCCCGTCGGAATCCCCGTGCGCTCACGACCCCGACGATGGCGAGGGCCCTGAATGCGGCCTCCTCAGCGATGTTCGAGGGGATGCCTCCCAGCTCGAGAACAGCTACTACCGGGTGAGCCTCGACAAGGGGGGCAACGTGGTCAGCGTGTTCGACAAGCTCAACGAGCGGGAGCTGCTGGCTGCACCGCTCCGGCTGGCCATGTACGATGACTGGTCCGGCGTCTGGCCGGCCTGGGAGATCCTGTACAAGGACGTCTCCGTGGCCCCGCGGGAAGTCGTGGGTGGTCCCGCCGAGATCAACGTGATCGAGAGCGGGCCCGCCCGATTCGTCGTGGAGGTGAAGCGCAAGCAGGCGGGCAGCGAGTTCATCGAGCGGCACAGGCTCGCCGCCGGAGTGGACCGGTTCGAGACCGAGACGGTCATCCGGTGGAACACCATGGGCACCCTGCTCAAGGCCGAGTACCCCCTGGCGGTCAAGAACCCCAAGGCAACTTACGATCTCGGTGTGGGCACCATCGAGCGGGGCAACAACACCGAGAAGATGTACGAAGTGCCCGCCCAGCAATGGGCATCGATCTCCGACCAGTCCGGCGGGCTGGGCGTGGCGATTCTCAACGACTGCAAGCACGGGTGGGACAAGCCCGACGATTCAACGCTGCGCCTGACCCTGCTCCACCTGCCCTTCAAGTTCATCATGTCGGTGCGATACGGGCAGGATACCATGGACATCGGCGAGCACCGCATCCTGACCGCGATCCATCGGCATGACGGCTCGACCCTCGGGCTGGAGAGGGCCGGGGCCGAGGCAGCCCGGCTCAACCAGCCGCTCCTCGCGTTCCAGCCGGACGTGCATCCGGGGCTCCTGGGACGCAGCTTCCGCTTCCTGAAGGTCTCGACTCTTCCAAGCTGGGAATCCAACAACGACGCATCCGGCGTATCGGTCGAGGCCGTCAAGCGCGCCGAGGATTCCGACGAGATCATCGTACGCGTCGCCGAATCCCGCGGCGAGGAGCATCCGCCCGTCTACCTGGGCTTCAGCAATGGAATCTCGCAAGCGCGGGAAGTCAGCGGGATGGAGGACGACCTCGGCCCGCTCCCTGTCGAGGACGGGTGGGTGAGGCTCGACCTCGCTCCCTTCCAGCTTCGGACGGTTGCCCTGACGCTGACGCCCCCTGCTGACGCCGGCCCCGATCCCGAAGAATCGAGGCCCGTGGCACTGCCCTACGACGTCGATGTCGTCTCTCCGAATCTCGCCCGCATGGATGGGAAGTTCGCTGCGATCAAGGACGTCACCTACTCCATTCCGGCAGAGTCATGGCCAGCCGAGTGGGAGGACGACGGAATCCGCTACGTCCTGGGGCCTGCCGACAACAAGAAGCCCAACGCCGTCTCGGCCAAGGGGCAGGTCATCCCCATCGACCCGATGCCCGGCGACCGCCTCTACATCCTGGCCGCTGCGGACAAGGACCGGGAGGCTACGTTCAAGGTCGGCAGCTATGCCACGCTCGTGAAGGTCCAGGCCTTTTCCGGCTTCATCGGCCAATGGACAGGCCGCGTTCTCAACGGGGAAGTGATCCTCGAGCCGGCGCAATTCCTGCCTCCTTTTCTGAAGCTCGATCCGGTCGCCTGGTACTCGACCCACCGGCACCGGCCCGATCGGGATGACCCCTACCTGTTCACGTACCTCTACCGGTATGTGCTGCCGGTACCGGAGGGGGCCACTTCGGTGACTCTTCCCAACAGCCCCGGGATCATCATCGCGGCCATGTCCCTGGCTTCGGCCTCTCCCGACAGCACCGTTGCCGCCTCGGTGCTGCACGACGGCTTCGATCCGCTGCACAGGCCGGCGGATTGGGGGGCCCAGGAGCCGGAGCCGGATTCCCCGGACGAGTCTGCCGAGGAAGTCGGGCCGGCCGGCGCTTCGGAGGACGATCTCGCCACCTATCCGACCGGCAGCAACAGCTGCGACGGATGCACCACCGGACACCCAGAATTCCCGTCTGGTGGTGGATTTGTTGTTCTTGCATCGCTCATGCTTTTTTTCGTGCTCCGGCATCGAAGTTCGATTGCACGAAGGCATCTTCTGAGTTAGCCTCCTCCGCAGAGGTGATGCCATGACGGACACTCGCACCGTCGAAATGCCGACTCTTACCGCTCGCCCCCCGGACGCCAAGGGGACCGGCCCGACTCCGGTCACTGTGCGCGGCCTGCTCATCGAGATGAGCGGCAGCTATGCCGGCCGGATGCACCGGCTCCCCCCCGAGGGGATTACCATCGGCCGGGGGGATGCCTGCTCCCTCTGCTTCGTGGACACGACGCTGTCGAGGATGCACGCCTCCATCCGGCCGAAGGACGGAACGTTCGTCCTCGAGGATTGTGGGTCGCTCAACGGCTCCTACGTGAACCAGCAGAGGGTGAGCAAGCACACGCTGACTCACGGAGACCGGCTTCGGTTCGGCTCGGGTGTCAGCCTCCAGTTCCAGCTCGTGACGGAGGAGGAGGAGCAGGTTCTCTGCCGCCTGTACGAGGCCTCGGTGCGGGATGGGCTCACCGGCGTCTTCAACCGACGATGTCTCGATGACCGCCTGCTCTCCGAGGTTGCGCATGCCCGCCGCCACGGCCGCGAGCTCAACCTGATCATGGTCGACATCGACTTCTTCAAGAAGGTCAACGACACCCACGGCCACCTGGCCGGAGACGAGGTGCTGAAGTCGGTGGCGACGCTGCTTGCCGGCAGCGTTCGGTGCGAGGATCTCGTTGCCCGGTTCGGTGGCGAGGAGTTCTGCATCGTCACCCGGGACATCCCGCTCGCCGGGGCAGTCAAGCTGGCCGAGCAGCTGCGGAAGGCCATCGAGGTCCGCATCGTCCTGTTCGAGGAGACCAGCCTCAAGATCACGGCCAGTTTTGGCGTGGCCTCGCTCGGCGCAATTCCCGAGGACCAGCGCACCCCGGCCAACCTGATCGAGGCCGCAGACAAGGCACTTTACAGGGCCAAGGAGCGGGGACGAAACCGGGTCGAGGCGGCCGAAAGCTGACCCCTACTTCTTCCTTACGTACATCTGCACCGGTTGACCGCAGGCTCCGTAGCCGAACACGTTCGGCTGGTCCTGGCAGATGGTGGTCTGCCCCTTGACCATGTCCTTGAGCCCCGCCCCGTGGACGAAGCACTTCCAGCACCCGCCCGGGCAGTTGCTGCATCCCACTCCCCAGTAGCCCTGCTCTCCGTGCGTACACCCGAACGTCCCCGTCTGGCCGGTCCCCTTGCCGTAGGCATACGTCCCGTTGACCGGCGTGTATGCGGTCCAGCTCCACTTCTGCGTCGTCGCCGGTGATCGGTACCACGCCCCGTTGGCCACGTAGAGGTACTCGTAGGTGCCGGGCTGGAGCGCATCGAGCCACGCCTGGGTCATCTGGGTCCATCCGCCATCACTATAGCCCATTTCGCAGTACACGGACGTCGTTCCGTTCCCGAGCTTGATGTTGTACTGGCCGCTTACCAGCCCGTTGCATCCGGCCCGGGCCGCCTGGCAGTCCTCGTACAGCGTCGTGTCATTGGGGGTTCCGTTGCAGTCGTCGTCCTTGCCGTTGTTGCACACGTCCTCCTGTCCAGGGTTGCGGGTCGGGTCGTCATCGGCACAATCGCCGCCGAGAAGAACGACGTATCCGCCTCCGGGGGCACACAGACACAGGGGGGCTCCACCTCCGTACTGGTCGGCATCGTCGTCGACCCAGTAGTCCTTGCACCCGGTCGCCCCTTCCTCATCCGTCGAGCCGTCGCAATCGTTGTCCAGCCCGTCGCAGCCCTCGACCCCCTTCCCCTCGAACGGATCGCACACGCCGGGCACTCCGTCCGTACACTCGGGGATGCTGTGCTCGCACACTCCCAGGCCGCAGGTGATCTGCCCGAGCGACCCCTCGTCCGTGCTCCCGTCGCAGTCGTTGTCCTTGCCGTCGCACACCTCGTCGCCGGCCCCCAGCATCGGGTCGCACAGCTGCATCTTGCCGTCCTTGCAGACTTCAACCTTGTGGAAGCACACTCCCTGGCCGCACTCCACGGTTCCGTATCCGTCGTCCACCGTGTCGTCGCAGTCGTCGTCCTTGCCGTTGCAGGCTTCCATCGCGCCGGGGAAGACCATGGCGTCGAGCGGAGCACAATCGCCCGAGAGCTCGGCCGAATACGGGAACGCCCCGCTGCACAGGCACTGCGTCGATCCCGCCACGCCGTAACCGTCCTCGTCCAGGTCCAGGAAGAAGATCGCACACTCGGTTGCCCCCGCCTCGTCCACCGCACCATCACAGTCGTCGTCCTTGCCGTTGCAGGCCTCGACCGCCTTGTGGAACACGGTCCCGTCCGCAGGTGCGCAGTCCGTGATGTCCGGGTCCAGATCCCCGTCATCGTCGTCGTCGCAGGCATCCCCCAGGCCGTCCTCGTCCAGGTCGTCCTGGGCACCGTTTGCGGCAAGGGGGCAGTTGTCCATCTTGTCCGGCACCGTATCACCGTCGTCGTCCGGGTCCATGCAGTCGGGGACCTTGTCCTGATCCGTGTCGGGGAACCCTTCGTCGGTCTGGCCGTTGCAATCGTTGTCGAGCCCGTCGCACTTCTCCGGAGTCGCGCCCTCGTACGGGTTGCAGAACTGGGGCTTCCCGTCCTTGCACAGATCCACGGTATGAAGGCACTGCCCCTTTCCGCACGTGGCCTTGCCCAGCCCCTCGTCCACCGCCTGATCACAGTCCTCGTCGAAACCGTTGCACTTCTCCTCGGCATCCGGGTGGACCGCCGGGTTGAGAGGCTCGCAGTCCGCTCCGTCCAGCGCTCCATCGCCGTCGTCGTCCGGGTCCATACAGTCCTTCAGCCCATCCAGGTCGAAGTCGGGATAACCCTTGTCCACCAGTGAGTCGCAGTCATTGTCGATGCCGTCGCACACGTCCTGTGCTCCGTGATGGATGGCAGGATCCTCGGATTCGCAGTCGGTCTTGTTCGGATCCCCGTCACCGTCCACGTCGTCGTCGCAGGCGTCGCCCAGCCCGTCCTGGTCCAGATTCTCCTGCAGCGGGTTGGGGACGGCCGGGCAGTTGTCGTCGCCGTCGCCGAGCCCATCGCCGTCCTTGTCTCCCTCGCACGCATCGCCCAGCCCATCCTGGTCGATGTCCGACTGGGCCGGATTGAAGGTCCATAGACAGTTGTCCAGTCCGTTCGGAATTCCGTCCCCGTCGACATCGTCGTCGCACGAGTCGCCGAGCATGTCCTTGTCCAGGTTCTCCTGCCCCGGATTGTGCTCAGCGGGGCAGTTGTCGTCGGTATTGGACACGCCGTCTCCGTCCAAGTCGTCGTCCACGCAGTTCGCCTGCCCGTCCTCGTCCGAATCGGGAAACCCCTCGTCCTTCTGCCCGTCACAGTCCTGGTCCACCGCATCACAAAGCTCGATTGCCAGCGGGTGCACCGAAGGATCGAGCGGAGCGCAGTCGTCCCCGTCTGGCGCTCCGTCGCCGTCATCGTCGGTATCCGCACAGTCGGCCAGCTTGTCGGCGTCCAGGTCCGGATACCCTTCGTCCACGAGGAGGTCGCAGTCCTCATCGTCGCCGTCGCACTGCTCGGGCGCCCCCGGGTAGACCGTCGGGTCCAGGGGATCGCAGTCTTTCTCATCCGCCACCTTGTCGTCGTCGTCGTCCAGGTCGCACGCATCCCCCATGGAGTCCAGGTCATGGTCCTCCTGCTCCGGGTTCACTACGAGCTCGCAATTGTCCAGGATGTCCGGAATTCCGTCGCTGTCCTTGTCGGTCTCCAGGCAGTCGGCGAGACCGTCCTCGTCGGTATCCGGATACTCCTCGTCAGCCGTCCCGTCACAGTCATTGTCCTTGCCGTCGCAGGCCTCCGGCTCCGGTTCCTTGGCGAGGCAGACCATCTTGGCTGCCTGGCACTCGGCCGTCCCCTCGCAGGAGCCCCATTCGTTCACGACGGTGCACGTCTCTCCTCCGGTATCCTCGTCTACGCCGCCGTCGCAGTCGTCGTCGACACCGTTGCACGACTCGGCAGACGGCACCGCAGCGTCGCACGGAGTGAGCCCGTCGTCCGTGCACGTCCGCTCTCCGTCACACCGACCCCACTCGTTCTCGGCAAAGCAGCTGGTCCCTGCGTTCTCCGAGGCGAACCAGGCCGCACACGGGCACTCTCCACTCTTCCGCACGCACTGCTTTGGCTGGGCATCGCCTCCCTGGTCGACGGGGATGCACACGTACCCTTCCGGGCAGTCCGCATCCGCCAGGCATGTCCCGCCACAGAAGGACCCCAGCGCCCCCTCGGGCTGGTCCTCTCCATCCCCCACACCCGCAGCCCCCGAAGGGATGCAGCGGTCACCAAGATCCACGCCATTGGTCTCACAGTCACCGTCCTTCCGGCACGGCTTGCACAGGTTCATGTGCAGCGGAGCGCACACGTAAACCTCATCGGGCAGACTCGGCTTGTGAAGCGCGCAGCTCCAGCCCGCCGGGCACTCGCCCTCGCAGGGAATCGTGCACATCCCACCGTCCGGAGTGGTCATGCAGATTCCCGAGTTGCAGGTGCCGCCCGTCTGGCATGGGTAGCCGAAACCCCCCGGCTCGGGCCCCAGGTCGGCCAGCTCGCCGGCTTCGAAGGGGACCATCTCCGGCGCCAGGTGCTCCACTTCCACCTCGGGCATGGCGAAGTCGGCCCGGATGTCCTGTGTCACCCGGGCTTCATCGGCCTCGAACAAGTCCTCGACCCTCTCGATCGTCCGCGTCTCCCCCGAACAGCCGGCGATCAGGTGGCAGCCGGCAAGAACTCCGAGCAGGACTGAGACAGGCACGCTCCTCATGGTTCACTCCGAATGGTGGACAGTACACGGCGACCGTTCGAGCCATTGTGCCCCAACCGGCGGGACCCTGGCAAGCGGCGATCATCGCCGGCAGGCAACCGTGGACCCTTCCCCCCTGGCTGAGGTATGCTCGGGCTACGTGGTTCGAGTCTTTCCCGGAGGTTCGACCGTGCGAGCGTATTCGACTCTCGTTCTGGGCCTTCTGGTTACCGTCGGCTCCGCATGCGGGGGGAGCGGTTCGAGCTCGCTCGATGCCGACCCCAGCTTCGCCGGGGCAGAGGTGGCTGCCGACTCGTCGGGGTCAGCCGACTCCTCGTGCAAGCCGGAGGGGTGCCCGTCAGAAACGTTCGGTGGGGCCGATGCGTCCGTCGACGGCCTGTTCACAGATGGGGAAAGCCTGGCGGGCGACTCGGGGGGGCAGGACCAGGCATCCGGCTCCGATTCGAGATCAGGCCAGGACTCAACCGTTGCTCAGGACTTGACCGGTGTTCCCGATGTGCTGGCACCGGCCTGCCAGAACAAGGTTTGCGACCCGACGGGGGACACTCCCTGCTCGGCCAGCCAGTGCAGCCCGTCGTCCGGACAGTGCGAGATGGCTCCCATCAACGAGGGCGGACCCTGCTCGGACGGCCAGGGGTGCACCGTGGGGGACTTCTGCTCAGCGGGGGCGTGCGCTCCAGGCGGTTCCCCGGGCTGCGACGACGGCCTCTGGTGCACCGGAGACGGTTGCACGCCCACCAGTCCCGACGGCTATTCGTGCGAGCACCCGATTGCCGGTGGAAGCTGCCTCATCTCCGGTACCTGCTTTGAAGCCGAGGCCAAGAATCCTGCGGACGGCTGTGAGCGCTGCAAGCCCGCCGTGTCCAACACCTCATGGACGTACGACCTCGGCCTCCCGGAAGCGGATTCCCAGCCCCCGGGCACGGCCGCCAAGCGCTTCGACGTCGCCACCATCAACTGCTCTTCGTGCGGCAAGACCTGCCCTCAGACCGACGACCACTGCATGTGCCAGGACGAGTGGATGGGCCTCAACTACTCGTCCCAGCAGCATTTCGTGGGCGTCGGCACCGAGAAGTACCGCAAGGCTCTCTGGGCCCAGGGCAACGTGGCCGCCGTCTACGTCAATTCGTTCAACGACGGCTGGACCGAGACTACCGGCGCCCAGCGTGCCGCCGAGATCCATGCCAAGGCCGAGGCCAACTTCCCGTCCGGTGTCCCCAAGTGGTTCCTTGTCAACGAGATCTCCGCCAGTCAGTGGCCTGCCAACGCGGCCTACCGTGACTTCGTCGTCGAGATGGCATCTCACCTGAACGATGATTTCGGCCGCTCCGTGATCGTCTTCGCCCCCTTCCAGAATCCGGGCAACGCCTGGCCCCAGTGGGCCAAGCTGGCCGAGAAGGCCTATGTGGGCGCCGAATGTTACAAGGACACGAACGGCAAGGAGATCAACGCGTCCGGCAACTCGGTCGACTACGTCAAAGGGGTCTACCAGAAGACCCTGGATTCCTACGCCAGCGTCGGAGTGCCAAAGAACCGGGTCTTCATCACGGACCACTATGCGAACAATGGCTACAGCCCCGATTCTCCCTGGGGCCGCTGCGGAGTCTCCAAGCAGGGCTGGAAGAACGCCATCAAGACCCGGGCCGCAGCGATCCAGCAGCTCGACGTTGCCGGCTTCGTGTCGTACGGTTGGGGAAACAACGAGATGCTCGACGACTCTGCGACCCTCCTCGAGTTCGAAGCCACCTACGCTTCGGACAGTCTCCCGTAGACGATGCCACTGAGCGAAGCTCCGGCTTGGCTCTGCGGCCTTTCGAGCTTCCCGCTGCAAGCTTTCTCCCCGCGCCCGATCTTCGTTGCCTTTCGGCCTCCACTTGGGGACAATGGGGGCCGCTGGAATTCTATTCGGAGGTTTCCCATGAGAGCATTGTGTCCGGTTGTCCTGATCCTCGTTCTTGCTGGTGCCTGCAGCGGCGGAGGTACCACCGTCACGCTGGGCAAGGACGCCGAGGTATCGACCGGAGGCGAGGACACGGCAGGTCCGGAGACCGCTGCCGACGTCCCGGGAACGCCCGATCTCCCGCCGGCCGAGGAGACGACCTTCGACCTGGGCCCCGAGGATCTGGCACCGGCATGCGAGCCGGGAACCGGATGCTTCCTCGACCAGTGCAACGAGAACGCCCAGTGCCAGTCCGGCTGGTGCGTCGAGCACATGGGGGAGGGCGTCTGCACCATGCTGTGCGAGGAGGAATGTCCCTCCGGTTGGTCGTGCCGCCAGATCGGCACGGGGCCGGATACCACATTCGCGTGTGTGTCCAACCACGCGAACCTGTGCAAGCCGTGCGCCACGACCGAGGGGTGCAAGGCCCCCGGCGGAGCCGAGGACGTCTGCGTTTCCTACGGGACCGAGGGGAGCTACTGCGGAGGGGCCTGCAAAGCCCACGGCGATTGCCCCTGGGGCTTCTCCTGCGTCGAGTCGGTGACCGTCGAAGGGCTCGAGACCAAGCAGTGCGTGGCCGATGCCGGAGTCTGTCCCTGCACGGGCAAGTCCGTTGAGCTGGGACTGGCAACTCCCTGCACCGTGGAGAACGAGTTCGGGACCTGTACCGGAAAGCGCCAGTGCGCTTTGGAAGGGCTGACTTCGTGTGACGCTGCCGTGCCGGCGGAGGAGACATGCAACGGTGCGGACGATGACTGCGACGGAGACATCGATGAGCCGGGCGAGCTCGAAGGAAACCCGGTGCCCCTCTGTGACGACGGAAACGAATGCACGCTGGACGCATGCAAGGGCGAGGCGGGCTGCCAGCACGAGCCCCTGGACCAGGGGGAGTGCAAGGACGGCGACGCCTGCACCGTGGGCGACCACTGTGCGGCAGGCACGTGCGTAGGAAACCCGGTCCTCTGCGACGACAGCAACCCCTGCACCGACGACGCCTGCAATGGGGTAGGGGGCTGCGTGTTCACGGACAACCAGTCCCTCTGTGACGACGGGGATCCCTGCACCGTCGGCGACGTCTGCGTCCAGGGCGCGTGCGGCGGCACACCGGTCTCGTGCGACTGCCAGGAGAAGAAGGACTGTCTTCCGCTCGAGGACGGCGACCTGTGCAACGGCACGCTCGTGTGCGACAAGTCCGGATTCCCGTACCAGTGTGCGGTCGATCCGGCCACCATCATTGCGTGTCCCCCCGTTCCGGACGGGCCAAACGAGCTTTGCGAGAAGAGCGTCTGCATTCCGGCCTCCGGCAAGTGCACCATCGAGCCCGACCATGAGGGGTTCGCCTGCGACGACGGCAATCCGTGCACTCTGGGAGAGGCCTGTACCGAAGGCAAGTGCCAGGGCGGCTCAGAGCCGAACTGCAGCGACGACAATCCGTGTACCGACGACCTGTGCGTTCCCAACCAGGGGTGTCTCAATGTGCCCAATGCCAATCCGTGCAACGACGGCAACGCCTGCACCAGCAAGGACGTCTGCTCCGGCGGAGCGTGCGTCGGTGGGCCGGCGCTCGTCTGCGACGATGGCAGCGTATGCAATGGGCAGGAGACCTGCGACACGGCCAAGGGATGCCTGTCCGGCGTCCCGCTCGTCTGCGGCGACGGCAACCTCTGCAACGGCCAGGAGACCTGCGACGCGAAGCTCGGATGCGTCTCGGGCGCAGCCCTGGTCTGCGACGACGGGAACCCCTGCACAGGCAAGGAGAGTTGCGAGCCGGCCAAGGGGTGCATCCCCGGAGCGCCGCTCGTCTGCAACGATGGCAATCTGTGCAATGGGCAGGAGACCTGCGATTCGAAGCTCGGCTGCGTTTCCGGCGCCGCTCCGGTCTGCGACGACGGGAAGGCCTGCACCTCGGACGTCTGCGACCCTGCCAAGGGGTGTGTGTTCGTCCCCGCCGACGGAGCGTGCGACGACGGAAATGCCTGCACCGTGGACGACCACTGCGAGAAGGGCGCCTGCACCTATACTTCGTCGCTCACCTGTGCGGACGACAACCCCTGCACCGACAACCTCTGCGACCCCAAGAGCGGTTGCGTGACCAAACTCAACACCGCCCCCTGCGACGACGGCAACCTGTGTACCACGGGAGACAGCTGCCATCTGGGCGGCTGCATTTCGAGCGCGACCCTCGTCTGCGACGACAACAACCCCTGCACCGATGATTCCTGCGACCCCAAGGCCGGATGCCAGCACAAGCCCAACAGCGGGGCGTGCGACGACGGCAACCCGTGTACCTCGGGGGACTACTGCACCAACGGCTGGTGCACGTTCACCGGGTTCACCGTCTGCGACGACGGCAAGGTCTGCAACGGGAAGGAGTCGTGCGATCCCAAGAAGGGATGTGTGGCGGGCGCTGCTCCCACGCTCGATGACGGGATCTCCTGCACGTTCGACTTCTGCGACGAGGCGGCCGGAGGGGTCGTTCACTCCCTCCAGAACGGTGCCTGCGACGACGGCAAGTTCTGCAACGGCTCGGAGACGTGCGATGCCAAGAAGGGGTGCCTGCCGGGCATTTCTCCGGTGCTCGATGACGGAGTGCCGTGCACGCAGGATCTGTGCGACGAGACGGGCGACAAGGTGGTCCATGTTCCGGACCATGCCGGGTGCTCGGACGGCGATGTCTGCACCGGAACCGAGCTGTGCGACGTGCTCCTCGACTGCGTGCCCGGCATCTCCCTCAAGTGCAACGACGGAGTCGCCTGCACGCTCGACTCGTGCGACAAGGTCAAGGGATGCCTGAACGTGCCCGATGTCACCCAGTGCAACGACGGCAACTCCTGCACCACGGACATGTGCGATGCGGTTGCAGGATGCCAGTATCCCCCGGTGGTCAACGGGACGCCGTGCACGACCGGCGGGCTGGCCGGCAAGTGCCAGGCCGGGAGCTGTGTGGCCGATTGCTCGCCCGGGAACCAGACGTTCAGCTACACGGGGTCTCCAACCACATACACGGTGGCATCCTGCGCCACCAAGGTCACGATCGAGGCCTGGGGAGCTGCCGGTGGAGACGAGCAGGTCGGAGCGGGGGGCAAGGGCGCCTACATGAAGGGGGACTTCACCGGGCTGGCCGGAAAGACCCTCGAAATCCGGATCGGCGGCCAGGGGGCCAAGGGAACCTGCGACATCTGTGGAGGCGGTGGCGGCGGCGGAAGCTTCGTCTGGCTCCAGGGTAGCGGTGATCCCCTGATCATTGCGTCCGGCGGCGGCGGTGCTTCCTACCAGGGCAATGCCGGCCAGCCCGGTCTGACCACGCAGCAGGGCGGCCCCGGCGGCTACTCTCCGGCCAATGTCGGGCAGGGAGGATACACCGACAATGGCGGTGGTGGCGGCTGCGGTGCCGGCGGCGGCGGTTGGCTCTCCGACGGCCTGAGCAACACCTGGGCAACCGGCGGCAAGAAGCAGGGCGGTGCCGGTGGAACTACTTCCTACACGGGGCAGGGAGGCTTCGGCGGCGGCGGCGCCTCCTATCATGGCGGCGGGGGGGGAGGCGGCTACTCCGGCGGCAGCGGCGGTACCTACCCCATCGGCGGCGGTGGCGGCGGGTCGTACAACGCGGGCACCAACCAGTCCTCGACTTCGGGCACCAACTCCGGCAACGGCAAGCTCTCCATCACCTGGCAGTAGCTACCGTCCCCTTCCGTGCATCTTGTCGATGAATGCCAGTGCCTCGTGCGCCTGGTCGGCCACGTCGCGGGATGGGTTGTAGTCGAACACGCTCTGGAGATGCTGGTACGCAGCGGCCACCTGACCCTGAGCCAGACGGTGCTGCCCCAACGCCAGATAGACCCGGGCCAGATTCCCGGACTCCGCATGCACCGACAGGCAGGTCCGCAAGAGATTCATGGCCGGGCCCTTCTGCCCGGAACGGTCGAGAGCATCGGCCAGCTCCACGCACTCCTCTGGCTTGAGTCTGGCCAGGTCCGCCCGCGAAAGGTTTCGAAGCAGCGCAAATGCAGCCGGGGAGTCCTTCCGGCTCACGGCATCCCGAATCCCGTCGATGACACCGGAGCCGCTGGAGCTGAAGCGTCCGCCCCCGGAGCCAACTCCAGGAAAGACGGTGCTTCCCGCACCGGCAGCAGCCGCGGATGCGCCTGACAGCCGATGCCCCACGCGCTCAGCAAGCCAGGCCACTCCAGCCCCCGCCGCAAACCCACCCAGGTGTGCTCCGTAGGCGACCGAGGACTGTGGCCCCAACAGGAAGGGGAGCAGGTTATCCACCAGCACGTAGAATGCCAACACCCAGCGGCTCGGGAGCAACACCGTGTCGAAGAAGAACGGGAAGAACGCCACGAACACCCGTACCCGGTTCCTCGGAAACAGGATGAAGTACAAGCCCAGCACGCCCGAGATCGCACCCGACGCCCCCACCAGCGGCGTCATGGACGGCTCCGATAGAAGCGCAAACGCCACCGTCGCCGCAATCCCCGTTCCCAGGTAGACCACCAGATACCCCAGGCGGCCGAACCGATGCTCCACGTTGTCGCCGAAGATCCAGAGGAAGAGCATGTTCCCCGCCAGGTGCAGGAATCCGCCGTGGAGGAACATCGAGTATAGAAGATCGATGAACTGAGGCGCCCCCGTCTTGTACCCGTGCTGGAACACGAACAGGTCATACATCGACAGATTCGCCAGCACCTCGCGGGGAATCAGCCCTGGCATCGCATCCGGGAAGACGGCCTTCAAGTACTCCAGCACGAGCGGATCAGAGAGATTCACTGCCTGGCTCGAGAGCGGCAGCGAATACATCAGGTAGACCGCCACGTTGGCAGCGATCAATCCCCAGTTGACCCACGGAGTGAAGTTTCGCGGGTTCGGCGTATCTCCCAGTGGCAGGAACATCGGTCACCCCCTGAAAGCACAGTAAGTCAGCCCGGGCCGAAGGGCAAGCACAAGTCGGGCCGGGCCTCCCGCTCCTTGCGTTTGGTACATGACGTGCCGCGTCAGCGATGGTATAGTCGCTTCCCGGAAATCGGCCGACGCCTGGCCGCTTCCGCCGGAGGCGACGATGCTGTTCCTCACCAAAGCCAGGCTCTACATCTTCCTCAGTATCCTCGTGCTCGCTGGCATCGCGGCCCTCGCCCTGGGGCTCCCGAGGCTCCGCATCGACAGCGACGTCCGGAACGTGGCCCCCAAGGGCCACCCTGACCTCGTCTACTGCGACCAGGTCGATGACACCTTCGGCGCGGCCGATGCCATCGTCGTGGGGATCGAGTCACCCCGGGAGCTGACCACGGAAGTGCTCTCCCGGGTTCGGCGCATCACGGACGATCTGTCGGCCCGGTTCGACGATGTCATGAGCGTGACCAGTGCCGAGACCATCGTGGCCCGGGACATGATGCTCAAGCCGGAGCCGCTGGTCGACGAGGGGGACATCACGGACGAGACGCTCGCCAACCTTCGGGCACGACTGGAAGACTGGTCGATCTTCGACAACCTCCTCGTTTCGGGAGACCGGAAGGCCTTGGCCGTGCTGGTCAGACTCCAGCGGGACTGGACGACCCCGGAGAAGGAGGCGGCCGTCGATACCGTCCGCAAGACGGTCGAGGCGGCCCTGGCAGGAGCACCCGAGGGAGTCCGTGCGGTGTATGCCGGGGAGCCGGTGGTGGACAAGGAAATCGGAAGTCTCGTCCAGAGCGACATGTCGCGCCTGACTCCGCTGGCCCTGGTTGCGGTCCTGCTCATCCTGCTCGTGAGCCTGCGGAGCCTGGGCGGCGTGGTCGGTCCGATGCTCACGGTCATCCTGTCCGCGGTGGCAACCTTCGGCCTCATGGCCCTGCTGGACCGTCCGGTCATGCTCATCACGTCCGCCATTCCCGTGTTCCTGGTCGCGGTCGGAACGGCCTACGGCATTCACCTTGCAGCTCATTTCCGGTCCCACATGGAGGCCGGGAAGGACCGGTTCAGGGCCATTTCGGATACCATCCGGGGAACCGGCGGCGCAGTCCTCGTCGCAGCGACCACCACCATTGCTGGATTTGCCTCGCTGGGGACCAGCAGTATCGGCCCGGTGCGGGACTTCGGGCTCTTCCTTGCGTTCGGCATCACCGTTGCCCTGATCGTCAGCTTCACCGTCGTCCCGACGCTCCTGCTCGTCGGCGGGGGCAGGCCCCGGACGACGGGCCCCGAGGCCTCGGCCGGCTCCCTCGCTACGTTGCTCCGGAAGACTGCTCTGTTCTCGGTCCGGCACCGTTGGCTGGTCGTCGGCCTCACCACGGCCCTGTGCGCGGCATCCATCGGCATCACGGTGGCGTTGCTGAGGGTCGACCAGGAATCGGTCGGCCTCTTCCCCGACGGAAGCACCGTGCGGGAGAGCGATGAGCTGTTCGCTACCCGGTTTGGCGGAACGCACACGCTGTCCGTGGTCCTGGAGGGGCCGGGCACGCGAAGCATGCTCGACCCCCGGGCGCTGACCTTCCTCGACGGGCTCCAGCGCCACGTGGAGAAGCATCCGGAGGTCGGCAAGACGACCTCGCTGGCCGACTACATCCGCCGCATGAATCGCGTGATGCATCGGGGCGAGGCTGCGTTCGACGTCATTCCGGACGACCGAAACCTCGTGGCCCAGTACGTCCAGCTCTACGAGATGAGCGGCGATACCGACGACTTCAGCTCGGTGGTCGACTTCGACTACGCCTCCGGCCAGGTGCTCGTGCAGATCCGCAGCGGGCGCAGCGAAGTGGCCACCGAGATCCGC
Organism: uncultured Myxococcales bacterium; assembly: GCA_903895725.1. Lineage (GTDB taxonomy): Bacteria > Myxococcota_A > UBA9042 > CAIXZC01 > CAIXZC01 > CAITUV01. Next base: position 6,466 of record CAITUV010000036.1, on the reverse strand, counting down.
TCTCTGGTCGAGGAATATGCCGCTGCGCATCTCCCCGAAGGCTACAAGACCTCCATGGCCGGCACCCTGGTGCGGTACGAGGTGATCAACGGCTACATCGTGTCCGGGCAGCTCTGGAGCCTGCTGTCGTCCCTGGTCATGGTCTTCCTGATGGTCGCGGTGCTGTTCCTCCGGGGCGGCGCCCACGCACCCCCTTCGCTGAGGCGGGCGCTGCTGCAGGGAACGTCGTCAGGCGCCATGACGCTCCTGCCCATCGGCCTGGCCGTGGTCGTCAATTTCGGACTCATGGCGTTGCTCGACATTCCGCTGGACATCAGCACCGCTCTCATCGCCAACTGTGCGGTGGGTATCGGGATCGACTACTCGGTGCATCTGATGCACAGATACCAGGCCGAGCGCAGCGTGGGCCGGACCTCTGCCGATGCCCTGGAGGCCGCGGCCGGGGCTTCGGGGCGCCCCATTGTGTTCAACGCGGTTGCCGTCGCCGTCGGATTCCTGACTATGCTGCTCTCCGGATTCCTGCCTTTGCGGGCCATGGCCTGGCTGACCGCCATGACGATGATCGTCTCCGCCACTGCGGCACTGGCCATCCTGCCGGCACTGCTTTTCATCCGGGATCGCGGACGGGGCACGCCGCTCGTTCCAGAGCACTCATCACCGCTCGAGCCATGAGCCTGTAGCCGGCTTCGGTCGGATGTACCCCATCCTCCAGCCAGAGCGGCTCAGGCCCGTTGAACGCATCCCAGACATCGAGAACAGGCACCACCACGGCCCCGGTCCTGGAGGCGATCTGGTCGACGGCGTCCCGGAACGCATCGAGAGCCCCGTCGAAGTCGGCCATCCGGACGCGGGGCGGCGGCAGGAGCAGGAGATCTCCCGCTCCTCCGCACTCCCGGTAGCGAGCTGCCAGCTCCAGCAGACCGCCCTGGTACCGTGCCGCAGATACCCCACAGAAGCAGTCGTTGGTGCCGAACTGGAGAATCTGGGCATCCGCCGGAGGGGACCTCAGGACCGACCTGCTGCGGTCGATGCCGTCAAACACCGTGTCCCCGCAGACACCGTGGTTCTCGAGGCTCACGCCGCATCCAGGCAACCGCCCCTGGAGCATGTCACCCAGAAAGTCCAGGTATCCCCGTCTCACCCGGTAGCCCACCGTCAGCGAGTCGCCCAGCGCCCGCAACGTGGCCGAGCCACCCGCCTCCAGTCGTCTAAGAAATCGTCCCATTCCGGAATCCCGGGGGTCTACTCCGGACACTTCTCGAATTCCACGGTGATCTTGCCTGCAGCGAGCGACTTGACCACGCCGCGGTAGTAGCCGGACGACTTGTTGCCGACGAACGTGAACCCGCGGCCGACTTCGGGCAGGGAAAGATAGGCGTTTTTCTCGGAGTCGAGCGGCTTGACGCACGGCACGTCCTTGACCGCCTTGTACTTGTCCTTCTTCTTGTGCTTGTGGAGCGGCATGTGGCTGGTTCCCTGACGGCCTGCCTTGATGTCCAGCCCCGTGCCGTGCTTGTAGGCCAGGAAGTCGACCTGCATCCCCGAGCCGTCTTTGACGACCTTTCCGTTCTTGGCCACTGCCCCCTCGTCCGCCGTCAGCGTGACGGCTTTTGCCGCAGGCGCAGCCGGGGCACCGGCATTGCCCATCACGGCAGGCACCAACAGAGCCGCCGCAACAATCAGAACCGCTGGAACGAGACGCATGGATCACCTCCGTACCAAGCCGGTTCCAACCATACCACGGACGCGACCCGCGGGACAGAGCCTTGATGCTGCCGCATCGCTTCATCGCAGCGCCTTGCGCCCGAGCCGGGCGATCGGGTATCCTCCCCCTCGCAACGTCTCGAGGTGAAGCCATGACGTTTCGCATGTCCTTCTGTCTGTCTGCTCTCGCCGCGCTCGTAGGGGCCTGCGGTGCGGATTCCACTGTGACGACCCTGCCGGACACCGACCAGCTCTCTCTCGAGCTGCCGACAGTCGACGTTCTTGGGGAGCTGCCCGGCCCAAGTGAGGATGGCGAGGGAGAGCTGCCTGCTGCCGAGGTCATGCCCGGGGAAGCAGGCCCCGTCGATGTTCTCCCGGACGGGCCGGTCGTCGAGCCCGGAGCCCCCGGGTGGCCCTGCCAGACCGGCGCTGACTGCAATGAGGACTTCTGCATCAAGACCCCCGACGGCCTCCAGTGCACCATGACCTGCCAGGAAGAGTGCCCCTTCGGCTGGGTCTGTGCCCAATACACTCCCAGCCTGCCCGACCAGGTGTACATCTGCGTGCCTTCCCAGGTGAACCTCTGCCGCCCCTGCAAGATCAGCTCCGAGTGCTTTGCCAACGGCGCCGATGCCGGGGAGCGCTGCGTGGCCTACGGCCCCCAGGGCAACTACTGTGGGGCCCCTTGCGCCAAGGACAAGACGTGCCCGTTCGGCTTCGAGTGCAAGATGGTCTTGGATGTGGCGGGCAGCAGCCTGGAGCAGTGCGTCTCGACAACCGGTGACTGCCCGTGCAAGGAGGCGTTTGCCAACGAGGGGGCCTCGACGGTCTGCCAGTCGACCAACGCGTGGGGGACCTGCGAAGGAGAGCGGGTCTGCCTCGCCACCGGCCTGACGCCGTGCAGCGCGGCCGTTCCCGCAGAAGAGCAGTGCGACCTGGCGGACAACGACTGCGACGGTCAGGTCGATGAGGACCTCTCGGGTATCGGCTGCCTCGTCACCAGCCCGCACGGGGCCTGTCCAGGAACACTCGAGTGCTCGGCGGGCAAGGCCACCTGCGTGGGCAAGGAGCCCAAGGCCGAGCTTTGTGACGGCGAGGACAATGACTGCGATGGCCAGACCGACGAAGGCTTCCCCGACACGGACAAGGACGGAGCAGCGGACTGCCTCGAGAACGACAAGGACGGCGACGGAATCGCCGACTTCCAGGACAACTGCCCGGTGGACTTCAATCCGACTCAGAAGGACACCGACTTCGACAACTTCGGCGATGCCTGCGACGCGGATGACGACAATGACATGACCCCCGATGCCGACGACTGCGCTCCTCTCGACGCCAAGGTGCACCCGGGAGCGGAAGAAGCCTGCGACGGCAAGGACAACGACTGCAACCTGCTTGTGGACGAGGGCTACCCGGACACCGATACCGACGGCTGGAAGGACTGCATGGACCCGGATGACGACAACGACGCGTCTCCCGACGCGGCCGACTGTGTCCCCAACGATCCCCTGTCCTTCCCCGGGTCGAAGGAAGTCTGCGATGGCAAGGACAACGATTGTGATACGGATCTGGACGAGGGATTCCCAGATTCGGACGGAGATTTCAAGCCGGATTGCGCCGACCCGGACATGGACGGCGACGGCATCCTCAACGAGGGCGACAACTGCGCCAAGACTGCCAACGCGGGGCAGGAAGACCTGGACAAGGATCTGCTCGGCGATGCCTGTGACCCGGACGATGACGGCGATTCCATTCCCGATTCCGTGGACAACTGCCCCGCGCTCGCCAACACGCTCCAGGAGGATGCCGACCAGGATCTCGTCGGCAACGCCTGCGATGCCGACGACGATGGGGACAAGGTGCCCGACACGGGCGACAACTGTCCGCTGGTTGCCAACCCCTCGCAGGGAGATGCGGACAAGGACGGGGTAGGGGATGCCTGCGAGAACGACAAGGACGGAGACGGCAGCGAGGATCTGCTCGACTGCGCTCCCCTGGTCTTCGCCATCCACCCCGGGGCGAAGGAAGAATGCGACGGTGTCGACAACGACTGCGACTACTCGGTGGACGAAGGCTATCCCGACCTCGACGCAGACGGGCTCAAGAACTGCGTAGACCCGGACGACGACGATGACGGAGACCTGGATGACTCGGACTGCGAGCCGCTCAATCCCATGGTTCACGCACTCGGCAAGGAGCTCTGCGACGGGCTCGACAACGACTGCAGCGGACAGGTCGACGACGGGCTGGGGACGACGCAGTGCGGCCTGGGGGCCTGTGCCCACACGATTTCGAACTGCCAGAACGGGTTGACCCAGATCTGCAACCCGTTCCAATCCGCATCGCTCGAAATCTGCGATGGCAAGGACAACGACTGCGACGGGATCACGGACGAGGATCTCGGCTCGGCCACCTGCGGAATCGGCCAGTGCGCCAAGACCATCGCCAACTGCAAGAGCGGGGCCCCGCAGGTGTGCGATCCCAACGAAGGGGCCGGCCCCGAGCAGTGTGACGGCAAGGACAACGATTGCGACGGACCGGTAGACGAGGACCTCGGCACCACGACGTGCGGAGTCGGAGTCTGTGTGCACACGCAGGCCAATTGCGCCAACGGCATGCTCCAGTACTGCAACCCCAAGGCAGGGGCCAGCCCCGAGCTGTGCGACGCCCTCGACAACGATTGTGACGGCGAGGGCGATGAGGGGCTCGGCAGCACCACGTGCGGCTTTGGCCTGTGCCTCCACACCTCGCTCAACTGCGTGGCCGGCAAGGCCCAGGTCTGCAACCCCTTCGAAGGGGCCGCGCCCGAGGCCTGTGACGGAAAGGACAATGACTGCGACGCACTCGTCGACGAGGAGCTCGGCTCACAGACCTGCGGAAAGGGCATCTGCCTCCACACCGTGCTCCTCTGCGTGGGCGGCCAGGAGCAGCAGTGCGACCCTCTTGCCGGGAGTGGGCCCGAAATCTGCAACGGCAAGGACGACGACTGTGACGGCAAGACGGACGAGGACCTGGGCACGACGACCTGCGGCAAGGGAATCTGCGTCCATTCCGTCGACAAGTGCGCCAACGGGGCCACGCAGATCTGCGACCCGTTCGAAGGGAGCCTGCCCGAAGAGTGCGACACCGTCGACAACGACTGTGACGGCCTCGTGGACGAGGAGCTCGGCACAGTTACCTGCGGCAAGGGGCAATGCCTCCACTCCGTGAGCCTCTGCGTCAACGGGCAGATCCAGGAGTGCAATCCACTCGAAGGGGCCACGGCCGAGAAGTGCGACGGAGAAGACAACGACTGCGACGGCAGCGCCGACCCCGAGAACTCACAGGGCTGTCTGACCTACTACACCGATACGGACAAAGACGGCTACGGCGGCGGCACGCCCAAATGCCTCTGCGGCCCGGTGGGGGACTATGCCTCCGTGGTGCCGGGCGACTGCGACAACCTCGATCCGGACCGCTATCCATCCCCGCACGCCGTCTGTGCCAAGGATGCAGATTGCGATGGCAAGTACCTCGATTCCACTGAGCAGTGCGACGACGGAAACAAGAACAACGGCGACGGATGCGATGCCACCTGCAAGACCGAGCCTCCCAAGGTCCTGTCCGGCATGGTGACCGGCAGCCCGACCCAGGTCATCGGCACCATCACCGCCGTCCCGGGACTCAAGATCAAGATCACGAAGATCGGCATCTGCGGCGACTCGGACGGGACCTCGGGACCAAACCAGTTCCAGGCAACCGGCGGAGGCCTCAACTTCACCTGGGAAGCCGGGCAGAGCACTTACGGCAGCACGCACGTCCTTTCCCCGACACCGAACAAGGGCGGCAGCGCCAGAGGGTTCTCCTACAAGGATGTTTCTTACACCGCAGCCGCCGGTGAGGCCGTCACCGTGAGCTTCACCTATCACGCCGACTACGACGCTCTCTACTGCCAGGACAACGACAGCCAGGGCAACAGCTACAACGACTCCGGAACCATATCCTCTCTCCGTGGATGGGTGCTCTACACCTACGAGCCGTAAGAGGGATCTCGCGCGGACGAACAACTGCGCCGGCTACGTCGAGAGGTCCTGCTCGTCGAAGGTCATGCCATTTCGCTTCAACAGCGAGGTGTATTCGCCGCTGAACCGCGAGCGACGGTGATGCTCTCGCTGCCTGCGAATGTACCGCACGAGGTGATCCCGGCCCGAGGACGATACGGAGAACGCCCCATAGCCGCCCTGCCAGGCGAAATCCTCCAGCCCCTGCTTCTTCAGCCAGAGACACGAGCCGGTCTTGACCTCGCGCACGACCCCCGCAATGGTACGCTCGCTGCTGAGCACAAAGCCCAGATGACCGTGGTCTTCAACGAAACCGACGGCAAGCGGCGGGCAGCTCAGATTCTGCAGGATGCCCGTCACATAGGCCTCCAGCCTCGGTTGGAGCAGCACCGGTAGAACCGGCTGCCTTTCCCGGGTTGCGAATACCGCGTGCACGACAACGTTGACCTTCGACTGTGGCACGGCTTCCTCCCTCGACATGGTTTGTCCGACGACCCGCGTACGTTATCGTCACGACGTGCCGAAATGATCGCGGGATCGTGCAACGATCCGTGGCACATCCGGCCATGGTGCCCGTGGCATATCCGGCCATGGTGCCCGTGGCACATCCGGCCGTGGCGCCCGTGGCACATCCGGCCATGGTGCCCGTGGCACATCCGGCCGTGGCGCCCGTGGCACATCCGGCCATGGTGCCCGTGGCACATCCGGCCGTGGCGCCCGTG
>CAITUV010000035.1 GCA_903895725.1 uncultured Myxococcales bacterium | reverse complement strand
GCGATGGTCGCTGGTCGATGGTCGATGGTCGATGGTCGATGGTCGATGGTCGATGGTCGATGGTCGATGGTCGATGGTCGATGGTCGATGGTCGATGGTCGATGGTCGATGGTCGATGGTCGATGGTCGATGGTCGATGGTCGCCGGAGCGGAGCGACCCCAGCCCCGACCACGCGGGAGGGGCCCTATGGATACGCCGTGGGTGTCGGGCCGTCATCCTGACGACCCTGCGCGTTTTCCTTCGTCGTGACGATAACAGGGGTGTCGTTGACATGAGGAAGGAGGAAGCCATGCGACCGGCTGTGATGATGCTCCTGTGCGTCGGATTGGGCCTTGGTGTTGCGGGGTGCGGTCAGAAGCGGTGCGACTGCGAGCCGCCGTCCACGTTGTGCCAGGACGGTGTACCGGCGGGCCTGCATGACCTTTCGGCAGAAGGTGGCCCGTCGGCGGAAGATGTCCCGTCGGCGGAAGATGTCCCGTCGACAGGAGATGGCCCGGGCCGAGGCAGCCAGGACCTCTCCGGAGGCGACATCCCGGGTGACCCGCGAGGGGGGGACCTGGCCGATGCGGGCAGCTGGGTACCGGATGAGAGCGACACACCTCAACCTGATTCCGCTGCCTGCCCGCTCGGCACCGCGTGCAACCCCATTTCCATCCAGGCGCTGCCCTACCAGGACACGCAGGACGGGAAGCTCGGGCCTTCGGACCTGTTCGACGAGTACCTGCCGTGCGGCGAAGGCATCGACGAGTCGGGACCGGAGTTTCTTTACGTACTGACTCTGGACAAGGCGGGAGTGCTCCATGCCAAAGTCGATGAGAAAGAAGGGGATGATGTGGACATGGACGTGCACATCCTTTCGGCCCTCGACCCGACCGCATGCCTGGCCCGCGACCACGAGCATGCGGCCGCGTATGTCGAGCCGGGCACCTACTTCCTGAGCATCGACACCTGGGTGGATGACGGCGGCATCGAGATGGCGGGCCCGTACGTCCTGGACGTGTACGTCACCTACGGGAGCGTGCTGCCCGAGCAGGCCGGGTTCAATCAGTACGTCGTCGAGGCCATCAACGACTGGAGCCTGTACCCGAAGAACGGGACCTACACCTACTGTTACAGCGATGCCTGCGAGCCCCCGGTCGACATCTACTTCGGGATGGTCCACGACGGGTACTACATGGGCCAGTACATCTTCGAGGGGACCGGCAAGTGTTACTGCTGCGGCCACACGCTGGAGATCTTCCTCAATGCCTACATCCGGTGGCAGAAGGCGCATGGCGTACCCGAGACGACGCCCTACGGCAACCTCACCGTGGACGATGTGGACATCGGCAACTTCTACCAGTACTGGTTCGGCTGGGGGGTGACCGATGAGGCCAGCTCGGGAGATGCTCTGGAGTACGCGGGCATCGGCATGAACATCTACCCGGAAGACTGGGACAAGGTGACTACCGGCGACTTCATCAACTTCAGCCGCTCGAACGGGACCGGGCATGCCGTGATTTTCGTGGACTGGGTCAAAGAGGGCGGCGAGATCGTCGGGCTGCGCTACTACAGCTGCAACGGAAGCGGCCACTCCCACCCGGATCCGGCCGACCCGGACAACCAGACCGGAGTTTCCGGTCCCTCCTTCCAGACCGAATACTTCACCGATGCCGGCGGCAAGGTGCTCAAGAAGTACTTCTTCATCGGCCGAGCTTTCGACCCAGGCGAGCTGTAGGCGCTACCGCCTCTCCATCTTGCTCACTTCGCCTCAGCCGGGGCGCAGGCTTTAACGTTTTTCCAGCTTGATCACCTCGCCCCAGCCGAGCTTCTCGAGCTGCGGGAGCACGGAGGCCGCGTCGCCGGCAATCAGGTAGAGGACGCGCGTGGGATCCATCCAGTTGCGGACCATGCGGCCCGCATCGCCGGTAGTGAGGTCGGAAAGCGTCTTGCGCCACGTCTTGAGGTAGTCGGCAGGAAGTCCCATGACGCCCACGTTTCGCAGCACGTCGATGAGCGCCGACAGGGTCTCGTATTCCCGGGCCATGGCGTTCGAGAGCCCGTCCCGGGTCCAGGTGAGCTCGTCGGCCGACAGGCCGTTTCGAGCATCGGACCACTCGGTGCGGAACACGTTGAGGGCATCGCCTGCGGCATCGGTCTGGACTGCGGCCCAGGCCTCGAACTCGCCGAACGTGCGGCCGGCGAAGATGGCGCTGCGGGCTCCATACGTGACTCCCTTCTCCTCACGCAGGATCATGTTGAGGCGGGAATTGAACGCACCGCCCAGGGGATAGTTGGACACGAACGCAGCGTAGTAGTCCGGGTGGCTCTTGGTCAGGGTCGGACCGGTGATGCGCATCTGGGCCTGCTGAGCCCCGGGGACGTCCACGAAGAAGAGCCGATCGAGGTGGTCTTCAAGGATCTTGACCGGGAGCGGTGCAGGGCACGGCTCAGCGCTCTTCCATGCGTCCGCCAGGCCGGCAGCCGCGAGCCGTGTGGCCTCGGGAGACAGCGCTCCGGCAACCGACAGCACCGAGCACCCCGGCCGGAAGAGCTTTGCATGGAAGCCCTTGACGTCCTCCAGGGTCATCTTCTCGAGCGAGTCCCGGGTCCCCTGCTGCGGGTACGACAGCGGGTGTTTGTCCCCGTACAGCGCCCGTGCGGCACCGTTGTCGGCCAGGAACGTCGGGTACCCCTCGTACTCGGCCAGAGTGGAAAGACCCGCCCTGCGGATGCGCTCGAACTCCTCGGCGTCGAAGCGGGGTCGGGTGAGCATCTCGGCCACCAGGCCCAGTCCGGCCCCGAGGTTCCGGGCCGGGCACGCTCCCTTGATCTGCACGAGCTCGTTGTTGAGCATGGGGGTGATCGAGCAGCCGAGCAGGTCGATCTCCTCCTGGAGCTGTACCGGCGTGCGGGTCTGCGTCCCCTCGTCCAGCATCGACGTCGTCACCCACGCAAGCCCGGGCTTCTCGTCCGGCGTGGACACATGGCCGCCCGGGATGTCGAGCGAGAATTCCACCATGGGAAGCTCGGACCGCTCCAGAGAAAGGAGCGCAAGCCCCGACGGGAACTGGTGCTGCACCGGCACGGGAAGGGCCGGTTCCGGGGACGGTCCCTTGCACGGCTCCTGCGAGCGGTCCAGGTTGGACGGCGTGCGTGGGGGCTTCTCGGCTCCCTCTCCCGGCTCCTTCGGCTTTGCGGCCGCATCGTCGGGGATTGCGGCGGCCTTGGCTCCCGCCAGAGCCGTCGCTGCCTGGCCCGCGGGCACCACCGACACGAGCACTCTCGGCTTCTTCAGGAGATATCGCCGGAACACGTCCTGGAGGTCGTCCCGGGTCAGGCTCATGTAGCGGATCAGGTCGTCGTCGAACCGGTCGGGCGATCCCCAGAACACTGAGTAGAACGCCAGGTACATTACCTTGTTGAACACGCTCTCCGCACGACGGTAGAAGGGGAGCTCCCACCGGGCCTTGACCTTGTTGACCGCCCTCTCCGTGAAGTCCGTTTCGGACAGAGTGGCGAGCCGGGCGTCGATCTCGGCCAGGAGGGCATCGAGCGTGTGGGGCTGCTGCGGCTTGACCCGGATGATGAAAGTGCCGGCAAGCTCCAGCGGGTTGTGCATCACCTCCACTTCCCGAGTCAGTTTCTTGTCCATCACCAGGTGCTTGTAGAGCGGTGCATCCTTCCCTTCCGCCAGGAACTGCGCCAGGAGGTCCAGCGCCGCCTCATCCTTGCTGAACGCCGGTGCGGCGGGCCAGACAATCGACAGCTCGGGCACGGTGGCCAGCGCATCCTCGTAGTACACATTGCGGTCCGTTTCGAGCACGACCGGAATGGGCTTGCGGTCCTCGACCGCGGGGCCGGCCGGGATCTCGCCGAAGTAGCGCTTGACCCACTCTTTGGCCGTGGCCGGGTCGAAGTCGCCGGCGAGCACGAGGGTCGCATTGTTCGGGCCGTACCAGCGCTTGAAAAAGGCCTTCGCGTCCTCCACCGAGGAATTCGAAAGATCGGTCATGCTCCCGATCACGTCCCACGAGTAGGGGTGCCCCTCCGGGTAGAGCGTCGTGGACACGACATACTCCCGCCAGCCGTAGGGCTGGTTGTCCACTCCCTGGCGCTTCTCGTTCATCACCACCCCCTGCTGGTTGAAGAAAGCGGGGGCATCGAGCGCACCCATGAGATAGCCCATGCGGTCCGATTCCATCCACATGATCATCTCGAGCGCGTTCTTCGGGACGATCTCGAAGTACATCGTCCCGTCCTCGTAGGTGAACCCGTTGAGCGTTCCGCCGGCCGACTGGATCTTCTTGAAGAACTGGTCCTGGCCGACATTCTCCGATTCCTGGAACATGATGTGCTCGAACAGGTGGGCGAGCCCGGTCTTGCCCGGGGTCTCCCTGGAAGAACCCACGTGGTAGAGCACGGCCAGAGCAACCACCGGGTCCGAGTGATCCTCGTGGAAGACAACGGTCAGCCCATTGTCGAGCTTCCACGTCGACGTGGGCAGCTTCACCGCATCGGCAATCTCGCTGGGAGACGGCATCCGCCCGGTGCCCTGGGGCGGGGCGCAGGAGGCAAGCAGGGCCACGCCCAGCAGACTCACGGATGTCAGCAACGTCGTTCTGTTCATCGGTTCCTCCAATCGGTTCGGGAGGCGCTGCTACGTGCGATTCGATTCCTCGGACCGGCTCGATGCGCTTCCCGGGCAACGAACCGGCCCAATCTAGCAGGGATGCCCTCCCCTGTCATACAGAAAGGTGTGCGGGCGGGCGCCGGGAATGCTACGGAGCGTCCGGGAGGGCGGCGTGCACCGGGTTCACGAACGCCGGGTTGCCCTGGCAGTCCACGACTTCCACCAGGTACCATGCGGAGCCGTCGGGCAGGAGCTCCGGGGATACTTCGGTGCTGCGGGGACAACCCTCGAGCCGGGAGGACCAGACGACTCCCCCGGAGGAGCGCACGCGCACCTCAGCCAATCCCCAGGCCGCAAACGCCTCGAGCGGCAGTCGGAGCTTCCCATCTGCGTCGCGGGGGACTGCAGAGCCGGGCTCGAACCCCGGGTACACCATGGGTCCGAACGTGGCCACCGCTCTGCCCGCCTTCAACGCCGATGCGAAGGCCTGGGCAGAGGGGGTGGAGAGGGGAGCCCCTGCGGGTTGAGGCTCGTCCGCTTCCACGTGCACGCAGGTACGGGTGCGGCCGGACACCTCGTCCGACTCCATGATCTTGACGTCATGGGTATCGGAGCCACCGGACAGCCAGAAGGTCCGGCCCGCATCCCAGAACCCGAAGGCCTGGTCGAGCGCCTCACGGTCACTCGAGTCGAACTCGTCGTCCGCGTTCATCTCGATGAGGTCGAAGTCCAGGGAAAAGCCCCCCGGGAGATCCCCGAGCAGATGGCTCCGGAGGTAGGCGTTGCCGCTGTCCATGGGATGGTTCGCCTGGACGAGCGCACCCAGCCTGCGGGCCGCCTCGAAGATTGCCCTGGGAGTAGTGTTCGAGCTGTCGATCCCGGGGTCTGCTCCGACGGGAAGAGGAAACAGGTTGAAATGCCCGAACGACGGAGATACCTCGATTCCCGGGATGAACGGGAGCCGTCTTTCCCGGGCAATCCGCTCGATGGCTTCGTGGTTACCAACGAAGTCATGATCGCTCACGAACACGTAGTCCAGGCCGGCGGCGGATTGGGACAGGACCAGCTCCTCGGGCGAGGTCTTTCCGTCCGCATGATCCGAGTGATGATGAAGGTCAGCACAATACCAGCCGCGGGTGGCCGGCCGCTCATCGAGATCCAGCAGAACGGTGGCCTCGGCGGTTCCCCCCGGCGGGACCTCCAACCGAATGCTGGCCGGGGATGCAAGAAAGCCCCCTCCGTGTGACACGAGGAACTCATGTTCACCTGGGGGACAGGGGATGAGGGCCTCTCCTCGAGCATCCGGGCTCGTGTAGGTGACGAACCGCTCGACGTGGCGTACCGGAGGGGGCGTTCCGACTCGAACGATCCGGGCATCTATGCCGTCGATTTCGCCGGATTGGCCCCGAACGTGCAGTCGAACCATGCCGGGTGGCTCGAGCCCATCGAAGTCCACGGTCTGGTGGCTTCCAGCGACCACGACGGCCTCCCTGCTCGGGGGAGACCGGTGGTCCACCGCAGCGGCCTGCAGCTGCCAGCGCCCCACCGGGAGCTCGAACGAGAAGGAGCCGTCCCCGACCACCGAATCGAGCGGGGCGCAATCTGTTGCTCCATCCCTGCAAGCGGGAGAGCGTTCCGCTCCGGTGGCACTCGCACCTCCGGCCGCCCAGCCGACCACCTTCCCCTCCTCGTTCCGCACAATAATGTACGGGAGAGCGACCGGGCTCCCGGCCGCTGTCCGCACGGTTCCCGAGACGATTCCCGTGGCCCGCCCGGCCCTGCGTGCGGCCGAGGCAACCAGCCCGGAGATGTCCGGGCCTGGACAGAGGGAGTAAGTCGCAGCGAACCGCACCTCGCCTCCCTCGGCGACCGTCGTCGTGCGGTATAGGTCCTTCCACGACCTGCCCCCCGTGACCTGATCAGCCCCCGGAAACTCGAGGCCGCCCGACCAGTCCGGACCATAGCCCGCGGCCCAGGAGATCTCAGAGACGGTCTCGGGGACGAACGAGTCGCCGTCCTTGGTGCAGAACGAGTACCCCGAGATCAGGTCGACCAGTGGCTTGTCGGATCGGTTGCGCAGCACGGTTTCGACCTGCAGCTTCGACGAGCCGGCCTCGAGCGTCCACGTGGTCACGAGCGGATTGCCCCGGAAGTCCCGCGACACCTCCAGCACCGCCCTTTCCGGTCCGTTCTGGAGGATCCGGATTTCGTGGCGGACGTGGGGCCAGGGCTTCCAACCGTCGGGGAGGAAATCGACGAAGGAGAGTCGGTCCTTGCCGACCACGCCGTCTGCGACGAGCCCCCCGTCCAGAATGGCGCCGGCAGGGTTGCCCCAGGGGCGGGCGGTCTCCACGGCAAACGAGAAGGCCACCCGATCGTTGAGCAGGGTCAGGTCGCGCGGACTGCGGCATTTGCCGTTTGGAATCGGCGTCGGTCCTTCGATGATGCGGACCGTGCCTGCGGACTGAGCGGCAACAGGGACTGGTGGAACAGCCAGCAGGAGGCACAGAACAATCGACCAACGCAGCATGGAACCCTCTCGAGAACGGCCCGGAGCCACTTTCAAGGTCGGCCGGCGATTCCCCCGCGGCTCTCGCCGTGCACCCCGCTGGTGCAGGAGGCCGGGAGCGACCGACCCGATCGCAGCGCCAGCGCCGACAGTGCCAGAGGCACGAGCAGGGCCAGGAGCAGGAGCGCGGTGCGCTCATCCGAAGGGCGCCCCGCCAACGCTGTCGTGCAACCGCCGGAATCCGGCGCATCATCCTCCTCGATGACCAGCGGGCTTTGCGGGTTGCCATCGTCGTCGAGCACCGAGGGCAGGGTGCCGACCGACCGCTCGTCATCGATGGGCTCTCCGTTCTCGTCGATGAGGGCCCCCTCTTCTTCGCCGGACCCCTGGCCGCCGCTGTAGGATGGAGTGTAGAACGAGTCCAGCGTGTAGGCTCCCAGCGCTCCCTGCCCGAGGTACAGATTCGAGCCTCCACCCCACGGGTCGTTGAAGCGGATGCCTCCGGAATCGGCGCCCGTGATGAGCACCCAGTGCTGATTCTCGAGACCGGCAATCCAGTGAACCCCGCCGACCACGGGCATCCCCGAGTTGAGGCTTTGGGCGATGGCGACCGCCTCCTGGTAGCGGATGCAGCTCGTGGAGGGGTTGTAGTGCTGCTGCAGGGTGACCCCGGGGGGATTCTTCCCCCAGATGACGTTGCATTCGCCCAGGTACTTCCCGTCGTCCGTATAGGCCGCCGCATAGCCCTTGGGGTGGCCCTCGACCAGCACGCTTCGCCAGGCATCCTCCAGCGGAGGGGAGTTGCCAGTCTGGTCGTCGACGGTACGCGTGACTCCGATGTAGGCGTAAAGCATGGACAGCGTGGAGATGAGGCATCCAGAGGACTTGATGGTCAGGCCGCTGCAGGTTCCCAGCTTGTCGTCGGGCCAGCTCTTCTGGTTGAACACGGGAAGCTTGGTCCCCGCCCACAGGTTCACGCTCCCCGAGAAGATGCCGCATTCTCCCTGCTTGGTGACCGACAGCAGGCTGTCGCCCGGCTCCTGCGGGCTCGGCTCACACAGATCGTCGGTCCCTTCCGGCATCGGAAGGCAGCCGTTGGGGCAGACGACCGCGGAGACCTGTCCGCCCGATTCGCACTGGACGAGAAGGTCTCCGTCACACCAGCCACCGTCCGCCTTGTCCTGGCAGAACGACCAGGGTTGCGCCTCCTTGCAGACGTCGGGTTGTCCATCGGGCATGGGCTGGCATCCGTTGGGACAAGGCTTGTCGGCCACAACCTTGCCTCCTCCGCAGGTGACGAGGTCGATGCCGTCGCACCAATCGCTGTCAGCCTTTCCGGCACAGAATCCGGTATCCGGAGGCGGGTTGCAGGTTGCCCCACCGTTTCCTCCGGAACAGCCGTACTGGCAGTTCTCCACGGTCTTCTGCTGGCCGCCCGAGCACTGCACCCGGGTGGCCCCGGCGCAGTACCAGCCGTCCCCCTTGTCGGTGCAGTAGTTGCCGCCGCAGGACTGACACTGGTCGTCGACCCCGTCGGACATGGGCTGGCACCCGCACTCGCAGGGGTTGGAGGATGCCACGTTCCCTCCCTGGCAGAGGACGAGGTTGTTGCCGTCACACCAGTACCCGCTCGTCTTGCCGGAGCAGAAGCCGCCGCCGCAGGACTGGCACTGGTCGTCGACCCCGTCGGGCATGGATTGGCACCCGCACTCGCAGGGGCTGGAGGATGCTACGTTCCCTCCCTGGCAGATGACGAGGTTGCTGCCGTCGCACCAGTACCCGCTCGTCTTGCCGGTGCAGAAGCCGTCGCCGCAGGACTGGCACTGGTCGTCGACCCCCTCGGGCATAGACTGGCACCCGCACTCGCAGGGGTTGGAGGATGCCACGTTCCCCCCCTGGCAGAGGACGAGGTTGTCGCCATCGCACCAGTACCCGCTCTGCTTGCCCGAGCAGAAGCCGCCGCACGATTTGCACTCGTCGTCCACGCCGGGCGGCATGGATTGGCAGCCACACTCGCAGGAGCTCGAAGACGCCTTGCCCCCATTCTTGCAGAGAACGAGGTTGTCGCCATCGCACCAGTACCCGTTCTGCTTGTCCGAGCAGAATCCGCTGCACGCCTTGCACTGATCATCCACACCGGGGGGCATGGATTGGCAGCCGCACTCGCAGGAGCTCGAAGACGCCTGGCTCCCCCCTTTGCAGAGAACGAGGCTGTCGCCATCGCACCAGTATCCGTTCTGCTTGTCCGTGCAGAATCCGGCAAGCGCCGAAGCGGGCACAAGGAGCACCGCTGCCGCTACCGTACCCAACACGGCCAGCCTGGTCGTGAGCATGCTGTCCACCTCCTGACGCCGGATCATATCACCGGGGCGGCCTGCGAACAACGGCCTCATGAACGAGCCGTCCGGCCACCTGGCGCACGATGGCGTCCGGCACGCCGTCGGGGTGCATCGACTGGAGCCGCATGTCGCACGGGACGTTCACATAGTCAACGACCACGAGGCGGCCGTTCCCGTCGATGCAGAGCTCCGCCGTGAAGAAGTCCAGACGGGTCAACCCGGCGATGGCCTGCATCGTCGTCCGTATCCGCTCCAGGCCGTGGCGGGACACCTCGTCCGCAGTGCAGGAAGCATAGAGATGGGTCAGGTCGTCCCACCAGAGAAGGTCGATGGCACCGCAGAAGTACATCGGACGGAACCAGGCCCTGCGTCCGTCCAGCAAGGCCGGCACAATGAGCTCCTGCAGCAGGAACTTCTCCCTCGGAAACTGGGTTCTGCACCACTGGACGGCAGCCAGGGTCCGAGCCGTACGCACTCCGACTCCCCCTCCGAACGAGGCCGGCTTGACGATCAACGGGCTTCCCAGCGGAGCCAGCCGATCCGCTGCGAGCTCCGGCTCATCCCCGTATGTTCCGAGGAGAAGCGTGTAGGGAACCTCCAGGCCGGCGGCCAGCAGCTCCATGTGCATCGTCGCTTTGTCCGATGCCCAATCGGCCTGGCGGGAGCGATTCAGGGCAGCTCCTCCGCCCGCCACCACCAGGTCCTGCAGGGGCGCAAACGCACGCTCCACGTCCGAGGCCCGATCGAGCAGCAAACCAATCTGGAGGCCGCGGCGAACCCTCTCCAGGACCGACTCGATGTTGCCCGGCGAGATCTCCAGGAGCCCCACACCCGCCCCGGATGCCTCCGAGCGGATCTGCTCCAGGAACCCCTGGTCGAGCTGCCACTCCCACGCTACCGCAAGGTCGAATCGTCCGCCGTCCATGTCCCGCTCCAACGCCGTGCATCCAATACCACCAGCCGGGGCGCGGGTAAAGCGCTACTCATTGGCGTGGCACATCGGCCGACTTATGACGCCTGGAGCGTCACAACTGCCGGGATGATGTAACATCGGCCGACTTATGACGCCTGGAGCGTCACAACTGCCGGGATGATGTAACATCGGCCGACT
>CAITUV010000034.1 GCA_903895725.1 uncultured Myxococcales bacterium | reverse complement strand
GCATCGGACGAGTCGGAGGTGTCGGACGTGTCGGACGTGTCGGACGTGTCGGACGTGTCGGACGCATCGGACGTGTCGGACGCATCGGACGTGTCGGACGTGTCGGACGTGTCGGACGCATCGGACGTGTCGGACACCTGCCTTCCGGGCAGCGGCTGTTTGGGCGAGCCGTGCAAGGGCCACCCAGACTGTCTCTCCGGCTGGTGCGTCTGGCATCTGGGAAAGAAGGTCTGTACCGAAGCGTGCGATGAAAAGTGCCCGAGCGGCTGGGACTGCAAAGAAGCTCAGCCTGGGGTACCAGGGACGCCTCACGTCTGTCTGTCCGACTTCTCGCTGCTGTGCTGGCCGTGCTTCGGAGAGTTGGACTGCCTTTCGGAGCAGGGGCAGCAGCTGGTGTGCGTGGGTGGACTTGCGACGGGTACCTTCTGCTCGGTGTCCTGCACCGGTGACGGACAGGGGGATTGCCCGCAGGGCTACCTGTGCTCCGAGCTGGCCGATGGGGCGGGGAAGTCTTGTATGCCGGAGTCGGGCGGCTGCCTGTGCAGTACCGAGTCGGTGGCTGCGGGAACGGCATGCTTCGTGGCGAACGAATTCGGGAAGTGTACGGGGACAGGATATTGCGAGAAGCCGGGCGACCTCCCGTCGTGCAGCGCGGCAACTCCGCAGCCGGAGAAGTGCGACTTCAAGGACAACGACTGTGACGGGCAGAAGGACGAGGGGCTTTCCGACTTGCCGTGCACGATCTCGAACGAGTTCGGCATGTGCCCCGGGGTCACGAAGTGCAACGGCATCGAGGTCTCGTGCGAGGGCACGGCCGCTGTCCTGGAGAAGTGCGACTTCAAGGACAACGACTGCGACGGGGCCGTGGACGAGGGGTGCGACGACGACAAGGACGGCTACTGCGACAAGGTGTTTGCAATCGTCGGGAGTCCCCCGGTGTGCCCTTCCGGCGGAGGGGACTGCGATGACGGGGACGCAGGCATCCATCCCGGGGCGGATGAGCTTTGCGATGGCGTGGACGACGACTGCGACGGCAGTTTCCAGCCCACCGAGAATGTGTGCGAAGACGGCAACCCGTGCACGGATGACTCGTGCGGCGAGGCCGCAGGGTGCGTAAATGACCCCAATACGTCTGGCTGCGATGACGGCAACCCGTGCACGGCAGGTGATGTTTGCGTTGCCGGAGAATGTTCTCCCGGTATAGAGCCATTGGACTGCGATGACAAAGACGCGTGCACGGCCGATTCCTGTGACCCGAAGAAGCCGCTGGGGTGCGTGCACGACCCTGCGCTCGGAGCTGCATGCAAGGACGACAACCCCTGCACCGACGACTTCTGCGAACCGGGAACCGGGTGCGTCTTTGCCCCGAACAAGGCTGCGTGCAAGGACGGCGACCCGTGCACCATCGACGACACGTGCAACAGCGGAGCCTGCATGGGCAAGGTTCTCGTGGGGTGTGCGGACGACGACTGGGACAATGACGGGATCGTCAACACGAAGGATGCCTGCCCATACGCGTTCGACCCGACCAACCCGGACGCGAACGGTATCCCCGGAGCCGATGCCTGCGAACCGCTTTCCGAACACGGTCTGTTCATGAACAAGAGGGTTCTCGATCTCAAGGAAGACGGGGACTTCTCGTCGTCGCGCCGGACCTTGGAGCCGATGGAGATTCCGCTCGCAACCGGCTACACGGACGCCAGCATGCTCGGCTGGTGGGCCATGGAAGGCAACACCAACGACAAGGGACCGTACTCGCTCGTCATGACGGGGTGGGGCGAGGGAGTCTTCGAGGACGGCGTCATCGGGACCAAGTCCCACAACTTCGCCGGCAAGAGCATCGTGGCGTGCACGGGCAATCCACCGCCGCAGCCGGGGGTTGCGATGTCATTTGCCGCCTGGGTGAAGCTCACTTCCCTGCCTTCCGTTGGCCAGCACATGACGCTCCTGGCGCACGCAGCGACATCCGGGGGCCAGGGGGGGGCCCGGGTTGTCAAGCTTATCGGTGCCGGCAAGATTTACCTGTCCATACAAACCTGGGACGGGACGTGGCACCAGCTGAACGTGGAGGTCGACCTGAAGGTCGGTACCTGGGTCCACGTGGCTGCCACGCACGACGGGATGGGCGGGCTTGCCGCACTGTACCTCAACGGAAGCCTGCTCCAGGTGGCCAAGGGCATCGTCCAGCCGGCCGGGAACCCCGTCACGGTCTCCGACGGCGGAATCTTCCTCGGCGGGGAGAGGGTCGGGTCCACTTCCGTCAACATGCTCGACGGCAACATGGACGATGCCATTCTCCTGGGTCGAGCGATGAGCCCCGCCGAGGTGAAGGCGCTCTATGTGGCCAAGATGGATTCGGCAGCATCGCTCGTGCCCGGTTCCCAGGCGGATTTCGACGACGTGCGGGTGGTCGAGGCCCCGCACAGCGGCCTCGAGGAGCCCGGGGACCCCTTCGTGACGAGGACGCAGCTCATCGGAGTGCGCCCTCATTCGAACACGCCGTGCGTCAATCCGGGGTCCGCAGGGGTGGTGAGTCATCGGGACGACCTGTGCGGAGTGGCCGCGTACTGGCCCATCGAGTCAACGCTCAAGGAGGTGAAGTCGGGGACGGTGCTCCAGTGCGGTGGAGGGAGTCCCTACCTGGACAAGGGCCGGTTCGGAGACTGGCAGGGGTCTTTGTGGGTCCAGAACAAGACGGCAGCCTGTTCGGCGGGGGACATGGATGCCGTGGATCCGGGGAGCAAGTCGCTCACGGTCGAGCTGTGGCTCCGGAGGCAGTGGCAGCCTCACAACTTCGTTGCATATCCGCTGCAGAAGAAGGGTTTCGCAGAAACGAGCGGGTACCAGATTGCGCTCCACCTGGTCTCGGGAGTGGTGTCGTGCGAGTTCTTCGGGGGGAGCGGCCAGACAATCTCGGTTCCGTCCATGTGGGGTATCGGCGGCAACGGTCCCCTCACTTCGGACCCGCGGTGGGCGCACGTGGCGTGCGTTCTCGACAGGGACAAGAAGGAAGTCCGCACCTACCTGGATGGCGTGCTCCATGCAGCGTCTCCGTTGGGGGGCAGCTTCGGGCAGGTGGCCAGTGCTTCGCCACTGATGCTCGGGGAGGCGAGCAGCAATGCCGGTGACACGACTCTGTACATCGACGAGGTCGTGATTCACGACGTGGTCAAGTCCGACGACTACATTTTCAACCGGGCGAACCCAGGCATCCCCATGGTTCGATTCCTGGCCAACACGGTGATCCCGGGAGTGGGCAATCCGGCGAAGCACGCGTCCCGGGGGTACGTGCTGCATTGGGGCAACGCCTCAGCGAAGCTCCAGCAGCCCATGGTGGCAGCGCCCGACGGCAAGCCGTGCCAGGGCCTCCTGAATCCGTGCCTGGGCTACGCACTCTGGATGCGGTTCGACGAGGTCTGGGGAGACTGGGTGCTGGATTCCTCGCAGTCCAAGTCCTGGGGGGCGTTGAAGAACTACGGATTGGACGAAGCGGCGCTGACCGGTGCCCCTGGAGGGGGGGGCCTCAACTTCCCGGCGTTGCGGGTGGTCGACGTGGCCTGCGGGCCCCAGTGCGGCGTGGCAGGCCCGCACACGGTGGAGGCGACGTTCAAGCCGTCTGAGATCCCCTCGACCGAGGACATGGTGCTGGTCAGCCGGGACAGCGACGGCCAGACCGAGTTTTCGCTGGGGCTATCCAAGAACGCAGCGGCTGGGCACGCGTTCGCGACCGAGACAAAGGGTGCGGATGTGTGCGAAGCGGGGTCGACGGACACCGTGGCCAAGGCCCTCTGGCAGAGTGCGGCCCTCGTGTTCGGCCCGGCTCTCGTGGTCTACGTGAACGGCAAGGCATCCGCGGGCCAGGCCTGCAACGTGCAGCCGGGGACCGATTTCGGCAAGCTGTGGATCGGAGACATCGACGGACCTGGAGGGGACTTCAAGGCGTTCCGGGGCGTGATCGATTCGGTGCGCATCATGACTCGGGCGCTGGGGCCCGACGAGATTCTCAAGCCGGTGCCGTTGTCGGTCACCTACGGGCCAGTGCAGTAGCATAGGCCTTCGAGTTCAAACAGTTCTTTCTATCAGATCCGTTCCCGAGTATAATGCGGGCGCGACGAGGTTTGGAAGTCGTGGAGGCACGATCATGACCAGACGCATTCTCTTGGGGCTTGCTTACTTGGTCCTGGCCGCAGGGTGCAGCGGCAAAGCAACCACGGTGAACGTTGGCGGGGATGACTCCGGTGACTTGACTGCAAGTGGGGATACGGCAGGCCGGAGTACGGGGGACTCTTCGGTCCCGATGGATGTCCCGGTCGAGCCCGATGTCCCGTTCATCGAGCCCGGAGAGCTTGCGGAGGCGGGGGCGGAGACCGAGGAGGAGGTCCCGCTCGGCACGCCGTGCAACCAGAACGAGGATTGCGGGTACGGCTATTGCATCGAGGGGCCGGAGGGGAACGTCTGTACCCATACCTGCGACCCGGACTGTCCCGCCGCCTGGACCTGCAAACCGATGGATTTCGGAGGTTCCGACAAGCAGTTCGTGTGCGTCCCTCTCTACTTCGACTTGTGCAAGACGTGCAAGGAGGACGACGATTGCGGCACGGAGGGTGACCACTGCGTCACGCTGGCCGGCGAGGGGGCATTCTGCGGCATGGCCTGTGCGACCGATTCCGATTGCCCTGCCACCTTCGGCTGCAACAGTGTGTTGACCTCCTCCGGGGCCACGGTCAAGCAGTGCGTTCCGACGACGGGGAGTTGCAGCTGCAAGGCCGGCAACCAGGGGGAGAAGCGGTACTGCGAGAACGTGAACGAGTTCGGCACGTGCAAGGGGCTCAAGACCTGTCTCGGTCAGCTCGGCTGGTCCGAATGCGATGCTCCGCAGCCGGCTGCCGAGGATTGCGACGGCATCGACAATGACTGCGACGGGCTTGCGGATGACGGGTTCCCGGATACCGATGCCGACGCCGTGGCCGACTGCATCGACCCGGATGACGACAACGACAACGTAGCCGACGAGCAGGACAACTGCCCGCTCGACAGCAACCCGGGCCAGTACGATCTGGACGAGGATGGTGTCGGCAATGCGTGCGACGACGACGATGACGGTGACAACGATCCCGACGTGACCGACTGCCAGCCGCTCGAGCCGATGGCTCACCACGGCGCCAAGGAGAAATGCGACGGCCTCGACAACAACTGCAACGGCCAGGTGGACGAGGGGTACGCTGACTTTGACAAGGATGCCATGGGCGACTGCGTGGACCCGGATGACGACAACGACGATGATCTCGACGGATCCGACTGCGACCCGCTCAACCCCAACGTGTACCATGGGGCTCTGGAGGCATGCGACGGCCTGGACAACGACTGCAACGGCAAGACCGACGAGGGGTTCCCCGACAAGGACGGCGACGGCCAGGCCGACTGCGTCGACGTCGATTCCGACGGTGACGGTGATCCCGACACGACCGACTGCGCACCGTTCGACAAGAACATCCACAGCTTCGCCAAAGAGGGGTGCGACGGGTACGACAACAACTGCAACAAGCAGGTGGACGAGGGCTACCCCGACACCGACCTCGATGGGCTGGCCAACTGCATCGACGTGGACGACGACAACGACGGTGACCCGGACGAGAACGATTGCGAGCCGCTCAACCCGCTGTTCGGCCACACCGCCAAGGAGAGCTGCGACGGGTGGGACAACAACTGCAACGGCAAGGTGGACGAAGGCTATCCGAACTTCGACGGAGACGGGGAGGCCGACTGCGTCGACAACGACGATGATGATGACGGAGATCCGGACATCGTCGACTGCAATCCGCTCAATGCGGCCGTGCACCAGGGAGCGACGGAGGCATGCGACGGCCTGGACAACGACTGCAACTCACTGGTCGACGAGGCCGGAGCCAAGGGGTGCACGTCGTTCTACAAGGACAAGGACGACGACGGCTGGGGCATGAGCAACAAGTTCATGTGTCTGTGCGGACCCTCGGACGAGTACACCGCCTCCAAGCCGGGCGATTGCGACGATTCCACCTGGGCCACCAACCCGGACGGAACCGAGGTCTGCAACAACCTGGACGACGACTGCGACGGCGTGACCGACAACACCGGTGCCCTCGGCTGCAAGAACTTCTATCAGGACGGCGACGGTGACGGGTACGGAAGCGGTGCGCCGCAGTGCATCTGCTGGGCCAACCAGAGCTACACCACGCCCAACGGCGGCGATTGCAACGAGGCCAACCCGGCCATCCATCCGCTTGCCCAGGAGATCTGCGACAATATCGACAACAACTGTGACGGCCAGAAGGACGAAGGGGTGGGTTCCTCGTGCGGGAACTGCGATCCCACCTGCCACCAGGTATCGGTCGGCCCGGTCGGGACCGAGAAGTTCACTCTCGACGACGAGAATTCCAGCGGACTGGCCGAGGACCAGAACGGCTACCTGCTGCTCGACAAGGAGCAGATCAGCCTCGCCTTCATCTGGATCTCCAACTCGGGCGAGTACACCGTGTCGAAGCTCGACACGATCACGGGCAAGGAGACCGGCCGTTACAAGGTCTGCAACGATCCCTCGCGTACTGCGGTGGACCTGTACGGTGACGTGTGGGTGGCCTGCCGCGGGGACGGCGGCGTGGCCAAGATCCACGTCTACGAGAAGAACTGCATCGACAAGAACGGCGACGGGGTCATCCAGACCTCCAAGGACAAGAACGGAGACGGCGTGATCCAGGCCGGCGAGATGTACGGTGCTGGTCAGGACGAGTGCATCCGGTTCATTACCTACCCCGGTGGCTCGTGCCAGCGTTCTGCCGGCGTGGACAAGGAGAACCATGCATGGGTCGGCGAGTGGAACTCCGCCACCCTGCGTCGGCTCGAGCCGGACAAGGGGCAGGTGGTCAAGACCATCGGGCTTCCCACCAACGCCTATGGCCTGGTCATCGATGGCAAGGGGATCATCTGGCTGTCCGGGCGTGGGAACAACACGCTGATCCGGGTCGATCCGACCACCAGTCAGGTCAACAGCTACTCGTCCAACATCGGCTGTCTCGAGCCCTACGGGATTTCGCTGGACTACAAGGGCCGGGTCTGGATCGGCAACTGTTGCTGCTGGCACGTGGCGTACCGGTTCGACCCGAGCAACAATTCGTGGGCCGCTGCCGGAACCAGCAATCGTCCACGCGGCATTGCCGGAGCATCGAACGGCAAGGTCTACGTTGCCAACGACGAGGCCAACCGGGTGGCCGTCGTGAACTCCGACACGATGCAGACCGAGGCTTACATCGAGCTGGGTGGAGGGCGCTTCCCCGTGGGCATGGCGGTCGACTTCGACGGATACGTCTGGGCAGTCAACCAGTCCTCTTCGTCGGCATCCAAGATCGACCCGAAGACCAACAAGGTCGTGCTCGAGCACGCCACCGGCTCCAGCCCCTACACGTACTCGGACATGACCGGCTACATGCTGCACACCTACACGCAGCCGCAGGGGTACTACCAGCATGTGATTCCGGGGGCGACCAACGGCAAGACCAAGTGGACGCAGCTCAACCTCAACGTCACCTGCGAGGGGCAGAGCTACGTCCAGGTGCGGCTCCGGGCTGCCAACACCGTGTCGGCACTGGCCCAGGCCACCTGGAAGGGTCCGTACGGCCCGTTCCCGCCCAACATGTTCCCCATGGACCTCTCGGTCATCCAGGGACTCGACGGGAAGTATCTCCAGGTCGAAGTTGTCATGGTTCCTGACAAGGAGGGCCACACTCCGCTCCTCAAGGGCATCACGGTTCAGTACCACGTCGTGCTGTAGCGGCCATGGACACCAATCTGGCCAGCGAAATCGTCTCGTTGCTCGAGAAGCGGTGCATCTCCCTCTGGGGCGTGGCGGACGTCGACCTGTATCGAGCGACGTTTCCCGAATTGGAGTGGCCGTTCCCCAATGCGCTTTCCCGGGCCGTGGTGGTGGCGGCCCCGCTTCTTTCGGGGGTGCTGGATTCGCTGGAGGGACAGCCGAATCTGGCCTACTTCCACCACTACCGGCAGCTCAACAACCTCCTCGACCGGGTTGCCTACGAGATCAGTCTGCTCCTCGAGCGCAGGGGGTTTTCAGCCCTCCCCGTGGCTGCCAGCCAAACCCTCGATTCCGAGGATCTCACCGCTCATGTCTCGCATCGGCATCTCGGCTGGTGCGCCGGGATGGGGTGGCGCGGGAAGAACAACCTCCTGGTCAGTCCGCGTTTCGGATGCCGCTTTCGCCTTGTCTCGGTGCTGACCGATGCCCCGCTCGACCCGGGCAGGCCCCCGGAAGGCCGTGATTGCGGCTCCTGCACGCTGTGCCGGGATTCCTGTCCGGCCGGCGCCATCGGCGAGACCGCTGCCGATTTCCGGCTGGACCTCTGCCACGAGCAGCTCTCCGAGTACCGCAAGATCCCCCGTCTGGGGCAACGCATCTGCGGACTGTGCCAGAAGGCCTGCCGCCGCGTGGGACGCCCTGTCGTCCAGGATGCAGAGGGGCAGCCTTCCGAGTGTGAGCCGTTGAGCCCCTGGTAGCCGGGGGGCAGTCTCGGTGTCTGGCGCGCCCAGCCCTGGCCGGCGCTGTTCACGGCAGGTTGCACATCGGCCCGGAGCATGTTATCCACTGTCGTGTACAACCGTAGGAGGCTGGAAATGGGGAGAGTGTCACTGCTGGTCGTCGTCGTCTGCCTGAACGGGCTCTACGCCTGCGCCGGGGATTCCGGGGGTTCGGGCCTGGACCGGATGAAGAAAATGATGGTGAAGGTAAGCGCCTGCACCGGCGATGATTCCTTCCGCATCGCCGTTGCCTCCGGCTATGCCCTCGACGCAGTCAGCGGAGACCTGGTCAAGTATGCGGACAAGCTGTTCGGCTGCATCGAGTCCGCCGGCGATTGCGACGAGGTGCTCGAGTGCTCGGGGTACGACCCTGAGAGCCCGTGCAACCCAGACGACTACAAGGACAAGTGCGAGGGGACCCAGCGTGTCCGGTGTGACAAGCTCGCCGACGGCCGGGCCTTCGTGCAGACCTACGACTGTGCGACCGAGGAGCCCTACGATCACAAGTGCCTGGTGGACGGAAACGGCGACGCCGTGTGCGCCTCCGACGAGTGCGATGGAAGCAAGGATGAGTGGTGCGAGGGCAACATCCTGCTGCAGTGCGAATCCGGGGTTGTGGACAAGTCGGACTGTGCGGACTTCGGCATGCAGTGCATCCAGACCGCCAACGGTGCGTTGTGCGGCACGGGCGAGTCCTGCACCGGCAAAGAATCGTGCGACGGCACCACCTATGTCTCATGCGAGGACGGCAACGAGGAGCTCCCCGTGGACTGCACCTGGTTCGGCAGCGGTTACACGTGTGTGCAGAAATCCAAGGACGATGCGAACTGCGCGGTGCCGAGCAGCAAAGAGGAATGCACCGATGAGAAGCCACTGTGCGTCGGCTCGAAAGCGCGCATCTGCTTTGGAGGCAAGTGGATGGACTTCGACTGTGCCGTGTTCGGCGGTGCCACCTGCGAGCTTGCGGACAAGTCGTTCCTGGGTGACGGGATCCGCTGCAAGGCGAAATAGACCGGAGAGAGCCCCGCGGCAAGGCAAGACAGGCCGGAGTGCGTTCCGTCGCGACGAGTGTCAGAGGTCCGCCATGCACGCGTCGTAGGAGGCTTTGCAGGCACCGACCGTGGCAGCGGCGATGCAGGTCGGCGTGGCGTTGATGCCGCACTGGACCAGGACGCAGTTGGTGAAGTTGTCGAGGAGAGCCTTGGAGGCCGGCGAGCCCTGCCCGTAGCATCCCATCAGGCACAGCGGCACGAAGTTGCAGGCCTGGGCGCACAGCATCATGTCCGCGCAGGTGTAGAGATCCTCGCACTTGCCCAGCGAGTTGTTGCAGGCCTTCCCCGCCGGGCATGTGCCGCAGGTTGCGCCGCACCCGTCGCTGCCGCAATCCTTGCCGGTGCAGGCGGGCTTGCAGACGCACTCACCCGACAGGCAGGAGTACTGTGCTCCGCCGGGGCAGGGGGTGTTGTCGGGCAGCTTGGTGTGCGTGCACCCGGTCGGGTCCACGCACGCGTCGGCCGTGCACGAGTTCGTGTCCGCACAATCGGGAGGCGCTCCGGGCTTGCATTCGCCGGCCTTGCAGGCCTCGATGCCGTTGCACGGCTTGCCATCCGAGCAGCCGTTCTTGTCATCCGGCGCAAACACGCACCCGGTGGCCGGTTCACACGAGTCGTCGGTGCACGGCTTGTTGTCGTTGCAGACGAGGGGTGTTCCGGCCTTGCACTGTCCTGCCTGGCATTTCTCGTCACCGTTGCACTTGTCCGCGTCGGGGCAGCCGGTCCCGTCCTGGACATTGGTGTTCTTGCATCCGGCGGCCGGGTCACAGGAGTCGGTAGTGCAGGGGGCATTGTCGTCGCAGTCGAGCGCTGAGCCCGCCTTGCACTGGCCGTCCACGCAGGATTCGGTGCCGTTGCAGACATTTGCGTCGTCACACGTGCCCTGGAGATCCGCTGCATGTGCGCACCCGGTGGCCGGGTCGCAGGAGTCGGTGGTGCAGGGGTTCTTATCGTCGCAGTCGAGCGCCTTGCCCGCCTGGCAGATGCCGGCCTTGCACGCCTCATCGCCGTTGCACTTGTCGGCATCGGGGCAGGCCGCACCATCGTTTGTGGGAAGGTGCTGGCAGTCGTTTGCGAGGTCGCACGAGTCCGTCGTGCAGAGGTTGCCGTCGTCGCAGGCCGAGTCGTCCAGCGTGCTCTTGCACGCGCCGTCCACGCATGCGTCATCAGTGCAGGCCACGCCGTCGTCGCAGGCTGCGTTGTTGGGGGAGTGGACGCACTTGTTGTCCGGGCACGCATCCACGGTGCAGGCGACGCCGTCGTCGCACTCATCGTCGGTCAGGCAGCAGTCCTTGACAGGGGTGTTGACGCACACGTCGTCCACACACTCTTCCGTGGTGCACGGGTTGCCGTCGTCACACTGCGCCGGGTTGCATGCGAAGCACTGGTTTGTCTCCTGCACGCAGACGGTCCACTGGCTGTCCTTGCAGCCGCAGTCGAAGTCGCTGGTGCAGCATCCCTGGCCGGGGTTTTTCCCGTAGTGGCATTCGAACTTGCCATCTCCGATGCTGACGCACGCATCGCTCGAGCAGGGGTTTGCGTCGTCGCAGGCCTTGTCTCCGGGGGCATCGCATGGGCCGATTCCTTTGAACGTGAGGCAATCCGTGGCCTCGCAGTCGGAGAGAGGGGCCCCCAGCTCCGTAATCTGGCAGCAGATCTGGTGCAGGCCCAGCGGGAGGGCCTTGAGCTCGAGCGACAGCTCCTGGGTCGAGCCGGCCTCGTTGCCATCGATGAAACACCAGATTCCGATCTCACTTCCAGGGAGCACCTCGGCCCCCTGCACATCGAACTGGACCTGGACCGGCTCGCCGGCCAGCGCGGTGTCCGGCAGCATCCCCGTGATCGTCAGGGTCGGCGGTCCTCCTTCGACGCAAACGCCGTCGGTGCATACGAATCCGGCCCCGCAGTATCCGCAGTAGCCCTGGCAGCCGTCCGCGCCGCACACGGCGGCATCGCACGCGGGCACGCACTCGCAGATTCCTTCCTTGCACGCCCAGCCGGCGTCGCAGGGAGTCACTGTCTCGGTCCATGCCCATGAGTCGGGGCAGGGGAAGCCGAGGCTCAAGCAGGTCACGTACCCCAGTCCGTCCTCAGTGCACGAGGTGGCCATGGGGTCGCAGTCGGACTCGGGGCACGACTTTTCGCACACGAAGTCGAGGCACACCTCGTCCTGCTTGCAGTCGCCGCAGCTTCCGCCGCAGCCGTCGTCGCCGCAAGCCTTGTTTGTGCATTCCGGAGTACACTCCGCCACGCATTCGCCGAGCACACAGAACGGTGCTTCTTCAGGGCAGTTGCCGCACGAGCAGCCGCAGCCGTCGTCGCCGCAGACCTTGCCGGCGCAATCGGGCACGCACGCAGGCTTGCACAGGCCCAGATCGCACACCCCCAACACCGGGCATTCGTCGCTGCACGTGCCGCAGCTTCCGCCGCAGCCGTCATCGCCGCACTCCTTGCCTTCGCAGCTCGGCGTGCAGCCGCACTTTCCTTCCTGGCATTCCACCCCCTCTGCACAAGTGCCGCACGTTCCGTTGCAGCCGTCGTCCCCGCACTCCTTGTCGGCGCAGTCCGGCTCGCAGGCGCACTTGCCGGCCACGCATTCCTCCCAGTCCTCGCACTCGCCGCAAAGGCTCCCGCAGCCATCGGGACCGCATTCTTTTCCGGAGCACGCAGGCTGGCACTGGCAGACCCCGGCGATGCACTTTGAGCCGTCCTCGCAGTCCCCGCAAACGCCCCCGCAGCCGTTGTCGCCGCAGTTCTTTCCTTCGCACTTGGGCTTGCATTCGCACTGCCCGGCAGCGTTGCACTGCTCCGCTGCCCCGCAGTCCCCGCAGGTCGAGCCGCAGCCGTCGTTTCCGCAGACCTTCCCTTCGCATTGCGGTATGCACCCGCACTTGCCGTCGGTCGTGCAGAGAAACCCGTTGGGACAGTTCCCGCACGTGCCTCCGCAGCCGTCGTTTCCGCAGGCTTTGCCCAGGCAGGACGGAGTGCAGGCCGTGCCCTCTCCGGCTGCATCATCGACCGCAGGCAGGTCCGAGCCTTGCGTGTCAGCGTCCCCTACCGCACCACTGCAGCCTGTCGAGACCGCCAGGATTCCCACCATCGCCACCAACGCTGCATTCCACCCCAATCTGCTCATGCCCTTCCTCCTGGGTACGAAATTCGATGCCTGTTTCCAGGCCATTGTGGATGCGACGAAGCGTTGCGTCAAGCCCGAGTCTCAGGTCCCACGCCGTTCCGGTTGCGCCAGATCGACGGAACAGTCTTCAGAAGGATCCGGGCATCCAGGAGCGGTGACGCCTTCTCGATGTATTCGATGTCGAAGCGGAGCTTGCGCCGGGAGTATTCCTCCCCCTGCCCGGGAGGCAGGCTCACCTGGGCGAGGCCCGTGATCCCGGGGCGAACGTTCAGGCGCTCCCTGAATCGGGGAATCGTGCGGGCGTAGGCATCGGAGAGGTGCGGCTGCTCCGGGCGGGGACCGACCAGGCTCATGTGGCCGGCAAGAACATTGACGAGCTGCGGCAGTTCGTCCAGGCGAAGTCGTCGGAGGAATGCTCCCAGCCCGGTTGCTTCCGGCTCCTCCCCTTCGTCCACCGCCGCCCGTTCGGCTGAAGCCTCCTCGGGACGGCGCATGGTGCGCAGCTTGAGCAGGGGGAAGGGCCGATTGCCCAGGCCCGCCCTGGGTTGCACGAAGAACACCGGTCTTCCGTCGACAACCCGCACGACCAGAGCGAGTCCGGCATGGAGCGGCGCCGTCAGAATCAATCCCGCCAGCGCACCGGCGATGTCGATTCCTCTCCTCCACGGGCTGTTGGTCCATGCACAGGGACGTCGGGAATCCGTGCAGAGAGCGTTCATCGGACCCGGATTCCGGCGCTTCCGGCCTCGAAGCACCCGATGACCCAGTGCTCCTGTCCCAGGCGATTGCATGCGGACTGGAAGGTGGCGAGACGCTCGGGCGGCAGAGCGATCAGGAGTCCTCCGGACGTCTGGGCATCAGCCAGCAGCACCTGGGTTTCGTGCAGTACCGAAGGAGAAAACTCCACCGACGGGCGGACGAACTCGAGGTTGGCGAGGCTGCCGCCAGGAAGCACTCCGCGCTCGGCATGCTGAGTCGCATGAGGCATGAACGGAACGCTGGCCGATTCGACGGTCGCTATGCAACCCGAAGCTCGGGCCATCTCGAGCAGATGACCGAGAAGACCGAATCCGGTGACATCGGTGCAGGCGGTGGCTTCCGCCTCCACCGCCGCCAAGGAGGCCTTGTCGTTGAGGGTCGACATGGACAAAGTGATCCGCTCGATGGTGTCAGCATCGAGCAACCCGCGCTTGAGGGCCGTGGTTAGAACGCCGATACCGAGCGGCTTGGTCAGAATCAGCAGATCAGCGGGGCGGGCGCCCCCCTTTTCCAGGATCCGCCCCGACGGGAAGTCCCCCACCACGGCAAGGCCGAAGATGACCTCCGATGTGCGGAGCGAGTGTCCGCCGGCAAGCGGAATTCCCGCCTCCCACGCCTTGTCCATGGCCCCCTGGAGAACTGCTGCGGGCATCGCAGGGGAGAACAGCTTGGGGGGGTATCCCAGCACCGACAGGGCAAACCTCGGGACCGCTCCCATGGCATAGATGTCGGACAGGGAGTTTGCGGCGCCGATGGCACCGAATCGGTACGGATCATCGACCACCGGCGTGAACACGTCCACCGTCGATGCCAGAAGTCTCCCGTCCGGCATGCGCACCACCGCCGCATCGTCATCCTTGTGGATGCCGTGGAGCAGCACGTCGGTTCCCTTCCAGGTCAGGTTGCGCAGGACCTGCGCAAGCTCGGCTGGGCCGAGCTTGGCCGCTCACCCTGCGACGGAGCACGCCGCGGTCAGCGGCATCTCGTCCTTGCCCTGGGGGGCTTCCTTGTCGTTGCCTTGCGTCATCGCGCCTTCCTGCCCGGTCGACCATGCGGGCTCGGCCGGTCTCCGGCTCCATTGCCGGGCGATGGGCGGAGTATAGCCGGGACCATGGCAGCGGGCAAGGCCGCCAGTGTCGGGGGGGCAGGAGGGGGGCGGCGGCGGCGGGGAAAAGACATAGGACGAATAGGACAGATGGGACGAATAGGACGAATAGGACCCGCCGCCGCCCCTGAGGAAGAACGGCCTCTGTCGCTGGATTGGCTGCCCAGCATGAACAGCCGAGTAGCACCATGGGCCGATGGGTCCGGACGGCCCAGTAGCACTATCGGCCGGCAGTCAAAAGCCCCCCCTTGTTCCCCCCCGTCCTATGTCTTCCATGCGTCCTATTCGTCCTATATGTCCTATTGTCCTATTCCCCTTCCAGCAGCCCCAGTACGTGTGCTGCCTTGGCAAGCGGCCCTTCGACGGGCAGTGCCGTGCAGTCGGCGACGAAGGAGTGGGGAGGGACAACTCGGATGGGGAGCGGCTGATCCTTGACCAGACGGATGGCGGCCGCCAGGACAGCGTCGGGGGCGGCCGACAGGTCGAGCGTCACCTTTCCGCCCCGGGAATCGACCCGCCTCACCCCCATCCGTTGTCCGCGGACGCGCAGCTCGGCCACGGCCAGGAGATTCTCTGCGGGCTGGGGCAGGGGCCCAAACCGGTCGCAGAGCTCGGAGCGGAGCTGTTCGACCCGCCCGACCTCCTCAGCGGTTGCAGCGATCCGATAGAACACGAGCCGCTGGTGGCGGTCCGGCACATACTCGTCCGGGATGGAGGCCTGAACCGGGATCTCGATGGCCGTCTCGAAGCGAGTCAGCTCCGGCTGATGCTCCTTGAGCTGGGCCACGGCTTCGTGCAGCAGGTGAGTGTAGAGCTCGATGCCGACGGCCTCGACGTGCCCGGACTGGTCAGGCCCGAGCACGTCGCCGGCCCCCCTGAGCTCCATGTCGATGCTGGCGACGTTCATGCCCGACCCGACCGAAGTGAAGCGGGTCAGGGTGGCCAGGCGGGATCGGGCATCGGTGCTCATGGTCTCGAGCGGGGGTACGACGAACCAGGCATAGGCCTGGACCGAGCCTCGGCCGACGCGCCCGCGAATCTGGTAGAGCTGTGCCAGGCCGAAGGAGTGTGCGTTGTTGACGATGAGGGTGTTGACCGAGGGCATGTCGAGCCCGGACTCGATGATGGTAGTGCAGAGGAGGACGTCGGCCTCCCGGTCCATGAAGCGGACCATGGCTTCTTCGAGGGCCTCTTCACTCATCTGCCCGTGCCCGATGAGGATGCGGGCCTCGGGTACGAGGGTCGCAATCTGGTCACGGACGTCTGAGATGTCATCGACCCGGTTGTGGAGGAAGAAGACCTGGCCGCCACGCTGGAGCTCGAGGCGGATGGCCCGGGCGATCAGCTCCGGGTCGAAGGGCGTCACTTCCGTGCGGATGTCGAGACGTCCGGGAGGAGGCGTTCGGATCACGGACAGATCCCGGATGCCGGACATGGCCATGTAAAAGGTGCGGGGGATGGGGGTGGCGGTCAGGGAGAGCACGTCCACGCTGGTGCGGAGTGTCTTGAGCTTCTCCTTGTGGCCGACGCCGAACCGGTGCTCTTCGTCGACGATGAGGAGCCCGAGGTCCTTGAACTCGATGTCCTTTCCCAGGAGTCGATGGGTGCCGACCACGATGTCGAGCTTGCCTTCCTTCATGCGCCGGAGGATCTGGGTCTGCTGTCCGGCGGTCTTGAATCGACTCAGGCTTTCCACGGTCACGGGGTAGGCGGCAAGCCGATTGCGGAAGGTGATGCGGTGCTGTTCGGCCAGGACGGTCGTGGGGACGAGCACGGCCACCTGCCGGCCGTCCAGCACGGCCTTGAACGCGGCACGGATCGCCACTTCGGTCTTCCCGAAGCCGACGTCTCCGCAGACGAGCCGATCCATGGGGCAGGGCTTCTCCATGTCGGCCAGGACCTCTTCGATGGCCCGCGACTGGTCGGGCGTCTCCTCGTACGGGAAGGAGGCTTCGAACTCCTCGAAGTAGTTGTCCGACGGCGAGAACATGTGCCCATCCGCCGACTGGCGTTTGGCATACAGCTCGAGCAGGTCGAAGGCCAGCTTCTTGGCCGCCTTGCGGGCGCGGTCCACCCGCTTCTGCCAGCTGGCCGAGCCGAGCTTGTCGAGCTTGGGTGGGGTGGCCCCGCTGCCGACGTACCGCTGGACGACTCCGGCAGCGTGCACCGGAACGTACAGCACATCTTCTCCCGAGTAGCGGATCTTCAGGCAGGCGTATTCCCCGGACGCCAGCACCCGCCTTGTCACCCCTTCGAACTGCCCGATGCCGTAGTCCCTGTGGACGACGAAGTCCCCTTCGTCCAGGTCGGCCAACGCCCCCTGGGCCGGCTGTGCGGGGGCAGGCGGTCTTGCACGCACTTTGCGGTCGAACAGGTCGAGCGGGGTTGCGACGAACAGACCCAGGTCCGGGCAGTCCACCCCGTGCTCGAGGCCTGACAGGTAGCAGCGAACGCCGGGAAACATCTCCCCCCGCAGCAGGGACGGGAAGCGGAGAGGGCCTTTCTCGATGCGGGCGGGAATCCCCTTGCCGACCATGAGCCTGGCGACGCGGTTGAGCTCTTTTTCATCCCCGTCGGTCAGGATCACGGAGACCCCGGTCCGCACGACCTGGGCCACCTTCTGCTCGAGGTCCGGCAGGCGGCTCGCTCCGACCGTGGGCCCGGGGAGAGGCCGCTCCATGGGCAGCTCGAAGTGGATGTTGGCCGCAAGATCCAGCGCTGCCGCATTGATCCGGGTGCAGGGTCGAAGCCGCTCCTCGAGCTCCGCCATGGTCAGGAAATGCCGCTCCGGGGGGAGGGCGAGGCGGCCCCGTTCGACGGCCTGTGCATAGCGGCGTCCTTCCGCGGTCAAGAAGCCGGCATGCGTTGCCGTCAGCTCGGCCAGGTCGTCGAACACGACGAGCAGTCGGCGGGAGTCGAAGAAGTCGGCCAGGGTTGCCTCGGCGCCGGTGAGCACCGGCAGGAGAGCGTGGGCCCCGGGCGGCAGCTCTCCTCGTCGAAGTCCTTCCGTGAGCTCGCTGAGCCGGGACGAGGGAATCCCTCTCTCGTCGGCCATCTCGAGCAGCACGGGACGAGCCCTGGCCAGCGTGGCCGACCGGGAGAGCAGCTCCACCGCAGGGGGCAGCTCCACCTGGTGCACCTTCTCCGTCGTGAGCTGGCTGTGGGGGAGGAAGCGGGAAATCACGTCCAGCATGTCGCCGAAGAAGTCGAGGCGGAAGGGGAGCTCCGCACCGGGGGGAAACAGATCCAACAGTCCGCCACGGACGGCAAATGTGCCGGGCTCGGTCACGGTCTCGACGCGGGCATAGCCGACATCTGTGAGCTCAGCGATGAAAGCCTCCCGGTCGATCTCGTCGCCGAGCTTGAGCAGTCGTGTGCGGGTGGCGAGGGCCTCGGGGCGTGGCACCCTCCAGGCTGCGGCGGCAACGGGGGCAACGACGGCCCGGAACGATTCTCCCCGGACGATTTTCGAGAGCAGCCCGAGTGCGTCCATCATCCGACGGGAGTCGACGGTGACGTCGAGGTAGGGCGAGGAAAACGGCAGCGGGAGCAACCCGACGTTTTCGGCTTCTCCGAGCAGGTGCCGCAACTGGTCCTGGAGCAGCTCGGCGCGGGCAAGGTCGCGGGCCAGAAGCAGCATCGGGCGGCCGGTTCCCTCGTGCAGAGCCGCCAGCAGGAACGGGAGGCACGTGGCGTGAACACCCGAAATGTGCACCTGCAGCCTGCCGGCCTTGGCGATTGTGTCGAGCATTCGGGACACTGAGGCGGAGTAGCTCATTCTTCAGCCCAGCGGTATTCTCTCCCTCCCCCTGTCCGGGGCGGCATCGGCATCGTGGTCGGCATCGTAGTCGTAGTCGTAGTCGAAATCGCCCCGACCCCGGCCCCTAGTAATAGTACGGAGCCAGCTTGCCGGGAATCGCCTCGAACACGAGGGCAATGGAGATTCCGTCGCCGTCGCCGTCGCCGTCCAGGTCGATGTCCAGGGGAATGTTGTCCACCATGGTCAGAATGAGGGCTTTGTCCACCGGAATGTACTCGTCCGGGACCGCCTCGATCATGCTCTTGAGGTGCTCGTGCGTGACCGCTCCGCCCAGCACGCCCTTCATCGAGACAAACTTGTCTCCTTCCGCCACGAGGGTTCCTTCCATCCTGGCCGCATAGAGCACGAGCTCTGCCTGCTTGTCGTTCACGAACGACATCTTGAAGGGGAAGATGCTTCCTGAGCCGCCAGCGGTCATCTTCTCGCCGTCGAGCTTGGTGTTGACGAACTGGACCTGGGGCTTGCACAGCGGGTTGAAGTTGAGGGTGCTGGCCACATAGGTGCACTCCTCGGCCTGGAAATCGCATTCCAGGTTCTCGTCAGCGAGGTCGGCATAGTAGACGTTGAGGGTGAACGACTTGCCCTCGGAGTTCGGCTTGACGAACTCTGCGACGAAAATGAGCGGCTCCAGGGCGTTGTTGAGGTTCTGCTGGAGCGTCTCGTCGATGAAATCGCCGGCCAGGGTGAGGGAGTTGTCGAGCCCCATCTCGCAGTTGCCGGAGGGTGCGCACGTCTTGAGGTCTCCGTCCACGTTGAGCGCTTCGCCGGGGTGGCCGCCGTCGCCGACCCGGAGCTTGTTGATCTTGAGCGCGTGCGTGTCGAACTCCAGGTTGCAGGCCGGGCAGGAGCTCCACTGCTCGGTACCGATGCAGGTGCCGAAGTGGCACTTGTCGTCCTTGGTGCAGGTGGCCTGGTCGTTGCATTCGATCTCGTTGAACACGTAAAGGCAGCCGAAGCTCGGGTGGCAGGTGTCGTCGGTGCACGGGTTGGAGTCGTCGCACTCCTGGGGGTCGGGGTCGGACACGCATGCGCCCTTCTCGCACCGGTCGTTGGTGGTGCAGACATTGCCGTCGCCGCAGACGAGGGAGTCGTCCGGAGGGTTGGTGCAGCCGCCGGCCTCGGTGCTGCAGACTTCCTTGGTGCACGGGTTCTTGTCATCGCAGGAGACGTGGTCCGGCTCGTGGAGGCAACCGAGCTCCGGGTCGCATTCGTCGAGGGTGCACTGGACGCCGTCGGCACAGGTCGGAGGGGTTCCAGCGAGGCAGTCGCCCTTGTCGCAGTAATCATCTTCGGTGCAGGGGTTTCCGTCCTCGCACGAGGTACCGGTCTGTGCGGCAACGAACGAAGTCTGGGATTCGAGCGGAGCGCACATTAGGCAGGGATCGTCGGGGGCCTGAGTATCGGCCTCGTAGCATTCCCCATCCACGAGGCACCACCCTTTCTTCGGCTCTCCCGGGATGCAGCCTCCCTTGCCGTCGCAGGTGGCGTCCGCACAGGGGGTGCCATTGCACGGGGCGGACTGGCCGGCGCACAATCCGGCGACGCAGGTATCGTCGAAAGTGCACGGGTCGCCGTCATCGCAGGCAAGCCCCTCCTGGCAGATGCCGGACGTTTCTCCCGCCGTGTCGGGCCCGGCATCCTGATCGTTGGGGCCGTCGCCGCCGGAGCAGGCCGTCAGTACCCAAATGCCGGCAGCCAGGCCAGCAAGCAACATTGGTTTCGTGTTCATCGGGAACCTCGTGCGCAGCGGTTTCATGACCCCCATCACTCGTATAACCGGTGGCATGGCCGGTCCGACCGGACCGGGCTCAGCGCAACCCGGCGGCTTTGAATTCTCCGGTTTCGTGAACGGACTTCCCGACCTCGATGAAGGCATCGTAGACCATGGAGAGGGTGCGGCCCGGGTTGGCGAGCAGCTCCTCGAGGAGGCGGTTGGTCTGTCTGAGTCGCTGGGAGAGGTCCGTGACCACGAAGTCGAGCACTTTGTAGGCGAAGGGGCTGTTGGCGTTGAACAGCCGCTCGAAATCGTCCCGGATGCACTCCAGGGCGATGACCGGTGCCGCGGCCTCCAGGGTGTTGGGGCGGCGCCCTCCGTCGATGAGGGGAATCTGGCCGAGCATGCGGTTGCGGCCGATGGTGGCGAGCCGCTGCCGGACTCGGGGGCTCACCTCCTTGACCACACTGACGATGCCAGCCACGACGACGAAGAAGGACGGGGCGGCATCTCCCTCTCGCGCCAGGGCCTCGCCGGGGGTGAACCGGCGGACCCGAAAGACCTGCGAGAGAAGTTGCAGCTCGCTGTCCGAAAACCCTTCGAAAAGGGCAACCTGCTTCATGTAGGGGAGCGGATCCTCGCGCATTCGACGACCTCCTAGCGAGGTTTGCCCGGCACGCTCAACTGCCGGTTCAGGAACTGTTGTTCGAGCTCGGCCAGATTGGCCTCCGGGTTCTTGAAGAACTCGCCGATCCGATCATTGAGCCCACGAAGGCGGCCACACAGTGTCGGGGCGATGCTCCTGAGCATCTTGAAAGCCGCGGGCCGATAGCGGGCCCGCAGCTCGTTGAAGGCCTGGAGGTTGACCTGGAAGAGCACCGTGTCGGTCAGCGTGACCACGGAGGCACTGCGCCGCTCCCGGTCGATGAGCGCCATTTCGCCGAACACGGTGGGCGCCTTGAGGTCGGCAAGGGGCGTGCTCTCTCCCCCGGGAAGCATCTTGGTGACCTGGACCGACCCCTCGACCAGGATGTACATCGCCTCGGCTTCGTCCCCCTCCTCGACCACCTTGACCCCTTTGCGCACCTTCAAGAGCTTCGAGATGGCCATGATCTCGTCGACCTCGTCGGGCGACAGGGGTTTCAGGAGCGGCACGAGGGCCAGCACTTTTGCATAGAGCTTTGCGTCCATGTCCTCACACCCACTGTTGGCAGCCGCAAGGTAGCACAGTCGGTCGATCCGCGCCAGCGGTTTTGCGCGCGAGCCGCCCGGTTTAACTTCCTTGCTTTCGGTTGCTCGCCGACTATAATCCCGGCCGTTTCTTGGAGTCAGGGAGATCAGAATACCACTACTGGAAGGGAGGCAAGGCAATGCGTTTCTCTCGTTTCGTTCTCGTGGTTGCGGCCGTGTTCCTGGCGGCCTGCAGCGCATCGGACGGGGAGAAGACCCAGGACCCGGGCAAGCAGGTCGGCAAGGGGGACTGCCCCGACTGCGATCCGCACGGCGGCAGTGCGTTCGAGCAGGCGGACATGGGGCTGCGCTTCTACGTCACCGGTGATACCTGGCAGGTGGCCTGGCAGTTCAAGGTCCGCCACGACATGGCCCGCGAGGCCCTTCGGGCCGATCAGCTTCCCGACGACCCGGGCGAGCTCCCGGCCGTGCAGGAAGAGCGCCAGGTGAGCCTGTCCCCGGTATACCTGTTCGACTACGCCGTGGGGCTGGTCGACCAGCAGGTCATCGACAACGTGCTGCGGGAAGTGGCCGTGATCCGCGTGTCGCAGGCCCCGGCTGCCCGCACCGACCTGTTCTCCCAGGAGCGGCTGGACCGCCACGAGTTCGCCCTGGAGTTCGCCCTGGATGATCTGCTTCGTCCGACGCGGGAGACCTTTTACAACCGGGAGTACCCCAACGGGAAGTCCATCGAGGTGGACTCGGAATCCTCCCTGTCCGGGCTCGATTCAGGCTCCAGCCTGTTCCCGCACAACGTACCCCGGGTCCTGACCCAGGGGACCGAGGCCGCTGCCCCGGCCATGACAGCGGAGCTCGAAGCGACCGCGGATTCCATGGTTCCCGGCTGGCGCCAGGCGAAGTACCGCCAGTTCCTGTTCGCCAACGGTGACGTGGTCTACTGGGCATCCGGGGCACTCTGGCCGTTCTATGTGGACAGCCAGTCCGGCTACGGCCTGCTCGTCGGCCAGACCCTTGCAGAGCGCTAGGAGGTCGCCATGAAGAAGCTCACGTTCCTTGCTGGAATCGTCACGCTGCTGTTCTCCCTCCAGGCCCTGGCTGCCTACGAGGACTACAACAAGCGGTACGGCGAGTACCGGTTCGGCAAGCTGCCCGAGAAGGCCGCAGTCTCCAAGACCGTGTGGGTGGGGCAGTGGTGGTCCTACAAGAAGGATGGCGTTGCCACCCGCTTTGGCGGAACCGGAGGCGTCGGCACGTACGAACCCATCGCCGACGCGGCCAAGGCCCGCTACATGTCCCCTGCCGAGAAGCTCGACAAGTACCTGGGGCGCTACGACAAGATCGACTTCAAGGCCATCAAGGACTACCTCGACAAGAAGAAGGCCGTCGAGTCCGACGTGGACCAGTGGATCGAGGAGCGCCGCGAGCTGGTCTACAAGCTCAACCGGATGATCGAAGAGAAGTCCGGCGACACGACCTTCAAGTGGCAGGACACGGAGGAAGGCAAGAAGTATGTCGACCTCGGCAAGAAGATCGAGGAGAAGCAGGGGGAGCTGAAGAAGATCTCCCTCACCGTCGACACGGCCTACGAGTGGGAGGTCATCAACCACGGCAACGGGCAGTTCGGCGTCCAGTACTGGTGGGGGCACTGCAACGCATGGGCCGGTGCGGCCTGCGTCGAGCCCGAGCCGGCCAAGGAAGCCACCATCAAGGACATCCCGTTCAATCCCGGCGACGTGAAGGGATTGCTCACCGAGTCCTGGATGGAGTGCAACTCCTCGTTCTTCGGCACCCGAAACGAGCATCACGACAACGCCGAAGACCGCGAGAAGATCGACTACAAGGACGTGACTCCGGCCGCGTTCCACATCTTCTTCGCCGACCAGATCGGCAATCGTGACAAAGCCTTCGTCATCGACGAGTTCACCGGCCAGGAGGTCTGGAATCAGCCCGTCAAGGCCTACTGGGCCAAGTGTGAGCCCCAGTATGAGATCGGACAGGACGGCAAGGCCGTGGCCGAGAAGGTCGATGTCACCTTGACCAACTACGGCGGTTGGTACGGCGGCACCCCCGCGCTCGAGAAGCTGGGCGAGAAGAGCGTGTATCCCGTGCTCTGCAGCACGACCATCCACTGGATGTCGGACGGCGTTGCCCACGACGCGGTCACCGCCCGGTACGAGTTCGACAAGATGACCTATGACAACTTCACCAGCGGCTCGTGGGTCCACAGCCAGCTCGAGGATCACGTGGACCTCCGCACGCTGACCTACGTGCTCTGGCTCGACAAGCCCATGACCGACTCCGACGCCCGCATCATCGGAGACGGCCAGTGGAACCACGGGGCCACCTACGACTACGCCCATGCCCACCCGGACTTCCTCTGGCAGCCCACGGCCAACAGCACCGACGGCGGCCGTGACTACGAGAACCCCTACGTCGACTATGACGTGCTGGCCAAGGAGATCCTCCCCCTGCTGCTCAAGGACGCGGAGAACCCCGAAGTCCCCGCCACCGGCGAGTTCGCCAGCACCGATACGCCCATGGACATTCCCGACGGTACCGAGAATGGCGACCCGGGCGCTCCGGCCGTCAGCGTGATCAAAGTCGATTCGGCGGCCGAGATCGGCAACATGGAAGTCGACGTGGACATCACCCACACTTACATCGGCGACCTTCGGATCACGCTTTCCGGGCCCAACGGCAAGGAAGCCGTGCTCAAGAAGTTCGACGAGGGCTCCTCGGCGGACGACATCAGGAAGAGCTACGACGTCAAGGAATTCAACGGCCTCAAGCTGGCAGGAGACTGGACCCTCACCGTGGTCGATACGTTCGCCCAGGATACGGGCCGCATCAACTCCTGGAAGATCCGGGTGAAGTAGACCGGGCTGCTTGCTTTCCCCACTACTTTGAGCTACGTTCCCGCCAATTGGTTCTGGAGGGGGATTCCATGGATTTTGTCGAGCAGGTCCGCAGAACACATCGTTGCGGTGAGCTTCGCGGCAAGGATGCCGGCGCGCGGGTGGTGCTGATGGGGTGGGTGCACGGGGCGCGAGACCTTGGTGCCCAGCTCTTCGTGCTGTTGCGTGACCGGTCAGGTCTCACGCAGCTTCGATTCGACCGCGGGACCGAGGCGCATGCCATCGGGGCCACGCTGCGCCCCGAGTGGGTCGTCGCTGTGGAAGGTCAGGCCGTGGGCCGGGGCGGAAACGTCAACAAGGACATGGCCACGGGGGAGATCGAGGTGGTCGTCGAGCGCGTCCAGGTGCTCAACCAGGCCGCCACACCTCCGTTCGTGATTCGTGACGAGGTCGATGCCAGCGAGGAGCTCCGCCTGAAGTATCGCTACCTCGACCTGCGTCGCCCCATCCTCCAGGACCGCCTCATCAAGCGGGCTGCGGTTGCCCGGGTCACGCGGCGCCACCTGGACGGAAAGGGGTTCCTCGAGCTCGAGACGCCGACGTTCATCAAGAGCACGCCTGAGGGCGCCCGCGACTTTCTCGTCCCGTCGCGGCTCCAGAAGCAGAGCTTCTACGCGCTTCCCCAGTCGCCGCAGCTCTTCAAGCAGATCTTCATGGTGGCCGGGTTCGACCGGTACTACCAGGTCGCCCGCTGCTACCGGGACGAAGACCTCCGGGCCGACCGTCAGCCCGAGTTCACCCAGATCGACATCGAGATGTCGTTCGTGAACGAGGATGACGTCATGGAGCTGGTCGAGGGGCTCATGGCCGACATCTTCAAGGAGATCACCGGCCAGAACCTGCCCAGGCCCATCCCGCGCATCACCTACGATACCGCCATGAACCTCTATGGCCGGGATGCTCCGGACCTGCGGTTCGGCATGCCGATCACGGACGTGGGACCGAT
The DNA here is from genome assembly GCA_903895725.1 of uncultured Myxococcales bacterium. GTDB lineage: Bacteria > Myxococcota_A > UBA9042 > CAIXZC01 > CAIXZC01 > CAITUV01. Next base: position 9,038 of record CAITUV010000034.1, on the reverse strand, counting down.
CTTCGAGGGGACCGAGTTCACCGTGTTCAAGGAGGTCCTGGCCGCGGGCGGGACTGCACGAGGCATCCGGGTTTCGAAGGCGGCCGAGAAGTCGAGAAAGGAGCTCGATGCCCTCACGGCCTTCGTCCAGGGCTATGGGGCCAAGGGGCTCGTCTGGCTCAAGGTGCAGGAGGATGCCGTGGCCGGTCCTGCTGCCAAGTTCCTGTCCCCCGAGCAGCAGCTCAAGCTCGTGGAGGTCATGGACGCCAAGATCGGCGACCTGCTCCTGTTCGTGGGGGGCCCGAAGAAGACCGTGCTGCTGGCTCTGGGGCAGCTTCGGATGAAGCTCGGCCCCGAGGTCTATCCGGACCGGGCCAAGAACTTCGCATTCTGCTGGGTCACGGATTTCCCGATGTTCGAGCTCGACGAAGAGGCGAACCGGTACGTGGCCATGCACCACCCGTTCACCCAGCCCAAGCCTCAGGATTTACCGCTACTCGAGAGCGACCCGGGGCGCGTGCGGGCAAGGGCCTACGACATCGTGCTCAACGGCGTCGAGCTGGGTGGCGGCTCCATCCGTATCTCCACGCCCGACCTTCAGCAGCGCATCTTCTCGGCCATGCAGATCACGCCCGAGGAGGCCCAGGCCAAGTTCGGCTTCCTGCTGGAGGCCTTCACGTTTGGCGCTCCCCCCCACGGCGGTCTTGCGCTCGGAATGGACCGGGTGGTGATGATGCTGACCGGTGCCAGCTCGATCCGCGACGTGATTGCATTCCCCAAGACGACTTCCGGTACCTGCCTGATGACCGGATCTCCCTCGGAAGTCGATTCCCGCCAGCTTCACGAACTGGGCATCAAGCTCGAAAACTGAGGTCGGTTCGGACCGGGCTGCCCTGGATTTGATGGGGGGCACGGCTCTGCCGCCTACTTCCTGCGGTTGTGAGCCGCCCACTTCCTGCGGTTGTGAGCCGCTCACTTCCCCGCTGGTGCGAGCCGAGCGGGCAGGCCGGCGGCATGCGGGAGCAGCTCGGCCGTGACGCCGATCCAGTTCCACTGGCCGAACTGGGTACCGGACAGCAGGGCGGTGGCTTCGTCCACCCGGTTCTGGGCGAGCCGGATCAGGGCCAGCTCCACGATCCATTCGTCCCGCCGTCCCGAGGCCAGCATGCGGGCAAGGGCATCCCCAGCCTCCGGCAGGCGCCCTGCGGCAAACAGGGCGGTTGCTGCGACCCCCAGCCATTCCGGTGCCGTCGGGTGGGCGGCAGCCAGGGCCTGTGCCTCCTCCAGGGCCTTGAGCGCGTCCGGCGTGGCCTTGGCAGCTGCGATCCGAAGCGCCAGACGGACCCGGTGGAAGTCGGGAATCTGCACGGACGCCGGGGCGGGCACCTGGTCGAGGGCGGCCGCTGCTGCTGCGGCATCTCCCACGGCCAGAGCGATGCGGGCCAGGGTCAAGGCCCCCAGCGGATTGGTCGCAAAGCCGGAGAGCTCCCGGCGGGCCTCCTCCGCCCTGGCCTTCCGCTTGTCCATGTCTTTCTCCGACAGGACCCTGCCGGCCCAGGACCGCGCGGACCAGATCCGCGTGACTCGGGGAGGGCTCACCACGGCGTAGTCCAGCTCGAGCGGGTAGACCGCCTCCTCGCACCCTTCGTCCGGAGACCAGGAGTCCCGGATTCCCTCGTCCGCGTCGATCCAGGTCTCCAGGTTCTCCGAACAGATGCTCAGGTTCTCGATGACCTCGGACGGGAGACGCTTCTCGGTCCTGGCTTTCTGGACCTCGTCGGCCACCTTGCGCTGTGAATTCCTTGCCAGATCGGTACGCCCCGCTGCAAGCAGGGCCAGCGCCCGGCGGATCTCGAGGAACGAGACGGGAAGCTGGAAGGGAACCCGATCCAGATCCCCGGGGACGGTGGCGACAAGGCCTCGACGCAGGTTCAGGTCGACCCGCATGAAAAGGATGGAAAGGGGCTCGGTCGCCTCCGGGTCGGCCGGCGGCTTGAGAAAACCGTCGAGGTAGGTCAGCCAGTCCGGCCCCAGGTCGAACGCGGTGAGCCGCTTCATGGGCCAGACCCGGTCCGAATCCGCCAGGGCATTGTGGGATTCGGCATAGAGGTCGGCCACGCCGGCAGCTCCGTTCTTGTCGGCAATGAGGGCCCTGACGAAGGCCTTGAACCCCGGGATGAACGGTGCCGCCCCATCCGCGACCTCGTCGAGCAGCCCCAGTGCCAGCTCGAACCGCCCTGTTGCAACCAGGTTGAGCGCTGCCTGCACATAGGTAGCCGGCTGGCCGGTCTTACGGGCGGCGTAGGCCCGGGCCGGGGCCTCTACCCACGGCTGGTCATTGAGGAACTGCGGAAACTCGGGGAGGACGTCGCCGTGAGGAAGGTAGAAATCCCCCGGATCCGTCTTGCCCTGAGGTCCGAAGCCGGCCGTGAGAATGGAGGCGAATTCGGCCGGTCGCTCCAGGTGGGGAGCATGGCCGCAATTGCCCACGAGGATCAGCGGGCCCACCCCGGGGATCGCCCGGATCTTGCCCGCCACCTCGACCGGGATGAGCGGATCCTTCTCGCCCCAGACCACCCACACCGGTCTCGGATTGGCAGCCAGTGCCGAGGCGAGCTTCCCCGGTAGCGGTCCGAAGTCGAGTCCGGCGTTGGCATTCTTGACGGCGTCGAAACGGGACCCGACGAACCCCGCTGTGAAGTGGTCGATGAGGGCCTGGTCCACTGCCCCCGGGAACGGGAGCGCGATCCTGAGCCCGTCTCCCACTGCCTTCTTCAGCGCCTCCATCCGGGCCGGATCCTGAGGGGCGGATTGGAGCTCGGACGCAGCGGCGAAGATGGCCTGGATGGCCGAGCCCATGTTCCCCAGCGGCCAGGCCGGGAACATGTTGGAATCCTCCAGCACCAGCGCCTGCACCTTGTCCGGAAAGCGGACGAAGAACGACGCGGCAACGGCACCACCCATGGAGTTGCCCACCACGACGGCTTTGTCCATTCCGGCGTCCGCCATGACCAGGCCGACCGCGGCGGTCATGACGTCCAGGCTGAGTGACCCGAACGGGTTGCCGCTCTCTCCGAACTCGGGCAGGTCGAGGGCCAGGACTCGGAAGTTGCGGTCCAGCTCCGGCCGTACCCTCTCCCAGGTCGCGAGGTTGTCGAAGTTGCCGTGGATCAGCACCAGGTTGGTCGTTCCCTGACCGGTCACGCGGTAGCGCAGGCCGAGCTCGGGCGCAGCCAGCCGGTAGCCCCCCGGCAGAGTTTTCCCTCCGGTTGCACAAGCTCCAACGACGAATGCCATCGCCAGCAGAAGTCCCGTTCCCCTCGTCATCTCCACCTCCATCCCGTTCGAGATTCCAATCCTGGCCGGTCCCGGACGCCTCAACCCAGTGCGACGTCCAGGATCATCATGACCGCAAATCCTCCCATGAAGCCCATGGTGGCGAGGTCCGAATGCCCCTCCTCCCGGGCCGTGGGAATCAGCTCTTCCACCACCACGAAGATCATGGCCCCCGCGGCAAACGCCAGGGCATAGGGAAGCAGCGTCTGCATCTGCATCACGGCCAGTGCCCCCACGACCGCTGCCACCGGCTCTACGAGACCGGAAGTCTGCCCCACGGTGAATGCCCGCAGCCTGGACAACCCCTCCCGGCGAAGCGGCATCGACACCGCAAGGCCCTCCGGGAAGTTCTGGAGGCCGATGCCCACCGCCAGCGCCACGGCCGATGCCACGGTGGCCGACGGGAGGCCGGCCGCTGCCGCTCCGAATGCCACGCCCACGGCCAGCCCCTCGGGGATGTTGTGCAGCGTGATTGCGAGCACCAGCAACGTCGTCCGCCGCCAGGTGGTGTGGATTCCCTCGGCAGCAGAGGCAGGCTCGCTGGAATGCAGGTGCGGCAGGATCCGGTCGAGCCCCCAGAGGAAGATGCCGCCTCCCAGGAACCCCAGCGCCGCCTGGAGCCACGCAGGAACGGCCCCGCCGCCTTGCTCCGCCATCTCGATCCCCGGGGCCAGCAGCGACCAGAAGCTGGCCGCAACCATGACGCCGCCCGCAAACCCGAGCATCCCGTCCAGGATCTTCCGGTTTACGTCGCGAGCCAGGAAAACGGCGCTCGCCCCCAGTGCGGTCACCCCCCACGTGAACAGCCCGGCCAGCAGTGCCTGCATCCCCGGGTGCAATCCGCTGAACATCAGTTGAACGTCCATCTAACGCTCCAGGACCGTGTCGTCTTCCCGTACCGGCCGGGAGCCGCCCGGCTCCTCGCTTCCCTCGATTCCCAATCCGCCGGCGACTTTGCAGCCTGGCCTATTATTAGGACTTCATTCCTGCAGGGGCAACTGGAATCGGCAAGCCCCCCTCCTGCCGGGGAACGACAGGACCTGACGCTTTGCGTCGTTGACTTGGGCGCCGCGTTCTGTATCCTGACTCGGTTTCGGGGCAGAAGATGCCCGTAGATCCCGTTGTGCAACCAAGGAGTGACTCCATGAAGAAATGGCTGTTGGCGTTGAGTTGCGTGGCGTTGCTGGCTGCCTGTGACGAGCAGCAGATGTCCCGGGCTCCGATTCCCTCCGGTGCCGAAAAGGCGCAGATCGTCAAGGGCAAGCCCATGCTGCCCGCATGGCGTACCGACGACGAGAAGCTCCTGGGCAAGGCCGACCAGTACACCGACTACAAGGATGCCAACCCCAACACCTACGGCATCACCAACCCGCCGACCGTGGCGTTCCGTCCGGTTGCGGAGTACGAGCCCGCCTCCATCATGCTCGTCACGTACACCGGCAGCGGGCTGAGCAAGAACGTGACGCAGACCATCGTCGAGACCGTCAAGCACGCTGCCAATGTGGTCGAAATCGGGGTCGTGGTGGAGAACGCCGCGGCGCAGACCGACTTCACCAGCAAGCTGAAGGCCGCCGGCATGGCCCAGGCCACGATCGATGCCAAGGTCAAGTACATCACCATGGACAACGATTCGATCTGGATGCGCGACTACGGCCCCATCCCGCTGGTTTCCAACGGCAAGGTGGCGCTGACCGATCTGCGCTATTACCCGAACCGGATCTATGATGATGCCATTCCCACCAAGCTCGGCAACCTGTGGAACGTGACCGTGTACCGCGCCCCCCTCGACTACGAGGGCGGCAACCTCATGACCGACAGCAAGGGCGTCTGCTTCGCCAGCCAGGGGCTCTTGTGGTTCAACCCGATCGCCCAGACCGCGGTCGAGAAGTACATGCAGCAGTACGTCGGGTGCACGAAGACCTACTACACCGAGCCCCTCGAGGACGGCACGACCCACATCGACATGTACTCCAAGCTCTGCGACGACAAGACCTGGGTCATGGGCAAGTGCACGTCGACCTACTGCTCGGCCAAGACCATCCAGACCCTGGACAAGAACGCCACCTACCTCGAGCAGTTGGGCTACAAGGTCTACCGGATCCCGATGCCCAACCAGAAAGATGGCGTCTGGCGGACCTACACGAACTCCCTCTTCGTCAACAACTCGAACCTGATCCCGGTTTACTCCGTCAACAAGGACCTCGAGGCCGAGGCCATGAACGTGTGGAAGACCGCCATGCCGACCTGGAATCACATCGGCATCCTGTCCGACGAAGTCATCACCTGGGGTGGTGCTCAGCACTGCGTCACCATGACCATCGGCGTGGGGGCCAAGTCTCCCGTCGAGGCAGCCCCGGCGTTTGCCTGCGAGGGCGACTGGGCCTGCTACCCGGGTGAGACCGTGCAGACCGACAGTTGTGCGGGCAAGTGCGGTGCCCAGTCCGGCAACTGCTACTGCGACGACCAGTGCTTCGACTACGGCGACTGCTGCACCGACGTGTGCGACCAGTGCCCGGACCTGGCCGGCTGTGGCGGCACTCCGACCGGTTGCGACGGCATCACGTACGAAGGCTGCTGTGACGGCCAGACTCTGAAGTATTGCGAGAACGACAAGCTCACGACCATCGATTGCGGCGGGAACCCGCAGTGCGGTTGGAGCACCGAGGGGGGCTTCTACGATTGCGGAACCGACGGTGCTGCCGACCCGTCCGGGAACAACCCCCTGGCCTGCGGCGGCGGAACCTGCACCCCCAGCTGCACGGGCAAGGTCTGCGGCAGCGACGGCTGCGGCGGCTCGTGCGGCACCTGCCCTGCGGGACAGACCTGCCAGAACGGGGCCTGCGCAGCCGGGCCGGCGGGCTGCGGAAACGTGACCTATGAAGGGTGCTGTGAGGGCGAGACGCTCAAGTACTGCGACAACAACGTGCTCCAGGTGATTGACTGCGCCCAGAGCCCCAAGTGCGGCTGGCAGCCCCAGGGCAACTTCTACGACTGCAATACCCAGGGCACGGCCGATCCGTCCGGCAAGAACGCGATGCCGTGCTCGGGGACGTGCACGCCGAACTGCACGGGCAAGACCTGCGGCGACAATGGCTGTGGCGGTAGCTGCGGAACCTGTCAGCAGGGCCAGGCCTGTCAGAACGGCCAGTGCGTCGGCTGCACGCCGAGCTGCACTGGCAAGGTATGTGGAGATGACGGCTGCGGCGGTCAGTGCGGTTCCTGCCCCGTCGGCCAGACCTGCCAGAACGGCCAGTGCGTCGGCTGCCAGCCGAACTGCGCCGGCAAAGTGTGCGGCGACGACGGCTGCGGCGGCTCGTGCGGAGCCTGCCCGGTGGGCCAGACCTGCAAGGCCGGCCAGTGCGCCAGCGGCTGCACCGCCAACTGTGCGGGCAAGATGTGCGGCGATGACGGCTGCGGCGGCTCGTGCGGAACCTGTGCGGCCGGCCTCGAGTGCAAGAACTTCCAGTGCGTCCAGCCGTGCGTGGCCAACTGCATCGGCAAGGTGTGCGGCGATGACGGATGCGGCGGCTCGTGCGGAACCTGTGCGGCCGGCATGCAGTGCAACGCCTCGGGGCAGTGCCAGCAGCCGTGCGTGGCCAACTGCGTCGGCAAGCAGTGCGGCGATGACGGTTGCGGCGGCTTGTGCGGTACCTGCCCCAACGGACTCTCGTGCGAGGCAAACATGTGCGTTGCTCCCCCCACCGGCGACATCGGAGGGGAGGAGGACGTGATCGAGCCGGGCAACGACGAGGATACCGGCAGCGGCAGCGGCGAGACCCCGTCGAAGAAGAAGTCCGGCGGCTGCTCGGCCGCCGGTGGGAACGGCCAGGCCGGCGTCGTGCTGCTGGCCGGGCTCCTGTCCCTGGCGGTCCTGCGGCGGCGGCAGGAAGCGTAGGCGTCGGCAGGGAGCTCCCTTCATCCGCTCAGCATTCATGTCCCCCATTCCTCCCAAGTCCCTCATTCGCCCGATGCTTTCCGCCGGCTCAATTCCTGCCATGCTGGCGTCCGCCGCGTTCACAGGCGGGCTGCTGTCCGTCGTCCAATCGAATGTGCACCCCATGCTCCTGGCCGAACGGTTCGTTCCGGGGAGCGGCTGGGTCGAAGTCGGGCTGTTGTCCATCTATGCTGCGATCGTCTGCGGGGCCATGCTCGATCCTGTCCGCCAGCCCAGGTGGCGGCGCTGGACCTGGCGTGTGTTCTCGGTCGCTTTCTATGGTCAGCTCCTGCTGGGGCTTGCAGGCATCGAGAAGTGTCTGATGACCGGGAAGCTGCACCTGCCGGTCCCAGCTGTCATCGCTGCCGGGCCCGCCTACCGTGGTGGCGGCTTCTTCATGCTCGGCCTGTTCCTGACTACGCTCGTCCTCGTCGGGCCAGCCTGGTGCAGCCACCTGTGCTACCTCGGAGCGTGGGATGACGTGGCGGCGTCGCGCACCGCGTTTCCCCGGGCTCTTCCGCGGTGGGTCCGGCCGGGTAAGATCGTCTTTGCCCTGGCCGTTCTGCTGGCCGCGTTCCTGATGGGGCTGGCCGGCATCGATGGAACGACAGCGGCCGTCGTCGGGGGTATCTTCGGAATCGCCGGAGTGGTTGTGATGGCCCGGTTCTCAGCCCGGACCGGCACCATGGCGCATTGCCTCTTCTGGTGCCCGATTGGTGTGCTGGCCACACGCCTGGGACGCATTTCTCTGTTCCGGCTGACCATCCGGTCGTCGTGCACCGGCTGCAGGCTCTGCTTCCGGGCCTGCCGCTATGATGCGCTGCACCCGGAGGATCTCGAGCGAGGGCGGCCCGCCGCCTCCTGCACGCTGTGCGGCGACTGCATTCAGAGCTGCCGACACGATTCGATCCGGTACCGGTTCAGCCGCTACGGCATGCCTGCGGTCCGCCACGTCTTCATCGTATTCGTCGCTTCCCTGCATGCCGTGTTCCTGGGGCTTGCGAGGATCTGAGAGCGGACGTTCCGTTCCGTCCCGTATGCCAGGGCCTGTAGCGCCCAATTATTTCTTCTGGCTGGCCGCCTGGAAATCGGTTGACATCGTCCCCCGGAATTCCAGGAATCCGTACCGCAAGAGTACCGTCTCGACCGCTCTGCGTCCAGCGCTATCCTTTTCCTCACGCGAGGCGGCCTGAGCGAGCAATGTCCGCTTGGTCTGCTCCACCTCCTTCTTGAATTGGGCCCGGTCGGGCAGTACGATGCGGTCGCGCTCATAGACCTCGGCGGCGGTGCAGCCCGAGAGGACCGGTCTCGGGCGGTCGTCGTTGAGATCCTTGATGGCGGCCTTGATACGCTCGGCAAGAGGCATCCAGGGATACTGCTTGTGCATGGCCCGCTCGTAGGCCCGGACGTCCCGGAATGAGCGTTCCTTTTTTCCATTGTACTGAGGGAAATGCCGAGGCCCGGTGAGCTCGACGACCTGGTAGCGGTCGAAGAGCTCCTCGAGAAAGGCCAGGCTCGCGGTGCCGGCCGAATCAAGGCTCGCGGTGGGTGTCACGGTCGGTTCCAGTTCGGTCTCACATGGCCAACAACAGACGGCCCGGGCTCTCGAGGTAGCCGATCACCTCGTTGAGGAACCGGGCCGCCATCGCCCCGTCGACGAGTCGATGGTCATACGACAGGGAAAGGGGCATCATCAGCCTCGGCTCGACCCGGTCCTCGTGCACGACCGGCATCTTCCGCGACCGCCCCAGCAACAGGATCGCCACCTCGGGCCAGTTGATGATCGGCG
>CAITUV010000033.1 GCA_903895725.1 uncultured Myxococcales bacterium | reverse complement strand
TGCGAACACAAGAAGGCCGAGGTCCTTCGCTCCCGGCAGAGCGGCAGATCCAACTTCATAGGCAGGAGGGCCGGGTCGCTCAGGAAGACGTGCCGAGCATGGAGGCCGTTGTGTGCGGGTGCCCACGGCACATCCACATCCGCTCCCACGGCCGGTGCCAGCGCCTCGGCCCATTCGCCCACGCCATCGGCCCATGCACTGCTCCGGCCGTTGGTATGGCATCCCATCGGCCCATGCACCGCCCCGGCCGTCGGTGCGGCCCCCCTACGCGTCCCCCCGTGCGGCTTCGATCAGCTCGGCCGCATGGGAGAGGGCGGTGGGGGAATCGTCGAGTCCCGACAGCATGCGGGCCACCTCACGGACCCGCTCCTCCGGGCGGGCCAGGCGGGCCAGGCGCGCGTGGGTCTTGCCCCCCCGCTCCTCCTTGGTGACCACGTAGTGATGATCGGCAAAGGCCGCAAGCTGCGCCGTGTGCGTGATGCAGATCACCTGGTGGGAGCGGGCAAGCCGGGACAGCAGCCGCCCCACGGCCAGCGCGGTCTTGCCGCCGATCCCCGAGTCGATCTCGTCGAAGACGTACGTCGGTACCGGGTAGGCCTCGGCCAGGACGGCCTTCAACGCCAGCAGCACTCTTGAGAGCTCCCCTCCCGAGGCCACCTTGCGAAGGGCTCTGGGCTCCTCGCCCGTGTTGGCGGAGAAGAGGAACTCCACGTCATCGCCCCCCTGGCGTCCGACGCGGGTCTCGTCGAACACCACCGGGACCGAGAAGCGGGCCTTCTTCATCTCCAGCAGCCCCAGCGTCTCCTGGAGCGCCTTCTCGAGCTTGCGGGCCACCCGGGCCCGGGCCTCGTGCAGCCTGGCCGCACAGTCGTTCATCGCCTTGCGGGCCGTCTCGGCCTCGGAGCGGAGCCGCTCGACGTGCACGTCCACGTCCTCGAGCCGGGACAGCTCGGCACGGGCCTCGTCGAGCAGCAGCGGCAGCTCGTCGGCCCGCTCCACCCCGTATCGGCGCTTGAGCTTCTGCACCAGCGCCAGCCTTTCCTGGAGGTGGTCGAGCTGGGCCGGGTCGACCTCGCTCCCCCCGGCCTGCCGGCGAAGCTGGGACACGATGTCCTCGATCTCTACCCGGGCCGATGCCAGGCGGTCGATCCCCGGTGAAACCGCCGGCTCGAAACGGGTGACTCCCGCGAGAACCCGCTCCACCAACGTCAGGGTGGACACGACGTCCCGCTCCCCCTCGTAGAGCAGGTCCACGGCCTGCCCGAGTGCATTGGCGATGTCGGCCGCGTGCGCGAGGCGCGAGATCCGCCCCAGCAGCTCCTCCTCCTCCCCGGCCTTGACCTCCGCCGCCGAAAGCTCGTCCACGCGGGCGGAAAGCTCCGACATCCGGGCCTCCCGCCGCTCCGCCTGCTCGACGAGGTCGGCAAGCTCCCTGCGCAACGACTCATGCCGGGCCGCAAGCCCGTCCATCCGCTCCAGCAGGGAGGCATGTCCCGCATAGCGGTCCAGGATGCGCAGGTGCTCGGCCTTCTTCATGAGGCCGATGTACTCATGCTGGCTCGAGATGTTGACCAGGTCCCCGGCAAGCTCCTGGAGCGCTGTCCGGCTCGCCAGGCGGTCGGCCACGAGGAGCCGGTCCCGCCTCGACCCCTCGGTCAGCGACACGTTGCGGCGGACGATCACCTCTCCGGGTACGGGTTCCCCGTCGAGCAGCGATGAAAAGGGGAGGGTGCCGGAGCCGTTGTCCCAGATCCCCTCGAGGGACAGCGAATCCTCGCCCGTTCGGACCGAGTCACGGGACACGGCCCCGCCCAGCAGCATGGTCAGAGCGGACAGCAGCATCGACTTGCCCGCACCGGTCTCGCCGGTGACCGCGGTCAACCCGGGGTACAGCTCCAGCTCCAGCCGATCGATGATGGCCAGGTTCCGAATCGACAGATAGGACAGCACCTTGCCCTCCGGCTGGTTCCGATCAGTTCGTGTCCGACTTGACGGGTTCCGCCACCCGGATCTGGCCGGTACCGGCCTGCTTGGCCCGGTCCAGGGCATCCTGGGCCTGCCGGAGCAGCGACTCCGGACGCACCCCCGCTTCCGGGCAGGTCGCAATACCGATGCAGATGCTCACGTGGAAGGTCGAGCCGTCGATCTCCATGGGCTGGCGCCGGACCGAGTCGCGCAGCCGGTCCGCCACGACCCGGGCCCCGTCCCTCCCGGTCTCCGGCAGCAGCACCGCAAACTCGTCCCCCCCCCAGCGGGCGGCCAGGTCCACCTCATCCCGCAACGAGCCCAGCACGCACCCCGCCACCACCTGCAGAACGACCTCCCCGGTCGGGCGACCCAGCGTCTCGTTCAGATTCCCGAACCGGTCGATGTCCAGCAGCAGCAGCGAGACCTGGCGGTGATAGCGGACCGCGGATCGGATCTCTTCCCGAAGCCGCATGCGGAAGTACCGCGAGACGAACAGCCCGGTCAGGCCGTCGTTCATCGATGCCGTGTACATCCGTCCCTGGTCGACGCACCGAGCAGCCTGCACGGCCATGGCTTCGACCAGCTCGGTCTTCTCCCGGTCAGGCGGATTGCCGTTCCCCGCGATCAGGAATGCCCCGACCACCTGCTGGCCGATGCGAAGCGGGGACCCCACCAGGTAGCGTGGGTTGGCCACCTCCACCGTGTTGTCCGGCGGCGGCCCTTCCTCCCCGACAGGTCCTACGACAGGCACCAGGTCCATGTCCTCCCGCCCCGCTCCACCGCTCGGCGGAGGCGGCTGCCAGGTCAGGAACGCTCCCTCCTCGATGATGGTCAAAGCGTTGTCCCGGAGCAGCCGGAACCACGGGTCCAGCTCTCCGTCGTTGGTCAGCCCCCTGGAGGCAGCCGCCGTCACTTCACCGTCCCGCTCTCCGGCCAGGAACACCGCACCGGCCCGGGCGGTCGTGGCATTCACTGCGGATTCCACGATGGTCTCGAGCAGCCCTTGAGGATCATCTCCCCGGTTCATCGCCTCGCCGACCAGGCACACCAGCGACAGGTCCTGGAGCCGCCGGTCGAGCTGCTCGTTGGCCGCCTGGAGCTCCTTGAGCCTGCCCGCCCCGGCTTCCCTCAATCGCTCCGCAGCCGCGGCCAGCGCCTGCACCTCCGCAGGCCCGGAAACGGGCCCGATGGCCTGGGAAAACTCTCCGGCCGCCATCTCGTCCAGGGCCCGAATGACCCGACGCAACGGCCGGGACAGCGAATCAGCCAGCGCACCAGCCAGGAGCGCCGCGGCCAGGGCCGCTATCCCCAGGGCGAGGAACAGTGCGAATCGGAAGCCGGCCAGCTTCCCGTCGAACCAGCTCCGGCTCAATCCCACGTGCACGAATGCCAGGGGACGGTCCGTCGGGCCCACCGGGGCCGTATGATCGAAGAAGCCCTCGGTGTGACTGGCCGGCTGGAAGCTCTCCCCGACCTTCTCCGGGATGGAATGGGCCCAGATGCGCCCGGCCGTGTCGACCACGAATGCAACGTCCTGCCCCCCCGCCTTGGGAACCCCCTGCACCAGGGCCTGGAGCATCCCCTGCTGTCGGTCGAGCACCGGCTGCAGGGCCGCCGACGCCAGGGCCGAGGCCGCAATCCGCCCCTGCTCCAGCGTGTGCTCCTCGAGAGACTGCCGGTACACCCGGTACGCCAGCAGAGCGGGGGGAATGAGGGCGACCAGCGCGAGGAACAGCGTGGTCAACGCCAGACGCTGGAACATGGGCTGTGTCGATCTCCTCGCCATCCGTGCTCCGGGAGCAGAGTACGGGGCGATTATACCCGGAACGCACGTCGCGGCAACCAGTTTGCGGAGGGCAACCTTGGTGCCCCGCCGGCATGGGCGTTCATGCCGGTCGGGTCGAGGGAGGGATTCCCAGGACGGAAAGGCCCCCCGGGACAGTCCCGACTACTCCTGGCAGGTCCCGGGATTCACGCACTTCCACTGCCCCCCCAGGATGGCCCGGACCTTGCCCGGCTCACACTGCGGAGGAATGCCCTGGGAGAAAGAGCCGTCATTGCAGCGGGAATCCGGCTCGGGGGGCTCGTCCCCGACCTGCTTGACGTATCCGGACCACGACTTGATGAATCGCACCATCAGCACCTCACGACGCGACAACGTGTTGCTGGCGGCCATCGCCTGGAGCCGGTCATTGATGAGATTGAGCTGCTGCAGGCTCTCCTGGAGCTTCTTGCTGAGAGGCTCCTTGAAATCCTCGTCGAGCTGGAGGTCCCCCATGGACTCCTGGAGGTCGTCGTCGAACGCTCGCACCAGCTCCTCCTCGAGATGGAGCTTGTCCGGATCGGCCAGCAGGGTCTTGAGCCTCGACCCCTCTTTGCCCAGGACCGCAACGAACCGCCCGTTCAGCTCCCCGATCGTCTCGTTCGTGATCCTCGAGATCAGCCGCTCCAGCGACCGACGCCCCTCGTCCATCAGGACGACCACCAGCTTGTCCACCCCTTCCTTGGTCAGAAAGTCGATCAGCTCCTTGCGATTCCCGAGGATCTGACGCTTGGCCATGGCCACCATCTCCGGAGCATTGCTGCGGATGGTGGTCACGAAGGCCTCGCGCACGAACTCCGGGGTCCCCATCTTGGTCAGGGCGCTGGACAGCCAGAGCATGTAGCCGAACACGATCACGCTGACGACGATTCCCGCCACCAGGCGGACTTTCAGACCCCGCTTCTCTTTGGCCAGCTTGTCCTCCAGGAACGCACGGGCCAGCCGAATCTCGTCGGCATTGTTCTTCTCTTTCATTGCCTGGTCATCGTTCATGGCGTCCCCCTTCATGAATTCGACGGGTTGGTGGATGGTGCGGCCGGTTCGGTGCCCTCCGCTGCCGGGGCGGTGCCCTCCGCGGCCGGGGCGATGCCGTCCGCGGCCGGTTCGGTACCCTCCGCCGGAGGTGTGACCGTCCCCGCAGGCGGTGCGCCTTCCTCAGACCGGGGGGCCGCCGGGTTGGGCTGCTCGAGCCCTCCACCCGTCAGATCCTGCTCGTAGGCCGCATTCATCAGCTCCATGAACAGCTCCAGCATTTCCGCTTCCTGGGTCCCTGCAATGGGCTTGACCTTCGGATCCGGCTGGAATCCCTTGATGACCGTGTCGTTGATCTTGGCCATTGCCAGATAGTAGTCTTCGAGAATCCGGAGCATGTAGGCCACGGTCCACAGCTCGAACGCCCGGTTCACCCGCTCGGTCAGTCGCTCGAGGCGGGCCGGATCATCCTTGAGCTCCGGCATGGCCTGGAGCAGCAACTGACGGTGGTCCCGCCGAGCCGCGTAGATCGTCTCGTGAACCTTGCTCTTGACATACTCCTGGGTCTTCTTCTCCATCTTTTCGATCTCGAGGGAGAACGTCTCGGCAAGCTTCTCGCTCCCCTTCTCCAGCCCCTTCTGGAACTCCTCGGCGAGCTGCGGAGCCACCTCGTCCACGAACGTGCGCAGCACCTTGTTCAGGACGGGCAGGATCTCCTCGCCGGCTTTGACCGTCTCCGCAGTCACCCGCTTTTCCGGGAACGCGGACATGACCCCCAGCACGGTCACGAGGATGAACACCACGATGACCGACAGGACAAACACCGGGAAGACGACCCGGATCAGCGAGTTCCACTTCACCGTCCGCTCATACTCGTTGATCAATGCCGTGATCGAGGGCGGTTCCGGCGGGCGGGCCGGGGCCGTCGCAGCGGCCGGCGCCTCCGGCGCGGTCGCTGCCGGCTGCAGAGCCGCGGCCTCAGGTGCACCTGGTGCATCCCGAGGCCCGGCCCCCTGTTCGGCGGATGCCCCGGGAGGACTTCCTGCCGTCCCCGGTGTGGCAGTCCCTGTGTCCTGAGGTGGCCTGAGCTTCTCGTCGTTCATGTCTCCCTCCTTGCGAAATGGACTGACAACACAGCTTCGCCGACTGTCGGTCCCGAAGAACCGACAGCCCAACCGAATGAGACCGACCAACTCTGCACACGGGGCACGGGGCGCAATCGTTGCTGTCTTCCTTCATCCCACGCGTCGCTCCCGGTTGTCAATAGAAATGCAAACACTCCGGGAGCCTCTCAAAACGCTCCCCTATCGGAATTGACGGCCCGGCACCAAGATGCTAGCATCCCTTGGACGTGGCCTGTCGGCTCTGGCCGCCATGGCCCCCAAGGGGTAGGTTGGAGATGGCTGATCGGTTGACGAATGGTCCCACCGGCGGACGGAATCCCCAGGGAAACCCGGCGGATCCGGCTGCCAAAGATGCTCCCAAGGCCCGCTCGGCCGGCACAGGACTGGGCGAGCTGCTCCTCCGCGAGCAGGTAATCTCCCTGGCCCAGCTCGACGAGGCCCGCACTGAAATCGAGAAGCACGGAGGGCGGCTCGGAAACACCCTGGCCAAGCTCGGCTACATGTCCGAGCAGCAGCTCGTGAGCTTCCTGTCCAAGCAGTACGGCGTCCCGGCCGTCAATCTCGACGACGTGGCCGTCCCGGAGGAGGTCATCAAGATGGTCCCCCGGGAGGTGGCCATGCGGCATGGCATCATCCCGATCGAAAAGCAGGGGTCGTCCCTCATCGTGGCCGTGAGCGATCCGGCCAACATCTATGCGATGGACGACATCAAGTTTCTGACCGGCTACAACGTCGAGATGGTCGTCACGTCCGAGTCCTCCATCCAGCAGGCGCTGGTCGACTACTACAAGGAAGAGGCGGTCGCCGCGTCCGCAGTCGACGACATCCTGGCCGGCCTGGACGAGGCCGATGTCAGCCTCCTGCAGCAGGAGGAAGGCATCGACATCGAAGAGCTGGAGAAAAGCTCCAAGGACTCGGCCGTCGTCCGCCTGGTCAACCTGGTCCTGGTCGATGCCATCCGTCGCGGGGCCTCCGACATCCATATCGAGCCCTATGAGAAGGAGTTCCGCATCCGGCTGCGCATGGACGGCGTGCTCCACGAGGTGATGAAGCCGCCGTTGCGGCTCAAGAACGCCATCGTGTCCCGTCTCAAGATCATGGCCGAGCTGGACATTGCAGAACGGCGTCTTCCGCAGGATGGCCGTATCAAGCTCGTGCTGGGCAAGGAGAAGGAAGTCGACTTCCGAGTGTCGGTCCTGCCCACGCTGTTCGGCGAGAAGGTGGTGCTCCGAATCCTGGACAAGTCGAACCTCCAGCTCGACATGACCATGCTCGGTTTTGCCGAGGAGCAGCTCAAGATTTTCAAGAATGCCATCTCCCAGCCGTGGGGAATGGTGCTCGTGACCGGACCTACCGGGTCGGGCAAGACGACGACCCTGTATTCCGCCCTCATGGAGCTGAACAAGACCTCGGAGAACATCTCGACTTGCGAAGACCCGGTCGAGTTCAACATGCCGGGGATCAACCAGGTCCAGATCAACGACTCGGTCGGGCTCAACTTCGCGGCGGCGCTGCGCTCGTTCCTGCGGCAGGATCCCGACATCATCATGGTGGGCGAGATTCGAGACTTCGAGACTGCGGAAATCGCGGTCAAGGCCGCACTCACCGGCCACCTCGTGCTCTCCACCCTGCACACCAACGACGCCCCGTCCACGATCAACCGACTCCTCAACATGGGCGTCGAGCCGTTCCTGGTCTCCTCGTCGGTCAACCTCGTTGCGGCCCAGCGACTTGCCCGCAAGGCCTGCAAAGACTGCAAGGAGCCGACCAATGTCCCCCTCCCCGCCCTGCTCGACCTCGGCATGACCGAGGAACAGGCGGCCAAGGCCACCACCATGGCCGGCAAGGGGTGCAAGACCTGCAACAATACCGGTTACAAGGGCCGTGTGGCCTTGTATGAGATCATGCCGATGTACGACGAGCTCAAGGAGTGCGTCCTCCAGGGTTACTCCGCCATGGAGCTCAAGCGGGAGGCCATGCGCCTGGGGATGATGACCCTGCGCCAGTCGGGCATCAGCAAGATCGCAGCAGGGATGACGACCCCTGAAGAAGTGCTCCGCGTCACTCGTGGAGACTGATCGCTAGCGGTACAAGAGGCCTCGGGACCACCGCCTCAAGGTTCCGGAAGGATGGGTCATGGCAGAACGGGAAGGCCAGGGGATCGACGTTCACAAGCTGCTCGAAGCCGTTGTCGAGAAGGGCGCGAGCGACCTCCACATCACGGCGGGAAGCCCCCCGGCCCTGCGGGTCGACGGCAAGATCTTCCGCCTCAAGCTGCCCCCGCTCACGGCTGCCGACACGCAGGAGTTCGCCTACTCCCTGCTCAACGAGAAGCAGCGCAAGGCGTTCGAAACCAACAACGAGGTCGACATGTCGTTCCGGTGGAAGGACCGTGGGCGCTTCCGCGCCAACTTCTTCCGCCAGCAGGGGGCCGTGGCAGGCGTGCTCCGCATGATCCCCCACTCGGTGCTGCGTCTCGAGACCCTCGGCCTGCCCGATGCCATCAACGGCATCATCGACCGGCCGAACGGCCTGGTCCTCGTTACCGGCCCCACGGGCAGCGGCAAGTCCACGACCCTGGCCTCCATCGTGCACGAGATCAATATGAAGCATCGGGGCCACATCCTCACCATCGAAGACCCCATCGAATTCCTCCACGAGCACAAGAACTGCCTCGTCAACCAGCGCGAGGTCGGCTCCGATACCCACTCGTTCGCCAACGCACTCAAGTACGCCCTCCGCCAGGACCCCGACTTCGTCCTGGTGGGCGAAATCCGCGACAAGGAGACCATGGAGATCGCGCTCCGCATCGCGGAAACCGGCCACCTCACCCTGGCCACGCTCCACACCAACAGTGCGGTCCAGACGATTCACCGAGTCCTGGACTTCTTCCCGTCCTCGCAGCAGGAGGCGGTCCGCACCCAGCTCTCGTTCTGCCTCCAGTGCATCGTTTCCCAGGTGCTGCTCCGGAAGGCCGACGGCAAGGGCCGCGTCATGGCCTGCGAGCTCCTCATGCCCAACCAGGCGGTCCGGCATCTCATCCGCGACGACAAGACTCACCAGATCTACTCGCAGATGCAGGTCGGCCAGAAGGACTCCGGCATGCTGACCATGAACCAGTGCCTGGTCAAGCTGGTGGAGAAGAAGCTCATCGCCCGGGATGCGGCCCGAACGCACAGTCCGGACCTGCAGGAATTTGACAAGATGTGCCAGCAACTGGATATTGGAGTGAAGGGAGGTTAGGCCATGCCCCTCTTCGAATGGGAAGGAACGACCGAGCGGGGTGACCTGCAGACCGGCGAGCTCGAGGCGGAGACCAAGGAGGCCGCGGAGAAGAAACTCCAGGCCAACGCCATCCGCATCATCCGAGTCACGCGCAAGTCGAAAGGTTTGGGCATCAAGATCCCTGGCATCGGCGGCGTCCCGACCAAGTCGGTCGTGGTCTTCGTCCGCCAGCTTGCCACCATGATTGATGCCGGCCTCCCCCTCGTCCAGTGCCTCGAGCTTCTCGGGACCCAGGAGCCGATCCCCGCATTCAAGGACATCCTCCTCAAGGTCAAAGCCAGCGTCGAGCAGGGCAACACCTTTGCCGATTCCCTCAAGCCGCACAAGAAGGTGTTCGACAACCTGTTCGTCAACCTCGTTGCCGCAGGCGAGATGGGCGGCATCCTCGACACCATTCTCAATCGACTGGCCGACTACACCGAAAAGAACATGAAGCTGGTCCAGCGGATCAAGGGGGCCATGAAGTACCCGGTCACGGTGCTCATCGTCGCCCTGCTGATCACCGCCGGCCTCCTCTGGAAAGTGGTCCCCACCTTCGCCGGCATGTTCAAGAGCCTCGGCAATGCCGAGCTGCCCGCCATCACCCAGTTCATGGTCAAGCTGTCCCAGAACTTCGTCTCCGCTCTCCCCTTCATCGTGGCCGGTGTGGTCGCGATCGTCGTCACCTACAAGCTCATCCGCGCCAGTGAGAAGGGGCACTTCTACACCGACCTCTTCTACTCGAAGCTGCCGATCTTCGGTAACCTCATCGTCAAGGCCTCCATCTCCAAGTTCACCCGCACCCTCGGTACCCTCGTCGGGTCCGGCGTGCCCATCCTCGATGCCATGGAGATCGTGGCAAAGACCGCAGGCAACAAGGTCGTCGAGAAGGGCGTCATGTACGCCCGGGACCGCGTCGCCGAAGGAAAGTCCATCGCTGCCCCGCTCATGGAGCAGCGGCTCTTCCCCAAGATGGTCATCCAGATGATCGCGGTCGGTGAGTCCACCGGTGCGCTCGACGTCATGCTCACCAAGATTGCCGATTTCTACGACGACGAGGTGGACCAGGCGGTGGACAGCGTCACCTCCATGATGGAGCCGCTGATCATGGTGGTGCTGGGCGGTATCATCGGTACCGTGATGGTGTCGATGTACGCACCCATCTTCTCCATGGCCGACAACGTCGGCGGCGGCGGCAAGTAGACGCGGTGACCACGTCTTTCCACGACAAGCTCTCTCTCCTGACGCTGTTTCGGCTCATCGTGGCCCTTGTCTTCCTCGGGGCAGCGTTCCTCTTCGGCTTTCGCGGGGACCTGCGGGCCGTCTCCGCCGTCGGCCGGGAGCTCATCTACGGCGGCGTCTGCTTCCTCCTGCTCCTCTGCGTGGCCGCATCCTGGCTCATCGAGCGATGGGCTGACAACGAGCGGCGCCTCATGCTGCTTGCCTACTCCCACTTCGTCGGGGATGCCCTGTTCGCTACCACCGTCATCCTCCTGACCGGCGGGACCGACAGCGTGTTTACCTTCTTCTACTCCCTCGCCATCATCAACGCGAGCATCATCCTCTACCGCCAGGGGGCTCTGTTCACCGCCTCGTTCAACTCCATGTGCCTGGGCGCCGTCGGGGCCGGCCAGATGGAGCTCCTCGGTGCGGACTTCCGAGCCCTCATCTCGTCCGATACCCTGTTTGGCGGGGTCACCGCAAGCCCCCACGACATCGGCAGCGTCCTTCCCGGCCTCATCGTCAATACCCTGGCCTTCTTCGGCATCGCCGTGCTGGCCAGCTTCCTGGCCGAGCAGATGCGCGCCGCCGATACCCTCGCCCGGGAGCAGAAACGCGGCTTCGATGCCCTTGCCAACCTCCACGAAAGCATCGTCTCCAACATTGAGAGCGGCCTGCTGACCGTCGACACGAGCCTCACCGTCACCTACGTCAACCTGACCGTGTCCCGCCTCTTGGGCCGCCAACGGGATGAGCTCGTCGGCCGCTCCATCCGGGAGGTCTTTCCTGAAGTCGCTCCCGTCCTGGAAAACCCCGACAAGATCGGGACCGCCCACTCCGAAACCACGACTCATGTCGTTCAGGGTCGCCGCTGGTTCCTGCGCTGGTCCATCTCGCCCCTGCGGGATGACGTCGGCACCCGGGTCGGAAGCATCCTCCTCTTCTTCGACCTGACCCGCACCCGGGAGATGGAAGAGGAGGTCAAGCGATCGGAGCAGATGGCCGCTCTGGGGCGCATGGCCGCCAACATCGCCCACGAAATCCGCAACCCCCTGGCCTCCATGAGCAGCAGCATTCAGCTCCTGGCCGATTCCCTCTCCGTCTCCGACGCGGAGAAGCGCCTCATGGACATCGTCGTCCGAGAGACCGACCACCTCAACCGCTGGATCACCGAGTTTCTCGACTATGCCCGCCCGCGAAAGCCGCAGGCCGAAACCGTCGACGTCGCCGAGCTGGCCCACGAAGTCCTCCAGATCCTCCAGCATGACCAGCAGGCGGCCAATGCCTCGCTGAAGATCCTGGCCTCCGGGGATTCCACCATGGTCGGCGACCGAAGCCGCCTGAGACAGGTACTCTGGAACCTCGCCCTCAACTCCCTCCAGGCCGCAGGCCCCACCGCTGAAGTCACCGTCCACGTCGACGGCACCCGGGCCGGCCAGCTCGTCTTGACCGTCGAAGACAACGGCCCGGGAATCGACCCCGAGGCCCTCCCCCGCATCTTCGAGCCCTTCTTCACCACCAAGGCCAGCGGAACCGGCCTCGGTCTGGCCGCGGTCCATCGAAACGTCTCCGAGCACGGCGGTACGATCCTCGCCCAGGCCCGCGACCCCGGCCCGGGCGCCGCTTTCGTGGTCAGCTTCCCCCGACGGGCGGCGCAACCGCCCAACTTCCCCGAACCCTAGGAGCACCCCATGGTCCACCAGATCCTCGTCGTCGATGACGAACGCTCCATGCGCGAAGTCCTCGAAATCTTCCTCAAGGGACGCGGCTTCGAGGTCCAGACCGCCCCCAACGGAAAAGAGGCCATCCGCCTCCTCGAAGATTCCGAGTTCGACCTCGTCCTCACCGACCTCAAGATGGACCCCGGCCCCTCCGGCCTCGATGTCCTCGACGCCACCCACCGTCGCTGGCCCGAGACCCAGGTCATCGTCATGACCGCCTATTCCACCACCGAAACCGCAGTCGAGGCCATGAAAAAAGGAGCCTACGACTACGTCGCAAAGCCCTTCAACAACAAGGAGCTCGAAGTCACGCTCGCCAAGGCCCTCGAGAAACGGGACCTCATCCTCTCCAACCTGCGCCTCAGACAGGAGGTCCACCGCCGCTTCTCCTTCGAAAGCCTCGTCGGTGCCAGCGCCCGCATGAAGGAAGTCTACGATACCATCCGCCAGATCGCGGATACGCGCACCAGCGTTCTCCTCCTCGGGGAGAGCGGAACCGGCAAGGAAATGGTCGCCCGGGCCCTGCACTACAACAGCTCCCGCAGCCGGGGTCCCTTCGTCGTCATCAACTGCGGCGCCATCCCCGATGCCCTCATGGAGAGCGAGCTCTTCGGCCATGTCAAGGGTGCGTTCACCGGAGCCGTGGCCGAGAAGAAGGGGCTCTTCGAGGTGGCCGACGGCGGCACCCTCTTCCTCGATGAGATCGGCGAGCTCAGCCTTCACCTCCAGGTCAAGCTGCTTCGCGCTCTCCAGGAGCGAAAGGTCAAGCGCGTCGGCGGTACCCGCGAATCCGACATCGACGTCCGACTCCTTGCCGCCACCAACAAGGACCTCGAAGACGAAGTCCGCAGAGGCAACTTCCGCGACGACCTCTACTTCCGCATCAACGTCATCCAGGTCAACCTCCCCGCACTGCGGGAACGCTCCGAAGACATCCCGCTGCTTGCGTCCTTCTTCCTGGACCGCTACAACGAGGAGCTCGGCAAGCAGCTCCGGGGATTCACCCAGGAAGCCCTGGCCCTCCTCGGCCGCTATGACTACCCCGGCAACGTCCGCGAGCTCGAAAACGTGGTCCAGCGGGCCGTCGCATTCGAACAGTCCGACTGGATTACCCCCTCGTCCCTCCCCCCCCGCGTCCGGGAAGGCAGCCCCGGCCACGCTCAACCCGCCCCCTTTGGCCCCATCCCGGACGGCGAGTTCTCCCTCGATTCCTAC
This sequence comes from uncultured Myxococcales bacterium, assembly GCA_903895725.1. GTDB lineage: Bacteria > Myxococcota_A > UBA9042 > CAIXZC01 > CAIXZC01 > CAITUV01. Next base: position 2,687 of record CAITUV010000033.1, on the reverse strand, counting down.
GTCGAGGACCTCGAGCGCCATTACGTCGTCACCGCACTATCCCAAACCAGCGGCAACGTCACCGATGCCGCACGAAAACTTGGAATATCCTTCAGGTCGATGAGATATAAAATGGCCAAGTATGGGATAAGAAAAGAAGGATTCTAGGTCGCTATCCCCGGTGATACGGGTGCCCCGCTGCACGGGCCGCTGCCCGCCAGATCTGCTCGGCCAGCACCACCAGCGCCAACTCGTGCGGAAGGGTTAGAGGAGACAGCGCAATCCGCTCCCTGCAGAGGGTCTCGAGCTCCTTGGGATAGCCGTCGGCATCGCCGATGACGAAGTGAAGATCCTGTCCGGCCTGCCGGGCCCGCTCCAGTCGGGCCAGGAACCAGTCCGAGTCCACCGCCTTGCCATGCTCCGACAGCACGATGCCCGCCCCCCCGGCCAAGCGCGTCCGGATGCCGGAGTGCAGCCTCCCCTGCCGGTCCGACAGCGGCTGGACCGCCATCTCGGCCGGCACGAACCTCGTCGCCTGCAGCAGATACTGCTCCGCCGACTGCCGGAAAAGCTCGTTCTTCACCTTGTGGGGAAACAGGATCGTGAGTCTCAATCAAAGTCCGTGAGAAGGTCGTCGGCCGCGTTCTCCGGCTCCGGCGGCGGCAGCTTCGACAGGTCCAGTGCCACCGGCTTGCCGTCCGCCCACAGCTTCTCCAGCTCGTACAGGTCGCGAAGCGGCTCGTAGAAGAGATGCACGATCACGGGGCCGAAGTCCATCAACACCCAGCGGCAATGCTCCTGCCCCTCCACCGAGAGCGGGGTGATCCCCTTGCGGGACAGCTCCTTCTCGATGTGCCGGTATAACCCCTTGACGTGCACGTCCGATCGCCCCGAGCAGATGAGGAAGAAGTCGGTGTAGTACACCAGTTCGCTCACGTCGAGCGCGACGATGTCCACCCCCTTCTTCTGGTACATGGCCTGGGCGATGAACTGCAGGATGTCTTCCGGCTGGATCGGACGGTCGTTTGACTGCTGCTCCAGATTCGTCAAGTGCCCCCCCCTGCGGCTACCATCCCGGGTCCTTGACGTGGCGGCGGGCACGCAGCCACCGGACCAGGGCATCGACGAAGAACCCGATGGTGGCCAGCATGAGCACGCCGGCCCCAACGATCAGATACAGATATACCGAGTACTCGTCCGGGTCGTCGCCATCCAACACCAGGCAGAGCGACTCGATGTCGTCCCCGCCGGAGTTGGCCATGTACGACAGGATCGGACGGGCCCACTGCGGAGCATCTGCCCACCGGATCAGGCGGCCGGCACCATCGAATGCCACCTTCAGATCCCAGGCAAACGCCCGCCGCCCCGTGACCATCCCCACCTCCCACTCCGTCAGCTCCACGACCGTGCCCCGCAGCCGGTACAGCTCCTTGTCCGGCATCTCCCGGGCCGTCCGCACGACGAAGTGCGTCAGTGGCGAGTAGTAGAAGTTGAACTCCTCGGTCTTGAGCTCATCGAACATCACGACGTCGTTGCGGAACGACACCTGGTCATTGGTCACCAGCGAATCCAGCCGGCTCCGATCAAACGTCTTGCTCCGCACGTCCCCGAGGTCGACCGGCGGCTCCCCCTTCCGGAAGTAGAACCCCACGTCGGCCATCGAGATCGAGATGAAGTAGATCCCAATCGCGACCGAAGCCGCGGTCAGAAGACCCCGGAACCCCAGTCGGAATCGCGCTTCCTTGACCGCCTTCAACCGCTGGAAATACTCGTCGTCCGCCTGTTCCAGGAATTCGAGTCCGTCTTCTGCTTCCGACATCAGGATCCTTTCAGCCTCCCGGCCTCCCCATCGGGCCAGTGCGGTTGATTGTTACCATACCAGGTACAGGAAATAAAGCCCGCAATGCCACCGAACCGCACCATCGCCTACAGCGTGAATGCCGCCCCGGCCAGTCCCCGGGCGAACAGGTAGGCGCTCCGGCTGAGGATCTCGTCGGGCAGTTTCCCCGCCCACACATCGACCCCCAGCTCCGACGTGACGAACACGTGTACCGCCTGCGATACCGCAAACTCCATCCCCATCTTGAACACGAACGGAATCCTCGCCCCGGTCCCTTCCCGGCTCACGAAGATCCCCCACGGGATGTGGAATCCCAGCACCGCGTGGTGCTCCCCCTTGATCTCGTAGTCGTACGTAACCCCGGGGAAGTCCAGGACCAGCCCGCCCAGCACGTTCCGCTTCGTATCCGCCCCCAGCATCAGCGCCGGTGCCGCAGTCAGGGCGATGCTGTGATCCTGGTCGTGGAAGAAGCGCCAGCGTCCTTCGGCCAGGACCATCCCTCCAGTGATGTCCCCCGCGGTCTGCGCATTCAGCCCGTAGAACACACCGCCGCCGACGGCCCACTCCAGATCCCGATCGAACGGCATGTGGTAGAGCGCCTGGAACTCCGTATACCCCACCGCCACCCGCAGCGCCGTGTCCTCCCGATCAATCGGGGCCGCCCCAATCGCCGTGAAATGTTTTCTCTTTTTGGCGAGGATCACCGCTCCCGTGGACTTCTTGTCGCTGGCAGCCTTTCCCGCGCCTTTTTCATCGCTCGCAGGATCGGCCGCTCCCGCGGACTTCTTGTCGCCGGCAGCCTTTCCCGCGCCTTTTTCATCGCTCGGGGGGGTCGCCGCTCCCGCGGACTTCTTGTCGCCGGCAGCCT
>CAITUV010000032.1 GCA_903895725.1 uncultured Myxococcales bacterium | reverse complement strand
TGCTCCCCCTGCCAGTGCGGGTCGAGCGGCGGCAACTGCTGGTGCGATGCCGACTGCGTGAACTTCGGCGACTGCTGCGGCAACGCATGCCAGGCCTGCGGTGCTTGCCCCGCTGTCTGCGGCGACGGGAAGTGCAATGGGTCCGAGAACTGCCAGACGTGCCCGGGCGACTGTGGCCAGTGCTGTGGCAACGGCCAGTGCCAGGCGAACCTTGGCGAGAACTCGTGCACCTGTGCGGCCGACTGCCCGGACGACCCGAACACCTGCTCCGCCTGTCAGTGCGGCTCGAGCGGCGGCAGCTGCTGGTGCGATGCCGACTGCGTGAACTTCGGCGACTGCTGCGGCAACGCGTGCCAGGCCTGCGGTGCTTGCCCCGCGGTCTGCGGCGACGGGAAGTGCAACGGGACCGAGGACTCGTGCTCGTGCCCGGGGGATTGCCCGGACGACCCGAACACCTGCTCCGCCTGTCAGTGCGGCAAGAGCGGCGGCAGTTGCTGGTGCGATGATTCCTGCGTGAGCTTTGGCGACTGCTGTGGCAACGCCTGTGCCCAGTGTGGCAAGTGCGTGCCCGACAATTCCTGCCAGGGACGTTGCGGACAGATGGCGCCGGCCGGCTGCTGGTGCGACGCTGGCTGCGCCGGCTTTGGCGACTGCTGCCCCGACAAGGCCCAGTGGTGCCCGTGATTCCCCTTGTCCTGAAGCGGCATTGGGGGCGCTCTCTGAGCCGCTCCTGAGTTTACTCTCTCCCCGAAATCCCATGCAGGTTCTTCCCCAACGGCGTCACCTGTGGTATGGAAGCGCCGCTGATTCGCGGAGGTAGGTGCTGATGAGCTCGTTCTTCCTTCTGGCAGCAAAGGATGCAGGTCAAGGCGACGTCCTGTTCCTCGTGATCGTCCTGGCTCTCGTCGCCCTTGCCGTCGGTTTTGTCGTGTGGTCCAGGCGTCGCGGCTCGACCGCACCGGCCCGCAAGCCGGTCGAGGAGGAGGCCGTCGTGGACGAGCCCGAGCCGGAACGGGACCGCTCCGGCCGCCGGCGCCCGGTTGCCCGGCCTGAGCCCGAACCGGAGCCTGAGCCTGAGCCCGAACCGGAGCCTGAGCCCGAGCCCGAGCCGAAGCTCGATGTTCCGCTTCGACCCGAAGACCTGCTTCCCCAGGGCCGCACGCTCAAGGATGGCCTCGAGAAGACGAGGACCCAGGGGTTCGTGTCCAGGCTTGCCGGGTTGTTCCGCAAGGATCTCGACGAGAACATCGAGCAGCGGCTGGAGGAGGTGCTCCTGACCGCGGACATCGGCGTGAAGACGGCGCAGACGCTGTTGGCCTCCATCCGGGAGAAGCTGTCCCGGGACGAGCTGCGGGACGAGTCACAGGTGTTTGCCGCGCTCAAGCAGCAGATTGCCGAGATCCTGGAGCGGGCACCGGCCGCATCGGCCGATCAGCAGCCCTCCGAGGGACCGACCGTGATTGCCGTGATCGGCGTCAACGGAACGGGAAAGACCACCACCATCGGCAAGCTCGCCGCACGCTTCGTCCGCACCGGCAAGAAGGTCCTTCTGGTCGCAGCGGACACGTTCCGGGCCGCGGCCGTGGAGCAGCTCGCCATCTGGGGGGAGCGGTCGGGCTCGGCCTTCCATCGGGGGGCAGACAGCCAGGATCCGGCATCGGTGGCTTTCGACGGAATCAAGAAGGGGCTGGCCGATGGTGCGGACGTCATCATCATCGATACGGCGGGCCGGCTTCACACGGCCAAGAACCTGGTCGAAGAGCTGAAGAAGATCATCAAGGTCTGCGGCAAGGCACTGCCGGGCGCACCGCACCAGACCCTCCTCGTGCTCGATGCGACCACCGGGCAGAACGCCATTCAGCAGGCCAGCATCTTCGGGGGCGAAGTGGGCATCTCCGGAATCGTGCTCACCAAGCTCGACGGCACTGCCAAGGGGGGAGTCGTCATCGGCATCAGCGACGCGCTGCAGATCCCGGTCCTGTACGTGGGGGTCGGCGAGAAGGTAGAGGATCTCCAGCCGTTCTCCGGCGGGGAATTCGTCGACGGCCTGTTCGAGTAGGCGGTGTGTGCCGCGTCCCGGAGGATCCGGGCAAGGAAATTGCTTGCGCGGGTTTCAGGGATAGTCTAGAGTAGCTTCATCGTGCGCGGGGGATGATATGACGAGGTCTCTCTGGAAACTCGCCGTAGTGCTCCTGCTCCTGGTCCCGCTGCCGGCTCTGGCGCAGCAGGAGCTCGAACAGGAGTACCACAAGAACATCAAGGTCTATCAGCTCAAGCCGTTCATGAAGACGAACCGGGTGCAGCTGCAGGCCTTCGGGGTTGCATCGTTGACTCCGCGCATGGTCTTCAACTGGGGTGGCGGCGGTGCCGTGGACTACCACATCGACGAGCGGTGGTCGGTGGGGGCCCAGTTCACTCAGTTCATGTCCACTCCCAGTGGGCTGAAGCAGGAGGTGGAGGACAAGTTCGGGTTGTTCCCCGAGCGGTCAGAGATCGGGTATGGCGGCACCATTCGGGCCTCCGTGACCCCCATCTTTGGCAAGCACAGCCACAACTTCATGCCGTACTGGGACGCATCGGCCTTCCTGGGAGGCGGTATCCTGCATACGGTCCAGACCCCGCTGGCCCCGACCATCGAGGCGGGCATCGGGTTCCGGTTCTTCATCGGCACGGGCATCGCGATCACCGGCGAAGTGCTGGATGCCGTCTACTTCGAGGACTTCGGCTACAAGGCTGAGGGCGAAACCTCCGGCCAGGGATTCACGGCCATGCAGAACTGGATGGTGCGGGCCGGCCTGGCGTTCTTCCTCCCCTTCTCCTTCACCTACGAGGGCAGACAATGAGGCGGCTACTCGCGCTCCTGACCCTGGTCGTCGGTCTCACCTCCATGGCCCCTGCGTTTGCAGAGGACATGGCCAGCGCTCCGATGGTCCGCCGTAAGATCACCTGGCGGGCCGGGCGCAGCGAGCTGCGGCCCTCCCTGGGATGGACCATCAACGACCGCTACTACAACAACTTCCTCATCGGCCTGGGGTACAACTACCACTTCCTGGACTGGCTCGCTGCCGGTGCGAACGTGGGCTGGGCCTTCCCGATCAAGACCTCGCTGGCCGAGAACATCGAGGAGGAGAAGAAGACCGATACCTTCAGCTTCCCGATTCCCGCCAGTCACCTCGGCCTGCTCGCGGACGCCCATGTCGAGCTCTCTCCCGGGGCCGGCAAGTTCATGCTCTGGAACCGGATCGCCGTGGCCTACGACTTCCACGCAATCCTCGGGATCGGCACCTTGCAGGTCCGCTGGAACTCGGATGCCGAGGCCCGCTTCGGCGGCCAGGAGGAAGATGCCGGCGGTTTCAAGCTGTCCCCCAAGGTCGGTCTCGGAATGCGCGTGTTCCTCGACCGCGGCATCGGAATCACCCTCGAAGTCGTGGACCACATGGCGTACATGTACACGGCCGGAGAAGTGACGGCGGACGGCAAGCACTACACGTTCCCCAAGGAAGACCCCGAGTTCCACCACAACCTGGCCGCCGTCCTCGGCTTCAGCATCATGATGCCGTTCGAAACCGGATACGAGGAGTAATCATGAGACCGCTTGCCAGGCAGCTCGGGCTCATCCTGGCCCTGCTCGTCGCATTCGTGCCGGCTGCGCTGGCCAGCCACTATCCGCTCGAGGCCGTCCCCTTCATCCAGGAGACCGAGCGGGAGCTGCTGCTCAAGGAGAAGATCACCGATACCTCCGAGCTGCTCGATGCCACCAAGACCGCACCGCAGCGCAAGCAGCTTGCCGGCAAGATCGGGATTCCGGAGGAGACGGTGCTCGAGTGGGCCCAGACCTGCGACCTGCTCCGGGTCCGCGGGATCGGCCCCAAGATGGCCAAGCTGTTCCGGCTGTCCGGTGTCAAGACCATAGAGGAGCTGGCCAAGGAAGCTCCCGAGGCCCTGTCCGAGAAGATCAAGCAGACCAACGCCACGCACATGGTCTCGGAGATCCTGCCGGATGAAGGGTCGCTGAAGGACTGGATCCATCAGGCCCGCACGCTCGGGCCGTTCCTCAAGTAGCTTGACTCCACTTCCCCATGACCCACGCCACGGGAACTCCGCACCAAGACTCCGTATCGGCCGGCAAGGTCGGGAAGCGGGCTAAGACTTCGTCCCCGAAGTCGCGTCGGGCCTCCACCGCGTGGCTCCTGGTCCTGGCCTGTTTTGCCGCCGTCTCCCTCGTGTCCCGGTTCCTCGGGGACTACCTGGCGGAGCATGCATCCGGCCGCGGCGAGGTCTTCTTGGCCTATCTGGGCTGGATGGCTCTCATCCTGGTGGCCGGTGCGGCGGCCGCACACGTGGCCGTCCGAGCGCGGTTCCCCGAGCTCGATGAGAGCGGGCGGCTGGAGGGCCGCGGCCCCACGGACGTGCACCAGCTCTCCCGGATGTTCCAGCCGGTCACCGTGTATTTCTCCATCCTGGCCGTGCTGTTCTCCCTGGCTGCCATGTTCCTCGCTCAGTGGTCCTCCCGAGGAACGCTGTTCGAGTTCAAGTCGGTCCAGCTCGAGGCCATGTCCCGCAGTGACGACCCCGCCCAGATCGAACGGTTTTTCGCCGGGGTCGAGGGCCTGGGCAATCCCGACGAGGTGCAGTACTTCATCCAGAAGATCCCGCCGTTCTTCTCCCACAGTGACGAGTCCGTGCGCGCGGCCGCGTTCGAAGCCATGGCAGTGATGGGGCATCGGATGAACCTCAGTGTCGCACTGCTCAAAACCGACCGTGGCCTCATTGGCGAGCGCTGGGAGCCGGACGTCGTGGATTGGATGCGCTCCGAGGTCTCTCCTCAGCTCGTGGAGCTCTGGCAGAAGGGGACGACGCCTCGCTCGGCAGTGGTGCGCACCGCGGCCTGGATGCTCGATACCGAGCTCTCCCCGTTCTTCATCCAGCTCGTCGATGATCCGGCCACTACCGAGGACGTGTTTCGGGAAGCCGCCATGGGGCTCGGGAATCTCGGCCAGCTCGCTGGGGGCGAGGCGCTCGCACGCCACGTGGAGCGCTTCCCGGGACAGACCCGACTGTTCACGCTCTGGGCCCTCAAGGAGGTCGGACGGACGCTGACGCCGGATGACCTGGAGGAAGGGTACGAGGAGCGGGTGCTCTCTCTCGTCCGCGGCCTGGCTGCGAGGATCCCGAGACAGGAAGGAGCGGCCCTGTGCGCCCTCGTGCTGGCGCTCGGAGCGTTCCAGCACTCCGCCGTGACGCAGGACCTCATCGACCTGTTCGAGTCGGAACGGGGGACGACGCTCTGCCCCCTGGTCGAGCTCCGCCTCCCGTACGGGCCACCGGTGGTCTTCGTGTCCGAGCAGAAGCTCCGCTGGATCCTGCTCAATCTCTTCGCCTCCATCGCCGGAAACAACGTTTCCCTGGAGGAATGGGTTGCCTCCGCCGTGAATCGACCGGGTTGGGACGAAGAGATTGCCAAGGGGCTTGCTCAGCTTCACGCGCAGCTCGTTGCCCAGTAGCGAGGAAAGTTCTCTCAACCGGACTCTTGTCCCTTGCATTGCCCGCGCGTGCGTGTTAGATTCGCCGCTACTACGCGGGCGGGACCCGCGTCGCGATGGATGACTCAAGGAGGATACGGAAGATGGCTGACGCCCTTGGAATGATTGAAACGAAAGGATTCGTCGCAATGGTCGAGGCATCGGACGCCATGGTCAAGGCGGCCAAGGTCGAGCTCGTGCACTATGAGAAGATCGGCGGCGGCTACACCACCGCCATCGTTCGTGGCGATGTTGCAGCGGTCAAGGCAGCCGTCGAGGCCGGTGCCCGTCAGGCCGAGCGCGTTGGCGAGCTGGTGTCGGTCCACGTGATCCCGCGGCCGCATGCCAACATCGACGCCGTCCTTCCGCTGGGACGCCGTCCCGAGGACCTTGCCAAGACGAAGGGCTAGTCGTTCCCCGGCGGCCGAACGGTCCCCTCGGGGACCCGCAATGGAAGGGCCTTACTGACGGCAGGGGGATGCCATGCTGATGGGCAGAGTCGTAGGCACCGTGGTCTCCACCCGCAAGGACGAGGAGCTCGTGGGGCTCAAGTTCCTGCTGGTCAAGCAGATCGACTGCAACCTGGTGGAGTCGGAGAAATTCGTCGTGGCGGCCGACGCGGTCGGCGCCGGAATGGGAGAGGTGGTCCTCTACGCGTCCGGAAGCTCGGCGCGCCAGACTACCGCGACCAATAACCGTCCGGTGGACGCCACCATCATGGCCATCGTCGACAGCTTCGACATCATGGGCCAGAACAGGTACAGCAAGTTCGACGAGGACCGGTCCGGAAGGTTCGACCCGGTCGCGGACTGAGAGGTTGACCGATGCAACTGGACGAGGGAAAGATCCAGGAGATCGTCGAGAAGGTCATGCAGGCGGTCAAGCAGGGGCCTGCACCCGCGGCATCTCCCTCACCTCGGGGAGCACCCCGGTTCCCGCCGGCCCCACCATCCTGGTGCCCAGGGCCGGGAAGTACGGCGTGTTCTCTGACGTCGATTCCGCGGTCAAGGCCGCACGGCTCGCCTTCGAGCACATGCACTGCCAGACCCTCGAGATGCGTGGCAAGGTCATCGAGGCCATCCGCGAGGTCTGCCGACGCAACGTCGTCGACTTGTCCAAGCGTACGGTCGAAGAAACCGCCATGGGCCGTGTCGAGGACAAGATCAACAAGAATACGCTCGCATTCGAGCGGACCCCCGGAATCGACAGCCTCTCCCCGACGGGGTGGTCCGGTGACAACGGGCTGACCATCATGGAGAGGGCCCCGTATGGAGTCATCGGGAGCATCACTCCGTGCACCAATGCCACCGAGACGATCATCTGCAACGCCATCGGGATGATCGCCGGCGGCAATGCCGTGGTCTTCAACACCCACCCCACGGCCAAGGAGATCTCCAACCACCTCATTCGCATGCTGAACCAGGCCATCCTGTCCGTCGGCGGACCGGAGAACCTGCTCACCGTGGTGGCGGAGCCCACGATCCAGTCGGCCAATCAACTCATGGAGCACCCCGGAATCAACCTGCTGGTCGTGACCGGCGGTCCCGGTGTCGTCGACGTGGCGATGAGCAAGAAGAAGAAGGTCATCGCCGCCGGCCCGGGAAACCCGCCCGCGGTCGTGGACGAGACGGCCCACCTCGAGCGGGCCGGCCGGTCCATCGTGATGGGGGCCTCCCTCGACAACAACATCGTGTGCGTCGTCGAGAAGGAGATCATCGCGGTCAAGTCGATTGCCGACAAGCTCAAGCAGCACCTGGCCGCCAACTCGGCCTTCCTGCTGCGTGACAACCTGATCCCCCGCCTCGAGAAGCTGGTGGTGGAGAAGAACGGCGCCAACAAGGCCTATGTCGGCAAGGATGCCTCCTATATCCTCAAGCACATGGGCGTCGAGGTCTCGGGCGACCCCCGGATCATCGTCTGTGAGGTCGACGAGAAGCACCCGTTCGTGCAGCACGAGCTGCTCATGCCGGTCATCCCCCTGGTCCGGGTCAACTCGGCGGACGAAGGGATCGACATGGCCCGAAGGGTCGAGCACAACTTCCGCCACACCGCGGTGATCCACTCGACCAATATTGACAACATGCACCGGATGGCGCGGCTCATGGACTGCTCCATCTTCGTGAAGAACGCTCCGTCCTACGCCGGCCTCGGGCTGGGGGGCGAGGGCTATCCGTCCTTCACCATCGCCAGCCCCACCGGCGAGGGACTCACCTACGCCCGCCACTTCACCCGCGAGCGGCGGTGCGTGCTGAAGGACTACTTCCGGATCGTGTAGCGGAGGAGAGCTCGTGACCCCGGCTGCCATCGTGAGCGCTCGTGACATCTCGAGCCGTGGCCTCCCGGAGAGGCGGAGGGCATGCCCTTGAGCTTCTTCCCCGCCCTGGCCCTCATCGAGGTCTCCAGCATTGCCCGGGGTATGGTCGTCTCCGACGCCTGCGTCAAGAAGGCCCCGGTCAAGCTGGTTGCCTCCAAACCGATCTCGCCGGGGCGCTACATCACCGTCTTCTGGGGAGAGGTCGCCGAGGTCGACGAGTCGTTCAGGGCCGGTATCGAGGCCGCCGGGGATACCCTGGTCGACCGCCTCTTCCTTCCGGGGGCCCATCACGCACTCCTGGCCGCGCTCCTTCGCGTCGACAAGCCCGCCAACGTGGATTCCATCGGGATCGTTGAGACGTTCACCGTGGCGGCCACGCTGCTCTCCGCCGACGCCGCTTGCAAGGCTGCCGAGGTGGCTCTGCTTGAGCTTCGGCTCGCCTCAGGGATCGGCGGCAAGGCCTATTACATCGTCTCCGGCCTCCTGCACGACGTCGAAGCCTCGCTCGAAGCCGGCCGGGGAATCCTGGCGCAAAGTCAGCTCGTGCGCACCGAGGTGATCCCGCGGCCCGCCCCCGACTTTGCCGATTTCATCTGGTAACTCGAGGTATCTCATGACTTCCAGGTTCTCTCTCCTGCTGGCCTGCCTGCTCGTCGCGGTGTGGAGTTCGGGGTGCAAGAAGAAGGGAGACGCCGCCGATGTCGTGGCGGATGCCGCCGCTGCCGCTCCTGCCGATGCAGCCTCCGCTGCCACCGCTCCTGACGTCGAGAGGGGCAAGACCGCCAAGAAGCCCCGCAAGAAGAAGATGAAGAAGGACAGAAGAGAGAAGAAGCAGAAGAAGACCCACGCCTCCGGGGGCAAGGAGGAATCAGCCTCTGCGGGGAACGACAAGGCGGGCAGCGGCGCAGCAACGGAGTCGTCCGATGCGGCCGCTCCGGCAGCCGAAAGCCCCGTGGGGACCGATGCCGCGGCCAGGACCGCCGGCTCACACTCCGAGGGAGAAGCAGCTGCCGCTGCCGTTGCCGGGGCCGGAGCCGCCCCGGGCACTGCCGTCGCCGCCGATGGGGCCGGAGCCGCCCCGGGCACTGCCGTCGCCGCCGAGGGGGCCGGAACCGCCCCGGGCACTGCCGTCGCCGCCGAGGGAGCCGGAACCGCCCCGGGCACTGCCGTCGCCGCCGAGGGAGCCGGAACCGCCGGGACCGGTGTTGACCCCGCTGCAGGCAGCGCTGCCGGCCCGGACGGTGGCAAACCCGTGCCGCCCGCAAACCCGGTCGTTGCCCCCCCGGTGAGGACCGCCGTGTCCAAGCTGCTCTCCATTGCGGACCTGAACCAGCACCTCTCGGAGAAGGGATGGATCTCGTACGGCCCGATTCCAGGCATCGCACCCAGCGAGGTTTACAACAGCCTCATTTATCGCAGGCCCGGAACCGCCCAGTTTGTTGCCCTGCAGGTCCACGACTTCGACCAGTACGCCCAGTCGCTCGAGAAGTGGAACGAGCTGTTCTCTACCCAGCCCAACGCCAAGGAGCTCAAGGGCATGTTCGTCAGCAACCTGTTCTTCTCCTATCGCAACCAGGTCAACGCACTGACCTTCCTCGAGCCGGACCGGGCCATGGTGCTCGTCCTCTCCTGCCACACCGAAGTTTGCAGCGACACGGCCCTGTACAACCTTGCCGCCGCCGTGCACGCGAAAGCCCGCTAGCCCACAGTCGGTGCGCATCGGGCCCCACAGCAGGACAATCCCCCGGGGCCCAGCCGGTTCTCAGCCGAAACGAGGAGCAAGGCGAAGTCGGGAAATCCTACTGAGCAGGGGCCTCGCGGCCGGCCTGGTACTCCTGGCGGAGCTGCTGGAAGCGCTTGAACTGCTTGGCGGTCAGCGGAAGGTTGATGGTGTCGCCGATTCGCACCTTGTCGAGCGTTGTGACATGGCGGTTGGCCCTCTTGATGTCGGTCACCGTGACCTGGCCCCACTTGGCGTAGAGCCCCACCGTCTCCCCCTTCTTGACGATGACCGGGAAGACCTCGCTGGCATCCTCTTCCGAGATCGCCTCATCGCCCGCCTCCGGGGCTTCAGCCTTCTCCGCTGCCGCACGAGCCTCCAGCCGCGGAATCATCAGGCGCGTGCCCGGGGAAAGTCGGTAGGGATCCACGGCATCGTTGTGCATCATGAGGAACCAAAGGGGAACGTCATATTTTCTTGAAACGCCATCAAGTGTATCGTTCTTCTTTATTTGGTATTCAGTTGTTGTGATATTGTATTTGTCGTACATCTCTTGTTTTCGAGCTCCCCAGTACTCCTGGCGCTTTCGCTCGAAGTCCGTGATCTCGGAGGCGGTCAGCGACAGGACGTACTTCTGGCCGAAGTTGGGGAGCTTGTCGTCGTTGAGGAGCTTGAGCTCCTCGACCGGGATTCCGCTCCAGTCGGAGTAGAGTCGGATCGTCTCGCCAGGCTTGGCGACGATGAAGCGCTCCTGCTTGACCTGGAGGGCAAGGCGCTCCGCAGTCAGGTCGGGCTCGTCGGCCAGGCCGATGCTGCCGGCATCCTCTCCCGGCTTGAGCACGATCCCCTGGTTGGGGGAGGGTTGCGGGGTGGAGCGGGCATCGACCAGCGTGACCTTGACCTGATCGGAATCTTTGCTGCTGCATGCGGCGGCCCCTGCAGCGAGGAGCGCCAGAAGCGACAAGCCTGCCAACGCGCTGCCAAGCATTCTCATTGCGTCCACCTCCGGAAACGGACTCCTCCCATTCTCCGATGCTTATATCACGGGATCTTGGGATGGGCAAATAACCGGAGCACCCCATGAGGGCGGCGCCAAAGTCGATCAGGCCTTGTCGGACGGAGGGGGCGGGGTCTTGGACGGGTCCTCTTTGTCCCCCGGACTGGACTCGTCTTCCTTGAGGGCGTTCTTGAATTCCTTGACCGACTTGCCCAGGGAACGGGTGAGCTTGGGGAGATTGGCCCCCCCGAAGAGCAGGAGAATGATGAGAAAGATGACCACCAGCTCGCCTGTGCTCAGGCCGAAGATTGTTGCCAGGAAGGGGTTGGGAAGCATGGATCGGTTCCTCCTTGTGCAGTCACCTGCGATATGGCATTGTAGTGGCGTATCGGTCGGGGTTCAAGGACTTTGGAGTTGGGGTGCGAGTTGCTCAAGAGGGTGGCGAGGTTTGGCATCACCGCATCGGTGCTGCTGGTGGCGGCATGTTCGTTTCAGGAGGGAGAGCCCCTCTGCCTGGAGGACTGCGGGCTTTGTGACGGGAACTCGTGCCCGGAGGATCGCTGCGGGGTGGTGGTGATCATGGCCAAGGACTGCGAGGGCAAGGTGGATGCGGCGGAGGTTGCCGTGGGGAGTTGTCTCCAGGGCGAGACCGTGGAGCCGGGCAGCTACATGTATCCTTGCGCCACCATTGACGTGAATCAGGAGGCAACGGTCGTGGTTCGCTCGGACGAATGGGTCTGGAAGCGCACCGTGAAATGCACAGCCAAGGGGGCAGGCAGCGTGATACCGCTGGCCCTGTATTGTCTGGAACGATGACTGAACGACGAGAATTGGGCGAGTTCTTCGCCAACCCGCTAGTCAGGCACTCGATGGAGCTGGCGTTCACTCTCTGGGGTGTGACCGTCGGCTTCATCGATCGGGAGTTGAACTGCGTGTTTCCGGCTGCCGCCCCGGAGTCAGTGGCAGCGCTCAGCCGTGCACTGCTGGCCAGCCGCAAGTACAGGAGGGATGTCGAGGCTCACCTGCAGCCGATGTTCGTGTCGAGCCCTGACTGGACCGGACCTCGATGGTTCAATCCGGTCCCCGGGGTCCGGCAGCTCGTGGTTCCGGTCGGGATGCGGACCGGGGCCGGCGTGCTGATGTGCGTGCCGTTCGTCTACGACGAAGAGACGGAGGAGGCGGACCACCAGGCCTTGCTGGCCGTGGAGCGGAGCGTCCGCCCCGAGACCACGGGAGGTCCCGAGGTCATTCCCTCGCTTGGAGCCCCCTTGCGGCGCAAGCTCCAGACGCATCTCTCGACTCTGAGTCGGGAGGTGGACGTGCTTTTCGGCAAGCAGCTGCGTCGTTCGGGGGACAGGAAGAGCACTGCGGATGACGTCCGCGGGTTGGTCGGAGACAGCGCTGTGGTCAATGACCTGAGACAGCGCGTGCGCTCACTGGCGGTGGAGGATTTCCCGGTCTTCATCGTCGGGGAGCTCGGCTCCGGTCGGCAGACCGCTGCCCGGGCGATGCACGGCCTGGGGGGACGCAGGAACCAGCCGTTTGCGGTGGTCAACTGCCACTCCACACCATACTCCGATCTGGCCAACCTCGTGCTGGGGCGATCCTGGCGATTCGGAGAGCCGACCGATCTCGAGAAAGCCGCTGCGGGGGGGACCGTGTACTTCGATGGAGTCGAGGCCCTTCCCTCGCTTCTCCAGTACGTCTTTGTCCGACTGTGCGACGGCCGGGGCGAAGGGGGGCTGGCTCCTCCTCGGGTCCTGGCCGGGTCCGCACTGCCCGTCGAGGCTCTTGAGAAGATGGGAACCCTTCGCCCCGAGGTGCTCTCCTTCCTCCGGGGCGAGGTGCTCTCCATCCCGCCGCTGCGCCGTAGGAAGGAGGACGTGCCTTCCCTGGTTGCCGACATGCTGCTGCAGCTTCGAGGGCAGTTCCCCGATTTCCCCAGCGACGTGAACCGCGACGTGCTGCGTCTTCTGCAGAGCCATGACTGGCCGGGCAACCTCTGGGAGCTCAAGGGGGAGGTTCGGGCCATGGCCACCAGCGCTCGAGGCCGTCGAGAGGTCGGAATGCAGGACGTCGCCCGCCGGCTTGCCGCAGCCCCGCGAGGCGGAGCCGCCCCTGCTGAAGGAGCCTCCCCGCGTGCCGAGCGTGCCGTGTCGCTGCCGGATGCGCTGGAGGCCCTCGAACGGACCATGCTCCTCGATGCGCTCGGCGCTACCCGGTGGAATCGCTCCCGCACCGCCAAGCTGCTGGGCGTCTCCCGACGCAATCTCATCCGCAAGATCGAGCGCTATCAGCTCGACCGCCGAAAAACTCAGGCCGCCCGGGAGAAGCAGGCCTAGACCCTTTCGGTTCTCCTGACCCCATGCGTGACATCGGACCGTCCGTTCACGGTGTCATCCAGGAGTGCGTGGCGATCGACTGACGAGGGGATCGAGAGCCCGGCAGAGAGCGTCGAGGGGGCCTATTCGCCCGGGGAGAACACGAACGGCCAACGAATGATGCACATACCGCCCTGCGGGGGCTGGAAGTGAATCTTGCCGATGATCTTGGCGATGCAATCCTGCAGCTTGTTGTTCCCGGTCGAGTTGTCCACGACCTTGACGCCGTTGACACGACCGGTCATGTCGATGATCCACTGGAGGGTGACCTTGCCCGCCAGATCCGGCTTGAGCTGGAGCTGCATCTCGTAGCAGGCGCGAATGGCAGCCGCACGGCCGGACACCTTGCGCTGCACGTCCGCCTTCTTGCAGAACTGACCGACCGAACCGGAATCCAGCTTGACCTTGGAGGCCCGCTTCCGGTCGCGGTCCTTGAGGCCGGCCATGGCCATGCGTCCCGAGCGTGCCGCATCCGCACCGCCGATGCCGCCAGGCAGCCCGCCGCCGAGGCCGCCCATGCCTCCCATGCCGAATGCGCCGCCGCCGCCGAATCCGCCGCCGCCGCCGCCGAAACCACCGGCACCGCCGAACCCGCCGCCGCCACCGAAGTCACCGGTACCGCCGTCGCTGCTCATGTAGGAGAAGTCCGACTCGTCCTCTCGAGACACGGCGTACTCGCCGTCTTCGGCCCACACGAGGTTCTTGGCCGACATGTTCCGATCCTTGCCCAGCAGCTTGGAGAGCGACGTGTTCTTCTTCATCTTGGAATCGAGGACGGCGATCACGCCCTTCTTCTTGGCCTCCTTGGCCAGGTTGGAGTCGCGCTTGGCGTCCTTGCCGATGTGACCTTCCTTCATCGGCTTGAATTCCTCGTCCTTCATTTCCTTCTCAAGGGTCTTCTTGAGCGGATCGCCCGCTTCTTCGAGCTTCTGCTCGAGCACGGGCTGCTGCTCGGTTTCCTCCTTGAGCACCTCTTCCTTTTCCGGCTCCTTCTCCTTCTCGACCTTGGCCTCTTCCTTCTTCTGCTCGTCCTTCTTCTGACGCTCCAGCTTTCGCTTCTCGAGGGCCATGTCGATCTTGATCAGGCGCTTCATGACCTCCTGCTTCTTGGTCTTGTCGAGATCGGCCTGAGCCGTGGCCGCGATGCTGAACAGGAGCAGAACCTGGAGGGCGGCGGAGAAGATGACCCCGGGGCTTATGCCGTCAGCAAGAGTCGCCAGGGGCGAGGTCTTCTTGTCCATGAGCGCGGGCTTGACGAAGTGGAACATCAGCGTGGCGTCCCCAACCTGGAAGGAGCCGCTGTCGCCGGGGTTGATCCGGACGTAGTTGGCCTCGCGGGTGTCGCTCGTGTGCGCCTTCTTGAATTCGGCAACTGTCGCCTTCTTGCCGCCGATGTCGACGGAGCCGACCATGTCACTGAAGAGCCCGATCCAGTACTTGTCCTGCCGTCCGGGACGGTGGCGGACGATGGTCTGGGTCTTGAACGGTGCCGGCAGCGTGAAGTCGTTGCGAATGCCGCTGCCGACGGTGACCGACTTGCCCTCGGAAAGGACTTCTTCCTTAAGGATCGTGTCATTCCAGAGCACCGCCACCCGCAGGAAACGGGCATCCTTGGAGAAGTACGGGTCGCTCACGATGATCCGGAAGCCGGCGAACAGGGCCAGCACCGTACCGAGCCACGCCAGGTGGAAGCCCCATCCCGCCTGCATGAAGCCCGCAAAGAACCCGGTCTCGTCAATCGGCAGGTTGTGAATATCCTTGAACAGAAGCGGAGCCCGAATCGAAAGAACCGTCAACGCTGCGAACAAGGCCAAGGCGAGCATCAGGCCGACGAAGCCCGCTCTCTTGGGACGGCCGAAGAAGAACCCGAATGCCGTGGTCGGGAGCAGGGAGAACGCTGCGGCCAAAGCCACGAGACCCCAGGTCACCTCATACATGTAGGCGAGGGTGTGGCCGGGCGTACCGGCCGGGATTTCGTAGAGAGGCAGAAACAAGCCCCCCACGGCGACGAGAAGCGCTGCAACCACGCATGAAATCTGTCCAAGTCGCATGTGTCCCCCTCCCACAAGTGTCACCGGGCAGTGCAGCCCGTCCGGACAAACCGCCCGATGATATTACCCGTCAAACAGCGTGTCAAGCTCCAAACCGAACCGCCAAAGCCCTGACCGGGACGGCTCTGTTTCCCGGGTCGAAACCCGACGGAGCGGGCCGCTTTAACACCGCCGGCACCGGAGGGTTCCAGGGGGCCGAAAAAAAGGAATGGAATCCGCCTCGACGAGGCGCGATTTCGTCATCTGCCGGACGCGCGGGAGAGACGGTCAGCGAACCTGTCCAGGTCATGGCGGGGTCCGCATTCGGGGCGGGGAATCGGACCTCGCTCGCGCCGACGAACGGGAGCAATCTTTCGGGCGAGAATCGGGCGACAATATGCGCTTGACAGCCTCTCCGGGCCGCAGTACTATCCGCTTCTGTGTGTTGGCGTACCCGCTTCCCGGCAAGGGTCGGGGCGGCGGGAATTGAGGTTGCGGGCCCCTACGGCGACTTGCGAAACGTGCTTCTTAGGAGGGAGCGAGACCATGCAATTCATTGGCGAATCGTTTGAGGAAGGCGGATTCATGATGTGGCCGATTCTCATCACCGGCATCTTCGTGTGGGGGATCGCCATCGAACGGTTCATCTACCTGTTCTTCCGCGCCAGCGTCCCGACGGAAGCGTTCCTGCGCAGTCTCGAGAAGGCGATCGTCGGTGGCAGTCTGTCGCGGGCCAGCAATCTGGCTCTGGGGTCCGGCACTCCGCTGGGCCGCATTGTCCACGCCGGGCTGGTGAAGGTGACCACGGACGTCAACCAGGTGCAGATGGCGATCGACCAGGCCGCTCTTCATGAGCTGCCCCGCATCGAGCGTCGGACTCCCTACCTGGCCATGATGGGGAACGTGGCCATGCTGCTGGGACTGCTCGGCACGATCACCGGCATGATCATCTCGTTCGGCGCCGTGGCGGATGCCGACGCGTCGGACAAGGCCGTCATGCTCGCCCGGGGCATTTCCGAAGCCATGAACTGCACGGCCTTCGGCCTGCTCATCGCCATCCCGTCTCTGCTGCTCTACGCCATCCTCCAGGGCAAGACGCAGAAGCTGGTGGACGACATCAACGAGGGGTCGGTCCGGGTCCTGAACCTGGTGCTTGCCCACCGTGACGCGCTGGTGGAGTCGGCCAACCGTCCTGGCGAGAAGGAATGATCCGTCGAGTGGTCTTCTGCACGCTTTAGGAGGTTGCCATGGCAGGCGGTGGCGCACCAACCCCGGCAAAAGGTGGGAAAAAGTCGGTTGATTTCGTGGTCAACCTCGTTCCCACGATTGACCTGTTGTCCGTTCTGATTTCATTCCTGCTCATCACGGCGGTGTGGATCCAGTTGGCCCGCATCAACACCGACAACGTCGTGAACAAGGCAACCGATCGGCCCAAGCAGTCCCAGAGCCAGGCCAAGCCTCTCAAGATCCTGCTCACGGACTCGGCGGTGATGGTGCGGATCCATGGTTCCAATCCGGTCTCGGTCTCGATGGGGGACGGAATGCTCGACCGGCTGCGGACCGTGCTCACCGAGTTCAAGAAGAAGGCGACCGACGATCAGAAGGTCATCGTGGCGGCCGAGGACTCGGTGAACTACCTCGTGCTCATCGAGGTAATGGACCTCTGTCTGGATGTCGGATTGAGCGGGCTGTCCGTGGCCGATCCCAGCACCTTCGGCTCGTGAGCCGGATGACGGTGCGGAGCGGCAGCCTCGAGTATCGGGGCGACTGGAGGAACGAATGGCGAAGCTGATTCACAAGCCCAAGAAGGTCCTTGGGAACTCGATCAAGCTCAAGTTCGCGAAGAACGCCGGGCACGGGAAGTCGTCCCCCGTGGCGGATCTCAACGTGACGCCCATGGTGGACATGCTCACCATGCTCGTCATCTTCCTGCTGATGAGCTTCACGGCCAGCGGCGAGATCCTGTTCGTCACCAAGGACATCGTGATGCCCAAGGCCTTCAACACCGTGCCGCTCGATCGCGCACCGGTGATTGCCCTCTCTGCCGAGGCCATTGCCATGGAAGGGCAGGCCGTCATGCGGACCGGCGAGGCCAATGAGAAGTGGTATCCCGACTGGCGTCTCCCGCCGCTGGTTCGCAAGCTCAAGGACATCGCCCGTGAGGCACGTGAGCTGAATCCCACGCGGCCGTTCGACGGACAGGTGATCATCCAGTCCGATGGCAAGGTTCCTTTCTCGGTCATCAAGATGGTCATGACGTCGTGCGCCGAGGCCGGTTTCTTCAACGTGAACTTCGCAGTTCAGCGTGGCCCCGGAGTCGGCGTCCAGACGGACCCCAACGCGAAGCAATAACGTTTCTCCCCCTTTCCTCGGCTTCCCGAACATGAAATACGACATCAAGCAACGCATCGGATTCCTCTTTGTGCTTGCGGTCCTCCTGGCCTGCGCGTACCTGGCGCTCCACTATCTGTGGAGGCAGGGGAAGGTCACCCGCGTGCTGTATGAGCCCTCCATCACGCTGGTTCGCGTCGGAGGGATTCCCGTTTCGCCGGAGCAGGTCAATCCCGTGGAAGTGATGAAGGGGGTCCCGCTCGAAGTGACGTGCGACGTGGTCCCTCCGACGGAAGAGGGGGAGAAGGCGAGCTACGCGTTCCACACGGCATCCGGCAAGACCCCGGCGGACCGCTGCCGCAGCGATCTCGTGTTCAACGGGCCGCTGGACGGCGAGGAGACGGTCGAGGTCGAGTACCTCATCACCGGACCGGAAGGACAGACGCGGCAGGCCGGGACGATGACGGCCAAGCTGAAGATCGTGGCATCGAGGCAGTTCATGCGGATTCGAGCGCTCGAGGAGCCGTCGGGCACGCCGATCTCGAATCTGCTCGTTCCCCAGGAGGTCGTTCCCTATGTCGACGCAGCCCTGGCCCTGAAAGGGACAGCCGCTGACTATGCCGTCGTGTTCTTCGTGGGCCGGGTCGGGGACGACGAGCTCATGCTGCAGCTTCGGCCGGCGGCGGAAGGTGCCGGAGCCGTTGAGGTGAACTGGGCCCCCGTGAAGGAATTCCGACAGTGGGGGCAGGGAGTGGGCGGGTACGTGGCCTGGCCCGGCGGTGCCGAGCCGGGAAGCGGCAAGAAGTCACCGCCAATCTCGGTGGGTCGAGAAGGAGCCCAGCGGGAGGCCTTCGAGATCTACGCAGCGCTGGTCCGCTCGGACGATGTGGGCACGTTGCTGACCCGCGTGGTGGACATCGGGCGCAGCACGGACAGCGAAGTGTCCGTATCCGTCAAGCCCCTCAGCTTGGAGGAGATCAAGGCCGAGGCGGTCGACGGCTGGGTGTCCCCGCCGCTTCGCGTCGTTCGCAGGTCGGCCAGTGGCGCTCCCGAAGCGGTGCGAGTCGAGCCTCCTGCCCCTGCTGCCAACTGAACCGCATCCAGAAGGGAATGTCACTCCTGCATCGTGTCGCTGCCGGGAAAGGATTCCCGGGCCGGCGGAAGCTCGATGGACCGGGATGTCCCGTTCTTCAGGAGCGCAAGCACCAGCTCTGCCCGCTCCGGATCGCCATTCCTGGAGTAGAAGCGGGAAAGCTCGGCCAGATCCCGGCGCCGGTTGACCCCGGCCCGGGCAAGGTACCGGTAGGAAGACTCGGCTGAGCGAAGATAGCGCAGCTTCTCGCAGACGCGTGCCAGCCGATGCTGGACGGCCAGGTTCGAAGGGGCATGGTGCTCGGCCCGTCTCAGCAGGAGGAGGGCATCGCCCGGCCGCTCCATCCGAATGAGAAGATCCGCCGCATCCAGCAGCGCCTCGACGGATCCCTTGTTGGTCGCCAGGGCGGTTTCGTACTCGTCCAGGGCCTTCTCGCCGAGTCCCTGTGCGGAGTACCAGCGGGCGAGCGCCAGGTGGACGTAGAACACCTTCTCGCCGGACAACGTGGCCCTCGACAGGAGGTAGAATGCGTTGCGGACCTGCCCTCGAGCCAGGTCGCACAGTGCTTTCTTGTAGGCAGGGTACCACCACTCCGGGGCGGTTGCCGCGGCCAGCCCGTATTGCGTGCATGCAGACCGGACCAGCCCCCGAGCGAAGAAGCGGTCCCCCTCTTCCACGGTCTCGCGGGCAACCGATACCGGGTCGGTCTCCTCGGCCCGTGCGCGGCCTGCGGCGCACAGCAGAAGCCAGGTGGTCAGCGTCAGGAGGGCAACCGCCAGCCGGACTGAGGGAGCTGGCAGGAGAGATGTCCGCAGCGGGGTGTCAGTCGCCGACCGGGAAGATGGACACAGCGGGAGATGGACCCGGGCCGGAAACGGCTGGAATGCTGTGGGCCGGGTTGTGCGCATGCTCAGAAGGTGAGCTCGAAAGAGAACCCCGAATAGTCGGGAGAAAGGACTGGGGCAAACGAGGTCTTCTTCGGCTCTTCCTTGGGCGGCGTGGCGAGATCGACGATGAGCACGGTGGCCGCCCCTACTGCGGCGGCGATCGCAACCCCGCCGCAGACGTTGGCCCACAGCGCAGCGTTCTCGCCCCTCTCCGTGATCGGGTCGAGCCCTTCGTTGAACTCCTCAACTGTCATGGGGCACACGTTGCCCGGGCAGCTCTCTTTGGCATAGTCGAGGATGTCGGTCTCGGCCTGCGTCATCCGCTTGTAGAACACGAAGGAGCCGATGCCGGACGCCACTGCCAGTCCGGCGAGTACCGACGATGCGACCACGGTCCCGGTGGACAGGAGGGGGGCTTTCTCCTTCTTGCCCTCTTCGGGGGCCTTGTCCGGGATCTTGTCCGGCGTCTTGTCCGGAATCTTGTCCGGCACTTTGGCCAGGAGGACGAGCGTGACGTCCGCCTGGCAGGGCTGTCCCTGAGCGCAGCTCACGTCGACGGACTGAGCGGTGTAGCCTTCGTACGACACCTCCACCTTGTGAGGACCGGGGCTGACCTCCATCGGCTTGCCCGAACCGGGCCCCGGCTTGCCATCCACGAGAATGGCGGCCTCGGGCGGAACCGTGGTGACGGTGAGGGTGGCCACGGCGGGAGCCAGGACCCAACCGGCCAGTGCCTCGACCTCTTCGATGAGCTGGCCGACATCGCCCGTGACCCGCTTGCGATACGGGGCAGGGTCCGGACCACCGGTGGTCGACAGGCGCCAAACCTCCAGCCGGTATCCCCCCATCGCCTTGCCGACCTTCCCGAAGACGAGAAGGTCGAGCCCCATCTCCATGCCCACTTTGCGAACGCATTCGACCGAGGCGAGGCAGACGTTTCCGTCGTCGGTCTTCCGGTCCATGAGGGTCTTCTTGAAACTCTCCTTGCCCTCGACGCGGTAGGCTCTGCCGGACTTGTCGATGACCGCCGAGATGAGCACCTCCGACAAGTCATCGGCCAGCTCGCGGTCCATGTCGCTCTCGGGCTGGAGCAAGACGGCGCCGCTCTTCTCCTGGGCCGTGACCGGCCCATGCAGGAAGCAAACGAGCAGAGCAGCTGCCAACGGGATTCTCAGACTCATCGCGATTCCCCCAATTCTCACCGCCGCCCTAGCATAGAAAAGGGGATGGGTATTGTCAAATAAAGCTCGGCCGCGGGCATGCGCATGCGTCCGGGGGGCGGGGCACGTGGTGATTGACAAGCCCGGCTTGGCAGCGTAGCTTGGGCGCCCTTGAGGAGGCTGCAGGAATGCTCCTGACCATCGATCCGCAGGAACCCGAGCATTGGCTGTTGGCCGAGGTGTGCAAGGTGCTGCAGCGCGGCGGGATCGTCGTCGTGCCGACGGACACGGTCTACGGGGTCGCATGCGACGTGGCAAGCGACGATGCGGTGGAGCGCATCTACCGGCTCAAGGGGATGGATTCGCGAAAGCTCCTGTCGCTTCTGTGCTCGGACCTGGCCATGGCGGCCGAGTATACCCGGGGGATCCCCAACACCTTGTTCCGGGTAGTCCGGCGGAAGCTGCCGGGGCCGTACACGTTCATCCTGCCGGCATCCAAGGAGCTTCCGAGGGCGATGCGGAAGAACCGGAAGACGGTGGGGATTCGGGTTCCGGATTGCCCCGTCGTCCTCAAGCTGGTGCAGCAGTTCGGGAGACCTCTGCTGACGACTTCGGTGCGGACGGGACCGGGGCAGTGGATGCTGGACCCGTTCGACATCGAGACCGAGTACGGGCCGGCCATTGACCTGGTGGTGGATGGGGGACCCCTGTTCCCGGAGCCTTCGACGGTCATCGACTTTTCCGGCGTGGAGCCGGAGGTAGTGCGAGAGGGGAAGGGGGAGGTCGACTTCCTGTGACAAGGGCAACGGTGCACCCTCTTGACTCGGGGGGCATCGGGCACGGGCAGGCGACAGGGCCATGTGCTGGAGACCGAATTGGACCGACAGACCGACATACTGATCCTGGGGAGTGGCGTGGCCGGATTGACCGCAGCGTTGGAGGCAGCGGATCGGGCCCGCGTCCTGGTGTTGGCAAAGGCCTCGCCTGCGGAGACGAACACGGCGATGGCTCAGGGGGGAATCGCTGCCGTGTTCGGTGCGGATGACTCGTTCGAGTCCCACGTGGAGGACACGCTTGGGGCGGGTGCGGGGCTTTGCGACCGGGACATGGTGAGCGGGTGCGTCGCCGAGGCTCCGGAGCGGATCCGGTGGCTCGCTGGCCTTGGAGTTGGATTCGAGCGGACCGAGGGGGGGCAGTTCGACCTGGGGCGGGAAGGGGGGCACTCCCGGCGGCGCATCGTCCATGCCATGGATTCGACGGGACGGTCGGTGGAAGAGGCGCTGCTGGCCGCGGCTCGGCGGCATCCGAACATCGAGCTGGGCGAGGGGCTCATGGGGCTCGACCTCATCACCCTGCGCAGGCTGGATGGTGGAGGGGCCGAGAACCGGTGCATCGGCTGCTATGTGATGGACCGCAAGTCAGGGAAGATCACTACCGTCGGAGCCTCGGCCACGATCCTGGCCACGGGCGGATCCGGGAAGGTGTACCTGTACACCAGCAACCCGGACATCGCCACGGGGGACGGGGTTGCCATGGGGTGGCGCGCAGGGGCTGCCGTTGCCAACATGGAGTTCTTCCAGTTCCATCCGACCTGTCTGTTTCATCCGCTGGCCAAGAATTTCCTGATCTCGGAGGCCGTGCGCGGAGAGGGGGGGCTTCTTCTGACGAGGGGGGGGGAGCGATTCATGCCACGCTACCATGCGTCGGCCGAGCTCGCCCCGAGAGACGTGGTGGCCCGTGCCATCGACGCGGAGCTCAAGAAGTCCGGCGACGACTGCGTCTATCTGGACATCAGCCATCGAGCGGCCTCGTTCATCGAGCGGCGATTCCCCGCCATCCTGGGATTCTGCCGGAAGCTCGGGCTCGACATCCGCAAGGAGCCGATCCCGGTGGTGCCGGCAGCGCACTACCAGTGCGGCGGCATTCTCACCGACTTCAACGGGTGGACCGGGCTGGCGGGGCTGTACGCGGTGGGAGAGGTCGCCTGCACGGGAATGCATGGGGCCAACCGGTTGGCCTCAAACTCCCTGCTCGAAGCCCTGGTGGTAGGCCGCCGGGCGGCGCAGACCGCGCTCAAGTGGCTTCGGGACGTGCCGCCGGGGCCGACCGAGCTCCCGGCATGGAACGTCGGGTTTGCGCGCCACCCCGACGAGTCGGTGGTCATCAGCCAGAACTGGGACGAGATCCGGCGGTTCATGTGGAACTACGTGGGAGTGGTGCGGTCGGACAACCGCCTGGAACGGGCCCGCAAGAGACTCGCCATGGTCCGGGAGGAAGTGCTGACCGACTACTGGCGCTTCATCCTGACCCCCGATCTGGTTGAGCTGCGCAACCTCTCCGATTGCGCCTGGCTCATCCTCGAGGCCGCCCTGATGCGCAAGGAAAGCCGGGGCCTGCACTACAATCTCGACCACGTCGAAACGGACGACCTGAACTGGAAGCACCCCATCGTGTTGAGGCGGGCCGGAAAGGGACCTTCGAAGTAGCTCTCTACTCCACGCCGAATCGGTCGGGAGAGATGTAGTCGCCCAGGTGCGCCTGGGCGGCCAGGAGCCGCTGTCGTTCCTCCTCCAGCACCTCGAACAGCCGGGCCGGAGCATCGGGAACGGTCTCCCGGTAAGCCTTCACGATTCGGTCGATCTTGGTCAGATTCTCCGGTACTCGCAACGTGAACTGGGCCTCGTAGTCTGACGGGGTGAAGTTCTTGCCCAGCACGTCCGCAAAGAGCCGCTTGAGGTCCTCGTAGAGCGGGATGAGGCCGGTGGGGGTGCGGCGAGCCTTCACGTCCCCATGAACGCGCAGCTCGATCCACTTGAGCCAGACGACCTTGTCCGTCCGCTGATTGAGGAACCTCCCCTGGCGGTCACGGATGAAGTAGTTGACCCCGAAGATGCTGGGCGGCGTAGCGAGCGTCTTCCCGAATTCGAGGTTCATTCCCACATACCGGCCAATGGGAACGGACAGGAAGTCGATGTTGGACATCGGGTTGAATTCCCGGACCCCTTCCTGGCCGAGGGTCGCTGCGGTGGTCTCCGATTCCAGGGAGGCGGCCTTGGTGATGATCCCGTGCTCCCACCCGAATGCCTGCTGCACCGGGACCCAGGTGTCCGAGTCACGGCCGCCGTAGACCAATGCCCGGACCAGGACTCCTTCCGGGTTCTCCAGCGCCTCCACGTCGGTATTTTTCAGCTCCCGCAACGGGAGCGTGAAACGGGCATTGGCGTGAGAAGGCGTGACCCTCTTGCCATCCGGGCCGACCATGCCCGGGGTCCAGTGGCCCACATGGTTGAGGCCGTCCGGGGGCAGTGGCGTGCCCATGTCGATCCAGTAGGGCTTGCCGTCCTTGATGAGCACGTTGGAGAAGATCAGCGAATGCCCCGGGGTGTGGAGCACGTCCCAGATGATCGGGTCATCCCCCGAATTGATCCCCTGGATGATGCCGAACATGCCGGCCTCGACGTTGACCGCGTACACCGAACCGTCCCGCTCCCGCAGGTACGCAATGTCGTCGCCCACCATGGTCTCGGAGGGGATCATGGCCGTGCTGGTCTTGCCGCACATGGACGGGTAGGCCCCGGCCACCCAGGTCTTCCGGCCTCCGGGACCCCGCACGCCCATGAGGAGCATGTGCTCCGTAAGCCACCCTTCCTGCTCGGCCCGGAAGATGGCCAGACGCATCGCCAGCTTCTTGAGGCCGATGGTGTTTCCACCGTACTGCGTGTTGACCGAGTACACCGTTCGGTCCGGACAGTCGATGTAGACCCGGCGGTCCTTGACGTTGACGCAGGTCTTGCGCTCCGAAAGGACACCCGAGCAGTGGATGAACCGGAAGATGCGGGCGTCGGGACCCTGCCGGCGAAACTCCTGGAAGCCCTTCCGGTAGAGGAGGTCCTCCGAGTGCGCCACGTAGGCTGAATCGGTAATCTGGAGGCAGGGAATGGAGAAGACGGAGTGGGTCGGTCCCAGACAGAAGAAGCGGACAATCATCTCCCGCCCCTGCATGAGGCCGTCCATCAGGCCGGCCAGCTCCCGGAGGGCCTCCTGCTGATCGATCGTGTTGATGTCACCGCCCAGCGAAGTGCCCGGGGGGACCATGAGTCGCGTGTTCTTCTTGTCCCGCCCCTGGTCGTAGTAACCGTCGAAATGGGCCGTGTGGCCATCGAGAGAAAGCGGGATCTCCTCACCGCGTTCGATCGCTGCCTTTCGAATGTATTCGACGTCGGAGGGCGAGTCGTCGCAGACGAACACCCGTTCCGGCCGGCACAGTTGAATCTGCTGCGCCACGAACTCGTGGACCTCAGGATTGTCGATGGCCGCCAGCTTGGCAAACTGCTCCGGTGCCAGCAACCTCTGGAGAACGTCGAGCCCTGTGTCTCTCATCAGCCTACCTCCGAAGAACGAGTGCCTGCCGTAGTCGGAACCCGCATGGGCCGAACCGACCCGGGGAATATTGGGGGCATCCCGCCCGCTCGTCAAGGGGGGGAATGAAAATGGAGAAAATGCGACCGAAAAAGTAGACAACGGCGCTTTGCCTACGGTCCCACCGTGATCTGGATGATGTACGTGCCGCAACTGTCCGGGACACCGTCCTTCTTGTAGACCTTGAGGTAGTACTTCGCACCGTGGGAGGCACAGGTGTGCGTCGTCGGAGTGGCTTCGCCACCCACACCGGGCGGTCCGACCTCCGAGGAGCAGGGGCATTCGCCAGCCGAGGCATTGTAGAAGTTCACGGACCACTTGAAGTCGTCGGTATCGTCACACAGCAGGTTGTCCACCAGGTCGCAGCCGCCGCGGTAGACCTGGAATCGGAACTTGTCCGCCCCCTGGGTGAACTTGGCGCGGACCGTGTGGTCGTTGCAGCCGCTGTCCGCAGCATCGACCGCGGTGAAGGAGAACCAGTCCGTATCGTCGGCGGGGACGATGTTCCCGGTTGCGACTGCGGCTCCCCCCGGGTCCGAGAGGGTTCCCAGATCGATTGCCGTCTGGCAGGTGATTCCAGTCTTAATCACGTCGTTGCTGTCGCTCCCGCATTCGCAACCCGTCTCGAAGAGCTTGTCCACATCGTAGAACTCCGACGAGCATTCCCCCACGGTGCACTTCCCGCCGGCGCACTTGGGGATGCCGTTGGTCACCTGGCCGCACATGGACGTGGCATTGCCTTCGTCGACCTGCGTGTTGCAGTTGTCGTCCACTCCGTTGCACTGCTCAACGGCGCCGGGGAAGACGAACGGCTTGGTATCGTCGCAGTCCCCCTTCTGGGTCACGGAATGCAGCCCGGTCTTCTCGCAGAGGCACTTGAAGTCGTTGGAAAGTCCGTACCCGTCCTGGTCGAAGTCGAGGTAGTACTGGACGCACCCTTGAGCCCCTTCTTCGTCGATGGCGTTGTTGCAGTTGTTGTCCTTGCCATCGCACTTCTCGACCGCGAAGTGGCTGATGGAGGGATCTTTGTCGTCGCAGTCGGAGCCGAATACGTCGCCGTCGCCGTCCACGTCGTTGTCGAGGCAGTCCTTGATCCCGTCGCCGTCACTGTCGGGGAATCCTTCGTCCGTGCCTCCGCCGCAGTTGTTGTCCACGTTGTCGCAGATTTCCTGTGCGCCAGGATTGATGAAGGAGTTCTGGTCGTGGCAGTCGCCGGACAGGGTGGCGCTGTAAACCCCTTCCTTGGTGCAGGTGCACTGGCTGGCGGTGGTGATTCCATAACCGTCGCCATCCCCGTCCATGTAGTACGTGGTGCAGCCCTCCGCTCCCTTCTCGTCGGCTTTGTTGTTGCAGTTGTTGTCGATGCCGTCGCATTTCTCCTGGGCGGCGGGGTTGGCATTGACGTTTTCATCGTTGCAGTCGCCGGTCTGGGTGGCCGAGTAGCTGCCGTACGGACCACACAGGCAGAGGGACTTGAAGGGAGTGCCGAAGCCGTCCTTGTCGAAGTCCTCGTAGTAGGTCTTGCACCCCTGGACGGAGCCGTCATCCGGGATTCCGTTGCAGTCGTCGTCCAGCGAGTTGCAGATCTCTACTCCGTTGGGGTGGATGTTTTTGTTGCTGTCGTCGCAATCGGTGGCGATGGTCGCTGTGTACCCCTGACCGGCCTCGCACAGGCACTGCTTGGATGCGGGGTTTCCGAAGCCGTCCTGGTCGGAATCGAAGTAGTAGACCTTGCAGTCGAGGGTATCCTCGTCGACGGTGCCGTCGCAGTCGTCGTCAATCTTGTTGCAGGTCTCCTTGGAGCCGCCGCTGACATTCTTGTTGTTGTCGTCGCAGTCGCCCCCCTTGGATGCCGTGTAGAAGTCCCCCGGGAAGCAGAGGCATTGTGAGTCGGCGGACCAGCCCCAGGTGTCCGAGTCGAGGTCCCGGTACCAGACCTTGCAGCCGGTGGCACCGGCCTCGTCGATGGTGCCGTTGCAGTTGTTGTCCTTGCCGTCGCACTTCTCCACAAGACCGGGGTGGATGTCGACGTCGTCGTCGTTGCAGTCGCCCGCCTTGTCGGCCTTGTAGAGGGCGAAGGGCTTGCAGGAGCACTTGGTCATTCCCGCGACGCCGTAGCCGTCCGCATCGGCATCGAGGTAGTAGGTATTGCAGCCGAGGCTCCCGTCCTCGTCGGTCTGGTAGTCGCAGTCGTCGTCCTTGGCGTTGCAATACTCGGGAGCGCCGGGGAACACTTTCGGATCGTCATCGTTGCAGTCGCCCGCCTGTTTGGCCGAGTACTCCCCCTTCTGGCCGCACACACAGGCCTTGTCGGAAAACAGACCGAACGTGTCGGAGTCGTGGTCCTTGTAGCGCAGCTCGCACCCTGTTGCACCGGCATTGTCGATGTCATCGTCGCAGTTGTCATCGATGCCGTTGCAGATCTCTTCGGCCATCGGGCTGACCTTGGCGTTGGAGTCGTTGCAGTCGCCTCCCGCCACGGCCGTGAAGGGGGCCTTGCCCTTGGCTCCGCACACGCACTTGGAGAGCCCGGAGAATCCGAAGCTGTCCGAATCGACGTCGATGAAGAACATGCCGCAGCCGACCGCTTCGTCCGGGTCGACGAGGTTGTCGCAGTTGTCGTCGATGCCGTTGCACGATTCGACTGCCTTTGGGTGAACGAGGGCATTGAAGGGGGCGCAGTCCTTGACGTCCGGAGAGGAATCCCCGTCGTCGTCGTCGTCGCAGTCGTCTCCCTTGCCGTCCTTGTCAAAGTCGTCCTGGAGCGGGTTAGGAAGGAGCTGGCAGTTGTCGTCACACCCAAGAACCAGGTCTGCGGTGCAGGTCTTGTCGCCCGGCACACCGCTGCCGTTGCCGTCGTCGGGGATTCCGTCCCCGTCGTCATCCGGGTCGCAGGCATCGCCGAGCCCATCGGCGTCGGTATCTTTCTGGGTGGGATTGGCGAACTTGGGGCAGTTGTCGACCGGGTCGTTGACACCGTCGTTGTCGTCGTCGAGGTCGCACGCATCGCCCTTGCCGTCGGAGTCGTTCTCCGCCTGGTCCGGGTTCTGGATGGTCGGGCAGTTGTCGTCGCAGCCAGCGGTCTTGCCTCCGGCACAGGGGGAGTCGCCTGCGACGCCGCTCCCGTTGCCGTCCTCGGGGACCGTGTCGCCATCGTCGTCCGGGTCGACGCAGTCGGCCTTGCCGTCGAGGTCGAAATCGGGGAAGCCGTCGTCGGTCATGCCGTTGCAGTCGTTGTCGAGGCCGTCGCAAAGCTCCGGAATGTTGGCATCGCCCACGCAGGTGACCTTGACGGCGAACTCATCGCATTGCCAGATTCCGTTTTCGCACTCATCCGGGTCGGGGCCGTCGCAGGGCTTTCCCTTGTCAGGCCAGGGGTCATCCGGAAGCCCGTTGCAGTCGTCGTCGAGTCCGTTGCAGGCTTCGGGGTGCGCCACATCTCCCTGGCAGATCATCTGGAACGTGACTGCGTCGCAGGTCCAGGTTCCCTCGGCACACTCGTCAAGGTCGTCCGGGGAGTCGCACGGCAGCCCGAGATCGATGAACTCCTCGTCGACGGCATCGTCGCAGTCGTTGTCGAGGCCGTCGCACAGCTCGAGCACAGGAACCGGGGCCGGGCAGAACCAGCCGTTCTGGCCCTGGCACACGGTCTCGGCCTTGCAGGTTCCAAACGCGTTGGTGATCTCGCAGACCGAGGGGGAAAGCTCCTCGTCCTTGTCGGAGTCGCAGTCGTTGTCGACTCCGTCGCACACCTCGGTCGAGGGGGATTGAGCATCACACTGAGTCCACCCTTTCGCACCGTCGCAGACGGTGACTCCGAAGCACTTGCCGAACTCGTTCTCCTCGAAGCACGCTTCAATCTTGCCGTCGAGGGGACCGAGGCAGATGCAGGAGCCGCTTGCCGGAACACACTGCAGCGATGCCGGCTGATCCTCGAGAGCGACCTCCTTGCACTCGTAGGATTCCGGGCACTCGGAGTCGTCCTTGCAGGCCATGGCGCAGAACGTCTCTCCGGCGTCGCCGACCGGGATGCAGTGATCGGCCAGGGTGCCGCAGTCGTCGTGCTTGGTGCAGGGCTGGCAGAGGTCGGTATCGGGTGGCGAGCAGATGAAGATGATGTCCGAGCCCATGGTCTTGCTCTTGCACTTCCAGTCGAGGGGACATTCCTCCTCGCAGTAGATGGTGCAGACCGAGCCGAAGGCCGCTGTGTCCACGCAGAATCCGGACAGGCAGTCGGTGCCGGACGTGCAGGGCCAGAGGAAGCCCCCTTCCTCGACGCTGTACTCGATGTCGAACCCCTGGAGGTCGAGGTCAGCCAGGTACCACAGCTCGGTCTCAACCAGGTTGTCCTGCCGGAAGATGGGCCCGGAATCGCCGACATCCGGGAGGAAGAGCAGAGTGTCTCCGACCTCCACGCCGGCGTCGATGTCGGCCGGGGCAGCAGGCGGGTTGGAGCAAGCCGTCAGCACGCCACACCCGCAGGACAGACCGAGCAAGCAGAGCAGCAGGTTCCGTTTCATCGCTGTTTCCTCCTGCCTGGGTCCGACGTGGGGCTGGGCATCGGTTGGGGGGCCTCCGTGGGGGAGAGCTACTCCTTGATGCCGTTGGTGAATTCGAGCTGGTAGTCATCGCAGACAACGGGCGTCCCGGGCTTGCGGTAGACGCGGACGTAATAGTCTGCGTTCTGGCTGGTGCACTGGTGGACGGTATCGCTGGTATCGTCGGCGAACTCTTCGGGAGTGAGGTTGTGGTCCGCATCGGGGGCGCACTTGCACTCTCCGCCCGGTGCACCCGGCTGGGCCGTGTCCACGTGGAAGTCGGTGAAGAACTCGAACAGGGTGGTCCCGGAGCACATGTTGTCCGCACCGGCACAACCATTCTTGTACACGTCGAAGATGTAGGAATCGTTGGGGTTCTTCAGGAAGCGGACCTTGAGGTGGAAGGTATCGCACCAGTCGGGGTCTGCGCCATCGGTCGCAGTGACCTTGTACCAGTCGGAATCGTCGACGGGGACGATTCGGCCGGTGACGCTGCCGGAGCTACCGCCATCGGACATGGTACCGACGAAGGTGGCATCGCCGCAGATCTGGTTGGGGACCTCGGTCTGCTCGACCTGGCATTCGCAGCCATCGGCAAACGCGGTGTTGAGATCGTAGAAACCGCCCTCGCACGAATCGATGACGCAACCGCCCTTGCAGGCGACCGCTCCGTGGGCGATGATGCCGCAGCTCTTGACGGCTTCGTCTTCGTCGACCTCTCCGTCACAATCGTTGTCCAGCCCGTCGCACAGCTCGACGACCGTGGGGTGGACCTCGTACTTGGTGTCATCGCAATCGCCGCCCTTGGTCGCGGTGTAGTCCCCGATCTTGCTGCACAGGCACTTGAGCTGGTCGCTCAGGCCGTACCCGTCCTTGTCCTGGTCGAGGTAGTAGGGGATGCAGCCGGTACCGTTTTCCTCGTCGATGACGCCGTTGCAGTTGTTGTCCTCGCCGTCGCACAGCTCGTCGGCCTCGGGGTAGGAGAGGGGGTTGGCGTCGTTGCAGTCGCCGGACTGCTTCTTGTACTCAGCGGATTCCTTGCACTTGCAGTCGGTCTTGGCCGCGTCGCCAAAGCCGTCGGAATCGCCGTCGTAGTACATGGTTTCGCAGCCGTCGGCGAACGACTCGTCGGTCTGGCCGTCGCAGTCGTCGTCGAAGAAGTTGCAGGCTTCCTTGACCGAGGGATTCACACCGATGGAGGAGTCGTCGCAGTCTCCGCCCTGCGACACGTGGTTGGGGCTGGGGGCTTTGCACTCGCAGGTTCCGACTCCGATTCCGAAGCCATCGCCGTCCTGGTCGAAGTACCAGGTGATGCACTTGAGCGAGTTGGCGGGGTCCACGATGCCGTCGCAGTTGTCATCGATCCCGTTGCACTCCTCGGGCTTGGGGGTGAGTGCCGAGCACTCGGTCAGACCGCCGGCCGTGCAGGTGCGTTCGCCGAAGCATTCGCCGTAGCCGTTGGACTTGCGGCACTCGGTGGAGGCCGCGTCAGTGATGGCCTTGTCGTTGCAGTCACACTCGCCGCCGGTTCCGGCGGGGACGCACTGGCTGGCCGTGCCGCCAGCGAGGGTCTGGACCTCGGCGCAGACGTACCCTTCGGGGCAGACACCCTTGACGCTGCAATCGAGGCCGCAGAAGCTCCCGGCATCCCCATGGGACACGCACAGATCGCCCTTGGTGTAGGGGTAGTGGCATTCGTCATCGGTGTTGCACGGCCGGCAGAGGTAAATGTCCTTGGGGAGGCAGATGAAGACGAGGTCGGGCAGCGCCATCATGTCCTGGGTACAGGACCAGCCGAGGGGGCAATCCTCGATGCACTGCATGGTGCAGACCTTGCCGGTGTAGCCTTCCACGCAGTAGCCGCTGACGCAATCCTTGTTCTGCTCGCACGGGCAGAGGAATTCGCCTGGGCCGGCGCAGACCTGGGGGACATCCTCCTCACCGGCGTCGACGTCGGGGCCGAGCTCCTGGTCCGTGACGGAATCCGGCTGGTCGGTGGCCGAGTCGATGCCACCGTCGATGGGGATGATGCCGTCGCCAGCGACGTCCACCTCGTTCCCCGGCAATTCCAGGTTGCTGCCGTCGCCGATCTCCAGGGAGTGGGTAACCGGGTCGGAGGAGCAGGCTCCTGCCAGAGCCAGGGCGAACGACGCTGCAAGCAGAATGACCGACACAGAGTCACGACGGCGCATGGTTTCCTCCTGATGCGCGGGGCACGATTAGCAACCGGTCGCAGTATATCGATACAAGAAGACCCGGTCAATGACTTCCCACGCGCGGGCGCCAGGGCGAATTTCACCGAACGGTCGGCATGGCGGCGAGGGGCGAACTCGTGCACCGCCCGGGCAGTCCCCAGCGTTTTCACGAGCGCCAGAGCGCGCCTGGCCCGGGCTGCATCTGCGCTTGCACAAGCTGCGCCGTTGCTGCTAACGTGCGGTGGAGTGGACTGACGGTTACCGTCGCGTCGGGCGAGTCCAGGGAGGACCCGTGACATGGAAGTGCGTCCCTTCACGCTGATGCTGGTTTCGTGTGCCCTCTGCCTCCCTCCTCCATCGGCGCTGTGCGCCCCGGCGGGCATCCAAGCTCTGGCGAGTCCGGTGATGGACCAGGTCGGCCTGGTCGACGCCGAGTCGAAGCGCCTCCTGGTCGAGTTCAGCCATGCAGTGAGCAAAGAGGCGCAGGGGCTGCAGATTGTCTACTACCTGGTGGGGTCGCTCAACGGCCGAGAGCGGGCGGAGTACGCTACGGAGGTGTTCAACGCCTGGAAGCTGGGCAGCGGGGAGCGAGACAACGGGATCCTGGTTCTGATTGCTGTCAAGGAGCGGCAGTACTTCACCGCGACCGGTGCCGGCATCGAGGGCGCCTTGCCCGATTCGCTGCTGGGGGAGCTCCAGCGCCAGTACCTGGTACCGTATCTGCAGACCGGGGAGGCGGGCAAGGGGCTCAGGAAGCTGACGTTCGAGATGGCTCGGGAACTGAAGAAGGAGTACCCGGGCATCTCGGAGCGGACCATCTCCATCCTGGACATCGCGGGCCTGGAAGGGGGGCAGTCGGAGACCCGCGAGGCTGGAATGCCTTGCTCATCCAGCGAGGGCTGCCCCTCGGGAGAAGTCTGCTTCATGTCGGATTCCCGCGAAGGGGGGGAGTGCAGGCCCGGGCAAGAGCTTCCGTTTTGGGGGCAGCTCCTTGTCTCCCTCAGTTTGTTCGGCCTGATCGGTTTTCTTGTCATCTTCTTCGTCCTCCGCAAGGGAGCTGGCACTGACATTTCGGGCGGTAGCAGCTCGGGCGGCGGCGGGTGGGGCGGCGGCAGCTCGGACGGAGGCGGGTGGGGCGGCGGCGGTGGCAGTTCCCGAGGTGGCGGAGCGGGGGGGCGGTGGTAGCTCGGCCCTCTCACGGCTTCGCTCTCGCAGCGATGCGGGGCCGTGCGGACGCGTGACTGGACAGGAGGTGGAGCGGTGGCAACCCGAGTGGACTTCATGCGGCGCCAGCTCCGCGCCGCCCGGCGGGCGCGGCTGGTCGGAATCCTGGTTCCGCTCCTCTGGGCGCTCCTTTCGGCGGCGGTATCCGCTGTGCTGGTCATCGTGGGGTTTGGGCTCTGGACCCTGGCCCTGGAGATCGACGTCCGGCGGATTCCGGATTCGCTCCTGGCCTGGGCGTTCGGCCTGTCGCTGGGAGTGACGCTCCTGGCGGCAGTTGGGATCATCCTCTACGGCTTCAGGCTGTCGAAGCTTCCAGGGGAGCGGATAGCCCGCTTG
Source organism: uncultured Myxococcales bacterium (assembly GCA_903895725.1). GTDB lineage: Bacteria > Myxococcota_A > UBA9042 > CAIXZC01 > CAIXZC01 > CAITUV01. Next base: position 121,612 of record CAITUV010000032.1, on the reverse strand, counting down.
CTGGGGGCCGAGCGGGCCCTGGGAGAGCCGGCACGCAAGCTGCTCAACGTGGTGGAGGAGATGGCGATTGCGTCCGGAATGCCGGTCCCGACGCTGTATGTGCTCGACTGGCAGCTTTCGGTCAACGCACTCGCTGCAGGCTCCGCACCAGCGAATGCCGTTGTCGTCCTGACTCGAGGGTGCCGGAACGACCTGACCCGGGACGAGCTTCAGGCCGTCGTGGCGCACTGCCTGTCGCGCATCGTGCAGGGTGACACCCGGGCGGATGGCTACCGGCTCGGCCTCAACCGGGCTTTCGGGGTGCTGGACCGATACCTGGGACTGTGCTTCGGTGGGGGAATCGGAGTCCCGTCATGGCGAAAGCGGCTGGCAACCTTGGAGCAGGAGCGGGAGTGGCTGTACTACATCGTCCTCTTCGTGAGCTTCATTGCGTGGCTCTGGATGTTGCCGCTGGTCCTGGCCTACCTGGTCTGCTGGGGCGGCTCGGTGGCGGCCAGGGGGGTACAGGCTCTGGTGCTGAGGAACCGCTCGCTCGTGGCCGACGCGGCCGCAGTTCAGTTCACGCGCAATCCCGCCGGCCTGGTGGGGGTATTCAGGAGGCTTCTCGAAGGGCGGGGGGGAGTGCTCACGGGCAATCAGACCGCAAGCGAGATGGCTCATATGTTTTTCGTGAGCCCCAAGACTCCGGCATGGCTCCGGACCCACCCCCGGCTGGCAGAGAGGATCGAGCTGACGCTCCAGGATGCGCCGGAGCTGGCCCGCCAAGGGGGTGAGCCGGCGGAGGCGGAGATCGGCGTTGTCGCCGCGGTCACCGGGCTGGTGCAGGCGTACCAGGGGCCCATGCCCGGCGTGTTCTCGCTCGACGGCCCGGTGGGGGGGCGGACGGCCGTCACGGTGGAGGCCGTTCGCAAGAACCTTGACAGCATTCCCAAAGCCCTCCGGGAGAAGCTCGACGATTCATTCGGGGCATCGGCCTGCGTCCTGGCTCTCCTGATGGACAAGGACGAAGCGGTGCGCAAGAGGCAGCGGCAGCTCATCGAGCAGCTCCGGCCACCCGTGTGGCGCAAGGATCTTGAGGAGTTCGAGGGGCTCGTGCGTTCTCTCGAGCCGAAGTTGAGACTCCCGCTCCTGGAGCTGTGCATACCCGCTCTTCGAGATCTGACTCCGGAGAAGCGGGCCGTCCTGCTTCAGTGCGTGGACGCTCTCGTACTTGCAGACTCAAGGACATCCATGTTCGAGTTCCTGCTGGCATTCCTCCTGGAGCGGTATGAAGCAGGATTCGACGGGCCACCTCCGCCGGAACGAGCTCTGACGGACCACGAGCTCCACGCCCAGGCACGCGTTCTCCTCGGGGCGCTGGCCCGGTGCGGGACCCTGGATGAGGCCGGGCAGGCCGCGGCGTTTTCTGCCGGGGCCGCCGTACTCGGGCCGGCGGTGAGCCTCGGCGGCACGCCGACTCCGGACGAGATAGGATTCGACCGGCTCGGACACGCCATGACCCTCGTATCCCATTGCAGCGGTGTTCAGCGGAATCAGCTCTGGAAGGCCTGTATGGCCTGCGTGCTTTTCGACGGCAAGGTCCGCCCGCAGGAAGCGGACCTCGTGCGCGTGCTCGGCAGAGGCCTCGGCATTCCGGTTCCAGCGACGGCTGGGGAGGAGTAAACGATGAGAAACCCTTCGTTTGACGGGATGAAAGGTCGAGGCGGCTCGACCGGTCTACGGCCGCTTCGGCTCCTCATCGGGGCCTTGCCGGCCGCATGCGCCGCCGTCTTCGTATTGACCCCCTTTGCGGCCGTAAGCGAGGTCCTGTTCGAGAGCGCCGACGGGATCAGCGGGGCGGTGAGGGAACCGACGCTGGAGAAGTTCGCCATCTGGCGAAACCCCAGCAAGTGCGGTGGGGCCGACGAGATGCACGGCATGCTCTACGGCCGTGTGAATCAGGCCAACTGCCAGGTTGATTCAGGGTGCGACGTCCTGCCGGGGAATTCTGCTCCCCGCTTCGTTTCCAGTGCGGGCTGGCTGGCTTACACGGAAGGAGAGGAGTTGCGCCTGGCGAGCGTCAATCACAGCCTGGGCTGCTTGACGGATTCATCCGCCTGCTCGACCGGCCTGGGACCCGACGTGCAGATCGTCCAACCGCTCTCTGCCGGTTCCGAGATCGTCCTGGTGGCGATTCACGGCAAGTATCCCGCGGTCTACAGGCTCCCCTACAAGGGCGTCAAGTGCCAACCTCCTGCCACCCTGGTGGGGGAACTGGTGACCGACAAGGGGCCCCGGACTGCGGCCTACCTGCCTGCAATGCCGGAGCTTCCGGCGTCGGTTCTGGTCCTCCTGGACGACGGGAAGCTGTACCGATTCCCGCTCGAAGGAGGGGAGGAACCCTCTCTCGTGGCCTCCGGCGTGACCGATTTCGAAGTCTCGATCACCGATTCCCCGAGACTCTACGTGGCACACGGGCACTCCGACGACGGAGGGCCGGGCACGGTCGAGCGGATGGAGCCGCCTTCGTTGGTCGGGTCCACCATATTCACCGCGGGTTGGACCGATGGGCATCCCAATGCCGTGCTGGAGGTGGCGGCGGACCCGGTCCAGGAGTGCGACCTGTGCAACGCAAACGGCTGCGGCCAGTGCACTCCCTCCCTGGTGGCCGTGGCCGAGGGCATCCCGGCGTGCGATATCGCGTGCAAGACCGCCTCGGTCAACATTCTTGCCAGCCCGGCCCCGGGGGGCGCCGCTGAGTGGACCGTAGTCCTGTCGCGGCCCAGGGCCTACAGTCTGAGCGTCAACGAGGACAACTTCTATTTCGTCTCAGGGGATGTTTCCCAGGCTCAGTCCCCGGCGTCCCTCGGAACTCGATTCGAGAAGATACCCTGGGGGCCGGCCGCCAAATTCGATCTCGAGCTCGAAACCGACGGGCTCGAGGTCACGCAGGGAATCCAGAACATGGCCAACGATGTCCCCCTGGTGAAGGGACGCAAAACGTACGTTCGCGCCTACGTGAAGGCGGTCGCGGACTCGAGCTGTACCGGAAGCTCGGCCGGCCCCCGATGGGGTCTTCCCCCGACCTCGCTGCGCGGCTTTGCCGACGGCGTGGAGCTGCCAGGCTCTCCGCTGGCGGCGCAGAACCAACTATCATTCCAGAACTGCCCTCTGACGGATTGGACCGAGCGACGCTCGGACACGAATCGCTCGCTCCTGTTCGAGCTCCCCAACTCCTGGACTCAGCAGGCCGAGGTCCAGCTCGAGTTCGAGATCCCGGCGACCCTGCCGGAAGCCGGAACCCATCCGAACAAGTTCTCTGTTGATGTCGTATTTGAGGAAGCATCATAGTCGTGTTATGTTATGGTTGAGTGTGTTGTAGATGGCATTGGGTATGATATTTCTGATCCAGCGTCTGGGTTTGACGCCATAATTGGTAAGATAATAGCAATGTTGCCGTTTAATATAAAAACAAAAATTTCAAATAAAAAGATTGAAATAATAAAAGCTGGAGCTAAAACCGATGATGCGATCACTAATGCCATGAGTCAATTAGTAATTACATCTGATATATCAAAAACATGTGACATTACTTATTATGTTGGAATGGTTAGGGACGGGATAAATGAAAAGATCGATTTCCCGACGGATCTTCTACCGGCCTGGTCCGTTGCCCGCAGTGGGCTGCTTTACCCAGGCTGGGCGATCGGTGGTTTCCAGGTCGTTCAGCTCTCCGACCGTTGTCCGGCCGGGGCAGCTCCGCATTTCTGTCCGGTTCCGGGGCTGTCCATCGCACACGAAACCGGGCACAACCACGGCCTGGGGCATGTACCGTGTGACGTCACGGAACCGGGCTGCTTCATTGACCCCGTCCCCGAAGGCACGTTCTGCAGCCCCGCCCCTCCGTATGAGCCCTATCCCTATGAGTATTGCGAGCTCGGTCCGCTGAAGGCCGACGGCAAGTCCTACTACGGGTTCGACCCAAGGTATTTGAGCGCTGTGACGCCCGATACGGTCCGGGACATGATGGCCTACGGTGACAATGGCTGGCCCTCGGACTACACGACGAGGAAGTTCCTGGATTCCATGAAGCCCCAGAACCCGGTTGATCTCCCGGGTGCGGAGGCCGTGGTCTTGGTCTCCGGCAAGATCGAGAAGGGCAAGAAAGTTTCGCCCGAGCCGCTGCTGGCCCTGGCCGTCGACGAAGTGCCGGCATCCACGCTGGCAACCCATCTGGGCTGGCAGAAGGCCCCCCGGGAGGGAACTCCGTGGAAGGCAAGGATGGTCGGGGCAGACGGGCTTGCCCTCGGGGAGTACGCTCTGTTCCCGATGGAGCTCCGGGATGCGGGGGAGGTGGCGGAGCTCCTCCAGCAGTACGTTCCATTGCCTGAAGGGACGGTGAGGCTGGACTTGCTTGCGCCGGACGGCTCGTTGACATCGAGTCAGGAACGAACGCCGCACGAGCCAGACCTGGCCATCGTGTCGGTTGACTCCGATGATGATCTGCTGCAGCTCGTGTGGAGTGCCAACGACCTGGACCCGGGCGATTCGCTGACCTACCTCGTCCGACTCAGCACGGATGGCGGCAAACGGTGGGAGACGCTTCGCAGTGGACTGGAAGGGACGATCGCATGGTTCGACATGAAGGAGCTGCCGGCGAGCGACGCGGCCCGACTACAGGTGATAGCGACGGACGGATTCAATACTGCGGTGGCGGTGAGCGAGCCGTTCTCGATTGAGGCTTCGCCGGTCCAGGTCCTGCTGGGGGGGGTCGGCGTGCAGGAGCAGCTTCCGTTCGGCGCCGAGAGGTCGCTGCTGGCCATGGCGTACCTTCCGGGGGGGGAGCCGCTGGCGGCCGAGAACGTGGCATGGGAAATCGTCGGGGCTTCCGGAGGTGCGTCGTTTTCGGGGGCGTCGGTGCGACTCCCGGTCCTGGCCCCCGGGGCCTACGTCGCGACCGCGTCGGCTGTGAGCGAGGATGGAGCGACGGGAAAGGCCTCCCGGGAGTTCTCGATTCTGCCGGTTCACGTAGCGGAACAGCCTTCGCCCCACGTCGACGGCCTGTGCGGAGAGCAGCAGTATCGCGACGCGACGGCGTTCCTGGCGACCTCGGGGGCCGGCCAAACGATTCGCGCGTATTTGCTCCATGCCGACGGGGAGCTCCATGTCTGCCTGGCGGATCTGCCGCTTTCCCCGAACTGGGATTCGGTCGCCGGGATCCTGATCGATCCCGACGGGAGCGCCGACTCCGTGCCGGGCCCGGGCGACAGGGCGTTGCTGGTGGACCAGGGGGGCTATCGTCGGGTCTTCGAGGCGGTGGACGGGGCTCTGGCTGCGGACATATGGACGGAGCTCGATTTCGAGGCCGCATCCTCGGCCGAGACGCAGACGTGGAGCGCTGAGCTGGCCATTCCCGACGAGCTCCTCGGCGGCTGGGGCCATCCGGCAGGAATCGGGTTGGTGTTTGCCGACTCGGCGGACCCTGCCTGGTTCCAGCTCTGGCCCCCCAACGCGCAGTTCCAATCTCCGTCCGGGTGGGCAAGCATCTGGCTCGGAGAAGTCCCCCCCAAGTTGAACCAGGCTCCGCTTGCCGATCCCGGGCCGGACCAGGTGAGGACGCTCGACGAAGCCGCGGAGATGTTCCTGGACGGATCGGGGAGCTTCGATCCGGACGGCGACTCCATCTCGTACTCCTGGAGCCAGATGGAGGGCCCCGAGGTCACACTGGAGGAGCCGTCGGCTGGCATTGCAGGATTCCTCATGGACCCGGTGGAAGCGACCGTCGTGCTTCGATTCCAGCTCGTGGTCGACGACGGCCAACTGGAGAGCATCCCATCTGAAGTCACCCTGACCATCCATCCAGGCGGCGCCGGACGGGTGGGGTGTTCTCCGGATGAAGCGAGCAAGCCCTGGCTTGCCGACGAGGATGGCGACGGTTTCGGCTCCGAGGAAACCGGGGCCATGCTCGAAGCCTGCGCCGCTCCGGTGGGATACGTCCTTGTGTCGGGGGATTGCGATGACTCCGACGGCGACGTGTACCCCTCGGCCGAAGAGATCGTGGACGGCAAAGACAACGACTGCGACGGTCTTGTCGACAACCCCGGCGGGGGCGATCCGGACGACCCGGGAGCCACGGATGTCGTGTCGGCGGACTCCTCAGTCTCCGACATCCCGATCTCGGCGGACTCCTCCGGGGGCGATGCCGCTGCGGCCGACGGGGACAGCGACTCCCCATCCGGTGCCCACACGGGCGGGTGCCAGTGCCGGGTTGGCGGCATCACCTCTCGCAGCGGCATCGCCTGGGGCGGACTGCTGGCCCAGCTCCTCGTGGCCATGGCCGCAATCGGGCTCTACCGGGTGCTCAGAAGGGAGTGAAGCTCCCTGCGGACTGCCTGCGCCGCACCTAGGGCCGACGCCCATTCCAGCCACGCAGGAGAGATGTTCTGCAGCGCAGTCTTCCTCGCCCGTCCAGAGCGACGCCCGTTCGTGCTGCTCGGGTTCCCAGGCCGACTGTGGGGAGTGACGCTGTCCCAATTGGAGTGTTGACCCTTCCTGCGTGGGATGGTAATCACAGTAATTGCGGTTCACCTGACGATGTCTCTTGCCCCGGGGACGGTCCGGGCCAAGTGGACGGAGAGGGAACGCCGCGGACGTCGCGGTGCAAAGCGGAGTCTCGATGAATGCCACAATTAAGATAGTATTTGCTGGGTTTGTGGTTTGTTTCGTTTTTTCCGGATGTTTGTTTTTCAAAGATGACAGTAGTGGTCTCGGTGTGCAGTGTTTGAAGGAAACATCTTGCGATCAGGAATATGAAAAAAAGTGTGATGGGAATAGTGCTTATGTTTGCATGAGCTCCGGCGGCTGTCTGACCTGGTCGTTGGCCCAGACCTGCAGCACGTGGCAGCCGTGCATCGACGGAGCATGCCGGCCCGAATCGCCCATGGGCGACTCGACTGGGGTTCAGGAGGACGGCGCTGGCCAGGAGGACGGCGCTGCCCAGGGGGACACTGCAGCCCAGGGGGACATGGAGACTTCCGGCGACGTTGCGGCCGATGAGGGTGATGTAGCTTCGCCCCTCGATACGTTGGCGGATTGGGGGTGCCAGCCGGACTGTGACGGCCTCGAGTGCGGGAGTGATGGATGCGGTGGCAGTTGCGGAACTTGCGAGAAAGGCAGGTTCTGTGTCGAGGGCGAATGTTCGGACACCTGTCTGCCGGATTGCGGAGGGCGGGAGTGTGGCGATGACGGGTGTGGGGGCAGTTGCGGCAACTGTCCGGCGGTGGCGCCGATCTGTACGGCTGAAGGGATGTGTGCCAAGGATTGCAAGCCTGCATGCGAGGGCAAGGAGTGCGGGGACGACGGATGCGGTGGCAGCTGCGGCAAGTGTCCCGCCGTAGCACCGGTCTGCAACGCTTCGGGGGAGTGCGAGAAGGAATGCATGCCGCAGTGCCAGGGGAAGGTGTGCGGAAGCGACAGTTGCGGCGGGACGTGTGGCGATGAATGCGACTCGGGATGGTCCTGCGTGGACGGGCAGTGCATCGAGGACTGCAAGCCGGATTGCGTTGGGAAGACATGCGGGGCCGACGGGTGCGGCGGGATTTGCGGGGAGTGCAGCCCGGGGTGGTCGTGCGTCTTTGGACTGTGCACAGAGGATTGCGTGCCCGACTGCGGCGGGAAGAGCTGCGGGAGCGACGGATGCGGGGGGTCCTGTGGCGGGTGTTTGCCCCCGCTGGTGTGTCAGGGAGGGAAGTGTGTCGGTTGCGGAGACGGCTCCTGCGGGGGGGGGGAGACCTGCCTCAGTTGCGAGGCCGACTGCGGTGTCTGTCCTTCCTGTCCGCCTCCTGTCTGCAACAGCGTTCTCGAAGAGTGCCTGCAGGCCGTGACCGGTGAGCACGTGTGTGTGGCCCAGTCCGTCAAGATACCGGCGGGGAGCTTCTGGATGGGGTGCAACGCAACCCTGGACAGCGCATGCCAGGGTGACGAGAATCCCTATCACTACGTGAATATCGGCTACGGCTACCGGATTGACAAGACGGAGGTCACGGTAGGCCAATATGCCGCTTGCGTGGCCGCCGGGTCGTGCGCTGCAATCACGGATGCCAACTGCGTCTGGGGCACCACGACGTTCGGCAAGGCGGGCCTGGAATCCTATGCGGTGAGTTGCGTGCCCTGGGCTGAAGCCGAGGCCTACTGTGCGTGGAAGGGGGCTGGATCCCATCTATGCACGGAGGCGGAATGGGAGAAGGCCGCGCGCGGTGGATGTGAACTCTACGGGGACTGCCAGAAGGAGAGCCGGGTCTGGCCGTGGGGCAACACCTTCCCTTCCTCGTGCAACGGCAAGGTGGCCGTGTATGAGGGGTGCAAGTGCGGCGCGGGCTCGTGCCCCGTCGGAACGCATCCGGAAGGCGTCTCCCCGTACGGAGTCCACGACATGGCCGGCAACCTGTTCGAATGGGTGCTGGACCACTACCACGGTTCTTACACGGGGGCCCCAACGAACGGGACCGCCTGGTTGACGGATGGTGCGAAGCGTGCGTACCGGGGGGGCAGCTTCGTGCAGGGGAAGGAATTCCAGCGGGTATCGAAGCGGCTGTCCGGAACTCCGACGAACGGAAGCGGGAATCTGGGCTTCCGTTGCTGTCGGCCGGACTGACCTGCAGTGGGCGCATCTCTGGTGGTTGACCGGTGGTGCCACGGGCTCGCAACAGGACGATGAACAAAGGAGGAAACGCGAATGGGAAAGTGGTGCTCGAGAGTCCTGACGATGGCCTGCCTCGTCACGTTGACGGGGTGTGACGACACGGTCGAAGTGGCCGGCACGCAGCAGATCCAGCAGTCCCAGTTGACCCTCGGGGACAAGGGCGTCTTCCGAAAGGTCCTCGGCTGGCTCTCGGAGGATGGACCGCACGGTGCGGACGTATTCGTCGTCGTCCGCGTCATTGCCGCAGAGGCCCGGCGGTACTTCGCCGAATCCTACACTCCGGGGGCGATCGTGATCACGAACCAGGCCCTCGACCTGACGTCACCCGCGGTGCTCCGCGAGTTCGATCTCTTCGGCAACTGGGATCCCGACGGAGGGTTCGAGCGGTTCCGAGAGGTGACTCACAATCTGGACGGCAGCGTCGGGGCCGATCTATGGGCCTATCAGGTCGCAAGGCAGTTCTCCTCGGGGGCGGTTTCGGGCTACTCCTTTACTCGCTCCAGCGAGACCCTGGGGCCCGACGAAAAGACCGATGTGAACATGGAGTCGTTTGATATATCTGAAAATGTAAAATATGATATAACTAAATGGCACCAGCAAAAGCAGTTTGTTACTACGATTGAAAATGGAAATAAGGTTGACCATTCGGAGTCCTACAAGTATCAGTCCCATCCCATTCTGTCGGCCACGCTCGCTGCCGGGGGGCGCTTTTCGACCGAGGCCGTAACGACCGATCGCCTGGTGGGCGACACGGGGTGGACCGTGGAAGATCGGCAGGGACAGCAGTCGGATCTTCAGGGAACCCTGACCTTCTATCGGCCTGTCGAAGCCGGGGTCGAGGAGAACCAGAATCCCGAGCAGAAGCTGAAGCAGACCGAGGGGAAAGCAGGAGGCAAAGTGACGCTCCAGAGCAGTCGCACCGATGTGGACGAGAGCTCGATCCAGCCCGAACCCTACGTGGAAGAGTGGGTCACCCAGGTGAAGACCGTCACGACCGAGGACGTGGTCGACGAGGATACCGGGCTCCCTCTCTCCCAGGAGGAAGTGGTTCTCGAGACGGTCTTCCACAGGTTCCGGACCGTCATGGGGAAGGAGCTGGCCGCAATCCATGAACGGTGGACCGAGAAGTTCATGGACTACAAGGTCACCGTTCGCACCGTCACGTCAGTCACGTACACCTACGACACGCAGAAGAAGGGGGACTCGACGAAGAAGACCACGGTGACGGAGTACCGCTTCACGGACAACCCGTTCACGCGGAACGACCTCTACGAGTGGCGCAGCACCACCTACACGGATACCGAGTACTCCTTCACCGACGAGAAGGGAACCACCGTGACCGTGACGCACTCGGGAGTGTCCTGGCTGACGGACCGCTACGAGCCGGATCCCGACGCCACCGACCTGGCCTTCTCCCACGTCGGGACGCTCAGTCGCAAAACCCGGGAGGAAGCCCGTTTCCTGGGAGACGACGTCGCTGGTTTGAAGGAGACCGTGTGGTCCGAGTTCTCGGAGGACGTCAATGCCTCGGTGGGAGGGGACAGCGTGTCCTGGAAGGGAGGGCATGTTGTCGGGGATGCCGGCATCGACAACGGGACCGGGGATGCGCATGACCTGAAGGGGGATCCGGACGGGGTCTACGCGGTCGTCGTGAACGGGCGCGAGGCCCAGGTTTCGGCCGAGGAGTGGGTTGACGAGCTTCACTAGTGAAAGCGTTCCAGGGGAGGTACCAGATGTCGATTCCAGTTCCGCTCGCCCGGGGGGCGTGGTCGGTGTTTCTCATGGGCATGGCGTTGGCTGTTTCTTGCGAGAAGGCAGAGGGGGAGGGGGGCTGGCAGACCGCCCCATGCGATCCGGACGTGGCGTGCGACCAGGAGTATGCGAGGAAATGTGAAGGGCAGGACGCCCTTGTGTGCGTTCGGACAGGCGGCTGTCTGTCCTGGTCGCTCGTGCAGACGTGCAGCGCCTGGCAGCCCTGTGCGGAGGGGCAGTGCCAGAGTGCTGGGCAGGAAGATTCCTTGCCGAGCGGGGGAGATGTGTGCTGTGAGGAGGACGCAGTCCTTCCGGACGACGCTGGACAACCCTGCCAGCCGGAGTGTGCGGGAAAGGCTTGCGGCGACGACGGTTGCGGCGGTTTGTGCGGGACGTGCACGCCGGGGCTGACGTGCACGGACGACGGAGCGTGTGTGGAAAACTGCGCTCCGGACTGTGCGGGGAAAGAGTGCGGCGGCAACGGCTGTGGCGGAAGCTGTGGGGACTGCGCTCCTGGCGAATCCTGTGGGTCCGGCCAGTGTGTCGAGCCGTGCAAGCCGGACTGTGCGGGAAAGGAATGCGGCGACAACGGCTGCGGCGGGAAGTGTGGTTCGTGTCCGGCCGGATGGTTCTGCAAGAGCGGAATCTGCGATGACGAGTGCACTCCACAGTGTGCGGGGAAGGAGTGCGGTGATGACGGTTGCGGGGGGGCATGCGGGAAGTGTCCCAAGATCGCTCCCGTGTGCAATGCCAAGGGGCTGTGCGAAGAGCCCTGCAAGCCCATCTGCAAGAGCAAGGAATGTGGCGATGACGGCTGCGGGGGCAGCTGTGGCACGTGTGTTGGGCCCCAGGAGGAGTGTTTGGATTTTCAGTGCGAGTGCGTCCCGGCGTGCTCTGGCAAGGAATGCGGGGCCGATGGCTGCGGGGGGATCTGCGGAGAATGCAAAGGCAGCTCCGTCTGCGAGGACTTCCAGTGTGTCTGCTCTCCAGACTGCACGGGGAAGGAGTGTGGCGACGACGGGTGCTCCGGGAGTTGCGGGGAGTGTCCCTGTCCGGGGTGTGATCCCACGGAGAACGCCTGCTTCCAGTCGACGTGCACGGCTGCGGGTGACGGAACTTGCCTGGACGTGCTCGCCTGCGTGGTCGACCAATGTGCCAAGAGTGATTTCTCGCAGGATTGTCTCGTGCAATGCAGAACCCTGGCAACGCCTCCGGAGCAGGAGTTGGCAGTTCCGCTGCTCGACTGCTTCTCCGGACTCCTCGGGCCGATTGGGGCGGTGCTCGCCTCCGGCTGTCCTCCCGACGCACCCGACTTTGCAGAGTGCCTCCAGAATCTTCTGGAGATGTTGAACGATGCGGCCGGCTGTCCTGACGGGGAGGCCGCCAAGGCCTGCCTGTTCTGACGGAATCAGGCGCCTCGGCGGCCAGGCGTCATGTCGATCGGTCGGCGGCGTCCGTCCCCGGGAAACAGTGCCCCTTTGAATGAGGGTCCGGGAACGGAGTTCCTTCGTCTCCCCCCCGCGCGTTAAGCCCTTGCAATGCCCCTGCTCGGGATGGTACGGTTCGCCGGGAATCCGGGCGGGGTGTTTTGCCCCGTTCGTCGTCACTGAATCACGGCGTGTCGGGCGATGCTTTTCGGCCGGGAGAGGGTAACGCTGTTCCTGGGCAACTTCGGGAGCGGAAAGACCGAGGTCGCGGTGAACTTCGCGATGCACCTGGCCACCGGGGTTCGTGAAGGGGCAGCCGGAGGCGGGGGGGAGGCGGTGTCGCTCGTGGACCTGGACCTGGTCAATCCCTACTTCCGCAGTCGGGAGCCCATGGCGGAGCTCATGGCGCACGGAGTCCGGGTGATCCTGCCGGACGCGCAGTACATGCATGCGGACCTGCCGATCCTGGCGCCGGAAGTGCGTGCGGCGCTGATGGCCTCCACGTCGCACGTCATCCTGGACGTGGGGGGGGATGACGTCGGGGCGCGGGTGGTCGGGGCATTGAACGATGCGTTGCCGTCCGGAAGCTACCGGGCCCTGATGGTGCTCAACGGGAATCGGCCGCAGACCCGGGATCTGGCGGGGATTTCCCGCATCCGTTCCGAGATTGAGCGGGCCGCCCGGATCGAGGTGACGGGGTTCGTCTCGAACACGCATCTGATGGGAGAGACGACGGCGGCGACGGTGCTTGGCGGATACCGGCTGGCCCGGGATGCTGCTGCCGAGGCGGGGTTGCCGCTGGAGTTCGTGACCGCTCCGCCCGACGTGGTCGAGGAGGTTGCCCGGGAAGTGGCGTGCGAGATCCTCCCGCTGCGGCGTGCGCTGTCGGTCCCCTGGCTCAGGCAGGAGGAGCGGGGGGGGGGGCGTGCGCTGTTCCGCCTGTGAGCCGTCGGGCCGGGGACCGGGGCGTCGAGAAGTCTGACCGGAAGAGAGTCACTGCGAGGTGCGCAGATGTCGAGGGTGACGGTTGACAGGGAGCGGTGCAAGGGATGCGGGCTGTGCGTCCAGAATTGCCCGCAGGGAGTGCTGGCGCTGTCGAAGGAGATCAACCTGAAAGGGTACTTCTTTGCCAGTCCGGTTTGCCAGCCCAAGTGCATCGGATGCAGGGTCTGCGGCATCGTCTGCCCGGACGTGGCCATCGAGGTCGCGGTGAACGGCACGCAGTACCACTACTTCGAGTACTAGGAGGGGGACCATGGGCGAACGGCTCCTCATGAAGGGCAACGAGGCCATCGGCGAGGCCGCGATCCTGGCCGGCTGTCGGGCCTATTTCTGTTATCCGATCACGCCTCAGACCGAAGTCGCGGAATACCTTGCCCGCCGGATGCCGGAGGTGGGCGGCGTGTTCCTGCAGGGGGAGAGCGAGGTGGCGGTGGGGTACATGCTGTTTGGAGCCGCCGCGGGCGGGAGCAAGGTGTTCACGACCTCGTCCTCCCCCGGCGTCAGCCTGCTGGCCGAGGCGATGTCCTACCTGGCCGCGGCCGAGCTGCCCGTGGTGATCGGGAACGTGATGCGCAACGGGCCCGGGCTCGGGGGCATCCTGCCGGCCCAGGCCGACTACTTCCAGGCCACCAAGGGGGGAGGCCACGGCGACTACCGGTGCCTCGTGCTGGCACCGGCCAGCGTACAGGAAGCGGTGGACATGATGCTCCTGGCATTTGCCAAGGCAGAGGAGTACCGCGTGCCGGTGCTGCTCCTGGCCGACGGCATGATCGGGCAGATGATGGAGCCGGTCGAGTTCCCCGTGTTTGCGGAACCTCCCTCCCGCTACACCTCAGGGCACGAAGAGTGGGCCACCACCGGCGCCCGGGGGCGGGGGCAGCACCTGGTCAAGACGCTCTTCCTCAATCCGGACGCCGCATGGGCGCACAACCTCAAGCTCAAGGCGAAGTACGATCGGATCGAGGCCAACGAGGTTCGGTACGAGGCGGTCGATACTCAGGGCGAGATGGACGTGCTGATCGTGTCCTTCGGGACCATGGCCCGGGTGTGCCGGACCGCGATGGAGACGTTGCAGGACAAGGGGCTCAAGGTCGGGATGATCCGGCCGATTTCGCTCTATCCGTTCCCGGCGCAGGCGATTCGGGAGGCGGCCTCGAGGTCCCGACTCGTGGTGAGCGTGGAGCTCTCCATGGGACAGATGGTGGAGGACGTGGACCGGGCGGTGCAGGGGAAGGCTCCGGTCCGGTGGTACGGCAAGGCCGGCGGGCTGGTCCCGGTCCCGGACGACGTGTCGGCCGCGATCCTCGGCATGGTGGAGGGCTAGCCATGGCACTGACGGTGTTCAAGAAACCGGAAGCGATGAGCAAGAACATCACGCACTACTGCCCGGGGTGCACTCACGGGGTGATCCACCGGCTCGTGGCCGAGGCACTCGACGAGCTGGGGCTGCGGGAGAGGACCGTGGGCATCGCCCCTGTCGGGTGTGCCGTGCTCGCGTACAACTATTTCACGGTGGACTTCCAGGAAGCGGCCCACGGACGAGCGCCTGCGATGGCCACGGGCCTGAAGCGGACGCGGCCCGACCTCATCGTGTTCACCTACCAGGGGGACGGCGACCTGGCGTCCATCGGCACGGCCGAAATCATCCACGCGGCCAACCGGGGCGAGAAGATCACCGTGATTTTCGTGAACAACGCGATCTACGGAATGACCGGCGGACAGCTCGCTCCCACGACCATGCCCGGGCAGGTGACCACCACGTCGCCGCAGGGGCGCAACGTGGCGGAGATGGGCTATCCGCTGCGGGTGGCCGACATGCTGGCGACCCTACGGACCCCGGCCTACATCGCGCGGACGGCGGTCCATACGCCGCAGATGGTGGTGCAGGCCAAGCAGTGCATCAAGCGGGCCTTCGACTACCAAGCCCGCGGCGTGTGCTTCTCGCTGGTCGAGGTGCTGTCGACCTGTCCGACCAACTGGGGAATCGCACCGGTCGAGTCGACGGCATGGCTGGAACAGAACATGGCACCGTACTTCCCCATCCGGGAGTACAAGCGGCCCGAGGAGGCTTGACATGCAGCACGAGGTGGTCTTTGCCGGATTCGGCGGGCAGGGGATCATGCTGGCAGGCCAGATCCTGGCCTACAGCGCGATGGAGGAGGGGTTCAACGTCGTGTGGCTCCCCTCCTACGGCCCGGAGATGCGGGGAGGTACGGCCAACTGCAGCGTGGTGATCTCGGATCGCCCGGTGGCGTCGCCCATCGTGCCGAGGCCCGGGACGGCCGTGGTCATGAACAACCCGTCGATGGAACGTTTTGGCCCCGCGGTCAAGCCGGGGGGGTGCCTGCTGGTCAACAGCTCGCTCGTCAACCTCAAGTGCGACCGGTCGGACGTGAAGACGATCCTGATTCCGGCCAACCAGATGGCCATCGACCTGGGAAGCGGTAAGGCGGCCAACATGATCGTGTTGGGCGCGTACGTTGGGGCAACCGGTGCGGTATCGTTCGACGTGCTGACCTCGTTCGTCCGCAAGAAGTTCGCGTCCAAGCCTCAGTTCGTGGAGCTGAACGTGAAGGCATTGACCGCAGGCCGGGATCTGGCCGCCGCAGCGGTGAGAGGAGGGAACTGATGGGGGCGTTCGGGATTGACGACATTCTGGCCAGGCATGTGGGGCAGGAGCAGTCGCTCATCGAGATCCTCCATGACATCCAGCTCCGGTTCCGGCACCTGCCCCAGGAGACGCTGGCGGAGGTGGCGGGCCATTGCGGCGTGCCGCTGTCCCGGGTGTACTCGGTGGCCACGTTCTACACGGCATTCTCCTTCACGAAGAAGGGGGACACGGTGTGCCGCATCTGCATGGGGACCGCGTGCCACGTGAAGGGAGCGCAGCTCATCCGGGAAGAGGCCGAGAAAGTGCTGGGGATCGGGGCCGGCCGGACCACCTCAGACGGCAAGTACTCCCTCGAGGTGGTCAATTGCGTCGGGGCCTGCGCCATGGCCCCCGTGGTCATCGTGAACGAGGCGTACCACGGCAAGTTCAAGCCGGTGGAGTTGAAGAAGCTGCTGGGCAGAGGGGAATAGCATGAAACAGACTCTGGCGACGTTGCCGGTGCTGCGGGCAAAGCTCAAGGAGGAGCGCAGCAAGCTCCGTTGCATCATGGTCTGCTGCGGCACGGGGTGCAGGGCACGGGGCGGCATGCAGGTCGCCGACGCCATCCGGGACGAGCTCTCTGCCGCAGGGCTGGCGGGCTCGGTGCCGGTGGAGCTGACGCGGACCGGCTGCCACGGCTGGTGCGAGCAGGGACCCATCGTGACTTTCGAGCCCGAGGGGGTCTTCTACACGCAGGTCAAGCCGGAGAAGGCCAAGGAGATCGTTGCCTCGTTCCAGTCGGGGGAGCCGGTTTCCAAGCTGCTGTTCCGGGACACGAAGACCAAGCGCAGCATCGTGACCTACCACGAGATCCCGTTCTACTCGAAGCAGACTCGCTGGGCCATGCGCAACGTGGGCCGGATCTCACCCACGGAGATCGGGCAGTACATCGCGCGGGACGGGTACAAGGCCCTCGAGAAGGTGCTGTCGGGGATGACCCCTGAGGACGTGATCTCCGAAGTGGAAAAGGCGGGCCTTCGCGGCCGTGGCGGCGGCGGATTCGATGCCGGGCGCAAGTGGCGCTCCTGCCGCAAGGCCAAGGGGGACGTCAAGTATCTCATCTGCAACGGCGACGAGGGGGATCCGGGAGCGTTCATGGACCGCTCGATCATGGAGGCGGACCCGCACGGCGTGCTCGAGGGGATGATCATTGCTGCGTACGCGATCGGCGCTCGGGAAGGATTTATTTACGTCCGCCAGGAGTACCCGCTGGCCGTGGAGCACCTGGGCATGGCGATCGCTTCCGCCCGGGAGAACGGCCTGCTCGGAGAGAACATCCTGGGAACCGGCTTCTCCTTCGACATCCGGATCGCCCGCGGAGGCGGTGCCTTCGTGTGCGGCGAGTCGTCGGCGCTCATGCGTTCCATCGAAGGGAAGCCGGGAGAGCCTCGAGCCAAGTACGTGCACGCCACGGACCGGGGACTGTTCGACCGCCCGACCGTGCTGAACAACGTCGAGACTTTCATCAACGTGCCGCTGATCCTGGATCGCGGGGCCGCATGGTTTGCTGCGCTGGGGACCGATGGTTCCAAGGGGACCAAGGCGTTCTCCGTCGTCGGCAAGGTCAATCACAACGGGCTCATCGAAGTGCCCATGGGTATGTCGCTCAAGGAGCTCATCTTCGACGTGGCGGGCGGTATCCCCAAGGGGCGGACATTCAAGGCGGTCCAGACGGGCGGGCCCTCGGGAGGCTGTCTGCCCGAGGCGCTGCTCGACTTGCCGGTGGACTTCGATTCGCTGACCGAGGCCGGCTCCATGATGGGTTCGGGCGGTCTCATCGTCATGGACGACCGCAACTGCATGGTGGACGTTGCCCGCTACTTCATCCACTTCCTCGTGGAGGAGTCGTGCGGCAAGTGCGTTCCGTGCCGGGACGGCCTCAAGCAGCTCCTCGAGATCCTGGCCCGTATCACGAAGGGGCAGGGCCGGGAGGACGACCTGGACAAGATCGACTCGCTCTGTTTCGTGCTGACCGAGGGGAGCCTGTGTGCGCTGGGCAAGTCGGCGGCCAACCCCGTGCTGTCCACCGTTCGTCACTTCCGGGAGGAGTACGAGCAGCACATCAAGGATCACTTCTGTCGGGCCGGCGTGTGCCGTGACCTGTGCCGGTACGAGATCACCGATGCCTGCACCGGGTGCACGCTGTGCGCCAAGGCCTGTCCGGTGGAGTGCATAGCGGGCGATCGGAAGCAGGTTCACGTCATCGACCAGTCGAAGTGTACCCGCTGCGGGTCGTGCTTCGATGTCTGCAACTTCGGTGCGGTAGAGGTAAGGAGCGCACGATGATTCGCTTGACCATCGACGGAAGGCGGGTCGAGTCCCGCAACGGGGAGTACCTCCTGACGCTGGCGCGGCGGGCAGGGATCGAGATCCCGACGTTGTGCCATCACGAGGCGGTGGAGCCGGCCGGGGCCTGCCGCCTGTGCATGGTGGAGATCACCAGGCCGCAGTGGAACGGCTGGTCGAAGCTCGTGACGGCCTGCCTCTATCCGGCCGAGGAGGGGCTCATCGTCAAGACCTCGACCGAGCGTGTGCTGCGGACCCGGCGCGAAGTGCTGGAGCTGCTGCTGGCCCGCTCTCCCCGCGCCGAGGCCGTGCGTCGCCTGGCCGCTCAGTACGGCATCCTGGAGCCGAAATACGCGGTGGACCAGGAGGGAGACAACTGCATCCTGTGTGACATCTGCACCCGGGTGTGCGCCACGCACGTGACGGGCGCGATTTCGAGGGTCAATCGCGGGGTTGCCAAGAAGGTCGCGACACCGTTCGATGAGGCCTCGGATGTCTGCGTGGGCTGCATGGCCTGCGCCCGGAGCTGCCCGACCGATGCCATTGCTTTCTCCCAGGACGGAGCGACGAGGGCCATCTGGGGAAAGACGTTCGAAGTCGTGCCGTGCACCGTGTGCGGCGCACCCACCGTGACCCGGGAACAGGCCCGGTGGATGGCACAGCGAAAGGGCGTGGCCGAGGAGGACTTCTACGTGTGCGACGTCTGCAAGGTCGCAAAGACCGGGCTGTCGTGCAGGAAAGTGATGTGGTAGGGGGGCCAGGGGTGCACAGCCCCGACCACGCGGGAGGGGCCGTCGTGGCGCTGGCAGATGCCTAGGAGGGCAGGGATGGAGAGCAAGCTGATGCACGTGTTTCCAGGGAAGTGCACCGCATGCCGCAACTGCGAGCAGGCGTGTGCGTTCGCCCATCTGCATGAGGGGAGACCGACTCGCTCCAGGATTCGGGCCGATGCGGATCCTCAGCTGCGGGAAGGGAAGCATGTCCTGGTAGTCTGCTACCAGTGCGATGCGGCGGCCTGCGTCGCCGCATGTCCGGCCAACGCCCTTTGGCGGGACACCGAGACAGGAGCCATCAATCACATCGCGGAAAGGTGCATCCGGTGCGGCTCGTGCGTGGCCGCATGCCCGTTCGGGAACATGCGCTGGGAGCCGCTGGCCCAGCACCCCTCGAAGTGCGATCTGTGCAAGGGCGATCCGGTCTGCGTCCGCTTCTGCCCCACCGGTGCGATCCAGTACAAGTAGGCCGGCACTGCCGCCGGTCCAATGGAAGCTTTAGAAGGCGAGCTCGGAGACGAGCCCCAGGCCGAGGATGTGCGGGTTGTCGAACTCGCGGATCGCGTGTCCGCGGTCGTCCATGAAGACCTGGGCGAAGTTGGGATCGTTGGCGTAGGAGACCTCGCCCACGAACGTGAAGTTCGACCCGACGTTGAGCTTGAGATCGAGCTTGCCGATGAACACGGGCATCTCATCTTCTCCGGCGGGAAGGATGTCCCAGTCACCCTGCCGGGTGCCGCGGACCACGACCTTCTGGATCCCCTTGACCTGCTCGCTGACGAAAGGCCCCTCGAGGGTGAGGCCATCCGCACCGGGCTTGTAGGTGGCAGGCAGGAGCATGCCGCCCGAGATTGCCGGCGTCAGGCCGAGATTCCCGGAAAGCCGGAGATGATAATCGGCCGAGAGGACTGAGAACCACTCGCCGGAAAGCGCTTCCGGGAGGAAGGAGAAGCCGTTTCCGTGCGACAGGTCCGCACTGGCCGGAAGTGCCTGGTAGGGCATGAACCCGGGCACGTTGAACGTGATGTAGGTGAGGTCGCGATAGACCGTGTCGAAGTGGAGTCGGAGGCGGTCCAGGCGGAAGCCGGCCGTCAGGGCAAAGGCCTTGGACTGCTCGTGCCTGGTCGAGCCGTAGTGGTCGAGGTCTTCGAGGACCTGGTCCACGAATGCAAACTCCAGCGCGATGTCGAAGCCGAGGTGCTTGGACATGTCGAGCTGGTCCGAGATGCCGTACTTCTCCGGGTCCTGCATGTAGAGGCGCAAGTCGAGGCGGTTGCCCACCTGCCCACCGAGGTGGTAGGCGATCCGGGCGCTGCCGCCCCCGGCGTCGATGGGCTTGCCCAGGACGTTGGGGCGAGTGCTGGTTCCCTTCTCGAAGTAACCGCCCCCGATCCCGACGGTGAGCCCCTCGATGGGTTCCACGTTGAAACCACCCAGGGCACCATAGTTGGTCCGTTCCACGTACTGGTTGGTGTTGCCGCCCGGATTGTCGAGGATGGTCTCGGACGGGGAGCGGATCAGCGACGTTTTGGCCGCGACGAAGAAGTCGACGGCCCCCAGGTCGAATGAAAGCGCTGCACCGGGGACCAGGCCGCGGCGGAAGTTCTTCGGGAAGACGTTGGTGCCCCCCCAGGAGATGTCGTAGTGGCTGCCGATGCGGATGCGGTCCGAATCGATGGGATTGAGCAGGAACTTGCCGTTCATCGTCTCGGAGAAGGCGAAGTTCAGGGCGAGGTAGGTACCGTCGTCCGAGAGGGCGTAGGCCCCGTTTTCGTCGGGACGAAGCCGCATGCGCAGACCGCCTTCGGGGTCGAGCGCGCCCAGGTCGAACTTCTTGGACACGATGAGCCGGGAGGCGGGGCGGCTGTAGATGGAACCTTCCACCCGATCCGCAGGAGATTGGGCCTGGCCGCCGAAGTAGAGGGCCGGGCTGTTGATGCGGGTCTCTCCGGGGTCTCGCAGGACGTTGTCATCGGCCAGCGAGAACGAGATCTTCGTCTCGTCGAAGACCTGGGACCGGACGGGCCCGGAAAAGAGAATCACGGCGAGGAGTGCAGCAGCAGCGGTCAAAAGTCTGCGTTCCATGGTCATTCATCCTCGAAAACGAAATCCGCGTCGAAGCGGGGGACCAACATGGTCATCTGGAGGTTGCAGCTTTCCTTCTTTCCGGGAGGAGTATTGCACAGGTAGATGTGCCGGAGGTTCCCCGACACGGCCGCCAGGCTGCGCTCCGGGCAGAGATACTCCACGTACAGGGTATCTCCGATGAGGATCTTGTGCGGGTTCTCCACCACTACGTTGCCCTCTTCATCGGTGATGTCGGGGCAGTTTCCGGACCCGTCGGGTGCGCCGATGTAGGGAACCTGGAGCGGCACGTTCTCCATGAGCATGTCGATGCCCACGTAGAACTTCTTCCCGGTGGCGGTGTAGGCCGCCATCTGCGAGTACTTGAAGAAGCTCTCGAGCTGCGTGCAGAGGGGATCGGCCTGGCAGACGTCCCGACAGGCGTCGTCGTCGCTGTTGCTGGGGTAGGCGCCGTCTTCGTCGGGGTCGCACGCCAGGAAGCGGGTTGCGGCCGCAACGTCCCGAATCCGGATGAGGGAGGATTCAAAGGGCTCGAGGGCCTTGGCGTTGGCCATGACCTGGTTCTTGTAGTCGGAGCTGGTGGGGTCTTCGGGGCCGAGCAGGTCCGTCACGTCGACCGGGTCGGGGACTTTGAGCTTGGTGTTGATCGTGCGGTGCTCGCACGCCTTGTCGTCTCCCTTGCTCTTGATGGCCGGCTCATAGGTGGGGAACGTCATCTGCGTGTTCCCTTCATACTCGACCACGCCGCCGGAGAAGGAGCAGATGAGGTCACCGTAGCCGATTCCCTCGGGCTTGTTGAACGTGTAGAAGAAGAACGAGTTGAACCAGCCCGGCGTGCCGTCGTCCTGGACCTCTTTGTGCCCGTCCATGTCCGTGACGAAGAAGCCGTTGGCGACGACGTTGGTGACGACCATCTCCCCCTTTTCCACCATCACGTTCTGCCCGTCCAACGGAGAGCGGGAGATTTCGTCGGTGAACTGGATGTGCCAGATCCGGGGGGATTCGAACCAGAGGGTGGGAGAGAGGCCCGTCGCGTAGTTGGAATAGGCCTCGGACGGGTCGTGAGGACCGAGACAGTCCGGGTCCGCCTGGTCGATCCAGCCGTCGCCATCGTCATCCTTCTCGTTGTTGCACTGGTCGTAGGTCTTGTCGGTCGGACCGAGGCCGATGTCCTCGACCCACAGGTAGCTTTCTCCGATGCTCTGGGCCAGGTAGACGAGGACATTGGAGGCCTTGCCGTCGACCAGTTTCACATACTGGAACGGAGGGGGGACCATGCCCGGGACCGCCTGGATGTGGACCCAGTGCTCCCCCTTGATGAGGTAGGGATCGCCGAGGCGGTCGATGGCCTGGATGTCGAGCCGGAGCGGCTTGGTGCAGACCTTGTTGCAGTACTCCCCGGTGGCGCAGTCCGTGTCCGCCGTGCAGGTGTTGCCTGCCAGGGCGCAGAAGCCGATGCATTCCTCGCCCGGTGGGCACTGGTTGACGGCGCATGAAGTCCCGGAGATGTAGTCCAGCGGGGCCTTCTCGGTCCCGGCATTCTGGGCCGGCTTGGCCGACAGACTGACCTCGAAGGTGGAGAGGGAGTTCGGGTCCTTGTAGTAGGTCGTGCACGCGGTCACGACCGCCAGGAAGAATGCCACGGCGAGCGGGCCCACGGCCGGACGTCCGAGGAAGGACGGCGATGGTCTCAAATAGCTATTCATAGTCGATGTCCTCGGGGTTCTCGGGGACGAAACCGAACTCGAGGTCCCCCAGGTTTTCGGGGAGGATCCTGCCGATCCGGCCGTCCACCCGGGAGTCGGCGCACGACACGTTGAGGCATTTCTCCTGCGTCTTGAACGCGGAGTTGATGCGGCAGGCCGTTTCGCCGGTCGGGTTGTCGGAGCAGATGCGGGGCAGGCAGATGCCCATGGTGCACGTCTCGCCCGACTTGCAGTCCGACGCCTGCTCGCAGTACGTGCGGCAGCGGCGCTCCCGGCAGTCGGCGTTGATGTGGACACAGTAGTTCTTGACGCATCCGAGGCCGTCGGGGCAGTCCTCCTCGTCGCGGCAGTTGCCACAGGGGAGGCTGCAGGTTCCACTGACACATCGTCCGCCCTTCCCGCACTCGGAGCTCTTCTTGCACGACGGGGGCGGGGGGCTGCAGCGTCCGAACACGCAATCGGTTCCGTTGCCGCAGTCCTTGTCCGCGTCACATTCTTCCCGGTCCGGGATGCAGCGTTTCCGGCGGCAGGCCTCCCCCGCGGGGCAGTCACCGTCGCCGGCGCAGACGGCGGCCTGGGCGAAGCAGACGGCGTAAGGATCCACGCACTCGCTTTCGGTCATGCAGGAGATGGACGGCATGGGCTCGCAGTGACCGCTGACGCAGAGGGATTCCTGGGCCGAATCATCGCCCGGACAGTCGGAATCCTCGGTGCAGAGACCGACGCAACGTCCTGCCGCACAGCCGTGGGTGCGCTTCAGGCAGAAGCCGTCCACACACAGGGAGTCGGGGTCGTTCGCCATGCACTGGGCCGAGGTCTTGCAGGTCGGGCAGGCATTTCCGGCGCAGTCGAGCTCGGGGTGGTAGCAGTCGACGTCCTTCACGCAGAGCGCGGTATCCACGGCGCATCCAGCGATGGTGACTTCGTCGTCCGCGCCGCCGGTCTGGTCCACCTTGTCGCAGAACTGACCGAAGAACTGGCCCACCGACTCGATGCAGCCCTGGTAGACCGAGCAGCCCTGGAGGTTGAGGTCGCCGTCACGGTCGTTGCAGAAGCCGAGACAGGGATCCGAAGTGACCAGAGTTTCCTGCACCGCCTCCCGGAGCGGCAGTCCGGTATCGGACTGGGTATTGTTGCTCTTGAGGCTCGTGAATCCGGACCCGCCCTTGGCGATGTAGTCGTTGGTGGCGACCTCGTAAATCTGCATGTCGACCAGCGGCGTCTCTTTGCAGTCGGACAGATCCTCGACGGCCAGGGGATCCGGGCAGTCGGTGATGACGATGTTTTCGGCCCGCGGGAAGCAGTCATGCAGGCATTCCTGGACCTCCTTGTCCACTTCGGTGGTGTAGCGGGCCTCCCCCTCCGGCAGGCAATCACTGAGGCAGCGGGCATCTTCAAACTGGCCAGTCTTGGTCAGGATGCAATTCCGGAATTCCTGGACGCACTGGGTTTCGCAGGCAGCCGACGCTTTGCAGCCGGCCACGCAGTTGACCAGGCATTTCTCCCCCTTCTTGCAGTCGTGGCATTCGAAGTAGGCGGGGGGCGGGTCCGGGTTGCAGTTCATCACGTGGCGGAGGCCGGCGATCTGGAGCTGGCTGACGCACCCTCGGCCGGACGAGCGCTGCGTGTTGTAGTCGAGCAGGTCCCGCAGGTCGTTGCCCGACATGTACATGAGGGTGATCGTGTTTTCGAACGGGAAGATGTTGAACAGGTCGTCGAGCGTGATCGGGCCCGGGTACATGTTGGCGCGAATGCCCAGCGTGTTGGTAAAGGCGATGTCGACGCGGGCGTACTTGCGGATGGCCTCGGCCACGAGGTTGCCCAGACTGGAATCCCCGCCGTCCAGCCCGTACTTGGTCAACAGCTTCGGGCTGTAAGCGTACACCGACGTAAGGTCGATCTTCTGGTTGAGGTCGAGCCGATACTTCTCCATGAGCTGCGACAGCTCCGGGTCTTCCGGGACGGTGGAATCGACGGGGAAGAGCTTGTAGTCGTGGGTCACCACGCGAAGCCGCCCGGAGGAATCGCGGCGGGTCACGATGTCCAGCCTTCCGACGAACTTGGCAAACGCTCCCGAGTGGACGATGAGGACTTCGTTTCCGTCGAGGTCCTTGACCACCTTGGGCGGGTTGAGCACGATGTGCAGGTGACCGCCGAAGATGATGTCCACGCCTCTCGTTTCCGCAGCGATTTCCTGGTCGTCGGAAAGCCCGGCGTGGGACAGGAGCACGATGAGGTCGACGTACGGTCGGAGCTGACCGATGTAGTCGTTGATGACCTGGATGTTCTTGAGCGGCATGAGCTTGAGGCTGTTGCCGATGTCGGTGATGGACGAGAGGCTCCCGAAGTCCCCCAGGCCGATCACGCCAATCTTGATGCCGTCCGCGTTGACGATGGTGTAGGGCTGGGTCAGCTCGCCGAGAGCATTGTCCGGCATGAAGTAGTAATTGGCAGCGAGGAAGGGGAACGTGACCCACTTCCTCGTCTGCACGATGAGGTTGGCAAGACCGGTGTCGAATTCGTGGTTCCCGACGACCATGGCATCGGGATTGAGGTAGGTCATGGCCTGGAATTCGGCTTCTCCCATGAACGCGTTGAAGATGGGGGCTCCCTGGAAGACGTCTCCGGAATCGAAGTACACGACTCGGCCGGCCCTCTGGCGCTCCCGGTTGATGATGTGCCCGATTCGGGCGACCCCTCCGAACGGCTCCTTCTCCTGGTCCAGTCCCAGGATACCGTCGGTGTAGGTAACCTGCATCCGGTAGGGCAGCAGACGGGAGTGGATGTCCGAAGTGTGAAGGAAAGTCAGGCGGATCTCCTGGTCGCCGGCCAGTGGGCGTTCATGCTGCTCCGCGCACGAGGCAACCAGGAGGAACGTTACGAGACTCAAGACAGCGCGCATACGGCCCCTCCAGGGCGAAGACTGCCGCACGTTATGATCCAGGGAGGTGAAGGTCAACGGATTTCTTGCGGGTGCGATCATCTTGGCAGGGAGTGAGAGCAACCGATTGGTGGGGAGTGAGCGCGACTGACTCGCCTCTCCTGCCCGCAGTCAAGCTCCCCTCAGCGCTCCCCTCCCGTCCCATGCCCTCCATTCGTCCTATTCGTCCTATCCCAGATGCGCCTTCTAGTACGACGCCCCCTGGCTGTACCGGATGACGAAGGTCTCGTAGGCATACTCGAGGTCCTGCTTCTCGCCGGCCTTGACCTCGACGGTCCAGCGAAGCGTGGTCTTCGGGTTGGGGTCATAGGCAGACACGAAGCGCTCGTCGGAAGCGGGGGAGCCCGTGCTGGCGGTGAGCTTGCCCGACACCGCCTTCTCGACGCGCACGGTCACGGGCTTGTCCTGGAGATTCCGCAGCGACAGGGTTCCCTTGATCCGGACCTTGTCATAGCGCGCTCCGCGGAAATTGACGGTGTTGCGGTCCCGTTCCTCCTCCTGCTCCCAGGGAGAGGCAAGCACCGACGAGGCGATGGAGATCGGAACTACGGCTTCTCCGCCTACATGGGTGTACGTGAAAAAACCCTGGCCCACGGGGCGTCCGGAGCGGGTGACCAGGACGGTCCCGGTGGTCAGCGGGAAGCTGAGGCGGTTGGTCACGCGAGCGGCCAGCCACACGTCGTTGCGCTCCGGCTGTGTGGCCACGTTCTCCGGGACCTTCCAGTAATAGATCAGGTCGGCCGGGACCTCACCGGACCCCAGGCCGACGCGACTGCGCTCTCCCTTTTTCAGGGTCAGCTCGACGGGACCGTACAGGTGCGTCTCCTCACCCGACTGGGGAGTGGGGGTGGCCTGGAAGCGGTTCGGGACGACGGCCTGGACGTAGTTCATCTGGGCGTAGACCGGGTTGTTGTCCATGTCGACGTGGCGCATGGCATTGTCGACGCCGCCCAGGACGGTACGCATGGTCTGCTCGGCCGAGACCGTGGGGTCGAACAGGGGGCTCGTCACGTCCCGCATGGGGAACGTCGCCTCTCCGGTGGCGAACTGGATGGAAGCGGAATCGAAGCTCATGGCATCGTTGACGACGATGGCGTCGAGGGAGAGCTGCCCTGTGTCCCTGGCGGCCAGGTCGAGCTGGTACACGGGAATCCAGCCGAGCCCGCCGGTCAGGTAGCTGGCCCGGATCTGGAAGTTGCCTTCCTTGGGGGAGATCCGGAGCTTCAGCCGGTCGTCGCCGGTACCGGGCGGGATTGTCGGGGCCTCGGTCTCGAACCGCTCGATGCGGGATGCCGGGACGAGGGTCAGGGTCCCGTCGACATCGAGCGACAGCAGCGCCTCCGAAGCGACCGTACCCACGGAAAGTCCCAGGAATCGGCCTTCCAGGGCCTTTCCGGCGGTGAAGACGGAAACCTTGGAGCCCACGGCGGCCGACTCGAATGCAGACAGGATCGGGGAGCGGCCGCCGATTCCATTCGGGAGCGTCTTGAGCTCGAGCACCCGGGTGTCGGTGACCGGGGTGAGGCGCAGGGTACCGACGACCGGCCTTCCGTGAAGGCGGGTGGATACCCACTCGCTGTCGGTCTTGCCGCGGCCTTCCTCCACGACCCAGGCAAGGTCGTTCTTGAACAGAATCGCGGACGTGGGAGCCGAGTCGTACTTCTGGGCCAGGGCGGGAGTACCCGCTGAAAGAGCCAGGAACACCAGGCAGCCCGACAGCATCTTGACCATCATGTGCACCTCCGTGGAAACGCTCGACTGCGAGAACTTACCAGAGGCCCGGCCCGGGAGCAACCACCGTCACCTGCGCTCGAGCGTTGCGCCTTGCCGTTGACCCGCAAAGGGGTTATAAGCAGCCGGGACGTCGGCGCGACCAGGGGGGACGATGCGGATCCGACAGATGGACGTTCGGGACTTGCCGCAGGTGATGGCGATCGAGGAAGCCTCGTTCGCGGATCCCTGGCTTCCCGAGGCGTTCCTGTGCGAGATCGAAGGCCCTCTCAGCCATGCGGCGGTGCTGGAAGACGATTCGGGCATCGTGGGCTACACGACGTTCCGGACGGTCGTGGACGAAGGGCACCTCATGAACGTCGCCGTGGCCTCGGAGCGGCGTGGGGAAGGGTGGGGACGGCGGCTGCTCACGTACGTCATCGAGACGTGCCGGGGACGCGGGGCGATCTACCTCTACCTCGAGGTGAGGCGGAGCAACGTGCCGGCCAGGTCGATGTACGAGCGCGCTGGATTCGTGGAGCAGGGCATCCGCCGGAAATACTACCGAGACGGCGAGGATGCGATCCTGATGGTCTTGTTCCTGGAGCAGGAAGAAGGATGATTCGGGAACCGAAGGGCTCCTCCACGCGCTCCATCGTGCTCGGCAACGGGCTGCTGTTTGCACCATTGGCGGGTATTGCGGATCCTGCGGTGCGCGTCGTTGCGCGGCTGTTTGGTGCCGGGCCGCTGATGTCGGAGATGGTCTCCGCCCACGGGGTGGCGAGGGGAAAGCCCAAAGAGCTGGTCCAGCAGACGGGGCTCATCGAGCTGGAGCATCCGCTGGCGATCCAGCTGGTGGGCTCCGATCCGGCGATGATGGCCAAGGTGGCCGCAATGGCCGAGAAGCGCGGGGCCGACTCGATCAACCTGAACATGGCCTGTCCGGCCAAGAAGATCGTCCACGGCGAAAAGGGGAGCGCCCTGATGAAGGACCCCCCACGAGCCCGCGAAATAATGATGGCCGTGCGGGAGACGGTGCGAATACCGGTGACCGTCAAGATCCGGGCGGGATGGGACAGCGCCTCGGTGAACTGCGTGCCGTTCTCGGTCATGGCCGAGGAAGCCGGTGTGGACGCTGTGGTCGTGCATCCCAGGACTCGAGCGCAGGGCTTCTCGGGCAAGTCGGACTGGTCGCTCATCAAGGCGGTCAAGGAGTCGGTGCGCATCCCCGTCGTGGGCAACGGAGACATCCGTACGCCCGATGATGCCGTCCGCATGGTGGAGTCGACCGGCTGTGACGCGATCATGATCGGCCGGGGAGCGTTGGGGAGGCCGTGGTTGTTCCGGCAGGTGGGGAGGAGGCTGGGGTGGCAAGATTCCCCCTCCCAACCTCCCCCAAAGGGGGAGACCGCAGTGAGGGGGGCGGAGGAGAGTCGGGGGGAGACCGCAGTGAGGGGGGCGGAGGGGAGTCGGGGGGAGACCGCAGTGAGGGGGGCGGAGGGGATCGACCTCGACGCGGCGGAGGCGGGGGAGCCGACGGCGCTGGCCCGGCTCATCCGGTTCCAGGTGGGGCTGGCCCTGCGCTACAAGGCGGAGTGCCTCGTGGTCAACGAGATCCGCAAGCACATGATCTGGTACTCGAAGGGGATGTACGATTCCGCCAAGTTCCGGGCGAAGGTACACACGGCAACCGACGTTCCCGCATTGTGGACGCTGGTGGACGAGTTCTTCTGCGCACGGGCGCACGAGGGAGGTGGACCATGAAGCAGCGGGTGGATGTGGCCGGAAAGGTCGTGCTCATCACGGGGGCGGCCCGGGGAATGGGGAAGCTGTGGGCCGAGCGATTCGCGGACGACGGGGCGCGGCTTGTGCTCTGGGACCTGGATGGTGCCGAGCTGGAGAGGACGGCGGAGGAGCTTGGCAAGCGGGCTCGCTTCGGAAGCGGGCGCTCCGTTGCCGGCCGGCGACACCGGGGGGGCGGCCGGGGGCCCTCGGTGGGGAACGGCGGTGACTCCTCCATGCTGCGCACCGCGGTAGTCGACGTGACGGATTCCGCGAGGGTCCATGCCGAGGCCGTGGCCACGGCAGCCCAGTTCGGCCCCGTGGACGTCGTCGTGAACAACGCAGGGATCGTGGCCGGCGGGAAGTTCGAGGAGATGCCGGACCACAAGCTCACGGCCGTGCTCGATGTGAACCTGCGCTCACTGGTCTACATGCACAAAGCGTTCCTGCCGCAGATGCTGGCCAAGGGCAGCGGGCATTTCATCAACATCTCCTCCGCATCGGGGTTCATCGGGGTACCTTTCATGCCCACCTACGCCGCCAGCAAGTGGGGGGTCATTGGGTTCACCGAGTCTCTACGGCTGGAGATGGAGCTCCTGGGACACACGGGAATCCGGTTTACCCTGTTCTGCCCCAGCTACGTGGACACGGGGATGTTCAAGGGCGTGCGGGCCCCGCTGCTGGTCCCCCTGCTGACGCCGGAGAAGGCCGTGGCGCAAGGGTATGCTGGATTCCTGCGAGGGGAGTACATGGTGCGCGTCCCTCTCGTGGTCAAGTTCACGCCGGCGCTAAAGGCGCTCCTGCCTCGAAAGGTATTTGACCGGGTCTCCGACCTGCTCGGCGTCACGACGTCCATGAAGGGATGGACCGGGCGGTGATCCCGGAGCCGTCTCCACCTATTTCGTCTGAGCTCCCACGCAGTTGTCCGGAATCGGAATGGCGCAGGTGCCGGTCGATGCTCCTTCGGAATCGGGGACGCAGATCTGGTTCTCTCCGCACGAGGACTTTCCGAACGACTGCGTGGCATCGTCCTCAGTGATCTTCTCCACTGCGCACGGCTGCTGGCAGAATGGAGGCAGGTCCCACTCGCCATCACCGTCGTTGTCGACGGCCAAAGGCGGCTTGAACCCCTTTCCGTCGAGGTCGACCCAGATGGGATTGGTGACGGCCAGCGGGAACATGGGGAAGCTGTCAGGCAGCTCCTCGAGGCCGAAGAGCCCACCCAGCAGCGACTCGAGCGAGCCGCCGCCCAGCAGGCTCCCGAATTGCGTCTCAACGGTCTTGGTGAGCTCGGGGAACGACGTGAGGAGGGCCTTGGCCCCCAGCGAGATGATGGTCGGGATCAGCATCTTGCCGAATGGGATTCGCTTGTAGACCGGCGAGAGCAGGTACCGTGAATCGAGACCGTAGGCGGTAAGGACGTACCAGGAGTCCTCCTGGGGCATGTCGACGTCGATGACCTGGTCGAAGTCCACCACGGTCTCGGGCGTGGGTGCGATGCGGAGGATCTGCTCAATCCGTCCGTTGCGGTGCAGCTCGATGTGGTCCACGCCGAACCAGGAAGCGGTCTGAATCCGGATGTGGGCCTTCAAGGTCTTCCCGGTCGGTTTGGCGAGGGTGTCGCCGATGCCGGTACTGCCGATGGAGAACTCGAGGAAGGGCCCGGTCGACAGAAACGCGTGACCCTCCTTGATATTGCGGAAGATCTCGGCCGGATCGACGGCCATGGGGAAGTCGGTCGAGGAGCGGATGAAGTTCCTCGGGAGCCCGACCTCGGCCTCGACGTCGTGGGAATCCGAGTTGCCCATGACCGTCGGGTTGAAGCCATAGTTCAGGAAGCTGTACCAGTCTTCCCAGACCTGGGCCTTGGAGGTGCAGGGCTGGATGCCGCAGCCATGGCATTCGGAGCGGCACAGGTCGGCGCACTCCTGCGTCCACCCGTTTGCCAGGGTCTCCTGGTCGTTCCAGTCAATCTTCTGGCAGCACTGAGGCCGAAGCGCACAAACGCACGGCTCGCAGGAGCAGTCCGCGCCGCCGCATCCAACCATGACCTGCTGGTTCTTGTCGAACATCGGAGAGCAGCCGTTCATGGCCTTCTCCATGTCGCAACCGATGTCCGTGGCCGAGGTCGTGGCGAAGTAGGCATCCTGCTCTTCGGGGAGCCGTTCGAGCTGGTAGCGGACGGTCAGCAGCTTGAGGGCATCGAGCGCCTGCTTCTTGCACTCGACGAGGGTCATTTCGTCGGTGCAGTGAGTAAAGACGCCGGCAAACTCCTGGTGCCAGGTGCAGTGGTCGAGACCGCTCTGCAGGCGG
Organism: uncultured Myxococcales bacterium; assembly: GCA_903895725.1. Lineage (GTDB taxonomy): Bacteria > Myxococcota_A > UBA9042 > CAIXZC01 > CAIXZC01 > CAITUV01. Next base: position 90,505 of record CAITUV010000032.1, on the reverse strand, counting down.
GCCAGCTCGAGACCGGTTGCCGTGGAGTTCTTCAGAGTGGCGGGCAGGGTGGCGCAGTCCTCGGGCAGCGCCCTGAGGTCGGCGCAGAGCAGCTCGTCGAGGGTGCGCCCGTTGCCCTCGCCGAAGAGGGCCTTGTCCGTGCACTTCGTAATGGCTTCGAAGCAGCGGTTGTGCATCTCCTTCTCGGCAATCGTCGGCGTGCGGAGGAGCTCGAAACGCTTCTCGTTCATCAGCTCGAAGGTGTCGAAGTTGCAGGGAATCTTCTCGGTCTGTGGGTTGCACATCTCCATTCCGGGGGTCTTGCGCTCGAGACTGTAGCCCTTGAGGCCGAACTGGGAGAAGTACCCCATGAAGCCATCCCGGGGATGGTTGACCTGCACGATGAAGTCGCTCTCGGCAAAGCCCTCCTGAATGCCGTCTCGCAGCATTTTCCAGACCGTTTCGAGCGGCTTGCCATACCAGGGAGGCGGGCCGTGGACCGGGATGTCCGTGTGGTCATAGTCCATGGGGAAGCCGTTGTAGTGGCCGAACTCGAGCGTGGTGGTTTCGACGCCGACCTCGCTGCGGATGTGCTTCTCGACGCCGAGCTCCCGGATGTACGGGGTGTAGTCGGTGAGGATGTCGTGGTCAGTGGCGGTGATGAACTCCACGCCTTCGGCCACGTTGGCGGCCACCCGGTCGGTGAGAGGGAGGGACGAGTCGATGCTGGCGATGCTGTGGACGTGGAAGTCGCCCGAGATCCAGCCCGTCGTATCGACCTCGTGATAGAGGACTGCCTCCAGCGGGACCGAGATGCCTGCCTTGACCTCGAAGTCGTCGACGCGATGGAGCGAGTACTCGAAGCCGCGTGAAACGATGACCTGGTAGTGGCCGGGGGGGAGGGAAAGCTCCCCCTCGCCGCGGGCCGAGTGCTCGGTCAGGTAGATGCCGTGGTCGAAGCGGCCGGCACCGAGCTCGACCATGTTCTTCCCGTCCCAGCGCATGGGGAAGCCCTGGTCATCGAGGGAGATGAAGGTCAGGCGGGCCGGGATCCTCAGCCCGGTGCCATCCTGAACGGTGAAGCGGACCCTTCCGGTGGAGGGGAGCAGGAGGTTGGCAACGCTCTTGCCGCCCTCGGTGATCGTGACGGGGACGGGCAGTGACGGCGCCCGGCCCTCGGCAAACGCCACGAGGAAGTAGCTGCCCGGCTCCAGCGGGCCGGCAAAGCCGCCGTCCTTCACCAGGTCGAGCCCCAGATCGGTCTGCATCTGGGAGACGAGCCCTTCATTGCCGAAGCGTTCCCTGCAGAGTGAGCGCAGCTCCTGGTAGGTGGCCGGGGCGGGGTCGCCGGCGGATTTCCTGGGGTCCCGCACGGCAAACACCGAGACGTGGGACAGCGGGGCCCGCGTCGCCTCGTCCGCGACGACACCGGCGACGTGACTGTAGGCAATCCCCTTGATGTCGTACACGGTGCCGAGCACGGACCCGACGTCGCCGTCTCCGACGATCAGGTAGCGTTCGAAGGAGAAGGAGCGTCGGGGGTCGACGACCGAAGTCCCGTCCTTGTCCATGGACGGCGTGGCCTTGTGCGTCATGACCGCGGTGGCCGAGGTGGACACGATGGGAATGAGCACGGACGAATCCATGCATTCGGCCGCGGGCAGAAGGTCGAACCCGACCCCTTCGGGGAACAACGAGACGAGTTTGCGCTCATCCGGGCTGCCCGGGGCCGCAGAGACGATCGCATTGGCGATGACGGCCTCTTTCCAGGAATCGAAGGATTCCGATTCCTTGGCATCCATCGGGACGTCCCGGAGCACGAGGGGCTTGCGGTCAACGATGACCTGGCGGGCCCGGGCCGCTGCTGCTGCGGGATCCCACTTGAGATCGTTGACCAGTGCGTCGATGGTGGGCTGCTCGGTATCATACGAAAGCCGGGAGATCGCCATGCGCCAGGTCGGACAATCCCGCCCTTCCCGGCGGTCCGGATTGGTGGTGACCCACGCATACGAGACGTTCTTGCCGACCCCGGCAAGCCACGGGAACATGAGTGGGCTCGAGAGCGTGGGAACCTGCTGCCACATGTTCTCGAAGACCTTGCGGTTCTCGTCAAAGCCGATTCCGGGCGAGAAGATGCTGGCTTCGGAACCGAAGAAGAGGAAGTCGCCGCCCAGCAGGCCACCCTTCCAGTCCGTAGTCTTCCAGGGGCCGAGGTCTCCCAGCATGATCCGGAAAATGTCCTCGCTTTCGTTGAGGGACTGCATCGGCTGGGGGGCCTCCGCGCACTGGCAGACGGGGCACATCACCTTGCCCGGCGTCTTGGTGCTCTGGTCCGGGATTTCGTACTCGGCCTCGGTCATGGCCAGGCCGTGCTCGCATTGGAGGGCGCACGGCTTTGCCGGAGGGCACTTCTCGAGAGCCTTCTGGGTCGGCGGCGCGGCCACGACCGTGGTGCGCAGGGTGAGGAACGACTCCCCTTCGTGCAGCACGTAGTCGTTGTAGAAGGTGAAGTCCACCTGGAGACGGTTGATCAGGGCGTAGACGTTGACCCCCAGCAGCATGTTGAGGAGCTGATCGATGGGGAGCTTGAAGCCCATGATCTCGAAGGGCTGGGCAAGGTAGCTCATGAGAAAGTCCCGGTTGAGGAACTTGAGCACCTCGAACATGTAGCCCGCACGACCGGTGACCCGAATGATGGCCTCGCCATCGCTGCCGTCCTTGAGCACCTCGATTCCGGACGGAATCTCGACGAGCTTGATGCCGCCCGTGCCAAGGGACGCAGAGCTGCCGGGAAGGTCCGGGTTGGCAACCACCAGGTTGACCAGCGGGAAGGTCTCGCCAAAAGCATCCCATCCCTTCCCGTACTTGAAGGCTTTGATGGAGCGTTGCCGATCGGCATCGAGCAGTGAGCCGCCGAACACGCCTCCCATCCAGGACTGGCCGAGGCCGCCGACGATGAAGCGGACCTTGTCGTTCTCGATGAGGAAGTCGCCGAGCTTGCCCCGGGCGGTCGGACCGCCGATGAGCTCGTCAGCGGACGTGATCTTGCGCGCGCTCAGCCGGGGCCGCACCGGGTCGTCGTCGGCACATGCCGGCACGAGGAGCAGCACGAGAAGCACGGGGGCAAGCCGCCCGAGGCTGCGGAAGGATGGATTCATGGCCGCCTCCTAGAACATGAGCTGCACGCCGCCCAGCACATGGTCGTTGCCGAGTGTCGCTTCGTTCCCCAGCTCCATGCGGTGCATGTATTCGAGCTGCGCCTTGAGGAAGTCACCGGCCACGTACCAGGTCACGGTGCCGCCGACGAGCAGCTCGGCCCCCAGGTCCGTGTTTGCCACGTTGTCGTCAATCAGCTCGGAGCGCAGGGCGATGCCCAGGCGATCCTTGAGAATGACGTAGCCCAACGAGCTGTTGAACGCCATCCGCTCGATGTCGAAGTTCTGATCGGTGGGCAGCGTGGGCTGCTTGAGGGCATCGACCCACTCGTGAGCGTACTCGCCAAAGAGATGGAATCCGTGGGTCTTCAGATGGAGGTAGCCGGAGACCCCGCGAGTGGCAATCGAGCCGCCGTCGAGGAAGGAGAACACCGAGGTGCCGCCATCCTGGAACGCACCGGTTCCGTTGAGGAAGCCTCCTGCTCCCAGTCCGAGCCGGAACTTGGGGCACTTGCACGGATCCGCGATTCCCTTGCCGATGGGCGCCAGAGGCTCGAGGTCGAAGCGGGCGACTGCGGACAGCCCGTCGAACCGGTTGCCCAGCGAGCTGCCGACTCCCTCGTAGCCGTCGTAGAAGTTGTCGGTCCGGCGTAGTCCGTTGAACAGGCCGATCATGATGTTGGAATGGTCCTTCCACGGGCTCGAGTGCAGCACGAGCCCCATGGCATTCTCCGGGGCCATGGCGAACGCCCCGAGAGGCCGGTCGAGGTGCGGCAGGAAGGACGACGAGAACATCATCGAGCGCAGGACCGGGAATTTCTGCACGCCCAGGGTCGCTCCGATGTAGTGAAGGGGCGTCCAGTCGATCCAGGCCGAGTAGAGCGGGCCCCCCGCCCGTTCCTGGTCGAACACGTCCAGCTCGAGCTCGAACGTGAACTCCTTGAAGAACGAGCCATCGACGCCAATACGGGCCCTTCTCAGTCGGAAGCCCGGCTCCTGCATGCGGTCCCCGTTCTCGAGGTTCGAGTCCTCGCCCACCCAGCCGCCCCATCCCTGGATGCGGGCATGCAGAGCCGCAGAGAACGGCCCCTTCTCCATCGAGACAAGGCCGTCCTTGAGCGCCTTGAGCGGGGATTCCACTGCTTGAGTTGGATTCTGCTCCTCTCCAGCCGTAGAACCTGAGTCCTCGGCCCGAGCGGGAAGGGTGTAAGCGATGCCGAGTACGCAGGCAGCGGTGAAAGCGGCAACCGATGCAGTCCGTGTCATGGCCTCTTGTCTCCTTGAACGGAAAGAGTTTTCACGGGGCGCAGTCTAGCAACCGGGAAGGGGCGAATCAAGCGCAGGCTGAGGGATGCTTCTACGGGATGATCACATCCTGGGTGAAGAGCGTCTGCCCCATCTCCTCGTTGAAGAGGGTCAGCGAGTAGCTCCCACTCTTGATTCCCGGCAGCGTGGCCTCGATGTCGAACTTGCAGGTACAGAAGCACGGGGCATACGGCTGCACCAGCTTCTCGGCCACGGCAACGGTACCGACGAAAGGCTCGAAGCAGATTTCGACCTTGGCGCAGCAGTTCATCACCATGCCCAGATGCGCCACATGGAGATTGTTGCCCATGACGGCAACCTCCAGCGTGCCGTTGGAAGGCTCCGGCATCTCGCCGAGGCACTCGGTCTGCGTGGTTGCAACGCACTTCTCGGTGGTCGGACAGTCTTCGGGACAATTGCACTGGTGCTCGAACGGCCCACAGACCCCGTCTCCGCAGGGGACACAGATGTTGCAGGGACACTTCTTGCAGAGACAGCCGTCGGGCTGCAGGTCACAGTCGAATTTCGGCGTCAGCCCGGGGCAGCACTTGCCTTCGGTATCGAAGTCGATGAAGCCCTGACCGAGGCCGAGGCAGGCCCCCTGGCAGTCCTTGGGACAGTTGCACTGGTTCTCTCCCTTCCCGCAGGTGCCGTCCCCGCACGCGGCGCAGACCGAGGCCCCCGTACAGAGCTGGCAATTGCCGTCAGCGTCCGGCTTGTCACACGGGATCTTGGCGAGCCCCTTGCAGCATTCCGGGGCTCCCGGCACGACCGGCGCCGACTCGCCCTCGGGAACGCAGCCGGGGCCGCAGACCCAATCGCACTGGCCTGCCTGGCAGGTCCAGCTTCCTTCGCACGGGTCGTGCGCGAGCCCATCGCAGTCCGCCGGTCCCGAGCACTGACTGCACCAGGAATCGACGAGGAGCTGACCGTTCTGCGGCCAGTCCATGATCTCCCCTTCCTGGCAACCGTGCGGGCAGGAGTAAGAGCAGTTGTAGTCGATGATCGTCTCCTCTTGGCTGCAGAAGTAGTGATGGTGCCAGTCGGCGATCAGGGCCCCGGCCTCGCATTTGGCCATGAAGCCGCACTGGAACTCGGAAACCAGCGAGCAGTCGGACGGGAATGGCGGGAACTCGCAGGGGGGAAGGTCCTCCGGCGGCACATCAGCCGGCGGCACATCTTCGGGCGGCACATCGGCTGGTGGAGCATCGGCCGGCGGCACATCCTCCGGCGGTAGATCGGCTGGCGGGACGTCCTGCGGTGGCACATCTACCGGCGGCACATCGGCCGGGGGCGCGTCGGCCGGCGGTGCATCGGTCAACGTGCCGTCCATGAACGGCGCGTCGGGCACAGTCGTCTGGTCCTGCGTCTCGTTCGCTCCAAGGTCCGCCGACTCCGTCACGTCCGCAGCGTCCTTGCCCGAACACGCCGATAGCAGCAGGAGCGCAACGATTGCCGCTCGCCAGCCGGTTCCCAGCCCACAGTCCGTTCGAACCATGATGCCACCCCCGTTTCCGTCCGGTGCCATTGTACTGGACAGTGGGGGGAAAGGCTATAGGACGCAGAGGACATAGGACATATAGGACGGATAGGACACATAGGACGAATGGAAGGCATAGGGAGCGGCGCGGAACGCTGGAGTGGGTTTGACTAGCGGCCGATGGGGCTAGTCGGCTGTTGAAGTCCAACGGCCGATGGGGCTAGTCGGCTGTTCATGCTAGGCAACCAATCCCGCGATAGAGGCCGTTCCTCCTCGGGGGCGGCGGCGGGTCCTATTCGTCCTATTCGTCCCATCTGTCCTATTCGTCCCATGTCTTTTCCCCGCCGCCGCCGCCGCCGCCGACCCCGTCTACAACCCCACGGCCCTGCCTTTGAGCTCGGCGGGGGTCCTACAGCCGCACAGAAGGCACAGGGAGGCCAGTTCCCTCCGGCGTGCGTCGAGCCAGTCCACGATGCCATCCTCGCCCCGCTGCGAAGCGAGGAGGATGGGGCGTGCGGCGGAAACGAGGTCGGCTCCGAGGGCCAGGGCGACCGCCATGTCCGAGGCGGTGCGTATGCCACCCGACGCGATGACGAGGGGGCGTCGCCGGCGGCCCGTCGTGTGGCCTTCCAGCTCCTCGTTCAGGCGCTGGAGGGCGTGGGCGGTGGGGAGGCCGACGGATTCCAGTGCCGAGGCCAGCGATTGAGCATCGGGGTCTTCCGAGCGCAGCGCTTCGACCCGGACGAAGTCGGTTCCCCCTCGTCCAGCCACATCGAGACCGATGACGCCTCCGTCCAGCAGGCGTGCAAGATGGCGCGTCGAGAGCCCGAGTCCGACTTCTTTCAGCAGGACGGGGCCGGGATAGGCGGCAGCAAAGCGCGTGATGGCATCGAGCGCTCCGATGAAGGTGCGTTCCCCCTCGGGCTGGACCAGCTCCTGGCCGGCGTTGACGTGGACGAACATGCCGTCGAGCTCGAGTCTGCGGGCGGTCTCGACGGTCCTGGAGCGGAACGAGTCGTCCCGGAGCTGCCAGGCCGACACATTCCCGAGTAGCGGAACGTCCGGTGCAATCGCCCGCACGTCGAACTCGTCGAGCAGCTCGGGAACCTCGATGGCCGCACGCATGGAGCCCAGCGCCAGGGCAACACCCGCGCGCGCCGCGGCCCGCGCCAGAATGTGATTGAGGGGAGGATTTCCACCGGCACCGCCGGTCATTGCGCCGATGATGAAGGGCAGGCTGAGCCGACGGCCCAGGAAGGTGGCCGAGGTATCGATGTTCTCAGGGGCGAGCTCCGGGAGCGATTCGGGTATCAGGCGGAACCGGAGGAACCCCGGGTCGTCCGACTCCACATCCTCGCTCATGCAAAGGTCGAGATGCGTCTGCTTGCGGGTGCGGATGTCGGTCGGATCCACCGTGATGTCTCTCCTGCAGGGGGATCAGCCCCGCGTGTCGTCCTTCTTCTCCAGGCGATGCTCAGAGCTTGTCCACGCCCATCCACGAGCCGCCGAACAACTCCTCGTGTGCGAACTCCTCAGCCGGCTTGCGCGGGGGAGCGGCGGAGGGCTGGGCCGCATGTCCGACCGGTATCATCGTGACCACCTGGTGGGTGTCCGGAACCTTGAGGAGTCTCTCCACCGCTGCATGGTCGAACTTGCCCACGATCACGGTCCCAAGCCCGAGCGAGTGTGCGGCCAGGCAGAGACTCTGGTTCGCGATCCCGAGGTCGTACATCATCCAATCGCCGTACCGGGTCGATGCTTCCCCTTTCTTGAATCCCGCCCGGCCCTTCCGTCCGCACAGGACGAGCACGACGGGCGCATCGACCATGGCATCGAACGCCGGGTTGCTTCCGACCGCTGCCTGGAGCGCCTTCCTGCGCTCAGCGTCCCGCACCACGATCACGTCCCAGCACTGGGTGTTGGCCCAGGACGGGGACCAGCGGATGGCCTCGATCAGGGCAGCGAGATCCGCGTCGGAGACCGGGTCCGACCGGTACCTCCGGATGCTCCGTCTCTCCAGGATCGCCTTCAGCACGTCGGACATGGTTTCATCTCCGTGAATGCGGCCGCTCCCACGGTTCGGGGGCGAAGCCCGATCTGCTGCCTTGCCTCGGCACCGTCCGCGGGTGTCGGACGCCGTTCCCACGGCTCGGGGGCGAAGCCCGATTCGCTGCCTTGCCTCGGCCCCGCCCGTGGGCGCGGTCGCCCGAGGCGTCACAAAAAGATCGGGGCGGCCGGATTCGAACCGGCGACATCCAGTACCCAAAACTGGCGCGCTACCAGGCTGCGCTACGCCCCGCCGAAACAAACGGGCGTGATTATAGGCGGGGACGGGTGGAAAGCAAGGGGGAGGCAGAGGTGGGGGGATCTACTTCAGCCAATAAATGTACGACACGGCCAGCTCATCCCCGGACTTGGGCACGTAGCTGCCGTGGAACACGAGGCCGTTGGAGAGGGAGTCGTATTCGAAGCCGTCGGTGCGGGAGCGGGGGATCTTCTTGGCCGGCTGTCCGGCCTTGGCGATGGAGATCTGGATCGTCATGGAGATGGGGACGTGCTCGAACTTGGCGATGGAGGAGTAACCGATGGCCGCACCGATGATCTCCTGGAGCGTGGCGGACAGATCCCCCGCAGGCAGGTGGCCCGAAGTGCCGCCCGTCTCATTGACGACTCGATAGATGCCCACGGCCGCTTCACCGACCCCCATGTCGGGCAGGACGATGAGCCCGAAGACGATGGCATTGACCTCCGGCTTCTTGAGCCAGGCGATGTACGGATCAGTGACCTTCTTGAGCTGCTCGATCTGGGCCGGGTCCGTGGGCGTGTTGTTCTTCATCCAGGACAGCTCGGTCTCGAACGCCTGCTCGTGCTCGTCGGTCAGCACCACGAGGATGGTGGAGGCATCGGTCCTCAGCTTGTTGCTGGTGTTGTCCTTGCGGGGGAGGCTGCGGTCGATGGCCATCATGCCGGTGGAGAGAGTGTACTCGCTTCCGGTACCGCTTACGTTGGCCAGCACGCAGTTCTGGAACTCGGCAAGGTTCGTGGTGAACTTGCCGCCGCACAGGTTGCCGTTGATGAGCGTCCCGGAGGTCGTGGAGTTGCAGATGCTCTTGTTGTTGGCGATCTCGTTGGTGACGATGATGTTGGCCAGCTCGGCGGAGAGGCCGTTGGCGCCCGCACCGTCCATGTCGGAGCAGCCCTGGTAGGTGACGGCCAGGCGGTAGTCGACGCCGGCGTTGGCGAGGAGCTGGGTGAACTTGGGGACGTTGGCCGCAACCGTGGCCTTGTCGTTGTCCATGGAGCCGGAGTTGTCGACGGACCAGATGAAGTCGGCCTTGGCGGTCTTGCCTTCGAACGGCGTGCAGTCGTCCGAAGTTCCGTTGAGGTAGTTGGCCAGGTTGGAGCCGTTGACGAAGTCGTTGACCTCGAGCCGGGTGGGGTCCGCCAGGTCGTCGAAGCGGCTCCTGGGGGAGACTGCACCGACGAGGATGAGCCGGCCCATCTCGCGGCTCTCGACCAGGTAGCTGACGACGAACTCGGTGCCATCATTGCCAAAGGGCGGGGGAAGATCGGCGAGATCGGCCAGCGGCGTGCCCGACAGGACTGAGAGTGCCTGGTTGCGGAGCGTGGCCACGTTCCAGCCGCCGCCGGAGCATACGACGTCGAGCACGACCATGACCTTGAGGTCGAACTGGTCGTCCCAGCTCTTCACCTTGTAGCCGGACGAGCGGACCTTGGTGGTGCCGCAGAGGTTGGCCAGGCTGGCGGTGACCTGAGTGGAGAGGACGTCCACATCGGTCTGTCCGTCCTGCGGAACGTAGGAGAGCATGAACGCCGCGACCTCCAGTCCGTCCGCAGAATGGTCCATGACCGCGGCGGCTGCCAGCGGATCGGCCAGGCTGAGCTTGGTTACGGTGGCCGTGGGCTGGATCGCAAGCGTGAATCCCGCCAGCCCGCTGTCGAGATACTGCGGATAGATGAGGTTGAACTGGCCGCACGTCGTGAAGAGCGCTTCCTGGCCGTCCGGAACGCCGTCTCCATCGGAATCTGGATTGGCCGGGTCAAAGCCGAGCGTGACTTCCGCCCCGTCGTCCGCCCCGTCTCCGTCGGAATCGAGCACGAGCGGGTCGGTTCCGAGCTGGACCTCGTTGCCGTCGGTCAGCGTGTCCTTGTCCGAGTCCGAATTGAAAGGGTCGGTCCCCCAGGTGTTCACTTCCTCCCCGTCCTTGAGACCATCGCCGTCGGTATCGGGATTGAGAGGGGGAAGATTGTGCTCGACTTCGTATCCGTCGGTGAGGCCGTCGCCGTCGGTATCGGCAAGGGTCGGATCGGTCTTGAACAGAGTGACTTCTTCGAGGTCGGAGAGGCCGTCACCGTCAGTGTCGGGCTTCAACGGGTTGGCACCCGCGGTGACCTCGTCACCGTCCTTGAGACCGTCCGCATCGGTATCCTGCGTCAGCGGGTGAGTGCCGAGCTGGACCTCCTTGCCATCCTTGAGACCATCGAAATCCGAATCGGGGTTGTTGGGATCGGTACCCCATTCGAGCTCCTGCTTGTCGGTGAGCCCGTCGTAGTCCGAGTCCTGCTTGAGCGGATTGCTGCCGTTGTTGACTTCGGTCCAGTCGTCGAGCCCGTCCTTGTCGGAGTCCTTCGACTTCGGGTCCGTCCCCAGCTCCTTCTCTTGCGCGTCGGATAGGCCGTCACCGTCGGTATCGAGAGGGGGCTTCGGGACGTCTGGAGGAGCTGACTCGTCCTTGTCTTCCACCTCCGGTGCGGCCGGGAGATCCGGCGTGAGCTCCGGTGCGGCATCGATCACTTCAACATCCGGCGCGGCGGGGACGTCGGCGATGATGAAGGCCTCTTGGGCCGCATCATCGGAAGGTGGCGGGGTCTTCTTGTCGGTCAGATTGAGACCGGAGAAGCCGTCCGCGTCCGACGCCGCCGGGGTGCCACCCGACGAACAGGCTGCCAACAGGACGAATGAAGCCAGTGCGAAAGACTTTCTCATGGTCACCACCCTCGGGACGACCGGCGCGAACCGTGGGCTCGGTCCGCTAGCCTCCGCTCAGTCTCCACAATACCCTGCATTCTGCGGTCCGTACAGGGCCGAGCAGCCGGTAAACACCGAGTCGCACTTGGGTTCCTGCCCCTCGGTGGTGTTGCAGAGCTTGAGGCATTTCTTTCCCGCGATGCAGTCGAGCCCCTTGGCGCACTGAGTGGAATCCGTGCACGGGTCTCCTTTCTGCCCCTCTCCGGCCGGCAGGCAGACCGGCTTGTTGATCGTGCTCGAAGTCCAGTAGCAGGCCTCTCCCGCCTTGGTGCAGTTCTGCTCGAGCAGGTTGCAGCTTTCGAACTGGTCGGGCGGAAGGCTGCAGATCTTCCACTGCTTGTCGGTGATTTCGAGGCACTGCATCCCGTAGCCGCAGCTCGAATCGGACTTGCAGTACTTGTAGCAGTGCTGGGCGGTATCGCTGGCAAGGCTCATGCAGACGCCATCCGCACAGTTGCCCTGGGTTCCGCACTTGCCGCCATGGGCGACTTCGCCGGCCACCATGCAGACCGGCTTGTCGTTGGCCCCGAAGATGCAGTTCATCCCTTCCTGGCAGTTGGCATCGGTGTAGGGGTCGCAATCGGGGGTGGCGAAACCGGAGCAATCGTCCTTCTTGGTCCAGGCAGCGGTGGCCTCGAACCAGTCGGTGCAGCAGGTGACCTTGGGGGTGAGCAGGTAGAGCAGCTTGAATCCCTGGGAGGAAGAGACGGCCCCGTGCAGCGTGTCGGTCTCCTTGATGCCCTGGATGGTGAACGTGCCGTTCACGAGAGGGGCGGAATAGCCCTTCTCGAAAGCCTTGTTGCAGGTGAGCGGAAGGAACTCCTGGCGCACCTTGCAGCCGTTGGCACCGATGCAGCCGAACGAGGACTCGAGGAGGAACACCGTGTCGTCGTTGTAAGCCAGCGTCAGCTTGTTGGTCCCGTCGCTGAACACGTAGGTCCCGGCCTCGGGCACCGGGAGGGGGTCGGCCGGCGCAGGCGGCTCCGGTGGACCGGACGTCTCGGCCGCCATGTCGGAAGGAGAGGCATCCCCAGCCAGCACGTCGGAGGGGGCCGCAGTATCAGTTTGATCGGCAGATGCCGCGTCCGAGGGAGATTCCGTGCCCTCGTCGCCGCCACAGGCGGCTTGAGCGACGGCCAGCGCAGCCAGGATGAGGAGACTTTGCACCCGGTGATTCATGACTTGCATCCTCCCGGCAGCGGGCCTGCCGATTCCGGCGTGGGGGCTGCCTACTTGTTCTTGATCTTGCCGAAGTTCCGCTGGGCCATGCCCTTGTACTTCGACTTGCCGTACTCGCTGATCACCTTCTGGTAGGCTTCCTTCGCCTGCGGGATGAAGCCTCCCTTCTCCGCGATTTCGCCGAGACGATAGTAGGCTTCGGCTCCGCGGTCGAGGTTGTCTCCGCACGTCTGGGCCGCACTGGACAGCTTCGAGAGAGCATCGCCGTACCTCTTCTCCTTGTCGGCCAGGGCGATGCCCTCGTTGATCATGCCGGCGCAGAGGAAGTCACGGACCTGCTCGGGCGGGGCCACGCGGGTATTGCCCGCATCCAGCATGGCCTTGGTGCGCTTCTGGAGACCGGCCCAATCCTCGGCACGGGCGGACATCTGGTAGATCATGTCGATGGCCCAGCCCAGGTAATCGGAATTGGGATTGTGCGCAACGAGACGGTCGAGGTCGGCCAGCCCTTCCTCGTTCATTCCGCGGGTGTAGTAGATGAGCGCCGAGCTGTAGAGAATGTAGGCAACCGGGTCCACGCCGGCAAACGGCTTGAGGTCAGGCTTCTGCCCCTTGCGCTCCGGAAGGGCCAGGTACTGATCCTTGGCGGTCATGAACTCGCTCTCGTTCTTGTCGAGAGTCATCCGGCGGATCTTCTTGGGCAGCTTGTAGTCATCCGGATAGGCAAGACCCAGCACGTTTTCCGCCACGAAGATGACGCGGCCTGCGGATGCGGAGCGGATCAGCCCGAGGTGGGCCATCATGAGACCGACGAGGCCCTGCTCGAGGCGCTTGCCCGCACCGGCGGCAATGGTCTCGCGGAACCGCCCGATGGCCAGGTAGAAGGGGTCTTCGCCTTTGTTGAAGTAAAGGGCTTCCTCCAGGTAGAACTCGGCCAGAGACAGGTCCCACTTCACGAGCAGGTCGCCCGCCTTGTCCGCCACCTCGGTGTTGCCCTTGTTGTTGGCAAACCAGGGACCGTCGGCCCGGAAGAAGAAGCGGAACTCCTTGACCTTCTTCTCGACCTCCTCGAAGGGGAAGTTGAACCGGTAGATCCGGAGGATCTTGTTCCAGTAGGTCAGGCATTCGGCCGCGTTCTGGTCGAGGTTGACGAAGTAAGTGTAGATGGCCACCGCATCATCGTAGAACCCCCGCTGCGCCAGCATGTCGGCCAGCTCGAGGAGCACGGTGTGAGTGTTGTCCTTCCCGATCTCCTGGAACAGGAAGTCACGCCCCGAAGTCCAGCCGAGCCCGGCCTCCGACAGGGTGATGACGTAGTCCTTGAGCGTCATGCTGCGCAGGGTGTCCTGCTCGCGTCCGGCCTCGCGCAGCTTCTGGATGACCTCCTGGAAGCAGAGCAGGGTATTGTCGTACTGCTGGTAGTTGTAGTAGGTCCAGCCAAGCTTGTACAAAGCGTACAGATACATCGGTGCTTCTTTGTGGTTGTCCACGAGTTTCTTGTAGTACTTGAGCGCCTCGAAGAGGTTGTTCTTTGTGAAAAAATACTCCGCGGCCAGGAGGTAGGCCTTGGGGAGAAACTGGCTTTGCGGGAAGAGCTCGTCCAGCTTGTTGAGGTACTTGACGCTCTTCTCGACGAGCTTGTCGTCGCCGAGGGCCTTGCCGGTTTCGACGCCGTTTCTGCCGACGTAGAAGAGGACTTCCTCGATGCGGACGTACTTGGGGTGCTCGACGAGGATCTTCTCGTAGTAGACGAGAGTCCCCGAGTAGTCCTTGAGCGGAGGCTCGGGCTCTTCCTTGAGCTCACCGGCCTCGAAGCGGGCGAGGTCCTTCTTGTACTGGCGGTTCTCGAGGGAGAGGCGGAACTTGATGTTCTCGGTCATGTACTCCGCGATCCGGTAGCAGACGTCCGCGAAGTTGGGGTAGTTGGGGGTGTTCTCGACCAGATCGACCATCTTCTTGATGCTGTCCTCCCGGATCTTCGCGATCTTGCCGTAATTCTCGATCTCGAAGTCGGTCATGTTCTCCTCCTCGAACTCCGTCGAGGTATACGGCCTCCTTTTTTTGTCTTTTGCCGGCTCAGGAGGATTCGTGGGCGAATCCTCCTTGGCCGGCTCGCCGAGTGCGGGGGCCGGATCGGTCTTGGCCGGCTCGCCGAGTGCGGGGGTCGGAGCGGCCTTGGCCGGCTCGACGGGTGCGGGAGCCGGAGCGGCCTTGGCCGGATCTTCGGCCGGCTTTGCGGGTTCCGCCGGCTTTGCGGGCTCTTCAGCGGCGGGCTGCGGAGCGGGCTGTGCAAACGCGATACCTGCGGCCAGGAGGACCGACAGGCAGGACAAGGCAAGGGCAAACCGTTTCATCTACAGGCTCCTTCGGACCCCTTCCGGGCTCCGTCCATGGGGCAATTCCTCAATCGTCGGGATGATACCAGAATTAACGCGCCGCGCAAGGGCACAGGGTGTCGGCTATTCGGGCTGCTTCTCAGGAGTCGGGGGAAGAGCGGGAAGCGACTCGCCGCCAGCCGGCTCCGTGTAGAGGTCTTCCGGGGTGTCGGCACCCGGGTCGGAATCGAGGTCGGCCGAGGTGTGCAGCGGGTCTTCGATCTCGACGATGGGCTGGCTACCGGTGGGGACCTGAGCTCGGGCGAGCTGGGTTTCCCGGCGGATGCGGCCCGTCTTCAGAAGGCACAGCTCGTCCTGGGCGAGGTCGAGCTGCATCATGGTGATGAGGTAGGCGCGGCGGTTGTGCTCCAGCTTGCGGCGCAGGGACTTGAGGAGGATGTCCTTCTCGAATACTTCCTTGCGGACCAGGCGGAGCTCCGCCCGAAAGTCGCGTTCAGGCTGCTCCTTCTCCTTCTCTTCTCTGGGCTTTCGCTGGGGCTCCGGAGCCTGGACCGGGGGCGGCGGAGGCGGCGGAGGGGCCGCTTCACGCTCCTGGAGCTCCTTGCGGACCTGGATGAGCTGGGACTCGAGCTGCTTGGACCGGTCTGCCGAACGGACGGCCTCCTCCAGTGCCCGGGCAGCCCGCTCCTTGGAATCGACCAACTCCTTCTGGATGCCGGCGAGCGTCAGGTTGAGGGTTTCGAGCTGCCGCTGGAAAGCCTGCTCCTTGCGGCCCGATTCCTCTTCCACCTTGCGGGTGCGGGCCGCATCGTCCTTGAGCTGCCGACAGCGATTCTTTTCCTCTTGAAGCTCCTTCTGCCCCGTCTCGATCTGGTCGCCAAGCTTCTTGATTTTCTTGTCCTTCTCCTCGAGTCGGACCTCGAAGCGCTCGAGCTTGTCCTGGAGCTCCTTGGCCTCCTTGCGGGCGGCTTCGAGCTCATCCTTGAGCCCACGGTTGAGGAAGGGAAGGATGAGCGCTCGGGCGAAGATGAGCATCGGGAGGGAGGCGGACAGCAGCAGCAGCGAGTTCATGGGCACTCCACGGTTCAATGGAACGAGGGCAGACTATACCAGAGCGGGGGGGGCGGGACAATTGTTTTTTGCGGCCGGGCGGCCTATGCTGCCGCCATGGAACACGGGCAGTCCGGAGTGTCCGGGGGTCCGTGGCAACGGGGGGCTGGCGGGGGCGTCGCGAGGTAGATCAGGGGCATGAATCTCACTCTTCAGGAGCTGTCGGAGGTCGCTGCCGAGCTCGGCCGAGACCTGGTCGGGGGAGTAGTGCAGGAGGTGCGTCAGCCCTCTGCGACCGCGATCTGCCTCTCGATTCGCCGGCCGGGGCAGACGATGATGCTCCTGTTCGAGACCGCGGCACGGCTTGCCCGCATGCATCTGACCCAGCGTCGCCCCGAGACCTTGACGCCCATCCCGGCCTTCTGTGCCAAGCTGCGCAAGGAGCTTACCGGTACCAGGGTGTTCGCTGTCGAGATGCCGTGGCCTGACCGAGTCGTTGTTTTGTCTTCCCGCAGGGGCGTGTCTTTGCGTTCCCACAGGGGCGCGGCCGATCCGACGGTATGGCCGACTGGAGCAGCAGATCCCGCGCCGACTGCTTCGGATCCCGCGCCGACTGGTTTGGGCCCTGTGGCCGATGCAGGGGAGATGACCCTGCTGATCTTCGAGGGGAGCGGTCACCACAGCAACCTGTTCCTCACGGACGAAGCCGGGCGGATCCTGGCAGCCCTCCGGCCGTCGAGCTCGCACCAGCGGGACCTCCTGCCCGGACGCCAGTACGTGCCGCCGGTCAGGTCGGGTGCGGGGGGCGGCGGGGACGCACGGGGCGGCGGGGAAGGCAATAGGACGGATAGGACGGATAGGACGGATAGGACGGATAGGACGGATAGGACCCGCCGCCTTGGGAGCACAGAGGCCGCCGGTGCCGTGGTTCGCCCGGAGCGAGAGGGCCGGGCCGCAGGTTCGTCTGACGGTCCCACGGGCCAGCACCAGGCGACGTCGGGGGGGGCAACCGGCCCCTCCGCGCGCATCGACCTTCGATACTCCGAAGAGGCCGAGCGTCTGGCCGCGGAGGCCGAGCGCGTGCGGGCCGAGTCGAAGCTGAGGGCGGAGCGGAAGAAGGTCGAGAGGACCCTCGCTCACCTCGAGCAGGACGAGAAGAAGGCCTTGGGAGCCGACCGATATCGACAGCTCGGAGACCTCCTGAAGATCAACTTGCGCCTGGCCCGGCGGGGGATGGACCGGGTCACGGTGCCGAACGTCTACTCGCCGGACGGGGAGGACGTCGAGATTCCGCTCGACCCGAGCCTGGGGCCGAAGGAGAACATGGAGAAGCTGTTCCTTCGCTACCGGAAGGGTGTCCGGGGACTGCCCAAGATCCGGGCGAGGCGGCAGGAGATGCTGGGGAGGCTACTGGAGATCGAGGAGAGGCTGCGGGGGATGGGCGAGTTGCCCCCACCGCGGCCGTTGGCCGATGCGGGCGAGGTGCCCCCACCGCGGCCGTTGGCCGCGCCGGCCCCACGAGGGGCGGCCGCAGGGGAGATGGGGCGGGGGCGTCGCCTCCCCTACCGCCGGTTCGAGTCGGCGGGCGGGCGGTCGATCCTGGTCGGACGGGAGGGGAAGGACAACCACGCATTGACCTTCCAGGTATCGTCCCCCCACGATGTCTGGCTGCACGTACGGGGCTTCCCCGGCTGCCACGTCGTGATTCCACTCGCCCGGGGGCAGGAGCCGGATACTGAGACCCTCCTGGATGCGGCGCACCTGGCGGTGCACTTCAGCAAGGCCCCGAAGCAGGGATTCGTGGAGGTGATGTGGACCCGACGCAAGAATGTCCGGGCCGTGAAGAAGGGGCGGCCCGGGCAGGTGCTTGTGGAGGGGGACAGGACCGTGGCGTTTCACTCGGATCCGGCGCGGGTGGAGCGGCTGCTTGCCTCCCGGGCGTCAGATTGACACCCGGGGCCTTTGACTGTATAAGGTTGGGAGCTTTCTTCCTGCCTTTCTGCTCGAGGGGGAATCATGATGCGACGTGCGTGGGTGCTGGTCCTTTGCCTGTTCCTGTTCGAGGGAACCGGAGTCGCCCAGGAGTTGAAGGCCGAGGAGTACTTCCGGCAGGCAAACGATGCGTTCATGGAGGGGGGCTACGACCGGGCCGTCGAGCTGTACCAGAAGGCGCTCGAGGTCAAGGCCGACCTGAAGGAAGCCTGGTACAACATGGGGGCCGCGTACGGGCAGCTTCGCCAGTACGAGAAGGAAATGCAGTGCTACGAGAAGGCACTGGAGCTGGACCCCAACTATGCACGGGCCCATTACAACCTGGCTCTGGCCCTGGAGGACAGCGGTCGCTTCGACGAGGCGCTCAAACAGTACCAGGAAACGATCAAGGGGGAGCCGGAAGCGCTCGATGCGCTGGTGAACCTGGGCATCCTCCTGTCCCGGCTCGAGCGGCTGGACGAGGCGGAGGAGACGTACAAGAAGGCGCTGGCCGTGTCCCCGGGCGAAGCGGACGTCTACTACAACCTGGGAATCGTGTATGCCAAGCGGGCCAAGAAGGCGGCCGCCGAGGATGAGAAGAAGAAGTGGCTGCAGGAAGAGGTCGGGGCGTATGCCAAGGCCATCGAGCTGAAACCGAGCTTCTACAAGGCCTGTTACAATCTGGCCCTGGCGTACAACAAGCTAGGCGACCTGGACAGCGAGATTGCGGCCTACGAGAAGGCCCTGGCGATCAAGCGGACTTACCCGGAGGGCCTCTACAATCTGGCCTATGCCTGGGAGGAGAAGGGGAACATCGAGAAGGCCATCGAGAACTGGAAGCTGTACCTGGAGGTGGCGGAGAAGTTCGAGAGCGAGAAGCCCTTCGCCGAAATCGCCCAGCGTGAGCTGAAGCGGCTCCAGGAGCAGGGGAAGGGGGGCACTCCCTGAGTTTCATCCCACGGACGGACATCCTGGGGGCGGTCAGCCGCTCCAGTCACTACCTCAATCCCGATGCCAAGGGCGGAGCGCACGCGGACGTCCTGGCCATTTCTCCAGGAACGCTCGCTGGCGAGCTGACTTCCCTGGCGGGTAGAGGGGGGCGCAAGCTGGGCGAAGAGGCTGCATCGAAGGCAGCTGAGGCGGTCGGTGAGCGGTTCATCCTCAAGCGGGGCAAGATCGAGGACTTCGAGATGCAGGTGGTCGGCTCGTCGGTGAACAAGCTGCCGCGGGCCCTGGTCTCGTATGCGTTCGGTCCGTTCGGGTACAACCTCGCTCCGACGGTCGAGAAGGTGCTGGTCGACTCGCACGAGGCCTGCCGGGAGATTCCCTACTTCGGCTTCGGGGAGCGGTCCCGGGTGCTGGCACCGGACATCCTGGGCTGGCTCGGGCAGGTGGTGGGGCGGGGGCGGGTTCCAGGTCCTCTTGCGCCGCCCGAGGACGACCTCTTCGTCTCGTTCATGGATGAAGTGGACGGGAATCACCTGCGCCTGTCGCTGTACGACGTGCTGGCCGGGGACCCCTACTTCAAGGGGAAGGTGGGGAGCTACGCCGACCTCGTGGAGTACCAGCGGTTCGTGCGCCGGAACCCGTTGACCCGGAACATGGAGGAGCTGCTGTCCTCGTTCTTCCAGGCACCGATCACGGTGGGGGTGCGGGACACGGTCCGCTGGGCCCTGGGGAGCCGTCATCCGGACATCGGGTGGGACAAGGCGAGAGAGACGATCTTCCGATGCTTCGAGCGGCATGGTGGGGAGTCGTTCCTCCCGGTGGAAGTCTGCTACTACAGCGTCGCTCCTGGGATCCCCGATGCCGAGCTTGCCCGACTGCTTGCGGCCAATGAGCGGGTGGTGGCCGGGTTTGCCTCCGAGCTGGAGGGGGCGCTGGCGGGGAAGGGATTCCTCAACGTCGAGCGCAGCGTGCTCGTTCGCCTGGCGAGGCAGGTGCTCGACTTCCACCATGGCTATCCGCTCTTCGAGCTCGAGCCCTACCAGGGGCTCTTGTCGCTCTCTTCCATGAAGCTGGCATTTCGGGTGGCGACTGCGTTCGGGCTGTTCTTCAGCGGAATTCCGCTGCGGGAGCGTGAGAACTCGAATCTGCGTGTGCTGGAGCGTCGTCCGGGTGAGCTGCTCTCGTTCCTGGCCGGCCTGGATGCGGACGAGAGGCATCTGCTGGTCGGGGCGGTGGACGGGGCACTGCGACGGTACATCCGGAGCAAGGGGGTTCCCGGACCTGGCGGAGAGCGGCTGAAGTTCTCACGGATTGCGCGGACGTTCTATTCCTTCCAGGAGCGGGCCGACTACCCGAGCCGGGAAAAGGGGACGGTCGAGGAGCTCTTCACGCTGGAGAAGCTGCACGTCGCTCCGTACCGGGATCTGCTGACTTCGCTTCCGGAGCTGGCCGAGAAGCTGACGGTCTTCTTCACGCTGGTGCATCGGTACTACAAGGACACGAGCTTCGTGCCGGACCTGAGGCCGAGCAACGCGGGGCGGGACATCTTCCTTCTGGGGATCTGGGGGTACGTGTCCGAGAACCTCCTCATCACGATCTGGCGCGACGGGAAGGGGGAGCGGCACGCGGACCTGAGCTTCGTGGACAACAAGGACCAGTTCAAGGAGTACCGGCGGGCCGAGGATCGGCGGGCACCGGTGGGCGTGGCCAAGCATGCGCTGCGGCTGACGGGCTCCCTGGTGGAGCCGGCGATGCTGCGCTCCATCGGGCTCTTCACGGAGCTGGCGGAGGCGAATCACCGGTCTGCGGCACCGTCTCGTCTGCCCGTGGTGGACAAGTTCTCGACCAAGGGGCTGGACATCCTGCAGGAAGTGCTGCACTCGGGGATCGAGCAGTTCTTCGACAACACCAAGTCTGCGGTCGAGGATGCGGTGGACGACTTCTTTGCCGGGGTCAAGAAGGTCATCGGGCCGAAAGAGTAGGGCCCGCCAGGGGGCGTCAGCGTCCGCCCAGGATCTCCCGGATCCGTTCTTCCATCTCCGCCTGGGATTCGAGGTCTTCGATGAAGCAGAGCGCTTTGGGGACGGAGAGCCCCTTGCGCTTCACGGCGACGAGCTCGGTGAGGAAGACGTCGCAGGCGCGGCGTGCGGGGACTCCGGCGGGACTCCAGCCGGGGAGCTGGAGCGCGACTTCGGCGACGGTCATCGAGCTGAGTGTCTGGAGGAGGTTGCGGGCCACCTCGCGGTAGCGTTGGCCGTCGTAGCGGGCCTTTGGACCCAGGCCGTAGACCATGACCATCCGGAACGGAAGAAAACGGCCGGGCGGGAAGATCAGCTTCTCGTCCACCGTAGCCGCAAACGGGCCGAGGACGAGCCCGCTGTAGTGCGGGTTCTCCTGGTCGGGGTGAAGGGTGGCCACCCGGATTCGGGAGAGCAGGCCGTCCATGCGCCAGTCGACGAGGCCGGCCAGGCCGGAAGGCGGGCAGTCATCCTCGAACAGCGGGATGACGAGCAGGTCTCCCCGTTCGGCGTCGAGCTCTCGAAGCCTCACAGGGACGAAGCGATAGGTGAACTCCGGTTCCCTCATGCGGGCTCGGCCTCCTCGGAATTGTCGTCCGCCTCCTGGAGCGGAGCTCCGGCCAGGACGTCGCCCCCCACGTCAGCCGCCCCCGGGGCCGGTGCCGGCGGCTGGACAGACAGCTCGCCCGTGGCCTCTGCTTCTTCCGTGACCTGGGCGGTCTCGGCCTTCTTGCCGGTGTGAAGCTCGCCCTGCTGTCGCTCCTCGTCCGATTCCGGACCGCGGATTTCCAGCGCAATGCGGTCGAGGATCCCGTTGATGAAGGAGGGGGAGTCGTCTCCGCCGAACTTCTTGGCGATTTCAATGGCCTCGTTGATGGAGACCTTTCGGGGGATCTCCGGCATGTTGAGGAGCTCGAAGGTGGCCATGCGCAGGATGTTGCGGTCCACGATGGCCATCCGCTCCAGGCGCCAGTTGGTGGAGTACTGCCGGATGAGCCCGTCGATGAGCTCCCGGTTGCCCGCCACTCCGGCGATGAGCCGCTCGAGGAACCGATCCTCCAGCAGCTCGTCCGCGAAGTGGGCCGCATGGATCCTGACCGACTTGCATGCGTCGCAGTCGTAGAAGTCGAGCCCGTAGAGGATCTGGACCGCGTACTCCCTGAGTTTGCGTCGATTCGGCATGGAAAGCTCCCCCCAGAGCTACAGCTGTTTGAACAGGTTCGCCATTTCGATTGCGGCAATGGCCGCTTCGGCTCCCTTGTTTCCCCCCTTGGTTCCGGCGCGTTCGATGGCCTGCTCGATGGTATCGCACGTCAGCACTCCGAAGACTACCGGGCAGCCCGTCTGGAGGGCGACCTGGGCGACTCCCTTGGAGACTTCGCCGGCAACGTAGTCGAAGTGGGGCGTACCGCCGCGAATCACGGCCCCGATGCAGATGACGGCATCATACTTCTTGGACGCGGCCACGCGGGAAGCGGTGACCGGAATCTCGAACGACCCGGGCGTGCGGACGAGGGTGATGCGCTCCTCTTCGGCCCCGTGGCGCAGCAAGGTATCGAGCGCACCTTCGAGCAGCCGGTCGGTGATGAAGTGGTTGAATCGGGCCACGATGATGGCGAAGTCGAGCCCCTTTGCGGTGAGTTTTCCTTCGATGGTATTCATCACTCCTCCTGCGGTTTGTTCTTCCAGGTGACCGGAACCTTGAAGGTGCTCGATTCCCCGGTGGACGACTTGAGCAGCGGAGACTGCATCTGGCACTTGTCGCCGAACTCGTTGACGTACTCGGAGGCCACGCCGACCCCCTTGTAGCGGATGACGAACTCGTTGGGCTTCTCCTTGTCGAGGACGATCTCCTCGATCTCTCCGTCGCCGTATAGCGTCAGCCCCTGGACGCGAGGGCTCAAGTCGCCCTTGACCACGAAGAAGAAGTGCGCACCGGGCTTGATCTCGCCCAGGGCGCCATCGACCGTGAAGTCGACCTGGTTGTCCGGGTTCTTGCGGCTTCCCGTGAAGAAGGGGCCCTGCCAGGAGACCTCCTTGGACCAGGCCGTGGCGAAGAACTCATTCTCCTGGTAGCTCTTGCCGTCCTTGTCGACGCACATGTTCACGATGTTGATGTTGGTGCTCATGAGCGTTTCGGCAGGGGTCCCTTCCTCCGCGTACAGCTCCCAGTACTTGCCCACGTCCGCCAGGAACAGGTAGTCCAGATTCGCGTCGGCAAGGGTCCTCATCACGAGCGGGCTCGCCACGGACATCAAGAGCTCATTGGCCACGCCGAGGGAATCCCCCAGCGATTGCCCGTCCACGAGGAAGGCCTCCAGGAAAGCCTCGGTGGCCGCCAGGATGTCCCGTGCGTCGCCGCACTTCTCAAACCCCACGTACAGGCGGACCTTGTTGTCCAGCGTGACCGGGATGCTCTTGTCCTTGGTTTCCCCCCCGGCTCCGTCGCCCATGGTCTCGCAGCCCGCCAGGACCACGAGCCCGGGACCGTGCAGAGGGCTTTGCAGCACGAGCTCCTCGATCCGATTGCGGTCATACAGGGCGTCGCCGAACAGCGCTGAGTTGACCGTCATGCCCACCGGCTTGTAGATCTCGTTGGTCTTGGCCTCCTCCCGGATGGTCTGGCCCAGCCACACGAGCGCATCGAACGGATGGTAGTGCAGGAGCGCATCGTCGATGTCGGCGCCGCGGACGTACTCGGTGACGACGACGGAATCGAACGCCGCGGAATCCGTGGCCACCTTCTCGATTCCGGCGAGGGAGAGCGCACCGTCAGCCCACAGGGGACCGAAGCTCGACACCGCCAGGAAGCGGCGTTTGGTGACATCTACGGAGGGCAGCTCGGCCGGCGGCTCGAGCGGCAGCTCCACGACGTGAGTGGGCTTGTCGAACGTGTGCCCGTCGAGCTGCTTGAGCAGGATGGGGAGACCGATGCCTTCCAGGTCCACCGGCTTGTCGTCGGCATCCTGGAGGGTCACCTCCTGGCCCTTCACGGTATAGAGGGTGCTGGTGCACTCCTTGCCTGCAGACTTGCAGCGGCGGACGAGGCCGGCGGGCGACGGCTGGCCCGAGGCCTCTCCCCAAAGGACCTCGACTCCGTCATCCTGACGGGAGATGCCCGCGTAGGCAAATCCGGTGGCGCCGAGCGCCTGGAGCGAGGTCCACAGCTTCTGCAGGTCCGGGTCGGCTTCTACCTTGCTGAGGAAATCGGCCTGGGTGTACTGCTCCATTTCAGTGACGACGGGGAGCTCGGCCTTGGGCGGAGGACCGCTGCCGTCCTCGGGAGTGGACGTCTGATCGTCGTCCCCCTCGTTTCCGGAACCGCCGGAGCAGGACATCGCCAGAGCGGCCATGACCGACAGGAACAAGCGTCGTCTCATTGCACCTCCGTTGGGGTCAGGCAAGGAAGCCTCCTTCCTCGAGGAGCTTGTGGATACGGGCATCGGATGAAGTGCCTCTCGACTGGCCGAGGAGCTTCTCCACGTACTTGCCGAGCACGTCCGTCTCGATGTGGACCTCGTCCCCGACCCCGCGGTCGCTCAGAGTGGTGGAATTGAGCGTGGTCGGAATCAGGGCCACGGAGAAGCGGGTACCTTCGCACGATGCC
The DNA here is from genome assembly GCA_903895725.1 of uncultured Myxococcales bacterium. Classification (GTDB taxonomy): domain Bacteria; phylum Myxococcota_A; class UBA9042; order CAIXZC01; family CAIXZC01; genus CAITUV01. The sequence continues at coordinate 66,427 of CAITUV010000032.1, read as the reverse complement.
ACGGTGAGAGAAACACCGTCCACGGCGACCGACCCCTTTTCAACGATGGTGCGGGACTGTGCGGGTTCGACTTCGAACGACAGCTCGACGAAATCCCCCTGGGGGCGGATCGCAGCGACCCGCCCCAGCCCGTCGACATGGCCGGTGACGATGTGGCCGCCGAGCCGGTCCGAGAGGCGCAGGGCACGTTCGAGGTTGACCCGTCGGCCCGGGACAACACGGCCAAGGCGTGTCCGTCGCAGGGTCTCCGGCGATACGTCGGCGTGGAATCTCGTGGGGGTGCAGGCCGTAGCGGTCAGACAGACGCCGTCCACCGCGATGCTCTCCCCCTGTTCGAGGTCGGAGAGCGGGCGGTCCGGCATGAGGACCAAACGTGAACCCCGGCCCGTGGCGAGCACTTCCGCCACGGTGCCGATGCATTGTATCAATCCGGTGAACATCCCGCCCCCGGGTCACCCATAGGTCGGAATGGTATGTACCACAGTCGTGCGCGGAAGTCGAATGGAGATTGGGGCGCTCGGGGGCGGGCCCGCCCGTCAGGCGGTCGTGAGCGGGCGCGCACATACTATCAAAGCATTGCCAATGAGAGGCTCTCTGCGGTAGACTCCTGCCCCGGACGAGGAGAGCGACTCCTGTGTGTGATGGGTAGGGGGTATCCGATGGTCAGAGGGGCCGTCCTGATGTTCTGTTTGTGGCTTTGCGCCTGCTCGGCTCCGGGAGGGGCCGACGACGTGTCCGGCGACTTGCGCTCCGGGGATACCGTGATTCACTGGGGCGGCACCGGGGATGGAGTGTCCGAGCTGTCGATCGACGGTGGCTCGCCCCACGACGCTGCCGAGACCGGTGACCTCCATGTGGCTGAAGGTGGGGGCTCCGACGAGGCGGGCGCGTCGGAAACTTCGACGCCGGATGGGATTTCGGAGGTCGGCGGCGGGGACGGCACGGGTCTCCCTGCGGACAGTGTCGAGCCGCTCGATCTCGTGTTCCCGGATCTCGTCCCGGTGGCATGCGAGACACACGAGGAATGCCAGGACGAGGCTCCGGCCCTCCCGGACTGCATGACCTGGGTGTGCATCGACGGATGGTGCAAGGAGGCTCTGGCCGCGCAGGGAACGCCCTGTGATTCACCTCCCGACGAACCGGGGGAGTGCCAGCATGCTTCCTGCAGTCTGACCGGGAAGTGCGTCGTGACGGTCGATGAGGACGGGACCGATTGCGGAAACAGCGACGAATGCGTGACGTGGGCCTGCCAGGCGGGGCTGTGCGAGCAGGTCTACGCCGTCCCCTGTGACGACGGCGATCCCTGCACGGACGACGGCTGCTATCCCGGGAGCGGCTGCGTTCACCAGAACAATCACGCACCTTGCGACGACGGCAGCAAGTGCACGCTGGACGATCAATGTGCCGCCGGCACCTGCACGCCGGGCGACCCGCTCGACTGCAGCGACGGGGATCCGTGCACGGACGACGCGTGCGATCCCGTTGCCGGGTGCTTCCACCTGCTCAACAAGGCGGAGTGTCAGCCCGGCGACAAGTGCTCCCCGATTGGTGTGTGCGAGAAGGGGCAGTGCGTGGACCTCGTCCCGGTCGACTGCGACGACAAGAACCCGTGCACGCAGGACACGTGTCTCCCGGACTTCGGGTGTCTGAACGAGACGGTCGACGGCGTCCCCTGCGATGACCTGACCGCCTGCACGGTCCAGGACTCGTGCACCAAGGGGCAGTGCCACGGAAAGCCCGTGGACTGCGACGACCAGAACGTCTGCACCGACGATTCGTGCGATCCCGCTACGGGATGCCTCCACATGAACAACGCCGCGTCTTGTGAGGACGGGAGCCAGTGTACCGTCGGGGATCTCTGCAAGCTCGGCAAGTGCCTGCCCGGCGCGGCCGCCAAGTGTGACGATCTCAACCCATGCACCAAGGACTCTTGCGACCCCAAGACCGGCTGCGTACACCAGCCCCAATCGGGGGGAACGTGCAACGACAACAACCCCTGCACGATGTGGGACAATTGCAAGGACGGCGTCTGCACGGGGTTCCAACTGAAGAAGTGCGATGACGGCATCGCCTGCACGACCGATGCGTGCGATGGCCAGGGCAACTGCGTGTACAAGGCCTCGGACGCTGCATGCGACGACAAGAACGCGTGCACGACGGATACCTGCAGCGCAAACTCCGGGTGCGTTTACAAGCCTGTGCTGGCGGGATTCTGCGACGACGGGAATGCCTGCACGTCGGGGGATGCCTGCGTGGCCGGCAAGTGCATCGGTGCGGCCAAGGACTGCACGGACGGGAACCTGTGCACGGACGACACGTGCGACCCCAAGACCGGCGACTGCCTCCATGCCGCGATCGGCGACGGGTGCGACCCCACGTCCGTGGACGGTGCCGTCTGCCCGGGAGGACTGTACAAGTTCCGCGTCTGCGAGGCGACCTGCTCATGGACGGCCTGGACATCCTGCCAGGCATCGAGCGCGTGCAAGCCGGTCGGGAGCAACCAGGTGTGCGGGGGCGGCCCGAACTGCGGATACCAGAAGTGCTCGCTGATCGGCATCTGGGGCCCCTGCAACAACGGCACGTACTGCGACGGCGGGCCCAACGGGACGGACGCCTGCGTCGGGCAGAAGGGGTGCTCGGACCAGGGGTGCGGACTGGGGATGTGCAGAACCTGCACCTGCAATGCGGACGAGACGTGGACCAACTGCGGGAAGTGCCTGATGGTGCCGCAGTAAGGGGCTGGGGGCTCGGGTTTGGGGGCTGGGGGCTCGGGGGCTTGCCTTGCGTAGCCCACGATTCTGATGAGGGTATGGCCATGGGCGGTGACAAGCGGAAGCTGGGGCACATTGCGGGGCTTCTCCTCCTCCTGACGGCATGCGGCGCGTTCGCGTGCGGTACGGAAGGGGCCGTGCAGGTCGAGCTGGATGGAGCAGGGCCCGAAGTTGCCGACGCCGTGGAGCAGGCCTCACAGCCCGACACGACGGGTGTGGCGGACGGCGTGCGGGGGCCGGACGCACAGGAGCTGACGTTGCCGTCCGATGCGCTGGAGGCCCGTTTCCCGGGAGACCAGGCCGACGAGGACGGTGGGTCTCCCGGCAGCGTGGGGCATGCCTGTCAGACGGGAGCGGACTGTGAGTCCGGGTGGTGCATCCAGACGCTCGACGGCAAGGAATGCACGATCCCCTGCGTCAGCGAATGCCCGCTCGGCTGGGAGTGTGTGCTGCACCTGGCCAGCCTCCCGGACGAGGTGTACCTGTGCTCCCCGAGGTTCACCAGCCTCTGCCGGCCCTGCAAGGTCAACACGGACTGCACCCTGGCCGGCCTGTCCACCGGTGAGGAGTGCGTCGAGCTCGGCGATGCAGGCAGCTTCTGCAGCTCTCCCTGCGGCGACGAGGCGGCCTGTCCCGACGGGTACACCTGCTCTCAGGCGTCGGATGTCACCGGCGAGTTCGGGATGTACTGCCTGCCGCTGGGTGAGTGCGAGTGCTCGAAGGCCTCGGTGAACGAAGGGGCCACCACCTCGTGCAAGGCGACCAACCCATGGGGAACCTGCTTTGGCGAGCGCAAGTGCATGGCCGGCGGTCTTACTCCGTGTTCGGCTGCCATACCTGCCGACGAAGCGTGCAACGGTACCGACGATGATTGCGACGAGGCGGTGGACGAGGAGACCGGAGGAGGCACCTGCCTGGTGACCAACGACCAGGGGAGCTGCCCGGGGACCGAGGCGTGTGCTGACGGGAAGCTCATCTGCCAGGGGCCTGCCGCATCCATCGAGACGTGCGACGGAAAGGACAATGACTGTGACGGGCTCGTGGACGACGGATTCCCCGACACGGACAAGGACGGGCTTGCCGACTGCCTCGAAGGAGACGTGGACGGAGACGGCACCCCCGACGTGCTCGACAACTGCCCCCAGGTGGCCAACGCGGGGCAGCTCGACTCCGACCTCGACATGGCTGGCGACGCCTGTGACCCCGACGACGACAACGACAAGGTCGCCGATGCCCAGGACTGTGCGCCTCTGGACGATGCCATCCACCCCGGAGCGGCCGAATCCTGCAACGGCAAGGACGACAACTGCAACCTGGTGGTGGACGAAGGGTTCATCGACACGGACACGGACGGCTACAAGAACTGCATCGACGACGACGACGACAACGACGGCGTGATCGATGCCGCGGATTGTGCGCCCCTCGACCCTGCGATTCTCCCCGGCGTCAAGGAAGTCTGCGACGGCAAGGACAACGACTGCGACTCGGATGTCGACGAGGGGTTCGCAGATACCGATGCCGACGAGATTGCCGACTGCGTGGATCCGGACCTGGACGGCGACGGTCTGGTCAACGGCAAGGACAACTGTGCATCGCTCCCCAACCCTTCCCAGGACGACCTGGACAAGGACGGTGCCGGAGACGCCTGCGACCCGGACAAGGATGGTGACTCCATCCCCGATGCCGTGGACAACTGTCCGCTGTTGAAGAACACCGACCAGAGCGACGTGGACGCGGACAAGCTCGGCGACGCGTGCGACACCGACGACGACGGGGACGGCGTGGCCGATGGGGACGACAACTGTCCAGCTGTGACCAATCCCACCCAGGGCGATCTCGACAAGGACGGCACCGGAGACGCATGCGAGCTGGACAAGGACGGCGACGGCACGCCGGATGCCAAGGACTGTGCGGACGAGAACCCCGCGATTCATCCTGGAGCGCAGGAAGTCTGCGACGGCATCGACAACGACTGCAACGGGCTGGTGGACGAGGGGTTCAAGGACTCGGACGGAGACTTGCTCAAGGACTGCACCGACACGGACGACGACAACGACGGCAGCCCCGACGGTGCGGACTGTGCGCCATTCGATCCCGCCGTGACGCCGGGCAAGAAGGAGACCTGCGACGGCAAGGACAACGACTGCGTCGGCGGCGTCGACGACGGGCTCGGGACACCGGCCTGCGGTAAGGGCGTCTGCCTGCACAAGATCTCGGCCTGCGTGAACGGAGCGTCGCAGGTCTGCGACCCGATGGAGGGGGCCTCGCCCGAGGGGTGCGACGGCAAGGACAACGACTGCGACGGGATGACCGACGAGGACCTCGGAAGCCTGACGTGCGGCCTGGGAGCGTGCGTCCACACCGTCGAGAAATGTGAGGGCGGAATCCCTCAGGTTTGCGACCCGCTCGAGGGGAAGACGGCCGAGCTGTGCGACGGCATCGACAATGATTGCGATGGCAAGACCGACGAGGAGCTGGGCACTCTGACGTGCGGCAAGGGGGCCTGCTTCCACACCACGGCTGCCTGCACGGGCGGCGTCGAGAATGCGTGCGACCCGTTCACCGGTGCCGGCCCCGAAGTGTGCGACGGTGTGGACAACGACTGCGACGGCAAGACCGACGAGGACCTCGGAAAGGTCTCGTGCGGCAAGGGGGAGTGCACCCACGAGATGGAGTACTGCGTCGGCGGCAAGGTCGCCCAGTGTGATCCGTTCCTCGGCGTGGCGGTCGAAGCCTGCGACGGCAAGGACAACGACTGTGACGGGCTGACCGACGAGGACATGGGATTGCAGGTGTGCGGGCTGGGCGAGTGCCAGCACGTGCTCGAGAAGTGCAAGGACGGCCTGCCGCAGGTCTGCAACCCGATGCTCGGTGCCCTGCCCGAGTCTTGTGACGGCAAGGACAACGATTGCGACGGCGACATCGACGATACCCTCGGCTTCACGACGTGCGGCCTGGGGGCATGCGAGCACATGGTGCTCAACTGCGTGGACGGCGTCCCTCAGGTGTGCGACCCCATGGAAGGAGCCTCGGGCGAGCTGTGCGACGGCGTGGACAACGACTGCGACGGAGTCGTGGACCCGGCAAGCAGCCTCGGCTGCGTGACCTACTTCAGGGATGGGGACTCGGACGGCTTCGGCCTGCTCACGGACACCCACTGTCTGTGCAAGGCGGACATTCCCTATTCCGCGTCGGTTCCTGGTGACTGCGACGACACGAATCCGACGGTGAATTCCGCGGCCAACGAGGTCTGCCTCAATCTCCTGGACGACAACTGCAGCGGGAGTCCAAACGAAGGGTGCGTGTACGCGAGCTGCAAGGAGCGGCTGAAATACGTCCCGGGCAGCCCGAGCACGACCTACACCATCGATCCGGATGGCGGAGGCCCGCTGCCGTCCATGACCGTCTACTGCAACATGACCGAGAACGACGGCGGATGGACGCTGGCTGCCCGCATGAAGGGGGGAAGCTGGTGCCACATCGACGTCAACGCAGCGGGGACGCTGGCCAGCCCCAGCCAGGGCTCATGCGCCAAGGTCTCCGACGAGGTCATCCGCAAGCTGTACACCGACCAGTTCTGGCTGCGGTGCGCAACCTCCACGCCCGAGCGGTTCGGCAAGATCGACAACATCGCCAACTTCAACACCTACGGCACGCCAGGCAACAAGACCATGACGTGGAGCGAGACCTACAAGGGGCAGACCTACTCAGGCACCGACCACTCGTGCTGCAACTTCGGCGACCACAACTATCACAACCCGCACATCATCTACTCCATCTCCTCGACCTACAACAACGGGAGCTACACCGCAGACTGGAGCGGCTGCTACAACGCCAACCACGGGTGGCATCAGGATGGTTTCCTGTACGTGAGGTAGCGGGGCTCGGGGTTCGGGGCCCGGGAAAGCCTCCTTCGGCATCGGCCTCGGCATCGTAATCGTAATCGAAGTCGACTACGGTCCCTGGCACTCCGCCTCGTACGGCGCAAGCCCCACGACGTTGGCCGGCACCGCGCTGAAGCGGAGGCCGACGCTGAGGGCATCGGGCTCCCCGTCATCATCCGTGTCCATGTCCGAGGGGGGAAGCAACATGTCCAGCATGTCCTCCGGGCCGGGTACGAGCCATTTCTCCGGGATGAGTTTCTCGTCGGGCTCGCCGTGGTCCCTCCACGCCTCGATGACCTCGATGATCTTTTCTCGTCGCAGCGTACCGGCCAGCACGCCGCCCGTCACCTGGCTCACCGTCCCCTGCTCCAGTACCACCTCGGCCTGGAGTTGGAACATGTTGATGACGGCGTAGACCACGAATCCGTCCTGGAACAGGATCGGGAAGGAGACGATGGCGTCGGTGCCCCCCGCGGACAGATGCCCCTGCAGAACAGCGGCGTTGTCGAACCACACATGGGGTTGGCACGTGTTCAGGTCAATGGCCAGCGGCGACACGTAGTAGTCGCAGTCCTCCATGTCCCAGTCGCAGACCTCCTGAGGCTCGACGGGCTCCCCATGCAGCAGAGACAAGTCAAATTCCTTCCCCTCCTTGACCGGCTGATCGGGAAAGTCCAGCAGGAACAGCAACTCCCGCTTGGCGATCCAGTCCGCAAGCACCTCGTTGAAGCTGGTGACTCCCTCCACCTCCTGCGCGAGCCAGGGGCCCAACGCGTTGTCGAGGCCGTCCTGGCATTCACCTTCCGGGCTGCACGTTGCCGGATTCCCGTCCACATCCAGTGCGTGGCCCGGCACCGCATCCCCGACTTCCATGCTGTCGATCCGCAGCACGTTTTCGAACCAGTAGTTGGGGATGCAGCCGGCGATGGGGACGCATTCCCATTCAGCGAAGGCGCACTCGCAGTTGTACGGGCATTCCCCGCATACCCCGCCGCAGCCGTCCGGGCCGCACTGCTTGCCCTCGCACGAAGGAACGCACGGCACGTCGCCTGCGATCTCGCCGCCTTCGTCCGGCTGAGCATCCAACATCGTGTCCGGCGGGACCGTGTCGAGCACGACCTCGGCACCCGCATCCGTCGTTCCGTCCGGTCCGGCGTCCGTCGCCACGTCGGCGACGACGTCGACCGTCTCCCCGGTGTTCGCATCCCCCTTCCCATCCGCGGCCGCGTCTCCGCCCTTCCCGTTTCCCCCGCCCGAAGAGCAAGCCCCAGCCAGCGCCAGAGACAATCCGATGCCCATTCCGAGAAGATTGTCTCTCATCCCCGTTCCTCTCCCGGTGCCAACCGGGAAGTGTGACGTCTGTACCGGTACCGATGGCAAGGATACCAGGACTCCAGGGCCAAAGGGAAGTGCGGGATGGGGAGTGGGGTGGTGCGGGGCCGAGGGGCACGGGGGCAGACCGCCAGCTTCTGCAGCCTCTCCGCGATCCACAGTTGTGAAGGCGACGTCTAGAATTTGTGTACACAACTATTGACACAATTGCGCCTGCGGGCTACCCTGGAAGCGTGGAGGTGGACCCATGCGAGTCGCCGGAGTCCGTGAGCTGAGGGGGAATCTGGCGGGGCTGCTGGACGGGGCTGAGCCGGTGCTGGTCACGCGGCACGGCAAGCTGTCGGGCGTGTTTCTGCCTCTCGACGATCCCGACCGCATCCCGACCGACCTGCGCAGGGAGCTGGCCGCTGTGCTGGGCAGGCATCTGCATATCCTGCTGGAGGCTCAGGGCGTGAGCGAGGAGGACGTGCTGGAGGACTTCCGGTCCCGCCGCCGCAAGCGGAAGTAGCTGCCCAGTGCATCCAGGAGGATTCCGCATGCCGATACTCACCATGCCGACCGCCCCCGCCGTCGCCGCAAGGGGAGCCTGATGACCGTGACCGCCGTCGTGGCCGATGCCAACGTCCTCCTGTCCGCCGTGATCGGCAAGGCGGCACTGCGAGTGTTCACCGACTTCCCCGTCGAGGTCCATGCCACACGTTTCAACGCCGACGAGGTCTCGGAATACCTCCCGCACATGGCCGCGAAGTGCGGCCTGCCTCTCGAGCTGGTCCTGCTCCAGTGGAAGCTCCTGCCGATCCACTTCCATCCCGAGGCCGACTACGCCCCGCATCTTCCCGAGGCCGCCCGGGATCTTGCCGACCGCGACCCGGACGATGCCCATCCGCTCGCTCTTGCCCGTGCATTGTCGCTGCCCCTCTGGTCGAACGACAAGGACCTCGCCGGACATGGGGTGGAGTGCTTCACCACGGCCCGGCTGTTGAAGGAGTTGGGGGGAACGTTGTGACGAACCCCGCCCTTACTTCCCCACGAAGATCATGGCGGACTTTCCGGGCACGTTGAACGGGAGCTTGTTGCCCTGGCCGATCTTGGCGGTGGTGCCGGAGAGGGCATCGGTCAGCTCGGCACCGGGGGGAAGGGCGGTGGCGGTGACGTCGAGCTCGCCGGCCTTGGGGGCGTCGGAACGGTTGATCAGGATCACGGCCCGGTCGGAGCCGAACACGCGGCCGTACGCGAGGAAGTCAGGCTCGGTCCAGAGAGGTGCGGTCCATTCCCCTTTGCTGAGGGCCGGGTGCGCGGCCCGTGTCGTGCCGAGCTTCTTCAGGTAGGCCAGTGCGCCCTTCTCGTTCCCGTTGAGGTCGTTTCCGAAGCGCATCATGCGCCGGTTGTCCGGGTCGCCGGCACCGGGCATGCCGAACTCGTCGCCGTAGTAGATGAGCGGGATTCCGGGGATGGTCATGATGTAGGTGAACGCGAGTTGGAGCTTCTTGTATCCGACGTCGGAGGCCGGCTGCCCCGGCGGGAAGAGCCACCCTTGAGCGATGTCGCTCACCACGTCCCAGATTCCGCACTTGATGTCGCCGGACGCCACGCTGAGGAAACGGGAGATGTCGTGATTGCCGATGAAGTTCGACATCAGCGCGTCGGGACCGTAGACGGCCTTGGCCTTTCGCACCTCAGCGTCCATGTCCCCCAGGCCGATCTCCTGGGAAGCGAAGCCCTTGAGGACCTGCATGTTGGCCGGGAAGTCGAACTGCCCGTGGATCTTGTCGCCGCCGACGAAGCTCTTGATCAGGCCGGCATCACCGGTGAATGTCTCGCCCACGATGTAGAAGTCGATTCCGGTCAGCTCCATCACTTCGTGCGCACGCTTGCGAAGCGCAGTGATGAACTCGAACTCGATGTGCTTCACCGCGTCCAGCCGGAACCCGTCACAGCCGGACTGCGTGGCCCAGTACATCGCATAGTCGAGCACGTCCTCGACGACTGCGGGGTTCGAGTAGTTGAGGTCCGGCAGGTGACTTGTGAACCAGCAGGAGATCGGCTTGTTGTCCCATCCCACGTCCTGGCAGATTTCGGCCGGGAAGTGGAAGTAGTTGTCGTTGGCATGTTCCTGGAAGAACGGTGACGTCTCGTACACGTGATTGGCCGTGAAGTCGAGCAGCACCCGGATGCCGTGGGAGTGCGCCGCGACGACGAGATCCTGCAGAGCCTTCATCGTGCCGAAATGCTCTTCGACCTTGTACAGATCGGAGGGCCAGTAGCCGTGGTAGCCGGCGAACGTCGTCGTCACCATCGGGGCGGTCTTCGGGTCCATGCCGCAGTAGTGCTGTTGGGGGCGTCCGCCCTGCTCGAAGCCGCTTGGATTGTCCACGGGCCAGCTCATCCAGATCGCGGACACGGCCAGAGCATCGAAGTAACCCTCGTTGATCTTCTGCGTCAACCCGGCAAAATCGCCGCCCTGGTAGTTGTTGGCGAGCTCGCAACCCTGAACCGGGGCATCGTTGCCCTTGTCTCCGTTGGAGAAGCGGTCGGTGATGGCGAAATAGAGCAGCGCATCCCGCCAGTCGGTCGACACGCCGATGTAGACCTTGAGCAGCAGGGTCTTGCCGCCCGAGGTCACGCGGACGTCGTGGATGCCGGCAGAGAGTCCGGTGACTTCAACGGTCACTTCATTACCCGAGATCTTTGCAGCGCCGGGAGCGGGTTTCCAGTCCACGGAAACCTCGACATTGGAGGGAGCCTCGCCTTCGAAGCCGAAGACGGCGGAGAATGATTTGCCCGCCGGGTCGGTCTCGTGGCTCTTGAGAGCGAGTGAGCCGGGAACGGGACATTCCTCTACCGTAATCACGCTGTTGAACCCGCCGTAGCCGTCATCCGCCTGGTTCGGATTGGCCGGGTCCATGATCCAATCTCCGTCCACCACGAACTTGTACGGGTAGATGCCCGGGGAGAGATGAATCACGACGCTCCACAGGTTGTCTCCGTCCGGGTCGGACATGGCGTCGGCGCTGGCGGCATCCTTGGCCCAGTTGTTGAAGCTGCCGGAGACGAAGACTTCGGACACGCCAGGGGCCGCCTGGTACGTGAACAGGGTGTCGCCACACTCGAGGGGGGGATCGGACGAGTCGGACCCCTCGGCGTCGCTCGGGGCAGGCGTGTCGGACCCCTCGGCATCGCTCGGGGCAGGCAGGTCGGACCCCTCGACGTCGCTCGGGGCAGGCGCGTCGGACCCCTCGGCGTCGCCCGGGGCAGGCGTGTCGGACCCCTCGGCGTCGCCCGGGGCAGCCTGGTCGGACGGAGCGATGTTCCCGTCGCCGCCGGACACGTCGATCGCCGGCAGATCCTGGGTGCCGCCATGATAGTCGTAGTCGCCCGGGTCCTGACTGCAGGATGCCAAGGCAAGAACGGCCGAAACGGCCAGGGCGCCGGCAAGGGCCAGGGCGGTCGACGTGGCCCGACTGGCTGCAAGGGCCGATGCAGGCTGGAACGAGGTCGATTGTCGCATACGCACCTCTCTCAGTCTCTCGAAATCCCGGAATCCGAGGACCGCGGGAAGATACCGGGTCGGGCGGAAGATGTCAAAGCGCATGGGCCGGTGCCGATTCCCCGGCAGATTCAGAACGGTGTCCCCGGCTCCGGGCCCAGCGTCAGGCTCAGAGTGCCCCCCCGGGTCAGCTCGTCCCAGGTGATCCAGGGGCGGTCGAGGGGTGTGCCGTTGAGCTTGGCGGACTGGATGTAGAGGTTCTCGGGGGAATGATTGACGCACTCGATGAGAAATGCCGTGCCGCCGTTGACCGCGGGATTGAGCCGGACCCAGGCCTTCTCGAACATCGGAGTAGAGAGCAGGTACCGTCCGTCTGCCGGGGCCACGGGGAATATGCCGAGCGCAGCGAACACGTACCAGGCCGACGTGGCACCGGAATCATCGTTTCCCGGAAGGCCGTTGGCCGCGGTTGAGAAGGCCGTGTCGAGGATCGTGCGGACCCGCTCCTGCGTCTTCCAGGGCTGGCCGCCCAGGTTGTACAGCCAGGGCACGTGGAAGTCGGGCTCGTTGTCCGGTGAGAAGTAGCCCTTGTCGAAGAACTCGTCGAGGCGGGAGCAGAAGACTTCCGGACCGCCCATCAGCTCGATGAGCCGAGGGATGTCGTGAGGCACGGACCAGAGGTATTGCCAGGCGGTCGCCTCGCAGTAATCGAAACCGTACTTCAGGGGGTCGAACGGCTCGACGAACTTCCCGGTCTTGTGGAGCGGGCGCAGGAAGCCTGTGGAGGGGTCCCAGTGGTTCTCCCAGTTTCGGGAACGGTCGAGGAACTCCTGGGTGTCGGCCTCCTTGCCCAGGTCGAGCGCGACCTGCGACAGGCTCCAGTCTTCGTAAGCGATCTCGAGGGTCAGGGACACAGACTGCGTCTCGTCGCACTCGTGCGAGATGAAGCCCTTGTCGACGTACTCCTTGGGCGTTCCGAGCTCCAGGTAACCGCAGGCGAGGTGGGCCAGATCGTTGGGCTTGCTCTCGCGAGCCGAGTGGGTCATCGCTTCGTAGGCCAGCTCGGTCTCGGTCCCGAGGATCCCCTTGACCTGGAAGTCGGAGAGGATGGCGACCGCGGGAATACCAATCATCGCCCGGGAGTAGCCTGTCGCCTGCCATGGGCACTTCGGGAGCCATCCGCCGGCGAGATACTCCTGGAGGAACGACCCCGAGACTTCAGGGCCGATCTCCGGCTCGGTGATGTTCTGGAGCGGGTGGGTGGTGCGGAACGTGTCCCACAGGCACCAGTTGTCCGAGAAGAAGCGCAGTCCGTCGGCATCGAAGACGGCCCCGGTGCCGTCGCTGCCGAGCCAGAAGCGATCCGACTCCGTGAAGTCGGCCGGAGCGAACATGGTTCGATACAAGGCCGAGTAGAACATCGTGCGCTGCTCGGGCGTGCCCCCCTCGATCACGATCCGGTTGAGCCGGTCGTTCCAGGTATCGGCAGCGAGCTTGCGGACCTCGTCGAAGTCGAACCCCGGGACTTCCTCGGCCAGGTTCAGCTCCGCCTGCTCCTCGTCGATGAACGAGATGCCCACCTTGACCACGATCGGCTCGTCCTGTGTCGTGGTGAAGCGGGCCCAGGCACCGGCGAATGGACCGTCGACAGAGCCGCGCTCCGGGACGTCGCTCTCCTGGTCGAAGGTGCCAGACGAATCGAACGGGCGGGAGAAGACGGCGTGGAAGTAGACCGTTCTGGACCCTGTAACTCCAGGATCCTCCGGGATGGCATACTCGACGATGGGCCAGACCATGTACTCCCCGTGCCCTCGGATCGTGTCGGGTGACACGACCTCCACGTGACCGCCGGTGGACAGGCCCCGGGTGTGGCCGGCATCGATCACGATGCGGCTGTCATCCGATGCCGGGAACGTGTAGCGGTGCAGGCCGCAACGGGGGGTGGAGGTGAGCTCGGCCCGGATTCCGGAGTCGGTAAGGGTTACCGCATAGTAGCCTGCGGCGAATTCCTCGCCGTCGTGCGCGAACGCGGACGACCAGTCGTGATTGCCTTCCGGCGGAACCCCGAGCATGGGCATGAGCAGGATGTTTCCGTAGCCGTATCCGGAGCCCCCGGGGCCTTGCAGGTGCGTGTGTGAGAAGCCTTCGATGCGCGTGGAGCCGTAGTCGTAGCTCTCGATGCTGCCGACCTCCTCGACCGTGTCGGGGCACAGCTTGACCATGGAGTGGGGAAGCTGCGGGCCAGGGATACTGTTGCCCGAACCCTGGCTTCCGATGCGCGGGTCCACGAAGGGAACGAGATCCTGGGGGGACGGCGGCTCGGGCTGGGGAGGGGGGGGAAGATCGGGCCGGGCCGGGAGGTCAGCGGGGAGTTGGTCGGGCGGTGCGACGTCGGCGACTCCGGGGGGCAGGGCATCGGTCATCTGATCGGCCGGGGATGTGTCGGTTGCGGCGTTCTGCGCGTCGCTTCCGCATGACCACAGGAAAGCCGCAGTGACAAGGAAGATCGGGGCGACGAGACCGATACGGATCATAGGCACCTCCGGCCGGCGGAGTATAGCAGGGCCGTTCCGAGCGCGCCAGGGGGATGGGACTTATAGGACGCATGGGACGAATAGGACGCATGGAAGACATAGGACGGGGGGGAGCGAGGGGAGGCTTTTGACCAATGGCCGGTGGGGCTACTCGGCTGTGCATGCTAGGCAGCCAATCCCGCGATAGGGGCCGTTCTTTCTCGGGGGCGGCGGCGGCGGGTCCTATTTGTCCTATTCGTCCTATCTGTCCTATTCGTCCTATGCATTTTCGCCGCCGCCGCCGCCGCCGCCGCCGCCGGCCTTTTTGCCCCGCCGCCGCCCCTGCTGTATAGTCAGATCCAAGGCTTGGGGGGAGAGATGCGCGGTCTTTTGCGGACAGCCGTGACAGTGGTTTGTGTGGGCCTGGCGGTCGCTGCGGGCTGCGGCACGGGCAAGCCGGCGGGAGGACCTCCGCCCGAGGTGCGCACGGATGACCATCGAGCGGAGGCGCTAGCGGATCTCCGCTCCGAAGTGCCGCCTCCGCCCGTGTGCGAGGCAGGTGTCCGGCGATGCGAGCAGAACGTCGCCATGGTCTGCAGCGAGGAGGGGTTCTGGGAGGAGGCGGAGACTTGTGACGGTGGGACCTGTGTCGATGGGACCTGTTGTTGGCCGGTCTGCCAGGGGAAAGAGTGCGGGCCGGATGGGTGTGGCGGCGAGTGCGGGTATTGCCTGGGAGCCCAGACCGAGTGTGTGGAAGGGGAGTGCGTCTGCACCCCCGACTGCGAAGGGAAGGAGTGCGGGCCGGACGGGTGCGAGGGGGTGTGCGGGGCGTGTCCGGACCCCGAGGCCCCGTGCGTGGAGGGGGTGTGCGGCTGCATGCCCGTGTGCGTGGGGCTGGAGTGCGGCCCGGACGGCTGTGGCGGAAGCTGCGGCGAGTGCGACCCGGGACAGGAGGCCTGCCTGAACGGCATTTGCGTCTGCGCTCCCTCCTGCCAGGACAAGGAATGCGGCGACGATGGCTGCGGCGGCTCCTGTGGAGAGTGTCCGCTGAATCACAAGTGCTCCGGCGAAGGAGCCTGTATCTGCCAGCCGATGTGCGGCGACCATGTCTGCGGCGATGACGGGTGTGGAGGGAGCTGCGGCACGTGCACCGGACCTCAGGAGGGATGTTTGGATGGCCAGTGCGCCTGTGTCCCGGCTTGTGCGCTGAAGGAATGCGGCGATGACGGGTGCGGGGGGCTATGTGGCCAGTGCGAGGGAGTCCAGAGCAAGTGCGTGGACGGGCAGTGCCTGTGCACGCCTTACTGCGGGGACAAAAAGTGCGGGGATGACGGCTGTGACGGCTCCTGCGGGGAGTGCGACGACGGCCAGCCTTGCACCGAGGACATCTGCCTCGACGGGGCCTGCACCCACAAGATGGGAGCCGGGTGCTTCATCGGCGGAAGCTGCTATCCGCCCCAGACCGTCGATGCCGGCAATTCCTGCCAGTTCTGCGACCCGGGGCAGGATGTCGCCTGGTGGAGCAAGATGCCTGACGGTACCGGCTGCAAGGCCAATGGCGCCTGCAAGGCAGGCAAGTGCAAGTGCGAGTACGTGGACTGCAACGGAATCTGCTGCAACGAGGGGGCCGTGTGCCTGGCCGGCAAGTGCTGTCAGCCGGACTGTGTCAGCAAGGAGTGCGGCTCGGACGGCTGCGGCGGGAGCTGCGGCGACTGCAATGACCAGCTCGGCTGCACGGTCGACTCGTGCCAGCAGTGGAAGTGTCTGCACTTGCCCAACGAGGGCTGGTGTGCTCTCGACGGGGCGTGCATCCCGACCGGAGCGGCCAAGCCCGGGCAGCCGTGCCTGGTGTGCCTGCCCGACCAGTCCTCCACGGTGTGGAGCGAGCTGAAGGACGGTCACTGGTGCGCCTCCGGCGAGCACTGCTACAACGGGGACTGCTGCGACCATGCGGGTAACTGCGCGTTCCAGGAGTGCGGGTCGGACCTGTGCGGCTGGAGCTGCGGTACCTGCGCCAAGGGGCTCAAGTGCGTCGGCGGTCTTTGCCTGTGCACTCCCAACTGCATCGACAAGGAATGCGGCCCTGACGGCTGCGGGGGAACCTGCGGCAACTGCTCGTCGCCGTTCTTCTGCAATTTCGGGCAGTGCCTGCTTCCTCCGTGCACGCCGAGCTGTGCGGGTAAGGAGTGCTCGGACGACGGGTGCGGCGGCTCGTGCGGGAGCTGCGTCGATTCGTTGTTCTGCACGAAAGACACTTGTGCGCAGGGCAAGTGCGAGTTCCCCATCGGGCAGACCTACTGCGTGGTGGAGGGCGAGTGCGTGATGCAGGGGACTGTGGACCCGGCCGGCCCGTGCCGGAAGTGCCAGCCGGCCCTTTCGCAGACAGCCTTCTCGGCGTTGGAGGACGGGTTGCCGTGCGGCGACGGAGGGCACTGCGAGGGGGGGCTGTGCGTTGGGAAGTAGGTGGGGCACGGACTACGCAGCCCCGACCACCCGGGAGGGGCCATCGGGGCGCCGGCAGATGCAGTAGGGCACGGGCAGGGGGAATGCAGTGCGGGGGGCATGGGTTGGTAGCGTTGCCGGACCGGGGTCCGGTTGAGGTCCTACATGGCTGAGCTGGAGCGAGGGGGAGACTGGATGCAGGATGGGCGGGCGACGTCGCCGACGCTGCTCGTCGTGGATGACGATCACTCGAACCTCGAGAGTCTCGAGGGGGTTTTTGCCCGGGAAGGGTACCGGGTGCTCCTGGCGGCCGGGGGGCGTGTGGCGCTCGAGACCGTGCGGAGGCACCGGGTGGACGTGGTGCTGACCGACCTGATGATGCCCGACATGGACGGTCTGGATCTGCTGCGGTCGGTCAAGACCGTGTCGCCCGAGACGGAAGTCATCCTCATGACCGCGTACGGGACGGTCGCACGGGCCGTGGAGGCCATGAAGGAGGGGGCGTACGACTTTGTCACCAAGCCCTTCAAGAAGATCCAGATTCTCAAGGGAGTCCGCAGGGCCATGGAGAAGCAGGTCCTTCTCCTGGAGAACCGGAACCTCCGCAACCTGCTGGAGACGACGGGCAAGGACCGGCTGATCGTCGGGAACAGCCTGGTGGTCCGCAAGCTGCTGGACATGGCCCGCCAGGTGGCGGCCAGCGAGGCCAACGTGCTGCTGTCCGGGGAGAGCGGGACGGGCAAGGAGCTGGTGGCGAGGCAGCTTCACCAGTGGAGCCGTCGGGCGGACCGGGTATTCATTCCGTTCAACTGTGCGGCGCTGCCCAGGGAGTTGGCCGAGGCCGAGCTGTTCGGGCACGAGAAGGGGGCGTTCACCGGGGCGCACAAGGAGCGTCCCGGGCTGTTTCGCGAGGCGGACGGAGGAACACTGTTCCTGGACGAGATGTCGGAGCTGGATCTGTCGTTGCAGGGGAAGCTGTTGCGCGTGCTGCAGGAGGGGGAGGTGCGGCCTGTCGGCGGGGCACGGCCGGTGCAGGTGGACGTGCGGCTCATCACGGCGACCAAGCATGACCTCGAGGAGCAGGTCAAGGAAGGGAAGTTCCGGGAGGACCTGTACTATCGGCTCAACGTGATCGTGCTGAAGCTGCCGTCCCTGCGCGAGAGAAAGGAGGACATTCCGCTGCTGGCAGACTTCTTCCTTCGGCGCTATGCCAAGAAGAACAACCGGCAGATCGAGGGGATATCGAGGGGGGCGCTGGACACGCTGACCTCCTTCAACTGGCCGGGGAACGTGCGCGAGCTGGAGAATGCCATCGAGCGGGCAGTAGTCCTGGCCAAGGGGAACATGCTCACCGAAGAGGATCTTCCCGAGACTGTGCTCCGGGCGGGGCCGGAGGACGGGAGCATCACGCTGCCCATGGGAACGACCATGGAGGAGATGGAGAAGCTGATGCTCACGCAGACGCTCAAGCTGACCCGCGGCAACAAGCGGCTGGCTGCCCATCTGCTTGGGATCTCGCAGCGCACGGTCTACCGGATCCTGGACCGCCAGGAGCGGGACGAGGAACCGTAGTTGACAGAAGTGCCAGCAGCCGGGACCCGAGAAAGGTCGAATTGTCAATTTGGCAAGACGGGGCAGGCGAGACGACAGGGCATGTCGCGCAAAACGGCCTGGGAGGCCGATTTGCTGGGCCGCCGGAAATGGCACAAACCTTGCAAGCCATGATGCTGCCTCCGCCCGTGCGTGCGGAATGCGCAGGACGGAGGGAGGCCCGGGGCCGGTCTTGAGAGCGGCCGGGGCCGTTGTGGGAGCGAAGACGGAATCGGGGGTCGAGCATGGAGTTCCTGTTCAAGCGCTACTTCTGGATCCTGAACTCGGTCCTGTTGGTGGGAGCAGGATACGCGGCGGCCAATGCTGCGATGTCCTACGTCGAGTTCGAGGTCTTCAAGGTCGTGCCTGCCGGGGAGACGGGGGAGGCGGAGGAGGGGGCGGACGAGGAGCTGCAGGAGTTCCGGCGACCCGCTCCTCTCCGGAGCGTCGACCTGGAGAGACGGATGGAGCTGCTGAAGTCGACCAAGCCGGAGGAAACGGGCGAGCCGGCCCCAGAGGTTGCCAAGGTGGAAGAGGCGGTCCCGACGGAAGAGGCCGCTCCGGCGGAGCAGGCCGGCGGCCAACTCGACCTGGAGCTGATTGCCGTGATCACGACTCCGCTGGATCCGAGCAAGAGCCTGGCCATGGTGAAGATAGACGGCGGGGATCCCAAGTGGGTGGGAATCGGGACGGAGCTGAAAGGCGGCTTTCTCGTCAGCGAGATCACGAACTACTACATCACGGCGAGCCAGGGGGTCACGGAGCTCCTGTGGAAGAAGCACGAACCGAAGGGGCCGGATCCGATGCTGGCGGGCGGCGGCCGGGTCGCTGCACCGATAAGGGAGAGTGCGGAGCCGATGCGGGAAGCCGCTCCGAGTGCGGCTCCGGCGGCTGCGTCGTCCTATTCCGAGGGGGTCAAGCAGACCGGGCCGTGGGAGTACCAGATCGACCGTGGCATGCTCAACGAGCAGCTCCAGGATCTGGCGAAGCTCGGGCGGGAGGCCCGGGTGATTCCCAACTACGACAAGGACTCGGGGACCTACAAGGGGTTCAAGCTGATCGGTGTGCGGCCCAACAGTCTGTACCGGTCGCTGGGGATTCGCTCCGGCGACGTGATTCAGCAGATCAACGGCGAGGAGCTGTCGTCGCCGGGGAAGGCGTTGGAGCTGTTCACGCAGCTCCAGAATTCGAGCAGCATCACGTTGGACATCATGCGGCGTGGGAAGCAGCACACCATGTCGTACAAGATCGAGTGAGCCGGTGGTGAGAAGAGGAGAAGCGATGAAGGGCAAGAACTGGTTGACCGCAGGGGTTCTGGTTGCCGTGCTGGGAGCGAGCGGCATGGCGTACTCGCAGGTGCTGCCTCCGGATCCGGGGAGGGGGCCGGAATCGCCGCCTTCCGGGGTGGGTGCGGGGGGAGCTCCCGGCGTGGTACCTCGGGACGGCATGGCACCGCCGCGTGATTTCGCTCCGCAGGTGGCACCCACGGGGACGGAATCCGGGGGGACCGCGACGGGGACGGGCGCTGCTCCGGGGGAGGCCCCCAAGAACGTGGTCGAGGCAACGGCCCCGGCCAACGTGATCAAGGTCAGCCCGTCGGGCGTGTCGGAGATCCCGTGCCAGAAGCTCGGGCTCAACGACATGGTGGCGCTGGACTTCAAGGACATGCCGCTGGACGACCTCATCCGCCTCGTCTCGTGCTGGACGGACAAGAACTTCCTGCTGACGGGCGGGTTCCAGGGCAAGACGATCACGCTGATGTCGCCGCAGCCGGTGACGGTGGCCGAGGCGTACAAGGCGTTCCTCTCCGTGCTCCGGGCGCACCAGTTGATCGTGGCTCCGTCGGGCAAGTTCCTTCGGATCGTGCCGGAGAACACGGGCAAGCAGGAGACGATTCCATTCCTGAAGTCAGGGGCCGGCGTCCCTTCGGACGAGGGGATGGTGACCAAAGTGATCAAGCTGAAGTTCATGCCGGCCTCCGAGCTTTCCCAGGTGCTGAACAACTTCAAGGGGCGTGCCGGCGAAATCATCAGCTACGGTGAAGACACGCTGATCGTGACCGATGCTGCGGTCATGGTGAAGAAGCTGGAGAAGTTTGTGGCGGAGCTGGACCTTCCGACGGACAAGGAGAAGACGTGGGTCCGTCCAGTGCAGTATGCCGATGCCACGCAGCTGGTCGAAGTGATCTCGGGAATGTTCGGTGAGGGGGCCAGCGGCGGTGGTGGACCGGCCGGGAGGCCGCGGGCCGTGGCGCAGCCTCGTCCTCCGCGAGGGCAGCCGTCGGCTCCGACGGGGCCGTCGTCGGTAGACAAGGAGGCGGGGGAGGAGATCAAGGTTTCGAAGATCTTTGCGGACGAGCGCACCAACCAGCTGCTCATCGTGTGCAACTCCTCGACGTACCTCCAGGTGGACAAGCTGCTGCGCAAGATCGACGTGCCGATTCCGGGGGAAGGGGGAATCCACATCTACTACCTGGAGAACGCGGATGCCGAGGAGCTGGCGTCGACGCTGTCCTCGCTGGCTTCGGGCGGGGCAGCGGGCGGCGGGCGAGGTGGGGCTCCTCGAGGTGCAGCCGGGCCGCGGGGCGGGGCTGCAGGGGCCGCTGGTGGGGGCGGAGCCGGCGTGGCCGGGTTGTTCGAAGGGGAGGTCAAAGTTACGGCGCACAAGCAGACCAACTCGCTGATCATCGAGGCCTCGCTCAAGGACTTCGAGAGCATGAAGCGGGTCATCGAGAAGCTCGACATCCGGCGCAAGCAGGTCTACGTCGAGGCGATGATCATGGAGATCTCCTCAAACAAGGAGCGGAAGTTCGGGATATCGGGCAGTGCAGGCACGTCGGTGGACGTGGACGGCGAGACGGTTCCGCTGCTCATGGGGTTGGGAGGCCTGGGCGTCTCGGGGCTCGACATGCAGCAGCTCATGAAGGGCGGGCTGGCTACCGGCATGCAGGGGCCGCTGGTGGATCTCTCCACGGGGAGCACCGGGACGGCGGAGGGGCTGTCGGGCGACCTGTCGATCCCATCGTTTGGCTTCCTGCTGCAGGCCATCGCGTCCAACTCGGACGTGAACATCCTGTCCACGCCGCACATTCTGACCATGGACAACGAAGAGGCCGAGATCCAGGTCGGAAAGCAGATCCCGTACCAGGCGTCGAGCATGGGCGGGCTGGGCGGTCTTGCCGGGATGGCGGGGCTGGGAGGCCTTGGTGGCTACGGTGGCTACGGCGGGATGACCGGCGGCCGGGATGCCACCAGCGGCATCTCGTCCGCTCTGGGCGGGTACGGCGGCGGGTACGGGCTGATGAGCAGCCTCCTGGGCGGCGGCATGGGGATGGTGCAGCGCATCGACGTGGACCTGACCCTCAAGATCACGCCGCACGTCAACGAGTCGAACTACGTGCGGCTGGAGATCGACCAGTCGGTGGACGATGTGGAGAGCATTGACCGGAACCTCGGCCCCACGACCTCCAAGCGGAAGGTGACCAACACCGTGGTGGTGAAGGACCAGCAGCCGGTGGTAATCGGCGGCCTGATCCGGGACACCGAGTCGGAAGGCGTGGACAAGGTTCCGTTCCTGGGGGACGTGCCCCTGCTGGGGATCCTGTTCCGCAAGACGGTGACCAAGACGGAGAAGAAGAACCTGTTGATGATCATCATTCCGCACATCATCGCGGACCCGTCCGACCTGTCCCGCATCCACCGGGAGCGGCTGGAGGAGATCCGGCGGTTTGCCGAGTACCTGGCGACCAAGGAGAAGGAGCGGCAGGGGCTGGTGGACTACGAGAAGAAGCACGGAGCGCTCGAGCAGATGAGGCAGGTGGTGGACCGGGCCAAGGCGGACCGGGAGGGGCGCGAGCGGGCGGAGTTCGAGGGGACCGCCGTGGACATGGTCGGGCCGCCGGAGACCCATGATCTGGAGTACGACCCGACTCAGCCGCAGCCGACGGGGGACAAATGAGCGAAGTCAGGAGCAAGCGGCTGTTCGACGACCGGCTCATCGGCCAGGTGCTCAAGGACATGGGCGTGCTGTCGGAGGCCGAGATCACCGGGGCGCTTCGGGCCCAGCAGGAGAAGGGCGGGCGGTTCGGCGAGATCCTCGTCGGGCAGGGGGCGGTGAGCCAGCGTGACGTGGCGTTGGCGCTGTCCTACCAGTTCGGAATGGAGTTCGTCGAGGAGTTCGACAAGTCCCAGCTCGATCCGAACCTGGTGGAGCCGTTCTCACTGGCCTTTGCCAAGCAGCACGGCTTTGCCCCGCTGTATCGACGCCGGGGAAAGGTCGTGGTGGCCCTGATCGATCCGACGCAGGTGGCGGTGCTCAACGACCTGGCTTCGTTGTACGGAGCGGGGATCGAGCCAGTCGTCGCGATGCTGGACCTGGTGCTGTCCGCGCTCAACGCCCAGTACGACCGGCGCACGGGGGCCCAGGAAGTGATGGGCGACATCGAGGGGTCGGAGGACCTGGGCAGCCTGGCGCACGACCTGGAGGAATCGACCAAGGACCTCCTCGAAGAGGACGACGAGGCTCCGATCATCCGCCTGGTCAACTCCATCCTGGCACAGGCGGTCAAGGAGAAGGCCTCGGACATTCACATCGAGCCGTTCGAGAGGGGGATCTCGGTGCGGTTCCGCAAGGACGGCGTGCTTCACGAAGTGCTCAACGTCCCCAAGCGGCTCCAGTCGAGCATCACGTCCCGAATCAAGATCATGGGCACGCTGAACATTGCCGAGAAGCGGCGACCGCAGGACGGTCGAATCCGAATCCGCATCGCGGGCCGTGACGTGGACATCCGACTGTCGACCATTCCGATTGCGTTTGGAGAGAGCCTGGTGCTTCGACTCCTGGACAAGACGACCACGGTGCTCGACCTCGAGGACCTGGGAATGGCGGGGGATGACCGGAACAAGGTGGACTACCTGATCCATCGTCCGCATGGAATCATCCTGGTGACGGGCCCCACCGGGTCGGGCAAGACGACCACGCTGTATGCGGGGTTGACCGCGATCAACTCGCCGGACAAGAAGATCCTGACGATCGAAGACCCGGTGGAATACCAGCTCACCGGCATCAACCAGATGCAGGTGAATCCGAAGATCGACGTGACGTTCTCGTCGGCCCTGCGAGCCTTCCTGCGGCAGGATCCGGACGTGATCCTGGTGGGCGAGATTCGAGACAAGGAGACGGTGGAGATCGCGATCCAGGCCTCGCTGACGGGCCACCTGGTGTTCTCGACGGTGCACACGAACGATGCGCCGTCGACGTTTACGCGGTTGACGGACATGGGCGTGGAGCCCTTCCTGATTGCCTCGTCGGTCATGGCGGTGATGGCGCAGCGACTCGTGCGGGTCCTGTGCAAGTCGTGCCGGCAGCCGGTGGAGGCGAGCCCGCTGCAGCTCCGGCAGTTGGGAATCACGGACGGGCGGAGCGCGACGATCTTCGTTCCCAAGGGGTGCCCGGACTGCTCCGGGACCGGGTATGCGGGGCGAAAGGGAATCTTCGAGCTGCTGGTGGTCACCGATTCGGTGCGTGACCTGGTGATGGCCAAGGCCAACGCGTCGGAGCTGCGGCGGCAGGCGCTCAAGGACGGGATGACAACGCTGCGGGGGGACGGAGCCCGCAAGGTGCTCTCGGGGCTGACCTCCATCGAAGAGGTGCTCCGGGTGACGCAGGACGACACGATGCTCATCTGAGCCGGGGGGCTGGATGCCGGTCTACGAGTACAGGGGGGTTGGCAGCAACGGCCGGGCGGTCAAGGGGGTCCTCGACGCGGACAACCCGCGGGCCCTCAAGGATGCGCTTCGCAAGCAGGGGATCTTCCTGTCGGGATACAAGACTGCGGAGGGAGGAACCGAGGCCGGAGAGGGTCCGTCGCACAGTGGGGTTTCCCGTAGCTCCGGCGGCATCGGCGGTTCCGGTGGCGGCGGGGAGTCGGTCCGCCGGGGACCGGGGCCGCGCGCCGCTGCCTCTGCGGGAGAGCCGTCATCCCGGAGCGGAGGGCTGCGGCTGGGCAAGCGGGTCAAGGTGATGGAGCTGGCCGAGGTGACTCGGCAGATGTCCACTCTCCTCAAGGCTGCCATTCCGGTCGTGGACTGCATCGCAGCGGTATCGAAGCAGACGGGCAACGTGCAGCTGCAGCGGATCCTCAACGAGATCCGGCGGGCCGTGACCGAGGGAAAGTCGCTCGGCAATGCCATGGCGGATCACCCGAACGTGTTCAACGATCTGTACGTGAACATGGTCCGGGCCGGGGAATCGTCGGGAACATTGGACATCGTGTTTTCGAGGCTTGCAGACTTCACCGAGGCGCAGGCTCGGCTCCGGTCGCGGCTCATCGGTGCGATGACCTACCCCATGGTCATGATGGGGGTGGGCGTGATCATCGTGAGCCTCATGATGATGTTCGTCGTCCCCAAGCTGACTGCCATGTTCACCGACATGGGGCAGAAGCTGCCCTTCCTGACGAGGGCCCTGATTGCGGTATCCGACTACTTCCAGAACTGGTGGCACGTGACCGCTGCCAGCATCGTGTTCGCCATCTGGGCGTTCAATCGCTATCGGACAGGCGAGCGGGGGCGGGCGCAGTGGGATCGTTTCGTCCTGAAGATCCCGCTGTTCGGCCAGCTGCTCCGGATGGTGGCGATCACTCGCTTTGCCCGGACGCTGGGCACGCTGCTCAAGAGCGGCGTGCCGATCATCACGGCCCTGGAGATCGTCAAGCACGTGGTGGGCAACAAGGTGCTGGAAGAGGTGCTGGAGGAGGCAAAGCTTGCGGTCAAGGAGGGTGATTCCCTGGCCCGGCCGCTGGAGCGCAGCGGGCACTTTCCCCCCATGGTAGTCCACATGATTGCGGTGGGGGAGCAGTCGGGCCAGGTCGAGGAGATGCTCGACAACGTGTCGAGCGCGTACGAGATGCAGGTGGATTCCAAGCTGACGGTGCTGACGTCGCTGCTGGAGCCCCTGATGATCCTGTGCATGGGCATTGCGGTGGCCTTGATCGTGTTTGCGATCCTGACGCCGATGCTTCAGATGAACGAGCTTCTCAAGGGATGAGGGAGGGAATCATGAAGGCGAGAGTCAAGTTGGTCCGGGACCTGCTCCGCAAGGGGCAGTCGGGCATGACGCTGATCGAGATCATGGTCGTGATCGCGATCATCGGCATCGTGATGTCGGCTGTTGGCTACGGGGTGATGAACTACCTGGCCGAGGCCAAGGTGGATGCGGCTCGGGTGAGCCTGGAGAAGATCGGGTCGGTGCTCGAGATGTACTACGCCAAGCACGACGAGTACCCGTCCTCTCTGGACGACCTGACCAAGAGTGCGTCGAAGAAGGGCAAGGGGGCGCTCAAGAAGGCGGACCTGAAGGACCCCTGGAAGAAGAAGTGGATCTATTCGGTGGACGGGGACGGGTTCAAACTGTGCACCAGCGGCCCGGACAAGAAAGAGAGCACGGACGACGACCTCTGCCTCGGCGAGGAAGAAACAGGCGAGTGATTTGATCTCCGGGAACTTCCAGATGCGAAGGGCACAGATGCGGGTCGCACGGGAGAGCGTTGTGGAGCTGGAGCGAAAGCGGGCGACCCGCTGGCGGGCCTCGCAGCAAGGTCTCACCCTCGTCGAGATCATGGTGGTGCTGGCCATCGTGGGGCTCATCACCGTTGCCATGGCTCCTGCCATCGGCGGGATCTTCGGGGCACGGCTCGTGTCGTCGTGCAACCGGCTGTCGGGGATGATCCGGTACGCGTACAACCTTTCGACGCTCAAGGGCAAGGTGCACCGGGTCGTCATCAACGTGACCGATGGGACCTATCTGGTGGAGGAAGTCGAGGAGAAGGGGGAGTGCCAGGGGACGGAGTTGCTTGACGACGGGAAGAAGCAGAGCGGCCCCGATCTCTCCGGCCGCAAGCCCGGCGCAGGGGCGGAAGAGGGGGCTGCAGCCGAAGAAGAGGACGATTCCATCGTGGCCGGCAAGGAGGTGGTCGACAAGCGGGTGCGCAAAGAGACCCTTCCGGGCGGCGTGAAGTTCGTCGGAATCATGACCCGGCACAACAAGACCGTGGTCGAGGACGGGACCGAGTCGATCTACTTCTTTCCGGACGGAACCGGGGAGAGGGCACTGGTCTGGCTGACCGACGGCGAGGACACGTTCACGGTGGAGGTCAAGGCGCTGCAGGGGACCGGATTCGTGCATACCGAGGAGCTGGATTCCAAGGAGCTGACGAAGAAATGATGCGGGCCGGACGGCAGGAAGAGGGGTTCTCCCTCCTCGAGATGATGGTGGCGATTGCCGTGCTGGCGATTGCCATGACGGCCATCATGTCCGCCCAGCAGGCCAGCATGCAGGGTTCGGTGCTCATCAAGCGCGGGCAGGCCGCTGCGCTGCTCATCCGATCGATCATCTTCGACATCGAAGAGGAGTACAAGCGGGAGGGATTCCCGGAGAACGCGCTCGAAGACCGGGATTGCGACGTGCCCGAGCCGTTCGACGACACGTTCAAGTGCCGGTATGACCTCAAGCGGCTCGACCTGGAGCCGGAGCAGATGCAGGCGCTGGTGGATCAGAGCTTCGGCGGGCTGATGGGGGAGGGAGGGCTCGGTGCGCTCCAGGCCGGGGACCGGGAGGGGGTGTCGAGCACGGTGCAGGGCCTCATGTCCGGCAGCAACCAGGCACTGGGCGGCATGGATCTCTCGGGGCTCGCCTTCCTGATGCCATTCCTGGGGCCTGAAGGGGAGGCCCTGATGTCGTTGTGCAACGTGAACCTCGGTGCAATGATCATGGGGTTCATGGGGATCCAGTCGTTCGTGCCCAAGGTGCTGGAGGAGGTGAGCAACCGGACCCGCCAGCTCACGGTGACCCTGTCCTGGAACGAAGGGGCGTTCGGTGCCCGCGACTTTGCCGTCGTGACCTACATCACGTCGCTGCCGGAAGAACAGCTTCAGCAGCTCAAGGAGGTCGAGGATGCCCAGGAGGTTCTGGGCGGTGCCGGGCTGCTCCCGGACCCGACCGGTGGGGGCGACCGAGGCGGTGGTGGTGGTGGCGGCGGTGGTGGCGGCGGTGGTGGCGACCGCGGTGGCGGCAGCAGCGGAGGTGGACGGTGAGGAAACCCGTTCCGGTCATCCCGCGGAGCGCGGGCGTCTGGCTTCGACCTGCCGACTCCGCCGCATTCACGCTGGTCGAGACCATGGTGGCGGTGGGCATTCTCACCATGGTGGCGGCGCTGATCTACTCCACCGTGGCCGTTACGCTGCGGGCGCAGAAGACCGCGGAGCAGACCCAGGCCATCTACCATGCGGGGATGGTGGCGATGAGCAAGATCTCCCGGGATCTGACCAATGCGTTCCTCTCCAAGCACGTCAGTGTGCTGGAGAAGAACCGGGAGACGCTGTTCCTCGGACGGGAAGACGAGATTACGTTCACGTACGTCGGGCATTACCGCTGGTTCCCGGAGACACCCGAGTCGGACCAGGGGGTGGTGACCTACGAGGTGAAGAGCAAGCGTCTGCTGCGCCGGGAGAAGACGTTCATCGATGACCGCCCCGAGAAGGGGGGCGAGGAGGACGTGCTGGCCGAAGGGGTCAAGAAGCTGGAGTTCGAGTACTGGGATCCGATTGCGGAGGACTGGACCGACGAGTGGAAGGCGGAGCTCGAAGATACGGACCCGATCTTCCTCGACAAGGAAGCCGAGAAGACGGCGAACCTCGTGAAGAAGGTCTCGGGGATACCGACGGACGAGGACACGTTCAAGCTGCCTCCGAGAGTGCGGGTGCGGCTGACGCTGCGGGACGAAGACGGGAATGACTACCCGTTCCAGACTGACGTGCAGATGCAGATGCGGGACGCGTTCAACTGGTAGGAGAAGGCCGTGAAGGGCGAATGGGGAGGACAGCGGGGTGTGGCACTGGTGGTCGTCCTGACCGCGGTGGCCGTGCTGTCGGTGGCGGTGGCCGAGTTCTCCTACAACACGAAGATCCACGTGGGTATGACGCACCATGCGCAAAGGGAGGTGCAGGCGTACTTTGCTGCCCGGTCGGGCATCATGCTGGCCCTGTTCACGCTGGAGGCCAAGGAGGTCGTGGACAAGGTGCTGGGGATGTATGCCTCGTTCCTGGGGGGGATGAACACGCAGCAGATCGAGATCTGGCGGGCCATCGAGCCGCTGTGCCAGGGGTTCTCGAGCGGCAAGTTCTCCTTGTACGGGATGGACCTCATGGACTTCCATGGTCTGGATGGGCTGGGGATGCCGGAGGGGCAGGAGTTCTCCTGCGAAGTGGGGCTGGAGGACGGGAAGATCAACCTCAACGGGGTCAACAACACGGCGGACAAGCAGTCCCTCTACACGCAGCTTCGGGGGCTGTTCATGCAGCAGTTCGCCAGCGACGCGTACAACGAGAACGAGCGGAAGGTCGACGAGGTGATTGCGGCCATCATCGACTGGGCCGATCCTGACGACAACAAGACGCAGGTCGAGCAGGGCATCGTGATCGAGAGTCAGGGAGGGGCCGGGGAAGGGGGCGGGCGGTACTCGAAGTACGGCTACAAGGTGAAGAACGCGAAATACGACACCGTCGAGGAACTCCGATACGTGGACGGCGTGACCGATGGAATCTACTGCCTGCTCAAGGACAAGGTCACGGTGTACAACACCGAGAAGCTGAACGTGAACGCGGCCGACCTCGAGGTCATCAAGGGGCTGGTTTGTGCTCACCTGGCGGATGCGGGCAAGCTGCTGTGCAACCCGCAGCTCCGCGCATCGGGGTTGCCTGCACCCATCGACATCGTCGGAGAGTATTTCGAGATGTGCCGGCAGGTGAAGAACAAGATGTTCACGCCGCCGTTTTCGAGTGCGAAGTCGTTCGTGAGCTTCTTCGGGAAGTTGTCCGCGTTCCTTGGCGAGGAGCTGCCGCTGGATACCGCAGCGTTGGAGAAGAAGGTGGGGACGCACGGGCGGGTCTGGCGGGTGACGGCCAAGGGGAAGTCGGGCAACGTGGAGCGGAGCATCACTGCGGTGCTGGACACGTCCACCGGGAAGATCTCGTACTGGAGGGAGTAGAGGCATGGCGCAGAAGGTTCAGGTGCTGGACATCGGGAGCTACTCGGCCAAATGCGTGACGGCCCGCGTGCCCCTGCTGGGGTACGGAGTTTCGGCGGCGCAGGAGGTGGTGCTGAGCTCCGCGCACGAGACGAAGACCCGGCGGACGGAACAGCTCAAGGCAGCCCGCGACCTGCTGCCCGGGAAGCGGCTGGCCGGGGACGCTGTGACAGTCGTGATGCCTGCGGAGAAGCCGCTGAACCGGAGCTTCGAGCTTCCGTTCGTGGACCGTGCGCGCATCGATTCGGTGCTCCTCTTTGAGCTGGAGAACCACCTGCCCATGGCAGCGGAGGACATGATTGCGGATTACCTGGTGCTCTCCCGGAGCAAGGCCGGGAGCCATGTGTTTGCGTCTGCGGTATCGCATCGGGAGATGGAGGAGCAGCGGGAGCTTTTCGAGACCCTGAACATCGATCCGAGGGTGCTGGCTCACCAGGCAGTCTCCAACGGCCGGCTCGTGGAGCTGCTGCTCCAGGCCCCGTCCCGGACGTGTGCTTTCGTGGACCTCGGGCATCGAAAGACGGTGGTGACGCTGGTACGCGGGGGACGTTTTGCCGGGGCCCGCGTGATTCTGTCGGGCGGGTATGACCTGACCCGGGCACTGGCGGAGAAGTTCTCGGTGGCGATGGACGAGGCCGAGCGGCTCAAGCGGGATACGCACCTCTATCCGGCCGGTGAGGGGACGGCGGTGGGCAGGGTCCAGGAGGCCGCCGACTGCCTGCGGGAGGCGCTTCGCTCCGTTGCCCGCGACTTGCGGCACACGTTCCGGGCGGAGATGGAGCCGGAGGAGATCTACCTGTTCGGAGGCGGGGCCTGCCTGGGCGGAATCGATGCATGCCTCCAGGAGATGTTGGGCAAGCCGGTGACGCTGCTGTATCCGTCCCTCTTGAAGGTCAGCCACGGAGTGGACGGGGATGGGCTCCAGTTCGTGTCGGGCCTGGCGGCCGGGTATGCGGCCGTGCGAGGCACGGATGCGATCCGGGTGAATTTCCGCCAGGGGGAATGGGGCTACCAGGGGGACTTCCGCTTCGTGCGCGGGCGCATCATCTATCTTGCGGTGATGGCGCTGTTCTTCCTGGCGGCGTTTGCGACTCCGCAGGTGATGCGATACCAGTCGGTGCTGGAGCAGGAGGAGCAGCTCCGGGCCGAGCTGATGGAGATTTCCGGGAAGATCCTGGGAGAGGAGCTGGATGACTGGGAGGAGATCCTGGCCCGGTTGGAGGAAGTTCCTTCCTCGGATGTGTGGACCGTGTTTCCGGATCTGACGGCACACGACATCTACTGGGAGGTTGCGGACATCATGGCCCGCATCGACGGTCAGCCGACGGGAGAGCAGGCTCCAGCCGTCGTGCCTCCTGCCGATGGGGCCGGAGTGGTGCCTCCGGAGGCGGGGGGGCCGGTGCTTGCAGATCCCGGGGCGGCGGGTATGGCGCCCGCGCCCGGGGTTCCTTCCGACCCGGCCCTTGCCGGTGCGGCCCCGGCGCCGATTCCGGGTGCTCCTGGAGCACCGGGGGATCCTGCGCAGCCGGGTGCGGTCCCCGGAGTGCCCGTCGGACCGGACGGCAATCCCGTGCCGGGGGCCGAGCCGGCTCCGGGAGTCCCGCAGGCCATCGTCCACCACCTGGAGGCTACGCAGGTTCGCATCGATGGGGCCAGCCGAGCGGCCATGGGGGAAGGGGCCGTGGAGTTCACGGGGAACGCCTCGTCGGTTGCGACCATGGACCTGTTCCTGACGATGCTGTCTCAGCACTCCTGCTTCCACAACGTCCAGCGGACCAAGCAGGAGATGCTCAAAGCCACGGCGGGCAAAGAGGGATGGTGGCGGTTCACGGTGGAGTTCACCGTCGCCTGTCCCAAGAAGGATGCCAAGAAGGACGAGGGCGAGGCCAAGGAGGAAGGGGAGGTCAAGGAGGACAAGGGGAAGGAGCCGGCAAAGGGGAAGGACGAGAAGGGCAAGGCCAAGAAGGGCAAGGTCAAGACCGGAAAGGAGCCTGACGCAGCCAGGGAAGGCGAGAAGGGCAGGCCCATCGAGAAGCTCAAGGAGCTGGACAAGGGGAAGGAGCCCGCACCGGGCCGCGATGCGGGCAAGGTGAGGGATGCGGAAGCGCTCAAGGCCCGTGAAGCCCGGCTCAACGGCGGGGCGGACGGGCGCTCGACGGGCGACGAGACATCCCGCCAGCCCGTGCCTCCCGCCCGGGATCGGGGGCGCGTGGACGAGCGTCGGCAACCGGGATCCGATCGCGAGGCGGTCGAGCCGGACCCGAACGAGCGGGGCCGCAGCACGGAGCGGGAGCTGCCCGAAGCGGGGCGGATCATTCGGATGCCCGGTACGTCACCGCGCCGGGAGATGCGGGCCAACCAGCCCGTGCTGCCGATGATCCCCCGCAAGCGGATCTGGAGCGGGACCGGGGCGACCCCCCCCGCACAGGAGGAGTGACATGGCGACAATTCCAATCCTGGGCAGCATGGGAACAGGACAGAAGCGGCTCGTCGGGCTGGTGCTCGGCATGGCCGTCGTCGGGGCCGCAGTCTTCGGCCATGTCTGGCTGGGCACCAAGATCGCGGAGATCGAAGAATCCCTGTCCGAAGGGCGCCAGTCGGTCGAGGAGATTCAGCTCCGGGCCAGGGAGTACCTCGACTCGATGAAGCGGAAGGCCGCACTGGAAGAGGCGATCAAGGCCAATGACGCCCGCATCCAGACCGCCATCGACTCCATTGCCAAGACCGTGGAAGCCCAGCAGCCGCAAGACGGTGCCGCGGTGGAGGGCGGGTTCTTCGACAAGGTGCTTCGGTACGAGGCCAAGACCACGGAGCGCCCCATCCAGCTCGGGGCCGACACGGGCAAGAAGAAGAAGCGCGAGAAGGCCAGCGATTTCGTCGAGCTGTCCCAGCCCGCGGAATACAGCTTCGTCAAGTTCGTGGACCTGGTGAAGTTCCTGGAGAAGGTCGAGGCACCGGACCGCCTCATGTACGTGTCCAAGCTCCAGATCACCACCAAGTACATGGATCCCGATTTC
Source organism: uncultured Myxococcales bacterium (assembly GCA_903895725.1). Classification (GTDB taxonomy): domain Bacteria; phylum Myxococcota_A; class UBA9042; order CAIXZC01; family CAIXZC01; genus CAITUV01. Next base: position 34,308 of record CAITUV010000032.1, on the reverse strand, counting down.
GTCCAGGGGAAGCTGACGGTCTCGACCTTCATCTACAAGCCGCAGAAGGTCGAGGAGACCGAGGAGGAGTAGAGCGTCATGATGCGGAAGATCCTTGGGGTGGTGGCCTACACCGTCCTGTTCCTGCTGGCCGTCGTGCTCTTCTCCTATTTCCTCTTCCCCCTGGAGAGGCTCAAGGAGTTCGTCGAGCGCAAGGCCAACACGTCGACCAAGTATCGCATCGAGATCGACAGCCTCGAGCGGGACGGCCTGGGGCGGCTGGTTCTGTCCGGGGTGACCGTCGGCGTCAACCGCAAGCTCTTCCGGCGCAAAGGGGTCCCGGCCGCTACTACGCCGACTGCCGGGCCTGCGACGAGTCCGGCTGCCGGGGTGGCAATCGTCGGGCTCAACCCCATTGCCGGCGGCGGGCCGGAAGCGGGGGAGTCGGAAGCAGACGAGGGCAAGGAGCCCGAGGGAGCGGAGCCGCCCGAGGAGCGTGAGACTCCCGAGCCGGACACGGGGGAGTTCAGCTTCGTGACCGTAGATCAGGTCACCCTGGACTTCAGCCTGGCGCAGCTTCTCGACCCGTCCGACGTGACGGTGGGGCTCGAGGTGGATCTCCTGGGCGGGACGATTCGGTCAGGAGAAATCGAGATCATGTCGCAGGAGGGGCGAACCATGGCCGCGGTACGACTGCCGGCCATCGAGGGATTGCAGCTTGGCGAGACCGAGTTCTTCGCCTCCATCTTCTCCGCGATCCTGCCATCGCTGCGCACGGATCACGTCGACGGGATACTCCAGACCGGATCGGTTCTGCTGGAGCCGGCCCGGGAAGAGGACACGACCTACTACAAGGGGCAGGTGGACCTGGACCTGTCTGACATCGTGGCCGAGGCCCCGGTCCTGGCACAGCGCATGCCGCGCACTGCCCAGGTTGTCGAGGTTCCGTTGACCGACATGCGGCTCGGACGATGCGTTTTCCAGATCCGGATCGATCGCAAGGAACAGGTCGAGGAGCTGGACAAGGTCAAGGCCCGCAAGCCCGGGTCGACCGCGGTGCTTTTCGAGCGGGGCGACTGCAAGGGCGAGAGCCTCGACTACTACATCCGTCCCAACTCGTTCATCCTGTTCCCGCCCAAGGCACCGTTCGTCAAGGGGCAGATGGATCTGTGGACGAAGCTGGCGTTCAACCCCGACTACTTCGAGGAGGAGAAGAAGGGGGCGGACGGGAAGCCTTTGACTCGGAACAAGGAGCTCGGACAGGGACTCCAGTTCGACCGCCTCTGGCAGACTGCACAGGACGCCGACGGGTTCTACTGGATGCACTGCACGGGCACGCTCTCGAAGCCCAGATGCAAGCGAGGATTGCCGCCGGACGAGAAGCGACGCCTCCAGGCCAAGAAGGAGATGGAGAAGCAGCGCAAAGCCGATGAGGCCAAGGCCCGGGCCGGGACCGAACCTCCGTCGGCAGCCGGGGACGGCGGGGCCGTTCTCGTCCCCTCTCCTCCGTCCGAGTCTCCGTCGGCCAAGAGACTGCGTGAGGCCCGCGAGCGGGCCGATCGGCTACGCCAGGAACGGGAGGCGAACCGGGGCCGCCCCTCCATGCCGGGACGACCGGAGCCGGTCATGGCCGAGCCGCTGCCCGTGCAGCCGCTGGAACCCGCCGGGACCGGCGAGGAGGCCGGTGCCGAGGCCCCCATCGAGGCGCCGTCCGAGTACCCGGCCGCCGAGGCTCCGGGCGAGGAGCAGCCGTCCGATTACCCCCCTCCGTCCGAGGAGGCTCCTCCAGCGGAAGGGGAATATGGCCAGCCCTCCGAGGGGCAGCCGGTGGATGACGGTACCCCTCCCGCGGGCGACCAGCCCGACGTGATCGTGCAGCCCGACGCCGGACATGACGCCGGCCAGGTGGGCGGTGAGGAGCCGGCTCCAATGCTGGCTCCGCCATTGTATCGGTAGCGGTGTTTCGGGGCTCGGGGGCCGGGGCTCGGGCCTCGGGAGAATCTCTCCCTCCATCGGCATCGATATCGGCATCGACATCGCAATCGTAATCGCCCCTATCCGCCCTACTCCCCCTGCGGAATCGATACCATCAGCACTCCTTTGGCGTGCGAGACGACAATGTCTTTGACTCCGTCGGCATCGAGGTCGCCTGAGGCCATGGCACCGGGGGAGACGAGGGGGGGCAGAGCGAGAGCTGACGGCATGGCAGGTGCCGGCGGGACTTTCAGCAGGTGGCCCGAATCGCCGCCGTCCCGGCAGGAAACGACGTAGCCGTGCTCCGGCTTCGAGGACATTCCCAGCGGTTCGAACTGGTCCGGATTGCAGTTGAGGCTGAAGAGCTCGTGGACCTTGCGAGTGATCTTCCCCTCCCCGCCCTCCTCGACCAGATCAAACGTGATCACGTGGATTCTGCCGGTCACGACGCCCTGGCCCGAGCTGCCGCCCGAGGAACGGGCCCCGAGCACGGCAATGCGACCGTCCGGAGCGAGCAGCATGTCCCGGATCTCGTCCCCGACATCTCCTTCGGCGAGATCCTGACAATTGCCGGCGATGTTCGAGTACATCATCAGGCGCACGACATGACCGTCCGCCACCGCGATGAGATCCTTGGAATCCGCTACGATGGGTCCCGCGACCGTGAGGCGTCCCGAAGGGCAGCTGGGAGCGGGGACTGCGGCGCCGACCGGCGGCTCGCCCGGAGCGGGGAGCTTTGTCCAGGCACCATCCGGGAAGCCTGCTTCCGGGATCCCGTCTCCATCATAGTCCACGAGCGATACCCAGGAATCCGGGCTCGACTGTGGGCTGACCAGGGCATCGTTGCGTTGCATCCGGGAAAAGGCGGGCAAATGACCTTGGAGCATCGGGACCAGGAATTCGGGGCCTTGAGAAGTCAATGTGGAGCCGACGAGCAGGTCCAGCGGCGAATCCGCGGTCAGGTCGGAAAGCTGCAGGACGAGCTGCTCCGGGGAGCCGAGATTGGGGTGCGGGTACAGCATGTCGCTGAGAGGCCCGGTCTGGAACGAGTCCTTCGCCAGCAGCGCCTGGACGACGGGCGGCAGGTTGACGTCGTCGTGGCAGATACCCAGGAAGTCTGCCTTCCCGTCCCGGTCGATGTCCGGCGCCCGCGCAGCGATGACGTAGCCGGGAAGGGTTGAGTGAGGTACGCAAGTGCCCGGCTCCCCGGCATCGGTCGAGAGGGTGCAGAAGGAGATGGCGTTGACCCCCACCACCAGGAGCTCATCCCAGCCCTTCCCGTCCCAGTTCAGGGCCCCGCTGAGCATCATTGAGGAGTTGGTCTGGGTGGCGCCGACGACCGTGGCGTTGCCCCCTTCCTCGAGGCGATACACGGTCACGAGCTTCTCGTCGGCAGAGGCAATTTCGTCTTTCCCGTCGTGGTCGATGTCGGCGGCCAGGAGACAGCCCGGTTGTTCCCCTCCGGGGCAGGCAAAGGTACCCAGCTCCTTCTCCTCTCCGCCATTGAGCGAGATGACCGTACACGTGTCGCCCTGGGCCGACACGATCTCGGTGCGCTCGTCTCCGTCCACGTCCGCAAACAGGGTAGGTGCGGCCTTGACCAGCTCCAGCCCCAACACCGATGGAGCAGTGTCGGCATTGAAGATCACGAGCGTCCCCTCGGCAGCGAGGTCGACTCCCTCCTCTCCGTCCAGATCGCCGGCAAACAACAGAGCCGGGAAGGATTCTTCGGGTATTGCCGGCAGGTCCGCCTTGGTGAGCGGCAGCTCCCACGCGTGCTTGCTCAGGAATGCCCCATTCCCCTGGGACGTGGAGACCAGGACCGCAACCGGGGAGTCCTCCGCGTCCGGCATGCCGACGCCGAGGCGGAGCATCTCTCCCTGCCCGTCCCCGTCGACGTCCGCCACGAAGGCAGGGCCCATGGCCTGCCAGGACCCTTCCACTTCCCCCGGCAGCGGTGGGAGCACCAGCGGAGCTGCCGGCATGTCCCCGTCCATCGGAAACGAGAGGGACAGGCCGTTGCCAAAGGCCGCCGCGACGTTGCTCTGTTTGCCGTTCTTGTCCTTCCACACAGCGACGGAGCAACCGGTTCCGAAGTCTCCGACGCCGACGTCCGGATTGGCCGGAATCTCGTACGGCACGAAGCTCCCTTCCTCGGCTCCGAGGAGAAGGCCCACGGAATCCCTGCACCAGAGGAGATCGTCGATGCCGTCGTCGTTGGCGTCCTCGACGATCAACCCGTCTACCGGGAGGTCACGCAGGGGCTGCGTCACGAGGTTCGGACTGCCCGGCGTCGACTCTTCCTCGTGGGGGAACGGGCCGACCCACTCGAACGAGCCACTGGGAACGGAGAAGTCCGGCTCGAGCTCCGTGCCGCAGGAGAAGGCCAGGGCACAGGCAAACGCAACCACCATCCCGAGCCGAAGCAGGAGCGACGAGCTCCGACGCGGCGCCGGCCCGTGCGTGCGATCGGGGGACCCCGGCCGGAGCGCCAGTCTAGCGGATGCGCAGGACATCGGTGCCCTCCACGCGGTGCTTCGAGTCCGCAGACATTGGTCCCATGTTCGTGATCCCGCCGTCCGAATCCACGAACAGGAGGCGGCTGTTGACAATCACATTCTGCCACGCGCCTGTGTTGCTCCAGCCGGTGTCGACGAAGGTCTCGGTGAAGGACACGGCCACCATGTCCCCATTCGGCCAGACCGCGGGGCGTTCGAACGAGTAGCTGGCTCCCGACGTATAGCCGCCCGCGGAGGCGGCCCACGTTACCAGCCGCTTCGGCTTCCACTCGGGTGGCCTGGCAAGGTAGAGGTCGATCATGCCGACGTGCTCGATGAGCCGCCCGTCGAATTCATCCACGGTCTCGTCGTGCTTGCCCACGAACGCAACTGCCTTGCCGTCCCGAGAGAGGGTGGCGAGGTCGGCCCCATCCGCTGAGATGGGAGTCTGGCCGTCGTTGCCCTCCTCGAACAGGGAGATCCAACTGCCCCCCGAGACGACCATGCGCCTGCAGTCGTCCGACCAGGAGTAGCCCACTTTGTGGTCCGGACGTGGGCTGTCGACCCCGAAGTAGAGGTGCTCGCTGGTCCCGTCTTCCTGGAGCCGGATTCCCTCTCCGTTCACGTCGGCGAGGTAGATGTCACTGGAGTCCGGGGGCAGGCAGACGGTGGTTGCGCCTGGGTAGTTCAGCAGCTCGGCACCGGTGTTGACCTCGTAGACGCGGAGGGTGCCCGTCGGTGCCCACACGCCAACCCGCTTGCCATCTGCGGACGCGGTCACCGGGCCGGAGACGCCCATGGCCAGGACCGAGTATCGGTGCATGCCCGGGTCCGAGACCAGGAGATAACCGTACGGGGACGTCACCATGAACACGAGCCCGTTGTGCGATATGTCGAAGGAAGCGACGTCCTCGTTTCCCGCCGGAATCCAGCGGGAGCCTCCTCCTCCCAGGTCGATCAGCTCCAGTCCGCTGTGGGGGGCCATGAGCGAGTCCGACGGGACGTTGGGCAGCGGCGCCAGCACGGCCAGGAACGCCCCGGGATCCGAAGCCGGCTCCAATTGCCTGGGCGGGTCCAGCGACCTCGGCCGGGTCGAGACCCAGTCGATGCCCCTGAAGGCGTCATCCCCCTCCCACCCGGCTGCAATGGGAGAAAAGAGGGATGCGAAGCTGATCGCCCTGCCCGACGGCGACGGCTCGCCCAGCGGGAGGTAGATGCGGGTTGCGACGGCGGTCTCCAGCAGCGGCACATACTCGTATGCATCCTCCGCGATGCTCTGGAGCCCTCCCCCCGAGCCGCCGCTCGGTCCCGGGAGCCAGTAGTGGAGGCTGTTCCACGGCGTGAGCGTGCCGCCCGATGGCAGCAGGGTCGTCTCCCCCGTTTCGAGGACGAGGAGGAGTGCCGCCGAACCGTCGTCGAACCAGGCAAACGAGCCGTCGGGCGAGTACTCGGGCTCCCCGGCAACCGGGACCGAGATCTGGTATAGCTTCTTCCACTGTCCGCTGTCGTTCGAGAAGACCGCCAACGGGAGCTCCTGCCCGGGAGAAACGGACTCCTCGGCGCTTGCCGCCACGATGAACCGGCCATCCGAGGAGAACGACAGCTTGCCGCCTGAAGGCACGTCCCCTCCGACCGGCTTGCCCTTCATGCTGCACAGCTCGATGAGCCAGGTGGCCGGCTCCGTCTTCCCGTCCTGAGCGACGGTGGCCAGGGCCTGGTTGCCGTCAGGGGAGATCGAGTGCAGGCTCACACTTCCCCCCTCGCCGACGTCGGCCAGCGGCTTCATCGGGCAACCCTTCGTTCCGTCCGAGAGCATCTGTGCGACGAAGACCCTGGTCATCCCTCGTGCGATGGCCGTCACCTTGTCGCCGTTCGATTGGAGGCTGTAGTTGTACCATCCCTCCCAACCCTGCTCGGGGGGTACCGGGAGGTCCGTCTGCCAGGACGGCTGGAAGCAGTGCAGCTTGAGGTTCACCAGGTCCGCCATGAAGCGGCCGTCAGGGCTGACCGCCACGTACTGGCTCTTGTAGGAGCCCGATACCTGGAGGAGCGGCGCATTCTCATTCATGGCCGGCACGCCGTCGAGGGACACGAGGGTGAAGGCCGACGACGCACCGGTCTCACTGCTGAAGTACTGTTCCATCACCCCGCTGCCGACGGCAAGCGGCATGCAGGATTCCTTGCCCCAGTACCTGCCGCACACGATGGCTTCGCCGTCCTGGACGCCGAGGATGAGGCCGTCGCCAAGGTGCTCCACCACGCTTTCGTCGGAGACCGAGAATTCCACGTCCTGCCATCGGAATTCCCCCGTGACGGTGTTGTGCAGATTGAGCCGCAGTGCTTCCCCGGGGGCCAGGGAGCTTCGCAACAGGACTTTGTCGTCATACTCGGGGTCTACTGCAAAGGCCATCAGGATCACGCTTTCCCGGAACCGGTCGTTCCTGGGAATGTGGTCGATGTGGATCCCCTTGGCCGAAACGAGCTGCTCCGTACTGCCGTCCGGGAGAGCCTCTTCCCCACAGGAGCAGAGGGCGACGGCGGCCAGCGAAGCGAGGAGCATTCCGAGCGCGAGTCTCATGTCACCCTCCTCGGGCTACTGGAGGCCGAGCTTCACCGGGTATCCGAGATTGCCGTACCGGATCGAGCTGCCGGCCGCAAAGCCGTCGGGCTCGATCTGCCGCACGACCCCGCCGTAGAACTCGAGCGGCATGCCGGCCGGACAGGCGGAAAGCAGCTCCGGCGTGAGCTCGACGTGGAACTGGCCGTCGGGACCGACCAGCACCTCCTGGTCGACGCACAGGTCCGCAAAGATGTCGTACTCGGGAAGCGCCCGGTTCTGGACGGTCTTGGCCTGACGGACGAGCGCCCGCCCCGGGTACTTCTTAGCGAGCAGCTCGGAGATTCCGGTGGCGCCCGACCAGCGGATTTCGGTTCCTTCGACGACGGGGAGGGGGCTTCCCGGTGCCGGCAGGCTCGTCTCGTCATAGTAGACCACGCAGTCCTTGACCGACGCGAGGGGGATGGTGGCCTGGGCCCCCTGATAGTTTCCGCCGAGAGTCGCGTTGTTGGACGGCACGATGGACCAGAGCTCGGGGAGGCGGTTCTGCCCTTCGCCGTCCCTCCGGTCGTAGCCCACACCCCAGGTGAACACGCACTCGGCCCGCCTGCCATCCTCGGAGAAGGTGCAGGTCTGGTAGTCGGTCAGGTTGGTGCAGTGCTTCTCCTGAGTCGGAGGCTCGCCCTCGACGCCGCCGTAAACGTTCTGCAGGACGCAGTGATCGACGTAGAGCACCGGTTCATCCACGCCATACCAGGAGGCCCGGACCTGTACCGTGTCCGAGCTGAGCACGATTCGCACCCCTAGACCACCGTATAGCGTGGCCTCGATGCGGATCTTGGACAGAAGCTCATCGAACTGCTCCTGGCCCGTTTGAGAGGGCTGCCGGACCTCTTCGCCGTCTTCGGCGGTACCGCCTGCGTCCCCGCAGGAGACGAGGAGCAGCGCCGCCGACAGGAGCACGCAGTGTCGTCCAACAGGCCACCGGGCCATCGGGGACCGTGAGGAGCCCCCCTCCGGGTTGACTGACGAGTACCTCATGCAAATGACCTTTCTTCGAGAGCTTTGAGTGCAGCCCGTCCCGCGGCTCCATCCTACTCCCGAACCCCCCGGGCGGCAAGTCGACGGAGCGTGCCGCATGGAAACCGGATCCAGGGGCATCACGCGTATTGTGGTGAGCGGGCCCGCCATGTATCATCCCCCGATGTGAGCAGGGAGGGGAGACATGCCGAAGGTGGTCGTCCTGGGGGGAGCGGGTGCCGTGGGAAGCGTCGTGTCTCTGGCCCTGGCGCGAGCCGGTCGAGAAGCGGAAGTCGTCGTGGCGGATGCCAGGATCGACCTCGCCCGGAACGTAGCACAGCGCTCGGGCGTGGACGGGGTGCGGGCCGTCCAGCTCGATGCCGGTGACCCTTCAAGCGTGACCTCGGTCATTCTCGGCGCGGACGTGGTCGTCAACTGCGTCGGTCCCTTCTACAAGACGGTTCGCTCCGTGCTGGAAACCGTGATTGCCTCCCGGATCAATTATGTGGATGTGTGCGACGACGTCGACGCCACGCTGGACATCCTGGAGCTCGACGGAGCGGCCAGGGCCGCGGGCGTCACCGCGCTCATCGGCATGGGGGCCTCGCCGGGCGTGACGAACGTCCTGGCCAGGATGGCGGCGGAAGGGATGCTCGACGAGACTGACTCGATCGACATCTTCCACGCACACGGGGGCGAGCCGACCGAGGGGCCGGGTGTCGTGGGTCATCGGTTCCACTGCATGACCGTGGACATTCCCATGTTCCTGAACGGCAGGCTGGAGCACGTGAAGTACTTCGAGCCTTCCGGCATTGCGTTGAGGCAGAAGTTCGACTTTCCGATCCTGGGCAAGGACATCGAGATCTACCCCTATCCCCATCCCGAGCAGATCACGCTGCCTCGTTACCTGAAGGTGCGCAACGTGACCAACAAGGGGACCGTGCTTCCCAAGGAGTACTATGAGCTGACGCGGGACGTCTGCGCCCTGGGGCTTGCCGGCAGGGAGCCGGTCGTCGTGAACGGAGCAAGCGTCGTTCCGCACGACTTCGCCATCTCGTACATTCTTCGCGAGCGGGAGCGGATTCTGAAGGAGACGGGGTTCGGGACTCAGCGCGGATGCTGCACCGTCGTGGCCAGGGGAATCAAGCGGGGCAAGCCGCTCGAAATCCGATTCCACATGGCCTCGGAGAGTCAGGCGCTGGGGGAAGGGACCGGGCTTCCGGCCGCCATCGGTGTGCTGATGATGCTCGAAGGTAAGGTCAAAGGGCCGGGCGTGATGCCACCCGAGGCCAGCATCGCACCGGCCGAGTTCCTGTCGCATGTTCCGGCGGTGGCGCGGCTGCTCCACGCCGGCGAGGACGGTAGGCGCTTCTCGGGGCTGCTCGTGCAGCGTATCGACGAAACCGGGCGGATGATGGAGACGCGGCTATAGGCGAGGAACGGCTCGCGGGCGGAGGCAAGGGTCGATGGTCGATGGTCGATGGTCGCCGGAGAAGAGGCCGGGGCGGGACAAGACAATCCTGGCGGTGGATCACGGCACGTCGGGGATGAAGCTTGCCCTCGTGACGGTTCAGGGGCGCGTGAAGGAATCCAGGTTCGAGCCGGTGGCGACGATCTTCCTGCCCGGCGGCGGGGCTGAGCAGGACCCGGAGCACTGGTGGGCCGCCCTGTGCCGTGGCACCCAGGCTCTGCTCGGCAAGGCGCACTGCAAGGGCTCGGACGTGGCCGCCGTGGCCGTGACCAGCATGTTCTCCAGCACCGTCGCCGTGGATTCCGAAGGACGGGCGCTGGCCAACTGCCTGATGTGGATGGACTCGCGAGGGGCACCGTACGTGCGGCAGCTCATGGGCGGGTTCCCGGAGGTCAAGGGGTACAACGTCGGCAAGGCGGCCCGATGGATCCGGATGACCGGCGGCGGGCCGAGCCTGTCGGGCAAGGACGACATCGGTCACGTCCTGTACTGGAAGCACCGCATGCCCGAGGTCTACGGGAAGGCCGCCTGGTTCCTGACCAGCAAGGACTACCTGAACCTGCGCCTGACCGGAGAGGCAGCGACGTCGCAGGATTCCATGACCCTGTTCTGGGTGTGCGACACTCGGGACCCCTACGACGTGCGGTATGATGCCGGGCTTGCGGGGGAGGCGGGATTGGACCTGGCCAGGCTGCCGAAAATGCTGCGGTCCGCCCAGGTGCTGGCGGGGCTGACTTCGAATGCTGCATCAGCGCTGGGGCTGCGCCGGGGGACTCCCGTGATCGTGGGGTCGCCCGATCATCAGACCGCTGCCGTAGGAGCTGGCTCGGTGCTTGATTTCGAAGGGCACCTGTACCTCGGGACTTCGTCCTGGGTGCAGTGCACGATACCCTTCCGCCGGACGGATGTGCTCCACTCCATTGCCTCGATTCCTACGGCAATCCCTGGGCGATACACCTGTGCCAACGAGCAGGACATGGCCGGCGGATGCCTGGAGGCGTTGGCCAAGCTCGTGGTTCACGCCAATGCGGGGAGCGCCCGTTCTGCGAGACAGGAGGGAAGGGAGCGCTGGCCCCGCAACGGAGTGGGCTCCGACCGGACCGCAGCAAACGTCGGTTTCGGTCAAACCGCTGCAAACGTCGGCCCCGAACGGACCTCAGGGAGCTCGGGCAGCGACCGGGATGGAGCGGGCGCTGGACCGGGGCATCGCCTCGGCCTGCTCGACATGATTGGAGGCGGAGCGCACGTCCGGAACGCGACCCGGAGAGAGGCAGCGGCATCCGCTCCGCTGCCCGATGTCTATGCCCGGCTGGAGCGGCTTGCCGCCGAGACCCCAGCCGGTTCGGGGGGAGTCCTCTTCGGACCGTGGCTCAATGGGGAGCGCACGCCCGTGGATGATCCCGATCTGCGGGGGGTGCTCGTGAATTTCGGTGCCGGCACTTCGCCCGGGCAGCTCGTGCGCGCGGTAATGGAAGGGGTCGCTTACAACACCCGCTGGAGTCTCTCCTACGTCGAGAAGTTCGTCGGGAATCGGCTCGAACCCCTGTCGATCGTCGGTGGCGGAGCACGGTCGGATACCTGGTGCCAGATTCTTGCCGACGTGCTGGCTCGCAGGCTCGTCCGGCCCGTGCATCCGACCCAGGCCAACGCCCGGGGGGCCGCATTCATCGCCGGAGTGGCGCTTGGCGAGATTGCATTCCAGGACGTTCCCGCACTCATGGACTGCGAGCGGACCTTCGAGCCATCCCCGGCGACGGCGGATGTCTACGAGCGGGGATACGAGGGATTTCGCCGCCTGCATGGCAGCGTGAGCCCTCTCTTCCACTGGCTCAACGGAGGGCACGAATGAACCCCCTCCTCCTCTGCTCCGCAATGACGCTCGCCGAGTGGATCAAGACCGGCCGTGCGACGTCACGCGATGTCGTGGAGGCGCATATCGCCCAGGCGCACAAGGTCAATCCACACATCAACGCCATGGTCGAGGACCGCTTCGAGAAGGCGCGGGCCGAGGCTGCGGCTGCGGACGAGCGATCGGCTGCGTCCGGGGGGAAGGGACTCCCCCCGCTTCATGGAGTGCCCTGCTCAGTCAAGGAGAGCTTCGGGCTGGTCGGCATGCGCAACACGGGCGGTCTGTACGATCACCGCAACGTCATTGCCGAGAAGGATGCCACGGCCGTCGCTCGTGTGCGGGCTTCCGGTGCCATCCCCATCGGCACGACCAATGTGTCCGAGCTGTGCATGTGGATGGAGGCGGACAACTGCATCTATGGCCGGACGGGCAATCCCTACGACCCGTCTCGGACCGCAGGTGGAAGCTCCGGCGGGGAAGCCGCTGCGATCGCCGCGGCCTTTGCTCCGTTCGGCCTCGGGTCCGACATCGGCGGCTCGATCCGACTGCCCTCGTTTTTCAACGGAGTGTTCGGCCACAAGTGCACCGGTGGGCTCGTGCCCAACACGGGACAGTTCCCGATTGCATACGGCCATGCCCTGCATTTCATGACGACGGGCCCCATCTGTCGGCGGGCCGAGGATCTGATGCCGCTGCTCCGGATCCTGGCGGGGCCGGACGACGTGGATGGAATCGTGTGGCCGGAGGCACTGCGGGATCCGGCGCAGGTGGACATCGGCCGGCTCGACGTCCTGGTCGTTCGCGGCAATGGGGTCATCCCGGTTTCCCGGGACATGCTGAGCGCTCAGACTCGGGCGGCCCGTGCTCTGCAGCAGGCCGGTGCCCGAGTTCGTGAGATCGTGATTCCCGGGCTGCGACAGTCGCTACCGATCTGGGCTGCGGGGATGCACACCGCGGGGGGACCGTCGTTCTGCGAGCGGATGGGAAGTGGCGTCGAGATCAACCCCTTTGCCGAGCTGGGACGGTGGGCGGTCAGGCGCTCCCATCACACGCTCCCGGCCATCGGGCTGGGGATCCTCGAGGTGCTGATGGACAAGCTGCCCGGGCTGGAGGCGGCAGCTAGCGGGGCCGGAGATGCGCTCAAGGCCGAGCTCGACCGACTGCTCCGGCCATTCACGGTCATTCTCTACCCGAGCTATCCGACGGCTGCTCCCCGGCACAACCAGGCGCTGCTCCCGCCGGTCTACTGGATGTATACTGCCATCTTCAATGCCATGGAGCTTCCCGTGACCCAGGTTCCCGTCGGACAGGACCGTGGCGGTCTTCCGCTGGGCGTGCAGGTGGTCGGTCCCCGGGGCCGCGACTACGTGCCCATCGCAGTGGCACAGTACCTGGAACGGGCCTGCGGCGGCTGGAACCCACCCAGGCTTGCGCGGTAGCGGCGGCGGGCGGCGGCGGGTGGCGGCGGGTGGCGGCGGGTGGCGGCGGCGGGGAAGAGGCATAGGACGAATAGGACAGATAGGACGAATAGGACCCGCCGCCGCCACCGAGGAAGATCGGCCCCTATCGCCCGATTGGCTGCCTAGCAAGAGCAGCCGACTAGCCCCATCGGCCGCCAGTCAAACCCACCCCCTAGATCCGCTCCGCGTCCCATGCCTCCCATTCGTCCTATTCGTCCTATAGGTCCTATTCGTCCTATTCCTTCCTCCCCCTTGGCCAGCGCTTTGCTGTGCGGTAGGATCGCTTCTGCGCAGCGGGGGAGGGGGAAACATGAGCACGGGACGGAATCGGATGAAGGCACTTGCAGCGGCCTCTGCCACACTGGCTGCCTTTTCAATCGCATGTGTGGTTGCGGCTGCCTGCAGCTCCGGCGGCGGGAGCGGGGACTCCGGCGGCGCTCCCGACAGTGCCGGAGACGTCCTGTTCAATGGCGACGGGATCGAGACTGGCGGTCCGGGGGACATTGCAGGTCCAGACGGCGGAGGCGATGATGCCAAGGACGCCATCGGGTCGCTTCCGGACGCAGCCCCGGACCTGGTCCCGGACAAGGACGTGCCGACACCACCGGACGGGCAGAATCCGCCCGACAAGGACGTGCCCGCGGTCGAGGAGATCGTGGAGCCGCCGCTGCCCGATGGAGACAACGACGGCGTGCCGGACGAGGCCGACCTGTTCCCCGACAACCCCATGTACCCCGGCGTGGCCATCGACAACGCGGTCTACATGCACACGGCAAGCGAGCTGTGGACCATGAACGTCAAGACCTACGATCTCGTGCTGGTCGGGGAGTTCGGCTGGCCCCCGGAGGTCTGGAGCGACGAGATGACCGACATCGCGTTCGATGCCTATGGAGTGCTCTACGGGGTTTCTTTCGATTCCGTGTACACCTGTCACCCCGGGACTGCCCAGTGCACCAGGATTGGCGAGCTCCCTGACTCGTTCAATGCCCTCACGCTGGTACCCAAAGGGCTCATCGATCCCAAGAAGGAGGTCATCGTCGCGATCAGCGGCGACGGCGGCTGGTATCGGATGGACATCCAGGCAGGCCAGGCGACCCTGACCTTGCTGGGCGAGTACGGCTGGGACTACTCCTCGAGCGGCGATGCCTACTCCATCCAGGGAATTGGCACCTATGCCGCGGTGGACAAGGGGTTTGGAGACGACATCATCGTCGAGGTGGACCCGGCCAACGGCAAGGTGATCCAGGAGATCTGCCCGCTCCCCGGCTACTCGAGCGTCTACGGGCTTGCCGGATGGACCGACCGGGCATTTGCCTTCGATGCGACGGGAGCGATTCTCGTGGTGGACATTGGCGACAAAGCCATCGTCAAGCAGATCAAGGACCAGGGGCAGGTCTGGTACGGGGCGGGCGTCTGCACGGTGCTCAAGGACAAGTAGCGAATCGGGTGGCAACAGGGGAGGTGCAGGATGGAACGACTGGTCCTTGTTGCGGCGCTGCTGGGCGTCGCCTGTGGCGGAGCGGGGCGGGAAGAGGTGGGTGGGGACGGCAACCTGGCGGAGGACACGGAAGCTGGCGGACAGGACGGGACCGTGGCGGGAGACGTGTCTCCGGATTCCATCGGGCTTTTGGACGGTGCGGTAGAGACCGCAGTGGATTTCTTCCCCGGCGATCTGCCGCAGGAGGCGTTCGACCCGGATCTGCCCAAGTCCGAGATTCAGGTCGAGGTGGTCCAGGATGTCGAGCCTCCGTGCGGTGACCCCGAGGTGGCCAAGAACTACTCGCAGTGCGTCGGCTCGGACGACGAGGAAAGCTGCAAGGCAGCGGGGGGGACGTGGACGATCGTTGGGCTTGCCCCGGAGCCCGAGTGCCAGTGCCCGACCGGCCAGGGGGGATGCGGGTGCAAGGGGCCGGGCGACTGCATGTCCACGTGCGTGGCCGACTTCGTGGGTGGCGAGATGTTCAACTGCGAAGGGGTCACGTCGGGGCACTGTTCGCCCGTCTCCATCACCGTCGGCTGCTGGTGCTACTTCATGGGAGACGGCTCCGTGATGGGGCTGTGTGCGGACTGAGCCCGTTGGCAGCCCCGAGCGCCGGCAAGGGGCCATTCCGTCAGCCGGCAATGACTCGGAGGTTCCCCCATGTGGGAATACATGCAGCAGCACGAGGCGTGGGCGAAGGGAGTGCTGGCGGCAGGCGGCGGGCCGGAGGCCGGAGGGCCCGGACATGTCCACGAAGATGGCCGGGGGGCGTCCGTTGATGTCTCGCTGGCCGAAGCGTTGGCCCGGCATGAGCGCATGATCGCCCGCATGCAGCACGAGCGCCTGATCCACCTGCTGGTGACGCTGTTCGTGGCGATGTGCCTGCTGCTGACGGCCGGATATGCGCTGGTGAATCCGTCGCTGGGGGTGTTTGCCCTGGCCGGCCTGCTGCTGGTGCTGACAGGTGCCTACATGTTGCATTACTACCGGCTCGAGAACGGCGTGCAGCGGTGGTACAAGCTGGCCGATGACCTCGGGCGAAGGCTTGGGAAGTGTGCCGGTGATGGCGGGAGGGAGTGATGAGAACGGGGATGTCGATCGGGCTTTGGCTGGTGCTTTCAACGCTGTTGCCCGCAGCGTGCGGTGGGGGCGACGGCGGGCATTCCGGGCCGGAGTACACCCCTGCGATGGAAGAGAAGGTTCTCGTGGTCCGGGAGATCAAGGGGGACGGCACCGGGGGGACCCGCAAGATGCAGTGGGTGGGCGAGAAGACCGTCGGTGACGTCACGGTCAAGCGGTTCCAGGTCGGCGATTTCGACCGGGAGCGGCCCGACGGGGAGGAGTGGTTCGTGTCGTTCGAGGACGACCGCATCGTGTTTGCCGGCGGCGAGGTCTACTATCCCTCCTCCGCACTGCCCGTGGGGATGCCCAATATCACGGCGACGGTCGTGGAACCGGTGGTCGTGGCACTGGACCGTCCCGTGGGCGAGGTGCAGACCGTGCCGGTGAAGGGGCAGGTGGTCATGGGGGACCCGGCTGCCAACCCGCTGGTCGTCGACGTGGACGAGACCCTGGACGTGACCCTGGTCGCGCAAGGCGAGATTGTGAAGACCTTCATGGGGGACATGGCGACTGCGGATCACTACCACGCGACCGGTGCCCCTCTGGATGAGCCGGCCACTGCAGATGTCTGGTACGTGCCGGGCACTGGAATCGTGCGGGCCGAATATGAGTGGGCGGGGGCCCCGGGCAAGGGCGGATTCGCGGTCGAAGAGATCGTCTCCAGGATTGCGGCGCAAAACGGAATGGACAACCTGCTCTCTGAGCGGGTCATCGGGCCGGCATTTACCCAGTTCCGGCTGGACACCTACGACGTGAACGGGACGCTGGATGCGGACAAGAACACCCATGCCAAGATGTACCTCGAGCTGCGATGGGCCGATGCCGAGCAGGCCACGGGAACCGAGCGGCCCCCCGTCGTCGAGGAGTTCGGCACTGCCATCGGCTACTTCCCGGAGCAGCTCACCATGACGGGGACGAGCCTCATGCACCCGGAGGAGGCTGGGCTCGGGTACAACTACTGGGTGGCACTGGTCGATCAGGCCGCCAAGAACGAGGCGGTCAACGGCATCTCGTACCACGTGTCTGCCACATACAATCCCTCGGCTTTCCCGGGGGCCAGCGGCGGTGACGTCCGGGCCAGCGGCGTGATCTTGTACAAGCGGTATACCCCCTGAGCCCGCAGACTCCTTGTGGAGGGAGACGATGAGCGCACGACTGGCCGCAGCGCTGCTGTACGTTGCTGTGAGCATGGGGTGTGGAAGAGACGAGGTGCCGGTCCCGGTGCCGGAAGCCGGGAAGTCCGAGTTGCAGGCCGCCGCCCGCCGGGGCGACGATTCCGTCCGATTGGCCAGGGAAGAGGCCGCCCGGGCCATGGAAGAAGCTGTCCGGGCCAGAGATGCCGCCCGCTCGGCGCAGGAGGCTACCGCCCGTGTCGTGGCGCAGGAGGCTGCCCGCAAGGCGAGCCTTGATGGTGACCGGGCGGCAAGGGCCGAGGCGGCACGCCGGGCGCAGGAGGCAGAGCGGGAGGCCGAGCGCAAGGCCGATGAGGAGCGGCGGGCAGCGTTCCAGGAGAGGCTGCACAAGGGGATGATCCTGATTCCGGCGGGCACGTTCCGGATGGGGTGCAACGACGAGCTCGATCCGGGGTGCGGCGACGAGGAGAAACCGGTCCACGAGGTCGAGCTGGACGCCTACTGGATCGACGCGACCGAGGTCACGGTGGCCCAGTTCAAGGAGTGCGTCGATTCGGGAAGTTGCGACAAGCCTTCTCCCGCCCCTCCGCCGAGCTGGGGGGACGACGACCGGCCGGAGGACTGGCGCTGGGCCTGCACCTGGGGACGCGACGGCATGGACTCGCATCCGGTCAACTGCGTGAGCTGGACGCAGGCACGCATGTACTGCAGATACCGGTTCAAGCGCCTGCCGACCGAGGCCGAGTGGGAGAGGGCTGCCCGTGGAACAGACGGAAGGCGATACCCCTGGGGCAACGAGGCTCCGGGCTCAGGCGGGAAGGTCGCGAACCTGGCCGACGACTCCGCCGCCCGCCCGCGTCCGGGCCTGGAGGTGACAAAGGGGTACGACGACGGTTTCCGCGGCACGGCCCCCGTCGGCTCATTCCCGGACGGGGCCTCTCCCTATGGCGTCCTGGACATGGCCGGCAACGAGTCGGAGTGGGTGAACGACTACTATGAGTTCGACTACTATGCCAAGTCCCCACCGAAGAATCCCCAGGGACCGTCGTGGACGCGGACACACGTGATCCGCGGCGGAGGGTGGTTGGATCGGGCCGGTGACGTGCGCGTCTCTGCCCGGACCTTCCGCGAGTCGGACCAGACCTACATGGCTCCTGGCTTTCGCTGTGCGGTGGATGCGGCGGCGCACTGAGCACTCCCGGCCGCCGGGTTGCCCGCAGCCAGGGTACTGCCGACGCAACGCAACCCGACGCACACGCTCCGGTCAGGGGTGGGGGCATGTCCGGAAGCGCATCCGCACTCCGCACCGACGTCACATCTTCAGCGCACCGGCCGTGCAAGCCTCAGCTCGATTCCCTCCCCTCGCAGGCGGTTGTCGAGCAGCTTGAGCAGGGAAGGGAGCGTGTAGCGGGTGGCATCCCTGCGGGCACGGGCCGCCAGGCGGGCGCAGAGCTTGGGATTGTTGGCCAGTGAACGAAGGCATCGGGCGAGCGCATCGGAATCGCCCGGGGGGAAGAGGAGGCCGTTTTCACCGTCGCGGATGACTTCGGGCATGCCGCCCACCTTCGAGCACACGGGCACCAGTCCGGCGGCCATGCCTTCGAGAAGCACACGGGGAACCCCCTCGCCGGAAGCACCGCTTCTGCCGCCCTCGTCGAACGGGCCGGCCAGGGACGGAATCACCAGGATGTCGTGCGCGCGATAGATGGCATCCATGTCCGGGCGTGGAACGAGGCCGGTCAGCGTGACCCGGGAGGAAAGCTCGCTCTCCTGGGATGTCGTCTCTGCAAGCATCCGCTGCGGTCCGTCACCGACCACCGTCAGTCGCGCATGGCGAAGATGGCCCAGGGCGGCGAGCAGCGTCTCGATCCCCTTGTCCTCAATGAGCCGACCCACGAACAGAATGCGCGGGGGCGGCATGTAGGGCCGAGCCGATTGCGCTGGGGGCTCGCCGGGCAGGGGGGCCGGAAAGACCAGGCTCAACGCCTCCAACCGGTCCCGGGAGGACGGCACCGCCCGGGCAAGTTGCTCCTTGAGCTGCTGAGAAACGAGCTGGACCGCCGTGCTCCCCGACAGGATGAAGCCCAGGGCAAGGGAGCGGCCCGGCATCCGGGACAGGACGCGGGCTCCGCCGCCGTGCTCGATTGCAATATGGGGAATGCCACGGACGTGGCTGAGCGCTGCTCCGATCACGCCCCCGGGCACGAGCCAGTGCGTGATGACCAGGTCGCACGAGGCGGCCGCTTCCAGTGCCCGCCGGGCGAGCGCTGCCAGGGCCAGAGCGATCTCGGCTGCCCGACCGGGGTTCTTCGCCAGGGAATTCAGGACCCCGAGCTCGCCGAATGCGCTGGTACCATGGCCAAGCAGGCGTGGGGAACGGACCCGCTCGACGGTTACGCCGGCCGAGGATTCGCTCTCCTGCGCGTCGCCGCCCGGATGCGGCACGAGCACCTGCACTTCGTGGCCGATGGAGGCCAGTCCCTGGGCGAGATCCTCGACGAATCCACCGCGAAAATCCCCGGGGAAGGTCGGATACGAGGTGGTGAGCATCAGGACGCGCATCGGCTCACCGGGGTGCGGAAACAATGGACGATGGAGGATGGACGATGGTCGCCGGTGCGGCGACCGATGCGGAAGACGGGGGCCGGCCGGGAGTCGACGTGCGAGGCGCTTCCCTCAGCTCCCGCCTCAGCCGCTGGGCAAGCGAGCGGGCCAGCAGCATGGACAGCGGCAGCACGACTCGTGCCGGACGGATGCCCGAGGCCTGGCCCTCGTAGACGGGACGCACGCAGACCTGGGCCAGTCGGGAACCGGCCGAGTGCAGATGGGCCAGGAAGTCGTTCGGGAATCCATACCGCCTGTAGACCGCGTCGAGATCGATTCGGGAAAGCGCGTGCCGGGTGACCGCCGTGTACCCGCACTGGGAATCCCAGATGTCCGGGTAGCCGGCCGAGATCCGGGTCAGCAGCGACAGTGCGAGATTGCCGGCCAGCCGGACCTTCGGCATGCAACGCCAGACATCGGCATGAAGGAAGCGATTGCCCTTGACGTAGTCAGCCCTGCCATCGGCGATTGGTGCAAGCAGCGTCCCGAGGTCGTTGGGATCCATCTGGCCGTCGCCCGCCATGACCACGGCCACGTCGAGGTTGCGGGAGAGGGCCTCCCGGTACCCGGTTACGATGGCACCGCCTACGCCCTGGTTGGTCTCGTGACGCACGATGCGGGTCCTCGAATCCGCTGCCGAGACGGCTTCGTGGAACGTGCGGTCCCGGCTGGAATCATCGATGACGATGATCTCGTCCACGAACGAGGGGATCTGTCGCAGCGTGCGTGCGATGAACCGCTCTTCGTTGTAAGCGGGAATCACGACGCCGATGGACAGCCCGGAAAACACGCAAGCCCCCGCAACTGGTGGCCCGGGACGTCGGGCCGGAGTGCTGCCTCCTATAGCACAACCGCGAGCCGCTAGTCAAAAGCCCCCGCGCATTCCTCCCCGTATCCAATACCTTCCAATTGTCCTACTTGTCCAATCTGTCCCGTGGTCCCATTTCGTTTCACCGTGTGGTGCCGGGAAGGAACGGCCTTCCCAGCGCAGTGGGGGCGGCACCGGATCGGCGGCCGAGGGATGCGGCGACGAGCACGCCCACGGCGGCGAGGTAGGGGAGCATGTTCAGGAAGAAGCCGGTGTTCGGGTCTTGGAACAGGGGAATTCCGGTGCCCTGGAGGTCGAGGGTGAGTCTGTGGATCGCGCCGAAGAGGTAGGCACCGATGGCAGCGGGCAGAGGACGCCAACCTCCGACGATGACGAGGCCGATGGCGATCCAGCCCTGGCCGGCGGTCAGGCCGTCGACCCAGCCGGGAGTGACCGCCAGGCTGAGCGTGGCCCCGGAGAAGCCGGCCATGCCGGCCCCGAGGACGACGTAGAGGTAACGCAGTCGGGTGACCGGAAGACCGACGGCAGCGGCAGCGGCGGGGTTCTCTCCGACGGCCCGGAGGTTCAGGCCGGCCCGGGTTCGAGTCAGGAACAGGTAGATCACGGGAATCGTGGCGAAGCCGAGGTAGACGGGCCAGACATGCGAGAAGAGCACCGGCCCTACGAACGGCAGGTCGCAAAGTCCGGGAATCGGCAGCTTTGTGAAGTGCGGAACCGCCTGGCGGAGTCCCACCAGCGGGGCCCCGCCGACCGACGAGATGCCCGTTCCGACGAACACGAGCGATAGCCCGGTTACGACCTGGTCACAGCGCAGCGTGACCGCCAGGAAGGCGTGGACGACGCCGAACAGCGCACCCACGGCGGTTGCAGCAGCAAGGCCGGCCCAGGCCGAGCCGGCGAAGTGGGCGACGGCAACTCCAGCCATGGCACTGGCCAGCATGATCCCTTCGAGGCCGAGGTTGAGGACACCGGAGAGCTCGGCCAGCAATTCCCCCTGGACGGCAAAGAGAAGGGGCGTTCCGCGCGCCACCCCGGCAGCCAGCAGGTTCTGGGTGAATTCAGATCCGTTCATGGTGCCTCCGTCCGAGCGGCATCCTTGACGATGCGGATCCGATTTCCGGTGAGGAAGTCGGCAGCGACCACGCAGGTCAGCACGATTCCCTGGAGCATCATGGCGATTCCCGAAGGCTGGATCTCACGGGCACCGACCAGCAGCCCGGACAGGAGGAACGAAACCAGCACGATGGCCGCCGGGTTCAGGCGGGCGAGCCACGCCACGAGGATCGCCGTGAATCCGTATCCGGGCGAGAAATTCTCCTGGAGGCGGTGGACGACTCCGGTCACCTCGCACATCCCGGCCAGGCCGGCAAGCCCTCCGGAGAGGGCCATGACGACCACGATGTTGCGCCTGACGGGCATCCCCGCATAGTGGGCCGTGCGCTCGCTGATTCCCGTGACCTTGATCTCGAAGCCGAACCGGGTCTTGAACATCACGAACCAGAAGAGAGCGGCCAGGAGCAGCGCCACCACGAAGCCGGCATGGAGGGTCAGCCCCGCTGCCCCGGGCCAGCTCGATGCCAGGTCGCTCAGCCGGGGGAGCCATGATTCCCGGGGAAACAGGCGGGTCATCTGGAAGCCGCGGTCGCTCCACACCGAGTAGATGAAGTAGTTGTTCCAGTGCGCGGCAACGTAGACCAGCATCAGGGAGGTCAGGATCTCGCTGGTGCCGAACCTGGCCCGGAGGAATCCCGGGACGGCCCCCCAGGCGGCCCCGGCGAGGAAGCCTGCGACCGCCATGCAGGGGATCGCGATGAATCCCGGAGTCCCGGCCGGCAGGAGCGCGATCGCCACACCGGTTGCGGCCCAAGCACCGAGGAAGAGCTGTCCTTCGGCCCCCACGTTCCAGAGGCGGGTCTTGAATGCCAGTGCACAGGCCAGCCCGCACAGGATCAGGGGCGTTGCGACGGTCAGCGTATCGGAAATGGCGAAGAGGCCGCCCGTGAACCCGGATTCGATGATCGCGAGATACGCTGCCGGAGCCGGAATTCCGAACAGCTCGAGCATGATGGCCGACAGGAGCAGCCCGAATGCGAGGCCAGCCGCCGGCGCTCCGAACCGGACGACCCGGGATTGGACCAGCCTGGGTTCCACAAGCAGCCTCATGGAGCTGCCTCCCCGACGAGCCCGGCCATGAGGGAACCCACCCGGAGCCGGTCGAACTCGCACCTCGGGAACTCACCGACGAACCGCCCACGGTACATCACGAGGAGGCGATCGCTGAGCGCAAGCACTTCGTCGAGGTCGCTGCTGACCAGGAGAATGGCGGTCCCGCGGGCCGCCTGCTGACGCAGCGCCTGATAGACGAACTCGGTGGAAGCCAAGTCGAGCCCCTGGGTCGGCTGGTGGACTATGAGAACCGCAGGCTCGTGGGAGAGCTCCCGGCCCAGGATGAGCTTCTGAAGATTGCCCCCGGACAGCGAGGCCGTGGGGGCAGCCGGCCCCGAATGGCGGACGTTGAACGACTCGAGGATTCGGCCAGCGGTGCGGGTCACGGCGGCCGTGTCGAGGGAGCCGGGAAGAGCCCCCCGCAGGCTGCGATACCACTTCAGGCAGATGCTGTCGGCCAGGCTCAGCTGCGCAGCGCTGGCCTCGTTGTAGCGGTCCTCCGAGACGTAGCACAGCCCCGCTTCGAAGAAGTCGCGGGGGGAGCGGCCAGTCAGGTCGCTGCCTCCCACGGAAACGGAACCGGATGTGGGCTGGACAATGCCGGCGCAGACAGAGACCAACTCCCGCTGTCCGTTGCCGGAGACGCCGGCGATGCCGACGAGCTCCCCGGAACGAAGGGAGAGGGAAAGGGAGAGCAACCGATCGTGGCCGCCGGCTCGCAGCGTGACGGAATCCAGGCGAAGGGGAGGGGAGGAGGGGGGCGGAGGCGATGTCGACAGCGATGTCGACGGCGACTGCGATTGCGACTGCGATTGCGACGGCGATTGCGACTGCGACTGCGATTGCGATTGCGACTGCGATGGCGATGCCGATGCCGATGCCGGTGCCGATATCGGAGCCGATGCCTGATCACCCCCGACCATCAGGCTCGCAACGGCCTCTGCCGAAATGCCCCTGGCCGGGAGGGAGGAGGCGACGGCACGGCCACGGTGCATTACCGTGATTACATCCGCTACCGACCGGATCTCGGGGAGCTTGTGGCTCACGAACAGAATGGAAACCCCATCTGCCGCCAGCCGTCTCATCGTCTCCAGCAGTCGATCCGACTCGTCCGGCGTCAGGACAGCGGTCGGTTCATCCAGAATCAGGATTCTCGCCTTGCGGTACAAGGCCCTGACCAGGGCGACTTTCTGCTTCTCACCAGCTGACAGGGACTCGACCGGGCGACACCAGTCCAGCTCGATTCCCAACCGCTTGCACACAGGCTCGATTCCCGCTGCAAGCTTTACCCGCTCGAGCAGGGGAGGAAGGCTGCCGCTGCCCAGCAGGACGTTGTCCAGGACCGAGAGACGCTCCACCAGCAGGAAGTTCTGGAACACCATGGCGATGCCCGCTGCCTGGGCATCCTGCGGGGAGGTGAAACGAACCGGGGTGCCGTCCACTCTGATGGTGCCCGATGTCGGACGCAGGATGCCCGCCGCACAGTGCATCAGTGTGCTCTTGCCTGCTCCGTTCTCGCCCACGAGGGCGTGGATTTCCCCCCTTCGGATAGCCAGAGAAACCCGATCACAGGCGAGCACGCCCGGGAACTCGATGGAAATGCCCTCCAGATCGAGACTCACCGGAGGAAGGGACGACACATGCTCGTCGGCGTGGGAAGACCCTGGCTTCTCGGGAGCGAAAGACAGGGGCTGGAGGGAAGACACGGGCTCTTCCAGCCCCTCCCTCCGTTCTCCCGTAGTGTTTCCCTGGTGTTCGCCGGTTCGATTCATCGGGCCGGAATTGTCCCCACGATGCCCTCCACGAGCCAATTCATGCAGACCACGCAGTCGGGGCGGTCCGGGAGCTTGGAGAGACCCTCCAGATCTTCCTGCGTGAGCTTCGCCCCGGCCGGCAGAACCTCTCTGCCCTGGTTGTCCCGCAGAGGACCGGCAAAGACGTCGAAGCGGGTGAATTCCCCCTTCTTCATTCTGGCGTGCATTTCCTTGATCTTCGGAATCACCGAGGCCGGGACCCCGGCCGCCGGAGACTGCCCCTCCTCGAACCCCAGCAGCCCGACGATGCCCGAATCCACTTCCATGTAGTAGTCACCCGGCTTCCAGGTGCCTTCCCTGATCTGCTTGACCATGTCCGCATAGACGGGTCCCCAGTTCCAGTAGGTCGCGGTCAGACACCGCTCCGGTGTGGCCGCGCACGCATTGCTGGAATCATAGCCAATCCCCCACTTGCCCGCCTGGGCCGCGGCAACCACCGGGCCGGGGGAGTCACAGCCGGTCACCACCACGTCGGCACCGGCCTCGAGCAGACTCTGGGCCGCCTCCTTCTCGCGCACCGGGTCGAACCAGGAGTTGATCCACCGGAGGTGGACCTGGCAGTCGGGGCACGTGACCCGCACGCCCAGCGTGAACGCATTCAGCAGGCGGACGACCTCCGCAATGGGGAACGGCTCGACTGCTCCAATGATTTTCGCCTTGTCCTCCACGGCCCGAGCCCCGGCAATCATGCCCGCCAGGTAGCGCATCGATTCCATGGCCCCCATCAGGTTGGCGAAGTTGGTGGCGTTCTTCTTGAACCCCGTCACATGGATGAACTTGACGTTGGGGAACTCCTGCGCCACCGCTTCCGTCGGGTCCATGAAGCCAAACGAGGTCGTGATGATGACGTCGTTCTCCTTGCGGGCCAGGTTGCGGATGGCCTGCTCGGCCTCCGCCCCCTCGGCGATGTTCTCGACCATGGTGGTCTTGACCCCGGCATTCTTCTCCAGGAACAGGCGCCCCTCGTTGTGAGCGTAAGTCCAGCCCCCGTCCCCGACCGGCCCGACGTAGACGAAGGCGACCTGGAAGTCGTCTCCCGCAGGAGCCGCCGGGCCCTCCTGGCGGTTGCATCCGCCCAGCATCATCGCTGCAAAAAGCATCGCCAGGCTCAACCGTGCGATCCCCACCATGGTTCCCCCTCCGCTCGAGGTCTTGCGACCATCCGCCTTCGCCCGAGGCTTCGGCGGGACTTCGTCGACCATCGACCATCACGGATGACCGACGGTCGACAGCATCCTGCATCAGAACAACGGTGACGTAGGGGGAAGGACGAGAGCATCCGTCCCCTTCGACACCATCAGCTCACCCGGAGGTGCCCCTTGCAGCGTCAGCACAACGCTGCCGGAGTCCTTGGCCGGGAACACGGCATCGGCAAACAGCACGTACACGCCGACTACGAAGTTGATGCTGGCATCCTGGACGAACGGATCCAGCAGGATCGAGTTCTCCCCTTCGCCCACGAGGTCGCCGATATCCCACAGGCGAACCACCTCGGCCGTCGCCGTGACCGTGTCGTTCTCCGCAACGGTGGTCTGGTTGACCTGGAGCAGGTCCACTCCGACCACGTCCCCCACTGAGCTGGGCGCATCGGCATGTCCGTACAGCGCAATCGCAGCCATCTCGGGATTGCCCCCGACCGACAGCTGCCCCGGATGAGCCTCGTTCAGGTCCAGCGAGTCGCTTGCGTACGAGCGCTGGTACATTCCCGCCACGGTCGTGAAATAGGCCGTGGGCGTGATCCACTTGGCCGTCGCTGCAGCGAAGTCCCAACCGTTGAGCTCGGCCCAAACGTTCAGCGCATCGGCCAGCGTGTAGTCGAGCCGGCGGATCTGACCCAGGTTGTCCGCAGCGCACCAGGAGGCCACGCCCAGCGTTCCCTCCTCGGACACGAAGATCAGGTCCGACAGTGGAGTCAGGGCAACCACGTATTCTCCGCCCGTCCACTCGGAGGAGCTTCCGGTGTCCTCGACAACGTCCTGAGGGAAAACGACATCCGGCATGCTGACGACCTCGTCCCCCGGAGCCGGGACATCGCCTGGACTCGACGCATCCCCTTCTGCTGGCCCCTCGTCAGCCGGCGGCGGGGCCTGCACGGGGCCTCGGACTACCTCGTACCCTTTGTCCTTGAGCAGGGCCGCATATTGATCCAATGCCTCGACGGTCACCCCCACCTTCGTCGTGACCGCGCTCCGGGGAGGGCCGACCAGCTTGCATTTCTGCGAGTTATACCGAAAAGACGGCGGGGCCGTGCGAGAGCCTGTGTCGTCCTCTCCCACCCCGTTGTCCAGGGTCGCCCCGTCTCCGTCAATCACGGCATCCTTGCCGCCCGAGCCCCCGCCACACGCCAGGAGCACCACCGGGGCCAGCAGCGCAAGACATCGTCTCGTGAGGCTCATCCCAGCTCCTTCTCAAGCAACGGGGCGGAGTCTACCACAGGCGGGGGCCGATGCAAAAGGGGCTCGGGATGCGGGGCTCGGTGCCCGGGAGGAGCGAACTCGAACCGCAGCCACCGACGCAAACTCCATCCGCAGCCGCCGGCGCGAACTCGATCAGCCGCCACCGGAGCGAACTCGATCAGCCGCCACCGGCGCGGGCTTTGTCTCTCAAATGGGTTCCAACCCTTCAGCGGTGGTGCGCCAGCGGCAAGATGAAGAACCGGGTCCTACCCGGCTACTTGGGGCAGCATTGGGGGGGAGGGGGCTCGCCGTAGTCGCAGTCGCAGCATGCATCCTTGCACGGGTCGCAGCATTCCTTGTAGACGTCCTCGGGAATGATCCCGTACTCGCACTGGCAGCAGACCTTGGAGCAGTCGATCGCGTCTGCCGGTGCAGTGTCCTGCGGCTTGACGTCAGGCGGAATGCCGTAGTCCAGCGTGACGTCCGGCTGGGCCGTGTCCTTCACGTCCTGAGGGCCGACACAGCACTCCTGGTAGACTTCATCGGGGAGGATCCCGTAGTCGCACTCGCAGCAGACCTTGGAGCAGTCGATGGCATCGCCGGTCTTCACGTCCGCAGGGATGCCGTACTCCGGCTGGACGTCGGGGGCGACCGTGTCCTTCACGTCGGGGAAGACGCCGTATTCGGGAGCGCAGCAGTTGTCCGGCTCCTTCACGTCGGGCGGGATGCCGTACTCGACCTGGACGTCGGGCTGTCGCACGTCCACGGGGATGCCGTACTCGGGAGCGCAGCAGTTGTCCGTTTCGACGGTGCCGTCTCCACCTACAGTATCGGTCTGGACAACGTCCTTCTTGGGCTTCTCGTCTTCGAAGACGCAGCCTCCCACGCCGGCGGAGATCACGAGGGCAGCGGCTGCGGCTGCGGCCGATGCTGCGCGGCTCTGCCCAGCCTGCTCCTGTGCCGTCTGCGACATGAGGTGGTAGCAGTACTGATCTTCGCCGAGGTGCCCGTGGAAGGAGGACGACACGCAGCGGGCACCGCCCCGGCACAGAGCGCCGTAGCGGCACGACTTGCAGCCGCCGCTGAGGGTATCGGCCTGGAAGTCGCGGTTGTAGGCAAAGACGCCGGGGCTGTTCCAGAGGTCGGCCAGCGAGATCCGGCGCAGGTTTCCTTCGACGAACGGGTCCTTTCCGTCCCAGCGGGCCTGGAGCGAGAGGCAGCCCTTGACGCCGCCGTCCGATTCGATGCCGACGGCCTGCATGCCGGCCTGGCAGCCCTGCCAGCATTCCTCACGGCCGCGCCATCCGCGGCCCCGGAGCACCTGGTCGTGCGGGCCGTAGTAGCCGATGGAGTCGCCGACCGCGAGGTGGATTCCTCCGGCCTGCTTGAGCTTGGCAAGCCTGGGAACCAGGCGGTAGTACATGTCGGGAGACAGCACCCATTCGTCGTTGTCCTTGAGGGTACCCATGGGCTTTCCGAGCTGGAGGCGCCACATGGTGGCCCCGGAATCCATGGTGATCTTCCGGACCATTTCGAGGTAGTGGTAGTTGAGCCGGTTGACCGTGGTGAGCACGCCGACGCGCAGACCCGCCTTCGTGAACTCCTCGATGGCGGTCATGGTCCGGGCAAACGTGCCGTTCCCGCGGATCTTCTCGTGGATTTCGGGTGGTCCGTCGATGCTGACCCCGGCGTTGCACATGCCGGCATCCAGGGCGCGGCGGGCGATCTCGGCGGCTTTTTCACGGTTGGCGAAGAAGCCGTTGGTCACCATGTTGACCAGGACGCCTCGCTTCGTCATGCTGGCGGCCAGCGCATCCCAGTCGGGTCGCAGGGTCGGCTCTCCGCCGGAGAGGGTGACCAGCTCGGCCCCGAGGTCGGCGAGCTGACGGCCGACATCGAGGCACTCCTGCGGGCTGAGCTCACTGTCGCGGGCCTGCCCGGCCCGGGAACCGCAGTGTCCGCAGCGCAGGTTGCACGCGAGCGTCAGCTCCCACACCACGTTGCGGGGCTTCCAGTCGCGTTCTTCCACCCGGCGGCGTGCCTCCTCGATCGACATACGGATTTCGCTCATCGTTACCCTCCTGGTTCGTCATTGCCGGCAGGAGTATACCGAGGCGAGAGAGGCAATGCCAGTACCAACGGAAGGGGTAGCGAGGGAGGCGGATGTGCCACGGATGCGTGATGCGGATCGGACTCCTCACTGCGGCCGCCCCTTTGGGGGAGGGTAGGCAGGGGACTCTCCTCACCCCTGCGCGGCGGCTTCGTCCTTCTCGAGGCAGCAGTGCTTGTACTTCTTTCCGGAGCCGCAGTGGCAGGGATCGTTGCGGCCCAGCTTGGGTGCGGCCCGGCGCACAGTCTGGGGCTTGGACGAACCTCCGCCGCCACCGCTTCCGCCATGAGTGAACTGCATCTGCTGCTGCCGGCGGAGCTGCTTGAGCCGCTCGATTTCGGCCTCGTCACGGACTTCGACCCGGAACAGGTGCTCGGCCAGGTTCAGGCGGATGCGGGAGAGCATGTCCGAGAAGAGGTTGAAGCCCTCACGCTTGTATAGGATTTTGGGGTCCTTCTGGGCGTAGGCGGAAAGGCCGACCCCTTCCCGCAGGTGGTCCATGTCGAGCAGGTGCAGCTTCCACTGCTTGTCCAGCTCCCGCAGGTAGCGCTCCTTCTCGTAGAAGGACCACTTCGTGGTGGCTGCGGCCAGAGCGGCCTCCGGTTCTTCTCCGTCCACTTCCCGGATCTTGGCCAGCGACCGGGTGACGGCCTTGACCCGCTCCCCGTACTGGTTCTTGACGATCTCGGTGGCTCGGCCCAGCACGCCGTCGAACGTGCGCTCGACTCCGGACATGGGGATTTCAATCTGGAACACCTGCTGGAGCTCGGCAGCAAGCTCGACGAGGTTCCAGTCCTCGGGACGGACCTCTTCGGCGCAGTGGGCCGAGACGATGGTGTACACGACCTCCTCGAGGGCATCGAGGACCATCTCGTGGGAGCGCCTGCCGGACAGGACCCGCTGGCGCAGGTCGTAGATGGTCATACGCTGCTGGTTGAGGACGTCGTCATAGTCGAGCAGGTGCTTGCGGATGTCGAAGTTCTGACCTTCGACCCGCTTCTGTGCGCTCTCGATGGCCTTGGTGATCCAGCGGTGGACGATGGGCTCGTCCTCGGGGACCTTGAGCATGTCCATGATGCGCTGGATGCGGTCGCCGCCGAAGATGCGCAGGAGGTCGTCTTCGAGGGAGAGGAAGAACTGGGAGCCGCCCGGGTCGCCCTGTCGGCCGGCACGGCCTCTAAGCTGGTTGTCGATGCGCCGGGCTTCGTGGCGCTCGGTACCGAGGATGAGCAGGCCGCCTGCTGCCACGACCTCCTTCTTCTCGGCCTCGCACTGCTTCTTGAAGAAGGCGAGGGCTTCATTGTAGGTCTCCCCGGAATCGGTACCCGCCCGGCCCCGGGCGAGGAAGTCCGGGTTGCCTCCCAGAATGATGTCGGTGCCACGGCCGGCCATGTTGGTGGAGATGGTGATGGCCCCCTTGCGGCCGGCCTGGGCGACGATTTCCGCCTCCCTCGCGTGGTTCTTCGCATTGAGCACGCTGTGGGAGATGTCTTCTCGTTTCAATAGCTTCGAAAGCAGTTCCGACTTCTCAACTGAGATGGTCCCGACGAGCACGGGTTGGCCACGGTGGTGGCAGTCGATGAGCTTGCGGACTGCGGCCCGGAACTTCTCCCGCTCGGTCTTGTAGACGACGTCCTCTTCATCCTTCCGGATGCAGGTCTGGTTGGTGGGGACGACGAGCACCTCGAGCTCGTAGATCTTGCCGAACTCCTCGGCCTCGGTCTCGGCCGTCCCGGTCATGCCGGCAAGCTTCTTGTACATGCGGAACAGGTTCTGGAAGGTGACCGTGGCGAGGGTCTGGTTCTCCGCCTCGATCTTGACGCCTTCCTTGGCCTCGATGGCCTGGTGCAGGCCGTCGCTCCATCGTCGTCCCGGCATCTTGCGGCCGGTGAACTCGTCGATGATGACGACCTTGCCTTCCTCGACGAGGTAGTTCACGTCCCGCTTGAACAGGGTGTGGGCCCGCAGTGCCTGGTTGACGTGGTGGAGCCATTCGATGTTTCCCGGGTCGTAGAGGTTCCCGACCGCGAGGCGCTTCTCGAGCTTGTCGACGCCGGTCTCGGTGAGGGAGACGCTTTGAGCCTTCTCGTCGACGACGTAGTCCTGGTCGCGCTTGAGGAAGGGGATGAGCGAGTTGACCCGGTAGTACTTGTCGGTCGAGTCCTCCGACGGGCCGCTGATGATGAGGGGGGTACGGGCCTCGTCCACCAGGATCGAGTCGACTTCGTCCACGATGGCGAAGTTGAAGATCTTGTACCGCTTCTTCTCGGGCAGCTTGTCCGGGTCGTCGGGCCAGTAGTAGCGGTGCACCATGTGCTCGATCTCGAACTTCATGTTGTCCCGCAGGTAGTCGAACCCGAACTCGTTGTTGGTGCCGTACGTGACGTCCGCACCGTAGGCCTGCTGGCGCTCGGTCTCGTCGAGGCCGTGGACGATGCAGCCGGTGGTGAGGCCGAGGAAACGATAGAGGCGCCCCATCCACTCGGAGTCGCGCTTGGCCAGGTAGTCGTTGACCGTGACGACGTGCACCCCCTTGCCTTCGAGGGCATTGAGGTACACGGCCAGGGTGGCAACCAGGGTCTTGCCTTCGCCGGTCTTCATCTCCGAAATCATGCCCCGGTGCAGGCCGATTCCACCGATGAGCTGGACGTCGAAGTGACGCATTCCCAGGATTCGACGGGAGGCCTCCCGGACCGTGGCGAATGCCTCGGGCAGGAGGTCGTCGAGGGTCTGGCCCGCGGCCAGGCGCTGGCGGTACTCGACAGTCTTGCCGGCAAGCTGCTCGTCGGTCAGTGCCCTCATCTCGTCTTCACGGGCGTTGACCGCCTGCACGAGGGGCTGGAACTCCTTGAGGAGACGCTCGTTGCGCGTTCCGAACACCTTGGCAAGAATCTTCATGATCACGGACATGGGGTAATCCTCACTGGAGAGACTGGGCCTCCCGGGCGGACTCGAGGTTCTTGAGCCCTTCCGAGGCTTCCTTGCTCTGCGGATCGATCTTGAGTGCCTTGCGGAACTCGGCTGCGGCCCGGTCCGGGCGGCCCAGGCGAATCTGCAGCCCGGCCTTGTCGAGCGGGATGCGGATATTGAACGGGGTGTGCGCTTCGGCCTGCTCCAGCTCAGCCAGGGCAGCGAAGTGGTTTCCTCTCATCTCTTCACGCAGGGCCATGAGCTGGTGGTACCGGGAGCGATGCTTCGAGTCCTTTCCCAGCAGCGGACGAACCTCCGCGGACAGGGCCTCGAAGCGGTCCCAGTTTCGGGTCCGGGCGAGCACTCCCATGTACTCGAGCTCCAGCTCGACGTTGTCGACGGCGGCATCCCGAGCCTCCTCGTACATGAGGAGGGCCTCGTCGACACGGCCTTCCAGAACGTCGACCTGGGCCTGAAGGTGGAACCCCTCGAACCGCTCGGGGAAGTAGCCCATGAGGTAGGTGGCCACGTCGTCGGCTGCCTCCGGATGCCCGGCCTTGATGTAGACCTTACCGAGGGCGGTCAGCAGGCGGCGCTCCATCCCCAGGGCCTTGATGCCCTCCCGCAGGATCCTCTCGGCCCGGTCGTACTGAGCGACCTCGGCCAGGTACTCCGCCATGAGGCGCAGCAGCTCCGGCCGCTTTCGGAACACGTCCACCACGACGGCCTCGTCCACCGGGATTCCCGCCACGGCCAGGAAGATCACCTTGCGGTGGTTCGGCAGGGCCGCTGCCATGTCCGACATGATCTCGAGTCCCTGTCGATCCCGGCCGGTCATGAGCATCAGCCCGGCCAGCCGAAGCCTGGCCGACACGCACTGAGGGCAAAGCTCCAGCGAATGGCGATAGAGTGACTCGGCCCGGTCGGCGTCCCTGACGGCATCCTGCCGGTCCCCGAGCAGCTCGAAGACGAGGGGGTCGGCCGGGTGCAGGCGGACCGCCTGGTCCTCGAGCCCCCTGTCCGGGAGGGAGGTGGCTGCCAGGGCCGCCTGGTATTTCTTGGGGGAGTTCTCTCCCACCCACGCCCCTCCGAGAAGAATCAGCAGGAATCCCACTGTGGCGAGCGGGAGCATCTTGAGCCCCCCCATCCGCAGGGGCCAGGACGATACCTTGTCCCGGTCGCGGGCGTAGGAACCGCTCAATGCCCCGAGCACCGCAACCGACGGGATCAGAACTCCAGGAATCCGCAACGGGAAGTCCGCAAGCGACTGGAGCGCCACGGCAAACAGACCGGCAAAGGCCCCCGTGTGGTAGCCGTCGGACCGGGCAAAGGGCAGCCGCCGCCAGAACAGCATCGTGCCGGCCAGCGCCATCAGCAGGCCGGCAGGCACACCGAATTCGACGAGCATCTCGATGGCCTCGTTTTCCGCAGAGGGGAACGAGACTCCGGGAGCAAAATCGTTGAAAGGAGCAAATGCCGGACCGAAGGCCCCGGCGCCAGCCCCGGCCAGACGAAACTGGGAGACCGTCGCCAGCGCCTTGCGCCACACCTGGGTCTTTGCATCTTCGTCCGCCAGCGGCAGGAAATGCAATCCCTCGGTATGGTTGAGGGCCAGGTCGAACAGAGCGATGAAAATCCCCATGCACACGACCGTCACTGCAATCCCGAGCAGCGCCACGAGGCTGAACCCGGTCGAGCGTCTCGGCCCGCCCACCCAGCGGGAGAAGAGCATGAGCATCGCCCCAGCCACCAGCAGAGCGGCTACTCCGCCGCGGGACATCATGGAGAGACTGGCTGCCCCGGTCAGCAGCACCAGGACTGCATACACCCCCTTGTTCCGACCGAACTGAGCCTTCTGCCACTGCCCCGCCAGAATCATCAGGCACAGGTTCAGGAAGGCCGCCGCATTGTTGTTGTTCACGAAGGTCGAGAAAAACACCGTCCTCCGGTCGATCCCCGCTGCAGGCTCGTAGAAGCCCAGAATCTGCCGGGTACCCGTGAACTTGTGCAGGAACACGCTCAACGCAACGAGCGCACCCGCAATTCCTACGATGGCCAGGATTCTCGGCCCCAGGTTATCCCGGTAGGCCAGGTTGAAGGCCACGAGGTAGATGGCCAGGGCCATGCCGGCGGTCACCAGCATGCGCACGGTCTCGACCGGTGCCAGGGAGAGCCGCCCCGGAATGTCGAAGCCGAGCGCCCGCCCTTTCTCCAGCAGCGACAGGGCCCCGGGACTCAGCTTGCCCAGCAGGGCGTCCCCAACCGGGGCGAGCTGGAGGAACATCAGGGCCGCCATGGCCAGCCCGACGACCACGAATCCATCGAAGCGGATCCGGTATCCCCGCCGGAAGTGCAGCAACGCATATGCGGTCAGCAGTGCCCCCGACAGTGCGGCCAACCCCATCCAGACCGGCCAGTGGACCGCCCCGATGGCAAGCGGCGCCGCCAGGATGGCCAAGCCAAGTCCGTTCCACACAAACAGATGGAGAATCTGATTCAGGCTCATCCAATCTCCGATGCTCCGACGCGCACGCGTGGCGCGGCGCGTAGCATAAGAGCTTCCCCTGTTAAATGCAAGGAATGGAAGCAGCGCGGATTGACATTCCCTAGGGGGGGTGCTACACCGTTTTCCGACCAGCAATGGAGGCCGAAATGCTGCGCCTTGCCGTGCTCTTGTTCCTTGCCTCGATGTGGATGATGACCGCTTGCCAGAAGTCGGAGCAGGCCCCCGCCGGAAAAGAGCCCGCTGCTCCCCCGGACAAGCCCGTGGCCGAAGGTGCAGCGGAGAAGCCTGCCGAAGCGGCGGCGGAGAAGCCGGCCGAGGGTGCGGCGGACAAGCCGGCCGAGGGTGCGGCGGACAAGCCGGCCGAGGGTGCGGCGGACAAGCCGGCCGAGGGTGCGGCGGACAAGCCGGCCGAGGGTGCGGCGGACAAGCC